>CAVRBF010000096.1:5000-228599 GCA_963719115.1 uncultured Acidobacteriota bacterium | reverse complement strand
CAACGGCGAGCGCCAAGATTCGTTCGAGCAGATCGACTTTGGGTCTTTCTTCGACGATTACCTAGATCCCGGTTACAAATCGCCCGCCGCGGAAGTGATAGAAAAACCTTCGTTTGAGAACTTCCTCTCGCAGCCGACTTCCCTTGCTGACCATCTGGAATGGCAACTGAGCCTGTCAATCTGCGAGGAGGAAGTGCGCGAAGCGGGCCAATCGATTATCGGCAATCTGAACGAGGATGGTTACGTCACGGCCACGTTGGAAGAAATCGCCCAAACGGGCAACCACCAACTTGCGCACGTGCAAGAGGCGCTCAGCTTGCTTCAATTGTTCGATCCGCTGGGGGTGGCGGCTCGTGACGTACGCGAATGCCTCCTGATCCAACTCCGTGCTCTGGCGACGGACAATCCCCTGGCACAGCAGATCGTCTCCGACCACCTGAAACAGCTCCAGAACAAACAATATCGCGAGATTGCCCGCGCTCTTACCGGCCCGTCAAGGCTGTCGAGCGCTGCGTGGAGATCATCTGCAAGCTCCACCCTCGCCCCGGACAAAGGTATAACAACTCCCAGGCGCGATTGATTGAACCCGATGTGGCTTTTGTCCGCACGGGTGAGGGATATCAGGTCGTATTGAACGAGGACGGACTTCCACAGCTTCGACTCAGTCATCATTATCGCCGCATGCTGGGTGAAGACGGCACGACGCGCGAGGTGCGAAACTACGTAAAGGAACGCTTTACCTCGGCGATCCAGCTCATCAAGAACATCGAACAGCGCAAGCAAACCATCATTCGCGTTTGCGAGGCGATCATCCGCCGCCAGAAGGACTTTCTCGACCGGGGCATCGACGAATTGCGGCCCATGATGATCAAGGAGGTGGCGGAGGAAGTGGGGGTTCACCCATCCACCGAGCCGCGCGGTCGCCAACAAATACGCACGCACTTCCCAGGGCGTTTTCGAACTGCGGTACTTCTTTTCCGAGGCGGTGCAGGGTCCGGCGGGCGGCGCCACCTCATTGATCAACCTGAAGCGGCTGGTCAAGAAAATGATCGAGGAAGAAGAAGCCATGCATCCCTTAACCGACGAGCAGATTACCCATCGTCTACGCGATGTGGGCTATTGCGTGACGCGCCGCACCGTGGCCAAGTATCGCGAGGATATGCGAATTCCGAGCACTCACCAACGTCGGGTCAAAGCATAGAGACAGTGACGAGTGGCGAGTGACAAGTGACAAGCACGAGTAACCTCCCGCAGGAGTCGGGCCGGTTCTGCTCGTCACTCGTCACTTTTCACTCGTCACTGCGTTTTAGGAGGCGGTTCCATGCACATTGACTTTACCGGCAGGCAAGTGGAGATCAGCCCCGACCTGCAACGCTATACCGAGGCCCGGCTGAAAAAAATCATTCGGCTGATGGGGGATGAGTGCGGCGTGCATGCCATCCTGACCGCGGAGAAGCATTGGCGGATCGCCGAATTCACCCTGAAATTCCGCCATCACATCGTGGTGGGCGTAGAGGAAAGCGCCGACATCCGCATTTCGATCAACGGCGCGGTGGACAAACTTGCCCGTCAGGCCGTCCGCCTGATCGAACGGCGCCGCACCCAGAAGCGCCGCCCCAAGCCCACCTCCGCAGTCGTTCTGAATGTCCTGGGCACCGGACAGGTGGATCACGATGAGCACCGCATCGTCCATTCGGAGCGCGTGCCGCTGAAACCCATGAGCCTGGAAGAAGCCATTGACTCGCTCGACCGCTCGCACGCCGGCGCGGTGGTGTTCCGCAATCCCGACACCGAGCGCGTAAACGTAATCTACAATCGCCCCGATGGCCACCTGGGACTCATCGAGCCGGAACCCTAAGAACAGTGGCGAGCGGTTAGTGGTTCGGGGCCAGGCAGAACTCCGGTTGGCGCATTTCGCTCGACTTGGCGGTGATCATTGCCCGCCCTTGTTCCTTTGCTCTGCTCCCTTGATCTTCATCCACATGTTGCACGGCTATGTGCCTTTGTTTTCAGCAATATCGACAGACAACCCAGATGTGACGTTTTTTTGTCCGTTTATTTCCAATAACATCCACAGACATGCCTTCGTTTTTTGCCATTTTTGCGTATTGTTCACAAAATTTGATACCAGAAATGGAAGCGCCTGGCATTTCAGGGGATAGCAGACAAGGTGCCGCCCGAGGGCTTGCCCATTTGATGGTGTGAGTATTTTTACTTCTCGCACATCCACTGAACATGCGCGGGTAAACGCGCGGGTTTGGGGCGTCGCTATGGCCTGGGGAGGGGCCGCGGCGGGATGATGTAGCGTAGACACGTTGCACGCCCTATCTTAAATCATATAATAACCGAGTTGTCAAGTTAAATCATCGAGCAATTTCCTACCGGTAGGAAATTCGAGGAATAACAGCGAAGATTTTACAATTGGCTGCGACAATTTGGCGGAACCAAGGGGCGTTTCGGACGGATCGAGGCCAAGGCTGCGCAAGCGCTCCTACCGTTGGCCTTCTTCCGCAGCTCCCCTATCCCGATCCATACTGGCAACGCAGCCCGCTACCAAGAGCCAGGCGTCTCGCGGGTGGCGCATACATCGTGTTCCAATGTATGCGTCCCCAAACCCAAGGTGGGTCCGCTGCCCGAACCGATTCCGGGCGGTTCGCAAGGGTCGCAGACATCCACTGCAATGTCTGCGCCACCCGCGAGAAGAAGATGGCCGAAGGAAAAGCGGGTAGCGCGGAGGTGTCCGTCGGCTGACGGACTCCTCCGCGGCTCTTCCTATGGAGTCGAAGCATTCGAAGTCACCTCTGAATGCTTCAGCACGAGGTCAATAATGCCCGCCACGTCAGGCCCCCGCCGTTGGCTGCCTTGCGCTGGGAATTGCAAAGATACAACGAGAAGAAGATGGCCGAAGGAAGAGCCGCTGAGGAGCGCTGAAGAGCGCGCACCTCATCGCTACCCAAACCGACGTCCGCGGTACCCGGTACCCCAATACGACCTCCGCGGTACCCGGTAACATTTGAAGAACGCCTCGACAGTTGTTTCCAGAGCGCATAGAATTTATTCTGGATTGGAGGCCGATCACCTGTGACCATTACGCTTCATCCCGAACTCGCAGCAAGACTCCGCTCCCGGGCGGAGGCCGAAGGTCTTACGATTGAGGCTTACGTTGAGCGCTTGGTCGGTGCCGAGCAGCGAGCCGAGGACGAACTGGAAGCTCTGGCGCTTGAGGGGCTCAACTCCGGTGAGCCGATCGAAGTCGGTCTGGGTTATTGGGAAAACAAACACCGCATGCTGGATGAACGTCTGAAGAAGACCGGTACCCGTTGAGCGTGCGCTACACCATTCGCCCCAGGGCCGATCAGGACCTCGACGAGCAAGCTTACTACCTTGCCACGCACGCCAGCCCTGACACTGGCCACAAGTTTCTCCTCGCTGCCCACGAGACCTTTTCGCTCCTCGCCACACAACCCCGGATGGGCTGGCTCTGCCGCGTCAGGCACCCCGCTTTGGCGCCGTTAAGAGTTTTTCGAGTGTCAGGCTTCGAAAAAGTGCTGGTGCTCTATCGCCCGCTCCCCGATAGCGTGGAGATCCTGCGGGTAGTCCACGGCTCCAGGGACCTGAATGCGTTGCTGAGACGGGAGGGGATTGAATGAAGACGTCGGCTTCGAAAAAGCGGGATGTTTATTGCGTTCCTTTTCCTTGGTGTGGATCGATCAATGCGGTGGTTAGCGTGGACTTGGATATCGCGGCAGAAGCAGGAACAACGCGCCGGCAACGGCCATCGAGGCGGCCAGAACGACCAGCAGCGACGTGTATGACCCGGTCGAGTCAAATGCCCGTCCCAAAATGACCGGACCCACCGCGCCGGCGATGGCATAGAACGTCCAGGTAATTCCGTAGAGGGTTGCGAAAGCGCGCAGCCCGAAATAGCGAGTCAGGAGATAGGGAGTGATATCCGCCTCTCCGCCTGCTCCCACTCCGATCATCCCCGCAGCGACGCAGCCGAGTAACAGTGTGTCCGCCCTGGCAAGCAGCAGAATCCCACCCGCCGTAACCAGAAAAACCACGAAAGCAACGCGCGTTCCGAAGCATCGGTCGAGTACCCAGCCCACGGCAAGGCGCCCCAGCAGGCTCGATCCGCCCAGCAACGACGCGCTCAGGGCCGCTCCGCGGGCGCTGATGCCTCGGTCGGTCAGCAGCGCTGCCAGGTGAGCAACCGTCCCATTCATGGCCAACGAATTCACGAACAGTACCACCACCAGAATGACAAAGGGAAACGACCGGAAGCCCTGCTGCCAGGTGGGGCCGGAAAGCTGCGCCGTCAATGATTCATGTTGGGGGCGCGCAGGTTCGCGGATGTATCGCCAGACCAAGGGTAGTCCTGCCGACAGTGCAAGTCCGCCGAGCAAGAAGTAGGCCGCACGCCAACCCGCGCGGCTGATGATGGATTGAGCAACAAAAGGCAGGATCATTGAACCGAACCCCGCCCCCATCATTACCAAGGCCAGAGCCATGCCCAACCGCCGATGAAACCACGTGGAGACGGCGCGCGAATAGGCCAGGTGCGCGGCGCCATTGCCCACCAATCCCATGAGGGTGCAGGTGAGATAGAACTGCCAAAGGTGCGCGCGCAGCAGGCCCAGGGCGGCGACGGCGCAACCGTAGATGGCCAGGCAGGGAAGAATGACCCGTTGCGGAGGGCGCCGATCCAGCCAGCGGCCAATAAACGGGGAGCCCACGGCCATCGCTAGAGCAGCGAATCCAAAGCCACGCGAAATAGCCTCGCGGCCCCAGCCGAACTCGGCGCTCAGGGGTTTCATGAACACGCTGAAGGTGTAGACAAACAGCGAGCCAAAGCCCACCATGACGCCAATGCACGCCGCCAGCGCCACTCGCCAGCCGTAGTAGCCCCAATCAAATTCGCTCGGCGTCACGGCTGGCGTTTCATTTAAGACTGTAGCCATGCTTGGCGGTCCGCCTTCCGGACTCCCGATGCGCTTCTTCGGACATGGCGTGAACGCCCGTCGCATCGATCCAGCGATTGTAGAAGTTGAACAACGCGCAGACCGAGACGGCGTAATAGATGGCTTCATCCGTCCAGCCCACGGCGTATAACGGCTTCATATCATCCGCAGAAATTTCCCACGCGCGATGATTCACCTTGGCGACGAAGCGAAGAAGCGCCTTGTCCTTCTCCGACAGCGCGGAGCCTTCGAGATTCTCCAGTGCCCCACGTACTAACTCTTCGCTACCCAGCAGTTCCGCCGCAACTGCGGCGTGGGACTTCATTCAAAACAGGCAGTGGTTGCCGGCGGAGGTAAATGCCGCGATCAGCTCACGCAGGCCCGGAGCCAGAGGCGCCGGCCCGCGCATGATTTCCTGCGTGAACGCGCCCAGATGGTCCGTCGCGTTCGGCCGGAAGGCAAACAAATGCCAGATCTGCGGATATTCCTTGCCCGACGCGCGCATCTGGCCAAGCAGTTCGCCACGCAGCCCGGCGGGTGGAGCGTTTTCCACGTCGGGAAGAAACATCGGTTTCATCTCAAGTATCCTTTCTCCGCCATACCGGCGCCCATCTGGCGGTAAGCGGCCGCATCCCTTGGTGCCCAAGTGCCCAGGCCATCGCCATAGCGGTTGTACACGGTATCCTCCTAGAACAGCAACTTCAAAGCGAACTGGATCTGCCGCGGCGGCGCTGCCGTCTGAACCTGCCCAAACGTGGGGGAGCTAATATCGTCGTTGGGCACTCCCAAATCGACGCGGTTGAAGAGGTTGAAGAACTCGCCGCGGAATTGCAGCGTCGCGGACTCCGCCAGCTTGAAATTCTTGAACAGAGCGAAGTCCCATTGGCAAATGCCTTGCGCTTGCACGATGTTCCGTCCGGCAGTTCCAAACGTCCCCAATTGCGTGTTTTGCTGAAACGCCTTGGTATTGAACCATTCGCTCGCGGTCTTGGGGCCATTGTTGGGATCGCCCACCAGATTCGGCCGGTCGCCGACGAAGCCCGAAATTTCCGGCGATTGTCCCTGAAGTGACGGATCGCTGGAGTCATAGACCGTGAACGGCGTACCGGTGGATGCGGAGAAGATTCCGTTCAACTGCCAATTGCCCAGGACGCGCTGGTACCAGCGTTGCGAGTTCCTCCAGTACGGCAATTGCCATTGGTAGCTGAAGACGAAGCGGTGGCGCGCATCGAAGAGCGAGCGGCCGTAGTCCGCCTCCAGGTCCCAGGGGTTCTGCGCCAGATCGTTCTCCCCGGCCACGAGTTGCGGAGCCGACCCGGATATGTTGAAGCTTGAGACGTCATCGAGTGCCTTCGAGTACGTGTACGAAGCCAGAAACGCCACGCCATACCCCAGGCGCTTTCGCAGGCTCGTCTGGAGCGAGTTGTAGCTGGAATTGGTGACCCCTGAAATCAGCCCGATCGAGCCGTAATTGCAAGCACTGGGATTCTGAGTTTCACACCCCGAGTAGGGACGATAGGCGTTCACGCTCTGCTGTTCGCCGCTGATGCAAGAGGATTGCTGAGCGAGCGGCAGCGTCGAGCACAAAACGGGGGGATTGCTCTCGATGAAGCGCGGCAGCTTGGTCCCCTTGGTGCCGACGTACCCTACTTGCGCCAACCAGCCCTGTCCAAAAGTGTGTTCGACCGCGAAATTCCAATCCTGGGCATAAGGCACTTGCAGATGTGGATCGAGCGTCAACAGCGTCAGTGACTGCGGTCCCCCGGCAAAGTTCGGGGCAAAGGGGTTGGAACCGGCCGGCAGGGGGCTGGCGAAGCTGGAGGGAAATTCCTGCTCGATAGTCTTGAACCAGGGTGGAGCGCTTTCCGGCGCTTGCAGCGGTCCGCCTTCACCGTTGTAATACGGGTCGTAGAAGATGCCGTAGGCGCTCCGCACGGTCCAGCGTCCGCTGCCGGTGGGGTCCCAGGCGAAGCCCGCGCGTGGGGCAAGCGCCCGGTATTCGCGCGGGATCAACCCCGGGCCCACGCCCGCATCACCCGGGTAGAGCAGCCCCGGCGGAGCGGTGGCCTGGATTGTCGACAGCGCGTTGGGCACGAATAAAGCGTCCTGATTGTGAATCTCGCTGTAGGGTTGCGGCAGTTCGTAGCGCAGGCCGATGTTTACGGTGAGCCGCGAGCTGACCTTGTAGCTGTCCTGGGCGTACAGGTTGAAATTGCTTGCGCGCATTCCCCGGGGAAGCTGGCCGCCGCCTTGCAGGAACACCACCGGTTGGCCAATCAGGAAATCCGCGAAGGCATCGCCGACGATGGGGACCGGCGCAAACACGAAGAACCCGTTCGAAGCGATTCCCAGCACGGTATTCAGTTGGTCGCGCTGAAACTCGCCGCCAAATTTGATCGAGTGCTTTCCGCGAGTCCATGCCGCAGAATCGGTAAGCGAAAATGTGTTCTGGTAATCGAGCGCTGGCCCGGTGATGGGGTTTCCAATCGAAGCATAGCCACCGACCTCGACAAAGGGGAGACCGACTTGGCTCGCGAGCGTTGGGGTGTACTGAAAGCCCGCGGCAGTAAGAGGCGTATGGTTGATTGACTCACCGAATAGAAACTTGTTTCGCAGAAAGGAAAATCGCGCGACGTTGACAACCGACGGAGTGAAAGAGTGAGTTTCCTCCAGAGCGGCGCTCTGGGCACGGAAGTTCTCTGCTACGGGAAATCCCGGCACGTTCGCTCCGGCAATGGAAAGCGGGTCCACTTGCGAGCCGTTGTTAAAGAGGTAGTGGAATGCCAGGGTGTCGCGCGCGGAAATGTAGTGGTCGAGGCGTAAGCCGAACTGGTCCGAGGTATTCTGCAATTCCTGTGTGGTGACGTAGGCGTTGGGACCGTAATTCGCCGCATTGGGTGAGGGATAATACGCCAGGAGATTTTGCGATATCGAGCTGATGGCTTGCGGCGGAAGTTGATTGAAAGGAATCGGCTGCGGCGGCGAGGCGAAGACGTTCACCAATTGCGTGCCGTTGGGATCAGTGCAGTATCCCTGGGGTGAGTACGTCGCGCACTCCGACTGGAAATTTCCCTGGGTTTCGGCCGCCGTAGGGACCGTGGTCAACTGCGTTTCGCCCTGCCGATTGCGAAAGCCCTCGTAATAGCCGAACAGGAAAGTCTTGTCGTGCCGAATCGGTCCACCCAGCGTGCCGCCGAATTGATTCTGCTTCAAGGGCTCGGTGTTGGCCGAAAAGAAGTTGCGGGCATCCAGCGCGTCGTTGCGCAGGAAGTCATAAACGTCACCATGAACGTGGTTTGACCCCGAGCGCGTAACGATGTTGGTGTTCGAGCCGGCGTTATGGCCGAACTCCGCCGATGCGGTATTGGTCAGGATGCGGAATTCCGAAATGGCATCGGGCGGAGGCTTCAAGACAAAACCCGCATTAATGCTGTTGTAGTTCTCGACTCCATCCACAAGGAACTGGTTTGACTCCGGCCGCATGCCATCCACGGAATACGACTGGCCGCTGCGGTTGGAGCCGCCGGCCAATTGCAAACCGGGGGTAAGAGGCGCTGTTCCCGGCAGCAGCAGGCCAAGCTGGGAGAAGTTCCTGCCATTCAAGGGGAGATCCACCGTCTGCCGATCGTTCACGGTTTCGCCAAGATCGTTGGTGGTGGAGAGAAGTGCGGCGTCCGCGGTGACCTGTACCGTTTCCTGCACCAGGCCGACCGTCAGATGCACCTGCACCTGTGCCACCTGATTGACGTCCAGGCGGATGCCCTCCTGAATAAACTGCCGAAAGCCATGGGCGCTCACCACCAACTTGTAGTGGCCAATAGGCAACAGCACGAGTTGGTAATCGCCCTCCGCGCCGGTCGCCGTGGTGCGCGTGAACCCCGTTTCCTGCTGAATGGCAGTGACGCTGGCCGAGGTCACGCGCCCGCCGGACGAGTCCAACACCGCCCCGCGAATGCTCGCCGTGGTTTCCTGTCCGCGGAGAACCGCGGCGAACAGAAAGGTAACCACCGCAATCGCACAGGTGTATCTTCCCCGCTTGACCATGGCACCGTCCTTCTTCTCAACCCAGGCTTTCGCGAACAAACGAAGCGTGCGCTCGACGCAAGCTCCGGCTACAAGTTTTGTGGTGTGACCGTTAGCTGCCCTGACTCTGTGAGTATTGGTGCATCGGCACTGGCGGGCAATAATCTAAATCGAGGGGAATCGGCGCTTTAATATATTAGGGATCTCACAACTAAGGTAGGATCAGCCCGCTTTGGCCGAGCCGGCGCAGGAAACTCTGCTTGCTCGGGTGGCGGGCGCGAATTTCGAGAATGCGGGCCTTCACCTCCGTCGAACGGCCTGAGCGCTCCCCCAGATCGCAAAGATCCTTGAGAAGCTGAACGGCTTGGTCGTAATCGCGCGGACGTTTAGTGGCAATGAGCGTGTCGATGAGTCCCCACGTCTCCGATTCACGCTGGGCGAGGTCGTCGAGATACCGGGATCGCGCCACCGCGGCTTCGCGCTCACGCCTCGCGCGCTCTTGCGTCGCGCGCTGTGCTTGTTTGCGCAGCCTATCGTCACGATGCTTCTCCGCCAAAGCTCGCAATTCCGCCGCAGTGCGTGGCCGCGCCAACTCTCTCGATGCCGCGGCTGGCGCGACCTCGTCACGGTAGCGCCGCAGCAAGTGCCCGCGCGCGGTTGCTTTCGCTTCCTTTGCGACCTGTACCAGCAGCGCGGCTTTCTCCGGCTCAGGAAGCTCCGCGACCCACCGCTCAAACTCTGCCCCCAGACTCAACTCGACGAGCGCTGGGCTCGCCGCTGCGGCCGCTTTAACCAAGTCCGGGTCGATGCGGAGAAAATCGCCGAACGCCTTGAGGGGTGCGGATAGCTCGTTGAGCCCCGGCGGACACAACGGCTCAGTCTCTTCATCGTCCAATTCCTCGCACTGTACACCTAAAAGCCACGCGAGATAGAGCGCCCGGTAATCGCCATTGGCCAAGTCCGCCCGCAGGGGAATGAGTGAGGAGAGCCATCCTCCACCGTCCTCCTCCCAGTCCCCTTCCTCGTCTCGCGAGGAAAAGTCCAAGATAACGAACTCGTGTTTTGTCCGCGCTGATGCCGACTTGCCCAGGCAATAACACTTCGCGCACTCAAGGCTTAAGGCTTGGCGCGGAAGGCGAAGCGTAAAAAGGTGTGTGCCCCAGTTCGCCACGTACAGGAAAGCGTCAAAATATTCTTCGACCATGCGGGCGGGGTTACCCTTAAAGTCGCCGAACGTGTAAAAGTTGCTGAAACGGGTTGGCGTAATCTCGGCGCGGCTGGAAATCGTTCGCAACTTCCCCATCTGGGCTTCCGTCAGGGGGCGGTCAACCGCCAGGAACTCATAGTACTGATATTCGCTCATAGTTCGTCACGACAACGGGATGTAGTTTCGCACCTGCTTCCGCGCCACTGTTGACATGACCCATTTGTGCAGAGCGAGGATGGCCCCGAAGACCACCACAACCGTGAGTGCTCCCGCCAAATCCATGGGCGCCTCACCTGGATCGGGCTCCGGCTTCACAACGTTCAGCGCGACGAGTAACCCATAAAGGACGGCGACGGACAGGCTGACCTCAACCAGAGCGTGGAGGATTCCCAGCAAGGCGTTGCCAATGTAAAAGAATCCTCCCCCGGGAATGAGCCACGAGCGTTGGAGGGCAGTCTTTTCATCTTTGAAAGCCCGCCGGCAGCGGGCGCACTCGTAAACACCGCGCGTCAGCGGCGTGCCGCAGTCGGGGCAGACACTGGTGATGGAAAGCTGCGGTGACGCTTCGCCGGCAGCGGCGGGAAGGAACAGCTCCAGCAGTCGTTGAATTCGTTTCGCATCACCGCCGCCTAACCCGGAGTAGGTTTCTTTCTTTCCATCTCGGTACTTGGTGGTGAATCGAGCGCCCAGCAGGCCCTTGGCTTTGGCTTCTTCCAGATCTCCCCAGCGGGCGCAGCGCAGGCTTCTTTTCCAAATCCCATGGCGGTCCGCAAGAAAGTGCAGCAGGCGTTTATTGGTCAACACCAACACCCCTGGGGTCAGGTACATGGCATGCCAGCCAAGGAAGAGTTGTTCGAGGCCGCCGGGCATCAGGTGGGCCCGAGCGACGCAGAAGACCGCCTCGTCGGGTTCCAGAAACTTTCGCAAGGGCTCCTGGAGCTTGTCGAGCAGTTGCTCAGTTCGCTTGCGAATTCCGCTCTTCTCAACGCCCTTATGATTGGCGAAGGCTACGTCCTCGCGCACGGGAATACCGAAGTGCGAGATGATGCGCGGAGACTGACCGGTGTACACAGGAACCTGGTTGCTGGGCACAAATCACCTCCGAAGAAGCAGCGTCGGCGAAATAGGGTTGCGCCGCATTGTATGTCGAAGTCGCGGGAGCCGCAACGGTCAAGATGCGGTAGACGGTGACCATCAGAGAGTGCGAGGCCCGCGATTTTGGTCCGCCCCATAAATCCGCTTCATTATTCGCAATTCCTATTTCATAATCCTCTTGCAAGGAGAGGCCACCGGCTTTCCCATGAAGAAGAAAGCTCCTGAAAAGAAGCGCAAAAAGCAATTCGTGCTCATCACGGGAATGAGTGGTTCAGGCAAAGGATCCGCCCTGAAGGCGTTTGAGGATCTCGGCTACCACTGTGTGGACAACCTTCCGCTTGAACTGATCGTGCAGTTTGCCGAAATGTGCGAGCAGCCGGGCAGCAGCATCGATCGGGCTGCGGCGGTGGTGGACATCCGCGGTGGTGAGGCGCTGAGCCAACTTCCCGCCCACTATCGAGACCTCGCGCGTCACAAGCTTTTGCACTCGTCCATGGTTTTCCTGGAAGCTTCGGAACAGGCCTTGATCCGCCGCTTCGAAGAGACGCGCCGCCCGCATCCCCTGGGACGCGACTTGCCCGTACGTGAGGGAATCCGCCTGGAGCGCGCGCTGCTGAAGCCCGTGCGCCAGCTTGCCGGCGTGGTGATCGATACCTCACGCTTGAACGTTCACGAACTGCGAGACCTGATCCAGGCGCGCTTCGGCGGCAGGGAGGGGCGCAGTTCGATGCTGATTTCCGCCGTCTCGTTTGGATACCGCTTCGGGGTGCCGACCGATGCCGACTTGGTGTTCGACGTGCGCTTCCTTCCCAATCCCAACTTCGTCGCGAGGTTGAAGGACAAAACCGGGCGCGATGTGGGCGTGCGGCGCTTTATGGAGTCCTACCCGCAAACGCGTGAGTTCTTGACCCGGCTGATGGACCTGCTGCTCTACCTGCTGCCGCAATACGTCCGGGAGGGCAAGAGCTATCTCACCATCGCCATTGGCTGCACGGGGGGAAGGCACCGCTCCGTGTACTTAACCGAGCAGGTGGCGAATGCGCTGGTGCATGAAGGCTACAAGGCCAAGATTACGCACCGGGACATCGGACGGGGGTGAAAGAAATTCTGAATTATGAATTCTGAATGAGTTGTCCAAGCAATGAGTGGCGCTGTTCAAACAGCAGTACCGGGGATTGGCCGCCTGGTTTTCCTTCAGAATTCATAATTCAGAATTCAGCATTTCAACCTTTTGCGCATCCCGACTTCGGAGGACCATGTGAAGAACGTTCTGGCGGTTGACATTGGCGGCACGCACTATCGCACCGGGCTCTTTGACGAGCAGGGCCGGCGCCTGCTGGTGCTGGAAGGCGACACGGACCGTGCGGCCGGGCGCGACTGGATGCTTGACCAACTAGCTGCGCGCTGCCGCGAGTTGATGGCTCAGACGGATGCGCCTGTTCAGGCGTGTGGCGTCAGCTTTGGGGGGCCGGTGGACTTCCGCACTCAAACCGTGACGTCCGTTCACTCCGCCGGGTGGAAGGGATTCGAGCTGGGAAAATGGATGGAGCAGACTCTGGGCATTCCCTGCCGCCTTGACAATGACGCTAATGCCGGCGCCCTGGGCGAATACCACTACGGCGCAGGGCGGGGCACGCGATCCATGGTCTATATCACCATCAGCACGGGCATCGGCAGCGGCATCGTTTACGAGGGCAAGCTTCTGCGCGGCAAAGACCACATGGCGGGTGAACTTGGACACATTCCGGTGTCGGACTCGGGCGCAAGGTGTTCCTGCGGTGGCCGTGGCTGCCTGGAATCCTTCAGTTCGGGCGGCGCCATTCAGACCCGTGCGCGCGAATGGGCGGAGCGCCGCCCGGAACATGTGGCGCGCATGATTGAGCTTAGCGGTGGTCCGGAAATTACCGCCAAAGGTCTGATGCTGGCGGCGGCGGAAGGCGATGTGGCCGCCAGCCACATTTTGCGCGAGACCACGCGCTGGCTGGCACGCGGCCTGCTGATGGTCATCCGCATCCTGAATCCGGACGTCATCGTTCTGGGTGGTGGCGTCTCGCAGTCCGGCACCCTTCTGCTCAGCACGCTCCACAGTTTTCTTGACGAGATGGCGTCGCCCACCATTAAGTATTCCACAGAGATCGTGACCGCGGCTCTGGGAAATTATTCACCCCTCTACGGCGCTGCGGCCATGGGGTTGGACATCAAGCACTAGAATGAACCGAAGAACCTTCATCAAGACGCTGGGAGCGGGCACAGCAAGCTGCTCGGTGCGCGCAAGCGTTGCGTCGCCGAGTGGTGCCCGCCCACCCAACGTGCTGGTGATCATGCCGGACGAGTGGCGGGCGCAGGCCCTGGGTTGCACGGGCAATCCGGACGTCCATACTCCGCACCTTGACCGGCTGGCAGCGGAAGGCATCCTCTTCCGGCACGCCCTGGCCAATACGCCCGTCTGCTGCCCGGCGCGCGCGAATATTCTTACCGGAACGTATGCCAGTCGAAATGGCATGGTGGCAAACGACCTGCGACTGCGCGAGTCGGAAGTCTCGCTCGCCAATCTCCTCAGCGACGTCGGCTATCGGACGGGCTACATCGGCAAGTGGCACCTGGATGGCGGTCCCCGCGTGCCCGGGTTTGTCCCACCCGGCCCACGCCGGCATGGGTTCCGGTACTGGGCCGCCAACGAATGCTGGCTCAACTATTTTTACGGCTGGTACTTTCGCGACGACAACGTCCCAATCATCATGACCGACTACGAGCCCGAGGCGTGGACCAACCTGGCCGTCGAGTTCCTCTATGAGCAACAGGGCCGGGATGAGCCGTTCTTCCTCATGCTCGCACCCCACACCCCGCACGACCCCTACCTGGCTCCCGAAAAGTTCACACGCATGTACGACCCACAAGCTCTCACCATGCGGCCCAATTGGGTGGCGGGAACCAAGGGCGGGGAAAGGAAGGACATTGCCGGCTATTACGCCTCCATAACCGCCATCGACGAGCAGGTGGGCAGGCTGTTGAAGGTACTCAGGGAACTGGGCATGGAAGAGAACACCATCGTGGTGTTCACGTCCGACCACGGCAACATGCTGGGTTCGCAAGGCGCCCTGTTGAAGAGGAAACCGTGGGAAGAGTCGATCGGCGTTCCGGGCATCGTTCGCTATCCCCGGGAAGTCAGTGCCGGCAGAACCACTGACGCACTCCTCTCGCATGTCGACCTTTGCCCGACGCTCCTTTCCATGTGCGGTGTCCCCATTCCTCCTCAACATCCAAGGCACGGACCTCTCCGGCGTCGTCCTGGGCAAAAAGGAGGCAGGGCCGGATTCGGCGTATTTCCAGATTTTCGGGCCTTACCACGGTGACGGCACGGCGGGCGCTTGGCGAGGCGTCAGGACCAGTCGCTACATGTATGCCCGCTGGGAGTCTGGGCCCTGGGTGATTTACGATCTTGAACAAGACCCGTACGAACAGAGGAACCTCGCTGCCGACGCCGCGGCATATGACATTCGCCGAGACATGGACGAAAGGCTCGCCGGCTGGATGCAGCGCGTGGGCGACTCATGGGCTCTGGACTGGGTGACGCCCGTGGAGGACGGCGGGCGGCTCTTTAACTACCGGGCATTCTATACCGTCGAAGAATACCTCGAATGGGCCAAGCTCCACCCTAATCTGAATCCCGGAATTTGAAGCTGCCCGCGACATGAATGCTGCCTCTTCGTGGCACTCGCACACCGGAGATGCCTATGTCTTTACTTAGATGTGTGAACCGAAGGAACTTCATTCAGGAAAGTTCGCGCACGATGGCAGCGATAGCCACTCTTGCCACGGGAGCGGTGCGGCCCACGGCATCTCTGCCCGGCCCCGAGGAGCCCGCTCCGATCCCGGACAAGTTGGTGGTGCTGACCTTTGATGATGCCGTTAAGTCGCAGCGGACGTTTGTTGTGCCCTTGCTGAAGGATTTGGGATTCCGCGCCACGTTCTTCGTCAGCCACCGCTGGATGCCTGATCACGAGAACTTCATGACGTGGGAGGAGATCGCTGAGATTTCACGCACGGGGTTTGAAATCGGGAACCACACCTGGACGCACGGCGACTTCTCGGAACCACGCGGCGCGGCCCACCTGGCCGGCGAGTTGGCATTGGTCGAAAGGGAACTGGCCAAAGTGGGTGTGCCTCGCCCCGTCAGCTTCGCCTGGCCCGGCGATGACTTTGGCCCCGAGTCCGTTGGCATCTTGGATCGGCGTGGATACCAGTTCGCGCGGCGGGGCATGCAGCCCGAGATACCCTACGGGGAGATGCAAATCGGCCCATCATACGATCCCACTCTCCATCATCCTCTCCTCATTCCCACCACGGGCGATTCCTACCCCAGTTGGACGCCGGAATACTTTCAACAAGTGGTCGAACGCGCGCGCGACAGTAAGATTGTGGTGCTGCAATTTCATGGAGTGCCGGATCTCGCTCATCCCTGGGTATACACATTTCCCGAAAACTTCAAGAAGTACATGGCTTATCTGAAGGAAAACAACTATCGCGCCATCGCTCTTGAGGATTTGAAAGGGTACGTGGACGTGAAGAATCCACCGGCCGATCCTCTTCTTAACGTCCGATACCCTAAACCCAAGAACGGCGTCCTGGAACTTCCTACGGAAGTGGTAGCCACACGCGCGGACCTTGATTATTGGCTGGAGAACATGCTCCGCGATCACCGTTACACGCTCGCGGAGGCGGCCCTCGTGTGCGGCATGACCGAAGAGGAGTTGCAGAAACGAGCGGAGGACTTGGGACTTTACCCGGCGACACTCCTCGCGCCTCCCGCGAAGGGACTTCGCATCCTGCCCTACCCCGGTGGCCGCTACCCCCGCATCGGATTCCAGGAAGGCGCCATCGATCCCATGCGTGGCACCAAAGCCACCGTGCTTTTGCCCTGGGATCCGGCCAGCTACGTGGTTGTCGATCTTCCCGAGGCGATATTCTGCAACCTGGGCTTAATCTTCCTCGCGCACACGGACATTCCGACCATCTGGAACGATCAGAACGTCGTCATTGAGAACATCGATTGGAGCCGCGGATGGGACGATACTCTGAGCTTCCAGCGGACCTTTCCCACAGGCCTCGTGTTTGGAGCCTCGATTCAGCCCCGGGAAGACTACGCCGAAATGGAACTCTGGATTCGGAACTTCAGTGGGCATGACTTAAGCGGCTTCCAAGGCCAGGCCACTCCGCGTGCCCAGGTGTGTGTAATGCTCAAGGGTGCGCGTGGATTCAATCAGCAAACCAATGAGAACAAGATTCTGCGAAACGCCGTGGCGGCGGTGCATTCGGAGGACGGCAATCGCTGGATTCTCACCACCTGGGAGCACCCCGCCCGGCTATGGGGCAATCCTCGCGTGCCTTGCCTGCACGCGGATCCGCATCTGCCTGCGTGTCCATTCGGACAAACCGTTCGCACGCGCGGTCGCCTGTGGTTCTATGAGGGCAAAGATGTGGAGCAAGAAATCCGTCGCTTCAATGGCCTCTAGCACCTTTCAGAGACTCATTTGGGTACTAATCAGTAAACAACGACCCGGTGGCCCAGAATCCTTGATAAGCGTAACGGAATCAATGCTATAGCGCCATATCATGTTGCCAACCTACTTCCGCGCGCTGCTATTTTCTTGACTGAAGGCCCTCCGGTCACTAACATTCTCTCTTTTGTAGGGATTAGGGGAGATGTTCCGCCTTGGGGGGGCGGTGGTCGGAATGAGCCAAGTCCATCGACTGCTCGGGTTCGTGCGGCCTTATAGCTTCCGGCTGCTAATGGGCGTGTGCTTGATGATTGTCGTGGGGGCCTCGGAAGGCGTCACCGCGCTCCTCATCAAGCCGATTGTGGATGTCGTGCTCTCGGCCGACGCTCAGACCACACAAATTGTCCTGATCCAAAAGAACCCGTACTTCGCGCACACAATCTACCTTCAGGACCTGTTCCCCGGGTGGGGCGTTTGGGCGATCGTGGCGGTTGTCATCATCGGGGTGGCGATTGCCAAAGGTTTCTCGGAATTCCTGGCCACCTACTTCATCAATTACATCGGCCATTCGGTAGTGCGAGACCTGCGCAACCTCCTGTATTCAAAAATCATCGTTCAGTCCATTTCCTTCTTTCACAAGAACCCCACGGGCCGCCTGATGTCGGCGATTACCAGCGATATTGAGCGCATACAGTTTGCCGTTTCCCAAACCGCTGCGGACATGTTGAAGCAATCGTTCACCCTGGTGTCGTTGTTGGCGGTGCTCTTCTATTACGATTATCGGCTGGCGTTAATCTCCATGGTGCTGATTCCGCTGGTGGTGGTGCCCTCGGCGAAGCTGGGCCGCTACATTCGCGCTTCCAGCCGCAGCAGCCAGGACAAAATGGGCGAGTTGAACAACGTCCTTCAGGAGACCTTTAGCGGCATTCGCATCGTCAAGGCGTTCGCCATGGAAGCCTTTGAAGTGGAAAAGTTTAAGGCCGCCACGCGCCGTCTTCTAAAGGTAAGTCTGCGCTGGGTGCGGGCGCAGGCTGTTTCCTCACCGCTCATGGAAGTTCTGGGGGCGATCACTATTGCCGGCCTCTTGTATTACGAACGCGAGTTGATTCGCCATCACCTGCAAACCACCGGCGGGTTCATTGGCTTCCTCTATGCGTTGTTGAAATCTTACGAACCGGTGAAGCGGTTGACGGGCGTCAGCAATTCGTACCAGCAGGCGCTGGGTGCCTCGGAGAAGGTTTTCCAGTACCTGGACTCCGAACCTGACATGATGGACAAACCCGGATCCCTCGCGCTGCCTCCCTTCGAGCGCGAAATTGCGTTTGAGCAAGTGGACTTTGACTATGAGGACGACGTTCCGCTGTTGCGCGGCATCAACCTGCGAATTGCCAAGGGCGAGGTGCTGGCGCTGGTGGGCTCCAGCGGAGCCGGCAAGACGACCCTGGCAAGCCTGATTCCGCGCTTCTTTGACGTCACCCAAGGTTGCATCCTCATCGACGGTCACGACATTCGCGATGTCAAACTGCAGTCCCTGCGCAGCCAGATCGGTATCGTGACGCAGGAAACGATTCTCTTTAACGACACGGTCTACAACAATATCTGCTACGGCAGCCACCTGCCCACAGAGCAGCATGTTCGGGAAGCCGCGCGGGTGGCGCTGGCAGAGGACTTTATTCTGGAAATGCCGCAAGGCTACCAGACCATGATCGGCGAGCGAGGTCAACGTCTGTCAGGCGGGCAACGCCAACGCATCGCCATCGCTCGGGCCTTGCTGAAGAATCCGCCGATTCTGATCCTGGATGAGGCGACTTCCGAGCTCGACTCGGAATCTGAGTTGTTGGTCCAGCGAGCCTTGGCGAACCTGATGGCTGGTCGCACCGTCGTGGTAATCGCCCATCGGCTGTCCACGGTGCGCCGGGCGGATCGCATCGTCGTGATCGACCGCGGCGCCATCTGTGAAACCGGAACCCATGAGGATCTGGTCACCCACGGGGGAATCTATCAGCGCCTCCACGAGTTGCAGTTCGTGGATTCGCTGCCTTGAGGCGGGGGACTGGGTACTAGGGACTGGGTCCTGGGGAAAGGCTGTAATTTGCCTTTTCGGTAGCGCCGGCATTTTCGGTGCCGGATTTTGATGACGGGAGGGTGGGCTTGGCGGACGAGGTGCGGGGTGTTGTTTTCCCAGCCCCTAGTCCCCAGCACCCAGTACCTGCTTTTATGATTCGAAGCATGACAGGTTACAGCCGGGTGGAAACCGAAGAGTCAGGGATCGCCCTGACCGTGAGTGTTCGCGCCACCAACCATCGCTTTCTCGACCCCCAGTTGCGTTTGCCTGCAAGCCTGGAACCGCTGGAATCGGCCGTGCGCCGTGTGCTCAAGGAGCATATCTCGCGTGGCCACATAGAGATTTCCATCGGACTCAATGGTTGGGGAGCGACGGAACTGCAGATTGACCGGAAGCTCCTGGCAGCGTATCTGAAGGGATACCAGGTTTTGAAAAGTGAATTTGGATCCGCCGCCGAGCCGGACCTTATGGCCTTGCTGCGCCTTCCCGGGCTCGTCGCCACTGGCGGCGCCGAGATGACTCCGGAAGAGCTTGAACGGCTTCGTGCGCTCGTGGGGCGCTCCATGACGCAAGCCATGGAAAGGTTGAACGACATGCGCGTGCGCGAGGGAGAGTCACTTGCGAAAGACCTCTCGGCGCGGTTGGCCCGCCTGGAGGTACTGCGCCACGACATTTCTCGACTCGCGGAGAAGGCGCCGCAGTTCTATAAGCAGCGATTGGAAAGCCGCATTCGCGATCTGGCCGGCAGTGCGGAAATGGACAGCGGACGTCTGGTTCAAGAAGTGGCGTACCTTGCCTCACGCTCCGATATTGCCGAGGAACTGACGCGCTTTCAAAGCCACCTCGATCAGATTCGACAACTTTTGCAAGAAAGTTCGGAAGTGGGCAAGAAGCTCGATTTTCTGCTGCAAGAGATGAATCGTGAAGCCAATACGCTGCTCTCCAAAACCACCGATGTTCCGGAGGTGGGCTTGGAAATCACGCGGCAGGCGATCGAGATGAAAACGGAAATCGAAAAGTTGCGCGAGCAGGCGCAAAACATCGAATAAAGCAGTGAAGAGTGCCGAGTGGCGAGTGGCAAGCAGAAACGTTCAGCTCGTCACTCGTCACTGGATTTGAACGTGGCAAAGAGCAACAAGTCGCCGGTGGTGCGGGGTAGCGTCTTCGTGATCTCTGCCCCCTCGGGCACGGGAAAGTCGACGCTGATCAAGCAGTTGATGGCGGATTCCCCGGGCCTGTGCTTCTCGATTTCTTACACTACGCGCGAGGCGCGGGCGACGGAGAAGCACGGTGAGGACTACTATTTTGTTTCCCGCGCGGTTTTCGAACGCATGGTTCGCCGCGAGGAATTTGTGGAATGGGCCGAGGTTTACGGGCACCTCTATGGTACGGCCAGCAAGCCCTTGCACGCAGCTTTGGAGAAGGGCCAGGACATACTGCTTGATATCGATGTGCAGGGCCATCAACAGGTGCGCGAGCGACTGCCGGAAGCCGTGAGTATCTTCATCCTTCCGCCGTCGTTTCCGGAGCTGTCGCGGCGCCTGCGCGACCGGCATTCGGACGCACCGGAGTCCATTGAATGCCGGCTACAAACGGCACGGGAAGAGATTTCCCATTGGCCCGAGTACGACTACCTGGTAATAAACGACCGTCTTACAGATGCTGCCCAGGCGCTAACGGCCATTGTGCGAGCAGCGCGGTTCCGCCGGCCCAACCAGGCGCGGCGCGCGGAAAATATCATTGGAACTTTTGGAGGATAATGCCGAATGGAAATACCTCAGACTCTGGATAGCAAGTTTCGCTTTATTCTGGTCGCCGCCCGGCGCGCCCGGCAATTGCAGGGGGGCGCCAAGCCCTTGATTCAAACCCCTAGCAAAAGACCCACGCGCGTTGCGCAGCAGGAAGTTGGCGCTGGTCTGGTGCCGGTTGAGTTCGCGGGTCTGGAGACCGCCGAAAAGAACCAGAAAAAGAAGGCAGCCAAATAGAGACCAGTGAACAGTGGCGAGTGACGAGTGACGAGCAAAAACATCAGCGTCAAACCGTAAAGCGGTTTGCGCTTCGCGTTTCAGTCCGCGCTCGCCATCTGGCAAACGGCGAAGACTGACAAATGATCGGTGACGAGCAGGAATGTCCGGGCGCTGGACCAGGGTTCATTTGCTTGTCACTCGTCACTTGTCACTAATCACTTCTATCATGCGCATCGCGTTAGGCGTTTCCGGTGGAATCGCGGCCTACAAGGCAGCGGAATTGGTGCGCCTGTTTCAGGACAAAGGCGTGGATGTGCAGGTGGTGATGACTCGCAACGCGTGCGAATTCATCACTCCCCTCACTTTCGCCGCGCTGACCGGACACAAGGTTATCACCGGGATGTTCGGGGAAGGCCATGGGGCGGGCAACGTGGAGAGTGCCATTGAGCACATCGACGTGGCGCAATCGATCGACGCGCTGGTGATTGCCCCCGCCACAGCGAACGTGCTGGCGAAGATGGCTCACGGAATCGCTGACGATTTCCTGACCACCCTTTGCCTCGCCACGAAAGCACCGGTGATTATCGCTCCCGCCATGAATGTCAACATGTGGGAGCACGCCGCTACCCAGCAAAACCTGGAGACGTTACGTGCCCGCGGCGTTCGTGTGGTGAATCCCGATGACGGCTACCTGGCGTGCGGCATGACGGGCGCCGGACGGCTGGCTTCGCCCGAGTGCATTGCACGTCCGGTGCTGGAAACGCTTGGGCTGCGCGAGGACCTGGCGGGCGAGGTTGTCCTGGTGACCGCGGGCCCCACCGAAGAACCGCTCGACCCGGTCCGCTTCATCAGCAACCGCTCCAGCGGGAAGATGGGTTACGCCCTTGCCGAAGCCGCCCGCCGTCGCGGCGCAAGGGCCGTGCTGGTCTCAGGGCCGACGCACCTGGATCCGCCAGCAGCCCACACGTTCGAACGCGTGCGGACAGCCGAAGAGATGGCAGACGCGGTGTTCCGCCACGCCCGGGCCGCCACCGTGATCGTGATGGCTGCCGCAGTAGCTGACTTCCGGCCCGCGAATCCGCAAGCCGCAAAGATCAAAAAGCGGCAGGGCGTTCCCAAGGTCGAACTGGAAGCCACGACGGATATCCTCGCCGAGCTTTCGCGCCGAAGGCATGATGGACAGATCATCGTCGGGTTTGCTGCGGAGACGGACTCCTTGCTGGAGCACGCCGCCGCGAAACTGCACGCCAAGCACCTTGACCTGATGGTGGCCAATGACGTCAGCCAGAACGGCGCGGGCTTCGACGTGGACACCAACATCGTGACCTTATTGTTTCCTGACGGTCGCAAGCTGGCGCTGGAACAAATGAGTAAACTGGACGTGGCGAATCGTGTCCTTGACCAAGTGGTGGAGATCAGAAAGAAGTCCGAGGTCCGAGGTCAGAAGTCCGAAGTCGCAACATAAGAGCGTTTGGAATTCCAGTCTGTTCTCTATGAATGACGAAACCCGTAAGGAACTCAAGGCTTGGCTGGAGTTCTACCAGGAACTCGGCATCGAGGGCCTTTATCAGCGGAAGCCGGGGAACGCGGGAGCGCCAACAGTTGTCGAAACTGCCCAAACTTCTCCTTCGGCAGTGGCGGCCCCCTCAAAACCAATTCAACCACCTGCGCCAAAATGGGCGCCGGTACGGACGGCCCCCGCTCCGGCCGTAGCCAAACCCGCTCCCCCTCCGTCGGCCGCCACCATTCGTCCGCCGGCTCCAGCGTTTAATTTGTTTGAAGCTCCGCCCAATCCCCGTGCGGGCCCGGAGACGTTGGAGCAGATTCGCGAGGATCTTGGAGACTGCCGCCGCTGCAAATTGGCGCCGACGCGCAAGACGATTGTATTTGGCGTGGGGAATGCGCACGCGGAACTGGTATTTGTCGGTGAGGGGCCAGGCGCCGACGAAGACGAGCAGGGCCTTCCCTTTGTGGGCCGCGCCGGCAAACTTTTGAACCGCATCATGCAGTCTGTGGGTTTGAAGCGCGAAGAGGTTTACATCTGCAACATCGTCAAGTGCCGCCCACCGGGGAATCGCACGCCGGAAAAGGATGAGATTGACTCCTGTTCGCCTTTTCTCTATCGCCAAATTGAATCCATCAATCCCCGGCTCGTGTGCTGCCTGGGCGCACCCGCCGCTCGCACCCTGCTCGGCATCAAGGAAGGCATCACTAAAGTCCGTGGCCAGTTCTTCAACTTCGGCGCCACCAAGGCTCTCGCCACCGTCCATCCCGCCTATGTCCTGCGCAATCCGCGCGAAGAAAAAATCCTGCGCGAGGATTTTGAGAAGATCCGCGACTTCTTGAGCGGTACTTAGGGAGCTGAGAGAAGACCATGAAGAATTGGTTGGCAGCGGTTATTCTAGCCTTCATGGCGACGGCGTTTAGTCATCGGCTGGAAGGCCAGGCCGCCACCAACCATATTGATGAGGCGCTTCTCCAAGCCTCCACAATTGGTGATACCGCAACGGTTCAAAGACTTCTACAAGAAGGCGCCAATGTGGAGGCAAGCGATCATTTCGGCAATTCAGCGCTGCTCCTGGCGGCATCGAGCGGTCAAATCGAGGTGGCCAAGCTGCTGTTGGAGAAGCACGCCAAAATTGAAGCCAAAGACAAAGATAGCGAAACCGCTCTGCTCCTGGCGGCCTACTGGGACAAGCCCAAAGTGGCAGAACTGCTGCTCGAAAAAGGGGCGAACATCGAAACTCGGGACAGCGGCGGTCACACGCCCTTGCTTTGGGCGGCCCGGTTCGGTTGGGTCGATGTGGTGAAGTTGCTTCTCGATCGCGGCGCCGACGTCCGGGCCATGGACAATCGTGGTAAGACTCCCCTCGCGCTAGCCATCTTCGCGGGGCACGCCGACGTGGAAAAGCTGCTGCGGGAAAAGGGCGCCAGAAATTAACGCTGCAACCTCCCTTGCTTAATGTCCCCGTGTTGCGTAATCTGTGAAATCCGAGCCATATTGGGGCAATGCAGGCATGAGCTTTCAAGAAGGGCTATTGCATCCGGGCGTTCCGATGACCATGTTTGAGGTGGTTCCGCCCGCAGCGGGGAAGCCCGAGGCGACGGAAGCCTCGCTTCAGGAGTTGCGCCAGTTGCGCGGCCGCGTCGATGCCATCAACATTCCAGAGATTCATGACGAAGACCGGCCGGGCGAGCGAACCACCAAGTTTATCGAGCGGGCCGAGCCCCGCCTTCTGGGGTCGCGCATCAAGCACGAATTGGGAATCGACGTGGTCATCAACCGCGTCACCGTTCACGACCGCGAGCCGGAGTGCTGGTTCCGCGAAACCTGCCGGCAATGGGACGTCACCAACTGGGTCCTTGTCGGAGGCGAGTCAAAGACCATAACCTATCCCGGCCCGAATCCGGCGGAAGCCGCACGATTGGTCAAATCGATTAACCTGCCCGTGTCCCTCGGTGGCATCACCATCCCCAGCCGCGTCAATGAGCCGGAGCGCATCCGCAAAAAGCACTCCCAGGGTGTGGACTTCTTTACTTCGCAAGTCATGTTTGACTCGAACGATCTGGTGTGGTTAATCCAGCGGCTCAACGGCGTGGAGGCACGGATCTTCATCAGCTTCGCGCCCATCAGCAATCGCCGCAATCTGGATTTCCTGCGTTGGCTGGGGGCCGACATCCCCCTCGACCTTGATCGCTTCCTGCTGGGGTCGGAGCACGGCGATGCCGCTCCCGCTGAGACGTGTCTTGAGCGCTCGCTGAATCTGGCTCAGCGCATCCTGATGGATGTGTTTGATAACCTGCCTCCCGATCCGCCCCCCATTGGCTTGAACATCGAGCACATCACCGCCAAGAACTTCGCGCCGGCACTTGCCATGCTCGACCGGCTGGGGAGCCTTTATGCCGGGCTGGTGGCAGCGCGGGCGCAGAATTGACGATTGTCGATTTTCGATTGAACGGCGCCGCGCCTGCTTCTTCGTTATTTGCCGGATAAACTCCCTACTGGTCGTCGTGAACCGACACGCCCAATCGTCAATCGACAATCGTCAATCGAAAATGTCGTAGAATCCTTGCGTGGATCGTACACCTTCCTCGGCCAAACCTGCTCTTCGACCGCCGCGAGCACATCTCGTGGACGTCGCGGTGATGGCGGCTCTCCGCAACACCCTCACCTATCTCGTTCCTGACTCCCTGGCCGTGCAGCCCGGGCAGCGGGTGCAGGTTCCGCTCGCCACGCGCAAAGCCATGGGAATCGTGCTTCGCGCAGGTAGCACGCTTCCACCTGGAATCCAAGCCCGCCCTATTTTGCGAGTGCTGGATGCCGAGCCGGTCCTGTCCGCCGAATTGCTGGAGCTGGGGCTGTGGATCGCCGACTATTACGTCGCACCGATTGGTGAAGTATTTCGAGCGATGCTGCCATTGCGATCGGAAACGCGCCGCGCCCGCCTGGTGAGCCTGAGCGAATCGGGGCGCCGAAAACTCCAGGAATTGATGCGGGCCGGCGAGGAGCAAGCTGACGCGCCGGTTGAACTTCTCAACTACCTTTCCACGCGGGGCAGCGTGCCCCTCCAATCGCTCCGCCAGAAGTTCCCCGACGCTCTTCTTGAGGCGCTAAAAGAAAAATGGATAGTTGTGGACCAGGTGGAACGCGAACGCTCACAACGGCAGGTCTATGCAGTACGCTTGGCCGGCCCCGTGCCGGAAAAGCCCACGCGCGTCTCACCTGTGGCGAAAAGAATTCTGGAAATACTGAACGCCGCAGGCGGAGTGGGAGACCATCGCGAACTTCTTAACGCCGCCGGCGCTGATCTTGCTGCCTTAAGAAAGATGAGCGTTGCCGGTTTGGTTGAACTGACTCCGGCAAAAGCCGAACGCCCTCTGCCGCTGGGAGGCAGTGACGACGAGGGCCAAGCGGCTCCTCCACTGGTTCTAACGCCCGCCCAGCAGTCCGTGCTCGGCGATCTGACCCAGGGGCTTGAGTCCGCGCAGTTCCATCCCGTATTGCTCCACGGAGTTACCGGTAGCGGAAAAACGGAAGTCTATTTGAGGTTGATTGCCCGCTGCCTGGCGATGGGCCGGACCGCATTGATGCTGGTGCCGGAGATCGCCCTCACGCCGTCTGTGCAGGCTCAGTTCCTGGCCCGCTTCGGTTCTCAAGTGGCGCTGCTGCACAGCGCGCTATCGGAAAATGAGCGGCACCTGGAGTGGTGGCGCGTCCGCCGCGGTGAAGCGACGGTGGTACTCGGAACGCGCTCGGCCATCTTCGCTCCCCTTGCCAACCTGGGCGTGCTGATTGTAGATGAGGAGCACGACGGTAGTTATAAGCAGGAGGAAACGCCGCGGTATCACGGGCGCGACGTCGCTGTAGTGCGAGCGCGGCTGGCCAGGGCGGTTGCCGTGCTGGGGTCGGCCACCCCTTCGTTGGAATCGTATTGGAATGCGCGCGAGGGAAAGTATCAATTGGCGTCTCTTCCCGAACGGGTGGAAGGCCGAAAACTGGCGGAAGTGGAGATTGTCGATATGCGCCAGGAATTTCGCGAAACTCACACGCAGGTTCCGCTCTCCCGCCGATTGAAAGCGGAAATCGACGCTCAGCTCGCGGCAGGGAAGCAGACGATGATTCTGCTGAACCGCCGCGGTTACTCCTGGTTTCTGCTTTGTCGCAGTTGCGGCCAGACGCAACGCTGTGCGAATTGTTCCATCTCCCTCACTTATCACCGCCGCGAGCATCGCCTGATTTGCCACTACTGCGGCTACTCGGCGCCGGTACCCGCGCGCTGCCCGAATTGCCAGAGCGAGCACCTTCACTACGTGGGTGAGGGAACGGAGAAGGTGGAAAAGAAATTCGCGGAGCAGTTCGCCAGTGCCCGTGTGGCGCGCCTGGACCGCGATGTGGCACGGCGGCCCGGTCAGTTCCAACGTATCCTGGATGATTTCCGGCAGGGGAAGATCGACTTACTCGTTGGCACTCAACTGATTGCCAAAGGGCATGATTTTCCCGGTGTCACGCTGGTGGGAGTGGTCTCTGCCGACATCGGCCTGGGATTGCCGGACTTCCGCTCCGCCGAGCGGACCTTTCAATTGCTTACCCAGGCGGCGGGGCGGGCGGGGCGAGGCGATAGTCCTGGGCATGTGCTGGTGCAAACCTTCTTCCCCGACCACTATGCTATCCGGATGGCAGCGGAACAGAACTTTGAAGCGTTTTTCCACAAGGAAATGCGCTTCCGCCGAATGATGCATTACCCGCCCGTGACGGCGATTGCCAATGTCATCGCGCAAGGCTCGAAGCTCGAACAGGCCGCCGAAGTGGCAAAGCATGTGGGTGATTTCCTGCTGCCCCTTGAGCAGAGCACGGAGGGCCTCAAGGTTCTCGGTCCTACCCCTGCGCCGCTGGCAAAGCTGGAAGGGCGGTTTCGAATTCAATTCCTGATCAAGTGCACCTCGCGCGCCCGCCTCAGCGGCATCCTTCAACGACTTGCGGATTACACCGAACAACACGGAGTTCCCCACCGCGCGCTGATGATTGACATGGACCCGGTGAACATCATGTAGGCAGAAGGCAGAAAGCAGTAGGCAGTAAGCAGAAGGCAGTAGGCAGTGGGCAGTCGGCAGAAGCTAAACCGGCCGCATGGACGAGAAGCAGCGCATAGTAAGCGCACGCGTAGCTAACCTCCGATAGGCGATGTTATAATCTGCTTCAAATGGTCATTGTTCAGACACTACTGTTTGTCGGATTCGCTCTGGTGGGACGCTGGTTGCCGTTGCATCCTGAGAAGGTTTTTCCGCAAGGGTGGTTCACAAACGAAAATGCTTTTGGAGCACGACTCTCTCGTGCTGAGGCGGCGGTTGTTGGTTTATTCGCTGTATTCGGTGGCACCTACTTGGCTTTATATACCGCATTACAGCCTGTGGCATCTCGTTCTGAGGTGCTGTCTTGGGTTGTGGTGTGCGTATCTTTCATTAGCGGACTCGTCGCGGCAATCCTTGTTCGGCGGGAAGTGAAAACTCACCCTCGATATGAAAGCAAAAGTCCCTATGGGTGGTGGCCGTAGCCCTTCCAAGAACGCTCTCCGTGACAGGAAACGCAATGGCGGGGCGTCGTAGCAGTCTCACCGTATAATGCGTACGCACTGGAAAAGTGGGGTCCGTCCCGGCTTCTATCTACTGCTGCCTACTGAATTTGCAATAACTGCTTTCCGCCGTCTGCCTTCTGCCTACCGCCTTCTGCCTACTGCCTTCTGCTTACTGCCTACTGCTTTCTGCCTTCTGCCTACCGTAACGGGGCATAGTGGAAGCAGAGCACGAAGATGATGCCTGCTACGAGGGCAAGAACCTTCCGGGGGCGTCCGAGAGGTTCGATGGGTTCGACCACCGTCGGGTGGCGAAGACCCAGAAAGAACAGGATGACTGCCCAGGCCAACCAGCCGTACCAGCAGAAATATCCCAGGGGGAGCAACACCAGAAAAAAGCCGCGTGAAATGTTGCGGTACTTATCTCCCAGCACGGCGTACAGGATGTGGCCGCCGTCGAGTTGTCCCACTGGCAACAGGTTCAAGGCGGTGGCAAACAAGCCGACCCAGGCGGCACACCCAACCGGGTGGAAAAGGATTTCTGCCGGATTGATCCCGCTCCTGAAAATCTTGGCAAGAAAAATCACGGCCATGGGACTGCCAAGCGAGATGGAGTCGGGTGTGGCGGTTGGCATCGTGCCTTTGGCAAGAAACGTGGCGACAATCAAGGCCGGTATCGTCAAACAAAAGCCCGCCAGGGGGCCTGAGATCCCAACGTCAAATAGCTCGCGGCGGTTGACGATGGGAGACTTGATGCGAATGAAAGCCCCCAGGGTTCCAATCAGCGTCGGTGCGGGAATGAAATAAGGGTAAGTGGCGCGAATGCCATAGTGCCGGCAAGTCAGGTAATGGCCGAGTTCGTGCGCCAGCAGAATGCTGAGAAGGGTAAAGGAGAATGGAGCACCCAAGAGAAGCAGCCCCGGATGGCGCCATAAGTCGAGGAAGAAGGCCAGAAAAACATCCCAGTCAAAAACCGGAATATTGTGGGCATAGTTGATGGCGATGTGCGTTCCCACCACCAGGGTCGTCATGACCGTGAGGAGGAAAAGGGCCAAATGAAACGGCAGGGAGTTATACCAGTGCTGCGTCCGGGGGACCGCCGGGACCGCGACCCAATAGTGAGTGGGCCACGGTATGTCGCCAGCGTGCGGCTGGCCAGTCGGCTCGAGTTGAGATCCATCACCCATAGACAGGCGAGTAGAATCTTATTCTCGCCCGCCCCTGTCCATCTGTAAATAGGGTCGCCCTGCGAGGCTCAAAAGGTGAAGGGCCCGACCGGAAATTCGAGTCCGGTGCGACACGCTTACCCTCCCACCTGCAACCTCACACCTCGAACCTGCTCTTACGAAAGAGATTGCAGTTCCTTGCCAGGTTTGAAGCGCACGGCTTTGCCTGGGGGGATGCTGACTTCGGCCCCGGTGCGCGGATTGCGTCCGATCCCCGTCTTGCGGGGTTTCACATTGAAAACGCCGAAGCCGCGCAATTCAATTCGGTCGCCCTGTCTCAGGGCTTTCTTCATGGATTCGAAGACCGTTTCCACGGCCATTTCAGCTTTTGTCTTGGTGATGCTGGTGCGGCTGACGACCTCATTGATGATGTCTAGCTTTATCACGCAAACCTCCTGAAAATACAGGTTTTAATCCTAGAAAGAGAGAGAGGCATTGTCAAGAATTTTCTCCTCGACTATCATTCTCGTCTTTTCACTTGCCGCACGGGAATCAGTTTGTGGCTTCGCGCCGCGCCCCGATACCGCTGTTGAACGAGGTGACACTCAATGCCGGTCAAGAACGATCGCTGGATTCGCAAGATGGCCACGGAGCACGACATGATTCATCCCTTCGAGGAAAAACAGGTTCGCGAAGGCGTGATTTCCTACGGGCTATCGTCCTATGGATACGATTTGCGCGTCGCCGATGAGTTCAAGATCTTCACCAACGTTAACTCGACGATTGTCGACCCCAAGAAGTTTGATGCACGTTCCTTCGTTGAATTCACAGGGCCGGATTGCATCGTTCCTCCCAACTCCTTCGCTCTCGCCCGGTCCGTGGAGTACTTCAAGATACCGCGCAACGTGTTGACCGTGTGTGTTGGCAAGTCAACTTATGCCCGGTGCGGCATTATTGTAAATGTGACGCCGCTCGAACCGGAATGGGAGGGCTTTGTTACCCTCGAAATCTCCAACACCACGCCCCTGCCCGCGCGAGTCTATTCCAACGAAGGCCTTTGCCAGATCATCTTTCTGGAGTCAGACGAGCTGTGCGAGACCTCCTACAAGGATAAGAAGGGCAAGTACCAGGCGCAACAGGGAATCGTATTGCCCAAAGTGTGAAGGGCAGTGGGTAGTGGTCAGTGGCTAGCGGTTAGCGACTCGATCCCCGGGCATCTGTCGCGGTCGCCACTAACCACTGCGCACCACTAGCCACTAACCACTTCTTTTATGCCCCGATTCGCTTGGATGATTTCGGTGGTGATTCTGGCCCTCGCTGTGGGCGTACGCACGGGTCATGGCCAGACGGGCTCCGCGTCACCAGCGCCGAACGCCGGCTCGCCTGCTATTTCCGCCAACGAGCCCCAGAGGGCGAGTTCCCCTGCCGCAGCTTACACTCTCACGCCGGAACGTCGCGCCGAGGCCCTTGCTTATTCACACGCACTCTATGCCCTCTATTTCCTTGGAGCTCTGCTCTCCATCGCTATCTACTATTTAATCTGGCGAACGCGCATCGCCGCGACCTTTCGTGATTGGGCACAGAAGATTTCGCCCCGGCTGGTTGTGCAGTGTTTGATTTTCGTTCCGCTATTCCTCGTAACGGCCCGGCTGCTGAAGTTCCCATTCAGTTTCTACTCCAGCTACGTTCTTGAGCACCACTTCGGCCTCTCGACGCAGGATTTTGCTTCCTGGCTGAGCGATTGGGGAAAAGGCCTGGCGATCACGGCGGCAGCGGGTGTGCCGGTGGTGGGCATTTTCTACGCCGTGGCGCGCCAGAGTCCGCGCCGGTGGTGGTTCTACTTCTGGCTGGCGTCTATTCCGCTGGTTTTAACCTTCATTCTGCTTGAGCCCTACGTTGTTGACCCGCTCTTTTATAAATTCACCCCGCTGCAAAACACCCAACCGGCGTTGGTCGAGCGGATTGAAGCCATGCTGCACCATGCGGGCATTTCCATTCCACCCGAGCGGGTCTTTGAGATGGATGCCAGTACCAGAACCCGGGAACTCGATGCCTACGTGGCCGGTCTTGGCTCCAGCAAGCGGGTAGTAGTGTGGGACACGACCCTGAAGGCATTGGGGCCGGACGAACTCCTGCTGGTGCTCGGGCACGAAACCGGCCACTACGCCCTGCAACACATCCCCAAGGAATTTGTTCTTGATGAAGCCGTCGCCCTGGTCTTCTTTCTCTCTGGGATTCCTTGCCGTGGAAAGGTGGGTCACGCAAGCCGGGCGGCACCGAGAGGCTGAAGGAACTCGGCGATTTGGCATCGCTTCCCCTCTTGCTCATCGTCCTCACCGTGATGGTGTTGCTTTCTGACCCGATGGTAAATGGAATCTCCCGCCACTACGAGCATCAGGCAGATCAGTTCGGCCTGGAAGTGGCTTACGGCGTCGTGCCCGACCCCAACGCCGCCGAGGTCCATTCCCTGCAAGTGCTGGGGGATGTGGATTTGTCCGATCCCGACCCCAGTCCTTTCATCAAGTTCTGGCTCTACACGCACCCTCCTCTCGACGAGCGAATCCGCTTTGCGGCCACCTACAAGCCCTGGGCGGAGGGAAAGCCCATGGAGTTGCTTCCCCAGCTTCGTTGACATCCACCTTTTTGAGAACCCAGCGGTGGTGCAATCGAAAATCGCAAATCCAAAATCGCAAAGGAGGCCCGCCTTGCGGCATTTCGCGCCTGTGTGTTAACGTCGTAGGTTTGAGGATTCCGAGGATTTTTTGTTAATCAGAGGCGAGGATGATTCTCACCTTGGCGGGACGCAGTCCCCGCATTGCCGGGTCCGCGTACGTTGCTCCCAGCGCCGACATCATCGGCACCGTCGAGCTGGCCGAGCATTCCAGCGTGTGGTTCCAGTGCGTGCTCCGCGGTGACATTGAGCCCATTCGTATCGGAGCGAACAGCAACATTCAGGATGGAAGCATCCTGCACACCATGTTCGGCGCTCCGGTGACGGTGGGCGACTGGGTCACGGTGGGGCACCGGGCCGTGTTGCACGGTTGCACGATTGCGAACCACTGCCTGATCGGCATGGGCGCGGTGCTGCTCAACCGGGTGCAGGTGGGTGAGGGGTCTATTGTCGCTGCTGGCGCCGTGGTGGCGGAAGACACGATCATTCCGCCAGCCAGCGTTTACATGGGGGTTCCCGCCAAACTCCGGCGCGAGGTGACGGCCGACGAAAAGCCTTTTATCCGAATGCATGCCGAGCACTACCTCCAGTACAAGAATATGTACCTGGCCGAGGCGGCAAAGAAAACATGAAGGCTAATTCACCACCAAGACACCAAGACACAAAGGCAGGGAGAAACTTTTTCGCGCCTGTCTTTGTGTCTTGGTGCCTTTGTGGTGGATCGCCTTTGAAGGGGAATTCGTGTCGAATCGAGTTGAACCTATTCGTTCCGTAAAAGGCACGCGCGACCTGCTGCCGCCGGAGACAGGCTTGTGGCAGCGCGTCGAGACGGAGGCCCATCGCGTCTTTGCCGCCTATCACTACGGAGAGATCCGCACGCCGATTTTGGAGGAGACTGCCCTGTTTGCCCGCGGCGTCGGCGCCGAGACGGACATCGTGATGAAGGAGATGTATACCTTCCGCGATCGCGACGAAGAATCATTGACCTTGCGGCCGGAAGCGACGGCTTCCGTAGTTCGGGCTTACATTGAGCACAGCCTGTACAACCAGGGCGGCATTCAGAAGCTCTACTACATCGGTCCGATGTTTCGCCGCGAGCGCCCGCAGAAGGGACGCTACCGCCAGTTCTACCAGATCGGAGCGGAGGTTCTGGGTTCGCAGAACGCGCTGGTTGACGTGGAAGTGCTCGAGATGCTGGTGCTGTTTCTCGAGCGCGTCGGCATCCGTGAGTATCAGCTCCTCATCAACTCGGTGGGCTGCCCCAATTGCCGTCCAGCTTATCTGGAAGCGCTGCGGCAGGCGCTTCAGGATGTCAAGGCCACGATGTGCGAGGATTGCCAGCGCCGCGCGGACACCAATCCGCTACGCGTGCTCGACTGCAAAGTGGAAGCGGATCAGCCGATCATCGAAAAGCTCCCCAAAATCATCGACCACCTCGACGCCGAGTGCCGCCAGCACTTCGAGCGTGTTACGACAGGACTCGAGGCGCGCGGCCTTGTCTACCACATCACACCGCGCCTGGTGCGCGGGCTCGATTACTACACGCGCACAACGTTTGAAATCACCAGCGGCGCGCTCGGAGCGCAGAATGCGCTGGTCGGCGGCGGGCGATACGACGGTCTTTCGGAGATGCTGGGCGGCCCGCCCACTCCCGGCATCGGATTTTCCATCGGCCAGGACCGCTTGATCCTGGCCGTGCAAGCCGCCGCCGTGTTGAAGCCTGCCACTCCCCTGGCTGCGTACGTGGTTTGGATGGGTGAGTCAGCGTTGACGCCGGCGGCCCAACTGGTTCGTGACTTGCGCGCGCAGGGATTGAGCGCCGAGACGGATTACGATCCGGTGAAGATCAAGAAAGCGATGGGCATCGCCAACAAGCTCCACGCGAGGTTTGCCATCATCATCGGTGAAGGGGAGCTTGCCAGCGGCAAGTACCAGGTCAAGGATATGGCCAGCGGCGAACAGACGCCGCTCGAGCCGGGCGCCATTGCCGGGTTCGTACAAGGCAAGCTCTGAACGCTCACCGCAGAGACAAAAAGTGGGTAGCGGGTAGTGGGCCTTTTCGCCGGAGGACGAGTCCACGGTCAGAAAATCACTGACCGTGGCTACCAACTCACCGCAGAGACAAAAAGTGCAGATATCACCATTTTGGTGATCGATTTTGGTGAGGCCTTCATCGGGATGTAACGCTTTATCAACTACATAATGATTTTACTTGACATTCTTGATCGGATATGCTTAGGCTAGGGTGAGGCGAGCACGGAACTTGGCGGAAGTACAGTCCGAAGTCCGAAGCCGAAAGCCTTCGAACAGGGTGACGTGCCGGCTCGACGAAAATTTTGCAGGTTCCGACTTGGAAAGTGTCTAAAAAGCCACAGTGCTGATCTCAGTCGCAATCGCCGACGCTTCCATTGGAACCTGCGATGTGTATGAAAGAACAAGTACTTATCCACGAAAACGACAGAATGTCAATGGCGCTAAGTCGCTGAATCAAAGCCCGTTTGCTGACAGAAACGGCGAGAGTCCGGAAAAAAAAGGGAATTAATTTTTTCAGGCTAAACCTGCGATGTTGATGAAAACAAAGGAAGGCGACAAGGGCCGCGCGGCTAAACCTACGATGTCTATGAAAACAAGCAACTTAAAATTTCTAACCTACGATGTGTATGAAAATAAATGCAGTTAGCGATTTTTTATCCCGCCGAAGCCGCCCAGCGACTTCGGCGGAGGATCGATAACTGTGGCGAAAATGACACAGCCTGGGGGCTTGCGATGCTGCGGAAAGACTCGTAGCGGCGGGTTTACCCCGCCACTCCAGTTGGTAGCCACGGTCAGTGCTTTTCCGCGGGCTCGTCCTCCGGCTTTGAAAAGGCCCACGGTCAGAAAAGCACTGACCGCGGCTACCAACTTTTTTCGATTCAGAATTCAGCATTCAGAATTCATAATTGTGAACGGCGGTGATCGTGAAACTCGACTTATTGGGTGACAGGCAGCGAACGCATTATTGCGGTGAACTTCGCAAGGAGCATGCTGGGCAGACGGTTTTCCTGGCGGGTTGGGTGGACGTGCGCCGCGATCTCGGCAATTTGATCTTCCTCGACCTGCGCGACCACACCGGCAAGACGCAGATCGTCTGCAATCCTTCCGTCAGCGCCGCCGTGCACGACCGCGCGGAGGAAGTGCGCACCGAATACGTGGTGGGCGTGGAAGGGCAGGTGGTGCTGCGCGGGCCGGGAACGGTGAATCCGCAACTCGCCACCGGTGAAGTGGAAGTGATGGCGCACACGCTTTTGGTTTTGAACGAAGCCAAAACGCCGCCCTTCCAGATTGAGGACGAGACGAAGACGAGCGAGGAGACGCGGCTGCGCTACCGTTACCTGGACCTGCGGCGCGGACGCATGCAGCGCAATCTGCGCCTGCGCCACCGCTCCAGTCAGGTGGTGCGCACGTACATGAGCGAGCAGGGCTTTCAGGAAATCGAGACGCCGTTCCTTACGCGCTCGACCCCCGAGGGCGCGCGCGACTACCTGGTTCCCAGCCGCCTGCACCACGGCCACTTTTACGCCTTGCCGCAGTCACCCCAGCTCTTCAAACAGCTTCTCATGATTGGCGGCTTCGATCGTTACTATCAAATCGTCCGCTGCTTCCGCGACGAGGATCTGCGCGCCGACCGCCAGCCGGAGTTTACCCAGGTCGATATTGAAATGGCCTTTCCCCAGCGCGACGTGTTGTTCGACATCATCGAACGCCTGATGGAAAAGCTCTTCGCGCTGGTTGATGTCAAAGTGGAGCGGCCCTTCCGCCGCATGGCCTTTGATGAAGCCATGGAGAAGTACGGTTCCGACAAGCCCCATACCGGCTTCGGCCTCGAGTGGAAGCGCGTGAACTTTGCGCCGGGTGACGCCGAAAAGGTCCGGGTCACCGAGCCCGTCAAGGCCTTGCGTGTGCCGGGTTGGGGCACAGCCTCGCGCAGCCAGCTTGACAAGCTTCAGGAGACCGCCAAATCGCTGGGCGTTGATTGGTTCTCGTACATTAAGGTGACCGGCGAGGGATTGACATCACCACTGGCGAAGCCGCTGGGTGAAGCGCCCGTGGCGTCTCTGGCATCGGCAGCCGAGGCTCAGCCGGGTGACCTGGTTTTGCTGATCGGACTGAAATCCGCCACCAGCCCGGGGGCAGTGCGGACGTTGGACAACGCTTCCGGGGAGATCCGGCTGGATATTGCCCGCAAGCTGGAGCTGATCAAGCCGGGAACGTGGAATTTTCTCTGGGTTGTGGATTTTCCGATGTTTGAGTATGACGACAAGGAAAAGCGCTTCGCCGCGATGCACCATCCGTTTACTTCCCCTCGCGAGGAAGACCTGGACAAGCTCGAGTCCGATCCGGGCGCGGTGAAGGCGCGCGCCTACGATCTGGTGTTGAACGGATCGGAGATCGGCGGCGGCTCGATTCGTATTCATCGCCAGGATATCCAGCGCCGGGTTTTCAAGGTGCTCGGACTGAGCGAAGAGAAGGCACGCGAACGCTTTGGGTTCTTTCTGGAAGCGCTGGAATACGGCACGCCTCCCCACGGTGGCATCGCGCTCGGCCACGACCGTATTAATGCCCTGATGGCAGCAGAATCGAGCATACGGGAAGTGATCGCGTTCCCCAAGACCGCCAGCGCCATCGACATGATGTGCGAAGCACCCGCGGGAGTCGAGGTCGAGCAAGTGGACGAGCTGGGTTTGAAGCTAAAAAACAATTGATTCATGGGGTCATTTGGCCATCGGGCCATTGCGTTGAATAACGGGGTACTAATGGTTCTCACTTACTGGCCCAAGAAACAAGCGGACTCGCCATTTCGCGGAAGTCGGAAAGGGAATCGCAAATTCGCTCAATGACCCGATGGCCCGATGACTCAATGGCCCGATGATCCGATTCCATGTCCATCATTCGTATTCTTCCGGAAGCCGTTGCCAACAAAATCGCCGCTGGCGAAGTGGTGGAGCGCCCCGCGTCCGTGGTGAAAGAGTTGCTCGAGAACTCTTTGGACGCCGGCGCGAACCGGGTGGAGATCAGCGTCGAGGGCGGCGGCAAGCGTTTGATCCGCATCGTCGATGACGGGCAGGGAATGACGCACGATGATGCTCTGCTGGCCTTTGAGCGTCACGCCACCAGCAAGATTCGCTCGGCGGACGATTTATTCGAGATTTCCACGCTGGGGTTCCGCGGCGAAGCGCTGCCGTCCATTGCCGCCGTCTCGCGACTGGTGCTGGAAACACGGCACGGCTCGGAGAACTCCGGGACGCGCGTGGAAATTGCCGGCGGCAAACTTCGCGACGTGAAGGAAGTGGCGTGGCCGCAGGGGACGAGCATCGAGGTGCGCGACCTCTTCTTTGTCACGCCGGCGCGGCGCAAATTCCTGAAGTCGGAATCCACCGAACTCGGTCACATCGCCACGCTGGCCACCCATTATGCCCTCGCGCATCCCGATAAGAGCTTTCGGCTCAACTCCCTGACCAACGAAATTTTGAACGTCTCTCCTGTAGGCAGCCACCGCGAGCGCTTGTACCAGGTGATGGGCGGACAGATGCTGGAGCAGCTTCTGGAGATGACGCCTGTGGAGCGCCGAGTTCTGACGGCACCCTTGCCCGGCGGTGAAGAGGAAGGCGAAAGTCCCGGGGAAGCCCCGCTGATTCGCGTGCAGGGTTTTGTTTCGCGTCCGGAAGTGCAAAAGCTGAACCGCAACAATATTTACTTCTTTGTGAACAGGCGCCTGGTGCGCGACCGGTTGATTCTCCATGCCATCACGGAAGCCTACCGCAACATTCTTCCCTCCGGGGTCTTTCCGGTGGCATTGATTTTTCTGGAGATTCCTCCCAGTGAAGTGGATGTGAACGTCCACCCGTCGAAAACGGAAGTGCGCTTTCGCCACGGGAACTTTGTGCATGACCTGGTGCGTGATTCCATGCGCCAGACGCTGCTGGCCACCCGCCCGGTGGCGTCGTTCCCGATGTCGCGCTCCGCGCCTTCCGCACCGATGGCGGGGGAAGAGGCTGATGCGGCGGATACGCTGGCGGAGGAACCGCCGTTGATGCGTGGGCCGATCATGCCTCCGCCCCCTGCGCGCCCGCCCGCCTACGGCACCGGCAGAGAATTTCACCTTACTCCGGCGAGATTAGAACCGCGGCCGCAGCGTCTGCCGCTTGATTCCGCACTCTCGCCCTATGTGCCGGCATCGCTCGTGAGTGAACTCCACGGCCAGCAAGCGCCGACAGAAGCGACCCATTCAGTCGCCCCGGGAATTGCCGCTTGATCTTCAACCCCTGGGCCAGGTTCAAGACAGCTTTATTGTGGCGGTCAATGCGGACGGCCTTTGGCTGGTAGACCAGCACGCCGCGCATGAACGCGTGCTCTTTGACCGCCACGTGCGGCGGCGGCAAGAGAAAAAGGTGGAAGTGCAGCGGTTGTTGATGCCGATTATCGTGCAATTGAAGCCAGACCAGCAGGTCACCTACCAGGCCATTGCCGCGGAATTGGCTGAAAACGGCTTTGAAGTTGAACCCTTCGGCCAGCGCACGGTGGCCATCAAGGCCGCGCCCGCGGACCTGCCGACGGACGAAGTTGAGAAGCTGATGATGGAGATCCTGGAAAGCGCCAGTCAGGAGCAAGCGGCTTTGTCACTCGATGATTTGCGCGTTAGAATTGCGGCCTCCATTTCCTGCCATGCCGCGATTAAAGTGAATATGGCGCTGGAGCGGAGCAAGATGGACTGGCTGTTGCAGGCCCTCGGCGGAACTGACTGTCCTATGACCTGCCCGCACGGCCGTCCCACGGTGTTGCGGTATGGAATGAAAGACCTCATGAAAGCGTTCAAGAGAATTTAGAAAAGCATTGGTGATTGGTGATTGGTGATTAGATCATTGGTGATTGGCGATTGGTGATTGAGAACGGCGTTGGGTGCTGATGTCAGGCAATAGGTTTCACATCAATCGCAAATCACCATTCGCAAATCACAAATGAGTCTCAATCACAAATCTCCAATCACAAATACCGAATATGAATGAACCACTGGTAATAACGATTGACGGCCCTGCGGGCGCGGGGAAGAGTACGGTGGCGCAAAAGCTCGCGGCTCGCCTGGGGCTGATGTACGTGGATAGTGGCGCGACGTATCGCGCCTTCGCCCTTAGAGTCCTGGAAGCAGGGATTGACCCTCACGATGAGCCGGCCGTGGCCAAACTCGTCGGCGCGACCAACGTGCAGGTGACGTCCGACGGTTCGGCTCACGTGCTGGTGGACGGCGAGGACGTGACGGCGCGCCTGCGCACGCCCGAAGTCACGCTGGCGGCAGCACAGGTTTCGCGGCTGCCGGAAGTGCGCGCCAAGCTGATCGAAGTACAGCGCAGGTTTGCGCGCGGTCCGGGCGTCGTCATGGAAGGGCGTGATATCGGGACGGTGGTCTTCCCGCAAGCGCCACTCAAGATTTTTCTCAAAGCGGATGTAGAAGAACGCGCGCGTCGGCGCCTGAAGCAGGACTCGCGCGATGGCCGTGACGCCACACTGGAAAAGACCGCTTACGAAATCGGCCGCCGCGACCAACTCGACGCCGAACGGAAAATATCGCCTCTCGTGCCCGCCGCGGACGCCGTCGAAATCGACTCGACGCTCCTCCTTGCCGATCAGGTGGTGGAACGTATACTCGCACTCGCCCGCGATCGCCAGTTAGCTTGAGATGGACGGAGAAAGGCGAATTATGGATGTCTGTGCAGGACGTGCACAGCGATGTCCGGCCAGAATTCGCGGAAGGTGTTGGTAAAGGCGTCACGCCCGATGGCATATCCAAATTTGCTGGAGATCGCTCCTGCTGTGCGGGTTTTGCTGGGGTAATAGGAGAGCGAAATGGCTTGCGCAAGTCCCCGGCCCAACAATTCAGAGGCATTGAAGCTGTCGTGCCCATGATAGTCCGGAGTGATGAGCACGCGCGATGCCGCGTAGATGGCCCTTTTCATGATGCTACCCTTTCCCAGTGAATAGTAACGCTCGTCCTGATGAAAAATGGAGGGCAAGGCGAAAATGACCAGGTAGTTGCCATCCGTTTTGTTGACGAGCCCTCGCCAATAGTACCTCCCGAAGCCGGGTACTCCCTTGCCGAGTTGCGGATGCGTGTTCGTTCCCTCTGCCAGGAGGGACGTAGCACCGACGAATATGAAGGACGAGTAATCGAAGCTGTTTTCCGTCGCGATCACGAAGGCCTGCTTGGGCGTGGGAGGCGGAGGGATAACCCCGGCGCTGACCGCGCGGAAGTTCGGCATAATTCCCAGGATTCTCTGGGGTTGCGGATTCGCTGGCGGCGCCGGCGTCTCTGCGTCGGGCTTCGCCGATTTCTGCTGATCGCCCGTCGAGCCGGGCGCCACGGGTTCTTGCGAGGACGGACTTGCCGGGGCCGTTTGTTGATTGAGCGAGAAAAACGTTGGAAAGCCCGGCAACGGCGCCAGCCCCGGGGGCGTTACCCCGGTTTCCTGGGCAGCGAGCCTGCCACTGAACATAGCGCATCCGAATACCAGCACGCAAAGCAACCGAATACTCTGCCACCTGCGGATTCGCAGGCGAAGAGAGTCCATAGATCCACCTCGTATACCAGGAATACTTCGCTTGATGTCGATTCCGGAACAAACAACCCCACTCCCCTATGATGCAAAATCTTTGACGTGGGAGAAAGTGCGAACTGCAAATGCCGGTTACCATTGCTGGGGCGCGGCAGGCCTGATGGCTGGTCTGTTCTTCACCCCTTCGGCTTATGTGGCCCAAAGACTCGTGCCTGGAGCGTCTCAAGTGCGATTTTTGCAGGGCGGATCCAGGGAAAACTCAGCGCTTGCATTTTCGGTCATGAAGGCGTATCAAGGAGGTATGCTGACCGATGGAGAAAAGACTCCTCCGGGCACGCATGGGTTAGTCGATGACGCACACCGCTCTTGCGGTGCGAACCGCTGGCAACGCCCCGCGGACGCTGCCACGGCAATAACGACGAACACCTGAGACGGGGGACCACGAAGGGTCCCCCGTTCTCGTTTCCGGCCACCGACGGTACCCAATCCATGAAAACTCCCGCCGCCGTCTCTGTCGCCTTGTTGATTTCACTCTTCTCCACCGCGGTGCCTGCTCAAACCCCTGCGCCGGGTTGGTTTTCGGTGCCCCGCAGCATCTTGTGTGCAACGGAAGGCCAAATCAAAGCGTCTGATGATGGCCGCCTCGTCGTGGACGTACCCAAAATGCGCGCATACATCAACCGCTGGACGTCCCAGGGTATCGGGGCGCGTTTCACCTATCTGGGTCCGACCAGCGTTCAATCCTCGCTCGCATCCGGCGCGATGCGGAGTCAGTTTGGCCTGAAACTGCGCGCCCAGGACGGGTGCAACCTGGTCTACGCGGTATGGCGCTTTGAACCTGAGTCAAACCTCGTGGTGTCCGTCAAAAGTAACCCTACGGAACACGCCAGCGCTGACTGCGGCAACCACGGCTACCGCAACATCAAGGCGGAAAAAGCCTCGCCCGTGCCCGTCGTGCATCCCGGCGAAACCCATACTCTTAGCGCCGAGATGAAGGGAGCGGATCTGACCGTCTTCGCCGACGACAATTTGGTTTGGGAGGGCACCCTCGGCCCCGACGTGCTCTCGCTCAATGGACCCGTGGGGATGCGCTCCGACAACGTCCGGTTGACTCTCGATCTCCAAGCAAAGGGATATGCGGGCGTACATCCCAACTACGTCGTGGCTTGCAAGTCCGGCGGTGAAGATTCGGACTGAAACGAAGATCGATGGAGAAGCCAAGATGAGCGACATGCGATCCTACCCCTACGAAACGCGCCTCAACATCCTATTCAAGCCTTTAGAACTCATTGACGAGAAGGCGCTCTCCGACTCCTGCACTCACAAGTGGTTCAACCAGACGCTATGCCAGGTGAATCAATCCGTGGTGCGTATGGGTGTTGTGGAGGGCGAATATCATTGGCACAAGCACGACGCGGACGATGAGTTCTTTTATGTGGTTGAAGGTCAACTCTTGATCGACCTTGAGGATCGCGTCGTCGAGCTTAATCCACGGCAGGGCTTCGTGGTCCCCAAAGGAGTCCTGCACCGCACCCGCGCACCCCAGCGCACGGTGATTCTGATGGTCGAGAACGCTGGAATTATTCCCACAGGCAACTGACAATTCGTCGCCACATCTTTCGCCGCCAAACCTCCGATTGACTTGTCTGCTGGCAGGGCCTAACATCTGCCCCCGGTAGTCGGAGCAATCCGCGAAACGTAGGAACTAGCGCCTCTGTTCTGGAGGTGTGCGTGCTGCTAACCATGAGGCCTCTCACCTGCCTTTCCCTGGCTTTACTCCTTGGTGTATGCGCAGCCCAATGCCAAGAACCGAACAACGCTGAGATCCAAGGCGTCGTGCGCGACGCGCGAGGCGGCGAACCCCTGGCCCGCGTCACCGTATCCCTGGAAGGCACGTCGCTTCGCGCCATTACCGACGGCGAGGGGCGGTTTGATATCAAGGCGCTCAAGCCGGGCAAATACATCCTGAGGGTCTCCACGGTCGGCTATAGGCTGGCGCTCACGAGCGTCGACCTTCTTGCCGGCGAGACCAAAGGGTTTGAGGTGGCTCTCACACCCGACAATCTCCGACAAACGACGACCGTGGAAGTGAAGGCGGGGCCCTTTGGCGCACCGCGCATCGACAGCCCATCCGAAATCAGCTTAAGTGGGAACGACGCGAAAAACCTCGCCAGCGTTTTGGCCGATGACCCCTTGCGCGCCGTGCAAGCATTGCCGGGTATTACTTCCGACGACGATTTCAACAGCCGCTTTTCTCTTCGTGCCGCTGACTACAGTCGCGTCGGCCTCTACCTGGACGATGTTCTTCTCCACCAGCCATTCCACATGATCGAGGGTGAAGACGGCACGGGGTCTCTCACCATCGTCAATGGCGATGTGCTCGACAACCTCGATGTGCAGAGCGGCGTTTATCCCGCCTTGTATGGCGACAGCACGGCGGCGGCGGTCGACATCCAGACTCGCGAAGGGAGCCAGGATAAGCCTTCATTTCGGCTGACCGCCAGCGCCTCCAATTCCGGGGCGCTGGGTGAAGGTCCCTTGGGCAAGGGACATCAGGGGGATTGGATCTTCAGCGTGCGCAAAAGCTACCTGCAATACATCGTCGATAGGGTCGCGTCCGATTCGGCGTTCGCAATCGGTTTTTGGGACTATCAGGGCCGGGTGACTTACAACCTCACCCGCAAGAACCGCGTAAGCTTAAGCCTCGTTGACGGTCACTCGGGGCTCAACCGAACCCAGGATATAAGCAAGCTCGGGCTGAATGACCTGATGACGAGTAATTACCATTACACGCTCGCCAACGCGGGTTGGAACTTTACTCCCAATGGCCAATTTCTGGCAACCAGTCACGTTGCCTATATGCGGGAAGCGATTACCGACCAAAACCCCGATCATATAAACTTTGACCAGGGCCAGTACGGCGAGTGGGTGTGGAACACCAATGCCGCCTGGATGTGGCACGGTCAAGACTCTCTCAACTTTGGCTGGTCGATGCGCCGCATTCGCGATGACGGTTTCACGCGGAACTTCCAGTTTTTCCCGTTCGAGAGCCCCTCCGCAATCTTGGCCGAGGCTGATTATCGCGGCACTGCGCTGCGTCTAGGCGGGTACGGGGAGCAAGTCTGGAAGGCCGACCACGGGCGAGTTGCACTGACCGCCGGACTTCGCTGGGACAAGTTTGGGGTGGATTCAGTCCAGACGACTTCGCCCGCAGGTAACACTGGCTTTCCTCCCGTGGGCCTCCACTCGCATCAACTTCGGCTGGGGACAATATGCGCAAGAGCCGGACCCGAACTGGGCATTCTCAGCTCTGGGCGGCAGACGACTGCTGCCGGAGCGGGCCAACAGCTTTGTGGCTTCCCTTGAACAACAAATCGACTCGCGCACCAGGCTGCGCGTGGAGTTCTACGACCGGCAGGACCGAGACCTGCTTTTCCGCTCCTTCCTGGAACCACGCATGTTTGTCGCGATCTCTCCGCCTCGGCGCCTCGGACTTCTCCCTGGCCCCTGAACGCTCCCATTGACAATGCCCTGCGAGGATATGCGCGTGGGATGGAGATCTTCTTGCAGCGCCAAAGCGCCAATCAAACTGACGGGATGGATTTCCTACAGCTTGGGCTACTCGCGGCTGCATGACGAAGAAGTCCTTCACTTCATTTCCCGCCGACCAGGACCAGCGCCACACGGTGAATGTTTATCTGGGCTACCGTCTTCGCCCCACCGTTAACCTGAGTGTCAGATCAATTTACGGAAGCGGCATGCCCATCCCCGGATTCTACAGTCAACAGGGAAGCACGTATTCTCTCTCAGCCAACCGAAATGCGCTGCGCGAGAAGGCTTACGAACGGACCGACGTCCGCGTTAACAAAGCATGGGCGTTCGACCGCTGGAAGCTCACCCTATACGCCGAGGCCGTGAACATTCTCAATCGCACGAACCCTCATTATGAAAGCTTTCGCGGTTATAACTACCCCAGTGAGACCTTGAACCTGGGATTCGTGAATATGCTCCCGATCCTGCCCTCGGCGGGTGTGGTTTTGGAGTTTTGACAGTTAGCGGCAAAGCGTCAAGGCGAAAGCCTCCCGATCCGTTGTTCCAGTGCCTTCACCTTGGCCGCCAGCGCGTCGAGATGCGCCAACCGGGCGATGGTTTTCTTGAACTCACTCATGGGGCGGCTGGGAGTTCCCCAAATCACGGAACCGCTGCGAACGATCTTGCCCGGAAGCACGCCTGCCTGCCCGCCAATGATGACGCGGTCCTGGATGTGAGCGTGCTCGCCGACTCCCACCTGGCCGGCCATCACCACGTAATCGCCCACTTCGGTGCTGCCGGAAATGCCCGTCTGCGAAACAATAATGCAGTGGCGACCGATCTTAACGTTGTGAGCGATCTGCACCAGATTATCAATCTTCGTGCCCTCGCCAATCACGGTGGAGCCCAGTGAGCCGCGGTCCAGGGTGGTGTTGCTGCCGATCTCCACATCGTCCTCGATGACGATCCCTCCCAATTGCGGAAACTTCACCTGTTTCCCTTCCGCGAAGACGTAACCGAAACCATCGGAACCCACCACCACGCCCGCATGCAGGATGACGCGGTTGCCAATTTGCGCACCGGGGTAAACCGTGACGCGCGGATGCAGGGTGCAATGCTCTCCTACACGCACGCCTGCGCCGAGAAACACTCCTGGGGAAAGGCGGGTTCCCGCGCCGACGGCGACTCCGCTTTCGATCACCACGTTCGCGCCCACGGAGCAATCAGCGGCGAGTTGTGCGTCTGGCGCTACGACCGCCGTGGGATGAATGCCCGGCGGGTAAGTCGGAGCAGGATGCAACGCCTCGGCGGCGCGGATCAATCCCAGCTTGGGATTGGATACGGCAATGGTCGTGTTCCCAGGCGGCGAAACGCCCTGCGCCACCAGCAAGCATCCGGCCCGTGATGCTAGTACTTGTTCGAGCGACCGTGGGCCTTCGACGTACGCCAATTCCGCCGGGCCGGCACTTTCCAGCGCCGCCACAGCGATGATCTCACGCTCGATAGCGCCCGCGGGAGTTCCCCGCAACAATTTGGCAATCTCGGACACTTTCATCGCAGCCTCCCAAAGGCAGTGACGAGTGGCAAGTGCCGAGTGACAAGCCATCAGCGCTTACCTGCTGCCTTGTGCCTACTGCCTACTCCCGCCCTTTTTCGCAGCTCAAGTTAGAAGGGGTAGAGGGGTGGTTCGCCCGGCGGCCGGGTCTTCCAGCGCCGGTGAACCCAAAGCCATTGGTCGGGGTAGCGGCGCGCGTATTCTTCGATCAGACGGGTGAAGTTCGCGGTGTTGGCCAGGATTTCTTCGTCAGCGTTGTCGCGCTTGATCCATTCCACGGCCTCGAAGCGCAGGCGGTATTTCTTCAGTTTCACATCCCAGATCACCAACCCGAGTACGACGGGGACGCCGGTCTTGCGCGCCACGCGTGCGGGCCCCGAAGTGGTGCAAGCCAGCCGGCCAAAGAAGTCCACAAAGACCCCTTCGTTGACCAGCATATTCTGGTCGGTCAGTATGCCCACCGCGTGTCCCTGGGCGAACGCCCGCAGGACCCCTCTGGCAAACTCGTTCTTCTCGATCGCCTTGCCGCCGCTCAGGCAGCGATAATGATTGACGAGCCGGTCAATGAGGGGATTATCCATTTCCCGCACCACGAAGTGGCAGGGATAGCCGTACACGCCATGGGCAAAGGACCCCAACTCCCAATTGCCGAAGTGGGCGGTCAGAAAAAGCACGCCTTTCCCCTGGCTCTGAGCACGGGCATAGTTCTCAAACCCGTCATAAATGATCAGGCTTTCAATGTTATCGCGGTTCCATTTGGGGAAGTGGGAAAAGTCCGCCAGCATGCGCCCGAAGTTCTGGAAAAGGCCATACACGACTTGGCGCCGCCGTGACACCGTCCAATCCGGAAACGCCAGGCGCAGATTGAACATCCCCACACGGCGCAATCGGGGCCAAAGCCAGTAGCTCAACGCCGCCAGGAAGGCGCAAAAGGCGCGCGCCAGCTTGTGCGGAAGCCAGCCAAGAGCTTTGAGCGCTGCCAGTGCCGCCCAGTATTGCAGGCGATGGTTAAGAGTAGCGTGCGGCGTGGTTGCAGGCGGGTCTGACGTTGCGGAAACTTGAGGATCGTTGTTGACTACCGCCGGTTTCATTCGTTATTCAAATACCTCAATTGGCGCGAAGAGAAAGTTTCTGTTCGAAGAAGTTGAGAACTTGATCCTCGTACTCTCTCTTCTCGGACTCGGATCCCAGGCTCGACGCCGAGTGCTCCATCACCAGCAATTGTTTGGGCTGGGGAGCCAAGTTGTAGAGTTCCTCGGTCGCGGCCGCCAGGGGAGGATAATCACGCCCCGACATAAAGAGCTTGGGAACATCGGTAAGTTTGGAGAGATTGGCGGCCACCGCGTAGGATTCACCACCCATAGTGGCAAGGTGGAACTCCGTCTCGGTGATGAGGCGGAAGAGTCCGCTGGAGCCTCCCAACAGCCGGTCAATCTGCGAGTCGAACATCTGCTCGGGCGTCGAGTACGTGGTGTCTACGGCCAGCGCCTTTACTTTGGGATTTGACTCAGCAGCCGCCAGCGCCGCGTAGCCGCCCACGGAGGTGCCAAACACCCCTACGCGATTGGGGTTGACGCCAGATTGTTTAGTCACCAGGTCAATCGCCACGAGCAGGTCGGATGCCTGTCGCGGTCCCAAATTCGAACGCTGTTCCTTGGATTTGGGGCCCTGAAAGTTGAAGAGGTACACATTGAAATGATTGTCCCGCAACATGGCTCCCAGTGACAGCAGATCGGAACGATTCGAATTGTAACCGGGGCAGAGGATGATGGCGGGCGCGCCGCGCAATCCCAGCAGCAACCAGCCTTCGTGTTCACCCCCATTGCGATCATTGAAATTAAGCGAAAGATAGCTGTTCAATAAATAGGTTTGAGGGGTTACGGCTTCCTGAGAGTTCGCCGTCGTGGTCACATAGTAGGTCAGCCCCGCCCCCACTCCCGCCAAGGCCAGGAAGATGATCGCCAAAAGGATCAGCACACCGAAGATGATTCGGAGGGCAAGTTCCCCTGATAGTTGGGATTGACCGGAAACGGCAGAAGCTTTTCGACGCGCCATACCCCTGACTCTTCTCTTCCCGTAGACTCCGCGCCCGCTAAGTCAAAGGGATCGCAGACTCGGAATGCTATCATATCCCGTTTTCACACTCTAAGAACTTTTCAAAACCGGAAATTTCTGACCTGGACGGCGCGAAACGCCAGCTATCGAGCTTTTATGGGCGTTATAAATTCAATAGATTTGACGAGTCTCGCTCCTTTGCGGTAACGTGGATCTGGTCATGAGTTATCCGCCGACAGAACCGAACCGGCCCCACACGTCTCTTTGCCGTTGTAGCGGTACGATCTGGCAATGCCACGCCAACCGTACCGGCGACGGCAATATGGCATCGATCAGATAACCGCTCCGCTATCAAATCTTCATCGAATCTGAACATTGGCCGTAGCCATAACCGTCCAGACTACGTGAGCAGGAGGAATTTATGCAAGTTTCCAGTCCCTTGGTCAGACAGTACCTTCTGGCAAGCGATTTCGACCAGACCTTGAGTTTCAACGATTCCGGCTTGGTCCTCAGTGAGTTGGCAGGCATCCCTCCCAAGGAGTTTGAGGCCAAAGTCGCAACCTTGGCCACACAAAACCTGGTACAACAAGGTGGCGAGTTGAGCTACCTCCTGCTCCATGATCCCCAGTATCGCGCCAGCGTCATCAAAGAACACTTGGTGAAGGCGGGGAAAAGCGTGCGGCTCAAGAAGAATATCCGGCGACTCTCCGAGTTGCTTGCCAGCGCCATTCCTGGCTATCACTTTGATTTCCATGTGATTTCCGCTGCACCGCAGGAAGTGATTGAATCGGCGCTGGAGGATATTATCCCTTCCGACCACATCCATGGCACCCAATTGCAATACGACAGCGACGGACGGGTGGAGTCCATCATTCGCGTCAACGCCGGTTACGGCAAAGTGGCAGTCCTCGACGACCTGCAAAAGATGTTTCAGGTGGCTCCGGAACGAATGATTTACGTTGGAGACGGCGGATCCGACATTCATGTGATGCTGCACGTCAATCGGCGCGAAGGGTTTACGATCGCCGTTTCGCAGAGCCGCCACATTGCACCGATCGCCAAGCGCACCGTGCTGAGCGACGACGCCTTGAGCATCATCGTCCCGATTCTGGAAGAAATCAGTGGCTGGGACACGTCGCGCATTCGTACTTTCTTCGAGGAACAAGGACTGCTGATCCAGGAATGGGACCGCGTGCGAGCCGATTGGTTAACCATCACTCCACAGCCCTCCCAGGTGCGTCTTCGGCCCGAACAATAGAGAAAGGCAGTCGGCAGTTGGCGGTAGGCAGGAAGCAAGTTGCCGCGATTGAAGAGCCTCGACTGCTTTTCATGCCGGGGGTAGACCCATAGGCGTTAAACTAAGACTGGCGGTGGGCACCCAGCCGCGGAGCGGCGAAATATCGTAGCCCACGGCGTAAGCCGTGGGTGGAGGAAGTGGCCGTCACGGTGAGCCCCGGAGGGGCGAAAGAAACCCACCGCATTGCCGCAGCCAAACTTTTCTGCCGCCCCTACCGGGGCTGCGCACCCAATATTGGGGCCTTGACTGCGCGCTGGTTGCGGTGGAGTAGGCAAGGTGTATACTGGGGTCGTTCAGGACATTGGAAGGAAGATCCTGAACAAACTGTATGCACAGAGCATTCATAACGGTGCGCTCTTTCCCCAGCCGAAACCGCCACGTGCCATTTCCCAGCCGAGCGGCCGCCATTCTGGTGGTGCTCGGCGCGCTGGCTTGGAGCAGCTTGGTTTACGGCGGCGAGATTCATAACGCGGCCGCACATGATAGCGTGGCAAGGGTACGGGCGTTGCTTAAGGACAATCCGGATTTAGTTTTCAGCAAGGATGATTACGGAAAGACCGCATTGCACTGGGCGGCGCGTAACGATTACAAGGATCTGGCGCAATTTCTGCTGGCGAACCACGCCGATGTCAATGCCAAGGACAACGAAGGCTGGACGCCCTTGCACGACGCGGCGGCTAGAGGTCGGAACGACATTGCGGAGCTGCTGTTGGCCAATCACGCGGATGCCGATGTCAGGGACAACTTCGGCGAGACGCCTTTGCTTCTAGCGGCGTACTGGGGATATAAGGGCGTGGTGGAATTGCTGCTGGCCAATCATGCCGACGTCAATGCCATGGACAATCAGGGCCGGACGCCTTGGCACCGGGCGAAGGCCAGGAACCAGTTCGACATTGCGGAACTACTGCGCCAGCACGGCGGCCACTAGTGAATTGCGTGGAATCTGGCCGGTAACACCGGCAACCCAGGCTCGCACCCACCGTGACTTGGGCTTTTCTTGTGCGTGATACGCCCGCGGTCGAGCACGCGTTCATCCTTCCGGGCTGATCAACCGTAGTCGGCCGGGATTCGCTCGGACATTCTCCCATCAAACAGGTTTTTGCTCCGATGGAAGGAACCACGCTCAGAAAAGCACTGACTGTGGCTCCCGCCGACTGCCTACTGCTTTCTGCCTACTATTTCCCCGTGGGCGGCACGCGGTCCTTTTCTTCCTTAATGCGGATCAGGCTGTAGGGACGCTGTTTCAGCGTATCGGAAAGCTGCTTCAGGTTTTGGCTGGTAACGCGGAGATTCTCCAAGGTCTCGTCAAGGTTGTCGCGATTCGCGCCCAGTGTCCCGTCAAGGTTATTGAGCAACTGCTGCGCCTGGGCCAGGGTGGTTTGCAGGCGCAGCAGGGTGTTGCGAATCTGCTCGCGGTTCTCCAATACCACGGCGTCCAAGTGGTCCGTCAGCTTGTTGGCCTTGCCAACGGTCACATTGAGGTTATCGATGGTCGGGGAGATCTTGCCGCTCGCAGTTTCAAGATTCGCCAGCGTTTTGTCCAGTTCAGGCCGGATTTCCTTCAGCGTCTCGTCGGCGTTGGCCAAAACAGAGCTGAAATGCTCCTTGTTTTCCGGGCTTACCACGTCATTCAGGTTCTTGATCAACAGGTTGACGTTGTCCGAAAGCGCCAGAAACCGATCGTCAAGATCGTTCACCAGTTTCGTGGCGTTCACGGTAATGTTGTTGACGTTGTTGAACACGTCCGCGACCTGCACGATTTCCGCGGTGGGTATCTCGCTGCCTGCGGGCAACACCGCCGCATCGCGGGTGCCGGCGGAAATCTCAAGGTAATTCTCTCCCAGGAAGCCCAATGACGAAATGCGAGCCGTCGAGTTGGCGCGGATGGGCGTGTCCGCTTCGACTTGCAGGACGATCCGGATGCGAGTGCGGTCTTCCGGGTCGAGGCTGGCGGATTTGATGGTTCCCACTTTTAAGCCGCCGAAGCGCACCATGCTGCCGGGTTCCAGGCCGCCCGCGAACTTAAAGTAGGCCGTGTACTCGGCTTTCGGCTTGCGTAGCAGGTTAACTCCTCCCACAAACACCAGCGCCACCAAAAAGAGCAACGCGGAAAAAGCCACCACGACTCCGACCTTAATCTCTTCATTGGTGCGCGCCATAGTCCTCTCTTCCCCGCCAGGCATTCGACTTACGAGGTGTCAGGTATCAGGTGTCAGGTGTCAGGGAAAACAGAAATTCGAAACTGGAAGCTCGTGAGCTGCCCGCGAACTTCCAGTTTCGATTTTCGAGTTTTGGTCTTTTCTGACATCTGACACCTTGCACCTGACACCTATGTTTGCGTCAGCGACCGCAAGTACTCCTGCTGATCGATGGCATCGCTATCCGGCGTCCGGTTCAAAAACTGCAACACACGTGGGTGCCGGCTCTTGCGAATCTCATCCGGTGTCCCGGTGGCGATGATTTCCCCATGGTCCATCACGGTAATCCGGTCCGCGATCATAAACGCGCTGGCCAATTCGTGGGTTACCACAATGATGGTCACGTGAAATGCGTTTTTCAACTTGAGGATCAGGGAATCAATGCCCGCCGCAGTAATGGGATCAAGCCCGGCCGAGGGCTCGTCGAAGAGGATAATCTCCGGATCCATGGCCAGCGCTCGCGCCAGGCCGGCGCGCTTCTTCATGCCGCCGCTCAATTCCGATGGCATGTAATTCTCAAAGCCGTTCAGTCCCACCAGGTCCAGCTTGATGCGCGTCATGATGCGGATGGTGGAATCTTCCAGTTGGGTCAGCTCGCGCAACGGCAGCGCCACGTTTTCCTCAATGGTCATGGAATTGAACAGCGCGGCGCCTTGGAACAACATGCCGATTTTGCGGCGAATCAAGTTGAAGCGCTCCTCCGGCATGCAGCAGATGTCATGATTTTTGATCAGGATCCGCCCGGACGTGGGCATCTCCAGGCGCATGATGTGGCGCAGCAAGGTGCTCTTGCCGGTGCCGCTTCCCCCCAGAATCACCATGGTTTCGCCGGTGGGGAAGTCCAGACTCACGTGGTTCAGGATCAGCCGGTCGCCATAGTGGGTGACCAGGTCCTCCACGCGAATCATCGGGCCGGCAAAATCATGCGACATGGTCAGCTCGTAAAGTAGAAGATCGCCGTAAAGATCACGTCGGCAAAAATGATCAGGAAAATCGAAATCACCACGGAAGAGGTAGTAGCCTTGCCCACTCCCTCCGCGCCTCCCTTTACAGAAAACCCCTCGTAGCATCCGATTTCGGTGATGACCAGGCCGAAGACCAGGCTTTTGATCAAGCCGGTGGTGATGTCGCGCATCACCAGCGAGTCGCGAGTGGCCGAGAGGCACATCGCGAAGGTCTTACCGAGTTCCGCCATCTCGAATAGGGCTCCTCCCAGGATCCCCGAAAGGTCGGAGATGAGAGTCAGGCACGGCATCATGACCAGCATGGCCAGGTACTTGGGCACCACCAGGTAGCGCACGCTGTCAAGCCCCATCGCCTCCAGCGCGTCAATCTCTTCCGAAACCTTCATGGTGCCGAGTTCGGCGGCAAAGGCCGACCCCGAGCGCCCGGCAATCACGATGGCGGTAATGAGCGGCCCCAACTCGCGCGTCATGGAAACGCCCACCAGCGCCGTTACAAAATACGTGGCTCCGAACTTGGCAAGCTGGTAAGCACCCTGCAAGCCCAGCACGATGCCGATAAACAGCGAAATGAGCGAGACGATGGGAATGGAATCCACGCCCGCCACCACCGCCTGGTGAACGGCGGTTCCCATCTTGATGGGGCGGCCCTTGAACGGCGCCACAAAAGTCCAGTAGGCCGCCTTGGCGCTCAGGTCGTAGAGCCCGCTTACATAGCGGAGAAAACTCAGCGCGCTGCGTCCAAGCAAAGCCAGAGGGCCTGTCATAGGGAACCAGTGCTTAGTGGCTAGTGGTGAGTGGCTAGTTACAAGCGAGCGCTAGCGAAGTGCATTTCCTAACCACTAGCCACTGACCACTAGCCACTGTTCTTACACGCCAGTAAACGGCTTGACCGAGCCGATGTTCGCCACCGCTTCAGCTTCGGTTTCAAAAATCGTGAAAACCTTGTGCAAACGCGCCAACTCGAGCACCGAGCGGGCATTGGACCGAAGTCCAAACAGTCCAAAACGCGTCTTGGTTTGCCGCGTCAGTTGCAGGCCCTCCACCAGCGTGGCGATCCCCGAGCTATCGATGTAAACCACATCGGTCATGTTCACCAGAACGCTGGGGCCGCCCCCCTTGATATCCGCCAGGAGAGCCTCGCGCAAGGTGGGGGAAGAGTACAAATCCACGTCGCCCGAGCAATCGATTATCGAGATGTCATTCAGACTGCGCACTTTGACTTTCATTGCACGTGGTGCCCTTTCGCGAGAGAAACTTAACCAGTTTCAGACGATTTCCTTCCTGGTAATTCGGATCGTAGGAGCACTCATCCACAAAGCTATAGATAAAGAATGTGCCCAACCCGCCCGGCCGCAGCTCGTCCAGGGGACGGGGGCGAATTTGATCCTGACAGACCTTGGGACCCGAATCCTCCAGGATGAACTCCAGGCGGTCGGACAGCGTGTGGATTTCCAGGGCCACGAGCCCATCGGGGCGGCCGCAGTACGTGTGCCGGATGATGTTGGCGGCAGCCTCGTCGATGGCCAGGGCCAGATACTCACTGTCAGATTTGGAGAATCCTGCTACCTGGGTACAAAATTTTACCACAGAGCGCAGGAGACTCAGCAATCGGGGCTCGCTGCCGATGGCGATTCGCATCATCGGGCGGCCCCCGGCTGTTGAGGAGTCGAGGTGAGAGCCAGCACCGTTAGATCGTCTTCCGGCGGCGCGGTACATCTACGGCCGATTTCTTCAAAAATGTCTACCACCAACTGGCTGGCGCCGGAACTGGCGCCGCCAAACACCTCCGCCAGCGGCTCCATGCGAAACACGTTCCGATCGGGGGAAACGGCTTCCACCACGCCATCGGTCACCAGCAGCAGAGTGTCACCTGCCGCAAGCTGAATTCTGCGATCCGCCAACAATGGATTCTTCTCGATGCCGAGGGGAAGCCCGTCGTCGCCATACAGCACTTCCACCTCGCGGGTTCCCGCGCGGCGGCGCAGCATGGGGAGATGGCCACCGGTAGAATAACAGAGTTCCCCCGTTTGCACCTCCAGCACGAGATAGGTCATGGTGACGAACAGGCCGCGAGTGGCGCGCAGCAGCAACTGCTGGTTCACACGTTCCAACGCTTCACGGGGGCTCGACGCCCGCGCCGCCGCGGCACGAAAGTCGCTGATCAGACTCGCCAGGTAGAGGGCGGCGGCAATCCCTCGCCCCGCTACGTCGCCGATCACGAGGCCCTGGCGGCGGTCGCCGAGGTCAATGAAATCGTAAAAGTCGCCGCCCACCACCTGGGCCGGCATGGTGCGCGCCGCGGTGCAGAACCACTCCGAACAGGGGAACGTTAAGGGCTGGAAACTGTGCTGGATCTCCGCCGCCATGCGCAGTTCCTGATCCAATTTCTGTTTTTCCAGCAACTCCTGGTGCAGGCGGGCGCGCTCCTCCGCCGCGGCAGACAGGCGGTTGACCATCTGATTGAACGATGCCGCCAACTCCCCCACTTCATCGCGGCTGCGGATGTTCAGGCAAATTCCCAGATTACCCGCCGCGATCTCCGACGTGCTCTCCGCCATCAATTTCAGAGGACGCGTCACACTGCGGGCAAGAAAGAAGCTGAGCAGCACCGCCAGGGCCGCCGCCGCGAACCCGGAAAGCAAAGTCGAGCGCAGCCGCTCCTGCGCCGCCACTTGCAGGTCTGAGGCGCTTTGATCGGCGCCCAGAACCGCCACCACCCGCCCCTGCCGGTCGCGCAGAGGGTGGAAAGCGGAGAACCACTGGCCATCGGCATCGTCGTAAACGTTGGTGGTGATGGGAATGCCGCGCTCCAGGCACTCCCGCGCCGGGACGGAGATCACCGCCCCGGGCCCCACGCCCTGCCCCACCAGAAAACGGGTCTGGCCGTCCGCGCCCGGTCCCACCACGTAAATGCGGTCAACCGCGGGGCTGGAAATCAAAAGGGAGCGAAAGACCTGCTTGACCGGCTCGGCCTCGGCGGCGTTCCCGCCTTGCACCAGGCCTTCCGTCCTCTCGCCGTCGATCAGCATCGAGCCGCTGGTCACCACTTGTGCCAGTTCCTGGCGCATGGTCGCCGCCAGAATGCGCCGCTCTTTGCGGTATTGCAGCATGCCCGCCAGTAACACGGCGAAAAGCGCAAGAAGGATGTTGGCTGTCGCGATTTTCCACGCCAGAGATGGGCGGGGACCCCTCATGATTTTGATGGTACAGGGCGGATGGCGGAATTGCAATCGGGTTGGAGAGGCATCGGGTTAGGGCGACGTAAGCAAGTCAAAAGGCAAAGTGCAAAATGCAAAATGCAAAAGTGTAAGATGCCAGTGTTACCTCCGGTCGCGCTCCAATTTGGCTGTGAGCCGCTCGCCCCTGCTCTTAAGACCCTCGCCCCCTTGGGGGAGAGGGTGGCTCGCATCCGGCGCTCTCATCAGCCGGGGCGAGAAGGGGGCCCCACGGCTTGCTTGTCGTGGGGGTGAGGGGGGCAAGAACATGCCGCCGGAAAGATTCGTAGTTGGCCGAGGTGCGAAAGGGAATGCCTCAACAGACAACTTGCGACTGATAACCCGAAGCCTACCTGAAATCATCCTGCGTCTTGTACCCGCAGGCCTCGCGGCAATCGTTGCAATAGTATTGGCCGTCCTCGGTAAGGCGAATCTGATAATCCGTCTGGCACAGTGCGCAATACTTGATGCAGTTGCAGGTCTTTTCCGGGCGGTTGCAAACCAGACACTTCAGTTCTTTGTAGGGCATGGGAAACGCCTCACTTTCCGGGCTCAACGCCTGCCCACCCATTCTCGCGCCAAGTCGAGGCAAAAGCAAATATTTCGCTTGACAAACCGCACCGAATATGATAGTCTAGGTGTGGTGGCTAATGATGTCGCGAAGCGCATTCCGACCCGCCTTGGCGCCCTGCAATCGACGCAAGACAGGCGCTCAGCACCGCATGGCGCTAGCCTGGCAGGCAGAGAATTGCACCGCCAGGATGTCCGAAATTTCGGTCCGCCAACCCCCAAAAACTAAAAATCAGTGAAAGAACCCGATGAGTTATTGAAAACAAGCAACTTAAAAAGCGACAAAACGCCTATCCCGATGAGTACTTGATTCGATGGGACTTAAGCGCTCCTGCCATGCATTTTCGGGTATTTTTGAGCTATCCAACTTGATTTCAATTGGTTGTAAGAACTATCGGCCTTGCAGAGGAGAACAAGTGCAGCGAAAATACCTCAAAAATCGCGCAAAAAGCGGCTGTTTTTCGCGCTTTTTGCCATCGTTCTTTGCCGGCCCAGTCTAGCCTCCTCGCCCGCGGAATTGCGGCGGCCAGCCAACTCTAAAGCACAATCCGGCTGCGGGTGTCTTCGCCCACCTGCGATGGAATCCGCCCGGTAAAACTGATGCCATCCCCGGAATCTGATCTGTTTGAGCGCACCCGCCTTGACCGGTTCGCAACCGCTGTGTTAGGTTCAATTTCTGCCTAACGTTTTCACTTCATGCGGAGGAATCGGCTTGGTCGCTCCCGCGGCGGAGGCTCTAAAGCGGACAGCTCTGAATTCCACCCATCGGGCCAGCGGCGCCAAGATGGTGGACTACTGCGGCTGGGACATGCCCGTGGAGTACTCCGGCATCACCCATGAGCATTTGGCGGTGCGCACTGCGGCCGGGTTGTTTGACGTAAGCCACATGGGGGAAATCGAAGTTCGCGGACCTCAGGCTTTGCGGTTGCTCCAACATGTGACCTCGAATGACGTCTCCCGCTTGCAAAACGGCCAGGCCCAGTACAGCGCGCTGATGCTGCCCAACGGCGCCGCCATCGATGATTGCATCGTGCACCGGTTCGCGCCGGATCAGTACCTGCTATGCGTGAACGCGGCGAATACCGACAAGGACTTCGCCTGGATTGTCGAGTGCAACTCTTGGGGCGCGGACGTGCGCAACGTTTCGGCGGAGTACGCGCAGATTGCACTGCAAGGCCCACGGGCGCTCACGATCCTGCGGAAGGTTGCCGAAGGCGATCCGGGCGACCTGAAGTATTACTGGTTCCGCCACGCGCGCTGTGCGGGGGTGGATGGCCTGTTGGCCCGCACCGGCTACACGGGCGAGGATGGTTTCGAGTTTTACTTTTCTCCCGCTTCCGCCGATAACCTATGGAAGACTTTGCTGGACGCCGGCCGCGCGGATGGTTTGGTCCCTGCCGGCCTAGGTGCGCGCAATACGCTGAGGTTGGAAGCGGCCTACGCCCTGTACGGTCACGAATTGGACGAGGAAACCACGCTGCTGGAAGCCAACCTGGGCTGGATCGTGAAGCCGGAAAAGGGCGACTTTATTGGCCGTGACGTGCTCCTGCGCCAGCGTGAACAGGGCGTGGCGAAAAAGCTCCTCGGTTTTGAAATGATCGACCGTGCCCCGGCGCGGGATGGCTATCCGGTCTGGGTCGAGGGAAAGAAATCGGGTAAAGTAACCAGCGGTTCGCCCGCGCCGTATCTGAAAAAGAACATTGGGATGGCTTACGTTGCTGCCGAGGTTGCAGGTGCGAGTGAAATACAGATCGAGATCCGCGGACGGCTTGCTTTGGCGCGCGTCGTCCCATTGCCATTTTACTGGCGGCCCAAGGCGTAGCGGCGGGTTTACCTCGCCACTCTGTTTACGGCCGCCGGTTCGGTGCTGTTCCAAGGCGGCTTCGCGCCGCCCGGCGGTGAGATAACCTCGCCGCTACGACGGGAGACAAACATGTACCCTCCAGAACTGCTTTACACCAAAGACCACGAGTGGGTCCGGGTGGACGAGTCCGTCGGGACCATCGGCATCACCGACTATGCGCAGAAGGAACTGGGCGATGTCGTGTTCGTGGAACTCCCCAAGCCGGGCGATCACGTGACGGCGTCGGAATCGTTTGGAACGGTCGAGTCCGTCAAGGCCGTCTCCGAGATCTACTCGCCGGTAACGGGTGAGGTGAAGTCCGCCAACAACAAGCTGCAAAACAATCCGGAGTTGATCAATTCCGATCCGCATGGCGATGCCTGGCTGATCCAGGTGCAACTGGCGGATCGCAGCGAAATTGACAAGCTGATGACGGCGGATGAGTACGAGGCCTACATCAAGCAGGAAAAGGCCAATTGATGCGTTATTTGCCGAATTCCCCCGCCGACCGGCAGGCCATGCTGGGCGCCGCCGGCCACGCTGACATCAGTGAATTGTTCGAGCAGATTCCGGGCGACCTTCAGCTTAACCGCATGCTGAGCCTGCCCGGACCGCTCTCCGAGGCGGAAATTCTCAGCTTCTTTCAGCAGGCAGCGGCAGAGAGCAGCCGCGAGCACGTTTCGCTGCTGGGCGCGGGGGCGTACTCGCACTACCGTCCCGTGGTGGTTGATGCCTTGCTCTCGCGCGGCGAGTTCTTTACCGCCTACACCCCGTATCAGGCCGAAATCTCCCAAGGCACTCTGCAAGCGATGTTCGAGTTTCAGACCCTGATGACGCAGCTCACGGATCAGGAGGTGAGCAACGCGTCGTTGTATGACGGGTCGACGGCCACCACAGAAGCGGTGCTGATGGCCATGCGTGTGACCCGTCGCCGGCGCGTCGTGCTGGCGCGGACACTGCATCCGGAATATCGCCAGGTGCTTCAAACCTTCGTCCAGAACCAGGAGGTGGAACGGGTGGACGTTCCCTACCTGGGCTCGGGCGCCATCGACGCCGCCCGACTTGCGTCCCAGGTGAATGCCCAGACGGCCGCGGTTGTGGTGCAGTCGCCCAATTTCTTCGGCGCATTGGAAGCCATCCCGGAAATCGCCGCCATTGCCCACCGCCATGGAGCGCTGCTCATCGTCACCGTCACCGAGCCGCTCTCGCTGGCCATCGTCAAGCCTCCCACCGAGGCCGATATCGTCTGCGGCGAGGCGCAATCGTTCGGAGTGCCGGTGGCGTACGGCGGTCCCTACGTGGGCTTCCTGACCACGCGCGAAAAGTTCCTGCGGCAAATGCCCGGCCGGCTGGTGGGCCAGACGGTTGACACGGAAGGACGGCGGGGCTTCGTCCTGACGCTGGCCACGCGCGAACAGCACATCCGGCGCGAGAAGGCGACTTCCAACATCTGCACCAACCAATCGCTCTGCGCCCTTGCCGCCACCATCTATCTCTGCTTGCTGGGCAAAACCGGACTCCGCCTGCTCGCAGAGCAAAACCTGGCCAAGGCGCACTACGCCGCAGGCGAGTTGCGCAAAGTTCCTGGATTCGCCACCCCGTTCGCCCGGCCGTTTTTCAACGAGTTCGTGGTGAAGGTGCCCGGCGATGCGGAACGCTTACTGGAGGAATTGCGCGGCGAGAAGATCATCGGCGGGCTCCATTTGGGACCACTTGATCCGGAACTCGCCAACCATCTGCTGCTCTGTTTCACCGAACTGGTCAGCCGGACCAGCATTGATCAAATGGTGGAGGTCTGCCGTCGATTCGCAACTGGCACTCGTTAGTCAGAGATTATCGCCGCCGAGGCGCGGAGACGCCGAGGAAGACTTGGTTTAAGACCTCTGCGCCTCAGCGGCTCCGCGGTGAATGAAATCTAAATCCATGAAAAATCGCATTCGCGAAGCTCGACCGCATGTCACGCGCAACGAGAGACTGATCTTTGAGCGCAGTTCGTCAGGGAAAGTCGGCGCGGAGATGACGCCGCTCGACGTCCCCGCCGTCTCCCCTGCGGAAGTGCTGGGCGCGGACCTGGCGCGCGCGGGCGTTGAGGGTTTTCCGGAAGTGTCGGAACTGGAGGTCATCCGCCACTTCACGCGCCTTTCCACTTGGAACTACGGCGTGGATACGGGGCTCTACCCGCTCGGTTCCTGCACGATGAAGTACAACGCCCGCATCAACGAGGTGGTGGCGCGCCTGGAGGGGTTGGCGACCGAGCATCCCTACACCCCGGCGGCCCTGGCCCAGGGGTGTTTGCGTATTCTGCATGAAACCGCCCGCGGCCTGGCGGAAATCACCGGCATGGACGCAGTTTCGCTTCAGCCGGCGGCGGGTGCCCAGGGAGAGTTGACCGGCATCCTGATGATCCGGGCGTGCCTGGCGGAGCGCGGCGACCCCCGCAAGTACATTCTGATTCCCGACTCCGCGCATGGAACCAATCCCGCCAGCGTCGCCATTTCCGGCTACGAGGTTCGCCACCTGAAGTCGAACGAGCAGGGCTGCATTGACATCTTCGATCTGGCCCGCGCCATGGACTCCGATGTGGCGGGCTTGATGCTGACCAATCCCAACACGCTCGGCACCTTCGAAACGGAAATCGCCCGCATCGTGAACATCATCCATGCGCGCGGCGGCTTGGTTTACATGGACGGGGCCAACATGAACGCGCTGGTGGGCGTGACCCGGCCCGGCGATTTTGGCGTGGACGTGATGCACCTGAATTTGCACAAGACTTTCTCCACTCCGCACGGAGGCGGCGGTCCCGGCTCCGGTCCCGTGGCGGTCAAGAGCTTTCTGGAGCCCTACTTGCCCGCGCCCATCGTGGAAAAATCGGCGGAGGGGGATTTCCGGCTCAATCACGACCGTCCCCGGAGCATCGGCCGCGTGCGCGCCTTTACTGGCAACTTCGGCATGGCCGTGCGCGCTCTGGCCTACATGCTGGCCAAGGGGCCGGAAGGTTTGCGGCAGACCACGGAGGACGCGGTCCTTAACGCCAACTACATTCGCACTCGCCTGCGCGGCGATTATGACCTTCCCTACGACCAGCCCTGCATGCACGAATGCGTTTTCTCCGACCGGCGCCAGGCGGCCAGGGGCGTCCACACCATGGACATCGCCAAGCGCCTGATGGACTACGGATTCCACCCCTACACCACGGCCTTTCCGTTGATTGTGCCCGGCGCGCTGATGATTGAGCCCACCGAGAGCGCCAGCAAGGAAGAACTGGATGCCTTTATCGACGCCATGCACGCCATCGCGGAAGAGGTGGAGGAAGATTCCGGAATTCGTTTTGAAGGCGCCCTACACCACCCGCGTCACCCGCCTTGATGAAGTTACCGCCGCGCGCAAGCCCATCCTGCGCTGGAAGCCGGCTGCCGCCCCCAAAGTAGGCCATTTTCCCTCGAAGTCGCGGCTGTAGGCGGATATCGCGCCGCGCGCTGCCTGATATCTGCCTTATTTTCATACACATCTCTAGAAAATGGCGTAACACCTTTGTTTTCTATAGCATCGTCAGAAGGCATCTTTTCTACCGCGTATCTCTTTTATTTTCAACAACATCGTCATAAAGAAATGCTAACTTCTTTTAATTCTGCAACATCTACAGACATTCCAATTTGTGGGTCTTATTTTTCACCAACATTCCGGCTTCGATCGTCAAAAAGTAAAAATCCTTTTTTTGTCGGCCTTGAAATGTGGGCGCAGTCCTGCGTGGTTGCCCTTTCCGCCTCGTGGGCGACTTCCATGTCCCCGGCGAACAGCGGGTGCCGGAGTTGCTCCGGTGTCAGGGAGGCGCGGGCCGTGGCCTCCACCGAGCACGGCGGAGCATGCAGCAGCGCCAGCAGCAGCCGGCGGCGAGAGGCCGAGCGCGTTCCGAGTTTCAGCCGGTTCATTCGAGACGGGGCCTTGCCCCGCTGCGTGCGCGGGCCGGTGGATTTGCGGGCATTGCGGCGATTGGCTTCGATCCGGGCGGGGGTCATCGTGGCGGACTTGCGGAGGGACATCCCTGCACCTCACTATACCTACACACGTGGGTATAACGTACTTGCCTACGTTTGTCAAGAGGCAAAAATGTCCGATGCGGATGGCCGGAGCGGTTGGCGCACACCAAAGCGCGCGACGCATCAAACGGGCCCCATCGCCAACAGTGGGGCGGCGCGTATCCCACCTTCCTTTGTGGCCATTTCCCGAATCCATTCGCAGTTCATTTGTGCGTGCTCTGGTAGTGAGGGGTATTTCCGTTGGAAGAGTCGCGGAGGAGTCCGTCAGCCGACGGACGCACATGCTCGCTACGTGCTTTACAACGACCGGACCTTGTAGTATCTTATCTATTGGGAATAATTAAGAGGCAGGATCCGATGCACCGAGAGCATAAGACTGGAGGCGCGCCGATGAAGACCGTGACCATCTCCCTCCCGGAGTCGCTTCAGGGCTTTGTGGAGCGCCAGATTGCCACGAAGGATTACGGCAATGTCAGCGAGTACTTCCGCACCCTGTTGCGCGAGGCTCGGGCCAGGGAAGAGGATGCCCGGCTGGAAGCGTTGCTGGTTGAAGGCTTGACCTCCGGCAAAGAAATTCCGCTGACCAGGGAGTTCTGGAAGGAACTTAAGAGCGAGGCCGCCGGGATTGCACGCAAACACCGCGCGCGGAAAAAGCTTTGAAACCGCTTATCCTCCCGGCGGCACGAGATGACATCCTGCGCCAGTTCCGCTACTACCTCGTACAGCAGGACAAGCCGGAAGTGGCCGAACGCTTCCTAAGCGCCGTCCGGAGAACGATGGAGGGGATCACCCGGACGCCACAGGCCGGCGCACCCAAGCGTCTCTTCCGGGAAGCTCTGCGAGGCCTGCGATCCTGGCCCGTCAAAGGATTTGAGGATCTGCGCGTCTATTACCTGGCTCACGAGGGCGGAGTTCGGGTGGTTCGGGTATTGCACGGAAAACGCGACATCAATAGCATCCTCGAAAAAGAAAGCGACGACACACCGCAGTAAACGCAGCGTGGAATTGCTTTGTTGATTCCGCGCCGTTGGTGCGCGAAGCGAGAGAAAAGCCGCAGAGCTTGAAACCCGGCTCTGCGCCAGCCCGCCCGATTGCAATGTTGTCGGTCCGAGTGCTAGCATTGCAGACATGTTCGGAGCTATGGCCATCACGATCTGCGTGGCTTTTGTAGCGTTTGCCCTCATCCCGTTCTATTTGCTCGCAAACACGAAGGGTTTCAGGTATATCAATCCCGATTCTAGGCAAATGTACGCTGACCTAGCTAAGACGTTGGTGACTAGCGCGGGAATCGCCTCTTCGATCATCGTAGGAACATACTCACGGGGTACGTTGCCTACTTGGATGATTGGCCGCGCGTTGGTATCCTTCGTGATCTGCATTGTTTTCTCCACCATCTTCATGTTGGCTTTGTCGCGATTCTTTGAGGTTGCAAGAAGCCGGGCGCAAAGCGGCGAAGGCCCATTAGATAATTGGGAGCTGGTCGTTTTGCTTGTATTCGGTGGCGTATCCTTCTGTTCGTTCCTGTTGGGCTTCCTGTACGTTGGTAGGATTGGATATACGCTGCATTAGGTGATTTGAGTAAGAAGCGCGGACCTGCTTTTGTAGATCTCGGTCCTCGGCACAGTTGTCGAGGGCCGCAGACCTTAAAGATCGGGCATGCGCCAGCCAGCCCGATGACCAGAATTCTGTGCAGGTCAGTTCGCTTGGGCAGATGTTTCTTGAGTGCCAGATAGGACTGCCATTCGATCCTTGGGAATCTTCGCAAATTCGCACAGTATTTCCAAAACCTCGGCCGCAAGTACCCTCAAATGAGCGGATTCTTCCTTCACCTGTTGCACAAGCACATTGACTTCAATCCGTCGGCGGTCTCCCAGGCTCGCAGCTTGCGCTCGCTGAATCGCAACGTACAACTCATTGAGATTCATCAGATAAACAGAAACTCCCCCATAGAAATGAACTATGCCCTCGACCAATGGAGGCGGCAAACCTCCAAGCAATTGGGCGCACCCTACGTAGACCGTAAAAGGAAAGGTCTCAATCCTTTTCGCCATAAGATCTTGCACAAAGTTACCGTTGACGTCCGCCGATTTGAACAAAGCTTCGACATCACGAACAAAGCCCCTATAAATGGAGTCGATCTCAAAGGCCATGGCTGTCGCAACAGATCGCTTCTCCCCTTCCGCCTTATCTGTTCGTGCATTATGTTCTGCCTCAAGTTGCTTTTGAAGATTTTTGACGGATTGATGGTTGCTCCACCACACACCAATGAGCGCAAGAGCGCCTCCAGCAAACGCCAGAAGGCCGTCGCCCGTAAATTTCCAACATATGTCCATAAATGGGAACTCCTGTAGCCAAGGCACAGGTTGCAACACGCCACGTACGCAAGCGGGCCTATTTCGATCCCCAGCCACGCCCAGGCCGGTGTTTCAAGGTCTACAGCTGTTGTCACCGAGGGGCTGCAAGGGTCGCGGACCTACCCGACGAACTACCCTTGCTTGGATATCGGAATCCAAACTCGGGACAAAAATTGTGGGCTCCGATGCCGTGGGGCATTGATCAACCCCTCTGTTAACGCAATCTCGTCAGCATCCTAACGTTTCCCTCTCTTCAAAAGGCGCTCGTAAGCTTTGCGATATTCAGAATTTTGCGGCATCAGTTCATATGCTGTGCGGTATTCCTGCAAGGCACCTTGGATGTCGCCTTTGGCTTCGAACGCCAAGCCAAGGCTGTAATGTGCTGACGAGTTGTTCGGACCTAGGCGAACTGCGTGGCCGTACTCCCCAATTGCCCCATTCCAATCATGCTTATTTGCTAGCGCCGTACCCAGGCCGAAGTGGGCGAGCAACTCGACTTGGTTGCTCGGGTTCATGCGCAGCGTCAGACGATATTCTGTGATCGCCGCGTCCCAATCTTTTTTCTGCCCAAGGGCCCATCCGAGGCTTGCGTGCGCGTTTGGAGACTTCGGGTTCAGACGAAGCGCCTCGCGAAACTCCGCGATGGCGCCGTCCCAATCGCCCTTGCTCTCAAGAGCTATGCCAAGGTTGGCATGCGCCGTGTCGTTAATTGGGTTTATGCGCAGCGCCTCACGCTGTTCTGCGATCTCGCCGTCGAGATCGCCCTTTCGTCCAAGCGCCAGCGCTAGGTTGATGTGCGAGTTAGCATCATCCGGGTTCATGCGAAGCGCTTGGTGGTACTGTGCGATGGCCCCGTCAATGTCACCCTTCCCCGCGAGCGACACACCAATATTGTATTGGGCGAGTTGATTCTTTGGGTTCAAGCGCAACGCCTCGCGCTCCTCGGCAATTGCCCCATCCCAATCTCCTTTTTGGCCAAGCGCCACACCGAGGTTCATGTGCGCCCGGTCATTATTTGGGTTCAGACGTATTGCCTCACGCTCTTCTGTGATCTCGCCCTCCACGTTGCCCTTTTGCCCAAACGCCACACCAAGGTCAACGTGAGCATTGTCACTGCTCGGGTTCAAGCGCAGCGCCTCGTGTTCTTCTGCAACTGCCCCGTCCCAATCGTTTCTTAAAGCAAGCACCTCCCCAAGGCTAAAGTGCAGATCGGAGCTTTGAGTATCCAAACGAAGAGCCGCACGATATTCGGTCTCAGCCTCCGCATATTGCTTTTTCTGGAAGTATTCTGCCCCCCGCGCGGCGTGCTGTCGGACTTCGGCTTGCTGTGCCTGGAGCGCCGGATCAATGTGCTCTGGCTTTGTTACCTTAGCAGTCTTGAGCCCATCAATTAACTCGTCCTCGCCACCCGCCAAGCGCACTTCCTGAAGATACTCATCCGTGGGTTCAAAATCGATTCCGCGTTCCTGGACCAGCATGGTGACTCGGTGGCTCGGCACTTCGCCCACCAGCAGGGCGAAAACCTGCACCTGGTTCAGCGGCTTCCTGGCGCTCGCGGGTTCGGGCGGCTTAGCGGCGCGCAGAGCCTGAAGAAATGCCTCGCTCGCGCCGGCGGCCTTGAGGGTTTGGACAAATTCCTCGGAGGGGGCGAAATCAATCCCGCGCTGCTCGATCAGCTTGGCGCCCGACTCGTCACCGAATCCGTCCCGCACCATGTTACCGACTTGCTCCTGGGTAAAGGGCTTTGCCGATGTTGCGGTTGTAGCGCCGTCCTTTAGGGCGGCACTCTGTAGGGCCGAGCGGGGCTCGGCCTCTTGTAGCGGCGGTGTCCCCACCGCCGTACGGCGGTCGGAGACCGCCGCTACAGCAGCACCGCCCATGAGGGCGGCACAAGCAGCGTAGGGCCGAACAGCGTTCGGCCTCGCCCCAGCGCTGCTGGGCCCTACGGTCTTCGGTTGCGCCACGGCAAACGGGGCAACGGCCAGCGTCATTGCCAATGTGAGGACGGTAAGCGTCAGGCGGAATCTCATGGCCACCTCGCGGCGTTCGCGTGGACGGAGAGAAATCGATGGGGGATTATACCGGATACAGGCAGGTAGTGCAGCGCGGCGGAACCGCAACCAGACGGGTCTTTTGCGTGGGAGTTCGGCGTGGCCACCCTTCCGGAGGGCGAAGCCCGATTTGGAGTGCGGTCGCAGCAGCTACCGCCTTTCTCGTTCCGGCTGTGGCGTGATTGCAGTATGAAGAAAAGGCGGAAGGCGTCGCAGCAGCTACCGCCTTTCTCGTTCTCGCTGTGATGCGATGGCGGTATGAGGAAAAGACGGAAGGCGGTAGCTGCTGCGACCGCACTCCAAAGCGCTTCGCGTCGGCTCAAGCCCGCCAGACGCCGTGGCGTCGCTTTCGAGTTTAGACAAAATGTCTCCCCCTGACGTCTCGGCGTGGCGCGGCCTTTATGGGGCTGAAGCGGATCGTAGCGAAATATCCGAGGTGCGCCCCCCACCGGCCAACGGTTAAACGGTGCGAAAGCCAGCGAGTTGGCCACTCCCGTCATGGGCCCGCTTGTGCCCCTTCCGGAACCTCAGCTTTTTGGGAGAAGCGCCGATGAGGATGGTGTGGACCCTCGTACCAATCCGGCCGGCTCGTCGGACGTCGCTGCCCTTCCGATTCGCTTCATTGCCCGGCAACCGATCTTCGACCGACGGGAACAGGTCTTCGGTTACGAACTGCTGTTCCGTTCCGGCCTGGAAAACCGCTACACCGGCAACCGACGGTGACGCTGCCGCGCGCGATGTGGCGGACAATTTCCTGAATGCCGACACGAAGACTCTCACCGCGGGGCGCAAAGCCTTTCTCAATTGCACCCGCCAGTTCCTGGTGAACGACCTGGCCACTCTGCTGCCCAAGGATCAGACGGTCATCGAAATTCTGGAGACGGTCGAGCCGGATGCGGAAGTGCTGGCAGCGTGCCGGAGACTGAAGGGCTTGGGCTACACGCTCGCCCTCGACGATTTCGTTTACGCCGACAAGTTCCAGCCGCTGGTCGAACTGGCTGACATCATCAAAATCGACTTCAAGGTTTCCGGTTCCGAGCAGAGGCAGGAGGCCGTGTCCAGATTCGATCCGCTGGGCATTGAGCTTTTGGCGGAAAAGGTGGAGACGCGCGCCGAATTCTCCGAAGCTTGCAGCAGCGGCTACCTGTACTTCCAGGGCTATTTCTTCTGCAAACCGCAGATCATCCCCAGCGTCCACATTCCAGCCTTCAAGATTAACTACCTGCGGATCCTCCAAGCCGTCCAGAGATCGGAACTTGACCGTGCCGAAGTGGTGACGCTGATTGACCGCGAAGTTTCTCTTTGCTACAAGCTCTTGCGCTTCGTGAATTCGCCACTCTTTGGCTTTCGGCGCGAGATCCTCTCGACCTCGCATGCGCTGGCGTTGATGGGCGATCGCGAGCTGACGAAATGGGCGTCCGTCGCGTCCGTCTTGGGCATTGCCGGGGATAAGCCGAGCGAGTTGGTTCTCACATCGCTGGCCCGCGGCCGCTGCTGCGAGATGCTGGCGGCACGCGGAGGCTCTCGCAGCGACGTGCAGGGCATGTTCCTGCTGGGAATCCTCTCGCTGATGGACGCCATGCTCGGCCGGCCCTTAGCGGAAATTATCGAAGAGCTCGCTCTGCCCGAAATCGTCCGGGCTGCCCTTTTGGGAACGCCCAATCGCTTCCGCCAGATCTTGGATCTCGTCATGGCCTTTGAAGCAGGAAGCTGGAGTGCGGTTACCGAACTCGCGGCCGGCCTCGGGCTGGAGGAAGCGCAGGTCTCCGCGGCCTACCTGGAATCCGTGAGTTGGGCTCAGCAGGTTTTCCGCGTCTGAATCGTCACTCCGCCATTTACTATTCCCGCCCAACTCTTCATAATCGGCACCGAGCCATGCAAAACAGCCAGCCGGAAGGATTGATAAAAGGCCTGGGAGTGTTTGGCGCCACGTCGGTGGTTGCGGGCACCATGATCGGCACGGCGATCTTCGTTGTGCCCGGCATCATGCTGCAACAGGTTCGCACGCCGGGGATGGTGCTGGGCGTCTTCGTGGCCGCAGGTATCCTCAGCCTCTTTGGGGCGCTCAGCTATGCGGAACTGGGCGCGGCACTGCCGCACGCGGGCGGCGAATTTGTTTATATGCACCTGGCTTACGGTCCGATGTTCGGATTTCTGTATGGCTGGACGCAATTCATCATCGCCAAGACCGCGTCGATCGCGGCCATTGCCACGGGCTTTGTGATTTACCTCGCCTACTTCTTTCCCCACTTGCACGATACGGCGTGGGCAGCCACCTGGAATGTCGCCGGCCGCAGTTGGGATTTTCACCTCACGGGCTTACAGATCGGCGCGACGATCATGGTGATGCTGCTTTCGGGGATCAACATCCTGGGCGTACGCCGCAGCGGCGCGATACAGACCTTCTTCACTGCTTCCAAGCTCCTGGTGCTGGTTATTCTGATTGTGCTGGGACTCACTTACGGTCACGGCTCGTGGCAGGGTTTCCATCCATTCTTCCCGGTGGGGGAGCACGGCGGCCTGCTGACGGCCTTCGGCGTCGCTACCGTCTCCGCGCTCTGGGCCTACGACGGGTGGAACAACCTCAGCATGGTGGCCGGCGAAGTGAAGAACCCGCAGCGCAACGTCCCCGTGGCGCTGATTGGCGGCGCGCTGCTGGTGCTGGTGGTTTATGCCCTGGTGAACCTCGCTTATTTTCACGTGCTGCCGGCAGCGCAGGTCGCGGGCACCAACACTGTGGCGTCCGACGCGGCACGCAGATTCATGGGCAACGCCGGCGGCGCCTTTATTGCCGTCGGAGTAATGATTTCCACCTTCGCCACGCTCAACGGATCGATCTTGGCGGGTTCACGCATTCCCTACGCCACCGCGCGTGAAGGGCTTTTCCCGTCCGCGCTGGCAAGCGTAAATCCACGATTTCACACCCCTGCCGTGGCACTGGTGGCGCAGGCCGTCATCGCCGGATTGTTCACGCTGACGGGCGGATACCAATCGCTGTACACCAAGGCAATTTTCGCCGAATTCCTTTTTTACGCCCTCTGCACGGCCGGAGTTTTTGTGCTGCGCCGGCGGCAACCCGACCTGCCGCGGCCCTACCGGACGTGGGGATATCCCGTGGTGCCGGCGCTTTTTGTTATTCTCTCGGTATGCTTGTTGGTGAATACCCTTTGGCAGCAAAGCACCGATTCTATGTGGGGAGTGGTACTGGTGGGCAGCGGCATTCCGGCATATTGGATCTGGAAGGCATGGGCTCGTCGTCGTTCGTGAAGCCAAAATCGAAGCTCAAAACTCGTGGCACGTCCTCTCGAAATCGCATCGCAGTTTCCGAACTCCGAAGTCTGCCGACGCCAGCTCGCAAGATCGTACGCAGCGCCATCATTCTTCTGCTCGTTGCGGCGACTACGTGGGCCGCTCCCGAGAGGCACTCAAAGAATTCCTCCACCATCGCCGCGACCGCCAAAGAGGCGGCGCAAGCGAAAGCGCGCGAGCGGGTGCTGAGCGCCAGTCCCCTGGCCATGTTCTATGATAGCAACGACTCATGGGGACAGTCGTCGCTCCAGGAGCACCTTGGCGCCATCACCTTGCTCGCTCCGCAGTGCTTTGTGCTTGACGGTGAGGGAGCATTGCGCGGGCGCATTCCGGGACAAGACCGCGATTTGGCTGTGCCGGCTCGCGTCCCCATCATGCCGCTGGTGGCGAATCGCGATTTCGACCGCGCCACCGCCCACATCCTGTTGCATAACGCCTCGGCTCAGCAGCGTGCGATCAATGCCCTGGCCGAGAGCGCCGACCGCGATGCCGACGTGGGCTGGCAGCTCGATTTTGAGAACCTCGCTCCCGAGGACAAGCTTGCCTACTCTCGATTCGTGGCGCGCCTGGCGCTCCGGCTGCATCGCGACCACCGCCTGCTCAGCGTCGCCGTGGTCTCACGTTTTTCCGACCGGTTCCCGGACTCGTCTGGACCGGGTTTTCATACCGGCGAGTGGGGCGCCGCATACGATTTCCACGCCTTGGCCCGCTCGGCGGATTTCCTGACGCTGATGGCCTATGACGAGCACACTTCGCTGACGCCACCCGGCCCCGTGGCAGGTTACGATTGGGTGAAGGCAGCGCTGGACTATGCCGTCCGCCGCGTTCCGCCTTCCAAGCTGGTGCTGGGGCTTCCGCTCTTTGGCCGCGAATGGGTGCAATCGCCGCGCGGCACGACGTCGCGCAGCCTCGCTTATAAGGATCTCAAACCGTACTTTGACAATCCTGCCACCGTGCGCTATTGGGACGACCTCTATCGGACTTCGTGGTTCAAATGGCAGGACGGCGACAGCGTGCGCACCGCGTGGTTCGATGATGCGCGCAGCTTGCGCGAAAAACTGAAACTGGTGGCGCTCTATCACCTGCGCGGCTACGCCGCCTGGCGCCTGGGCGTGGAAGATCCGGAGTTTTGGGAAAAGAGCGAGGGTGAGGATTGACAAGGGTGTAGGGACGGAGATCCGTTCGCTCGCTCCCATTGACCACCACGAAATTGAGTGACAATGACCCCCTCACCCCAACCCCTCTTCTCCAAGGGGGCGAGGGGAGAGGTAGATTGAGTCCATGCCCTCGCCCCCTTGGGGGAGAGGGTGGCTCGCAACCGGCGCCTTCATCCGCCGGGGCGAGACGGGTGAGGGGGTTCGTTGTTGCCATATTATGCGCCCCTCAGTAATGGGGCAAGACTTGCATTTCTGCTTGCGAGGCGGCAGGCTGATGACTTGCCTCCCATTCTGGACCCCTGCTTACCTCCACACCGGGACGCGCATGACGTCGAAATGGTAATCGTACGTCCATACCTGCACGTCCAAGCGTGCTGCCAATACTGCTACCGTGGCGTCAAACAGTGTGATTTCCTGATCGGGAAAGGCGAGAATCCTGTTGGCCGCCTCGCGATAGTCATCGGGAGTAGGATTGAGCAGGGAAGCGCCAGCCAGAACGCTATCCAGCCAACTTAAAGCACTCCCGTGGCCCAGACGGCAGAGAACCAAGGTGTAAGCTTCCAGAAGCGTGGGATAAGAGATGATCACATCACGTTGACTTCGGGAAAGTCGCCGCAATTCTCTTTGCGCCTGGACGTGGTAGGCATCATCGGGATCAACAGCCGCGTAGAGGGGGCCGGTGTCAGCGAGTACTGAGCGTCTCATTTTGCCGCCAGGTAACGATCATGCGCTTGGCTCACGTCACGGCGACCGCTTCCCTTGGACGCGGGGTTGATGCACAATGGCTTCCGCGTCCGCAGGTAGCCCCGTTCAGTTAAATATTGGCGAAGAGCAGCCTGCACGACGGCGGTTAGCGCAGGCGGCGCGTCCTGGGCGCGCACGAAGCTGTCAACAGCCTCCGCCAAGTCATCGGGAATGGTAACCGTGGCGCGTTTCATAGATCGAGATTATATCACCAGTTGGTGAAGTTGGTGATCGACACCTCAAAGAGCTCACTCTTATGATGAAAAAACTTACGACTACTGTCTTATCGATACTACTCGTTCACCACCCTCGCCTTCGCGCAGCGCGGCACGGAGCACACCTGGACGGTCACCTCAAGCGCGCCACTGGATGAGCGCATTGAGCGCCAGCTCAACGTACTGGCCGCGCAGGACCAGGCGCTGATTCGCATCGTGAACAGCACGGCAGCGGCCCGTGCCGCGACTGCACCTGGCGGCCTGGCGATTGAACTGCACGAGGAACCCAATATCGCGGCCTTTCTAGATGCGCTGAAGCGTCAGGCGGGCGGCACCGCGCTCGCGCCCACGGCGGAACTCGCCGCGGAGGGTTACTTCATTGAGGCCGGCTATCCACGCGCGGCGGTGACCAACCATCTGCGCATCACCGCCGCCACGGCGCGCGGTTTCCACTACGCCTTGCTGCGCGTTCCGGACCTGTTGACGCTCATGCCCCTCGCTCTTGCCGGCGGGCTTATTCCGCGTCCGCAGTCGCTGCGCGTGGAGAGGGGCGGCCTTTCGGTGGTTATTGCCGACTTTCCTTCCTTCCCCGAGCGCGGCGTGGTGGAAGGCTTTTACGGCCCGCCGTGGACGCACCAGGACCGCGTTGACATTCTGCGTCTGGAAGGCGCGCACGGCATGAACGTTTACTACTACGCCCCGAAAGACGATCCCTACCATCGCAAATTGTGGCGTGAGCCCTACTCTGTGGAGTCGCAGCAGCGGCTGGGTGAGCTGGTGGCGTCGGCGAAGCGCAACTTTGTGGATTTCTGTTTCGCCATCAGTCCCGGCCTCACCATGGCCTATTCCAGCGAGCGTGACTTTCAAGTTCTGACCAACAAGCTCGAGAGCGTCGGCCGGCTGGGCGTTTCCTGCTATGCCCTGTTTCTTGATGACGTGCCGCAGGATTTGCAGAACGCACAGGACCGCGCGCAGTTCAAGACTCTCGCCCAGGCGCACAGTTACCTGACCAACAAGCTCTACAAACACCTCAAGGAGCAATCCCCCGCCGATCGCCTGACGCTGACGCCGACGACCTACACCAACGAGTGGGGGAATCGCGATTATCTGCGCGAGTTGGGCGCGGGCGTCGATCCCGGCGTGGCGATCGTGTGGACGGGGCCGAAGGTTTTCTCTCCTGCCATCACCCGCGCGCAAGCCGAGGAGTGGGGCGGCTACCTGCACCGTCCGCCGCTGATCTGGGATAACTATCCTGTAAACGACAGCACGCGCTGGTGCCGCTATCTGGGCCCACTGGTGGGGCGCGATTCCCACCTGCCCGGCGCGGTGCAAGGCCTCTTCTCAAATCCCATGAGTGAAGCTCACGCTTCCATGCTGTCTCTCCAGACCATTGCCGATTACCTCTGGAACGCCGCGGCCTACGACCCGGCGCAGTCGGAAGCTCATGCCGTGGTGAGCCAATACGGCGAAGACGCGCCGTCCCAACTGGCGCCGTTCCTCAAAACGTATGGAACATACTACTGGGACGAAGGAAATTTTACGGCGCTCTTCAAGCCCCGCCGCTATGCGATCGATGTTGCGAAAATGCAGGCACAGCTTGCGGAAATGAATGCCGCGCTGGAACGGCTGCGCTACCAGCACAAGTTGGAACCTTTGTTGAAGGACATTTCCCCGGCCGTCAGAATCGCCACCGAGCGGCTGGCGCAGGTGCGCGCCGACCCCGCTTACCGGCATCTGCCCGACGGCACGCTGCAATGGGATGAAAACTTTGAGGCGCTGTCCGCCTATCATCTGGCGCAATCGCCCAACCTGGATGGTGATTTTGCCAAGTGGGAAAGCGGGCCGACCTATCGCTTGGCGGAGGGCGGGCAAGTGGCGGCGGAAGCCAAATTGTGGCACGGCCCGCAAGACCTCTCGGCGCGCGTGGCTCTGGCCTGGGACGCGAGTTACCTGTACGTGGGCGTCAACGTCTCAGACCCGGAAATCTATCAGCCGTTCTTCGCGCGCGGCATTCAAAATGGCGACGCGTTTCTGCTCAACCTGGAGACCGGTTTCCGCAAAAACTTCCTCGCCGTCGAACCCACGGGCGATGAGTACGAGCTTTACTTTAGCCCCGGCGATTTTGCCGGCGTCGAGCACAGCATATTCTCCGATGAGGACTACCTTCCGCCCCGCGTGCCGCCGCACAATTACATGCAGGAGATTTTTACCGCCTGGAAGAAAACTGCCGGCGGCTATTCGGGAGACATCGCCATCCCGGTGAACTACTTTGAAGGCGACAAGTTCGCGGCGGGCTATGAGCTGGGCTTGGAGTTGGGAGTTCAAAAGGTCATGCGGCCCGCCCGTCCCCTCGACCCGGACGACTTGGAACGGATCATTTTGCTGTCAAAGAAGGATCGCCTTTTCCGCGTCAGGACGTCGAATCCGTCTTCGTTTCCGCGCGTGGTGCTGACGGAAGAAAAGCACTGAAGCGCGAGCCGGCCGGTTAAAGCGAGGGACCTCACTCCACAGCACCGGCGTCACGGCGACGGCTTGAAGTTTCCAGCAGCATAGACCGGTCCCAAAGCGACCGCATTTCGGTAGTGGCGTCCTGGCGGCTGCTGAGGGCGCGCCTGCCATTGGTCGCCCGGTAGGGTCGTGTGGCGACGCAAGAAATGCGACGCGCCCGTAGGGATTTCAGTGGTTTTCTGCGCTCTCTGTATTGGGAGGCAGATATGCTGACGACACTTAATGCCACGGCTTCGAGACTCCTGCCGGCGTCATGGAACGAGGCGGCGGGGATGCGACTTTCTCCCTTGGAGGCCCAAGGACGGCCCGGCTCTGAATCTCCGGTTCGGATCGGGCTGGCGCTGGGCGGCGGCTTCGCGCGCGGCATCGCTCATGCCGGTGTCCTCAAAGTTCTCGAACAGCACCACATCCCCATCCATTGCATTACCGGCGTCAGCGCCGGAGCCATTGTCGCCGCCGCCTATGCCAGCGGTACTCCTATTGATGAGATCGTTCGCGCGGGTTGCTCGATGCGCTTCGGTGACGTAGGGCGCTTCTGCCCGGGCCGCATGGGCTTGGTGGGCAGCGAGGCCATGAACCGGTTCCTCCGGAGACTTCTGAAAACCTGCCGATTCGAAGAGATGTGCATGCCGTTGGGCGTGGTGGCCACAGACCTGGCAACCGGCGAGCCTGCGGCCTTTGCCGGCAGGGGCGAAGTGTTCGACCCCATTCGCGCCAGTTGTGCCTATCCGGGGTTGTTTCAGCCCGTTAGCCACGAGGGGCGGTTGCTGGTGGATGGCGCCATGAGCGCAGTGGTTCCGGCGGCCTTGGCGCGCCAACTCGGCGCGACGCACGTTATTTCCATACCCCTGCCGCCGGCCACCCCCTCCGCGACGCCCAACAACATGTTCCAGGTGGTCAGCCGCTGCTTCCAGATTCTGCAAAGCCGGTTCGAGACAAGCTGGCGGAACGAGAGCGATTTGGTCATCGCTCCACAGGTCGCGGGAATCGATTGGAACGCCTTCGGCCGCGGGGCGGAGTTGGTACGAGCGGGAGAAGTCGCCGCCCGCGCGAGCCTGAGCAAGATTCAGGAGTGGTTCTCGGCGCCAGTCGCCGCCCCCAGCGAATTCACGCAAGTGGCGATGGCATATTGAGCCGACACGTTAAGGATGGGCCGCCGCCAGGTCCTTTTGTTCTTCGCGCCGGGTATAGCTGGTGGCAGGCCAGGAGTGCCACGCGGCGGCGCTATGCAGAAGCGCTTCGCGGCGTTCCTGCCCGGCGGTCATCGAGGCAAGGTCACGGTAGAAGCTGGCGACAAAGTAAACTGGCGTGAAATCATCGGCGTGACCAGCGCGGAGTGCCTGCGTGTCCCGAATCAGGTCATCCAGCGCCCGGCGAGCGTCGGCGCGCTTGCCCTCCGCCAGCAACAAATTCGGCAAGATCGCGCGCACCATGATTTCGCCCAGGCGATCGGCATACAGCGAGTTAGCATCCGTCTTGGCCCGCTGCAATTCCTCGGTCAATGCCTTACGAGCCTCGGCGGTGCGGCCGAGCAGGATCAGCGGACGGCTGATGGCCTCGAGATAAGCATCCCGCAGCATCTCGAGTTCCTCCTTCGAAGCCAGGGCCTGCGCGGTGGCGAGCGCTTGTTGGTACAGAGCGAGAGCGCGTTGGGGATCCGCCTTCCACACCGCGTCCCCCAGCTTGCCGTAATGCGCCGCCAGGTCGAAGCGCGCCTGGCGGTCATGCGGGTCCAGGGCAGCCATGCGCTCAAAGATGTGGATCGATTGTCGATAGAGTAAGGCTGCCTTGGCGGGTTCATTCAGGTTGGGCCGATCCACCGCTATGTATAGATCGCCCGTCCAACCGAGCTGAACGGCCAAGGCGCGGCAGGCGGCTCCGGGCGGGGCGCGGTCGTCGCAGGGAGCACTGATGCGAAGCAGTTCCTGAAAATCCTTCAAAGAGCCGTCCAAATCTCCCGTGGAAACTTTGGCGCGCGCCAAAAGCTCCTGGACTCTTTCAATCGCGTCCTGCAGACTCGGATCACGGAGGCTCGACGCCCGCAAATCGACAAGCTCCTGCCGGGCAGACTCCAACCAGGCGACCCCTTCGGCGGCATGTCCTTGCGTCAGGCGGATATCGCCCAGGCTGCGCTCACCCGCCGCCCGCAGCCTGCGAGTTGCAGGATCCGGGGTGCGGTCCGCGATCAAATCCAGCAACTGGCGCATGTCGGCCTCGGCAACGTTCTCATGGTAAACGCTGTATTCGAGGCGGCCTAACGACCACAACACATTCCCGAGTTTAAGCCGCAAGTCCAGCGGCGATCCTCGATTCACCGGCAAGCGGGCATAGAGGTCCAGAGCGCGGTGATAGCTGCGTCGCGCCTCTTCCACTTGCCCAAGGTTCGCCGTGCCCGAGTGGTTCTGCACGTCTCCCAGCCGCTGATAAGCCTGGGCCAGTTCCAGAATCAGTCCCTTGTCGTTCCCGGCGTCATTCGCCAACCCGTCGAGGTATTTGCGCGCGGTTTCGACAATCGAGGCGCGTACCGCGGTCGATCCCGGCAGCGGCGTCACCTGGTCGTAAAACTGAAAGAGAAACGTATTCGCCAACTCTCGCACTTGCGCGAAACGCCGCTCCGCCCGCCGGGCCTCGATGGTGGAGACGGTGATGCCGCCGATCAGGCTGGCCGCCAGCCCCACACCCGCAGCAACCGCCCAGCGGTTCCGCTTGACGAACTTCCAGGCGCGTTGGAATGATGAAGCCGGACGCACACTGAGCGGACGGCCATCCAGATACCGCTCGATTTCGGCGCCAAAGGCCTCCGCCGAGGCGTAACGCGCCGCCGGCTCCTTCGCCATGGCGTGGAGCACCAACGTATCCACGTCCCCCCGCAACTCGCGCTGAATCTGTGGGTCGCTGGCACACGCGCTGGGGGCGCGCAACTCGCTTTCGCAAATGACGTGGTACACTTCCGCCAGAGAGTAGGTTTCGAGCTTATGCGGGCGCGCCCCACAAAGGAGTTCGAAGAGCGTGACGCCCAGCGAATAGATGTCGCTGGCCACCCCCACCGGTTCTCCTTTCACTTGCTCGGGTGAAGCGTATTCGGGGGTCATCATCGGCGCGATGGTCATTGTCCGCGCGCCGGCGCCACCGCCATCTTCTTCGATCAGCCGGGCGATGCCGAAGTCCAACAGCTTGGGATCGTCGCTTGACGACACCAGAATATTCGCGGGCTTCAAGTCGCGATGGACAATCAGATGTTGGTGCGCGTAAGCGACAGCGGACAGAACCCTTTGGAAAAGCCGAAGCTTGGCGGGGACGCCCAGGGAGGAAGTGGCGGCAAGTAACGCCTGGCCCTCCACGAATTCCATGACGAGGTAGGGGAGGCCATTCTGGTAGTCGCCTCCGTCGAGTATGCGCGCAATGTTGGGGTGATCGAGCCGGGCTAGGATCTGGCGTTCCTGCTGGAAGCGGCGCCGGGCGAACTCAGAATCGAAGCCGTACTTGACCAGCTTGATGGCCACGCGCTTCTGGAAATCGTCTTCCCGCACGCCTTCGTAGACGGCCCCCATGCCGCCTTGTCCGATCAGGCGGATCACGCGGTAAGGACCGAGCCTGTGCCCGCTCCACCCGCCGGGATCTTCCACCACCGCGGCCACCGCGTGCGCTACCATATCGGTGAGAGCGCTGCCGGCATCCCGGAACATGGCCGTCAGTTCCCGGCGCAATTCCTCATCGCCGCGACATTGTTCTTCGAGGAAGCGCGCACGCTCCGTGGGCGGCAGTTCCACCGCGGCGTCATAGAGAGCTTCTAATTGTTGCCAGCGTTGCGGCGTCATCGAGTTGGTACAAATTACTGAACGAGATAATCCCAATTCTCTTCGTGTAGAGTTGCGCGATTGCAATTCGACCCCCTCACCCCCCGACCCCTCTCCCCCAAAGGGGCGAGGGGAGAGTTGGCTTGAGGGGATTGGATCTCCAACCCTCGCCCCCTTGGGGGAGAGGGTGGACCGCAACCGGCGCTTTCATCAGCCGGGGCGGGCCGGGTGAGGGGGTTCAAGCCTCAGATCACCTAAATGAACAGTATTGGAGCTAGGGACCCCCGAGCGCCGCGCGCAGCCACGCGCCCGCCATGCGCACATCCTTCTCCACAGTCTTGACGCTCAGGTTGAGAACCTTGGCAATCTCCGCCATTTCCAAACCGCCGAAGTACTTCAATTCCATGGCGCGGGCCTTACGCGCATCCACCCCGGCAAGTTTTTCCAGGGCTTCGTGCAGGGCCATCAGATCCACGGAGGGGGATGGGCAGCGGCGGGCGCGTCGTCGAGTGGAATCATCGTTGCTCCGGCGCCCCGCTTCCCGGCGATGTGCCGCCGCGCGTGGTCCACCAGAATCTGACGCATGTGCCGGGCGGCGATGCCGATAAACTGCGAGCGGCTTTCCCAGTCGATCCGATCGCCCTGCCCCATCAGCCGCAAAAAGGCCTCGTTCACTAGCGCCGTCGGTTGCAGCGTATGGCCCAGGCGTTCTCGCCGAAGGTACGAGTCCGCGAGACGACGCAACTCCCGGTCCACAATCCTCGCCACCTGGTCGAGGGCAGACGAATCCCCTCGCCGCCAATCCTGCAGCAGCATCGTTACCGACGCTGGGTGTTGGTCCTCCATTGACTGCCCCTGAGTAAGCTCAGTATACCGCAAAAAAAATCTGCAAGGCAACGTAGGGATTGGGCGGGTTTTCCGCGCTCTACCTGGTGGGAGGCAAACATGCAAACTCAAACCAACATCGCTTTTACGTCAACCGCACCGGTCGTGGATTACAAGCCGGGGCTGGAAATCGTGAACGAAGAACTTCAGGCGGGTCGAATTGCCCGCCCATTGGACGAGCTCTTCGACGAGTTGCTGGAGCGCCGCGAGCAGGAGCCCCAGGACTGGCCGGCTTATGCCCAATCCTGCCTGAGCCACCCGGTGTGCAACCTGCTGCACCAGGATCCCTTTACCTACCGGGCCTTTGCCAAGCCGCGGGGCTACGCGGGCGATGCGGTGATGATGGACTACATCTACGGGCTGGGCGAGGCCGGACAAGCGGCGCGCGACGCGACACCGCTGGGCCGTGCGATCTTTCAATACATGGGCACCCGGCCTTCGGCCAAGGCCGTCCGCTACCGCCGGCAGTTGCTTGCCGAGCTGATCGACCGCGTGGCTGAGCGCAGCGGTTCGAGCGTGCTCGCCATCGCCGCCGGTCACCTGCGCGAAGTGGAGCTCTCCGCCGCGGTCCAGGCCGGCAAGCTGCAAGAGTTTGTTGCCTTTGACCAGGATGAAGCCAGTCTGTCCGTCGTGGCCCGGGATTACGCTCGACCTGGGCGTAAAGAACGTGCCCGGTTCCGTGCGGCATATCCTGGCCGGTAAAGCGAAGCTGGGACAGTATGATTTCGTGTACGCCGCGGGCCTCTTTGATTACCTCAGCGGTCCGGCCGCCGCCGCTCTCACCTGCCGGATGTTCGAAATGACCCGTCCCGGGGGCCTGATGCTCATCCCCAATTTCCTGGCTGGCACTCGAGATTCCGGCTATATGGAATCGTTCATGGACTGGCACCTGACGTACCGCAATCACTCTGACATGCAGGCATTGGCCGCCGCCCTTCCACGGAGCGCCGTGGCGGAGTGCCGGGTCTTCGACGACAGCGAGGACACCATCACTTACCTGATGGTCTCCAAGGCGATCTAAACTGCCCGAAGTTGGGGTCGTTGACAAGGATGTAGAAAATCCCGGAAGCGGCAGAGCGTTTTGGCCAAGCAGGGAGCCGACCCCGGATGTACGCGCCACCCACAATCATTGTATGGTCACCTCACAGCTTGCAATCACCCTGACGCTGAGTCTTGCCGGAAACTGCCAACCGCCGTCGACAGGCGGCTTGCCCAAAAGGAGCTATGATGGCAGCGCTGCGGCGCAATGTAGGACAGCGCGCATTTTTCGCTTGACAAAACGCCCCGGATATGATAGCCTATATTCGGTGGCTAATGAGATTTCAAAGTGAACGCCCCATCGCCGCGGCCTGCTGCCTTCGAAGTTCGGCACCCTCCGGGACCGAAATCCGCGTAGCCGCACAGCAGAATTGGCTAGCCGCCAAACTGTCCACCCTTCCGGCCAACACACCCGAAAAACAAAAAATCAGTGAAAGAACCCGATGAGTTATTGAAAAATAAGCCACTTAAAAAGCGACAGAATGCCCGATGCCGATGAGTTTATGATTCAGAAGGACTTAATCTCCGTCGAAGCCTGTTTTCGGTCATTATCCGGCTATCTCACTGAATCCTGGCCGGTTGGCTTGATTTCCCGCCCCTCGAGGGAAATCCATCCGATGCAATTCCTGCTGAAATCGTGTCAAAAACGGGGAATTTGAGGGCTTTTTCGACCCGCCTTGCGGCCGCCGGTCTAGCCTCTGGAAACGCATCCCGGCGTCAGCCGGCGTAGCGCCGGGCTGGAGCCCGGCATGCCGCCCTCAAGGGCGGCGCTGCCATTAATGTTTGCGCAAGGCGGCAGGCCCATTCTCCAGGGTGAGCCTCAACCCCAGCACGCCTATGTGGAACTCAGCGATGCCCCGGGTTTCGGCTACGACCTGGACCAGGAAATTCTCTCCGGCCGTGCCGCTGCGGCCTTGATCTATTGATCGAGCCGGCGCAGCGCGCGGTTCCACTCGAACGCCGACGTTGTCATTCGCAGATGGGCGGAGACGGCAAAGGAGCTGGGCCGGCCCACGCTTGCAGCGCTTCCGCCGCGTTCCGGCTAGGGCGTCAGCAGGCCCTCCGCCTTCGCCAGCTTTCTCTGTCTTTCGTCGAACGTATAGAAAGTCCTGGCACCCAGAACCGCGGCGCAGGCGACGTGAAGGATATCGAGGGAACGCGTGCCCAGGCGCCGCGTGTGCTTTTGCGCTAGACGTCGGGCCACGTCAAATGCCGACGGGGGCAAGGGACGAAGCGCCACGACCCCGCTCACCTGTCCCTAGTCGTAGTACTCGAGACCCAAATGCGTAATCAGTTCCTCGCCGCGGAGGTGGCGGAGAGTGTTCTTGAGCTTCATGAGTTGAATGAACACGTCATGCTCCGGATACAAACCCGGCGCGGTCATCGGACTCTTGAAGTAGAACGAAAGCCACTCCTGGATTCCCATTCTGGCCAAGGTGGGGCAACGTTGAGCAAGGTCCATAAAAAGAACCAAATCCAATGCCATCGGGGCAGCCAAAATGGAATCCCGGAACAGGCAATTCACCTTAATCTGCATCGGATAGCCCAACCAGCCAAAGATATCGATGTTATCCCAGCTCTCTTTGGCATCGCCGCGCGGCGGGTAGTAGTTGATGCGCACTTTGTGGAAGTAACCTTTATAAAGCTCGGGATACTGATCGGGCTGGATGATGTACTCCAGCACCGAGAGTTTGCTTTCTTCCTTGCTCTTAAAGTTATCAGGGTCGTCCAACACTTCCCCATCGCGGTTCCCCAGGATGTTCGTCGAAAACCAGCCCTTCAGGCCCAGCATCTTGGCCTTGATGCCGGGAGCCAACAGGGTCTTCATGAACGTTTGTCCCGATTTGAAGTCCTTGCCGCAAACCGGCACTTTTTCGCTCTGTGCCAAATGGAGAAGAGCCGGGGCATCCACCGTGAGGTGCGGCGCACCATTAGCAAAGGGCACTCCCAATTTCAAAGCGGCGTAGGCGTAGATCATGCTCGGCGAAATATCCGGGCTGCTGTTTTTCAAGCCCTCCTCAAAGGCTTCAAGCGTGGCGTGGACCGGGCGGGCTTGGGAGAAAATCTCCGTCGAACCCACACCAGATCATGACCAAACGGTCGGCTCGCGCTTGCTTTTTGAACCGTTGGATGTCGTCCATAACCTGCTCGGCCAAAACCATCTTGGAGGAACTCGACTTCGTGTGATTGGGATGGAGGTTCTTCACCCATTTCTGCTCGAACGCCGCCGACATGGGTTCCACACTCCTCAGGAAACCCTTCATCTTTTCGACCTGCGCGCTCTCCAGCACTCCCGCCTTTTTGGCCGCCACAAACGCGTTGTCTTTGAAGAGATCCCATCCGCCAAAGACCAGATCATCCAGTTCCGCCAAGGGAACGAAATCCTTGATCTTGGGATTGCGGTTGTCGGTCCGCTTCCCCAGGCGAATGGTCCCCATCTGCGTCAGAGAACCAACGGGCAGCGCCATCTTCTTCCGCACCGCCTCCACCCCTGCCATCATCGTGGTCGCCACTGCGCCCATCCCCACGGTGAGGACTCCCAACTTCCCTTTTGCCTTTGCGATCGTTGTCCCTTTATCCTTCAATTTATAGCCTCCGTTTATCGTCCCATCCACACAATCAGTGCCCAAGTTGACCAATTTGGCGCACCGCCAGTCCATTGTCAATTACACCTGTTTATGGAAAACGATAAGTTATTTACGCATAAACGTACCGCTCTTCGTTCGTCCACCAAAGTGGTGCAAAGGCCTCTTTGCGGGAGTCCGCATTGTTCTCATGCCCCTCAAGTTTGCTGAACTCGGCTGCTCAGGAGCGCGAGGACATTCCCTCCGAATAAAAACGGTAAGCCATTTACAGATTCTTGTAATCCCATGGTTGGCCGCATATACTGCCCTTCATGTCGACACGCCTGCGCCACGTGGTTCTTATCTACGACGCGAGATCCGCATACGACGTTAAAGTAATGACCGGAGTAGCGTCCTATGTGCAGGAAACGACCGAATGGAACGTCTACATCGAAGAAAGCGCGCTCCGGGACCAACGGCTTCCCGACCTGCGATCCTGGAGAGGGGACGGGATTATAGCGGATTTTGACGACCCCAAGATTGCGGCCGCCGTCGTACGCTCGAATCTGCCGGCGGTGGGCTTTGGCAGTGGCTATGGCTGGTTCGAACGGAATTCGACGATTCCGTACTTTTTGACCAACAACGAAGCCATCGCCGCGCTCGCTGCCCGTCACTTTCTCGACCGTGGCCTGCGCAATTTCGCCTTTTGTGGTTATCCCCGCAGTACCACCAACGGTTGGTCTGACGAGCGCGAGCGAGCCTTCGTATCGCACGTGACGGCTCGGGGGTTTGCCTGTACCGTCTATCACGGTCACCAGCAAACCGGCAATCAGTGGGCCTCTGTCCAGCGGTCACTCGGGGAGTGGTTGCTCCAAATTCCCAAGCCGTTCGGTTTGATGGCGGCAAATGATGCCCGAGGTCGGGAGGTGCTCGAGGCTTGTCGTGGGTGTGGATTGCGGGTGCCTGAAGATGCGTCGGTCATCGGAGTAGATAATGACGAACTGCTTTGCAAGCTCAGCAATCCGCTGTTAAGCAGTGTGGAACAAGGCGCAAAGCGGCTGGGATACGAGGCGGCCAGGACACTGGACCGCATCATGCACGGTAAGAAGAGCGCGGCACGCTTCGTAATCGATCCGGTGGAGGTGGTTACACGCAAATCGTCCGAAACGCTGGCGATTACAGACGAGATTGTCGCCGAGGCCATGGTGTTCATTTCCGAGCATTGTTCCGAGGGCATCAAAGTCGACGATGTTGTTGATGCCGTCGGTATTTCAAGATCGGGGTTGGAAAACCGCTTCCGGAACACGTTGGGTTATTCGGCGCATGTGGCAATCCGCCAATTACAACTTAAGCGAACCAAACAATTGATCCTGGATTCGAATCTACCCCTCAAACGGATCGCGTCGGAGGCGGGTTTCCGATCGGTGCAGCAGATGACAACATTATTCGGTAAGGCCTTTGGGAAATCACCGGCAAAATACCGTCAAAGCATTGCCCCTCACGTGAATTGAATCGCCACCACTTCGCCTCAGGTCAATCTCATACCGGGATGATCGGGTGAGAGGCAAATTGCATGTAAAAGTGTTAGACTGGCGCGCTCGGCGAGCGGCCGCTTATTGCCCGGCGTCGAGCAGGAGGCAGCATTTATGAAGGGAAGAGAACGAGTCTTAACCGCATTCAAACATCAGGAGTCGGACCGCGTGCCGGTTGATTTTTCCGGGCACCGGTCGTCGGGAATCGCGGCCATGGCTTACGCCAAGCTGCGAAGGTATATGGGACTGCCGGCAAGGCCCATCCGCGTATACGATCCTATTCAACAAATGGCGATCGTTGATGAGGACGTTCTGGAGCGCTTCGGGATTGACGCCATTGAGCTTGGCCGCGGATTCGCTCACGACGACAGCGCCTGGATGGACTGGGTTCTACCTGACGGAACGCCCTGCCAGATGCCCGTCTGGACCAACCCGCAGTGCACGGAGGAGGGCTGGGTTTTCCGCTCCGCTTCCGGCAGGGCGATTGGCCGCATGCCGCCGGGCGTGTGGCAGTTCGAGCAATCGTACTATCCCTTCGTGGAGAGCTATGACTTGAACGCCATTCCTGCGGCGCTCGATGAATGCATGTGGACCAGCGTGGCATCTCCGCCGGGTCCTCTGGTGAGCGGCCCTGACGGTCCACGCCGCCTTCGCGAGGGGGCACAGGCGCTGCGCGCGCAAACCGACCGCGCCATCATTGGTTTGTTCGGCGGCAACCTGCTCGAGATCGGCCAGTTCCTTTTCCGCAACGACAACTTCTTTATGCTCCTCGCAGGCGAACCCCAGCAGGCCCACGCGTTTCTTGACCGCCTGGTTGAAATCCACCTGGCGAATCTGGAAAAGTTCCTGGGCGCGGTGGGCGATCAAATCGACATCATCCTGTTCGGTGATGACCTGGGCATGCAGACCGGACCGCAGATATCCGCGGCGATGTACCGCGAGTTCTTCAAGCCGCGTCACAGCCGGATGTGGAAGCGGGCGAAACAGTTGGCCAACGTCAAGGTCATGCTGCATTGTTGCGGGGGCGTGCGCGAGTTGCTTCCCGACCTGATTGATGCGGGCTTGGACGCCATCAATCCCGTGCAGATCTCCTGCCGCGGCATGGACGCGCGCGGGCTGAAGGCGGACTTCGGCAAGGACATCGTCTTCTGGGGCGGCGGTTGCGACACGCAGACGATCCTTCCGCAAGGCACGCCCGCAGCGGTGCGCGACCACGTGAAGCAGCAGGTCGAGATCATGCGGCAGGGCGGCGGCTTTGTGTTCCAGCAGGTGCACAACATCATGGCCAACGTTCCGCCGCAGAACATCGTGGCCATGTTCGAAGCCATCCACAACGGCGCGTGATGGCGAACCGCTCGAGCCGAACACGCAACCGTCCCTTCCTGTCACGCGCGTGACCGCGAAGGGACGATTCGAAAGCTTTCGCTCCGAAAACCGGCTAGGCGGGGGCCGGACTGCACCTTGGTTATTCCACTAGTTCCTGCCTCCGTCCGTAAACAGCTTCCGCGCCATGGGGCAGTCTTCACTGCTCTTCACGCGTACGTTTCCCTGGGCCAGCATGGGCGTCTCGCTGGGCGCCGTGGCGATTTTGTTTTTGGCTGCCATGAGAGTCGTGCAGGCTCGTGAATACCGAGTGTTTCAAAGGGCCATCGGCCTAATCCCGATTTCGTTGGGAGGACTCCCGACTTTGCCGGGGAGGCAGGTGGACACTGACAGTTCCGGGATTCGAAGCCAGGGACGTGACCCCTCACCCGCCCGAGGGATCGGGACGGCCTCTCCCCGGGGGAGAGGCCGGGAGTCGTTTGGGGCGCGCCGCCGCGCCAGGGAGAATCAACAACCTCTCCGAGGGGAGAGGTTGACCGTCTCCTGACGGGCGGGTGAGGGGTCTCTTGCCGGCCGTGGCGGTCGAGCGCCAACGATCTGCTGACATTTCTTGCCGCCAACCTTGGCTACGTCAAATCGCCGCTGGCTCCGGCGATGGCTTCGATGCTGGCGGTGCGCCGCCCAACCGGCTCTCCCGGACTGGGTCAGATCGGCTTGGCCTGGCTCATTGTCAAGCCTTCGGACCATGAGATTGTCTGGCACAACGGCGGCACCGGCGGGTATCGATCGTTCATCGGCTATGACGCCAAAACCGGTATAGGGGTCGTGGTGCTATCGAACACTTTTACCGGCGCCGGCGTTGATGACATCGGCATGCATTTGCTGGACCTGCACGCACCCTTGCTGCCGGCGCCCAAGGAGCACAAGGAAATCACTGTCGATCCCAAGCTCTTCGACGGGTACGTGGGCCAATACCAACTGGCGCCAAACTTCATCCTGGCAATTACCCGCGAAGGCGACCAACTTTTTGCCCAGGCCACCGGGCAGCCGAAGGTCGAGATTTTCCCCGAGGGCGAGCGTGAATTCTTCTACAAAGTGGTCGACGCCCAAATCACCTTTGAAACTGACAGCACCGGCCGGGCCACCAGCCTGACGCTGCACCAGAATGGAGCGAACATGCCGGCAAAACGGGTTCCGTAAGCGGGTCTCGGGACGACAGAGCGATGCCAGCCAAATCCGAAGCGGGTGTCAGGCATCTACCTGATTGATTATCTCCTCTCCACCCACTAATCTCTGGAAGTAAGTTGCGAGCCAGCGCAACTCGAAAGCGGGAATAAGCGATCAATATGGCGAACGAACAGACCCATATCCTGATTGTCGAGGACTCCAAGGATGACCGGGAAATGTATGCCCAGTATCTTTCCATGAAAGGATACCGGGTGACGATGGCTGCTGACGGCAAGGAAGGGCTGGAAAAGGCATTTGAACTTCATCCCCACCTCATCCTGCTTGACCTGCGGCTCCCCACCATAGACGGCTGGCAGGCAACGCGACTCCTGAAAGAAGATGAAAGAACCAAAGACTGCCCCGTTGTGGTTATAACCGGTCTGATGTGGCTTCGACCCAAGACCCTGGAGTGCGACGGGTGGTTTACCAAGCCATGCTCGCTCAAAGAGCTTGACGAAGAAATTACCCGGATTCTCGAAACTCGCCATTAGCCATGGCAGTGCTCCCCGCGCGCGTCAATCGCCGGTGGCCTCTAAACCTGAAAATATACGAACTCAGATTCTTCCCACGAGCGGATCGATGGGGCGGGTCTTACTTGTGGCCCCCAGAAGCCGAGCCACTTGCTGCATGGCAAGGGTGTGAGCCTGGGTGGGGACCCGAATAGGGGTTGGAACGTCTGCATTCAGTCACCACCGTCTGTTCCGGCGGGCTGAAGACAAAAACCAGAACGGCATCGGCTGCGAGAGGATGGCCATCCAGCGTGGCGGACATGAACTTCCAATCGGCCGCTGCGCGAACTGCCTGCGCCGTGAACGGTGGAACATCGCGCAGCGCCTTGGTGTTTTGAGGCACGCCCGAGTCATTCAGGGGCGCAACGTCCCGCCGCACCTGGACGTTCGTTACGTCCCCCGTTTCCGAGACCGCGACATCCAGAACCACAGTTCCGAAGGCGGTGCTGGCCGGTTGGCGCAGAGCAGCGCTCTGCGATCAAGTGTGACGCACAGTTTCAATGTGTGCCAGCCAGCCTTGCGAGGGCGGTCGTGAGGCCGCACTGGGAGCATGGAAGGGCGGCCACCATTTCCCGTCCTAAGGGAAAAGAACAACGCTGATCACCGACCGCAGGGCGGTCCATGAACCGCCCTACGGTCGGTCAAGGCTTCTCGCTGGGGCATTTTCTACAGGGTCAGAACTCGAACCGCAACGAGAGCATGATGACCCGTTGGTCGTTGCTTTGAGTGTTGCTCGATGGATAAACGGCTCCGAACGTACTAGACGTGGAAGACGTATCGGGGCCACTAAAGAACGCCGGGCTATTGAAAGCGTTGAGGAAATCGGCGCGGAACAAAAGGTCATAATGTTCTTTGATCGTGGTCTTCTTCGCCGCCGACATGTCAACGTTGTGGACCCCCGGCTTGCGGATTTGGCTGATGTAGGGAGACCAGGTGGTGAGCTGATACGTAACGGTGGACTTCCAGGCCGGGGCCAGGCCGTTTTGGCAATTGACTTGTACCCCGGAGGCATTGAGATAGCAAGGGTTAAACCACTGTGCCAGGGTTGGGTTGGGGACAGTTTCTGCGGCTCCGGTCGGAGCGACTCCGCTGGGGGCCGCGATCGGCATGCCTTGCTGTAACCGTGCAACGGCGGAGTAGTTCCAACCCTCCACCAAGCGGCGCACCACCGGATTGGTGTTCGCCAGGAATCGCTTCCCCGGCCCGAAGGGCAGGTAGTAGGCCAGGTTGATCTTGACCTGCTGGGGGACGTCATACTGGCTGATCGACCACGCGGGCTGTGCATCTATCACATTAAGGAAACTCGTGGCCTGCATGGTTTTCCCATACGTGTAGTTGAAGCTGAAGTCCAACCCAAAGGACATCCGTTTGTTCAACTCCGCCTGGAGGCTGTTGAAATTCTCCTTCCCGATCGGCACATAGTTCTCGGTGACACCATTAACTCCGAAGAGCGGGTAGGGAACCAACAAGCGGTTTTGCGCAACCGTGGTGGTGGTCGGCGACAGGGCAGTGCCCACCAGCAGGCTGTAATACGGCGACGTGCTGGGAACCGCCGTGAAGGGATTGGCCACATTGGCATTCAGTTGGGCGGTGGTCAATCCGCCAGGGTTGGTGGCGAAGCTATAGGTGTAAGGCAAGTACGACTGGGGAATGTAGTTGAGTTGCTGGGTGACCGCCAAATGGCTTCCACGGCTGCCCACATAACCCAGACTGAAGAGCCAGTTGCGCCCCAACTGATGCTGAAACTCCAAGGAGTATTGCTGGGTGCGCGGAATGTTCATGTCGGGGTCCGCAAAGGCGATCGTCGATCCAATGTTCTGCGCCAAGCCGTACTTCGAGCCGACGGGAGTGAGAACACCGGTAGGAAACGGATTCTGAAGGCTAACAGCGGGGTTGGGTATACCGGTCGAGACCGAAGTCACCATGGTGGTGGTCTGGCTGAATCCCGGCGCGGTGGCGGGGGTGTCAAAGTTCGTGGCGTAGAGCATGCCGTATCCGGCCCGCAGGATGGTGTTGTGCCCGAGGTCGTAGGCAAAACCAAAACGCGGGCCGAAATTGGTGTATTTGGGATTGTAAACGCCGCGCGGGTTAGGCGCCACCCCGGCAAACAACGGCCCCCCCAGCAGCGTCAGCCCCGGCACCTGCAAAGGGTTCAGGCAGCTCGTGCAGAACCCCCGGAGCAGTGCGTTGAAGCGCTCGGTGACCGAGCCGTTGTAGTCCCACCGCAAACCGAAATTCACCGTGAGCTTCCGCGAAAGGTGATAATCATCCTGGGCAAACAGCGAATACTGGTGCATCATGAATGACGGACTTTCCAAAGCTTGAATGGATCCGGAATTCGCGTCGCCCAGCAGGAAGTCGGCAACGGAATTGCCGCTGGAGGTGCTCGAACTGGTCGGGCTCGCGCCGGTGTATGTTCCGGTAAAGCCGAAGTTTCCGGCAATACTGCCGGGGCTCAGGGTGTAGCGCGCCACCTCATAGTTCTGAAACCCGAATCGCAGGTTGTGCTGGCTGTGAGTCTTGGCTAAGACTGCCTCCGTCGTCCAGACCGGCTGGACTTGAAATCCGGTCGGACCGCTGGTACCTGCTCCGCCATAATTCGTCCAGGTAAAATCGGGAAACCAATTGGCGGCTTCCGACAGATAGGTTGACGAGAAGCCTAGGGTGGAGATGGGGAAGTTCTTCCCCTCCATTCCCCCACCCGGATTGTTTTCATAGCGATTCATGCCGGTGCGGACTTCCAGGACGGTGGTGGGATTGAAGGTGCGAACCACTTGCAGCGTGTAATTCTGATTGCATCTAAATAAGGGCGATTGGCTGCTCGTGTCGGCGGGGTTGAGATAGGTCGTGGTGGAATAGATGTAGCTCCGTGTTTCTGCCAGGCAACTCTCAGAGTACCGGAAGAACGCGTGGGTTTTGTCCGAGAGATTAAGATCGGCGCGCCCGGTATTCTGCGGGAAAATATCGACGAACTTTCTCTGACTGTTCGTGTTCACGAGGTTGGCAGCGTCGTTGTAACCATTGGCGTTATTGGGGGGAGGGATGAATTTGAGAACCGCTTGCGCGACGGGATTGAGCATGGTGCTGGGAATGATGTTGTTGGTTCCATATTTTGCGCTGATGGTCTCCCGCGCATAGCTCCCACTTTTTACCCCCGTACACCAAGCTACCGCGGCAGGGCACACCGTTGTGGTGGTGGGATCGTAAAGGGCCACCTGCGTGGTTTTGGCGGAACTGGTGTAAAGTCCGGAAAAGTTACCCTGTATTTCCGCCGCGGATGGCACGGAAGTGGTAAACGGGTCGGGCTGAACCTGCCAGACTTTCTGATACGCATAGAAGACAAAGAACTTGTTCTTGATTACCGGACCTCCCACGGCGCCCCCGTAAAAGTTCATGTGCCAGGGTAGTCTCGGGGTGCGCGGAATTGCTGCGTTGCCGGAGAAGGTGTTGGCAGTGAGCAAGGTGTTCTGGTTGTACTCATAACCATCGCCATGCCAGCGGTTGGTGCCGCCTTTGGTGATCGTGTTGGTCACGCCACCGCTGCTCCAGCCATACTGGGCATCGTACATCGTGCTCTGCACGCTGACCTGCTGCACGGTGTCATCGATGGGGTTCCACGAATTGCTGGTTCCCCCATTGTTGGTGGAGACTCCATCCGTCAGATACAAGTTCCCCACTTGGCCGCCGTTGAAAAGCATGGAGGACATTCCGCCGGTGTCCCAATTGCGCACCTTCTGCACGGCGGCATCGATGGTCACGCCGGGAGCGTACCAAGTGCTCATGATGGTGTTCAAACCCGCGAGCGGCATGGGATCGATGCGCGCCTGCTGAATCGTCCAACCCCTGTCGGCGGACTCAGCTTGCAGGAGCGGGGCGTTCGCCGTCACCGTGACCGACTGCGTCAGGGCGCCGATTTCCAGCTTGATATCCAAGGTGGCTTTTTCATCGATTACGACCGTGATGCCGGTCTGAATGTAGGACTTAAAGCCGGCCTTTTCTGATGTGAGCGAATACTCGCCGACGGCCACAAAGGGGAGCCGGTAAATGCCAGCCGTGTCGGCAAGGGTGTTATAGACAGCCCCCGTGGTCGTGGCGGTCATGGTGATTTTCGCTCCTCCTACCGCCGCACCGGAGGGGTCAAACACATGCCCTGTAACGCTTCCGCCGGTCTGCTGGCCATATATAGATAATGGTACAGATAGCGATAACAACACATAAAATCCTATAGTTCTCATCGCGGATTCTCCTTCTTGAGAGATACGGTCGGGGACTTCAGCTTTCACGCGCGTCACTGTTGCTGCTCACCGAGCATACACAAGCTTTTGCGACGTTCTCGTTAAGCGCTCTTCAAGGAAGAATGAAGATGTCCAATGCGTTTTTGAGCGTTGCAAGCGGGAAGATCGGTATGTCGTGGAAGAACGAAGGGAGAGAAAGAGGAAGGAGGAGGAAAACGGGAAAGTACTGCCATACAGTGCGCTCAATGGAGGCAGACAGAAAGACCTTTTCGGTTAGCAGCCACCGGCGCCTGGAGGCGTCAGGCGCGCCCGCATCACTCCCAGCCTCTCCGCGGCTGCCCGTCTCGGACACTTTGCCGTCTTGACAGCGCTAGCCAAGTGTGTTAGCTCTTGACGTAGGCATACAGAGGTGTGCTGATGTCCTTGCGCGAGCGCCCCGATATTCCCCCCGCCCGATTTGCCGACTCCTTGACGTTCCAAGCCGGAATGTTGCTGAAAACAAGAGAACAAGGTGTCAGGTGCGAGGTGCCAGGTGTCAGGGAATTAGGAATTGATCTCTGTTCTAAGGTCCAGACAGGCGCATTCGATAGGGTGAGGAACGAACTACCAGAAAACTACGTTCCAAGCCGGAATGTTGTTGAAAAATAAGGGAGCCAGTCGGCGCAGTCGCGATGCATCCGGAGATATTGCAGAAAACAAAAGAGATAGCTTGATTTCCGGAGATATGTCTGAAAACAAGGGACTTGCTTCAATTGCTGTCATTCTGTACTGAAAAACCTCGAGTGGCGCTGACCTCCCATCATTCAACACGGTCAGCATAGAAAGAAGGTACCTGCGATATGAAACGTCGAGACTTCATGAAGACCGCGCTGGCCGCTGGCACGGTGATGGGCACCGCCGCGGAGTGGTTACACGGCGGCGACGAGCAACCGGTGAAAGTCGATCCCACCGTCAAGCACGTGGTGGTGATGTTCAAGTGCCATTTTGATGCGGGGTTCATCGATACCCAGGCGAACGTGGTGAGCTGGTATTTTGAGCGCTACTACCCCAAGGCCATCCAGACCGCCGCGGAACTTCGGCAGCAAGGCAGCGACCGCCTTGTTTGGACCACCGGCTCCTGGCTGCTGTACGAATACCTGGAGAAAGCCGCACCGCCGCAGCGGCAGCAGATGGAACAGGCCATCATGGCGGGTGACATCGCCTGGCACGCCCTGCCGTTCACCTGGCAGACGGAGCTGATGGACCCGTCGTTGATTGCCGGCGGTGTGAGCTTTTCGCAGGAAATGGACCGCCGCTTCCATCGCACCACCACCGGCGCGAAGATGACGGACGTGACCGGGCACACGCGCGGCATCATCGGCCCACTGGCCGCAAGCGGCGTCAAGCTTCTCGACATCGGCCCCAACGGAGCCTGCACCAAGCCGCAGGTTCCGCCGGTGTTTCGCTGGAAGGATCCGGAAGGCCGCGAACTGCTGATGCTTTATCATCCGGATTATGGCGGCGTCGTCACCGTTCCCGGCTCGGACCTTGCCATCGACGTGGAATGCCGCGGCGATAACAGCGGGCCGCATAAAATCGACGAGATTCACCGCATCTATTCGCGGCTGCGAACGCGGTTCCCCAATGCGCAGATCACCGCCGGCAGCCTTACCGACATCGCCAACGCCGTCGGTCCTTTTCGCGAGCACCTGCCGGTGGTGACGCAGGAGATTGCCGACACGTGGATTGCCGGCGTGCCCAGCGACCCGCTGAAAGTGGCGCGCTACCTGGAAATGGCGCGGCTGCGCGGCGAATGGCTGGCAAGTAGCAAGTTCCAGGCGGGAGACGCCACGGACCGCGCCTTCCTAGCGGACCTGCTGCTGGAAACCGAACACACCTGGGGTGCCGACGTCAAAACGTGGCTGGACTTTGACCATTATCTGCCGCGCGATTTGCAGTCCATGCTGGACCAGCCGAAGTACAAGGTGGTGCTATTTAGTTGGCAGGAAAAGCGCCAGGACCTGCTGGACGCCGTTGCCACGCTGCCCGCACCCCTGGCCGCCGAGGCCACGGCGCGTATTCACGGGCTCGATCCCGTCGAGCCCAACACGGCGGGCACGCGACCGCACTCGACCGCGGAAACCATCGCGACCAAACATTTCGAAATCGCGCTGGACGCGAAAACCGGGGCGATTTCGAAGCTGACCAGCAAGCAGACACGCCACGATTGGGCGTCCACCGAGCGTCCGCTGGCGCTGTTCGCCTATCAGACGCTGGCGAAGTCGGACTTCGACCACTTCATTGCCGACTACCTGGTGATGCATCCCACCTGGGCGGAGACCGACCTCGGCAAGCTCAACATTGATCGCTTTGGCGCCGAGAGCCGCACGTGGCTGCCGGCCCTCACCGATTGCCGCCATTCGCACGATGCCGATGGGCACAAAATTCTTGCCCAGCTCAAGATTGACGATCCGGAAGCGGAAAAGTCGGGACGCGTTGCGTGGCCACAAAAGATCTACCTGCAACTTACGCTGCCCGATGCCGAGCCCATGGTCGAGATCAGCTTATCGTGGTTTCAAAAGGCCGCGACGCGCATGCCGGAAGCGCTCTGGCTCAGCTTCCAGCCTGCCACGCAGGATCCGCACGCGTGGCTGCTGGGAAAGTCGGGCCGGCTCATTTCTCCGTTCGATGTAGTGGCCGGTGGCAATCGGTCCATGCACGCGGTTCTGGGTGGACTTCAGTATCAGGGGCCGGAGGGCAGGCTGGGCATCGAAGCGCTGGACGCGCCGGTGGTCTCCCTGGGACGGAGGCACCCGTGGTACTACACCACCGACCAGCCTGATCTGGACAAGGGCTTTCACTTCTGCCTCTTCAATAACGCGTGGGGCACCAACTACGTCCAGTGGTTTGGCGAAGACATGCGATTCCGGTTCCGCCTGCGCGTCGGTTGAGGAACGCACCTGGCTGCATGGCGGGTGGCAGAGCACACCAGGTTTGCGGGTAAGACACCAACGCCGCGTCCTTGCTGATCCGGACGCGGCGTTGGACAGTTTTGGCTGGCGATTAAACGGGCTGCAGATCGGTGGAGGCGCTCAAATCAGTAGGCGCGACGCCGTTTTTGAGCTCCACAGCTTCCGGGAAGACCTGGAAGGAAACGGTAATGCCCTTTATCATCTCCGCGGGCAGTCGGCTGTGCATGGCGGAACTGACCTTGGATTGTAGGGTGCTCAGGATCGACTTCAGGTCCGAGGTCCCGATTTCGGTGCAGAGGACGCCCAGCACCGACTCCTGGTGGTACCAGCCGGACAGATCCGTTTCACGCGTGGCAGCCGCCAGGGCCTCGGCGATTCCCTGCACCATCTCGGCTTTGGCGGCCTGGCGGACGATGCCAAGGTGCATCTGCATCAACACGAAACGGCGCTCCGAGCGTTCTGCCCGTTTCTGTTCAAAGGCCAACACGCGCCGGAAATGCTCTTCCGGCAGCAAGGCGACACGGGCCACTTCCCCGCGCTCCGCACTGGCACCAATACCGCTGGCTGGCGACGAGACATCCCGTCCCAGGTTCCAGGGTTTTATCAGCGCCAATATCTCCGCGATCATCGTGCCTCCTCTCCCTGTATGCCCGAAACCTCCGGGCTTGACTTACGAGAACACCACTCCCCACGGTCCGCGAGTGCTCCACGTTATATGCCGCAGGGCCCCAAGAAGATCTTTAGATCCAGTTGTACCGTCGCCCGAACGTTGCCTCATCGCCGCCCGAGTGGCTGACGCCAAGCAAGCCATCGGACTAACAGAAGCTTGTAGCAGTGTAGCGGATGGGAAAATTCTGACAATGGCCCGAAGGTGCAATTCGTATGGCACCCAAGGGCCACGGTGCCATCTCCCCGTCACCTTCCTGTAATCTCTATGGGCTAGCGCCTAGCCTTGGAGGAAGTCGGCGGATTTTCTGAAAACTGTGATTTGCATACCGCCGCGCCACGGTATATGTTATCACCCTGTCCGGCGGGGAGAAAAGCAGCGCTGGCTAATCGCCCTATGGCTCAAGACGACCTTACCACCTCCACCACTTCCACGGTCAGTGCACCCGAAATGCCTTATGGCTTGGGGGGCAACTGGCCGCTCCGGTTGCGGAACTTCGTTGTACGTTATCTGGAAGTTCTGTTTATCCTCGTCGTCGCCCTTATCGTCGTCGTGGTTTTCTATTACCTGCCCTACAAAATTGCCTTCCTGAATCTCTTCTACCTACCCGTATTGGCGGCGGCGTATTTTCTGGGGCGGCGCCAGGCGGTCATGAGCGCGGTTCTCTGCTTTTTGTCGGGAGTGCTATTCGCCTACTACCGGCCCGACTGGTTTGCGGAGGGCTCCACTCGCCTCGACGCGCTTTTGATGCTGGGCACGTGGGGCGGTTTCCTGATCCTTGCCACCGCCTTCATCGGTACGCTGCAGGAGAAACTGCAGAAGGGCTTCCAGCAAACGCGGCAACTCTACCAGGAGTTGAAGCGCAGCGAGGGAGCGGAAGAAATGAAGGAGAAGGTGGAGAAGACGCTGTACGCCACCATGGACCCGGTCGTAGCCAAGCTGGCGACCGAGGGAAAGCTCCGCTTCGAAAAACGCGAAATCAGCGTCATGTTCGCCGAGCTCACGAACTTCGCTACGTTTTCTGACGCCAACCGACCCGACGTGGTACTGGAGGAACTGAACCGTTTCCTGGGTCACGTTGAGCCCATCTCCGAGATGTTCCATGGGCACATCGACAAGTACATGGGCGACGGCCTGATGGTGGAGTTTGGCGCGCCCATCGACTACGACCAGCACGCCCTGCTGGCGGTGTTGTCCGGATTAAAGATGCAGCACAGCGTTCGCCGCCTGGAGCTCCCCTGGGCCTTGCGTGTGGGGATCGCTTCCGGCAACGCCATCGTGGGCATGTTGGGAGTCCGGCGGCAGGCCTACAGCGCGCTGGGCGACCGCGTGAATGTGGCCAAGCGTCTTGAGGAGATTTGCGAAGGCGGAAAGATTTACATCGACGAGCCCACCTACGAGCAGGTGCGGACCTTTGTGACGGCCAGCGTGGTTCGCAACCTGGGCTTCAGCCGGAAGTCCGATCACGAGCTTTTGGAACGGCTGCGCGTGCTGGAAGAAAGACTTCGCCAGGAAGGAGAGAGCGCGCAATTGCTTTATGAATTGGGGCAAGCCAGTTTCAAAATCTATGACGCCACGGCCGCCATCGGATTCCTGGGCCGCGCGCTGGCTCTCGACCCGGAATCGACGCAGATCAAGCTTGCTTACGCGGACGCCAACATCAGGCGCGATGATTTCGAGAAGATTCAGCTCAAGGGCAAATTGCAAAAGGTCATCGTCTACGAGGTGACGGGAGTCAGAGACCGGTGGGCGGATTCCAAGGTGATCCCTGCCTCGGTAGCCGCCAAATATCGCCCGGCGGAAGCGTTCATCGAAGTCCCGGAAGAGGCCGTGCTGCCGATCGAAGCGCTGGATGGAGCCATTGGTCACTGCCGCGTCGTGGCGCTGCTCTCCTATGCCATCGCCGATCACCTGGGACTGGACGAACCCACCAAGCGCCTGATCATGCGCGCGGGCTACCTTCAGAACATCGGCAAGGAGGCGGTCTCGCACCGAATCCTGAACAGCCCCAGAAGCCTGACCGATCAGGAGTCCGGACACATTGAGAAGTACGTGACGGAGAGTGTGGCCGCCTGCCGCCGCCTCGGTTACAGCGACCCGGGACTGCTCGACATCGTTCTGCATCATCACGAGTCGTGGGACGGCCGCGGCTATCCCGACGGGTTGAAGGGTGAGTCCATCGCGCTCGGCGCGCGCATCACCGCGGTGGCGGAGGCCTATAGCGCGCTCACCTCGTGGCGGCCCTACCGCGAGGCATGGGACTCACGCGTCGCCATGAATGAGCTGCGCAATGATGTGGACCGCGGGCGCTTCGACCCCAAAGTGGTGGCGACGTTGAATGAAGTGTTCCGGGCCGGGTGACGATAAGCGCGGAGCCGCCGGGCACCAGGGCCCACTGTGGTTATTCCGCTATTTGTCACTATGAACCGCGACAGCTCGCAACCGAGATGATGGGTGAGGTAAACTCGCCGCTACGAATTCAGACTGGTCCACCGCCCCACCCGAACGTCTCTTGACTCGGTGCCGCCGGGTGGGGTCATACTATTTGTCCGATATGAATCCCAGCCGGGTCATGTTGAGAGCGGCGAAACTCGGGGTGATGGCGGCATTGTTACTGTGGCCGGCGAATGCCTTGGCGCAGTCGGCGGACAAGGAGCAGGCCGCCGTCCTCGAACTGGGGGTGGCTCCCCAGCGCAGCGTCACCGGTGGCGGATGGAGTTTCGGCCCCACGGTGGCAGTGGAAGTTGAGCCCATCAAGAACTGGCTGGAACTGGAGGCCGGAGTGACGCCGTTCTTCGCCCACGACTCCACGGAATGGGATACTGACCTGCTCTTCAAGAAGCCCTGGACGCTTTCCCGCAAAGTGGAATTCATGTTCGGCGCCGGTCCGGAATGGATTCATGCCCGCCACGATAACCTGGTCACTAACTCGCTGGGCGGCGAGGTGGCGCTGGACTTCATGTTTTGGCCCAAGGGGAAGCACAAATTCGGCTGGTACCTGGAACCGGCTTACGACTACGACTTTGGCCGAGGGCATGACCAATCCATCAGCGTCAGCGCCGGCCTGCTGATCGCCATTCCATGAACGCGCTCCGCCTCAACTGGGACGTGCGTCAGCCCGACGTCGCGGGTGACTATTGGGGTGAAACCGTCCGCCTACCCGGCGGAGGCGCGTTTGGCGCCGGAGACTTGGGCATCCAGTTCCGCCATGTCGAGCACGATCACTTTGCGGCGTTCCAGGCGGATGATGCCGCGGTCCACGAAGCGCCGCAGGTTGCGCGAAACCAAGTCGCGCACAGTGCCGATTTCCGCGCCGATTTCCTGGTTGGTTTCTTCCAGGGGAAATTCCATGCCACGGCGGGTGCGAACGCCCAGCTTCAAGGCGCGGTCACGCAGGAAGCGCGCCAGCCGGTGGCTGACCTCTTTGAGCGAAAGCTCCTCCACCAGGCTGGTGAGATAGCGAAGTCGCCAGGCCAGCGAGCGGATGACGGCAAACGCCACTTCGGAATTGCGCTGGCACAACTCCAGGAATTCGCGCTTGGGGAGAAAGAGCAGGGTGGAATCTTCAACGGCCAGCGCGGAAGCGGGAAACGTGCCGCCATCGAACACCGAAAACTCGCCCACCGTGGAGCCGGCGCGCTCCGTGACGAGGATCTGCTCGCGGCCGTTTTCCGCCATCTTGAAAAGCTTGATGGCGCCCGACTGCACCACAAACAGCCCTTCGCACGGATCGCCTTCGGCCACCAGGGTTTCGTCCTTGTCGATGCGGCGGACCACACAATGGCCGGCGAGTAGGCGCAGTTCCTCCCGTGGCAGTACGGCGAAGAAAGAGACCCGCCGCAGCGTCTCCACCGCGTCCAGCGCGGGAAGAACCATCGTCCTGAGCTCGAAGGGCATAACGCGCGCGTTGACCTCGACCGTGAAATGGAGCAAGGCCCAGAGGTACCAGCTTAGCAAAAGCTCGGCCTAAACGCACGACTTAAGGGTGGTGTCCCAATTTGTCTGGAAGCGCTGGCCTTGCGGCCGGCAAGTGCCGACCCTTCGGCCAACTCAGGGCAGGCTCTCAAGGTCGGCGCTACGTCCGAGTCGGGAGACTATCAATTCCCAAATAGGCTTGACGCTGTTTTCCATAGTGGGCTAACTTTGTAGGGTTGCCGAATTTTCAGCATCGTTGCCCTACAGGCAACCAACGTTGTTTCACGACGACCGTCCAAACGGAAAATTCCTATGGATATTTTTGAACTCACGAAGAGCCTGGTCAACATGGCCTCCGTTACCGGCCATGAAAAAGCCTGTGGGGAGTTTGTCAAAGGCTACCTTGACCAACAGGGGTTTCAAGCCGAATTCATGCCCGTCTCGCGGGACCGCTCGAACGTCTTTGCCACCTGGGGTAAGCCGGACATCGTGATGAGCACGCACATGGACACGGTGCCGCCTTTCTTTCCGGCGCACGAGGATGCGGAGCACATCTACGGCCGCGGTTCGTGCGACGCCAAAGGCATCATCGCGGCGCAGGTGGCCGCGGCGGAGCGGCTCAAGAATGACGGCGTGAACGACTTTGCCCTGCTCTTCCTGGTAGGGGAGGAAACAGTCAGCGACGGCGCACGCGAGGCCAATCTGCATCCGCGCGGCGCGCGCTATATCATCAACGGCGAACCGACGGACAACAAGCTGGTAATCGGCAGCAAGGGGAACCTGCGAATTGACATCCGCGCACGCGGCAAGATGGCACACTCAGCCTATCCTCACCTGGGCGTGAACGCCATCGACAAGCTTCTGGACGTGCTCGAGGACGTTCGCAAAGTAGCTCTTCCGGTCAGCCCCGTGCTGGGACCCTCAACGATGAACATCGGCGTGATCACCGGCGGTCGCGCGGCCAACGTTGTGCCGGACGAGGCTGTGGCGCAGATCCTGATCCGCATCGTGGAGGACTCCGCACCCCTGCGACAAAGGTTGACGGAAGCGGTTGCCGGCCGTTGCGAGATGGACATTGTCCGCGACACGCCGGTGCTGCTCATGGAGAAGCTCGAGGGCTATGAGACGGACGTGGTGGCGTTTACCACCGACCTGCCCTCCTTGACTCACTGGGGACGCCCCTTGCTGCTGGGCCCGGGTTCCATTAGCATGGCGCACACCGAACATGAGTGCGTGCGCAAGGCCGACCTGACGGCGGCGGCCGATCTTTATTACCGCTTGGTACGCGACCTGAAGGGCAGGGACCAGGGGCTGGGGGCTGGGGGCTAGGGAATTACGATGTCAATGGGAAGGTAGAGGTTTTCCCGAACCCCGAAGCCCCGATCCCTAGTCCCGGTTTTTACGAAAGGAGAAGGTGGAATCGATCCACCGGCGTTTTGGCGATGAAGAAATTGGAAGTGGGAATTCTTGGTGCCACAGGCATGGTCGGGCAGCGCTTCGTGAGCCTGCTTGAGCACCACCCGTGGTTCGAAGTTCAATGGCTGGCAGCTTCGGAGCGGTCGGCCGGCAAAACCTACCGCGATGCCTGCAACTGGCGGGTGCGTGACGCCATGCCGAAGAGCGCATGGAGCCTTCCCGTGCATGAATGCAAGCCGGGAGGCGCACCGCAACTGCTGTTCTCTTCGCTCGATTCCAAGGTGGCGGGAGAGGTGGAGAAGGAATTTGCCCAGGCCGGCCACGTGGTCGTGTCAAACTCCTCGAATTTCCGCATGGAAAAGGACGTGCCGCTGCTGATTCCGGACGTCAATCCGGAGCACATGGCGCTGGTGCGTGAGCAGCGCAAGCTCCGTAATTGGAAGGGCATGATCGTGACCAACCCCAATTGCACTACCGTGGGTTTGGTGATGTCGCTCGCCCCCCTGGAGAGAACCTTCGGACTCGAAAAAGTGCTCATGACCAGCATGCAGGCGGTCTCCGGTGCCGGCTATCCCGGAATTCCCACCCTCGACATTCTGGGAAACGTAGTCCCCTACATCGGCGGGGAAGAAGAAAAGGTCGAACGCGAGACGCGCAAACTATTGGGCAAATTCGTGGATGGCGAAGTCAAGATGGGTGACTTTGTCGTCAGCGCGCATTGCAACCGCGTGATGGTGGAAGACGGCCACACAGAAACTGTTTCCGTGTCGTTCAAATCGCAGGCCACGGCTGCTGACATCGTTGCGGCATGGCGCGCCTATCGCTCGCTGCCGCAGGAACGCAACCTGCCCTCCGCTCCCAAGGAACCCATCGTGGTGCGTGAGGAACGTGACCGGCCGCAGCCCAAATTCGATCTCAACACCGGAAACGGCATGTCAGCGGTGGTGGGTCGCCTGCGCGAATGCCCGGTGTTGCAATTCAAATATGTGGTCCTCAGCCACAACACCATCCGCGGCGCAGCCGGCGCGGCCTTGCTCAATGCGGAGTTGATGAAGTCGGAAGGGTACCTGGACTAAATTCATTCACCGCAGAGGCGCCGAGGCGCTGAGGGAAACTGCGGTGCGATGCCATGACGAAGTTGCGAAGAGCAAACTATCGCTCGAGGGGAGCCCCCCGGGAGCTTTTCTCAGCGTCTCTGCGTCCGTGAACTATGATCAACCTTGCATTGCTGGGTTACGGCAAAATGGGAAAGACGGTGGCGCAACTGGCGCCGCAGCGCGACTTTGAAGTGCGCCTGGTGATGGATATTGACGTCAACGCACAGAGCCGCGGTATTACACGCGAGAAGTTCAAGGGCGTCGATGTCTGCGTGGACTTCACCACGCCCGACGCCATAGTCGAGAACGTTCACCGCGTGGCGGCGCTGGGAGTGAATCTGGTGGTCGGCACCACCGGCTGGCAAAAACACCAGGCAGAGGTTCGCAAGGTTGTCGAGGAGGCGGGCGTGGGCATGGTCTATGCCGCGAACTTCTCCATCGGTGTGAACCTGTTCTACCGGTTGGCGCGGGCGGCGGCGGAAATCTTCGCCCCGTTCCCGATGTACGATCCTTTTCTCACCGAAACTCATCACAAGATGAAGAAGGATGCACCTTCGGGGACGGCGCACGAAATCTCGCGGCAGATTCAACCCTACTTTGTCGACCGCGATATTCCCGTGGCGAGCATTCGGGCGGGTTATATTCCGGGAACCCACGAGCTGGGCTTCGACTCCGAGGCGGACACCGTGGTTTTGACCCACACTGCTCGCGGGCGCCAAGGCTTCGCGGAAGGCGCCCTCTATGCCGCTCGTTGGGTGGTCGGCAAAAAAGGATTCTATAGTTTTTCGGAAGTGCTGGAACTGGGGGCGACGGGGTGAGAAATTCTGAATGCTGAATTCTGAATGCTGAAACGCGGTCGATCGAATTACCGAGGCGGCGGGCGGTGGGTCTTGGTTCAGCATTCAGAATTCAGCATTCAGAATTTGCTTCGTGTTCGGCGGAGGTGAATTTATGGGAACGGAAATTCGCGGCTGCGGCACGGCGCTGGTTACCCCCTTTCGGAAGAACGGCTCCGTTGACGAGGCGGCGCTCCGGCGCCTGGTGCAGTTTCAATTGCGCGAGGGAATCGACTTCCTGGTTCCCTGCGGCACGACCGGCGAAACCCCGACGCTTGAACACGGCGAATACGTGGGCGTGCTTCGCGTCGTCCTGGAAGAAGCCAAGGGAAAAGTTCCCATCGTCGCGGGAGTGGGCGGCAACAACACGAAGAAAGTGTGCGATTTGGCCGCCGAGGTTGAAGCTCTGGGAGTGCAGGCGATTCTATCCGTGGCGCCCTATTACAACAAACCCACACAGGAGGGTTTGTTTCAGCACTTTAAGGCGATTGCCGATGCCACTTCTCTGCCCGTGATTCTCTACAACGTGCCCGGCCGCACATCTTCGAATATCGAACCGGCCACCGTGGGCCGGCTGGCGCAGATCAGCAACATCATCGGCATCAAGGAAGCTTCGGGAAGCATCGTCCAGCAGATGGAAGTGCTGAACGCCGTGTCCGCTGGCTTCCGTGTGCTCTCCGGTGATGACGCCTTTACGTTCCCGCTGATCGCCGTCGGAGGTGTCGGGGTCATTTCGGTGGTGTCGAATGAAATCCCCGGGCCCATGACGCGCCTGACGCATCTGGCCCTGGATGGTAAATACGACGAGGCACGCAAGCTGAACGCCCAGTTGCTCCCGCTCATGCAAGTCAACTTTATTGAGACCAGCCCCGGCCCCGTCAAAGCCGCCCTGGCCATGATGGGCATGATCGAAGAGGTCTACCGCCTGCCGATGGTGCCGATCAAACCCGAAAATCGCGCCAAGGTGGAAAAGGTTCTGGCCGCCATGAACCTTCTCCCCAAGAGCGCAGCCTTGTAGCGGGACCTGTACGGGGTAAAGCTCCATCTCGAAAAGTGAAGCAAGCCGCTTCGCGCTCTATATCAGCGCCGAAGGGCTGCGGGTCCAGGACTTGCCTTTTTCCTTCGAGATCGCTTCCATGTCCTTTACGTACGCACCCGCTTGCGTCAACAGGTGATGCAAATCGTTTCCGATACTGATAAAAGTGAAGCCCTTTTCCAGGAACTCACCCACGCGTCCCGTTCCGAACAGAAACAGGCCGAGGATGACATTGTTGGCGCGAGCAGCCGCCGCCAGCTTGTTGGTTGCGTCCCCCAACTCGGGCGACGTGTACATGTGCGGGAACTCATACTTTTCGTAGAGCCCCATGGACATGCAGAGGTCGTTCTGGCCCAGGAAGAGAATGTCAACACCCTTCACCGCGGCAATTTCGTCGATATGTTCGATGCAGGAAGCCGTTTCCACCTGTAGCGCGACAATGATGTTCTTGTTGGCGTTTCCGACGTAGCCAAGCAAACCGGCCTTGTTGGTGCTGCGCTGGGGGAAGTAAACCGAACGCGTTCCCACCGTGGGGTAGCGACAGCAACTGACGGCTTGGCGCGCTTCCTCGGCGTTGTTGATGTAGGGCACGAGCACGCCATCGGCGCCGAGATCAAGAGCCTGCTGAATGCCGCCGCGATCGTGGTAGCCGGCGACGCGCACCATGGATTTGGCCCCGCCGCACGCCACTGCCGCCAACATGGCGGAAAGCTTTTCGTTGCCCATCGGGCCGTGCTGGGTGTCGACAAGAAGCCAATCATAGCCGCTGTACGCCAATTGCTCGGCGACGGTCGGACTGTGCGCGTTGAGGAACAATCCCATCTTGGGCTTCCCCTCGCGCAATTGCTCTTTGAACGCGGCTCCGGTGATAACCTCACTCATGTGCGATTCCTCCGTTGGTTTGGTTGTGTGGATGATTGCCTGATCCGGAATTCTTTTTGAGGACCCCAGACGGATTTCAGTTTAATGGTTGGCGCCACGTTTCGGCAAGAGGCGGCGATTTTAGATCAGCCACCTCGGAGCGATCTGGTCATTCTGGTCGGCCGTTACCAACCACTTCAGAATGACGTCTTTCAATGATCGCACCACATCGGCGTATTGCGGATCGGCCCAGAGGTTGCGAGTCTCTCCGGGGTCGTTCTCCAGGTCGTACAGCTCACCGTCGCAGGTGGGATAGTAGTTCAGCTTCCAGCGTTTTGTCCGCACCATCTTGGCATCAGGATGCAGAATTCCTTCGACGCCGCGTCCGGGCACGAAAGGACGATACGAGCTGTGCCCGACGCGGTTGGGTGGGGCAAAGACTTCCGGAATGATGTTCTCACAGAAGATTGCTTGCCGTGTCGCATAGGCCTCCGGCTTTCCCGTGACCAGCGGTGCGAAGCTCTGCCCCTGGATGTGCTCGGAGACGGGAACGCCGCAAAGGTCGAGGAGAGTGGGAAGCAAGTCGATCGCGCCCACCAATTGGTCGTACTTGCCCGAGGCGATCCGCCCCGGGAATCGAACCAGCAGGGGAATGTGGACCGATCCCTCGAACAAAACGTTCTTGCCCTGGAGTCCGTGCTCACCCAGTTGATCGCCATGGTCGGTGGCAAAAACAATGATCGTGTTGTCCGCCTTTCCGCTTCGCTCCAACTCATCGAGAATCAGGCCCACCTCATGGTCGAGCATCGAGACGGCCCCATAGTAGCTGCGATACATCCATTGCAGACGCGTGCGATCGATGTTGTAAGTGGCGCTCCGGCCGATCTGCTTCTGCACCGGCAGCGGCAGCTTGTGAATGTCGTCCAGAGTGACGGCCTGAGGCAACGGGACTTCCACGTCGTCATACATGGAGTCGTAGGGACGGGGAACGGCGAAGGGAGAGTGGGGCTTGAAGAACGACGAGTAGAGGAAGAACGGCCTGGGCGAAGCGCAGAACTCGCGCAGCGTTTCCACAGTCTGCATGCGCGTCCAGTAAGTCGGGGTGAATTCGTAAGCCAGTGCGGCGCGATACGGATTCTTGCCCGGCGCGATGTCCTTGGCGAGAGCGTCACGGCCTATCTCCGGATGCGGGTCGTGCGCTCTGGCGCCAGCGAATGTAATCCGAATAAGGGTCCGTGTTGACCACACCGTCATCAAGGTATACTCGGTCGAATCCCGTGGACCGCGCGTTCTCAACCGTGGGCGGATAAAAGTGCAACTTCCCCACTGAGCCGGTCTGGTAACCGAATTCCCTAAGCATCCGCTGCATCATGATTTCATTCGGATCACAAGGAGTGTAGTTGACGCGATTCTTGTGCGAGTGCGGGTAGCGTCCCGTCAGATAGCTGATCCGCGAGGGAACACAGACAGCGGCTTGGACGTAAGCATGAGTAAAGTTCGCCGCGCCCCCGGCCAAGCGGTCGAGGTTCGGGGTCTTGATGATTCGGTTTCCGTTCGCGCCGAGACAGTCGAAACGGAGTTGGTCCACGAAAATGATGAGGATGTTGGGCCGCCCACCGTCCGGCGAAGGTACTGCCAGTTTGGGCGCCATCAAAGCCGAGCCGGCTTGCAGAAATTTTCGTCGATTCATACCATCTATAATACTCCGGGCCGCAGTGACTTCACGCTGGAATCGCTGCGCCTGTACGGAAAAGCGCTTGGACGAGTCGCCAGGCTTGTAACCTCCCGTCGGCGCCCGCATCCATAGGGAGAGGAGACAAAGCCATGAAAATCGGAGTCTTGGGATCAGGAGTCGTGGGGCAGGTATTGGCGGCGGGCTTTCTCAAACATGGTCACGAGGTGACGATCGGCAGCCGGAGCGCGGACAAACTGAAAGAGTGGGCCGCGCAAAACCCGCGCGGCCGCACGGGAGATTTTACCTCAACAGCACAATTCGCTGACGTGGTGGTGCTGGCGGTTAAGGGCACCGTCGCGGTGGACGCGTTGCGCGCCGCAGGCGTTACGAATCTGGCGAGCAAGATCGTCATCGACGCCACGAATCCTATTGCCGATGCGCCGCCGACGAATGGCGTCTTGCCTTTCTTTACTGACTTTAGAGAATCGCTAATGGAACGCCTCCAGCGCGAGTTTCCCGAGGCGAAATTCGTGAAGGCGTTCAATTCCGTGGGCAGTGCCGGAATGGTGAACCCGCAGTTCAACGGCGGCAGGCCCACCATGTTCATTTGCGGCAACGACGAGGCGGCGCGAAAGACGGTGACGGCGATTCTCGACCAATTCGGATGGGAAACCGCCGACATGGGCAAGGCCGAAGCCGCCCGCGCCATCGAGCCGCTCTGCATGCTGTGGTGCATTCCCGGCTTTCTGCGCAATGAGTGGAACCACGCGTTTAAGCTGCTGACTTAGAGCGCCCCCATAGGGTGCGTGCCGCATTTGGTTTTCGGTATAACCTCGGTTATACTGCTGTCATGAAAACAGCCATCTCTATTCCTGACCCTCTCTTCAAGGAAGCGGAACGGCTCACCAAGCGGCTCCGCATTCCACGCAGCCAGCTCTACGCGCGGGCATTGGAAGATTACGTCAAGCGCCAAAGGTCAAAAGGAATTAAGGAAGCGCTGGATGAAGTCTACCGTACGGAGTCATCGGAACTTGATCCCGTGATTGCTCAGTTGCAGGCGGAGGCACTGGGCGGGGAGGACTGGTGATCCGGCGCGGAGAGATTTGGTGGGGATCCCTGCCGCAACCTGTTGGGTCCGAACCAGGTTATCGGCGTCCGATTTTGGTCATTCAAACTAATGATTTTAACGAGGGCGGTCTGCGCACGGTGGTCGTACTTACGATCACTTCCAATCTGCGCTTGGCAGGCGCTCCCGGAAACGTGCTTTGTCGCAAACGGGACTCGGGACTGGCCAAGGACTCCGTGATCAACGTGTCCCAGGTTGCCACGGTAAACAAGACTCGTCTGACCCAACGGATTGGAGTTTTGCCCTCTACATTGATGCATGAAGTCGAGGCCGGAATGCGCTTGGTGCTAGGCCTGTGACTCAAATCAGATAGGTAAACATGGAACTGCAAACCCAAATTGAAGAACTTTACGCGCGCGATGGGAAGGAATTCGGCGAGGAATACTTCCGCGCCTTTGACGAGTTCAAGGCCGCTCTCAACGAAGGCCGCGTGCGCGCGGCGGAGCCCGACCCCAGCGCACCCTCCGGCTGGCGCGTGAACGGCTGGGTGAAGAAAGGCATTCTGTTGGGATTCCGCCTGGGGCGCGTCGTCTCCATGCCGCCGGCCGAGCTTCAGTTTCGCGACAAGCACACCTACCCGTTGAAGCAACTTCCGGAGGGCCAGAACATCCGGGTTGTTCCCGGCGGCTCGTCGATTCGCGATGGCTGTTACATCGGAAAGAACGTAACCTGCATGCCGCCGATGTACATCAACGTCGGTGCTTATGTGGACGAGGGGACCATGGTCGACTCGCACGCGCTGGTGGGCTCGTGCGCACAAGTTGGCAAGCGCGTTCACATCAGCGCCGCGGCCCAAATTGGCGGCGTGCTGGAGCCCATCGGAGCCCTGCCTGTCATCGTTGAAGACGAAGCCCTGGTGGGCGGCAACTGCGGCGTGTACGAAGGCACCATCGTGGGCAAAGGCGCGGTGCTCGCTGCCGGCACTATCATTACCGGCTCCACGCCCGTCTACGATCTTGTGCGGGACACCGTCCACCGCCGCGAGGGCGAAGTGCCGCTGCGCATTCCTGAAGGAGCGGTGGTGGTCCCCGGCTCCCGCGCCGTCACCAAGGGCCGAGGCAAGGACTTGGGCATCTCCCTCTACACCCCCGTCATCATCAAGTATCGGGATGAGAAGACGGAACAGGCGGTCAGGCTGGAAGATTTGCTCAGGTGAAGCACCCGACGCACAGCAGCGAGCCAATTCAGTGCCTTTAGCGTCCGCAGCACTTCTTGTATTTCTTTCCGCTACCACAGGGACAAGGTTCATTCCGGCCGATCTTGGGTTCAGGCCGGCGATAGGGAGCGGGAACGAAATCTTCGCCCCGACCCGGAAACGAAGAGAAGCCGTCCGTCTCATCGTCCAGATATCCGGGCTCATCATCCACGTCATCTAACTCGTCAGGTTCACCTTCATCTTCATCTTCATCGAAACACACCCACCCCTTCAATTCATCGACGGCACTGGTGATCAACTGGTATCGCCCCCGCACTTCGTCCAGGCAAGCGTCCTTTCCCTTTTTGATCGCCTCGGTAACTTCGCTCCACCTGATGCACCAGGGGTCGATCAATTCGTCCTCATAAGCCTGGCGGAGTTCGGCCTCGACCTCGATAGGGCAGAGATCGGCGCAGGCTACCGCCAGACCGTCCCACACCGCGCTGGGCTTGCGGTCGAGCTTACGAAACAAGCTTGCAAAGTACGTCATTACTTCTTCGCGAGTACGCATCCCACACATCACGAGCGTCACCAAGCCATCCAGCGCGGCGCCCCGCACCCATTCGTTGGCCTGCTCATTTTCCACTAGCGCCATGATGCCGCTGGGATCGCCACCGGAAACCGACGCCAAAATACTGGACAGGTCGTCCGTCACGACGTCGCCTGCCAAATCCTCAGTGAGATCACCGGGCGCCGAAAAAATTCTGACAAGCAGGGGATAAGCACGGGTTTCCCGAAACTGCGCCAGCAGATAGATGGCGTGGATGTGGATCGTGCGATCCCCATCCGCCGCGTAGGGCTGAGGGTCGCGCGCCACGTCTTCCAGAACGCTCAAGAGGCGAGGGACGATCTCCTCACGGCGGGCAACCGCCTCCTCCAGGGCGACTTGCGGCACGCGCCCCTCGTTTCGCTCAAGCTGGGCAAGAATTTCCTCTACGTCCATTGCGCTCTCCCGGTGTGACCAACGAGATTACCATACCACCGCCCAACGGATAACTTCCGAACAAGCCACCCGTCTTGGGCCAAATTAGGAGTTGACGAGGGCATCCCGGCATGGTACTTTTACCTACCGACTGGTCGGTTGCAGAGACCCGCCGGCTTCTGAGAGTCAACTTATGGGTAGGGCTGTTTCCGGTTCCGAGATTCTGCTCGAAAGCTTGAAGCGCCAGAAGGTGGACGTCTTCTTTGGCCTTCCTGGGGGAGCGGTGCTTCCCCTCTACGACGCCCTCTACAGCGCGGGCATCCGCCACCTGCTGGTGCGGCACGAGCAGGCGGCGGCCTTTGCGGCTGACGGCTACGCTCGCGTCACCGGCAAGCCCGGGGTTTGCCTGGGAACGTCCGGCCCCGGCGCCACCAACCTCATCACCGGTTTGACCTCGGCGATGATGGACTCCATTCCCATCGTCGCGCTGACCGGCCAGGTGCCCGCTGCCCTGATCGGCAAGGACGCCTTTCAGGAGGCGGACACCATCGGCATCAGCCTGCCCTCCACCAAGCAGTCGTTCGCGGTGCGGTCGGCGGCGGACATTCCCCGCGTCATCGATCGCGCCTTCGGGACGGCCGTCTCGGGCCGGCCGGGTCCTGTACTGGTTGACCTGCCCAAGAGCGTGCTGATGGAAACGGCGGAACCGCACTACCCTCTGACCCTTGGGGTTTCGAAGCCCGAACGGCCGCGCGAGTTCGTGGAATCCGACGTGGAGCGTGCGGCCGACATGATCCTGGAGAGCCGCCGCGGCGTGTTCTATGTGGGCGGTGGGGCGATTGCTTCCGACGCCTGGCAGGAACTGCGCGAACTCGTGGAGTTGACCCACATCCCCGTGACCACCACCCTGATGGGATTGGGGGCCTTCCCCTCGCATCATGCGTTGTCGCTGGGAATGCTGGGCATGCACGGCTCCTATGCCACCAACATGGCGATCTGCAACTCCGACCTGCTGGTGGCCATCGGCGCCCGGTTTGACGACCGCGTCACCGGTCGCCTGAACGGCTTTGCCACCGGCGCGAAGAAGATTCACTTTGACGTTGACCCTTCCGAGGTCAACAAAAACGTGCATGTGGATCTGTCGCTGGTGGGCGACGCGCGGGAAGCGCTGAAGGCTCTGATCGAGGTGCTGAAGCGCCGCCAGGCCGCACCCGCTCCCGAGCGCCAGCGCTGGCTGCAGCGCATCGAACTGTGGCGCGGCGAGCATCCCCTGACCTATGACAAGTACGCCAACACGGTGAAGCCGCAGATGGTGATTGAAGCCCTTGCTCAGCATGCCGCGGAAGACGCCGTCATCTCCGTCGACGTGGGGCAGCACCAGATGTGGACGGCGCAGTTCTACAACTTTACCCGGCCGCGCGCGTGGCTCTCGTCCAGCGGACTGGGCTCGATGGGATATGGGTTCCCCGCGGCGATGGGCGCGCAGATGGCCTTTCCCAATCGGCAGGTCATTGCCATCGTCGGCGACGGCGGGTTCCAGATGACTCTGAACGACCTGGCCACGGTGGTGCAATACCGCGTGCCGGTGAAGATCATGATTCTCAACAACCGCGCCCTGGGCATGGTGCGGCAGTGGCAGGAGATTTTCTTCGAGAAGCGCTACTGCGATATCGACCTTGATTTCGCGCCGGACTTTGTGAAGCTGGCGGAAGCCTACGGCATTCGCGGCGCGCGCGTCGAACATCGCACCGACGTCCCGGACGCCATTGAGGATTTCCTGCGCGACCGCGAACCGCGCCTGCTCGACGTGTGGGTGGATCCGTCGGAAAACGTCTATCCCATTGTTCCGCCCGGCGCCGCGCTGGCGGAGATGGTGGTGGAACCGCCGCACGCGTTGGTGGAAGAAGAAGCGCTGGACGATTTGTGGGCCGTATGACCTTGCGCCGAGGAGCGGTGCCTTGTCAGCGGCGTAAGTGTAAAGTTTAAAGGATAAAGGGTAATTCCAGCGCGTGGGTTCCGGCTTTAGCATTTAACCTTTACCCTTTAACCTTCCTCGGTGACTTGCCGATTTCCGCTCTCGACTTGGCACGTACGGCGCCGGAAAACTAAGATCGGAGATTCCCATGCAATGGCTCATCACGCTTGAAACCGAACCGGACATGATCGTGACCTGCCGGCTGATGAACGTGTTTCGCCGCAAGGGAGTGAAACTCTCCACGCTGGCGCTGGCGACGCGGCCGCATGGCTTTTCCATGATGGCGATGATGGACTCGTCCGCGCCGGACATCGACCATCTCTTCAATTTCCTCCGCGGCATGGAAGGCGTGGAGCGCATCTCCTATTACCAGCATCAGACTTCCAGCGATGCTTCCTTTGTGTTCATTGACGCCGGCGCGGATTCGACGCGTGTGGCGGAAGTGTTGAATACGTTTCCGGGATCGAAGCTGGTGCTGGCCAGTCATGGGAAGTACCTGCTCGAGGTGCCGGCGGAAAGCCGCCGCGCGCACGAGGCGCAAACCTTGGATCTTCCGGATTTTCAACCCTTCACCTTTGTCAAATCCACCCGCGGCGCGGCAAGGCCGGTGTTGGTGACTTAATGAGAGGAGCCAGGGTCAGTGGCTCGGTGGCAGTAGTGGCTCGAAACTCGCAGCTGGAAATGCGACGCCGCCTCCCGAGTTCCTAACTGCTAATTTCAGCCGCTCCTGACTTCTGACTCCTGTCTCCCACTCCCTTCGGGATATAATTCTAAATTCCAAATTTCAACAACGAGGATTAACGCGACATGGCTAAAGTTTATTACGAGAAAGACGGCGACTTGAAGAATCTGGCGGGAAAGACCGTAGCCATCATCGGCTATGGCAGCCAGGGGCACGCGCACGCGCTGAATCTGCGCGACAGCGGGGTGAAGGTAATTGTGGGTCTGGCGCCCAACAGTCCCTCGCGCGCCAAGGTGCAGGCCCAGGGTCTGGAAGTGTTCGATCCGGCAGAGGCCACCAGGCGCGCCGACCTGATCGCCGTGCTGGTTCCCGACCAGGTGGCAGCAAAGCTTTACAGCGAAGCTATCGGGCCCAACCTGACGGCCGGCAAGACGCTCCTGTTCGCGCACGGTTTCAGTATTCACTTCAAATTCATCGCCCCGCCGGCGGACGTGGACGTCATTATGGTCGCCCCCAAGTGCCCCGGCCATCGCCTGCGCGAACTGTTTACCGAAGGCGTGGGCGTGCCCTCGTTGCTGGCCATTCAGCAGGATGCCACCGGCCACGCGGAAGCCACCGGGCTGGCGTACGCAAAAGGCATCGGCTCGCTGAAGGCGGGTGTGATCGGCACCACCTTCAAGGAAGAGACGGAGACGGACCTGTTCGGCGAGCAGTCGGTGCTCTGCGGCGGAGTCTCGGCGCTGATCACCACGGCGTTTGAAACCATGGTCGAGGCCGGCTATCAACCGGAGATTGCCTACTTTGAGGTCCTGCACGAGCTCAAGCTGATTGTGGATTTGATTTATCAAGGCGGCATCAAGTACATGCGCTACTCGGTAAGCGATACGGCCGAATACGGCGATTACACCCGCGGCCCGCGCGTGGTTGACCAGCACGTGCGCGAGAGCATGAAGCAGGTTCTGGCGGAAGTGCAAAGCGGGAAGTTCGCCAACGAATGGATGGAAGAGAACGCCAAGGGCCGCCATAAGTTTCTGGAGATGCGCGCCAAGGCCGCCGGCCACCTCATCGAAAAAGTCGGCAGCGAACTGCGCAAGATGATGCCGTGGATCTCCACCTCCAAGGAGGAAGTCACCGCGGCGCAGGCAGCGGCACGGCAGTAAATCCGAGCCAACAGCTCACAGCCGACAGTCAACAGCAAAAAACCGTGCAAACGCGTAGCTGTAAGCTGTCGGCTGTGAGCTTCCTTGTTCAAGAGGACAACAATGAAATCCACCGAAACGAAAGCTGTGCGCGGCGGGCGCGATTTCCAGAGCCGCGTGAAAAAACTGGCGCTGATCGGCTGCGGCAAGCTGGGCGAGGGATTGCTCTCCGGCATGCTGGGCTCGCAGCTTATTCCCGTCGAAGGCGTGGAAGCCACCGTAGCGCATCAGCCGCGCGCCGACTTCCTGGCCGAGAAGTACGGCATCAAGGCTCATACGAATAATATCCAGGCAGTTAAGAACGCAGACTTGGTGTTGATCGTTTTGAAACCGCAGCAGGTGAAGGGATTCCTGCATGAGGTCAAGAAGGTGTTGCGCAAGGACGCGGTGATTATCTCCGCCGCGGCGTCGGTGACCACGGCGCTGATTGAGCGCGAACTGGGCCGCCCGGCGCGCGCCATTCGTGCCATGCCCAACACGCCGTGCCTGATTCGCCAGGGCATGACGGCGATTGCCGCCAGTCCCAACGCGGCGCCCGACGACGTGACGCTGGCGCGCGAAATCTTCAGCTCCATGGGCCGCACCGTGGTGGTGGACGAGAAGCATATGGACGCCATCACCGGCCTCTCCGCTTCCGGACCCGCCTACGTCTACCTGATCATCGAGTCGCTGGCCGAGGGCGGCGTAAAGCTGGGCCTGCCGCGCGAGCTTTCCACTGAGCTTTCCGCCCAAACGCTGCTGGGCGCGTCCTCCCTGGTGCTGCACACCGGCGAGCACCCGGCCAAGCTGAAGGACATGGTCACCACGCCCGCGGGCTGCACCATCGACGGCCTGCTGGAACTGGAGGAAGGCGGCCTGCGCGTCACGCTGATCAAAGCCGTCGTCCGCGCCGCTCAGCGCGCCAAGCAACTGGTGGAAAACCAGAACTCGTAATGGACGATTGACGTTGGTCGATGGTCGATTGGTGATTCGCGAATGGTGATTGGCGATTGCTAAATCGTTATCTTGCCTTGTTTTCAGCAACATCCACAGAAATACCCGTTGTGACGTTTTGTGTCCCTTTGTTTTCAATAACATCTACAGACATACCTTCATTTTTTGCAGTTTTTCGCGAGTCGTGACATAATTTGCTCCCAAATTTTGTATTCACTCTTCCTCCGTCCAAAGTTGCCGCACCTTGACGAGCAGATCGACCAGACGGTGAGCCTGGCGCAGGCCGGCATCTTCAAAGCGCTGCATGACTTCATAATCCGGATGGGTAGGGGTCAGGTCCGCCGCGCGATCATAGCAACTTGGTTCTGCAGCTATCTCTTCCAGGAGGGTCTGGCGCTTGGCGTCGAAGATCTCAACCTGCCGCCGCAGCAGATTCTCCAAAAGCTGCCGAGACTTTTCGCGAGCGGTCCACTCGTCATCGGTAATTTGGGCGTAGAGGGCCTTGGAGGAGAGGGGCCCCAATCCCCCGCGGGCAGCGTTCTCTTCCGGCGGCGCGAACTCGAGGGGCGCGGGCGCCGCCGAAACGGAGGCGAACACCGGGCCGCCGGCCATGCCCAACAGTGCCTTGAATTGCTCAAAGGCGTTTGGCCGGGCCGCCGGGTCCGGCTCATCCATACCGGGAATGCCGGGCGCGCGCAGATCGTAGAACAGCGAAAGCACGAACTTCGCCAGCTCATGGTCGAAGGCGTCGTTTTCACAGAACTTTGCGGCCCGCTTTAAGGTGTCAAGCGTGGCTACGAAATACGGCTGGGAGACTTGTGCCAGCATCAGGCGCAGGGTTTCCGCCGCCATTTTCGCCCGCAGCAACCGCGCGCACATTTTCCCTTCCCGTGCTTCCTCGGCGCTCCGGGCCTGGCGCAGGGTGTTGGCCTCGCGGATGCGTTCGGCGCGGGCGGTGCGCCACAGGGCGCGCGCCAGATTGGCGACCACCAGATCGTCGGCGGCGTCGCGAGGCAGGACTTTGCAGCGCAGGCCTTCCAATACCGCCAGGAAGTCAGCAGGATCTTCACCCAGCGCGCGCAACGCCGCCGGCTCCGCTTTCGAGTAGAAGCCGTGCTTCAAGTGGGCGGTGCGGATGCGGTCGCGCCCCTCCCTTGTCACCGGTCCTTTTGAGAACCTCTGCATTTGCTGAATCTGTGCGATTTTCTTTTCCGTCATGCGTGGACTTCTTACCAAAGTCATGGGATCTCCTTAATCGGCTGTACGGTGCGGCATGGCTTCCGGCGTTGCGAGAGCAGGGGGAGGCGCCGCGGCGGCAAGATGTAGCGTACAGCAGTCATACTGCACTATTTAGATCATTAGGTAAGGTAATTGTCAAGCTGGATAATATGCCAATTTCCTACCGGTAGGAAATTGGAGAACATTGACAAGAAGATTTTACAATTGGCGGTGACATCTTGACCGATGCGAGAACCCACGGCGCAGGGACGACCGTCATCTGAGGCTATTTTGCCGGCTTCGGCCGGCCTCACACGTGACATCATGGCGCATAAAATCACCAAAAGAGGTGTCGAAAATGGGGATCGCTTGCCAAGATATCGAGCGAAAGTAGCGCTGAGGAGTCCGTCGGCTGACGGACTCCTCAGCGGCCCCTCGCCCAAACCCAGCGGGGAAAGATCATCGCCGCGCGCTTTTGACGCCGGTCAGAATTACGTAAAAAAGATTGCATTATGGTTTCATTTTTGCGACAATCTGTCCCGTCGTATCGACGATCAGCGCGAGCCCCTCAAAGTACTTCCAGAACGAGTGTTATCAGGAATTTAGTGAAAGCCCCTCAGCAGCGACGCACGTAGCAGTTAGGTTTTGGTTATGTAGATCCTTGTGATCGGATCGGGCTATGGATACGTACACGTTCCCTCTCACCTTGAAATGTAAAGGCGGGAAATACTGGGCGTCCAGTGAAGCCTTCCCCGGGGCCGTGGGAATTGGCGACTCCGAGGAAGAAGCCAAGGCCAGCATTTGCGCCGCCATCAAACTCTACGTCGAAGACTGTCTCGCCGAAGATCGTCCCGTGCCCTACGCCAGCACCCGCCAAAAGGCAACCATTTCGATCGCCATGTAAGCCATCCAACCAGCAGTATCGCTTCGGTGGTCGAGGCGGCTTCGCGCCGCCATATGGCGAGGTAAACTCGCCGCTACGACGTTAAACTGAACCGCCACCGTCGCATCAGGGTGAATTCGTTCCGGTGCCCAAGGGCTATAAGGTTTAAGCGGTTGTACCTTGTCCTGGACAATTCCCCAGCGGCGTTGTATGCTTCTCGGAAGCGCGTGGAAGATTACAGGTGTGCTTCGTAGGGGGATTTGCCCTTGGACCTGCGTGAGATCGTTGTCCGGCCCGTTCGCTCCGGCGACGAGCAAGGCTACCAAGAACTGATGCGGCAGCACCACTACCTGGGAGCTTTGCCGAAGATCAGCGAGACCCTGTGGTATGTCGCGACTTGGCGAGAGGAATGGGTGGCGCTGCTGAGCTTTTCCGCCGCGGCCCTGAAGTGCGCGGTGCGCGACCGCTGGATCGGTTGGAACTTTCGCCAGCGCTATAGCCGCTTGAAGCTGATCGTCAACAACAGCCGCTTTCTCATCCTGCCCGACTGGCATGTTTTCAATCTGGGGTCGCGGGTTCTGTCGCTCTGCCAAGGACGGCTGGCGAGTGACTGGGAAGAAAGGTTCGGTCACGGGGTGGTGTTGCTGGAAACCTTTGTGGACCCGCAGCGTTTTCGCGGCACCGTGTATCGGGCGGCGAACTGGGTGTACGTCGGGAACACGAAGGGATTTCACCGCACTCGCCGGGGGTACACCGCGACGCCCCAATCTCCCAAGATGGTCTTCGTCCAACCCTTGCGGGCCGACGTTCGCTCGTTGCTGTCGCAAGCCGTTCTTCCTCCCCCTTATCAAATCGGAGGTTCCAAAATCATGCTCAGCGCCGCGCAGATGCAATCTCTCCCCGCGTTTTTCCGCGAGATTCCCGATCCCCGCCGCGCCCAAGGACGGCGCCATCGCTTGTCCACGGTGCTGGGCATCGCCGCCGGCGCCGTCCTGTGCGGCATGCGCGGCTACAAGGCGATCGCCGATTGGGCCCAAAGCCTCGGACCGAAAGCGCGCGAGCGCTTCGGCTGCCGTCGCGAAAAAGGCCGCTATGTTGTACCCAGCGAGTCGATCCTCCGCAACGTGCTGATCCGCGTCGATCCCGCGCACCTGGACCGCGCCTTGCAACACTGGAACGAACTCTACGCCGGGGAGGACGAAAGCCTGGCCATCGACGGCAAGACCCTGTGCAATGCCCTCGACGCGGAGGGCCACCCGACGCATGTGATGAGTGTCGTCGGTCACCGGACCCAGACCTGCTACACCCAAAAAAAGTGGGCAGTCTGCCCGTAGAAGGTCGGGAAGAAGTCAAACGCACGAACGAGATTAAGACGGCCATCCCGCTGCTGGAGGCCATCGCGATTGCCGGCAAGGACATCACCGCCGACGCCTTGCTCACGCAACGTAAGTTCGCCAAGTATCTGGTCGAGAAGCGCCGGGCGCATTACTCTTTCACCGTCAAAGGCAACCAGCCCGGACTGCTCGCGGACTTGCAGTTCTATTTCCAGGAGCGCGGCCAACCGCACTTCGTCGAGCACACGCCCCCCGATCATGGACGCATCGAGACCCGCAAAATCTGGACCACCACCGAACTCAACGACTATCTCGACTTCCCACACGTGGGCCAAGCCTTCCTTATCGAGCGGCACGTGATCGAGAAAAAGACGGGTGCCTATTCTCTGGACATCGCCTATGGCCTCACCAGCCGCACTCCCCAAGAAGCCAGCCCCCGACGCGTCCTCCAGGTTAACCGCGGGCACTGGGTCATCGAGAACGGTTGTCACTACGTTCTCGATTGGAACTTCGACGAGGACCGCAGCCGTATCCGAGTGGGCCACGGCCCGGAAAACATCACCCGGCTGCGCCGCTTCGCCATCGGCGTGATCAAATCCCGCGGGACGCGCAGCGTCGCCCAGAAAATGCGCCAACTCACGCGCCACGTGCGCCTGGTCTTCGACTATCTGCGCATGACCGAAAACTCCTGCGTCGGCCGCCGTACCAATTAGGCTACCACCACATGCCCGGCGCGCTCTGGGGTGACGCTCCGCCGCCACCGACCAACTCCTGCCACGCCCAGGGCCTCTCCCTCACCAGATGCACGAACCTCATTCCCTCACGTTCGCGCCATGCCCTATTCCTAAAAAAACAAGCACCATCCTATGGCGACCCACTTAGAACAAATTTACCGTGACCGTCGCATCGCCTCGCTTGACCCTCTTGGGACCCTCGGCCATAATTAAATTCACTTCCTAAGAGCTTGTAGCGGGGGCAACTTATGCGCACGATTCGCAGGGTGGCCGTATTGGGGGCCGGAACCATGGGGGCTCGCTTGGCCGCCCATCTCGCCAACGCGTCCGTTCCCTGCCTGCTGCTTGACATCGTTCCCAAAGAGGTCACTCCTGCTGAACAAGCGAAAGGGCTGGCGCTCGATTCGCGGCCGGTCCGCAACCGGCTGGCGCAGGCCGGCCTGGACTCCGCGCTGAAGTCTCGCCCCGCCGCCTTCTTCGTCCCGGAAGGCGCAGGCCTGATCAACATCGGAAATTTTGAGGACGACCTGCCCAAGCTCAAGGACTGCGACTGGATCATCGAGGCCGTAGCAGAAAACCGGGAGATCAAGCGTGCGTTGCTGGAAAAGGTCCAGGCGGTGCGTGCGCCCGGCGCCATCGTCAGCTCCAACACCTCGGGCATTTCCATTTCGTCCATCAGCGAGGGATTCAGCGAAGACTTCCGCCGCCACTTCCTGGGCGCGCACTTCTTCAATCCGCCGCGATACCTGCACCTGCTGGAAGTCATTCCCACGGCGGAGACTCTGCCGGAAGTGGTGCAGGCCATCTCCAGCTTCGGCGACCAGGCGCTGGGCAAGGGCATCGTGTTGGCGAAGGATCGGCCCAATTTTATCGGCAACCGCGTCGGCATATTTTCCACCCTCAGCGCCATGCGCATCATGCAGGAAGATGGATACACGATTGAAGAGATCGATACGCTGACGGGCCCGGTGCTGGGCATGCCGAAGTCCGCCACCTTCCGCACGCTCGACATCGTGGGACTGGATGTGCTGGCGCATGTGGTGGAGAACCTGCGCGAAGCTTTGCCGGACGATGAGGCGCACGACTTGTTCCGGCTCCCCGATTTTGCCCGGCAGATGCTTGAGCGCGGACTTCTGGGCGACAAGACGGGCAAGGGTTTCTACACCAAACTCAAGGGCAAAGGCGGCGACGAGAGTGAGATCCTGACGATCGACCTGGCGACGTTCGGCTATCGCACGCGCCAGCGCGCCAATTTTCCGTCTCTGGAAATGGCGCGCAACCTTGACGACCTGCGCGAGCGCGTGAAGATGCTCTTCCAGGCTCCCGACCGCGCCGGGCAGTTCTACCGCAAGCTGTTCTCCGCCGCGTTCCACTACGCGGCGATGCGCGTCCCGGAAATTGCCGACGACATCGTCGCCATCGACAACGCCATGAAGTGGGGATTCGGATGGGAATTGGGCCCGTTCGAATTGTGGGACGCCCGCGGCGTGCGCGGCATCGTGGAGGGCTGGGCGAGCGAGCAACGCGTTGTGCCGCCATTGGTAGAAAAGCTGCTCGCCGCCGGAGGCAATTCCTTCTACGCATCCGAGAATGGAACCACCACCTACTTCGACCTGGTTTCCGCCGGTTATCGCCCGATCCCGGAGCGGCCGGGCGTGATCCTGCTGCCGTCCCTCAAGGCTCGTAAGAAGGAAGTGAAACGCAACGCCGGGGCGAGCCTGATCGACCTGGGCGACGGTGTGTTGTGCCTCGAGTTCCACTCCAAGATGAACACCATCGGCGGTGACACCGTGCAGATGGTGCACGCGGGCGTGAAAGCGCTGGGCGAGAATTTCGACGCCATGGTGATCGGCAACCAGGCGCCGAACTTCTGTGTGGGCGCCAACCTGATGCTGGTCCTGACGGCCATTCAGGAGGGCGACTGGGACGAGGTCGACCTGGCCGTGCGCGCGTTTCAAAACGCCAATATGGCCTTGAAATACGCGCCCAAGCCCGTGGTGGCCGCGCCCTTCGGCATGACGCTGGGCGGCGGCACGGAAATGTGCCTGCACACCGCGCGCGTGCGGGCTGCGGCCGAAAGTTACATGGGACTGGTGGAAGCGGGCGTGGGCCTGATTCCCGCCGGCGGCGGCACCAAGGAGATGCTTATACGCGCGCTCGACGGCGTGCCCGCCGATCCCGATGCCGACCCGTTCACTCATGTGAAGGAAGTGTTTCTGAATATCGGCATGGCCAAGGTTTCCACCAGCGCGGAGGAAGCGCGCCGGCTGCGTTATCTCTCGCCGCGCGATTCCATCAGCATGAACCGCGACCGCCAGATCGCCGACGCCAGGCAGTTGGCGCTGGACCTGGTGCGTCTGGGATACCGCCCGGGCCAGCCGCGGCAGGATGTTCGCGCCTTGGGGCAGGCGGCGTTCAGCAAGATGAAACTCGGTCTGCACTTGATGCGCCGCGCCGACTACATCTCCGATTATGACGTGGTGGTAGCAACAGAACTCGCCAGGGTGCTGTCCGGCGGAGGTGAGTTCACGTCACCGCAACTGGTTTCCGAACAATATTTGCTCGACTTGGAACGCGAGGCATTCCTCAGCCTTTGCGGGCAGAAAAAGACGTTGGAGCGCATCCAGTTCACGTTGAAGAAGGGGAAGCCGCTGAGGAATTGAGTTCAGCACTCGGGCACCATCGCTTGAAAAACCGAGTGAATGTGGCGTCGTGATGTGCGAAGCACCTTGGAGTGCGGCGGCTCGACGCCGCCTTTTCGTTCCGTCCGGCGATACCGTAAGAGCGAATCGACGGAGAGATTGGGGTTCTGAGGTTCGTTGAAGGCGGCGTCGAGCCGCCGCACTCCAAGGTGCTTCGCACAGGCTTCTTGCGATGGGTCGCAGTCAGAGTCACGGTGATAATTCTGCTATGGACGCCCACATCCATCCCGCGACGTGGAAAACCGTACTGGCGTTCGCGATCATCTATTTGGTATGGGGATCCACGTTCTTCGCCATTCGCGTCGGCGTCCACGAAGTGCCGCCGTTTCTGCTGGCGTCCATGCGCTTCCTTGTGGCAGGAGGGGTGCTTTGCGGTTGGATGCTGGCGCAGGGCGAACGACTTGCCGAGCGCGCGCCAGTGGACGTCCGCCGCACTGCTGGCCATCCTGATCTTCGTCTTCGACTACGGATTGCTTTTCTGGGCGGAGCAGCGCGTGCCGTCGGGCATCGCGGCGGTGATGATGGCCACCATTCCCGGTGTTCATGTCGCTTTTCGAGATCACGATTTTGCGTACGCAGCAGGTCACGCCGCGGCTGGTGCTGGCGTTGTTGATCGGAGTCGCCGGAGTGGCCGTACTGATGAGCCGCTCGTTGAATCTCGGCGGCGCACCCATCGATACGCTGGGCGCCGTGGCCCTGCTCGTCGCGTCCATGAGTTGGTCGCTGTCGTCATCGCTCACCCGCAAGCTGCCGCTGCCGCCTTCCAAGGTCATGAGCTCCGGAGCACAGATGCTGGTGGGCGGAGTGTTCCTGACCATCGCCGCCGCGGGGCTGGGAGAATTTCACCATTTCCATCCTGCGTCGGTCTCGCGCGGCGCCTGGTTTGCCCTGATCTACCTGATCGTCGCGGGGTCCATCATCGCGTTCACTGCCTATGTGTGGCTAATCCATCACGTGTCGCCCACCAAGGTCGGGACGTACGCCTACGTCAATCCGGTGATTGCCGTGTTTGTGGGATATTTTCTAGGCGGCGAGGCGCTGGGCCTGCGCACGATTCTGGGCACAATGTTTGTCCTGATCAGCGTCGTCGTGCTCACGCTGGCGCCGGCGAAAAAGCAGGCGGTCCGCATCGCCGTGCCGGACGCGGCGGAAGCAGTCTAGCTATTGGTGATTGGTGATTTGTGATTGGTGATTGAGGACATTGGTGATTGGAGCCAGTAAGTATCCTCTGACAGAGCCGGAGGCTTTACGGCTGCTGGCCCCTCAAAAGGGGCCTTGCCGCAGCCGGTAAAAGCCCCCTCACCCGTCCCGACGGATCGGGACGGCCTCTCCCCTCGGGAGAGGCTGAGGATGTTTGGAGGCGCGCCGCTAGAGCGCCAGGAAAAACCAACAACCTCTCCGAGGGGAGAGGTCGACCGTCTGCTGACGGGCGGGTGAGGGGTCACGTCCCCGGCCTGAAGTCCCGCAACTGTCAAACTTCCACTGCCACCCCGGCAGAGCCGGGGATCTCCCGAGGGGATTAGTGAAGGTTGATTGGTAATTGGCGATTGGTGAATGGTGATTGAATGCGACAAGAATTGGCAAATTGCGCTTGGTGGCAAGGTTTGGGCGCGACACCAATCTTTTGTCAATCATCGATCACCATTCACAAATCACCAATTTCCACAATCACCATCCACCATTCACAAATCACCAATCGAGAGTTACGTCCTCACGCAAGGAGATCAAAGTGAGAGATGCCGTGATTGTTTCAATCGTGCGCACGGCGGTGGGCAAGGCGCCGCGCGGAGTGCTGCGCGCCACCCGGCCCGATGATATGGCCGCGGCGGCGATTCGCGAAGCGCTGCGAAGGGTGCCGGCGCTTGATTCCGGCGAAGTTGAAGATGTCATCCTGGGTTGCGCGATGCCGGAAGCGGAGCAGGGGAACAACGTGGCGCGTGTGGCGTCGTTGCGCGCGGGCCTGCCGGTTACCACTTCGGCGATGACCATCAATCGCTTCTGCTCCTCCGGGCTTCAGGCCATCGCGCTGGCTTGCGAGCGCATCCGCGCCGGCGGCGCCGACGTGGTGGTGGCCGGCGGCACCGAAACCATGAGCATGATTCCCATGGGCGGCTACCACTTTTCGCCCAACCCCTACCTGATGGACCACTACCCGGACGTGTATTTAAGCATGGGGCTGACCGCGGAAAACCTGGCGGCGAAACATCGCATCACCCGGGAAGAACAGGACCAGTTCGCGCTGCGCAGTCACCAGCGCGCACTTGCGGCCATCGAGCAGGGAAAATTCCACGATGAGGTTGTGCCCATCGAAGTCGTTGACGTCAGCTTGAACGGCGGGAAGAAGCCGCAAACGAAAAAGGCTATGTTCGAAATCGACGAAGGGCCGCGGCGTGATACGTCCCTGGAAGCGCTGGCGAAACTGAAGCCCGCATTTCATGCGCGTGGAACGGTGACCGCCGGCAATGCCTCGCAAATGAGCGATGGCGCCGCAGCCTCGGTGGTGATGTCACTCGACCGGGCGAAGGCTTTGGGGTTGGAACCACTGGCGCGATTTGTGAGTTATGCCACTGCCGGATGTCCGCCGGAGGAGATGGGCGTGGGGCCGGTTTACGCTATTCCCAAGGCCCTGAAACTGGCCGGGTTGAAGTTGGCGGACATGGACGTGATCGAGCTGAACGAGGCGTTTGCCGCGCAGGCGCTCGCCGTCATCAAGCTGGCCGGACTCGATTTGGGCCGCACCAACGTGAACGGTGGCGCCATCGCTCTCGGTCACCCGCTGGGCTGCACGGGCGCCAAGCTGACGGCCACGTTGCTCGGTGAGCTGAAGCGCCGCCACGCTCGCTACGGTTTGGTCACCATGTGCGTGGGCGGTGGCATGGGCGCGGCGGGGATTTTTGAGAACTTGCAGTGATGCTTCGCCTCGTGCCAAAACGTAGGGGCGGTTCGCCTGGATCATGGACCCTGAAGGTAACCGCATTGAGCTTTGGGAACCGCCCGCGGGAAGCTGAGAAGGCTCGACGCGACGTAGCGGGATCTGTACTGCACCACACCCGTGTCAACAGGGGGTACACATGGCAGACGCAACAGCAGTCGTCACCGAGCGCATCAAGGGCGGCAGTTTTCTGATTGAATCGCGCACCCCGGAACAGGTTTTCACGCCCGAGGACATGACCGATGAGCACCACCTGATCGCGCAGACGGCGCAGGAGTTCGTCGAGAAGGAAATTGTCCCGCGCGCGGCCGAGATCGAGGAGAAAAAGCCCGGCGTGCTCCGCGAATTGCTGAAGAAGGCAGCGGAACTAGGCCTGTGTGCCACGGACGTGCCGCAGCGCTTCGGCGGGCTGGAACTCGACAAGATATCTTCCACTATCGTTTCCGAAAACATGGCGCGCGATGGTTCCTGGGCCACCACGGTGGGTGCGCAGGGCGGAATCGGTATCCTCCCCATCACCTTTTTCGGAACAGAAGCACAAAAGGAAAAGTACCTCGCCAAGCTCGCCAGCGCCGAGTGGGTGGGCGCGTACAGTTTGAGCGAGGCCACGTCAGCGTCCGATGCCCTGAATTGCAAGACGCGGGCCACACTCTCTCCGGACGGGAAGCATTACATCCTGAATGGTACGAAGATGTGGGTTACCAACGGAGGTATCGCCGACGTTTATGTGGTCTTTGCCAAAGTGGATGGCGAAAAGTTCACGGCTTTCATTGTTGAGCGCACCTTCGCGGGGGTGACCCCCGGCGCGGAGGAGCACAAGATGGGCATCCGCGGCTCCTCCACCACGCCGCTCGTCCTGGAGAACGCCGAGGTGCCGGTCGAAAACGTCCTGGGAGAAGTGGGCAAAGGGCACTTGATCGCCTTCAACATTCTCAATATGGGCCGGCAGCGGCTGGGGGCGAGTTGTGCGGGCGCCTGCAAATACCTGCTGGCGAACGCCCTGAAGTGGGCGAAGGAGCGCGACGCGTTTGGGCGCAAGATCGCCGACTTTGGCATGATCAAGGAGAAGCTTGGCGAAATGGTGGCGCAGATTTACGCGTTGGAAAGCATCTCCTATCGCACCAGTGGATTGATTGACGCGATGCTGAAGGGCGTCGATCGCGGCGGCCCGACAGCGCCCAAGCAAACTCTGGAAGCTCTACAGGAATATGCGGTGGAGTGCTCCATCCTGAAGGTCATGGGCACGGAGACGCTGGGCTTCATGGCTGACGAGGCCGTGCAGATCTTCGGCGGCTACGGCTTTAGCACCGGCTATGAAGTTGAGCGCGCGTACCGCGACCAGCGCGTCAATCGGATTTTCGAGGGAACCAACGAGATCAATCGCCTGCTGATTACCGACATGCTGATGAAGCGCTCCCTGAAAGGCCAATTGCCCTTGCTCGCCGCGGCGAAGAAACTGGCGGATGAAGTCCTGGGCATGACACCGCTCGACGACACGATTGACGATGATCCTCTCGCCGAGGAGGCACGGTTGGTGGAGGGGGCAAAGAAAGTCGCCCTCCTCGTCGCAGGCGGCGCAGTGCAGCGCTACATGCTGGCGCTCGAGCATGAGCAGGAAGTGATCGGCGTGATGAGCAACCTGGTGATGGCCGTCTACGCGATGGAAAGCGTCCTGCTCCGCGCCCGAAAGCGCATCGCCAAGGCCGGCACCGCGGGGGATGAATTGGGAATTGCCGTGGCCCGCACCTGCCTGCATGAAGCGGCCGATCAGATGGAACTGGAAGCGCGCCGCGGACTGGCACGCATTGCCGAAGGCGACATGCTGCGCACGCAACTCAGCGTTCTTCGCCGCTTCCTTCGCCGCACACCGCCAGATTCCATCGGCCTGAAACGCCAATTGGCGGACCGGGCGCTGGAGTTGGGGCGGTACCCTTTCCGGGCGTAGGTGATAGATGGTAGGTGATAGATAGGGACTACGACCTACCACCTACCGCTTTTACTCCCGCGGCCGCAGAATAAAGTTGCCCAGATAGCCGCGATTCTCGCCGTCGCGGTCGCGCGCTGTGAGATTCACCCGGAAGGCATCGGGCGGCAGGGGCACCGTTTTGTTCAGCCGCACCACCTCGCGCGGATCGACGTCCTGAAGGGTGACGTGGCCCAACTCCTCACCCATGGCGCTGAAGAATTCCGCCTGAAGCGTGCCGGGCGTGAACACGCCAAACGTGCCTTTCAGCGTCACCGTGTTGCCGTTGATCGTGCCCGTCAGGGGTTCGCTGACCACTCCGCCGGAGGTGGGATCCGTGGCGATGGGAGCGGTGACGCGCGTGGGTGACCAGTAGACCGGATAGGAATACTCTTCGCCTGGCTCCAGTGTGGCGTAAGGACTCATGCCTTCGGTTTCTAGGAAGTAAGGTGTTTTCTTCAGGTCATCCGCCAGCGTCTGGTTGAATGGCCCGCGCGAGATGGTGCCCGGCCCGTCATTCCAGGTTTCCACCGAAGCGCCGTCGGGATATTCGCGCTGGGGAAAGTATTTGAAGTTTTCCACGAACCCGATGTTCTTCTGTCCGTTGACCACTCCGTACCACCCGGCGCTGGAGTCGGCGGCCGCCTTGCACACCCAGTACAGGTAATGCACGCGCAGCATTTTCCCACCGGGAAGCACTTGGTAGCTGGGGTGGCGCGCGTCACCATACGGTTTGTAATACCCGTCTGGATATTGACTGCGCGGATTCAGGGGGATGTACATGTAAAGCTCAGGGTTGGGCTTGGAAGGATCGTTCACGTCGGCGCCGTCATTCTGAATCAGGTGCCAGATGCCCCAGCGAATCTCGCGCCGGCTGATGTTGCGCATGACCTGATCCACTTTGACGCGCGTAGTGCCGGCATAAACGTGGAACGTGCGAATCAATTGCACGCCGGTGCGGGGGTCCTCCGGGCTGGTGACGCGGACGGCGACTTCGTCAGGGTTATTGGTCACGACCTCCGCTTTGTACGAGGTGCCATCCAGAATGTAGTACGGCACGCTGGCCCACTGCTCATCATTCATCCACCCCTCGGGGCCGGGCCACGCTTTGTCACCGCCATAATTCGCCCAGCCCGCCTTGACGTTGTTCTGCGACTCGGGCAGGACTTTTCCCGCCAGGTCGCGGTTCACAAAGAAGAATTCCTGATCGCCAAGCTGAAGCTGGATGGCGCGCCCGCCCAGCTCGGGGGCGACATAGAGGGAGACGAGCCCATTACTGAGCTTGTAAACATCCCACTTGTTGTATTGTGTCCGTTCAAGCCTGGCGGGGAAGCCGGAAGGCGATGGCGCCGGCGCCGCAGCCATCGCATTGGCGAAAAGCATCAGCGCGGCGAGCACAAAGCAGGGTCGTCTCATAGCTGAACCTCGTGGGGGGACTTTTAACTATATAGAGCGACATAAATTGTAGCGTCGATCTCCGATCGACGACGGCGGTCGGAGACCGCCGCTACAGCCGAAGGCGAGAGCATTTGTGCCGTTCGATATGGAAGCATTCCGAGGGGCCGACCGTTGCCGGGACATCCCTGCCAATACTGCGGCCGGGGCCGGCGCTGGTCACAGCCTCGCCAGAGTGTGGGAGAATTCCCGCACCGCCGGATAGAGGCCGCGGTAGACCTGGTAGTACGGATCGTAGGCAGCAACGTTCTCCGGCTTGGGCGCCATGGACTCCTTCAGCCGAATGGCTTCCTTCGCGGATTCCTCCACGGAGGAGTAAATCTTCCCGCCCACGCCCGCCAACAACGCCGCGCCGAGCGCTGAACCCTCGGAAGTTCGCAGCGTGACGAGTTCCTTGCCGTAGATGTCCGCCTGGATTTGCCGCCAGAAGGGACTGCGCGAGCCGCCACCCGAAGCGCGAATCTGCTCAACGGGAATGCCCAGTTCGCGGAAGATCTCCAGCGAGTCGCGTAGGCTGAACGCCACACCTTCCAGGATGGAGCGGATGAGATGCCCGCGCGTGTGCGAGGCCGTCAGACCGAACCACATGCCACGAGCCTCAGAATCCAGATGAGGAGTGCGCTCGCCCATCAGGTATGGCAGCCACAACAAGCCGTCGCTGCCCGGACGCACTTTCTCGGCTTCGCGAATGATCAGATCGTAAGGATCCACATCCGTCTGCCGAGCGTACCAGGTTTCGGTATGGCCGAAATTATCGCGGAACCAGCGCAGCGAAAGGCCCGCGCCTTGCGTCACTCCCATCACGTGCCACTTGCCGGGCACCGCGTGGCAGAAGGTGTGAATGCGTCCGCGAGGATCGAGTTTGGGCGCGTCGGTGTAAGCGAAGATGACTCCGGAAGTACCCAGCGTGGCGGACGTCAACCCGGGGAGCACGATGCCGTTGCCAATGGCGCTGGCTGCCTGGTCGCCGCCGCCGCCCACCACCGGCGTGCCCGCGCTGAGGCCGGTGAGCACGGCGGCCTCGTTGGAGATTTCGCCGGTGATCTCCGGTGATTCAAATGCCTTGGGCAGAATCTGCGGGTCGATCTCCAGCGCGCTGAGCATCTCCTTGGACCAGCGGCGATGGGTGACGTCAAAGAGCAAAGTGCCGGAGGCGTCCGAAACGTCAGTGGCAAACTCGCCCGTCAAACGGTAGCGCACGAAATCCTTGGGAAGCAGGAAGTGCGCTGTGCGCTCGAAGATCCGAGGCTCGTTGTCGCGAACCCACAACATCTTGGGCGCGCTGAAGCCGGTGAGCGCAGGGTTGGAGACGAGGTGAATGAGCCGCTCCGCGCCCACTTTCTTCGTGATCCAATCGCACTGCGCCTGGCTGCGCTGATCGCACCAGATCAGCGACGGGCGCAGCACCGCATTGGCCTTGTCGAGCAGAACGACGCCGTGCATCTGGCCGGAAAAACCTACAGCGGCAATTTCCGACCCCTTTACCGCAGCTTGCTCCAACGCCGCGCGAACGGCCACCAGTGTTGCTTGCCACCAGTCGTCGGGATCCTGCTCGGCCCAGCCGGGCTTGGCCATCCGCATGGGCTGATGGTCGCCGGTTGCCGCCCCCACCACATGCCCGTCCCGCCGCACGATCACCGCCCGCGTGCCGGTCGTGCCCACGTCGATTCCCATCATGTATGCCATTAGATTTTCACCTTTTCCCACTTCCCCGCCTTCGCCGAGCGTTCCACCGTGTCGAGCACCGCCTGGTTACGAACGCCGTCGCGGAAGTTGGGCTCCGGCAGGCGGTCCTCATCGATCGCCGTCAGAAAATCGTGGATGGCATGAACAAAGGTGTGCTCGTAGCCGATGATGTGCCCCGGCGGCCACCAAGCGCCGACGTAAGGATGATCAGGCTGCGTCACCATGATGGTCTTGTAGGCCTGAACTTCCGAGGGTTCGGTGCGATCGAAGAATTCCAGTTCGTTCATGCGTTCCAGATTGAAGGCGATGCTGCCCTTGCTGCCGTAAATCTGAAACGTGTTGTAATTGCGGCGGCCGCCGGCGAAGCGCGTCGCTTCAAAAACGCCCACGCTGCCGTTCTTGAAGCGCGCCAGAAAATTCGTGTCGTCGTCCACCGTTACTTTGCCTTTACCCTTTTTGCCCTTGGCTCCCCAGGCCCCCGCGCCCTCGGAGGGCAGCGGCCGTTCCTTGATAAAAGTGGTCATCTGGCCGGTCACCGTTTCCATTTCACCGTTCAGGTACTCGGCCAAATCCGCGGCGTGCGCGGCAATGTCTCCCAGGGCGCCGCTGCCGGCCCATTTCTTCTCCAGCCGCCAGACCAGGGGAAATTCCGGGTCCATGATCCAGTCCTGCAAGTAGGCGCCGTGATAGTGGTAGACGTCGCCGATCTTGCCCTCCTCAATCAGCCGTTTGGCGAAAGCGACGGCGGGCACGCGGCGATAATTGAAATTCACCATGTGCTTCACACCGGCCTTTTCCGCGGCTTTCAGCATGGCCTTGGCTTCCGCCAGGCTGTTGGCCAGCGGCTTTTCGCAGATAACGTGTTTGCCCGCCTGGGCCGCGGCGATCACCATGGGACCGTGGAGATAACCGGGTGTGGAGACATCGATGATGTCAATATCCTTGCGCTCCACCACGCGTTCCCACTCGCAGTCGGATTCTTCCCAGCCGAACTGCTGCGCGGTTGCTTCCAGCTCTTCCGTGCAAGCCTTTCCGCACAACACCTTCATGCGCGGAACCAGGTTTCCCGGAAAGAATCTCCGCACCTGCCGGTAGGCATTGGAATGCGCCTTGCCCATGAAACGGTGGCCGATTAATGCAACATTGATTTCTGGCATATGAGTCCTCCGATGCATTGATGATTTGCGATTGGCGATTTGTGATTGATCGGTCCGTCCAGGGGCGACGGCGTGGTCGGCTCCGTCAATCAACAATCACCAATCACCATTCACCATTCAACAATAACCAATCACCGACTCCGGACTGGCTTCTATGCCCACCACATCTCCTTCAACTTCTCTTTAATGACAATCTGGTTGAGGAACGCGGCGGCCTTGCTCAGTCCTTCGTTGACGGACATCAAGCTGTCTTCATGCTCGATGGAGAGCACGTCGTCGTAGCCGATCATTTGCAGTGTGGAAACGAAGTCGCACCAGAAGTCTTGATCGTGGCCGTAGCCGACGGTGCGGAAGATCCAGGAGCGGTTTTTCTCATCGCTGTATGGCTTGGCGTCCACAACGCCGTTGATCTTAACGTTGACGTCGTACAGGCGGGTATCCTTGGCGTGGACGTGAAACACGGCGTCGCCCAATTTGCGCACGGCCGCACAGGGGTCGATACCCTGCCAGAACATGTGGCTGGGATCGAAATTGCAACCCACCGCCTTGCCTCCCACTTCGCGCAGGTGCAGCATGGTTTCCGGGTTGTAGACCACAAAGCCCGGGTGCATTTCAATGCCGATGCGCACGCCATGGTCGGCCGCAAACTTGCCGTGCTTCGTCCAGTAGGGGATGACTTTCTTTTCCCACTGCCAGTTGATGATTTCCAGAAAGTCCGGGGGCCATGCGGTGGGCGACCAGTTGGGGTACTTGGAGTGATCCGAATCGCCCGGGCAGCCGGAAAAATCGTTTACGGTCTTCACGCCCAGTTTTGCTGCCAGCAGGATGGCCTTCTTGCTGGTGGCGGCGTGGAGCTGCGCCACCTTCTTGTTGGGATGCAAAGGATTGCCGTGGCAACTCAGCGCGCTGATGGTGATCCCCTCATCTTCAAGCTTCTGCTTGAATTCCTTCAGTTTGCCCGCCTGGTGCAGCCATTCGAGCTTCAGGTGCGGGTCGCCGGGGTAGTTGCCGACGCCCAGTTCCACCGTACTGATGCCCAGCGGCTTGATCTTCTGGATGACCTCGTCAAAACTCAATTTCGCCAGCAGTGCCGTAAACAGTCCAACCTTCATGGTGAATCCCCCCTCCGTAAGTAGGCAGAAGGCAGTAGGCAGTGAACGCCGGCCTGCCGCCTGCGGGCGTGGCCTTGGTGTTCCCTGTATGCCGTCTACCGTCTACCATCCACCGTTCTTCTGAAAAGACGCTAAATCTATTATCCGGCCGCCCCTGCGTCAACTGGAAAGTTTTCCGTCTACTTCAAATGCTGGTCATACCATTCCAGAGTGCGCTGCATGATGTCGTGGCGGTGGGCCGGATCAAAAATCAAGTGACCCTCGTTGGGGTAGACCACAAACCGGTTCTCCACGCCCAACGTTTCCAGGGCATGCCAGAATTCGAAAGATTGCGGCGTCGGGCACTCGCCATCACGGTCGCCCACCAGGATGAGCGTCGGCGTCTTCACATTCTTGATAAATGTAATGGGCGAACTCCTGGCATACACCGCAGGATCATCGTAAACCGACGCACCGAAGAAGGGAATCATCCACTGGTCGATGTCGTTTTCGCCGTAGTAACTTTGCCAGTTGGCGATGCCCGCGCCCGAGACGGCGGCGCGGAACCGATGTGTTTGGGTGACGGCCCACATGGTCATGTAGCCGCCATAACTCCAGCCGCCGATTCCCACGCGGTCGTTGTCCACGGGGAAATTCTTCACCACGTAATCGACGCCGGCAAGAATGTCGCGCAAATCGCCGTAACCGAAGTCCCTGACGTTGCCGCGCGTAAAGGCTTCGCCCTCGCCAAAACTGCCGCGCGGATTGGGCCGCAGCACAAAATAGCCAAAGTGGGAAAAGATCGTGAAGTCGAAGAGCGTGCTGGGCCACGTGGGACGAGCCATGGCGCCGGGGCCGCCGTGAATTTCCACCAGCAGCGGGTATCGCTTTGCGGGATCGTAGTTCTGAGGGAACGTCAGCCAGCCCTGAACGTTCAGGCCGTCGTTCTTCCACTGGATGTTTTCTGCCTTCCCCCACGGCGGATCGACAACGTTGGGCGGAAAGGTGATCTGCTTCCACTCTCCCACCGCACCTGCCCACACTTCCGGATGGGCCGAGTAGGTTTCCCGCAGCGTGGCAGTGGTCCTGCCGTCACGCGCCACGGACATGCCATAGTTCCACCAACCCAGCGAAAGGGTTTCCGCACCTTTCCAGACCGGCGTAATCCTGCCCGTGTGGATATCGAGCGCCGCGATGCCGCTCGCGCCATCCACGCTCTCCATGAGCAGAATCGAATCGCCGCCCGGCTGCCAGTCGATGCTGCTGACGGACGCCTTCAGTCCGGCGGTCAGGTTGCGGGCCGCTCCGCCCGTGGCAGGAAGAAGGTAAACATCGCCGCCGGTTGAGCCTTCGTCGCTCATCAGGCCGCCTATGAAGGCGATGCTGCTGCCGTCCGGAGACCAGCGCGGCATGGCGATTTGTTGCGTCGGCTTGCAAAGTGCTTTCATTTCGCCGGAAACAACCTGGAGGGCATACACTCCGGCGATGTACCAGTTGCCGTCGCCGGCGCCGTGGGCAGCGCTCAGGGCAAAGGTCTTCCCGTCGGGCGACCAGTCATATTCGTAAACATACATGTCCGCGGGCGAAAGTTGCCGCACCCGGCGCGACGCCACGTCCACGGTGGTCAGGCGCTGCTCGTAGATTTTGCCGCCAATCACTCCGGAGGGAAGCATCATCGGTTCGAGTGGGCCGGGAACGCGCGGCGCATCTTCGATAAACAGGAATGCCACCGTCTTCCCGTCCGGGGACCAGGAAGGCGCGTCGAGCGAGCCTTTCAAGTCGGTCAGCTTGCGCGCTTCCCCGCCCGTGACGCTGACCACGTACAACTGCATTTGGTCGGAAGACTCCGCATTGGAGAGAAATGCCAGTTGGCGGCTGTCCGGTGACCAGGCGATCGCCTCTTCATCCGATGGGTCTTCACCGCTGCCGGCGGTAATGCGCCGCCGCGTGGAAGAGGGTGACGCCAAGGTGCACACGTAGATTCCGCGCGGAGAACTCGCCGTCGCCTCGGCAGCCACCCAGGCCACGCGCTGGCCATCGGGCGAAATCACAACCTGCCGGATGCCGTGCGCCCCGGCAAGCGAATCAAGGATGGAATCAAGGGATGACTGCTGCGCCGAGATTCGCCCGGACAGCGACAAGAAAATCAAAGGCAAAGCCAGCGCGATCCATCGCGCCGTGCGACTCAACATGAAGGAACTCCCGAGACGGCGGTAGGAAATAGGTCGTAGGTGGGGGCGCCGAAGCGGCCAATGACCAAGTTTAAAGGGTAAAGGCTAAAGGGTAAAGATTGGAGCGTAGGATTGCGCTCTCATGAGTACCGCGGTTTTATCCTTTAGCCTTTACCCCTTAAACTTCCTCGCGTAACCCTTCACCGTAAGCATTCAAGGCCCGACCTGCCACCTACCGATTCAAAATAGCGCCCGACGCAACATCGTACCGAAAGCCGCACCGGGCGGCAAGCGGCGCGTTCTGGTCGGCGGCGGCATAGCACGTCGCGCGGACCGGCCGCCGGCCGCCAGGCCCGACCACCGACGGGCTGACGGATCCGCGTCTCTTCCGTTCGAGTCACGAATGGGGTAGCTTCCGGCGTTTAGGCGGAAAACGGTTCTGACACCGTTTCCCCTCACCGTTTCCCCTGGCACCGTTTCCCCACCAGGCCAAGATTTTCGTTGCCGTTTGCGGTAATCTCAGCGTGGATCCACGCTCGCAGCGCTGTCATCCTGGGAGCTCGTGACTTTTTTGAATATTGGCGGAAGCCGACATTGCAAACACGAGGGTTAACTATCTAAAAATGGCCAAAAATCGAAAAAAGTCACAACCTCTGAGGCCGCACTTCAGGGCGAAGGACCCCCGCATTTCGTCTTACCCAAGTGCGCCGCGGGAACGCGGCGGGCAGGAACTGGGGCGCTCCCGGCCGGCGCTTCCTGCGTACAATGAAAAGGGTCCTTCGTCCTGAAGTGCGGCCTCAGGATGACAGCGCTACTCAGGATGACAGCGCGGCCGCGATGAGCACTCTAAATCAGACCCTAAAATACGGCTTCAGCACCGCAAAAATCTCGTCGAGCTCGTGCAGGTCGCCGGCGTCCATGCTGAACTTGCGGGTGTTGCGCATGACGACCGTTTGGAATACGCCGCGGCGCCGCAGAATCTCCTTCTGCACCACATAGCCGGTGTGCTGTTCGAGCACCGCCATCATCAGCATTTTGCCGAAGAGGTCGCGGGCCTTGGCGTGATCGCCAGCCTGATACCATTCCCAGATTTCCGCCTGAATGTCGGCAAAGCCGGCGCCGGGCATGGTGCCACGCGAGCCGCGCGCCATTTCGTTCAGGAAATTGCGAGAGCCGCCGCCGGTCATCGGGATCAACAGGCCCTTGGCTTCGTTCACGTAGCGCGTGACGCGTTCGGGAACAGGGTTCTCCTCTTCCTTGACATAGCGGAAGGTGGGCAGTTTGTGGGCCAGGTCGATGAGAGCGTCAACCGTCAAGGCCGAACTGGTGACTTGAATGCATAGCGGCAGTTTCGACGCGTTGGCAATGGCAGTGAAGTACTCGGTGAGGATGGCCAGGTCGTTGGATCCGTCGGTTTGGGACATGGCCAGCATGCCGTCGGCACCCATGCGCTCCGCCTCGCGCGCATAGTCGGCTGCTTCAAACTTGTTCGGCGCGTGCACACCGATCAGCACGGGCGTGCGGCCGCGCGCCTGCTCCACGACGACGCGCGCAAACTTGACCCGCTCATCGTGAGAAAGCTCGGCGGTTTCACCCGCGCCGGCGGGCCACACCATTCCCTGCACGCCGCACTTCACCAGAAATTCCGTCTCGCGCCTCAATGATTCCCCGTCGACCTCGAGACTTTCGAGGAACGGCGTCTGCATGATGATGAATGCGCCCCCCCATGGCTCCTTCACGGCGGGTGCGGCAGGCATGGCCAGGGCGCTGGCCGCGGCCAGCGTGCCCAAGAATTCACGACGATTAAGACTTAAACTCATCCGTGATCTCCCTCTCCTCTGCGGTTCTCTGTGCGAAAGTGGTCATGCCCCTTCCGCGCGCGGCATTATATCCTCGACGGGCGCGGCGGACTACGGCGAAGTCCGAAAAGCAGTTCTGAATGGTGAATTCTGAATGCTGAATTGAAGTTGAGATTTGAGCCTCCAAATGAAAATCGGTGGGCGTTTTCGTACGTGCCCGCGCCAAAATGTCGCACAGTTGCGGTTCAAATGCCGCAAATGTCCGTCTTTTTTCCGGACACCGTGTCCATGTTTTGTTTGTTTTCATATATATAACGGCTTCGACTGTATAAAATTTTATTTTTCCTGCCTGGGTGGCCGCGAAACTGACATTTTGTTGGGAGAGATCGCTCGCGCCCCGCCGCGCGCGCCAAGTGAAGGCAACCTGCATGTTCGGCATCCGCTGGGACCTTTCGTCCCCAAAGCGGATCACCAAAATGAGTATACTCACATATCTAGGCTTTTGTCAAGCCCAAAGTGAGGCTAGGCAGATGAATGCTGAATTATGAATTCTGAATTGAAGCCACTCGAACGCGGTACGGTTCGGCAAGGTGCGAGGCGCTCACAGGTTCGGAAGCGCGAACTGGCGTATAAGCCCCCGTACCAAAGGATCGGGACGACCGCCCCGATCTCATGGGTCCCATCGGCCCCGACGGGGTCCCGAAATCGGACTCCCCTCGGAAAGGCTGGGGACTGTTTGGGTCGTGCCCCACGTCGTTCCGCGCTTCCGCCAAGGCAGTCCTTCCGAGGTCCTGCGCAACAATCACCATGGCAAGTCAGGCAGATTGCTGCACACAGCCTTTTATCGGACGCCTGGTCCTGGGCCGTCGCGCTGGGGTCAGCGACTCGTTTGACTTCCCCGGTTGGCGCTGACCACGCCGGTGACTGCTGTCATGATAACTGCAGGCAAGACTATGGGTCGCGGAAGCGCCTTAAAACAAAGGACCACACTCTTTCCTGTGCGCCTGAGTACGGTTCCCTTGACCTTCTCTTCATCCACAGGCGGGACTAGCGGCAAACCCGAAAGCGAACCGACAATCCTCTCGACATCCTCGAATAGAGTTCGCGTTAGTCCATCTATTGCCTGCGAAGGAGGAAGTCTCTTCCTCTCGATCAGGCCGTACATCGCGCGATTCCAATCCATGCAGGTGTTGTAGTACACATCCTTGGTGTACGCGCTCTTTTTCGTAGGCCAATAGCGAAACGGCTCAAGATAATCTGGCCCGACGTAGACAAGCTGCTCTCTGGTGATGCACGGCATGTCGATGTCCTTGCTGAGATCAATTAACTCTCCGAAAAGGTATATGTCGGCTGGCGCTGGTTTTGTCCAGAAGTTCTCGCAGAAGGCCAATGCTTCCGGGACCAGCCATTTAGGATAATCCGGAAGGAGGAGCGCAGGTTTGTAGTAGAGGGCCATTTTCGCAAGTTCCTTCAGAACCGCTGCCTCTGCGGCAGCCACATCCTCCCCGACACGGATAACGATGTCGGGCCCAACCAGTGTGTGGATCCGATACTCCGATATTCTGCCCCGGTCCTTCACCTCCGTGTATCCCAGACGATGATCAACCTGCGCTAATGCCTTGTTGAGCGCCTCGATCTTACTCCGCAGATCTCCGTATGCCATGGCTCCCTGCCACATAGCCATATTCCACCTTACGGGAGGATCTTTGGTCACACACTGTGGCCCATCAGTTGGCGACTTCAGAGGACAAAGAGTTCCCTGGTCGATTGTTGGCTTGTTGGTATCACTTCCAAGTGCTCCGGCCATAGCTAAACCTCCTCGCCAGAATTCTGGCACTCGTGGCGACCCCCATCGCGAACCCCTTTGCAACCGCGGAGGTCAGCCTGCTTCTTGAAACTGATGCTCGGTTGGAAGAAGTGTTTGAACTCGTGCTGGTACGTTCCCGATTGACGCGTGGCCATCTCGATAGTCTCACCGTGTTTGCGAACAAACCGTGGTTCGACAATCTGCGCGTACACGTCTCTGTAATCGCGGTATGATCGTGGTGGAAGGTATACACCCACAGCGCGCGAATTGCAACCTCGCGGGTCCTGCGGGCGTTTTGCACTGGGGAGCCAGGCGTGGCGAGGAAGCGGCGCGAACGTTCTCAGCGACGCCGTTGGCTGATAAACCGCTCACCAACGCTTACGGATCATCAGCAGCGAACTGCGAATCTCAATGGCGGTGTGCCGTATTGACCCCGCTCCCGCCTGCGGGCCGAAGCATTACGAACTGTCGGCCTCAGGCCTAACCTTTCGGCGGGCAAAGGCCAGACGGCGCATGGCCGTCGGCCTTTCCCTCAGAGAGGACGGGCCGCCCGTGCCACGTGGCGTGGGCGCTATTACAGCGACCGCAGCGCGGTGGCGATGGGCCGCATGGCGGCGTGGATGGCCGGGAACAGGCCGCCCGCCACGCCCATGGCCAGGGCGAAGATAATTCCGCCGACCAGAAGGTCAGGAGTGATGGAGAAGGCGAAGGCCATGTGAGAAAACGTTTGCCAGTTCATGGCGCCGGTGGTGAAGCCGTTGAGCGGCAGCACGGCGGCGCAGCCAACCGCGCCGCCCACCAGCGAGATCAGCAACGCTTCAATCAGAAAAGAGAACACCACGGCGGCAGCGCTGAAACCCAGGGCACGCATGACGGCGATTTCGCGGCCGCGCTCGGAAACTGCGGAGTACATGGTGTTCAGTGCTCCGAAGACCGCTCCGATGCCCATCACCACCGCCACCAGACCGCCCAGAACGGTGATCAGGCGGGTCATCGCCTGCGACTGCTTGGCGTAATAATCGATTTCGCGGGACACATCCACATCGAGCCGCGGATCCTTGCTAATGGCGTCCTTGAAAGTCTGGAAGGCGTCCGGGGAACTCAGATGAACCGTAACCGACTGGAAGATATTATTGGGACGTTTGTAGACGTCCTGAAGAATGCGGCTGTCGCACCAGACTTCGGAATCGAAGGCTGAGCCACCGGCGTCGAAAATCCCCACCACCGTCCATTCTCCGCCGCCGAAGCGCACCTGATGGCCAACGGTCAGGCCGGAATAGCTGTTGGTGGCGTAATGCCCCACGACCAGTTCGGAAAGACCCGGGCGGAACATGCGGCCTTCAATGATCTTGACGTTCCGCCGCACGGTGAGGACGTTGGCCGAGACGCCACGCACTTGCACGTTGGCGTCCGTCCCTGTTTCGCGCAATGGGAACGGGGCCACCACCACCACTTCCGAAGTCACCCGCGGTTCACCGTTCACGCGCGCCACGCCCGGCTCATCCTGGATGATCTTCATGGAATCCAGGGTGACGCCGCTCATCATTTCGGAGGTGGCGCCGGCTCGCATGATGATGGCATTGTCGTAAGCGCCGGAAGAAACCAGCGTGGCGCGAAAACCCCGTGCCAGGGACAGCATGGCCACAAACACGCCCACGGTCCCGGCAATGCCCAGCACCGCCACGATGGCGGAAGTCCAGCGCGCCCTTACGCTGCGAAGGTTGTAGATGACAGGTATGGCCATAGATTCACCAGAGTGGTTAGTGGCTAGTGGTCAGTGGCTAGATAACCCGAATTGCCTTTGCTAACCACTCGCCACTCACCACTGACCACTGTTCTCTAAATTCTCCTGAACGCTTCCACCACCCTCAGGCGCATGGCGCCGATGCCGGGCAGCACCCCGCTGCACGCTCCCACGAATACGGCAAATCCCAGGCCCGCTGCCAGCATCGTTTTGGAGAGGGTCAAATTCGGCAGCATACCGCTCAGAGCATTGCTGAGGACAGGCATGGCGAGTTCGGCCAGGCCCAGCCCGAAGATGCCCCCGCACAACGCGATGGTCAGCGCTTCGGCGAGCACGAGAAAAAGGATGGAACCATCCTTAAACCCAATAGCCTTGAGGATGGCAAGTTCTCCCGTGCGTTCGCGCACGGAAATCGCCATGGTGTTACCGGTGACCAGCAGCAGGGTGAAGAAAACCACGCTGCCGATCACCAAAATGAGGAACTCAATGTTGCCGAACTGCTTCACCCAGCCCTGCGCGAAGGCGGATTCGGTTTCCGTCTTCGTCTCATAGGGGGAGTTGAGAAAGTCCTGGTCAATGGTCTTGGCGACACGCACGGCGCTATCCGGCGAGTCGAGTTGCACAGTGTACCAACCGACAAGCCCCTTGAATCGATCGGGCACGCGTTCCTCAAAGTAATCCCACTGAAACCAGAATTGCGTCTCGTCGTCCTGTGGACGCTTTCCGTGATAGATGCCGTCGAGATTGAACTCCCAAGCGCCGCCGCCGTAAATCGTGGTCTTGATGGGGATGCGGTCGCCAATCTTCCAACCGAAACGTTTGGCAGTGGCCGCACCCGCGATGGCGCCCTGGCGGTCCTTCAGAAAAGCATTCCATTGGTCGTCGGGAACGATCAACTCCGGGAAAACCTCGCGCTGGCTCTCCGGGTCAATCGTGAACTGGGGAAAGAAGTTCTTCTCGTCCTGGTAAACGCCGCCGAACCAGTTGTCGTGGGTTACCCTGCGCACGCCGGGAATGGCGAGAATCTTGTCACGATAAGACAGGGGAATGGGCTGAATGATGGAGGTGCGATTGATCGTTACCAGGCGGTGAGCGTCCGCCAAGTCGGCGCCGCCGGTAAAGGCGTACCGCACCACCGCCAGAAAGGCGAAGAGAAAAAGCGCCACGGCGAAGGACCCCAGCGTCAGCAACAACCGCACCTTTTTGCGGAGAAGGTTGGCGAAGATAATCCCTGCGAATTTCATGCCCCACCTCCCCCAGCGGCGCTTTCGCGCGACTTGGAGGCTTCCACCAGCACGCCCTTTTCCAGGTGCAGCACCACGTGTGCGCGCGCGGCCACCAGCGGATCGTGCGTCACCATCAGCACCGTCTTGTTGTGTTTGCTCACCAGTTCCTGGATCAATGCCATCACGTCGTCCGCGCTCTTGCGGTCCAGGTCGCCGGTCGGCTCATCGCAAAGTAGAAAAGCAGGATCGGAGACGATGGAGCGGGCGATGGCCACACGCTGCTCCTGCCCGCCCGAGAGTTGGCGGGGATAGTGACTCGCGCGGTCGGGCAGTCCCACGATGGCCAGCGCCGTCTCCACATGCTCGCGGCGCTGGGAGCGGGAAAGCCGCGTGAGCAACAGCGGCAACTCCACGTTTTGATACGCGGTCAGAACCGGCACCAGGTTGAACATTTGAAAAACAAAGCCCACGTGCCGCGCGCGCCATTCCGTGAGCTTCCCCGACGACATGTGGGTGATTTCGTCGCCGGCCACGGAAACGGTTCCGCGTGAGGGCACGTCAAGCCCACCGAGCAGGTTGAGCAGCGTCGTCTTGCCCGAGCCGCTCGGCCCCATGAAGGCGACAAAGTCGCCCTTGTCCACGTCCAGGTTGAGGCCCTGCAGCACGTCAATGTCCTCGCCGCCCCGCCGATAGGTCTTGTCGAGGCCGCGCACCTGGATCAAAGCGTTGGAATTGCCGTTGGTGTTGACGCTTACCATGGTTCTGCTCCAATCGTTACGAAGACGCGAGAAGAAAGTCCAAGAACCAAGTCAAAAGGCAAAGTGCAAAATGCAAAAGTCAAAAGTTGAAAAGCGCCACTTGATTCAGATCGTACATGCGTCGGTGTCGTGCTGCTGGTGACCGAAGCAGGGTCAACGGCGAAGTGCACTGGATGTCCGCGGCTTTGACTTTTGCCTTTTGCAGTTTGCCTTTTGACTTGCTTTTGTTGACTGCGCGCTGCCTTTTGCCTTGTCCTTCACTCTTCACCGCGCCTATTGCGTCCGCACGCCGACCTTCTCGCCGTCGCGCAGGTTGTCGGGCCCGCTGACCACGATTTCGTCGCCCGCGTTCACGCCGGCCATCACTTCCACATCGCCGGAAGTCCCACGACCCAGGCTGACGGCGCGGCGCTCCAACTTGCCATCGCGCACGGCAAACACATAGGAACCATCTCCGGCGCCCCGCACGCTGCTCTTCGGAATGATCGCTTTGGCCGCTGGCGTGTCATCATGTTTCTTCCCCTTCCCTGCCGAAGGTTGGTCGCTCAGGAAGGCCACCTTCACTCCCATGTCGGGAAGGATTTTGGGATCAAGCTTGTCGAAAGAAATGCGCACCTTGACCGTGGCCTTCTGACGGTCGGCAGTGGGAATGATGGTGCGAACGTGCGAGGGAATCTGCCAGTCGGGGTAAGCATCCAGCGTGGCCATCACCCTCTGGCCGGGCTGGACGCGGGCGATATAAGCCTCGTTAACATCCACTTCAATCTCATTGGAATTCATATCCACGATGGTGGCAATGCCGGTGCGGGTAAAGCCGCCGCCGGCCGAGAGCGGCGACACCATTTCGCCCACCTGGGCATCTTTCGACACAATAATGCCGCTGAAGGGCGCGCGGATCACACAGTTGTCCACGTTCTGCTGGGCCTCGACGATGCGCGTCGCGGAGGCGTCCGCCTGGTCCTTGGCCAGGTTGATCTTGGCCTTCAGGCTGTCCACGTTGGTGTGGGCCACGTCCAGAGCGTCCTGGCTTTGCACTAGCGCGTCGTGGAGTTCCTGGGTGCGGCGCAAGGCAATTTCCGCGTACTTCAGTTGCACCTGGTAGTCGGTTATGGCCGCTTGCGCCGCTTTGCGGTCGGCAACCGCCGCGTCCAAAGCGCGTTTGGCGTCGGAATCGTCCAGCGTGGCCAGAAGCTGCCCCTCGTTGACCGCTATGCCTTCGTCAAAGTACACGGCGGTGACGCGGCCGGTGATTTTTGCCGCCACCGTGGCGCGCCTTCGCGGCGTCACGTACCCGCTGGCGTTCAGCAAGGTTTCCGCTTCCGGAGTGTTCGCGGGGCGCGCGGCGGCGACCTCCACCATCGGCTCGCGGGACCGCAAGGCAAACAGACCGCCTGCGAGGATCACCAACACTCCCAGCGAGGCGGAGAGGATCCGCCAGAACTTCCCACCTCCACCGGAGCGGTGGGCATCGTCAATCTTCAACGCGGATAGGTCGCGGACCGGCATAAGAGACTCATGCCCCGGAAACTAGAAATGGCCTATGACCGCCCAATTTGCCGGCAGAGAAATTGCAGGCATCGGGGGCACCCAACTTCAGTGTCCCCATCCATTTTTGCACGGTAGCGCGATTTCCGGCCAATGAAAATTTCGTTACAAAGCTGTGCGGGAACTTTACGGGTGACAGTCCAATGACAGGGCCGAACTGGGTTGGGCGAGTGATTCCCGCGGGTTGCTGGGGCGGCGCTGAGTCGGAGGGCAGACTGCTTATGGTGGCGCCGGGTTTTGGCCCGGCGCCACCGTGGAGATTTACTGCTGGATCAGGTTGATGGACGACTGCATAACATCGTCAGCCGTGGTGATGGCCTTGGCGTTGGCCTGGTATCCGCGTTCGGCCTGGATCAGCATGGTGAATGCGGTGGCGATGTCCACGTTTGAAGCTTCCAGCGACCCGCCGTCTAGCGTCCCGCTGCCGCCTGTTCCCGGCGCCGCCACACTGGCCGCCCCGGAAGACAAGCTCGCACCGTAGTCGTTGGAGCCGAGGTTGGTCAAGCCGTCGTAGTTGGCAAACGTCGCCAGCGCGATCTGGCCCAGAGAAACGGTTTGGTCGTTGGAAAGGACGCCGTCAATGACTCCCGACGAATCGATGGAGTACTTTTGCAGCGTCCCCGCACTATAGCCATTTTGCACGGTTCCGGACGTTGCGGAAGGTTCCGCCGTCTGGGTAATGACGGCCGATCCCGGCGAGCTGAAGAGTTGCCAGTTGAAGCTCAAGGTATTTGCTCCATCCGCCAGTCCGCTCACCTTGATATCCTGGATGTCGGCGGGAGGCGAAACCAGACTGCCGTCAGGTCCAAACTGCAAGGTTCCGCTGCTGACCACCTGCGGATTCCCCGTGGCGCCCATGTCGGCGGCGGGGATGGTGATCTGGTAGTCCCAAGTCCCCGATGACGCTTTGGTGAAATTGAAGGTCAGCACATGGCTGTCGCCGAGAGAGTCATAGGCCGTGATGGGAGTGCTGAACGTCCCGGCATCGGTGCCGCCGGTCAGATCGCCCGATCCAAACGACCCGGTGGACCAAGTGGTTGAGGTGGGAATGGTGTTGCCGTCGAGCCGTTTTGGAGCGCTTGCAGGGCCAGGGTGGTGGCGGTGGAACTCGTGCTGGTCACCGACGTATTCGGCACTGTGCCAACCCCGTAGGTCACTCCGGCCCCCTGCCCATCAGCCGTTGATGCATTGATGGCCCCCGCCAGGTTGGCCAAGGTCGATTGCACGTCGGCACCGATCAGGACGTCGTTGGCCCCCGTCAGGTTCGCGACACTGCCCACAAAGGTATACGTTGACCCGCCCACGGTAACGGTATTGCCTGCCGTGGGGACGGAAATAGGTACGGCGTAGGAGCCCGTGGCCGCGGCCGCGTTCACTCCGCCCGCCAGTTGTGCGGCTCCGAATGAGCCCCCGGCCCAGTCGGTGGCGCTGGCAATGGAGTTGTTGCCCGCAGTACCGGTCTGGATGGCGGTCAGGGTCAGCGTGCTGGCCGTTGACACCGCAGCACGGGCCGAAGTATTGGCTTGCGTCGCCGCGGTGAAGGTTTTGCCGGATTGCGTGGGGTCCCCGTTAATGGCCGCGGCCAGGTTGTTCAGGGTGGATTGCACACTGTTCCCAATCATCACCGTGTCGGCCGGCTCTCCGGTCAGAGCGCTCTGGAAGGTGTAGGTCGTCCCACCCACAGTAACAGTTTGCCCGGCGGTGGGAAGGGGAATCGCCACATTGAGAGTTCCGGCGGCGTCGACGGCGTTAACGCCGCCCGCCAGGCTTCCGGCACCGAAGAGAGCACCGCTCCAGGAGGTCGATACAGCAAGGGAATTCCCGGTCGTCCCGGTTTGCAACGCCTGAAGCGAAACCGCGGCGGCGGTTGAACCTGTGGCGGTGACCGACGAGTTGGCAGACGTGCCGGTGCCGTACGTCGTGCCAGCGCCCTGGCCGCCGGTGGTCGAGGCATTGATGGCGCCGGCCAGATTGGCCAGGGTCTCGGTCGTGTTGGCGCCGATCAGCACGGTGTTGGCAGACGTGAGATTGCCGACGGCACCGACAAATGTGTACGTTGTGCCGCCAACGGCAATCGTGTCTGTGCCTGCATTCGGCAGGCTGGCCGCCGGCACATTGAGGATTGCGGTCGCGGCTACGCCGGAAGCGCCGCCAGTGAGGTCAGAGACCGCAAACAGACCGCCGTTCCAAGTGGTGGCCGTGGCAAACGAATTACCATTCGCTCCGCCCGTGACCGCCTGAAGTCCAATGGTGGTCGCCGTTGAGCCCGTAGCTGTCACCGCCGTATTGGCGGTGGTGCCTGTGCCGTAAGTGGCGCCGGCTCCCTGCCCGCTGGTGGTCGAGGCGTTGATGGCGCCGGCCAGGTTAGCCAAGGTTGCGGAAGTGGTGCCCCCGATCAACACGTCGTTCGCCGACGTGAGGTTCCCCACCGCTCCGACAAAGGTGTAGGTGGTGCCGCCCACAGCGACGGTCTCGCCGGCAGTGGGGAGCGTTCCCGCGCCCACCGTGAAGGTCGCACTCGACGGCACGGCGTCCACCCCTCCCGTCAGGTCTCCGCCGCCGAATGTGCCCGCAGTCCACTGACTGGAAGTGGTATCGGCGTTGCCCGCGACCCCGCCCGTAATAGCTTGGAGGGAAAGAGAGGTGGCGGTGGTACCCGTGGCTGTGACCGCAGTGTTGGCCACCGTGCTCGTGGAGTAGGTCGTTCCTGCCGCCTGCCCATTTGAGGTGGAGGCATTGATGGCGCCCGCCAGGTTGGCCAGCGTCGTAGCGATGTCCGTTCCGATCAGAACCGTGTTCGCGGCGCTCTGGGCGTTGATGGCAGTTGCGAAAGTGTAGGTGGTGCCGCCCACGTTCACCGTCTCACCCGCGGTGGGAACTGGGGGTGGCACGGCGAGCGTTCCGGCGGCTGACTTGGCATTCACGCCGCCCGTGAGGTCAGTGGCAGCGAATGAACCGGCCGACCAGGGGGTCGAGGTAGCGAGCGCGTTACCTGCGGTGCCGGTGTTGACGGCTTGCAGGTTGAGGACGTTGGCGGTCGAGGTGGCGGACACGAGGGCGTTGGCCACCGTGCCCGAGGAGTAGGTGGTACCTGCCGCTTGCCCTCCCGTTGAGGACGCATCAATGGCGCCCGCCAGGTTGGCCAGCGTGGATTGAGTGTCGCTTCCAATCAGCACGGTGTTGGCCGGACTTTGCGCGGTGATCGAGCTCGCGAACGTGTACGCTGTTCCCCCGACATTAAAAGTTTGGCCCGCGGTGGGAAGAGTCGGGGCGGGTACCGTCAGAGTTCCCGTTGCAGGCGCGAGTGAGGTATCCGTGGCGTCCAGATTCATGTCCAGTTGCACGTTCGTGGTGGCGTTGGGAGGGTACGTCTGGCCGGTGGAAATCTGGATGGGCGACAGGGACTGGCTGGTGCTGACGGCGCCGTTCACCGCCGGGTAGCCCATCACCTCGTTGCCGTTGCTGTCAACCAGAAAGCCTGCCTCGTTCAGCGTGAAGTTGCCGGCGCGAGTGTAAACCTGCGTGCCGTTCTCATTGAGGACGAACAACCCGTTTCCCTGGATGGCAACGTCGGTGTCCACGCCGGTGGTGGTAATGCTCCCTTGTGTCATGGGCGAGGAGACCGAACTCATCGTGGTGCCGACCCCTATCTGCACGGGATCGCCGGCGCCGTCGGTGCCCAGCATCTCGTAAAACAGGTCGCTGAACACGGGCGTCCCCGTCTTGAAGGCGGTGGTATTAAGATTGGACAGATCGTTGGAAATAACTGAGAGTGCCTGCTCCTCGGCGTCGAGGCCGGAAAGCGATGTGGAAAAAGATCCCATGTTTCTCCTCCTACTGATTTGTTGTCGGCGTAGTGCTGGAACTCGTCGTCGTTGACGAGGGTGCGTATTGCTGAACGACTTGATTGATTTGCGTCACTTGCTCGAGTTGGTTCAGATCCACGAGCTGCGACATGAAAGTTGTGGGATCCAGCGGCTGCGTCGGATCCTGATTCTGGATTTCAGCAACAAGCAGCGTCATGAAATCGTCGGGATTGATGGTGTTGTTGGAGTTCGATGAACTGGTCGAACTCGAACTGCTGCTGTTGGTCGTCGCATCGTAAGCGTGAATCGTATTGAAGGCGTGAGAACCATTGATCATCATCAGAGTCATTCTCCTTCGGCTGCGGCTAGGCCCGAACGCTCAAGCCCGCAGCCGGATTTGCTGAATCGTCATCCTCTGTGGAGCTCGACGCCGCAGTGTCAGCCTGTGGCGAGTTGTCCCACGAGAAACTTTGACGGGGCGGGGAAGGTGAGGAGCCCGATTGCTGCCCCCGCTGCTCTCCCCCGCTCGTTCCTGCCCCGGTTTGATCCTGGTAGACGGCGATGCTCTCCACGCGCAGGTTCCGCTCGCCCAGAGCCCGCTCCAGCGAAGGCAGCCCGGCTGAGAGCAACGTGTGTGCTTCCTGTCCTTGGACGTGAATCTCCGCCCCCACCGTCCCTTCGCGCACCACGGTGTGGACTTCCAGCGAGCCCAGGTTTCCGGCCCGAAGCTCTAGGTGCATTTCCGCGCCGCTGGACGAATCCGTGAGCGACGCCGAGCGAACAATCTTGCCCGCGCCTCCGTCGTAACTCTGCCAGGCTGCCAACGTGGCGGCCGGCTGCGTGTTGGAAGGCGAAGTTTGCGGAGTCGTGGTAAGAGTGTGGCCCGAGGGAGGACTGGTCGCATGGGCAGCGACAAGATTCGCGGCGGAATCGGAAACCGGCGTCGAATTTGCGGCCGGAGAGAAGACCGCTGGAGTTGCCGGCTTATCCCCTGAGCGCGAGCCACTTTGTTGCCCTGACCTCCCCTGGTCGTTCGACGACGCTTCCGGAAGATTGGAAGATCTCCCACTTTCGCTCACTGCCGCGGTGCTTGCATCCTGGACGCCTTTGGCATCCTTAGTCCTCTGTGAGTCGTCGGCTGAAACAGTAGTCTGGCGGCTCTCCGGAGCGCTGGAGATCGGAACGGCAGTGTTAGCTGTGGAAGGGGGCTCAACCGTGCTGGGATCTGGCGAGTTCCTGACATTTTGCCCGCTGCTTTCGGTTGTCGCCACCGTGTGGTCCACGGCCGGGATGTGTTCCCGCTTTACTTCCGTCCCTGTGGAGTTGGCTGCTTTGGCGGCGGCCAATGGGACAACCGCTACTTGTTGCGGCCCCTCGTGGGGGGCGGACACCGCCACCGGCGCATTTGTGCCGGAAGGGGCCGCCGACCCGGAGACGGGGCTGGACTCTTGGCCGAAGACTTTCACCGTCATTGCCGCACCGGCAAACTTCTCCCTCAAGCTTGAAGTGTCCGTGGTACCCGGCAAGACTCCATCGTTGGACGACGCGATGTCGCTTCCCGCTGATGCTCGCACGTTTGGTCTTACCGCCACCGCTCCCGCGGCATCCACGGCTACGGAACTGATTGTCAGGCCTCCGTCGGCGAACACTCCCAGTGGGTCGGAAGAGCCTGCCGGTGCTGTCGAGTCGATGGCGGAAGGAGACGTGCTGGTGTCGGTCGGTACCGCGGCGCTGGTATTGGCGATGGGAACTGTAGCGCTGTCGCCGGCGGAAGGAGTGGCACGGTTGTCAGGCGCCGCCGGCGCAGCGGTAAATGATTCCCGCTCCGCCAGGCGAGGCGTGGTCGCGGCGCGCGAGGCAGGCCCAAGATACTGCGCCGTTACCGGAAAACTAGCTTGCGCGGGCCCAGCATCAAGCTGCCATAACCCTGACCATGATCCAGAGTTCGGTGGGCGGGTGGACTCACCTTGAGTTCCCGACACTTGTCCCGATGTTGAACTTGCCGCTTGCACCGGCGTGGAGCCGGATGGCGCTCCTCCCGACTGCGGCTCGGGCGACGGTGCGATAACCGGCCGACTTTGTGGATACGGGAGCTCCGTGAGCGTTGCGATCGGCTGGGAGTTGGCGAGAACCGGCGGTGAAGGTTGTGTCGTAAGCGAATTTGGCGCTTTGGGCGTGCTTTCGCCGCTCCCGTGCGCGGCGGATTCCGGCCGCTGCTTCCTTGCGGGAATGCGTCGCCTCTGTTTTGGTGGTGGTCCAGGCGTGCCCCGCGGCGAATCGCGCGGTCCGGTCGCCGCCGGGTAAGGACGCATCTGCCGTCGTCTGCGTGTTTTGATCGGTCACGGGTGCAAAGGTGATGGGGGCCACGGGACTTTGTCACATCGCGCGGCGCGGCCGGGCTGTCGGCACCTGTGCCTATCGTGACGACCGGCCCGGCGACACCTTCACCAACTTGGGGCGCAAGGGCAGCGGCTGCGGCGCTCCGTACATCACGCGGCGCGGCCTGAGTGTCGGCTGTTGTACCGACCGCGACGGCCGGGCTGGCAACACCTTCGTCAATCTGGGGCGGAAGCGCAGGGGCTGCCTTGTTCTTCTCGTCGCGCGGTGCGCTCTGGGTGCTCGCGCCTGAGCCCGTCGCCACCGTCGGGCCGGAAAGTTGCGCATCCACCTGGGGCAGCGAAGCAAGGGCGGCCACGCTTTGCTGCTCGCTCCGTGCGGCCGGCGCGCCGGAAATTGCACCTGTCAACACCGCCGGGTTGGACGGATTCGCATCAGCCTGGGGCGGCAAATCGGAGGTTGGCGTAGTTGTGGGGGCCGCTAGGTTGAACTGGATCGTCCCCGCTTCCCCACCCGCGGCAACCGTGGGTGTGGGTTGAACGAGATTGCCAACGAAGCAGTTGAGGAACGTCACCGCCATCGACGCGGCGTCGGAGTTCCCTCCGTCGGACTGCTCGTCTTGTGCTTTGGGCGGTATCGGTGAGCCGTTGGGTAGGAAATCCGGCGCATTGGCGAGGGCTTGGCCAAAGGCAGAGGCGAATGAGTCGTCAGCGCCCCCCGTGCCGGTCAACCCGAACGCGGCGGGTGGCGTGCCTGCTGTTGTACCAGCGAATTGGACGGGTAGTGATTGCATAAATCTCCGGCAGCCCGCCAAGGAGCAGGCGCGACGCCAAAGCCCCACGGCGCCGCCAGTTTTCCCGGTGTACTTCCGAAGCCCTTTAGAACTAAAGTTTTCGCGGCCTTTGCCGAAGGGAACAGGTAAGAGGAGTCGGGGCGCAAGCGTGTCTTTCCGGGAAAGGTTTGCCGACTGACTGGGCAAGTCCGGGTTCGATTCTCGTCACACGGACAGAGCTCGCCGCGATTCAACCGTCCCGCTGCAGCGACATCGATGCCGTCTTGATGGAACTTGGCGAGCGGCGCGCGATCGCGCCCCCGCGAACTCGTACCACGGGCATCCGAACCTGTGAAAAAATCGGGAGAAAGCAAAAGCATTTCACGCAAAGGCGCAAAGACGCCAAGCCCGCAAAGAAAACAAGGCGGTTATCGTTGCGCGTCTTTGCGCCTTGCGCCTTTGCGTGAGATTGTTTATTTTTTCACACGTTCTCCTGCCCGTGCCGGGGCATGGCCAAGATGGCCATGGTACGTGGCGCCGGCAACCCTTCGCGATGCTCAGGACAGGCTCTGCCGGCGTCGGGCCAGGGCGCGCGATCGCGCGGCCCAACACGACCGACAGCCGCTCCCGGGGAGAGAGGCCGACCCCGATCCCTCGGGGAGGGGGCCCCACGTTCTGCTTGTCGTGGGGGTGAGGGGTCACTTCAGCACCGCCGCTCCGTGAGCCGCATAAATCCGAGTCCGCTCTCTCAAGCCTTTGGGATGAACGTCAATCAGCGCGAAGCACCCCATTCCTCGCGCCGACGCCAGTGCAAACCTCCGCGTGTGATCATGAGCCCGTGCCGGTCAATCGAAGCAAACGGGGCAATCTTCCCGCCCTGCCATCTTGTCTCTTGACCCACCCCATGGCGAGGCGTACTACTTTACCGACGGAATCTCGACGGACGAAAGATGTCGGGAAAGCGCAGTTTATATCCGCCCGGCGCCTTGGATGGTGGTCATCGCTGTCGGACACAGCCTGACCGGACGAGTCGGTCGGCGGGAGGCCGGCCCGGCCTGCGATGCCCAGCGCATCAGCACGCGTCGCTGCCGGAAGAAATCGGAAATATGGTGCCTGTCCCCGTCGCCCTAGCAGGTCTGCGGCTTCTAACGATTCACGGTGGGAAAAGCCGCAGGCTTCGAAGAGCACGCAGGCTGCGCCCGCTACCTTGAATATGAAAAGGGAGATTTCTGCCAAATCCTAGAAGAGAGGTGCAAAATGCACTCAAGGGTTTTTGCCGTCGTAGCAGTCACCCTCGCCCCTGTTATTGCGCTCGTATCCGGGTGTAGGTCTGGGAACCTGCCGAAGTCTCAGGCGAGGGACCTAATCCAGCAGGATAAGGGTGCTTCCGAGGTTTTATCCGTGGATTTTTACACAGGCAAAGTATATGACTATCAAGACTTTGAACCGTATGTCTCGCTCGGTCTCATAGAAACGCCTGTGCCTGTTCGCGTTGGCAATTGGTCTTATTCTAGTGTTGTTCTTACTCCCAAGGGAAAACAAGCAGCGCAGGGCTGGGCGAACTGGGGGTATACGTTCGGGGCAAGCCAGCGTTGGCGCGTCCCCGTAAGTTCCGGCAGAAGCGTGGTTGAAGTTACCAGTATCATCACGAAGCCCGAGCTAAAGGAGGCGACTGCCGAGTTTTCCTGGCAGTGGCAGTATAACGAAATAGGACTTTGAACACAATTCCCACGAGTCCCAACTTCACAACGGCCAAGGGCAGTTTCAAGTTAACGATAGCGGAGTCTGGCATACGGTGAGTCTTTCCTGGTAGGTATCCGGTACGCGGGCTTACCGGGTTCAGGTCAAGCGCGGGTCCTTCTTCTTGGTTCTCATTTCACGTGCTCGCTCGCTGGCTGGGAGAAACGGTGTCAGGTATCGTGTTCTTCCATCGGAGTCCGCAAATCGGTTCGACCTGCAACGGGGCGCCAAAAGACGGCGGCGCTACGCCGAAATCAGGACCATTTCCGCATTTTCCGCTTGACCGAACGGCCCGGGTGTGCTAGTCTAGGTATGATGGCTTATGTTCTGCCGGAGGAAATGCCCAGTCGCGGGGTCCAGTATCGGTTCTCGCGCCGGGGCTTGTCCCGAGAAAGTTCTAGCCTCGCAGCGATCAAGCTATCCTGCCAATTTGTCGGCTTTTCCGACCCGCCGGACCGAAAACACAAAATTCATCGAAAGAACCCGATGAGTTGTTGAAAAATAAACCACTTAAAAACAGTCAGAATGCCCGATGCCGATGAGTACTTGATTCCAAGGGACTTAAGCTCCGTGAGTCGTGTTTTTTACCCTTTTTCGTCCATCTCTTTTGCCTTCAGCGGATTGGGGTCATTTGGGGCCTTTGTGTCCATCGTCTGATCCGCAAAATTCCCTCAAAAACCAGGTAAAAAACGAGCTTTTGGGCAACCTCTCGCACCCTTCCCGGAACGGCATCGCTAGCCTCCCCAAGCCTCAGTTGCATCTGCACCCTGATCGCGGCGCGGTAAGTATCCTCCGCCAGAGGCAGCGGCTTTACGGCTGCTGGCCCGTCAAAGGGGCCTGACCGCAGCCGGCAAGTGACCCCTCACCCGCCCCGATGGATCGGGTCGGCCTCTCCCCGCGGGAGAGGCTGTTGGTTCTTCTTCGGCGCGATCGCTCGCCAAGCAACCTCAACAACCTCGCCCGAGGGGAGAGGTCGAGCGTCAGTCTAGATCCGTCTACCGACGGACTGACGGGACGGGGCCCCACGTTCTGCTTGTCGTGGGGGTGAGGGGTCACGTCCCCGGCCTCGAATCCCGGAACTGTCAGACTCTTGCTGCCACCCCGGCAAGCCCTGGGCATGCTAGACTCGGTCCATGGGCGTGCTGGACTGGCTGCTCGACTCCGACCCTGCCATCCGCTGGCAGGTGTTGCGCGATCTCGCCGATGCGCCGGCGGAAATCGTCGCGGCGGAGCGCGCCCGCGTCGCGACCGAAGGGTGGGGCGCGCGGCTGCTGGCCTTGCAGGGCGAAGACGGTCTGTGGGCGGGAGGCGCACTATTCCCCGCGCGCAGGGCCAAATCCGGAGACGGCGAGCGGCCCAAGGGCCAGCCCTGGACCGCCACGGCATACAGCCTCGTGGCTCTGCACGACTTCGGCATCGACCCCCACTGTGACCAAGTGCGCCGGGCGGTGGCGCAGATCCGGGAACACTGCCGCTGGGAGCATGCCGGCCAGCCGTTCTTTAGCGGCGAGGTCGAGCCGTGCATCAACGGCTCTGACCGTCGTGCTGGGCGTCTACTTCCATCAAGATGTCGGCGCGGTGGTCGCACGGTTGCTCGGCGAACAACTCGCGGACGGAGGGTGGAACTGCGAGGCGGAGAATGGCTCGGTGCGCTCTTCCTTCCATACTACCATCCGAGTCCTGGAAGGTCTGCTGGCCCACGAACGCGCCACCGGCGGCTCGGCGGAATCCCTCGCGGCTCGCCGCCGGGGTGAGGAGTACCTGCTGGAACGGAAGCTGTTCCGGCGCAAGAGCACCGGCGCCGTGGTGGACCCCGCATGGCTGCAATTCTCGTTTCCAACCCGCTGGCACTTCGACGTGCTGCGTGCTCTGGAGTACTTCCGCGCGGCGGGTGACCCACCGGACCCGCGCGTGGACGAAGCGATGGCTTTGCTGCGATCCAAACAGCAGCCGGACGGCACCTGGCTTCTGGAGAACACTCATCCCGGCGCGGTCCACTTCGCGCTCGACGCGGGCGATGGCCAGCCCAGCCGCTGGAACACGCTGCGCGCCCTGCGCGTCCTCCGTTGGTACGAGCGATGATGCTCAGCGTACACAACTAAGAACCTTATACAGTGAAGCGACACGACCCCCTCACCCCCATCCCCCATAGGCGCTAGATTAAGCGCAACGGCAAGGTCCCCGAAGGGACCGAATGTCACTAGCCGTAGGTGAAACCTACGGAACGCGGTCATCGGCGGCGGAGCAACCCTGAAGGGGTTGAACCCCGGGGAAATTCGACCCCTGCGGGGTCGTTGAAAATTTGATCCGAGGGGTTCTGGACCGTAGGTTTCACCTACGGCTAATGATATTCATGCCCTTCGGGCATGCCGTTCCCAACCTCTGCGCTTATTCTAGCGCCTATGCCCCCATCCCCTCTCCCCCAAGGGGGCGAGGGGAGAGGCAGATTGAATTCATGCCCTCGCCCCCTTGGGGGAGAGGGTGGCGCGCAGCGTCGGGTAAGCGGGTGCGTTCGTCACCACATTAAGTAAAGGTCAGTAAGAACCCAACCACCGAAAGCCGTTACGGCTGCCGAGCTGCGCACATTTCACTGCCGGGCGGCCTGTCCGCCCTGGGTAATGAGGAAGCGGTCGTCCATCTGCTGCTGCTCGCGCCGGGTTTGGATAAGTTGATAGGCCGCCCGTTGGCGGTCGCGAAGGTTTTCCATGATTTGGCGCTGCTGCTGGGCCTTGCGAAAAACCTCCAACTGGCGGCGCCGGAGATCTTCCAGTTTGGCCACTTGGTCGTTTAACACCGCGAGGCGGCGGAGGCGCGCGCGGTCGCAAGCCAGTTCAAACTGCATTTCCGACGCCGTCATGCCCTTGCGGAGTTTGTTCTGCAACTCGTGTTGGGCGGTGGCGCGGTCCCGTTTGGTATGTTCGCGCTGCTGTCGCGCCTTCACCAATTCGCGGGCAATCGCTTGAAGACGCTGGCGCTCGCGCTGCTCAAAGCTCTCGCGCCAGCGAAGTACGGCCTGCAAGGAGAAGTGGAAAGGCATCGTCTACCCCGGCAGCGCCTGGAGGGCTGCCAGCGTGTTGCTCAGGGGGGCCTTTTCGTCTCCACGCTGCTGCAGGAATTTGTTCACTGCCGGAACGACTTCAATGGCTTGATCCAGCAGCGGGTCCAGTCCCTTTTGATAGGCGCCCACGCGGATCAAGTCTTCCGACGCGGTGTATGCCGCCAGAAGCTTGCGCAGCCGGCGCGCTTTTTCCAGGTGCTCCGGCTTGCAAACGGCGGGCATCAACCGGCTCAGACTATCAAGTATGTTGATGGCGGGATAGTGGCCCTGTGCGCCGAGCCGGCGGTCAAGAACGATGTGGCCGTCGAGAAGCGCGCGCACCGCATCGACTAGGGGGTCCTGCTGGTCGTCGCCTTCCATCAACACGGTATAGAAGGCCGTGATGCTGCCCCCGTTGAAGTGCCCGGCGCGCTCGATCAGGCTGGCCAGCATGGTAAAGCACGAAGGAGTGTACCCCTTGGCGGTGGGAGGCTCTCCGGCGGCCAGGCCGATTTCGCGCTGCGCCATGGCGAAGCGGGTCAACGAATCCACGACCAGAAGGACGTGCTTTCCCCTGGTGGCGAAGTATTCGGATACCGTTGTGGCCACCAGCGCGGCGCGAATGCGGAGCAACGGCGATTGATCCGACGTGGACACCACCACCACCGAGCGCCGCAGGCCTTCTTCCCCCAGCGTACCTTCCAGGAACTCGCGCACCTCGCGTCCGCGTTCCCCCACCAGCGCCATCACCGTCACGTCGGCGGCGCTCCCGCGGGCCATCAATCCCAGCAGCGTGCTTTTGCCCACGCCGCTGCCTCCGAAAACGCCCACCCTCTGTCCCCGTCCGCAGGTCAGGAAAGCGTCAATAGCGCGCACGCCGCAGCCCAACGGCTCGCGGATCGGGAGGCGGTCGAGCGGCAGCGGGCCCAGAGCGTGCAATGGCCAGTAGTCGCGAGCAGGGTAGTCGGGCTGCGAATCAAGGGGCTTGCCCACGCCGTCAATCACCCGGCCCAACAAATCGTCACTGACCCGCACGGTGGGCTTGGCTCCCCAGGTGGAAATGCGGTCGCCGTAGCGAATGCCGCCGAGCCGCTCCAAAGGCATCGAGAGAACGGTGCTGCCGCGAAAACCCACCACTTCCCCGGCGTGCGAGTCGCCCGCGGGCCCAAACACTTCGCAGCACTCGCCCAACGAGCAGAACGGCCCCTCCGACTCGACGATGTGTCCCACCGCCTTGGTGACGCGGCCGTACCAGCGCGCTGTCGAAAGCGTGTCCAAGCGCCGGAAGTAGGGGGCGAGCAACGAGGGAGGTTTCATCAATTATCCGCGACTGCGGGATTATGGGTTAACGGTTGACGACTACTGACAACTGATAACTCGCAGGTTGCAATCGAAAATCGACAATCGTCAATCGACTATTTTCTGGCTAACCACTCGCCACTCACCACTGCTCTTTTCACTGTTCTTTGGGTCTCTGCGCCAGCAAGTCAAAGAATCCCTGTTCGATTTCCTTGAGCTGGGATTCAAGAGTTAGATCGGTGGTGCCCAAGTCGGTTTCGAGCAGGCAGTGGCCCGGCCCCAGCGTGGCGTCGCCCAGCAGTTCCGGGGGCGAGTCCATGTCGTGCTGCTGGGCAAAGAACTGGCGCCAAGCGTGAATCTGGTCAGGGTGAACCCGCAGGCGAACATGTGTTCCACGCGCCACCTGGTCAAGCCCGACGCGCACGACGCCGGCCAACAGCAAGGGATCGACCTGCGCCTCACGGTGCAGAATCTTGCGGGCAATGGCCGCGGCCAACCCCACCACTTCCGCCTCCACGCGCTGGAAGTAGCTTTCGCGCTCACGCGCAAATTCGCGAATGGTCTGCGCCAGCGACTGTTTTTCGGCCGCCACCTTCTTTTCGAAATCGGCCTGCGACTGCGCCATTCCTTCGTCACGCCCCTGTTTTCGCGCTTGCGCCTCGCGCGCTCGAATCTGCTCGTCGGTGATGGTCGGCGGACCGGACGCGGCGCCCGGCGGTTTGACTTCAGGCACCCAAAGGCGTTCGAGAGTGGAAGGGGTGCCGCCCGCTGCCGGCGGATTCGTCCCCGTGCCGGGAACGAGCGGAGGCGGATAGACATACGCCTGGGCTTGCGAATCGCCGCCGTTGGGCAGACTTGGGTTAGACGACATAAGCATCATCTCCAAAGCTCTTCAGAGTCAGTTTCCCTTCCGCTTCCAGTTTGCGGGCTTGCTGCACGATGTCCTGCTGGGCGGTAGTCACTTCACGCGAGCGCACCGGCCCCAGCGCCTCCATGTCCTCCTTGAGCATCTGCGAAGCGCGGGACGACATGGTCTTGAAGATGTGGTTTTTCATGTCTTCGGACGACCCCTTGAGTGCCACCGCCAGTGTCTTCTTATCCAGGTGGCTCAACAGCTCGCGCATGCTGCTTTCGGGTACGGACAGAAAATCTTCAAACGTAAACATCAGGTTGCGGATGCTGAGGGCCAGCTTGGGGTCATCCTGTTCAATGGACTCGAGAATGGTCTTCACGGTATTCGGCTCCACCCGGTTCAGCATTTCTGAGACAGCCTTGATGCCGCCATACGCGCGCCGATTCTGTTCGCCCAGGGCGTGGAGTTTCTTGTTGAGCACCACCGAGATCTTCTGCACCATTTCCGGCGAGAACTGATGCATCTCCGCCAGACGCCGCACCACTTCGGCACGAGTTTTTTCCGGCAGCAGCAGCAGAACCTCTGACGCCGACTTCAGCCCCAGGTGGGCGAGAACCAGGGCGATCGTTTGGGGGTGCTCGCCTTCCACAAACATCACAAGCTGTTGTGGATCGGCACGCTGCAGAGAGTCGAGATTGGTGGCGCGAGCCTCCTGGTAGCTTTCCACCTGCTTGAGCAGTTGCTTGGCTCCCTCTTCCCCGAAGGCCTTGACCAGCAGCGACTTGGCATATTCGGCCCCGCCCTGTGAAAGGTAGTCCTCCGTAACGGTCAGGCGGTAATACTCTTGAAGGATTTGTGCTCCGGTCTCGGGGGAAATGTACTCAAGCTCGGAGATCTCTTCCGTCAGGACTTGCAAGTCTTCTTCCGGCAGATTTCTGTAGACCAAGCTGGCAGCTTCGTCGCCCAGGAGGACGAGGAGAATGGCGGCCTTGCGGATTCCGGTCAGGTTTCCAGCCGTGGTGGCCTTGGCAGTTTCCGCAGTGGCCGTCATCACTTACCCTCCTGCCTCATCCAGTTCTGAATCAGGCGGCTGGCCGAGGCGGGTTCCTTCTTTACCTTATCGAGCAAAGTCTTCTTTAAGATTACCGCCTGTTTGGCCTCCAGCGGAGAATCGCCCAACTGTTGCAGCGACGCCTCGATGCTGGCCGTATCGTCGGGCCTTGGGGCGGAAATTCCCGGGGCGGCGGCCAGTGCTGCGGCCAGCGAGTCCTTCGCTGTTCCGATCTGCTTCGGGAGTTCCTCGAAGGTGGTGACAATCTGGCGTTTGATGGGTCGCAGAACCAGCAAGTACACCAGGAGGAAGAGAAGTATCAACGCCCCGTAGCGGATGAGGTTAATCCACTTTTGGACAATCGGCAGAACCCGGTCCGACAGAGTCGAGGGCGTAGGACCTTGCAGCGGCAGGCCTTGGAAAGAAAGATTCTCCACCGCCACCTTGTCCCCACGCGTCGAATCGATTCCGATCGCCGCAGCCACCAACTCTGCGATTTGTTTCATCTCCTCGGGCGATCGCTTCCGTCGAGTCTCAACCTTCTGGCCATTTTGGTCTGTGATGTCGGTGGCGTCATCCACCAGGACGGCGGCGGTAATTCGCTTGAGGTTTCCCGCCGGTTGCACGACGTGGCGCACGACCTTGCTGACCGCGAATGTCTTGCTCTCCGTCTGCAGGCCCTGAGACTCCGAATCGGCGGGCGCAGCAGCCTTGGGCAGCGGCGCCGGTTGCTTGCCGGGAACATTGGATGTGGTTCCTGGAGTTCCTTCCGCGCCTGCTTCCGCCACGTGCTCGGTGGACGTCTGCGAAGTCAGAATGACGGAGCCGTTCGGGTCGTAGGTCTCCTGCATGCTATCGCTGGCGGCGGAGTCATATTCCACGTTCACATTGGCGCGAGCCTTGCCGGGCCCCACCACCGGCTCCAGCGTGCCGACGATTCTCTGCGAGAGAGCAGCTTCCACTTCCGTCCAGGCGCGAGGCCGGCCGGAGCCGCCACCGCGAGCCAGAATGGGCGCGCCTCCCTCTGCGTCAATCAGCGTCACGTTTTCGGGCTTCAGGTTGTCCACGGCGCTCGCCACCAGGTGAGTGATGGCCTCCTGGGAGTCGTCACTCAGGTGCCCGCCACGGAGCTTGATGACCACCGAGGCCTTGGCCTCACGTTCCTGCTCCGTAAAAAGTGACTCCGGAGGCAGCACCAGGTGCACGCGGGCGGCCTCAATCTCGCTCAACGTTTGGATGGTTCGTTCGAGTTCCCCTTCCAAGGCCCGTTGGTAGTTGACTTTTTCCGCAAAATCACTTCCCGCCCAGTTGGGCTTGTCGAAAAGCTCAAACCCCAGCCTGCCGCTCGTCGGCATTCCTTCGCTGGCCAAATCCAGACGCGTCCGGTCGAGTTGGTCGGCGGGGACCATGATGCCGGTCCCGTCACTCGTCAGTTCAAAGGGAATGTTCTTGTCCGACAGGCGGCGCGACAAAGTCTGGGCGTCGGCGGGGGAAAGGCCGGAATAAAGCGGTTTGTACTCGGCCCGGTCCAACAAAGCGACAAACACCCAGATGGTTGCGGCCACCACCGCCGCTCCCACTCCGATGGTGATCTTCTGCCGGGCGGTCAGGCCCTTCACGAAGGTGACGATTTGCTTAGTGGCTTGGTCGACGTTCAGAGCCATGGTCCATCAGCCTAAAACTGCATTTGCGAAACGGTCTGGTATGCCTGCACAATCTTGTTGCGTACCTGCATCATCATCTGAAAAGTGAGGTCCGCTTTTTCCACCGCCACCATGGCCGAGTGCAGGTCCTGTCCATTGCCTTGCAGCACGCTGGCCACCTGCTGGTCCGCGCCCGTTTGCATTTCCTGGACCTTGTCCATGGCGCCTTCGAGCGTGTGGAAGAATTCGGACTGAGAGTTCGCCGGCTGGCGAACGTCCAGTTGGACATTCGCCCAGTCGATTTGAGGTAAGCCTGAAATTGTATTCCCCACAGCCGTATACCTCCGGCGGCACTTCAGGGTCAGGGAGCGGGAGACCACAGGCAGGAGATCGAGGTCAGAAGTTGATACTCAAGACGGCTCGGCCTCAAAGCAAACTTCGCTGTTTACCTGGCGCACTCAAGAGAACCCACGGAGCCAGCTCGCGTAGCTGCATTCCCTTCCTCGTACCTTTCGATTTCCGAGCGGCGCGTTCCGACTCGTGGCTCTCGACTCCCTGCTCCCCCCTCTTTCGCCATTCCTAGGTCAGAATTTGCAACGTTTCCGAGATCATCGCCTTCGTGGCCTGCACGGCTGATACATTCAACTGGTAGGCCTGCGCGGCACCCATCAAATTGACCATCTCCTCTGCGGGGTTGATGTCAGGAAACGAAACATATCCATCAGCATCCGCATCGGGGTGGCCGGGTTCGTATCGGCGCACGGCAGGCGATTGATCCGCCACGACTTTTTCCACCTGCACACCGCGCGCGTGCAGGTCGCCGAAGCGCGAGAGCGTCTGCGCGAACTCGCCCCGGCCGGGCCGTTCCGTCCCAAACACCACGAGTTGTTTCTTGTACGGGCCACCGCCGGGGGTGCTGGTGGTTTCCGCATTGGCCATGTTGCTGGCCACCACTTCCGCGCGCTCGCGCTCGGCGGTCAGAGCGGAGGCATTGATATCCAGAACGCCAAAGAGGTTCATAGTTTTATTTCCCTTCGTTAATCGCCGACTGGATCATGTGAATCTCGTTGCGAAGCAACTCCACGCCGGCGCGGTATTGAAGCTGAACTTGTGCCAGGGCCATCGTTTCCCGGTCCAAGCTGACGTTGTTGCCGTCCGGGCGCTCGATCAAGCCCTTCACCTGTTGCACGTGGGGCGAGACGGCATCGCCATCAAGGCGCACGTCGGCGCGTCGCATCTCGTCGTCGAAATTAATGTCCTGCGTGCGGTATCCCGGAGTATCGACATTGGCAAGATTGCTGGAGACCAGCTCGTGGCGAAACGTCACCAGGTCCAGGTAGTGCTCGACGCGATGCATGGTGGGAGTTTCAAGGAAGTTCATTCCGACCTCCGAAGGGCAGTGGTTAGTGGCCAGTGGCCGGTGGCTAGCCAGAATCGGCCGCACGCCAGATCGGGCTGGTTAGTCTTGCATCTACTGTATCCGCCGCGTTTACCTTGTTTGCTCATCACTCATCACTCTTCATTCATCACTTGTCACTCAGCACTCATCACTTGCCATTCATCGCTCGTCACTCGTCACTCGTCACTCGGCACTGTCCACTGCTCTTAGGCGGCAGGCCAAATTCCCGAATCTTGTTTCGCACGGTGCGCAAGCTGACTCCCAGCATGTCGGCGGCGCGAGTGCGATTGCCTCCCGTCGCATCCAGGGTTTTTTCCAGAAGCGTACGCTCGAGCTCCCGCAGAGTCAGTCCCGGCGCGATCCCGGCGGCCGCCGGTTCCTCACTCTGAAACCCGGCCTCCGGCAGGAGTTCCATTCCCACCACCGGCCCCGGGGCAAGAACGAGGACGCGGCGCACGAAGTTTTCCAATTCCCGCACATTTCCCGGCCAGTCGTAAACCTGGAGCCGATCCAAGAGCTCCGGCGAAAACCGCACTACGTTCGATCGGGACGCCGGCGCGTATTTGCGTACGAAGTGGGCGACCAATTCCGGAATATCTTCGGCGCGCTCCCGCAAGGGCGGAAGCGTGAGGGGAATCACGTTAAGGCGGAAGAACAGATCGGCACGAAACTTCCCTTCCGCCACCATGGTCGCGAGGGGACGGTTGGTGGTGGCGATGACCCGCACATCGATGGGCAAGGGCCGGGTGTCGCCCAGGCGGTCGATCTCCCGCTCTTGCAGCACTCGCAACAGCTTGGGCTGAAGGCTGAGCGGCATCTCGCCAATTTCATCGAGCAGCAGCGTGCCAAAGTTTGCGAGTTCGAACTTTCCCGCCTTGGTGGTCAATGCCCCGGTGAAGGCGCCGCGCATGTGCCCGAACAACTCGCTTTCCAGCAGGGTGTCAGGAAAACCGGCGCAGTTGACCGCCACAAAAGGCCGCTGGCTGCGCGGGCTGGCGTGATGCACCAGGCGCGCCAGCAGTTCCTTGCCCGTGCCACTCTCGGCTTCCATAAGAATGTCGGCGTCGGTGCGGGCCACCTGCCGCGCGCGCTCGATCAACCGCAGCGTCGCCGCCGAAGCGCCGATAAAATCCCCCTGGTTCAGCTTGGGACTTCTGCCCACGCGCGAGGTCAAGACGCGCGCCGCCGATTCCCTCAATTGCTCGAAGGAAATCGGCTTGATCAGGTAGTCGCAGGCGCCTTCGCGCATGGCCTTGACCGCCTCCGGCACATTGGCGAAGGCGGTGAGGAAAATGACCGCGGTTTCCGGCGCCAGGGCCCGCACCCCCTGCATCACACGCAGGCCATCGCCATCCGGCATGCGCATATCCGTGACCACCAGCGGGCACGGCGCCAGCCGGAAGCGCTCCAGCGCCTCGCTGGCTCCTCCCGCCGTCGTCACTTTCCACCCCTGCCGCCGGAAGTTCGCTTCCAGAGCCGCTCGCATTGCCGCTTCGTCATCCACCACCAAAACCTGATACATCACGCCACCTTTCAATCGGGTGATCGGGAGATCGGGTGATCGGGTGAGCACGAGACTGCCGCCCGCATCCTGTCTCTCGGATCGCCGGATCATCTGACCATTCGATTGCCTCGCCACTCGGGGAGAGCGGGCGGTCACGAAATTCTCACCGCGCAACGTGCTGCCTGCTCACCCGATCACCCGATCATCTGATCACCCGATTGCTTCACTTGCTGCCGCGGGAAAAGTCAGCGTAAACGCTGTTCCCCTTCCCTCCTGGCTTTCCACTCGAATCGCGCCACTGTGTTGCTCCACGACCTTCCGGGTCACCGCCAAGCCCAACCCCGGACTGCCACACTGGGTGCTGAATCCGGGCTCGAATATCCGCTCCCAGTTTTCCGCGGGTATGCCTGTTCCCTGGTCCACGAAGGCCACTGCAACTGAGGGCCGCCCACCCGCTTCGCTGCGGTCAACGGTGATGGTCAGAACGCCGCCGGCTTTCATTGCCCGAAAAGCGTTGAGCGCCAGATTGAAGAATGCCTGTTGCAGGCGCGAGGGGTCGGCCAGGATGGAAACGGCCGCGCGCGGGGCACTCCAGGCGATCCGCATTTCTTTCTGTTGCGCCAGCGGCCGGAGAAAATCCACCGTCTGCCCGGCGAGACGGACAAGATCCACGGGAACAAGTTCCGCCGGTGGCTGACTATGAAACTGAAGGACGTTGTTCACCGTCGCCGCCAGCGACCGCAGGCCTGCCTGGACGTGAGTGATCCAGGGCCGCACCTCCGGCTGGTCCGCCAGCGCGTCCGCCAGGAGTCCGGCAAAGAGTTCCAGACTTCCCAGCGGGTTGCGAATCTCGTGGGCGAGGAGCGTGGCGACCTCGGCCAACGCCTGCGTCCGGCGCGTCAGTTCGCGCTCGCGCTCCAACTGCTTGGCGTCGGTAAGATCGCGAAGAATCAGGATCGAGTCGTTGCCTGGTTCTCCTGCCTGGAGATTCGCGCGCGTCACGCCGATCGCCCGTTCGCCTTGCGGCCCTTGCACAGCCCATTCCTGTTCACCACAGAATTCCTCCTTGGGAAGCGGGTCCAGCAGGGCTCCCAACATGTGGGGGACGGAGGTTTCCGCCGAGAGCACGCTTTCGTTTCCGGTGCCGAGCAGCCGGCTGGCGGCAGGGTTGATCATCCGCAACTTCCTTTGGCGGTCGAAGACCAGAACCCCGCAGGGCAGGCCCTCCACGATTCCGGCCAGGTAGGTGCGCATGCGCCGGTTCTCTTCCAGGCTCTGCGCCAGGCTGCGATTCTTGCTTTCGAGTTCGTGGCGCAGGCGGCCGACTTCCGCCTGGAGCTTCGTGTAAGTCGTCTCCAGCGCCCCGGCCGTTTGCGTGAAGGAAGCGAAAGCAGCCGCCAAGGCGCGCTGTGCCGAGCGTGCGGAATCAATCGGTGAAGCAGACTCTTTTTGCCGATCGGCAGGCAAAGTTTGCATGGCGGTATGCCTCAGAAGCACGGGCGGTGCCAACTTCAGACCACGTGTCTTAGATTTCTCTCAGTAGGAGTCTCTCTCGTCCCAAAGGGGAAATGCTCGGGCAGAAGGTCAGGCCGTTCCTCGGCCAGGATGAACGCCCGCTCAATCACTTGCCGCAATTCGCGGACATTGCCGGGCCATGAATGCCGTTCCAGGGCCCGCACCGCTGGTGGTGAAAACGTCTTGGCGGGACCACGCGCTTCGCGGCAAAAGTCGGCGAGAAACTTCTGGCTCAAGAGCGCGATATCTTCACGGCGGCTGCGCAACGGATCTATTTCGATGGGGAACACCGCAAGGCGGTAGTAAAGGTCGTCGCGAAACCGCCCTTCCTTAACCAGCCGGGCGAGATCGGCGTTGGTGGCGGCGGTAACCCTTGCATCCACATGCAAAGTGTCGGAGCTGCCCAGCCGTTGTACCTCGCCTTCCTGCAAGAAGCGCAGAAGCTTGGCTTGCATGGAGAGGGGAAGGTCACCCACTTCGTCGAGCAGCAGAGTGCCGCCGTGCGCCATCTGGATGCGCCCGGCGCGTGACTGGATGGCTCCCGTAAATGCTCCGCGGTTGTAGCCGAACAGCTCCGCCTCCAGCAGGGGCTCGGGAATGGCGGCGCAGTTGATCACCACAAAGGGCCGCTCGCGGCGGGGACTGAGCGCATGCACGGCGCGCGCCACCAGTTCCTTGCCGGTCCCGGTCTCACCGGTCACCAAAACGGTGGTGAGACGCGGGGCCACCAGCCGGGTCAGGCGATACACCTGGCGCAAGGAAGGGCTGTGGCCCAACATACCCGGCAAAGGCTCAATGTTGTCAGGCGCCGCCGGCGGGATCAGCCGGAGCTGCTCGGCAGGTTGGGGAAGCTCCGTCGGTATGCGAACGTCACCCGAGTTCTGGAGCAGCCGATACAACTCATTAGAGTCGGGCTGGAGACACGGGTTGCCGTCGCCGCCTCCCATCCCATTTTGCGCATCGAGGAACACGATTTCGACCTGCGGGTGGCGTGTCCGAATCATGGCCACAAGCTCATCCGCGTCCAGGTCCGGCAGGGACTGATCGAGCAGTAGTGCCTGGCAAGCGCCTTCTTCCAGCAAGGCCAGCGCTTCGGCACCGCCGCCGGCTTCTTGTGCCGAGCAATCATGAGTTGCCAATTGCTGCAAGACACGCCGGCGCAATGCCGGGTCGGCACTGGCGACAATCGCAGAAACGGAGAGCTTTCGGTTGGCGTTGACAGTGCTGCGAATCATCGTAACCTCGCTTGCTGAACTCTATTTTCGTCATGGAAGCCTTAGAGGAGGATTAAACCGGAGTTATTTTCCTCTAAAGCGATCGACCCGTGGACCTCCACCGCCGACTACGAGCGGTGTCCTACCTGAGGTGGAAGGAGAAAAGGTTCATGAGGATTTTCCCACTTCCGCGTCGAGTGTCATGGGAAAGCGAACGCGGATGCATCCGCCGTCCTGGCCATCGCCTAGAATTTCCAATTTGCCTCCCAACCCGTCCAGAAGGCGCTGATTGATGGCCCATCCCAACGTGCCGTTCCTGGCGGCATGCGAAAACAGTTGCCCGGGAGTGGCAATGTCCTCAAGTACTTTGATCTGAAGGTACTGCAAGTCGAGCCGCGGAGGGGAAAGGATCAGGCGCCCTTCACCTTCCGAGGTCGTTAGCTCCAGAGTGATGGTACCGCTCGCCGCACAGTACTGAATGACCCACGCGAAAAGACTCTGAAGGGCTTCGCGAAGACGGTCCGGGTTGGCATACACCTTCACGCTCTTGTCCGCCGTGAGTTGCAAACGCAAGTCGCGCGCCTGCGCCGCGCTATCCATCTCGGCAAGGACTTCCGCCGCGACTTCTTCCAATAGAATGCCTTGTGGAGTGCCGCCCGGTGCGCCCGACTCACCAAGCTCGCGCAATGACACGATCAACTGCGCCATGTCATCGGCGAGCTGCATCGATTGTTCGATCGCCGCCCGATAATCGGCCTCGGTTCGCTTGCCCATCAGCACCAGTTCCATTCCCCCACGCAATGCGGTCATGGGCTGAGCAAGGCGGTGGGCCATGGCGCCCAGGCAATCGCGGCAATCGGGCGCTGGGCCGACCCGGCGATGGGGAGCGTCCGGCAAGGGCTCGGGAGCGCGCACCGGGCCGCTGGCCGGCCGCGTCATGGGGGCGCCAGGCGGACTGGCAACGTCCAGTCTCTTCGGCCCGTTCCTGGGTGTCACTGGTTTTGTGTCGCTCACCACCTGGTGTTCCTTGTCCATATCCCTACCCTCATGCCTCTCGATAGACACGTATTCCCGCGAGCCGGTCCCCACCGACGACCGGCCGCGGGTTGCCTGCCCTGCTTAGACTTCTTCGCCGATCTGGTAGCCCACTCCTCGAACCGTGTGGATCAACTTTTGCTCGTGTCCTTGATCCACCTTCTTGCGCACGTAGTTGATGTAAACGTCCACCACGTTGGTCATGGTGTCGAAGGAAAGATTCCAAACATGTTCGATGATCATCGCGCGGGTCACACAGCGCCCGACGTTTCGCATCAAGTACTCGAGCAAGGAAAATTCTTTGGGAGTCAGTTCGATGGGATTCCCGGCGCGCTTGACGGTGCGCTCAATGCGGTTGAGCTCCAGATCGGCCACCCGAAGCAGGACCTCCGCCGGCATGGATGAGCGCCGTAAAAGCGCTCGAACCCGGGCGGAGAGTTCCGTGAAGGAGAAAGGTTTGGTCAGGTAGTCGTCGGCTCCCAAGTCCAAGCCCCTCACCCGGTCTTCCACGCGGTTGCGGCCGGTCAGAATAAGGACGGGCATCGCGGGCTTGGTCTCGCGGATGTGCTTGAGGACGTCAAGCCCATCCACGCGCGGCAAGGTCAAATCGAGGACCGTCACGTCATAGTCGAATTGCCCCACCATGAACTGCGCCTCATCGCCATCCTGGGCGATGTCCACGGCGTACTGCTCGGCTTCCAGCCCTTTTTGAACGAAGCTGGCCACGGGTTTGTCGTCTTCTGCAATAAGGACTCTCATCGCGTCACCTTTCCTGAGGGTCAGCGTGCTGGACCCCGTTCGCATCTGAAGACGAGACGACAACCGGCTGCTGCTCCGGTCGGTCAAGCCTCTTCTTCATTAATCACACCTTATTTCGGCAGGGCCGGCGCGGAACATGAGAGATTTTCAACCGCGCGCGGCTGGTTCATGATCTCTTGCTTTTTCGGGCCCGTACTTTCAGCGGCGTAAGCGTTTCCGGCGCGAAGAGGCAGGGCAGGATTTGCCGAGGGGGGAGATGAGAACCGTAGCGAGGTGGCCGGCGCTGTGGCACCGCCACTCCTGGCGGTGTAGGCACAGGCAGGAGTGCCTGTGCCACTTCCTGCGCGGCATGAGTGTGCGCGAGCCGGGACGCTCCGTTAGCTTGGGCGGCTTGCGGTTGCCCCGGGAAGTGCGGAGGCATAGAATGCGCACATGATAATCCTGAAGAGCGTTCTTGCCGGCGTGGGAGCAGCGGTGGGAGGCATCCTCTTGCTTGTCGTAACCGCACTCGTGCTCCTTTACGGTTTGATCATAGTTCGGTGGCATATGAGGGCGCATGTGGCAGGGCGCAGCGAGGCGATCTCCGGCTTCGTGCACCTGCCGCATGGCGGTTTGGTCCTGGCCGTGACGGTATTGGTATTTTTCCTTGCGGGATTCCTCCGGGAATTCCACCGCGCCAAGCAGGTAGCGCCGAGGTAGCGCTGTTCAGCTTCCTCGGCGATTCTTGACATGGCAACAGCTATCATCGATATTCACAGATTTGCTAATGCCCGAGGGATGGGACGCAGACGAACGCAAACAGCGCGTACGTCCGATGCCGTTATAGATGCGCAACCCTGCTCACCTGCTCATGCTCAGTTTGCTTTTCAGCGAGAATCCCCCCTCCATGTCATCCTGAGCCTCGCTTTTCAAGGCGAAGGACCTCGGCATTTCGTCCTACCCAAGTTCGCCGCGCAAACGCGGCGTCCTGCCCCACGGCGCCTCCGCGCCGTGCGTTCCACATGCCAATGAAAAGGGTCCTTCGCTCAGAAGAATGGAGCTCAGGATGACATTGCGGTGAGCTGGCATGAACGCCCATACAAGCGCGAACCGCAGTGGAAAGCTCACCATGAAATGTGGAAGCTCCAGGCACCGCCATTCCTGGCGGTGCAGGCACAGGCAGGAGTGCCTGTGCCACGTAATGATCGGGGCGATTCCGAAGGAACTTCCACTCGAGCAGGGGCGAGTGTATGCTCCTGCGCGCCATGCCCACCGACCATCGTGTTGCCAACAACGACCGGGTACAACGCCAGCCGTGCGCTCTCCGAGCGAGTGGTCATGGTCAAGCTGGCGGATCGGCTGGCGCAGAGCCCGCTTTTTAGGCTCTGCGTCTTGCCCGTGACTCTGAAATGAAAAATGTCATCCAAGATTCGAAACGAACGGCAGCGAGAGGCGTGTGGCACAGAGCTGGAGTCGCTCTGCGCCAGCCGGCCGTTCATTGGCTGACGGTTATCGCAGGTCTATTATTCATAGGTTGCCAATGTGCAGCCACTGACAAAGGCGCTTCGCAGGGCAAAGCCTCGACGCGGGCTGTCCCTCTCCCCGATGTCGTGGAGGACGTCCTGGGCGACACAGGCCGCTCAGGCTCTTTGGTATATGGCTGGCGCTGTATTGCGTCAGGGAATTTCAGAGATCCGATTCGGGCTTCCCCCCCAGATGAGGGAACGCCAATCCAGAGGCTTCGCATTGCCTTTGCAGGTAAACCTGATCTGCGAGTAACGGAGGACCCGACCGGCTTGGTTAGAGTAGTCGGAGGGACATTCAAAACTGATGTGCTCGACTTACAGATCAAACGACTGGTCTTTCACAACGAAGACGACCCTATGAAGGCCTTCGCATCAATTATGGATTCTCCCGAGATTGAGGCTTACCTTCGACAGAACGGTATCTTCTTAGTTCCAGGAAGTAGAAGTTACTTCTCACCTACAAAGCCATCACCCCATCTGGACGGTACGAGAGAGAACATCCGGCTTTCCGAAGCGCTGGATCTCTTGTCCCTCACCTATTCCGGTGTGTGGGTTTACCAGGAGTGTAGTTGCCCTGGTGGCAAGCGGATGGTGGCGCTCCATTTTTCGCAGTGATCATTTCCTCTGGGGTTCACTCCAGACCTCGTTTCCTCGCTTTTCTACAGGACCTCGTGTCCCAAGCCCGCAGGCTGAGCAGAGCAGGCCCTCGACCAGCCGTCTTCACCCGGTTTCGGTTCAGCATTCAGATTTCAGCATTCCGAATTTCCCCGCCTAGCCTCACTTTGCGCTTGACAAAAGCCTAGTTATGTGAGTATACTCATTCTGGTGATCCGCCTTGGGGACGAAAGGTCCCGGCGAATGCCCTGCATGGAAGTTTCCACCGCCCACCGGTTGCCTCGCGCGAACGACTCCCAACAGCAGAAAGTCACTCTTAAGGTGCGCATGAGAAAAAAGATGTTAATTTCTACGTCCGAAGCCGGAATGTGTATGAAAACAAAGGGAACAGAGACAAAATGCCCGGCTAAAAACAGACATTCTCGGCAGTTGTGACGGGAACATGGCGACGTTGTGTCCGCCGGCTGGCGCCCGCTTTTTAGGCTCTGCGTCTTGCTCGCGACACGTGACGTTGCGAGTCTGCGATCCCGACGGGACTTCGATCTTGCCATGCCAGACGCAGAGATTGAAAAGCATCTCTGCGCCAGCCGAGGGAAAACGGCCCCTGCGCGCATCTGGCGCGGTGGTTCCGGGCGTATCAACCACTCGGACATAATCTGGGAGTTCACTTGGTCGTTCAAGTCGCCTTCTCGCGGAACTGCCACCGTGAAATGCAGCAACTCCGGTGCCGGGCGCAACAGGGTGCGGAAAAAGGTGTAGCGGCGGGTTTACGTCGCCATCCCAGCGTTGCAACGCTGGGAGATATGGTCTGTCAGCCGACGGATAAAGTCGCCGCTACGTTGCCAATGCCGAGTCTTTCCGCTGCCTCTTTAGTCAGTCAGCCCGTCAGTAGACGGGTCTGCGACCGACTGTGACATGCCGCTCTAAAGGGCGGCGCCACAGGTGGCAATCCGGGTGACGCCGCAGTTACGACGGTGAAAGTGTGTCAAACGCGCCACAGGGCGCCGCGGCTGGATCCGGGAACGCTCTCTTGGAAGCTACGATATGTCAGAAAAGACAGATACTTAGCCGCGAAACGGGCAGAATGTCTTGGGCGCTAAGTCGCTGAATCACAGGCAGATCGCTCGCCGAGGCGGAGAAATCTCCGAAGAAAAGGGAATTAAATTTTGCCGGCTAATCCTGCGATGTTGATGAAAACAAAGGAAAGCGACAAGTGCCGCGAGGCTAATCCTACGATGTGTATGAAAACAAAGCAACTTACGATTTATAACCTGCGATGTTGATCAAAACAAATGCACTTATCAATTTTTGACCCAGCCAGATCTGCCCGGCGACCGCAAGAGAGGATCGATGATTGGCGAAAAAGACACAGTCCGGGGTTTAGAACGTGAGAACAACTCAAAACAATCTCTCGCAAAGGCGCAAAGCCGCAAAGGCCGCGAAGCGCATGTCTCCTGTTCTCTTTGCGCTCTTTGCGGCTTGGCGCCTTTGCGAGAACATGTTTTCGTACTTCGAAAGATTCTTTCACACCTTCTTGCGTCCAGAGCCCTTGGGGAAAACAACGCGTAATGGGCGAGACGCGACAACTGAGCCTTCCATCTGCTAGACTTTCCGATTCAATTCCAGGAGGAACCCCAGTGGTGAAGCGAAGCGCGCTGCTGTACTTGTTGGTTGCCGTCATCCTGCTCGGCTGGAGCCGGCCCCTGATGCCGGAGGGGAATCCCAGGCTCCCGCAACGCCCCAAGCTGGTGCTGGTTCTGGTCATCGACCAGTTCCGCTACGACTACCTGATGCGCTTCCGGCCATATTTTGGCGGAGGTGGATTCAATCGGCTGCTCGATGGCGGCGCGGTCTTTACCGACTGCCGCTACGATTACGCCACTACGATGACCGGCCCCGGCCACGCCACGCTGCTGACCGGCGCTTATCCCTGGGCGCACGGCATTATTGAGAACAACTGGTACGACCGCGCCAGTCAGCGCGAGGTGTATTGCGTGGAGGACCTGCGCACGCGCATCGTGGCCAGCCGCGAAAAGGCCAGCGGCACGCCGGGTTATTCGCCGCGCACCCTGAACGCTTCCACGCTGGGCGATGAGCTGCGCATGGCCACGGACTTCCGCGCCAAGGCCGTTTCTATTTCACTCAAGGACCGCGCCGCCGTGCTGATGGGCGGGCACACTCCCAACGCCGCCTACTGGTACGACGTGGGGTCGGGGCGCTTTGTGTCCAGCACCTATTACATGTCGAAGCTGCCGGACTGGGTGGACGACTTCAACCAGCATTCCCCCATTAGCCAGTTCTGCGGGCAGAAGTGGCAGGCGCTGCCGGAGACTCCCGGAGCGGACGGCAAGGTCTTCGATCAGTTTGAGCCTTCCGCGGGAGAGGCGTGCCCGGACCCGAAGTTTCTAGGATGGCTTGAGAACACGCCCTTTATGAACCAACTCGAGTTGGCCTTCGCCCGCGATGCCATTCGCAACGAGCATCTGGGCCAGGGCACGGAAACGGATCTCCTGACCCTCTCGCTGAGCGTGAACGATTACATCGGGCACGAGTACGGACCTTATAGTGAGGAAGTGGCGGATACGACCATTCGCACTGATCGGGAGTTGGCGGCGTTCTTCGCCGACTTGGACAAAACCGTCGGGCTGGATAACGTCTGGATCGCCTTGTCCGCCGACCATGGCGTGGCGCCTTCACCGAACTTCGTTCAGAAACATCAACTGGGCATCGGCATGGCCCAACCGGCGAACGTCCGCACCGCGGCGGAGAACGCTTTGAGGCAAGCCTTCGGTCTGGGTCCTTGGATTGAGGACGAGGACGAAACCTACCTGTTCCTGAATCGCGAGACGCTGAAGAAGCACAACGTGCCGGAGTCGAAGGCGGAGGAAATCGCCGCCGAGGCAGCAGCCATGCAACCGGACGTGGCGGCGGCCTTCACCCGAACCCAATTCCTCACGGGCACCTTGCCCAATATCCCGATTGCTCGAAAAGCGGCCAACAGCTTCAACTCGAAGCGCAGCGGCGATGTCTTCCTGGTGGCCGCTCCATTCGCGGTCGCCTCGAGCACGGCGTCTGGCACCACCCACGGGACCCCTTGGAACTATGACGCCCAGGTGCCGCTAATCTTCTGGGGCGGCCCCTTCAAGCCAGGCTTCTACCCGAACGCCTGCCAGCCGGTCGATTTGGCGGCGACCTTGGCAGCGTTGCTGGGGCTCACGCAGCCCTCTGACACGCAGGGAACTCCGCTGACAGTTTCCCTAAAGTAGTCGCACCGGCCGAAGCCAGTACCGAGGGCCGCCGAACCAAGCCCCACGGTGCTCAGTTGACCTCTGGAGCCCAGATCCACTGTGGGCAGAAGTCGAAAATGTGGGACCTACCACCCGGTAGGGTCGGCTGGCTGGACTATTAAGGTCCTGTAACACTTGCCTTGACAGATTCTACGTAAAATTGTAGAATTTCTACGTTTCCAATCATCAGGTTCATTCTCGCACAGTCTTTTGAGTCCAGGTTTGCCTGGGTGCCGGAAGCATGCTTTTTGGAGGGCAGCATGAAAAAACTGGTCATGAGCTGCGCCGTAGTGGGCTTGATCGCTATGTCGCCGAAAACCGAGGCGAAGCTCCCCAATTTGGCGGCACCTCTGCCGACCCTCAAGCGCCTGCTGCCACTTCACCGGCATGCGGTGCGACTCTGGCATCCGGCCTTCAAAGGGGAGATCGGGATGGCAAGCTGGTACGGCTCGGAGTTTTTCGGCCGGTCCACCGCCAGCGGCGAACTGTATGATCCCTCGAGACTTACGGCGGCACACCGAAAGCTTCCGTTCGGCACCGTGGTGCGAGTCACCAACCTCAAAAACCTGGCTTCCATCCTACTGAAGATCACGGATCGCGGTCCGGGCACGCGGGGCAGGGTGATCGACGTTTCCCAAGCCGCCGCGAAGGAACTAGGCTTCATGGATGCGGGCTTGGCTCGCGTTCGGATCGACGTTGTAAGTTACCCCCAAGTTGGCACCAACGAAGCAATGAACGCTCCCTTTCCCAAAGTCAACTAGCTCCCCCACTTATTCCCAGGCCCCACCTGTCACTCACAATCAGCGGATGGTCAACCGCACCGCAGGAAGTGCCATCGGCGTTTGGTAAAGTTCGGCCGAACCCGGGGCCGGCTATTGCGGTCGCCGACCTCTGTCCGGCTATCCTGGCCCGCTCTATTTCACTGAAGGTCGTCCCTTGGGGTGACCGTCGCAAAGAGCCTCCGTCTAACCTGAAGGAATCAATTTCAGCACTTGCGAGGCTTGAATGGTCAATTTGACGGTGGGAAACGAATGTCCAAGGCAGGCCCCAGGGCAAATTCGCGACCAGGTGGGGAACATTCTCCCAGCGGCGCGCGTAAGAGTGCTTAGAAGCCTGAAGCGGACCATCGCGGGCGGAGAGAGTAATGGCGAACAATCATCATAACGGTCGTAGGAAATGGTACTTGCTGGCGGTTACCGGCGTCATTGTCATAGGCGGGGGGATCGGGATTGCCGCGGCGTTGCACCCTAACAACACCATTGACCCTTCCAAACTTTCCAGCGTGACGCGCGGGGACTTGGCGCGGTCCGTGGTGGCGACGGGCAAGATCGAACCGCTGGTGAAGGTGGAAGTCAAGTCGAAGGCAAGCGGCATTGTGGAAAAGATTCTGGCCGACTATGGCGACCACGTAAAAACTGGCCAGATCCTGGTGGAGCTTGACAAGGAGCAGTTGCAGGCCCGTGTGGCCGAGGCTCAGGCCAACCTTCAGGCAGCCCAAGCCGCGGTGGAATCCGCTCAAGCCACCTACGAGCGCAACAAGGTTGACGCCGAGGGGCCGGACCTTCCTTTTCTGAAGGCCTCAGTGGACCGCAACCGCAAACTGGCGGCCGACGGACTGGTCTCATCAGCCATTCTTGACGACTCCGACCGGGAGTATCGACTCGCCCTGAACAAGCAGGTTTCCGCGCAGCGCTACCTGGCCGTCAGCCGGGCCGAAATTGCCCGCAACAAGGCGCAAGTGGCGCAAATGCAGGCAGCCCTGGATAGTGCCGAAGAAGACCTGCGAAACTCGACCATCGTCAGCCCTATGGACGGTTTGGTGCTTTCGCGCGACGTCGAGGTGGGTGACGCGGTCAGCTCCATCCTTATTCTTGGCTCCCAGGCTACCCTGGTGATGACCCTGGGCGATGTCAGCGAGGTCTACGTCAAAGGCAAGGTCGATGAGGCCGACATCAGCAAGGTCTACCTGGGCCAACGCGCACGGATCGTGGTGGAGTCGCTGAAGGACAAGAAGTTCGAGGGGAAGGTAACGAAGATTTCGCCCATGGGCGTGGAAAAGGACAACGTCACCACCTTTGAGGTCAAGGTTTCCATCCAAAACCCCACCGGCGAACTGAAAGCCAACATGACGGCCAACGCCGAGATCATCATGGATGAGAAGCACGACGTCCTGCAAATCCCTGAAGCAGCGGTGATCTACGATAAGGACCGGCACACCTTTGTGGAAACCCCCGCGCCCGGCACCAAGACCGGCAAGCAAAAGCAGGCCGTGACACTTGGCATCTCCAACGGCGTCAAAACCGAACTGGTGAGCGGGTTGAAGGAAGGGAAGCAGGTAGTGTTGCAATGAGGCAACCGCTCGTCCTTCATTGGTGATTGGTGATTGGTGATTTGTGAATGGTGATTAATGACCGTGCCTGGGACCTCCAAATGGCAGGGGGGTGTGAATTCTCCTGCAATCACCATTCACAAATCACCAATCACCAATAGGGAGAACCGACGCATGGTCTTTGGCGATCTCCTCCTCGACACTCTCCGCACCTTGTGGTCCCACAAGCTACGCACCTTCCTGACCATGTTCGGGATCGCCTGGGGCATTATTTCCATCACCCTGATGGTGGCGGCGGGGGAAGGCCTGCGCGTCGGCCAGCAGAAGCAGGAGGAGACCTTTGCCAAGGACTTGATCCTGTTCTTCGAGGGGCGGACCAGCATGCAGGCGGGAGGCCTGCGGGCCGGCCGGGCGTTGAGATGGTCGGCGAACGATGTTCCCGTGGTCCAGCAGGAAGCCACCGCCTGCCGCTACGTTCTGCCGGAGCTTTCGCGAAGCGGCATCCAGGTGCGCAGCCTCTACAATAATGCCACGCCCCACGTGGCGGGTTCTTATCCCCCGTTCGCCGATATCCGTTCCATCAACGTGGACGTGGGCCGCTTTTATGATTGGGGCGATGAGCAGGCAGGCCGACGCGTGGCCTTCCTCGGCAGCAATATCAAAAAGCAACTGTTCTCCACCCGCCCGGCAGTGGGGGAAACCGTCATGCTCGACGATATCCCCTACACCGTCATCGGAGTCATGGCAGCCAAGGACCAAAACTCCAGCTACGACGGCTGGGACGTGGACAAGATCTTTGTTCCCTTCAGCGCCATGCTTCATGACTTTCCGGCCAAGCCCCCTTTGCTTGCCACCGACATTGACCACTTTCTGGTCGCCCCCCAAAGCCTTGAGGATCATGAGGCCTGCAAGTCGCAGGTGAAGCGCGCGCTGGGCCGCCTGCACCGGTTTGACCCCACAGACAAGGAAGCGACCCCCGTTTGGGACACGGTGGAGGATTCCAAGGCGTTCGCCAAACTGATGGACGCGATGAAGTATTTCCTGGGAGCCATGGGGATAACGACCCTGCTGCTGGGCGGCATCGGTGTGATGAACGTCATGCTGGTGGCCGTACGCGAGCGCACCCGCGAAATCGGAGTCCGTAAAGCGGTGGGCGCCAGCTCCCGCGCCATCCTACAGCAGTTCTTCGTGGAGACCTTGATTATTGTGTTTCTGAGCGGCGGTTTGGGAATGGGTGTCGCCTACGGACTTTGCGGGCTGGTGGACCTGCTGCCCATGCCCCCCTTCTTCGCGGGCATGCTGCCCACCTGGCAGTCCGGAACGCTCTCGTTTGTCGTGCTCGGAACGGTGGCGGTGCTTTCCGCCCTCTACCCCGCCACCCGCGCCGCCCGCGTGGATCCTATCGAGGCGCTGCGGTTTGAGGCGGGCGGATGAAAAACCAGCAGGCAGTTGGCGGTAGGCAGGCGGCAGCAAACCACGGCCTTTGGCCCCGGGGAAAGCAAGTCAAAAGGCAAAGTGCAAAATGCAAAAGGCAAGGCTGAAATCAACGATGATCATCAGGGAGTCAGCAGCCCTCCAAGAAGGTCTGTGGTGACGACCTCTGGCAAAGGGCCGCTTTCATGTTTTGGTTTGCGTCCTTTGGCTGAGAAGAAAAGTCCGAAAACCGCTTGTCCCTTACTTTTGCCTTTTGCACTTTGCCTTTTGACTTGTTCTTCTTGCTGAACCGAGCGCATGACGGAGCATCGACGATGCTTGATCGAGGTTCTGAAACAATCCTGGGCGTCCATCCGCCGCCAGCCGACGCGAAGCATTCTGACCATGATGGGGATCGTCTGGGGAATCGCTGCGGTGGCGCTATTGATCGCCTATGGCAGCAGCTTGCGCTCGATCGTGGTGACGTCGTTTGACGCCTTCGGCAAGGGCGCGGTGATCTGCTGGCCCGCGCAGACCAGCGAGCAGGCGGGCGGCGAGCGCGCCGGCAAGAAAGTGCAGTTTGAGTTGGCCGATGTGGAAGACATCCGGCAGGAAGCCCCGCTGGTAAAGACGGTCTGCCGGGAAAGCGTTCGCTGGCTGCCGATTGCCTACGGCGACCGCATGGCGCAGACGGCCATCCGCGGTGTATGCCCGGAATATGGAGAGATGCGCAACGAAGTCCCCAGTCAAGGCCGCTGGCTGAGCCCGGAGGACCAGGCCGAGCGCCGTCGTGTGGTTTTCATCGGCTCGCGGCTGCGCGAGAAAGCTTTTTGCCGGCCACCCCGCCGTGGGCGAGACGGTGCGCATCAGCGGCATGCGCTTTACCGTGGTCGGGACGATGGACCTGAAGATTCAAGACAGTAACTACTTCACCTCCGACGATGAAAGCGCCTGGATTCCGTACTCCGCCGCCGGAGATATCTGGGACACGCGCTACGCGTCAGTGCTGGTCTACGAACCCATCGCGCCGCGATTCGAAAAGCAATCCATGGCGCAGGTGCGCGCGGCGGTGGCCAAGCGCCAGCGCTTTTCGCCCACCGACGAGCGGGCCATCATGATGTTCGGCCGCGAGCAGTTTCGACCCATCATCGATGGCATCACCATCGGCTTTGAAGCGCTGTTCACTTTCGTGGGAGCGCTGACGCTCGGCATCGGCGGCGTGGGCCTGATGAACATCATGTTGGTAGCGGTGGATGAGCGCATCCGCGAAATCGGCCTGCGGCGGGCGCTGGGGGCTCGGCGGCGACACATCCAGGTGCAATTCATGGCGGAAGCGCTGCTGCTGGCGCTGGCCGGGGGCGTGCTGGGCATCCTGCTCGCCTATGGATTGGCCGCGGCCATCGGCACGCTGCCATTTTACGGTCCGCTCTACGAAGACACCTCTGGCAAAGGTGATATCCACCTGTACATCTCGCTGAGCACGATTGCGATCTCGACCGCCATCCTCCTGCTTGTTGGCCTCCTGAGCGGACTCGCCCCCGCCATCCGCGCTTCCCGCCTTCATCCCGTCGAAGCGCTGCGGTACGAATAGGGAATTCGGAATTATGAATTATGAATGCTGAACGGGGGCGCTACCCACGCTTCAATTTTTTCCAGTCCTTCTGGATTTCGCGGGCGGCGTTGTGGCCGGGGGCGCCCATCACGCCGCCGCCGGGATGCGTGCCGGAGCCGCAGAGGTAGAGCCCGCGAACTGGCGTGCGGTACTTGGCCCAACCGGGGACAGGCCGCAGAAAGAACAGTTGGTCCACGCTCATCTCGCCGTGGAAGATATTGCCGCCCGTCATTCCGTACTCTTCCTCCAGGTCGAGCGGCGAAAGCACGTGCCGATACAGCACGAGGCTTTTGAACCCCGGCGCGTACTCCTCAATCATGTCCATCACGCGGTCGGCATAATTCTCCTTGAGGGTGTGCCAGTTCGGGGCGACTTCCGGAGACAGGGTGTAAGGCGTGTATTGCAGGAAGATGTTCATCACGTGCTTGCCGGCAGGGGCAAGCGTGGAGTCGTACGTGGTGGGGATGGTGATTTCCAGCATGGGACGCGAGCTGGGCCGGCCGTACTTGGAATCGTCGTAGGCGTGCTCGATATACTCCAGAGTGGGACAGATGTGGATGGTGGTTTTGTGATGGGGTGCGAGAGCGGAACCCGGCAGGCAGGTGAAGCTCCGGAAGCCAGAAAGCGCCAGATTGATCTTCATCGATACTCCTTCGATCTTGAAGGCGCGAATGGCGGCAAGGAACTCCGCAGGTAATTCGCGTTCCTCCAAAAGCTTCAGGAAGGTCACCTTGGGATCGGCGTTGGAGGCCACGACGCGGGCGCGAATTTCCTCACCCGTGGCAAGGGCAACGCCGGTGGCACGCCCGTCTTTGACGAGTATCTTCGCGACGCGCGCCCCAGTGCGAATCTCCACGCCCACGGAGCGTGCTGACGCTGCCATGGCCTGAGTCACGCCGCCCATGCCGCCGCGGACGAACCCCCACAGGCCGCGCTTGCCGCCGACCCCACCCATCACATGATGGAGCAGCACGTACGCTGTTCCGGGAGTGTAGGGGCCGCCCTTGGTGCCGATCACGCCGTCGGTGGCCAGGGCCACTTTCAGGGCTTCCGACTCAAACCATGGATCAAGAAAATCCTTCACGCTCTGCGAAAGGATGTGCAGGTGGCCGATCAACTCCTCCGCCGGCATGTTCATGACTCGGCGGCCCAGGCCGGCAAGCTTTTGCCAATCCCCGAAGCTGCGCCCGGTGATGTCCGGCGGAGTCTCCAGCAGCAAAGGCTCTACGAAGCGTGCCAGGCGGTCGACGTACTCCTCGTACTGGGGGTAACGCTCCGCATCCCGCACCGAAAACTTGCGAATCTCCTCGCAGGTCTGGGCTGTGTCCGACCCCATGATCAGGTACCGGCCGTCGGGAAAGGGACTGAAGAACGCAGGATCTTTGGGGTAAACGGCGAAACCGAATTTCTCCAGTTGCAAGTCCCGGGTGACCTTTTCCTGCATCAGACTGCACAGATAGGACGTGGTGGAGAATTTATAGCCAGGGAAGATCTCCTCGGTCACACACGCGCCACCCACCATCGCGCGGCTTTCCAGCGCCAGCGTATGCAACCCTGCGCGCGCCAGGTATCCGGCAGTCACCAGTCCGTTGTGGCCACCGCCGATGATGACGACGTCGTATTCATTGGGCATAGAGTTCCTCGGAGTGCGGTAGCAGCAGCTACCGCCTTTCTTATCTTAGTCTGGCATTTACGCCGCTGTGGTGTTTGTCGTGGTCGGAAGGCGGTAGCTGCTGCTACTGCACTCCAAAGCGCGTTGCGCCGAATGCGAGAGGCGTTATCGCGCCGCAAGCTTATCCGAGCATGCGCTGCAGTTGCAAGCGCCCGAGCGGCGCGGGACATTTCGCAGCGGCTTGCTTCTCCTCACGCCCACGTTCCATGACCCGGCACAGCAGAGGCGCGGCGTTCCTCGCAAGGGCAGACCGGTCCACTCTGCTTTTAGCTGTTATCATCGGGGAAAGACGGTGATATCCTGATATCAGAGAGGTGTGGCCGTGGCACAACTCGTTGTACGAAATATTGAAGCAGTGGTAAAGGCCCGTTTACAGCGCCGCGCGCGACAAAATGGTCGCAGCATGGAAGAAGAGGTACGCGACATTCTCCGCGATGCGGTAAAGGAGGAGGCGCCGCCGGATAGAGGACTCGGAACGGAGATCGCTTCCTTGTTTGCCAAGTCGGGACTAGATGCGGAGATTCCCGAGCTTCGTGGCCATGAGATCAAACCCCTCCGATTCGACTCATGACGATTCTCGACACCAACGTCCTCTCCGCCCTGATGAAGCAAACACCAGACAAAGAGGTGATTGTGTGGACGGACAAGCAGCCGCGGACCTCAATCTGGACAACTTCTGTGACCGTATTGGAGATTCGATTTGGATTGCAGGTGATGCCTTTGGGAAGGCGGCGATTGGAATTGATGCGGACGTTTGAGATGGTTCTTTCCGACAAAATCGACGGACGGATTGCCTCGTTTGACATTATCGCCGCCCAATTCTCGGCAGACCTCATGGCACTGAGGCACAAACGGGGACGCCCCGTCAACTTGCGGGACACCATGATTGCAGGGATCGCTCTGGCTCACAAGGCCGCTCTAGCTACCCGCAATACTTCGCATTTTGAAGGTCTTGATATCCAAGTGGTTAACCCGTGGGCGGCATAAGAGGACTAAAACAACCGAACCACCGGGCCGACGGAGAGCATGATGGGACGAATGCCGGCACTTATGATCGCGCTGATGGGGGCGTGGATCATGTCCACGCTTTGCATGTGGTTCGCGGCGACGCGCAGCTTTGCCACGGTGGAGAGCGTGATCAAGCGCTCCGACCCGCCGTTCGTGGAAATCACCAAGCCTTTGGGGGAAGCTTCCACGCGCATCGTGCTGCGGCACATGGCTTCGGAGATCAATCGCTCGCTCTTTTGGGGATACGGCGCTCTTCAAATCGGTCTGGGCACGATTCTGTTCCTGCTGGTCATGCGGCAGACCCCGCGCCGCGCTCTGGATACAGGTCTGATAGCGGCGATGTTGGTTTTGGCCGTCATCCTTACAGTGGTGTTGACGCCGCTCATCGTCACGGTGGGCAGGAGCGTCGATTTCCTGCCGCGCGATCCCCCGCCCCCGGAAATGGCACGCTTCTGGATGTTACACGGCGCGTTCACCTCGCTCGACGGCATCAAGCTCCTCGCCGGTGTTGGACTGCTGCTCCGGTGGATATTCCGAAGTTGACAATAATCGGAACTTGACTTTTGTGAAATTGCGACTAGAGTGTAGATAGGAAAAGTAGCGGTTTCGCCGCTCGATCGGTATGGGGGAATGGCGGCGCTCCTAACTGCAAAGCGCAGTTCGCCGCGCTCCTGCCCTTTTCTTGGTGCCCATCCTGCGGCCTGCATAACACCCATTGGTCAGCCTCCACGCCCGAGGAAGTGGGCGCGATAGTAAGGAGGTCGTCATGTTTCAGATGATTGACCAAACCCCCACGGAACCCGCGGACCGCAAACTGCTCCTTTACAAGGTTGGCATGTTTATTGTGGCCCTGGCTGCCGTGAGTGGCGTGGTATTTCTCTGCCTCCGATCACTCAGCTAAGTTGAAGTTAGTGTGAACTGACGGGAAACTGCTGTTCGACGAGCCGCAAGGCCTCGGGGCGGTCGTGTATGCGGCCCTCCAACTGCGCATCCTCCACGGCTTGGAGGATGGTTTTGAAGATCGGGCCGGGACAGTACCCCTGTGCAATCAGGTCATCGCCGCGCACCAAGGGCGTAGGCTTGATTCCCTCCTGTGGTGTTTCCTCCAGCATTCTCCTCGCCATCTCGTAGTTGGTCAAGTCGCGATGGCTGGAGAGGCAGTCCAACCGGTGTAACTCCAGGTGTTCATCAAATCCCTCCATGCGAATAAAGCGGAGCTGCGTTGAGCGCTTCATGCGGGGAAAATCCTTGAAGCGCAAGTGATGCCGCACGAGTTCCACGATGCGCTCAGTTTCGCGCACAGAGATGCGCAAGCGGCGGCAGATCTCCTCCGCCATTTTTGCTCCCACTTCCACGTGGTTGTCGAAGCGAATGCGCTCGCGGACGCTGAACGTTGGCGGCTTGCCCACGTCGTGCAGGAGCACGCCCAGAGCCAGTGTCGGGGTGGGTTGCCGCAAGCCTTCCAGCATCATCAGCGTGTGAATCCAGACATCACCCTCGGGATGAAATTCGGGCGGTTGCTCCACGCCCTGCATGCGCTTGATCTCGGGTAGCACCTCAACGAGCAGGCCGGACTGGTCCAACAACTCGAAGCCGGCGCGAGGCGGCCCCTCGGTGAGGATCTTTACGATCTCGTCGCGCACGCGTTCAGCGCTGACGGAGTGGATTTGCGGAGAGAGTTGGCGAATCGCCTCGAGCGCGGCGGGATCAAGCTGGAAATTGAAACGGGCGCTGAAACGCACGGCGCGCAGCATGCGCAGGCGGTCTTCACGAAAGCGCGCAAAAGGATCGCCAATGGTCCGCAGGCGATGGGCGTGGAGGTCGGCTTGGCCGCCCACATAATCCAGCACCTGGGCGCTCACCGGGTCATAGAGCAGGCCGTTGATGGTGAAGTCGCGCCGCTGCACATCTTCCTGCGGGGTTTCGGCGAAGCGAACCTCGGTGGGGTGCCGCCCGTCGGCATAAACGCCGTCGCTGCGGAAGGTGGCCACCTCCACGTTGCCGGCTTCGTGCGGAACGATGACCACGCCGAACTGCGCGCCCACGGTGAGCGCGTCCGGAAACAGCGCCAGCACTTGATCGGGCGTGGCGCGCGTGGTGACGTCGTAGTCCTTGGGCGTTCGGCCCGCCAGCATGTCGCGCACACAGCCGCCCACCAGGAAAGCCGGAAATCCTTCCGATCTCAGGCGGCGTACGATAGCCGTTGCCGCTTCGAACTTTGCGTCCATGGTGTCTTTTTCCGATCGAGGAAGCCCGCTTCACAAGGGCTTTGACGAGAGCATCGGTTATCGGCCGGAGGTTAAGGAGTATTCCCCGCGCCGCGCCTGTGTGGCGTGTTCCTTCTGCATCAAGTCGCGATAGAAGTGGCCGGCAATCTCCGCGGCGTGGGGGCCGTACATCATGCGTCCACCGCGCAGAAGAACCACTGCCACATACTCAGGTTGGACGTCGCCCGCATAGGAAACGAACCAACCGAGGCGCGCGCCGTTTTCACTGCACGTCCCTGTTTTACCGTAGATCGACAGGTCGGGATCGTAGGCGGAGCGGCCCGTGCCATAAAGCACCGAGCCCGCCAGGCCGTCCCGGATCTCCGGTATGTACGCGGCCAGATCGTCAAGGCGGCGGCGCACCACCGGGCGGAACGCGGCAATCTCCTCCGGCGTGCGCGGGTACTGCAACGCGTACATCGTGCCACCGTTGGCGATGACGGAAATGATGGCCGCCATCTGCAACGGCGTGACCTCCATATCGGTCCCGCAATAGGCCAGCAGCCCCACTCCGCCTTGCTTGGGTGGCGCATCGGGGTAGCGGCCCGCCGATTCGCCGGGAATGTCCAGTCCTGCCTTTTCTCCCAGGCCGAACTCGTGCGCGTACTCGGTAATGCGGCGGAAGCCCAGCATCTCTCCCAGCTTCAGGAAGAAGACGTTGTTCGAGCGGGCCAGCGCCTCGTTCACGTCCACGCGCGTGTGCTGGGCCACGTAGAGCCGGCTGTGGGGGGTGATAATCCCCTCCCGCAACGCGGCCAACGCGGTTATCGGTTTGAACGTCGAGCAGGGCGTAAATCCACTGCTGAGCGCCAACTTTTGATTAACGATGCTGAGTATGCGCCCGCTGTTGGGATTGACTACCACCATGCTCCCGCTCCACTTGCCAAGGGCTTCAAGGGCCGCCTGCCGGACGACAGGGTCGTCTCCGGCGGCATTGTCACCGGTGCCCGGCTCGCCATAGGAAGTCACGTGCCAGGGGTCCGCCACGGGCCCTGTCCGGTGGGCCGTGTGCCGAACCGTGGCGGTGCGGTGGACGGTAGATTTCGTGCTCGATGACTTTGTGTGCGTAGCCGGAGGGATGTCAGCGCTGTCGGCACTGCCCGCGGGCGCAACGCCATAGATAGGATGGGTTGCCGACAACCAGAAAGTCGCCAAGGCCAGAATGGCAAGTCGTTGTAACAGCTTTTGCACGGCACTCCTTTGTTGATCGATTGACCTCGGCCCTCACTCCGCTTCCGCTGGCGTCGAAACGCGAAGTCAGGACCACCTTACTGGAATATGCGCCCTCGCGCGGTACCCTCGCGGCGGAGGGGCAATGTATCGGCGACCTCCGTCAGCCCGTCGTGACGGGTCTGCACCGACGGACCATGACACCCAGCGTCGAACGCTGGGGCCGAGGCGCCGCTACGATCGCTACTTCTTGCCCTTGGCAGCGGGCGCGGCAGCTTCGGCTGATGCGGCCGCCGCGGCGCGCAGCTTGCTCGTGATGTCCGCCAAGGTTCAGCGCCTTGCGCACTTCGCCTTCCAACTTCTTGCGGATATCGACGTTGTCGCGCAGGAACTGCCGGGCGTTCTCACGGCCTTGCCCAATGCGCTCTCCCCCGTAGGAGAACCACGCGCCGCTCTTCTCCAGGATATTGCGCTCGGCGGCGACGTCAATCAAGTCGCCTTCTCTGGAAATGCCCTCACCGTAGAGGATATCAAATTCCGCCTCCCGAAAGGGAGCCGCCATTTTGTTTTTGACGATCTTAACCTTGGTACGGTTGCCCACCACGCGGTCGCCATCCTTGATGGAGGCGATGCGCCGAATGTCCACGCGCACGGAGGCATAGAACTTCAGCGCGCGGCCGCCCGTGGTGGTTTCCGGATTACCGAACATGACGCCGATCTTTTCGCGAATCTGGTTGATGAAAATAAAGCAGGTTTTCGACTTGGACACAATGCCGGCGAGCTTGCGCAACGCTTGCGACATCAGCCGCGCCTGCAGCCCCATTGACGGATCGCCCATGTCGCCATCCAGTTCAGCCTTCGGGACCAGCGCCGCAACCGAGTCGACCACCAGCACATCGACGGCGTTGGAGCGCACCAGCGACTCGGCGATTTCCAGTGCCTGCTCGCCGTAATCGGGTTGCGAAACTAAGAGGTTGTCAATGTCTACACCCAACTTCTTGGCGTAAGCCGCGTCCATGGCATGTTCGGCGTCGATGTAGGCCGCCATCCCGCCGCGCTTCTGCGCTTCCGCCACAACGTGCAAGGCAATGGTCGTCTTGCCGCTGGATTCAGGCCCGAAAATTTCCACCACGCGGCCACGAGGCATTCCGCCCACACCCAACGCGGCGTCAAAGGAAATCGCCCCGGTAGGAATCACCTCCACCGGCACCAGCGCGTCCTTCGTCCCCAGGCGCATGATCGAGCCCTTGCCGAATTGCTTCTCGATCTGAACCATCGCCAGGTCAATGGCTTTGTTTTTTTCCGTGCGATCTTCCGGCATGTCTGTATTCCTCGTTTTTCAAGAATTTGTTCTGCCAACCTCACGGGTATCATCGGCGGCGTGGGGACGCTTCATGAGAAAATCTTAATCCCGCCCTGATTATCCTCCATCCGCACAGGATCAAGCCAGAACTTTGCCTGACTGGAGTTCCTCTCGACATGAACGTGCGGCTACTCATCGCAGTCCGAAGAATAGGAGAACAACCGGTATGGGCCGCTCCTGAGTACTGTAGGCATTCCAGTTCATCCCGTTTGTGACCGGCCTGAGGGGCTCGCCTTTCGCTCCTGAAGCATCCTTGAATCTTGTACATCGCGTGCACAAAACACAAGGACCATTCTCGGCGAATCAACCATGCAAATCTGCCATCTGATGGCAGATTTGCATGGCAATTTGCGGCGTAGGGTCATATTACGGCCATTGCGGCTTCCCCTGTTTTCCCGGTTCCTTGGGCCGGGGTTTATAGACGCATCCAGCTACAGCGAGCGAAATTGCACCGTACGCAAATAGGACATCCACGAGACCAACCAAGTTGAAGTCTTCTGTGTCGAGCCCAAAGAAATGCGAGGTCGCAGGTCCCCAATGGTCGAAAACCAAAAACAGGATGACGAATCCCGTGCTCGCTCCTAACCAGATTGCCCTGCGGCCAAACCCCGCCCGAGCGACGAATGAAGGAGTTGCTAGCAGCAACAGAAACGTCATGACAAGCAAAACGATTGGTGCGTCCATCGGCGCGCTCCTTCGCGCGGGTCGCCTCAGTCTTTACTTCCGTGGATACTCGTAGAAGCCTCGCTGGGTTTTGCACCCCAGCCAGCCGGCGGCGACCATTTTTTCCAGTAGCGGGCAGGGGCGGTACTTCGAGTCGCGGAAGCTCTCATAAAGGACCAGCATGATGTCGCGGCAGACGTCCAGGCCGATCAGGTCGGCGAGTTCCAGCGGTCCCATGGGATGGTTCATGCCGAGCTTCATCACGTTGTCCACGCCCGCCGCATCGGCCACGCCTTCCATCAGGCAGAAGACCGCCTCGTTGATCATGGGCATCAGCACACGGTTGGAGACAAATCCCGGGAAGTCGTTCACGCGCACCGGCGTCTTGCCTGCCGAGGTGGCCAGCGCCACCGCCTTCTCGACGGTTTCGGGCGCCGTCTGAAGTCCCGGCACCACTTCCACCAGCTTCATCACCGGCACGGGATTGAAGAAGTGCAGGCCCACAAACTTGGCGGGGCGCCCTGTGGCCGCGGCGAGGCGCGTGATGGAGATCGACGAAGTGTTTGAGGCAAAGATGGTCTGCTGCGCAGAGTGCGGTTCCAACGAGCGAAAGACGGCGGCTTTGACCTCAAACTTTTCCGTCACCGCCTCAATGACCATAGCGGCGGCGGCAAGGTCGGTAACCTCGGTCGTCGTTTTCAGCCGCGCAACGGCCTGCTGGCGCTGCTCTTCCGTCACGCGTTCCTTCTCCACGTCGCGCGCCAGGCCCTTGATGATTCGCTTCGCACCCGCGTTGACCAGGGCTTGCGAGGCATCGAGGAGAATCACGTTATGTCCGGCGCGCAGCATCACGTGGGCGATTCCATGCCCCATTTGCCCTGCGCCGATGACTCCAATTGTTGTGGCTTCCATGTAGTTCTCCGCTCCTCATGTAGTAGTTCGAGGCTATCGATGCCCGTCGAATTCCCTTCGCCGCGGTGATCTGCCGGATGGGGACGCCGTGGAGCCTGAACTCTCGTGGGCCAACCGCAGAGGGCGCGCCGGATTCAATTCTCATGTTAGAATCCCGGCGTCTATGAGCGTCGGTCCCATTCCCGGGCTTCCACCTCGACGTTCGATTGCCGCCTGGGCGGTGCTGGCGGCCGTACTCATCGTGGGATTCTACACCCTGACCCTGGCTCTGGCCACCGCGTGCGTGTACTTTCCTTACCTGTTTCTGACGGCGCAAAGCGGGGGCAGTTTACAGTTCATCCTGCTCTTCGTCTGCGGCCTGGTGATGGCGGGCACCATGTTATGGTCGCTGGTGCCGAGGCGGGAGAAGTTCACGCCGCCCGGTCCGCGCCTGGAAGCTGCCCGCCATCCGCGTCTCTTCGCGGAAATTGGCCGCCTCGCCGCCAGCTTAAACGAACCTCCGCCGCAGCACGTGTATCTCATCCCTGACGTCAACGCCTTCGTGGGTGAACCGCCGGGAGCGGGCGGGCGCATCATGGGGCTGGGTCTGCCGCTGCTTCAGATTCTGACGGTTTCGCGCTTTCGGGCCGTGTTGGCGCATGAGTTCGGGCACTACTATAGCGGCGACACCCGCCTGGGTCCCTGGGTTTACAAGGCGCGCGCCGCCATGGTGCGGACGCTGCTGGGTTTGGGCCGGCCCAACCCGGCGTTGAGAGTGGTCACGCGTTTCCTGATGGCGCGGATGGCGCATTACGTCGTGACGCACATTCTCGTCGCTTATTGGAATCTCTTCCTGCGGATTACTCAGCGTGTTTCCCGCCGCCAGGAATTGCGCGCCGACGAACTGGCGTGTGCGCTGGCGGGCTCGCACGCCCTGATCGAAGGGCTTCAGGACATCCACCGTGACGCGGCGGCGCTGGCACCGTACCTGAGCGAATTGAAGCAGGTGCTTGCCGCGGGCTACCGTCCGCCCATTGCCGAAGGTTTTGCACGCTTCATATCCGCCAGCAACATTCGAGAGGCGTTGGCAGCGCATCTGGCCAAGGAGCTGGCCAACCCGCACACGGAGCCGTTTGACAGTCATCCTCCACTGCGCGATCGCCTGGCGGCAGCCCGTCGCCTGCCCCCCGGCGAAGAACCGGCGAACGACCCGCCGGCGATCAGCCTGATTGAGGACGTGCCCACGCTGGAAGCCGAGTTGCTGCAAAAGCTGAACCCCAAGCAGAAGGTCGAAAGCCTGAAGTTCGCGCCGTGGGAGGACGTTGCGCAGACGATCTTTGTGCCGGGTTGGCAGAAATACGTGGATGAATACGCACCGCTGCTGGCCGGCGTTACCGCCGGATCGCTCGCCGAGAAGGTGAAGGATCTTGCCGAGATGGGATCGAGGATTCGCGACCCGAAGGGCATGCTCTTGAAGCGCGAGCAGCGCACCGAGCGCGCCGCCGATCTGTTGGGTTCCGGTCTCTGCCTGGCGCTGATCGCCGCCGGCTGGGAACTGCACTCCCAACCGGGAGAGTTTTACCTCCAGCGCGGCACGGAGCAATTGCAACCGTTTCGCGTTGTTCGTGACCTCAAGGCTGGGAAACTGGCGCGCGAAGCGTGGCTCGAGCGTGCAACATTTCTCGGCATCGAAGGACTATCTCTCACTCCGGCGAAGACTCTGGAGGCGCCGACAGGGACAGGTCCAATCCAAAACCCAAAATCGCAAATCCCAAATGGCTAGCCTTTTTTCAACTCCGCCAGCACCAGCCGGCCGCATTCCTTAAGGGTTTCGAACACGCCGACGCCCTTGAAGGCCACAGCCTCAAAAACCGGCTCATTCTTTCGCATCAAGGCTTGTTTAAGTTGCTCTGCCGGCAGCACGTTGGGAAGGTCGCGCTTGTTGAGTTGGAGGATGTAGGGGATTTTCATGAAGTCGTAGTTGTGCTCGCGCAGATTCTCCGCCAGGTTTTCCAGGGCTTCGATGTTGGCGTCCATTCTTTCTTCCTGCGAGTCCGCCACAAAGATGACGCCGTCAACGCCGCGCAAAATCAGCTTGCGGCTGGCATCGTAGAAAACCTGTCCGGGCACGGTGTAGAGGTGGAAGCGCGTCTTGAAGCCGCGAATGGTGCCGAGGTCCAGTGGAAGGAAGTCAAAGAACAGGGTGCGGTCGGTTTCCGTAGCCAGGGAAATCATCTTGCCGCCGGTCTTGCCCAAAGTCTGATCGAAGATCCACTGAAGGTTGGTGGTCTTGCCGCCCAGACCGGCGCCGTAGTAGACGATTTTGCAGTTGATTTCCCGAGCAGCGAAGTTGATGAAACTCACGCGGTCAGATCCCCTTCCCCATATCCTCGAACCGTTGTTGCGAAGTCACAATGCAGAGATTTAACCGAAACCCATCGCCGGTCCAGTGTATCCCTGGCTCCCGGCAATCCACACCGTCCCTCGTATATAACACAGCGACACCTTGCTGACAATACAAGATGTCCGGGAGATTTTAGATGCCGCCTCCCTCCCAAGTCTTGTGGTTCTGGGTGAAACTCGGGAGGAGCCAGGGTGTATTGTAGGTAGGACAATGCCCCGGCTCTCCCGGTCCTGTATGAAACTACCCCCGTACGGGGGCGGGTAGTGGCTAAGTCATTAGTGGTCCAAGCTGTGTACATGATGCCACAAAGTTAGGCAAAGCGGTAAAAAAATTGCCGTACCTCATTTTCCCCCACCGTGGGCGACGGCGGGGGGTCTTGTCTGCCCCAAAAAGCCGCAATTCGGCCGTCAATCCGCGGCTCCGCCGTTTGCCGTGCGGGATGGCCACGCCTTCCCGAAGCGCCAACCGGGCACCAAGCCTTATCCTCACCGATTTGTCAACTCAACTCGCCACGCGTTCAAGCGTATCGAAGAAGTCGGGAAAGGAGATGTCCACGCAGGAACTCTCGTTGATCACGGTGGTGCCTTCCGCCACCAGGGCCGCGACCGCGAACGCCATGGCGATGCGATGGTCGGCGTGCGGATCGATTTCCGCGCCGCGCAGTTTCTGCCGTCCGGCGATGCGCAAGCCGTCGGGAAACTCCTCCACCTCGGCCCCCATGCGACGCAGGTTTTCCGCCACGGCCGCCAATCGGTCGCTCTCCTTCACGCGCAATTCCGCCGCGCCGCGGAAGGTCAATCCCTTCTCGGTCTGTGTACCCAGCACCGCCAGCACGGGCAGCTCGTCGATCAAGCCGGGCACCATCTCTTCCGCAATCTCTCCGCCGGCGAGTAGGCTGGAATCCACGTGCAGGTCGCCGATCAATTCCCCATTGAGCATCTCGAGGTTTACCACCTTCACCCGCCCGCCCATGGGGACCAGGAGATCCAGCAGCGCCGTGCGCGTGGGATTCAGCCCCACATTGTGCAGCGTGAGGTTGGAATTCGGCACCATGATTCCGGCCGCGATGAAAAACGCTGCGGAGGAAATATCGCCGGGGACGTAGAGCTTCTTGCCTTCCAGCTTCGCCCGTCCCCGCACAGCGATGGTGCGGTTGTGGCGGCCGATGTCCGCTCCCATGAATTCCAGCGCGATTTCCGTGTGGTCGCGTGTGGGCTGCTTTTCTACCACCTCGGTTTCGCCTTCGGCAAACAGACCCGCGAGCAGGACGGCGGATTTCACCTGCGCGCTCGCCACCGGCATCTCGTAGCGAATCGGATGCAGGGTGCCGCCCTCGATCTCGATCGGCGGGCAGCCCTTGTCCGCCGTCTTGATGCGCGCGCCCATCAGTATCAGTGGGTCGGCCACGCGCTTCATCGGGCGGCGGGAAAGAGAGGCGTCACCCGTCAGCACGGAGCGAAAGGGCTGGCCGGAAAGAATTCCGGAAAGCATGCGAATGGTTGAGCCGGAGTTGCCCGCATCCAGCGGCCCCTGCGGCGCGCGCAAGCCGCCCATGCCCGTACCGGCGATCTTCACCACGTTGTCCTTGCGCTCAATCGTGACGCCCAGTCCCTTCAGGCAATTGAGCGTGGACTGGCAATCGGCGCTGGTGGAGAAGAAGTGAATCTCGCTTTCGCCGTTGGCAATGGCGGCCAGCATGGCATAACGATGCGAGATGGACTTGTCGCCGGGAAACTGCACCGTGCCTTCCAGCTTCTTCACCGCGCTGAGCTTTTTCGATTTGGAACCAAACAAACCCATGGGCATTGATCACCACCAAGTCACAAAGACACCAAGAAAACTAATATAGATGATTTTGCCGATCGACGGTTCCGTATTTCCCATCCTTGGTGTCTTGGTGCCTTGGTGGTAAGTGCTTCACGACGCTCACCGCCGTTGCGCTGCCTTCTGGCCTTCGGGCTTGGGAATGAAGAAATCCTCCGGGGTCAGGCCGCACTGCTTGACCATCGCCACGGCATACTCGATGCGGCCCATGTTGGGATCACCGTTGTTCGTTCCAATCGAGAACTTCGCGCCCGCGTTTTTGGCAAGCTGGATGAACGCCGGGCTGGGCAGACGGTAGCGGTTATTGATTTCGATGGCCACGTCATTGGCTTTGGCCGCGTCGATGACCCGCTGCATGCGCGCGGTGGTCCACAGGCGGTCGTAGTCGTGCGCGATCGCTTCCGGCAGGAAAGTGGGATTGGCGTGGATATCAATGGGCTCGTGGTTCAGAATGCCCACGATGCGGTCCACCAGCATCTCCATGAACGCCTCGGGGTCGCGAATCTCGCCCACCTCTTCGGGAATCCACAGGCGCCGCCGCTTGCCTTGGTCATCGGTAAAAGTCATGCAGTCGGTGAAGATGTAATCGAACTTGGCAATCGCTTCGCGGGAGAAGAGCGTGACCCATTCGCGGCCCTCACCCTGCAATCCGATAAAGCAGGGCTGGCCCTTCATGCCGCCGAGGAAGGCCAGCACGCCCGCGTCGGTGGTGATAGGGAACTTTAAGCCGCCGTTCACAGCGATGCCGTACATGATTCCGAGCCGTCGGGAACTGGCCAGCGCCTGCTCCAACGTCAGGCCGCCCTTCAGGTGAACGTGACAGTCGAGCACTGGGTAGCCGTCGCGATTCATTTGCAGCAACCGGCGGTAAACGTCATCCACCTGCGGCAGTTGGTCGGGGGGCGTGCGCAGGTCGTCAGGCAGGGGCTTGACCACCAGGCTGCGGAAATAGACGGGTGCTGAGCCGCCACGGCTTTCGAGCGCAAACGTGCCACGACCGAGCTTGGGCGCGGAATCCAGGGGAGCCGCGGGCTCAATGTAATCGACAATTTGCGTGCCGTTCACCCAAACCTGCACCTGCTTGTCACGCACCTGCGCACGCAACTGGAACCACCCGCCGTCGGGCGCCATCGCTTTGTAGATGTTGCGAATGCCATAGAGCGAACCGGTCTTGTGGCGGTCGCGTGCAGGACCTTCGCCCGCCGCGGCGTTGTTGATCTGCACCTTGAAGCCGTCCTTCAGCGGACCGTGCGGCGGGTACGGGGCGTGAAACCAGATGCCGGAGCATCCTCCGGGGCGCGTCATCACTTCCGCGGCCAGGTCGAAGTTCTTGAAGTTCCCCTCGCTTACTTTGCCGTTGTAGAACAGGAAGCCGTCCGGCCCGCTCGCCACGATCCTGCCGTCCTCAACCTTGAAGGAGTGGCGGCTGTCACCGGTCTTCCAACCGGCCAGCGAGCGGCCATTAAACAGGGATATGCCCTGGTCGTCCCCGCCGCGCAAGGCAGCGGGAAGAACCAACAATGAAGCCAGAAGATTACGTCGGGAAATGGGAAGCATGAAAGTGTGCCTTTCGTTGATGCTGGCCTACAGCGCGTCGGAGGCGCCGGCTGCGGGGCTCGGATTTGCGGCCTGCAAAGCTGTGCATTGTAGCCGCAGAAGGCCGTGAATGGTGCATTCTTTTCGTCAATCAAACTCACGATCTGCAGAAAATGTCACCCAAGTACGGCCATACAGGCAGCAAATGTCCGTTTATTTGCGGGCAGATTGTCTGAACTCTCTTTGTTTTCATACATATAGCGGCTTCGGTCGTAGTAGTTTTTATTTTTGCGCCCTTTCCGGCCGCGAAAACGGACAACCGGTCCAACTCAACCACCGCACCGGAAAATGGGTCATAGGCTAGAAACTGCGTGCTCCGGGGCGGGAAGTTGAACGTGCCAAGCGGAATGGCGGCGTGGGCGGCGTGCATGGGTCGGCCAGACGGCCCGGGGCGCGGCAACATCAGTGATCGCTCCAAGCTCTCTTGCCACTATACGCACATTGCTAGCCTTTTGTCAAGCATAATATGAGGCTACAATTAACAACCCACAATTCGGACAAAGAGGCGCTCACACCCCGCGAGCCACATCGGTCGCGCTCCCTCGTCTGCTGGGAATCGGCGGGCTCTTTGCCTGCCGGCGTACTTTCCGGGCTTATGCGGGAGGGCGCGTCATGGCCTCCGCCGCTTAGTGTGCGGGAAGGCTGTGAAGTAGGTCTGAGACAATCAAAACAATCTCACGCAAAGGCGCCAAGTCGCAAAGGCTGTCAAGAATAGGTCACCTGTTTTCTTTGCGATCTTTGCGGCTTGGCGCCTTTGCGTGAACATGTATTTCGCACTTCGGAGCCACAAACGCAACGCCGTCCAGCCTTTCGGCAAAGCTCTCACGCACCGTGACAAATTTAACCTTCGCGAGGTATCGCCAAACAGGTCAGTCAGTGTAAACTTGCGGGTCTTCACGGGGTCGAACCCTGAATTTTCACTGAATGTTCACGAGGTGCGTGCGATGGTCCCGACAGGGGCGGACAAAATTCGCGCTGCCATGTCGGCGGGGGACTGGGACCGTGCCGTGGCGCTGCTGCAACAACTCGGCCCCAGCCCTGCCGCCGGCGTCATGATGGCGATGCCGTTTGAAGAGCAGCGCGTGCTCTTTCGCGTCATTCCCGACGAGTTCGCGGCGCAACTGGTCAGCCGCTTTCCCTACTACCACTCTTACGTACTCCTGCACACGCGCGCGCCCGACCACCTGCGCGTGATCGTCAGCAAGATGCCACCCGATGAGCGGACGCTGTTCCTGGAGGAGTTGCCGGGAGAAGCGTGGCAGCGCATGACCGATGAACTCGCGGGCAAAGCTGTGCCCGCGGGAGAGACGGTGGAAGTGGCGGGGGCCGGTGCTGCTCCGTCCGCCGCCGTGGAGCCCATCGCCGAGGCGGTGCAGGTGGAGAAGTCATTCGCCCAGCCCGATGGCCGGCAGATCCAGGTGATCGCACCCACCGATTTGTCGATTGAGACCGACACCGTCACCGCCCTGCTCGGACCCTCCGGCTCCGGGAAGTCCACGCTGCTGCGCATCCTTACGGGGCTGATCCAGCCTTCCAAAGGCATCGTGCTGTGGCATGGCAAGCCGCTGCACGATTGCGCGCCCAACCTGGCCATTGTGTTCCAGAGCTTTGCCCTTTTTCCGTGGCTGACGGTTCTGGACAACGTCGAGACTCCGCTGCTGGCGCGCGGCATGGAGCACTCGGAGCGGCATGAACGCGCCCTGCGCGCGCTGCACACGGTGGGATTGCAGGGATTTGAGTCGGCCTACCCCAAAGAACTCTCGGGCGGCATGAAGCAACGGGTGGGCATCGCTCGCGCCCTGGCCTTGGAGCCCGAAATCCTTTTCATGGACGAGCCCTTCTCGGCCCTCGACGTCCTGACGGCGGAAAACCTGCGCGGCGAATTGATGGAGTTGTGGCTGGACAAGAAGATTCCCACGCGGAGCATTTTCATCGTCACCCACAACATCGAAGAAGCGGCGCTGCTGGCGGACCGCATTCTGGTGCTGGGACGGAATCCGGCGCGCATTCGCGCGGATTTCCGCATCCCGCTGAAGCGCCCGCGCGACCGCAACTCCGCGGCCTTTCTGGTTTATGTCGACTACATCTACAAGCTGATGACGCAGCCGGAATTGCAGCCCACCGTGCCCAGCGCTACCGCACCGGCAATCAAGACTCCCTTTCCCATGCTGCCCCACGCGCGGCCGGGCGGCATCGCCGGGTTGCTTGAGCTGCTGGCTGATCGCGGCGGTAAGGACGATCTGTACCACATCGCGGACGAGCTGCAGTGGGAAGTGGATGACCTGCTGCCGATTGTCGAGGCCGCCACGCTGCTCGGTTTTGCCCGGGCGGAAAAGGGCGACGTGGAAATCACCGACAAGGGACGTGAATTCGCCAACGCCGATATTCCCACCCGCAAAGCCTTGTTTCGCGACGCCGCCTTGGCCAACGCGACGCTATTGCAAAAGATCAAGACCTGCCTCGCCAGCAAGTCCGATGGCGCGATGCCTCTCGAGTTCTTCCGCGACGTGCTGGATGAACACTTCTCCGCGGAGGAGACGCAACGGCAGATCGATACCGCGCTGTACTGGGGCCGCTACGGCGAGATCTTTTCCTACGACTCGGAGAGCGACCGGCTGTCTTTGCACCGAATTGAACACGCGAAGGATGCGCAGCCCGCTGCGTCGCACCAGGGATGATGGGCGTTTGACCCCCTCACCCGTCTCGCCCCGGCTGGTAAAAGCGCCGAAGGCGAGCCACCCTCTCCCCCAAGGGGGCGAGGGGAATGCCTGTTCGGGTGATAGGGACATGCAAGGGATTTACCGAGGAGCTAGGGTAAGTGGCGAGCACTTCCGAAAAGACGACTGCCGGGGTTCCTCCGTGGGGAGTGTTTCCCGCCGGCGCCACCTCGCTCTTGCGTGATCTGCCTATTTTGGTCGCGGGCCTGGCACTCTTCTACGGCTTGCTGACGTTTGCGCACTACGGGGTGGGCCCCGCGAACACTCAGGCAGAGATTCAACTGAGTCCCAGCGCGCTGCCCAAGTACGCCTTCTTTTCCGTGGCGCGCATCACGATTGCATATTTTCTCAGCCTGCTGTTCACGGTGGTGTACGGCTATGTGGCCGCCTACCACGCCAAAGCTGAGCGCTTCATGGTGCCGCTGCTCGACATCCTGCAATCGATCCCCGTTCTCAGCTTCCTGCCGCCCGTCATGTTGGCCATGATCGGCCTCTTTCCCCACTCCCAACTGGGTGCGGAGTTGGGCTGCATCGTCCTGATCCTGACCGGGCAGGTTTGGAACATGACGTTCAGCTTCTACTCCTCACTGAAAAACATTCCCCGCGAGATGCACGAAGCGGCGGAAATTTACCGCCTGAACTGGTGGCAGCGGCTGTGGCAAATGGAATTGCCCTACGCCGCCATCGGGTTGATCTGGAATTCCATCATGTCCGTGGCGGGCGCGTGGTTCTTCCTGATGGCCTGCGAGATGTTTGTGCTGGGTGATCGCGACCTGCGCCTTCCGGGCCTCGGCTCCTACCTGCAAACTGCCGCCAACGCCGGCGATACGCGCTCCATCGTGTGGGGACTGGCGGTCATGGTGACCATCATCATTCTGATGGATCAGTTGGTTTGGCGCCCCGTAATTGCCTGGGCGGAGAAGTTCAAATTCGAGCAGGTCGAAGCGGCGGAACCGGCGCGCTCACCCATTCTTGATCTACTGCGCCGCTCGACGATACTGCCGCTCGTGGCGCGCGTCACCATCCGCCCGGCGCGGGAGAAACTGAACCTTTATTTCGCCCGAGCCGATACGGCGGCCCGCGGACGTACACAAGCTGCGTCGTTCACGCCCTGGCTCTGGCGCGTGCTGCTTCTCGCCGCCGTGCTTGCCACGGGGTACGCGTCCATTCGCATGGCGCAGATGCTGGTGGCGCTGTCGCGGACGGAAGTTTCCGGAATCTTGCTGGGAGCCGGAGCCACGCTGCTGCGCGTGGGGGCAACACTGATTCTTGCCGCGCTGTGGACCGTCCCCGTGGGCGTCTACGTCGGCTTGCGGCCCAAACTCGCCGCGCTGGTGCAGCCAATCGCTCAGATCGCCGCGTCGGTGCCCGCCACGGCGCTATTCCCCATTCTTCTCCTCATGCTGATTCGCCTGGGTGGCGGCATGGGCATCGGCTCCGTGGCCCTGCTGCTGCTCGGCACGCAGTGGTACATCCTCTTCAATGTGATTGCCGGCGCCAGCGCCATCCCCACCGATCTGAAAGAAGTGTGCGGGATTTTCCGGCTGGACAATCTCGAGCGCTGGAAAAAGCTCTTCCTTCCGGGGATTTTCCCCTTCCTCATCACCGGAATGATCACCGCCTCGGGCGGCGCGTGGAACGCCAGCATCGTGGCCGAGTACTTCCACTTTCAGGGCAAAACGCTCTCGACCGTCGGGCTGGGCGCGGTGATCAGCCACGCCACCGACACGGGCAACTCGCGCGTGCTGCTGGCGGCCACGATCTGCATGGCGGTGATGGTTGTGACTCTGAACCGCTTGATCTGGAGAAGGCTGTACGGCCTGGCGGCCACCAAGTTCAAGCTCGAGAGTTGATCCGCAGATTTCACAGATTAAATGCGGCCAACACTTCAAGGTCTTGGCAGGGCTGATGGTATATCCGTCTCGGAAAAATCCTTGCCTTTGAACAAAAGCGGCAGCCCCGTGACCTTGGCAAGGGCGTAGGAAAAGCAGTCGCCATAGTTCAGCCCTGCTTTGCTCCTCTGGCCCTTGCCATAGGCTGCATATGCGTCCAGGGCTAGCCGAGCCTGCTGCGCGGTAACGCTCTCAACTTGGAATCCCGCCTCTTGGATCAGCCGGTCAACGTTCTTCAGAGCCTTCGGTCCCCGCTTGTTCAGGATGACAATCCCTGCTTCCAACAGCGATGCCGCCGAAATCAAAGGAGGGTCCGCCTCCGCAATGGCCTTGGCATAAATCGCCGCGTCTGGCTCCTCCTCCAAGATGGCGAGTATCGCCGATGTATCAACTACCGTCACTTGGGTAGTCCCTTCTCGTCGAACAACATGTCGTCGGCGCTGCGTTTGTCCAGAACTGGAAGCCTGGCGCAGTCGCGTCCAATCTTCAGGAGTCGCTCCGCCAGTGCCGTCCGGTTGCGCGTTTTTCGGATGCGCTCCAAGCGCTCGCCGATGGCGCGGTCCACGGCCCGCGTCATAGTCTCACCCGCCAACCTTGCGAGTTCCCGAGCGCGGCGGTGAGTGGCCTCGTCCTTAATGTTCAAACTCATTTCATCTCATCCTCAAGGTGGAAGATCGATACATTTCTACCTTACACCAATGAGCAACGTTGGGGCAACCGTGAGCTATGCAGTCGTCGCACCCGCTGCAATAATGCGACTCACAAAACCTCCGGGCGCGCAGTGCTCACGCAGGTCAGCGCTTTCGATGGCCGCCGGCAGCGCCCACAGCATCATGTTTTGATAGTAGTCATACCCGCTGATACGCTCACCCGTTGCCGCCTGCACGATGCAGGGCTGGTTCCAGGTATAGCCCTTTTGCACGAGGTTATAGAGGCAGCGCCGCGCCTGCTCCAGACCAAAATCCGCCTCGCCGGTATAAATGTAGGTCATGGCCAGCATGAGTTGTTCGGAGACAAAGTAGGTGTAAGGTCCGTACCCCGCCTCCTCCCACGGCGTGCCATCGGGATTGGCGAAGAAGGCCGTGCCGTAGGGTGAAAGCTGAGAGTTCTTCTCCCGAATCGTCTTCAGCGCGGTCTTCGCTCGTTCCGGACGGAAGACCGGCGGCAGACCGTGAAACCTGTCGATCCAGTCTCCGTCCAACTGGCAACTGAAGATGCGATCGGAGCGCTTGCCGGATTCCGGTTCAGAGTAGGCAAGGTAGTACTGATCGTTCCACATCTTGTTTTCCATTGACGCGCTGCCTTGTTCGAACCATTTGCGGCACTGTTCAGCAAACTCGTGGTCCCCGGCTTTCTCCGCCATCCGCTCGACGATCTTAAGGTGCGCCAAGTGCAATCCGCCCACGTGGGAAGTCATGCCGAACCACTTTTCGCCTTCCACCCACTCCATGGCATGATCTCCGGTGGCGGGGTCGATGTTCCCTTTGGGCATGCTGATGACGCCGTCGGGGCCGGGGTTCAGGTTCACGGTGTAGACGGTGTTCCGCTTGACGGAGGGGTAGAACTCTTGGAGGAATTCGTCCTTTCCCGTGCGCCGCCAATAGCGGTCCACCATGTCGGCGTAGGAGATCCCATTCGAGGTGGTTTGGTATCCGCGCACGGGCAGGGCCATCTCACTTCCCTCGGTCGCCGGCCTGCCTGTGCAACCCCCGAAGATCCAGGGGGCAGCGCCGTCAGGGAATTGATAGGCCTTGTATCCGCGCAGCGTGGAGAGGGCAAGTTCCGGAAAGAAGTAAACCAGCGGGATGTTGCCGTAAAAGCTGCACGGAATGCACTCGATTTGCGGGCACTCGCGCGGAGACTCATTCATGCCGAACAGGCCGTCCTCCGGGCGGCACCAATCCCCGATGGGAGGCTTGGCCGCCGCCCACATGCCGACTTCATTGATCAAATACAAATTGTTGACCAGGGCCTCGCGCAGCCAGACGGGCAGCTTTTCGTGCGTGTAGATCGCCTGCTGCCAGCTCAAGATGCGCTTCAGCAAGGTGTCATGTTCACGCGCCAGACGTTGGGCTACCGCGAGCGAGTCCGGGTAACGCATGGCATACATGTGCGTGTAGCAATGCGCTCCTTCGCCCTTCCACAAGGGCGCGTACCATCCGAGCACGAAGCGAATGGTCTTGGCGTCGCGGGGGGCGAGGTCGAAATCAACGGTCAAGGAAGTGCCAAAATCATTCTCCTGCGGCTTGGGACCATGCCCCGACCAGGTGCCACCCATCACTCCGCGTTCCCCGCCCAGGCGAACGTTCTCCGGGCCCAGCACCCCGAGCGTATATCCCACACCGGCGTCACTGGTCACGGTCACGCCGTTTAAATTGCCGCTCACTTCCTTTCGCCTCGCCGGCACCACCGCACCGGCAACAGGTTTCAGCACGGAAAACCAACCGTAATTCACCCGCGCGCGAGGGCTGCTGGGGGAGATTTGAGCTTCCGCCTGCGTGGGACCGGGAAAATTGAACATCAGGCTGCCTTGTTGACGCATGGCTGTCTGGTTGCGCAGACGCACCTCGAACACCGCTCCCGGGGTGTTCGAAGTGGCAACATCTCCGGGAATAAATGGAGTCCACGCGCGCAGCCCGACGCTGACCGGAGCGCTGGTTTCGTACTCGAGATCCGCCACCGGGTAGTGCCCCCAGTAGTGAATCTCGCGGGCCTTTTCGACCCCTTCAATCTCCTCGGTGTAGCGCGTTGCCAAAACCCAACTCTGTTTTCCGATCCGAATGCCCAAGAAAGGCTGCCGAAGCGGCCCGCGTGGCGGCACAAACGAACCGAACATGGAACAGTAGCCAAACGTGCCGTCGGTATCGAGGTCGAGACCGCCGGTATCAATCGCCCCGAGCGGCAACCCGCACTCGGCGGGATTCGTGCCGCGGTGGATCAAGCCGCAGACCGGCTCGGTAAATCCCGAGGCCGTGAATTGCGACCACGCGCGCTCAGAAAGGCTATTAGCAGGAAAGAGTTCGCCGGACGACGTGCTCGAAATGTCGAGCCCCAGCGACTGCCCGGCGGCCTTGAGCGCCCGGTTGAAGCCAGAACTTATGATCCCGGCACTGGATGAGAGCACAAACCGACGACGATTCATGGGAACCTCCCTGTTACGACAAAGCATTTTAGCCGAACTACTCCGGCACGCCGTAAAGCCAACGGCCGCGCAGCTCGTTGATCATCGTGAAAACCAGATCGTTGCCTTCACGCGTGCAGGGAACGCGCGCGCCGCGGCTGCCGGGCTTCGGGCCCTCTGCATATAGTGCCATACGGGCGGGCAGTCCGGCGGCGGGAATGCGGACCGTGCCTGTGCCCACAACCTGAATCTGAATCACGCCGCCGCCTTTCACACGCCGGGCCGCGGCGACGGGCGCCCAGGCGATCTCATCCACATCAGCGTCGGCGAAAACCGTCTTGCGCTCGTCGATGGAAATCTCGTGGCATTTCCTCCGGCGAAGGCAATCAGGTTCCCTTCGCCGTCCAAGCGGAAGGCCACGGCGTGCTGGCCGATGAAGTCCACGGTGTGGCCGTTGGTGCGGAATGCTTGTAGCATGATCGACTCGGAGGGCGGGGGGTTGCGCTTCTCATACTCGCGATCCTCCCGCGCATTGCGAGCGAAGCCGCCCGCTCCGCCTTCTTCGGTTTCTCGCAGGTGCGGAGCCACGGTCACCGCGCCGTTGGGAAACCGGCAGGTCAGGTAAGCTCCGGTGCGCGAGAGGCGATCGGTGTTATCGTTGAAGCCGGCAAACTTGCCGGTTCCGGGATAAGCGCCCAGCGCGTCAAGAACGCCAAACCAGGTTCGCACGTCGTAACCAAGGCTGCGCGATTGATCGTCGCGCGGGCGAAAGCCGAGAAAAGTAGCGTTGTCGCGCCGCGTTCCCACGATGCGGCCCTGCGCGCGCGCCACCACGCCAGTCCCCTCACGCGGGCTCACCGGGTAAACGCGGTCCACCAGAAAATCCGTCAGGATCATCTGCGGTGAAACCGTGGCCAACGAGCCTTCAAAGTTCACCAGCCTGCCGGGCAGTGCGACTCCTCCCGCCGGGCGCGGCTGGTAGTCCACGCCAAACAGATTCTGCCAGGCCTCAAGCGCGGCCTGACCTTCAAAAGTCACCAGCGGCGGTGGTCCGGACCAGATCAAGCGCCCTCCACCGGCGGCGAATTCACGCATGAAGGCCAGCAGCTTTTCCGAGGGGAACGGCTCGAACAGTGTTATCAAAGTAGTGAACCGCCTGCCGGCCATTTCGATCGCGTTGCCGTTGACCTTGCCGCGTTCGAGCAACTTGTCGGCGGTGACGTAGTTGCCGTAGCCGTACTGCATCATCCAACTGCCAAAGCGTTCGTCGCTGGCGACCAGATCGAGCGGATAGAGCATCAGCACGCCGGTGTCACGGTGCTGCATGTCTTCCACGGCGGCGTATTGGGGCGAGCCCTCCACGCCATAAGCCTCTTCCAGCGCGGTGCGCCGCTTGCTGATTTCCGGCGGCAGGCCCCAGTGCGCAGCATACGAGTAAGGCACCTGATTGAGGATTCCTGTCGAGGCGGCCAGGGCCAAGGCGAAATAATCGCGGTCCATCCAGCCGCCCTCCGCGTGGTCGTTGCCGTTGCCGGTGAGAAAGTCTCCCCACTTGAAGTAGTCGTCGCAAGCCGCGGCGGCCTGATGCACGGTATTCGACCAGACAAAGTTGGAGGTGTATTCATACTGCGCGTGCCCGGTTTCGTTGTTCCGCCAGTAATCAATGGTGGGGCTTTCGGCCCAGGTGGCGTGGGCGCGCGCGGTAAGCTGCCGGCCCATTTTCTGTTCGGCGTAATGCTTGGCGTGCACAAACAGGTCCACCACTCCGTTTTGCAGCAGGTGGTAGTAGCGCGCGCGGAACAGGGCGGTGCGCTCGATGGCGTCGGGCGTGGCCCCGAACACGTGCGCCACATCCTGCTTGGGGCTTAGATCGATGGCAAAGTCCTCCTGGCCGTGCACGAAGTAGATCAGGTACTTGGCAAAGTCGGCGTACTCGGCGCCATAGCGGGCGGCGAATTCGCGGGCCAGTCCGGGGCTCACGTAGCGCAGGGCAAACTCGCCGTGGTCGTGATGGCTGAAGTAGGCCCAATCCTGCTGGATGTGCATCTCGTCGGAGTAGAGCGCGTTCAAGCGGATACCTGCGGCGGCAAGTCGATCGACGAGGTTGGTAAGAAACGGCAGCGCCTTGGGGCTGAAGTAGTCCATCTCCGGCGAGCGATACATTTGCACCACCAGAACGTGGTCCAGCCCATCGCGTCCGACCGAACCGGCACCGTGCACGCGAATCCGCACCGCGCGGAAATCTCCCGAGTGCGCCGTGATGTTTTCGAAATGCTCGACCTCGATGCCTTGCTTGATCTCGACGATGTCGGCGGGATCGACGGCGCGATAGTAGGTGCCCGGCACGCGGGTTTCGCGAAAGGCAAAGGCGCGCACACCGGCGTCCTCAAGGGTAAATACTCCTTTGTTGTTCACCCACTGCTGATGCTGCCAGAGTTGCACGCTGAAGGCGCCGGTCCGGGGATCGCGCAGGCCCTCGCGATAGTGCATCCACAGGCCCGATTCGCCCGTGCGCACGGTATAGCCCTTGCCCAGTTCCAGCGGGGTGAGCATGCTCAATTCCAGCCCCAGCCCGTAGCCCGCGGCAAAGCGGCTGATGGCAGCGACCTTGGCGATGTACTCATCCGTGTCCGGCATCAGGCGCCGCGGCGTGTCCTGACCCCGCCGGTATTGTTTGAAGAAATGATCGAAGGCAAGTATCAAGGTGCGCTCGCCCCGCGCCTGGGCACGTTCGCAAATCTGCCGCAGGCTTTCATAGCGCGGTGTGCGGTCCAGCGAAAGGTTCAGGGGCTTGTCCGGATCGGCGGCCAGCGTCACCAGTTCGTCGTCGCGAACCAGAATGATGCCCGAGCGGGGAATTTGAAATCCCCACGGCCCGGGATAGGTCAGCAGTTCGCCGCGATAGACGTTTTCGGGAATACGGGATTGCAAGTCGGTCTGAGAAAGTAGGGGATTCGTGGAAATGAGAACGATTACGATCAGGCCTAAGAATATGAGGATCCTTCGCATCAGAAATAGGCTCCGAATGTTCATTCATCTGGCTACTGTGTGGTGGAGCGACCCAACCCCCTCACCCCCGCCCCTCTCCCCCAAAGGGGCGAGGGGGGAGTTGAATAGACTTCATGCCCTCGCCCCGTTGGGGGAGAGGGTGGCCCGCAGCCGCCGCTTTCATCAGGCGGGGCGGGACGGGTGAGGGGGTCCGACAATCGCCGGTGCTCACTCAGTTGTGGTGCGTGACGGCCAACTCCACCACGCGCACTTCCACGTCGCGGTCACGCAGGACGGCCACCGCCTGGCCGGAAGCGTCCGCCACCACGCTGGCTCCTCCATAAGTTTGGCCCGTCCAAGGGCCGTGCGTGATGACTCCCACAAGATCGGTGCCCACGACAGGGCAGTTCCACTCTTTGGCGCGTCGAGCGACGAGATGCTCAAGGTCCTTCTCGTGCTGCGGCCACTTGTCAAATTCCGCCGCCCAGCCGTAGGGAACCAGCACCAGATCGGGTTTGAACTGAGCGATGCGCTGAGCGTAATCGTCCACAAAAGTGTCGGCGCAAATCAGCACGCCGATGCGGCCGAACTCTGTGTCCACGCCGCCGATGCCTTCCGGCGTTCCCACGGCGTAGGGTGGGTCCATCAGGTGCGCCAGCACGTTCAGCTTGCGATGCTTCCAAAGCAGCTTGCCGGTCTTGTCCACTAGGATGGCCGAATCGTAGAGATGCTCGCCGTCTTTCTCGTCCAAGCCAATGGAAATCATCAAGCCGTACTGGCGGGCCAGCGCGGCGATGCGGTCACTGTCCGCGCCGGGAATGGGCGTGGCCAGACGATGCGCGTCGGGATTTTGCCAACCCAGGATCACCGATTCGGGAAACGCGGCGATGTCCGCGTGCGCTGCGCGCGCCTGCTCAAGCGCATATTCGATGCGGCGAAAGTTCCCCTCGCGGTCGCCATCAATGGCCAGGATTTGACAGACGGCAATGCGCACCATCGGAGGGCCCTCCTTGGGCACGGCTAGCGCCGGAAGCAAGCTTAAGAGTAGTGTCAAGCTCATGGTCACACGCATTTCCGACCTCGTCGCATCATAGCGGTCGCAGGCAATTGCCTCTCACCGTGGCCACGGAGTATATCGCGGCGAAATTCGATTCGGCAATCATGACGCAGGGCCGTCGATCGTACCGCGGGCATCCTGCCCCTGCTCGGGCATGGCCAAGGTGGCCATGGTACGTGTCCAGCCGCAACGTGTCACTTCCTACACAACGTCTTCTACCAGACACGTTACCATACGTCCAAGAAACCTATAACTGACTTGAAATCAGTAATATGCCTTCTGGTGCGCGGCGTGCCTCTAATACGGGCGTGGACGCAAGTACACCGGAGGGAATGAACATGCGGCGCTCTACGAAACGGCAGGGATGGTTGGCAAAACAAGCTCGGAGCCGAATGGGCCTCTTCATCGCGACGGTGGCGCTTTTCTGGTCGGCGCAGCTCCTGGGAACGGACGCCGGCCCGGTTGCCACGAAGCACGAGGAAAGCGAAGACGTGCCTCGCCGCGTGCTGGTGATCAGCGTCCCTGACCGCAAACTGGCGCTTACGGAAGACGGCCGTGTACTGAAGGTTTATTCGGTGGCGGTGGGCGCTGCCGTGACTCCCAGCCCGTTCGGCTCGATGAAGCTCGTCAACAAGGTCATGAACCCCACTTGGTACTACCACGGCAAGGTGGTGGCGCCGGGAAAGTCCAACCCGCTCGGCGATCGCTGGATGGGCCTCAGCGAGAACGGCTACGGCATTCACGGAACCAACGTTCCCAACTCCATCGGCAAGGCCGCCTCGCACGGATGCATTCGCATGGGCAAACACGACGTGGAGGAGCTGTTCAGCCTGGTAAAGGTCGGCGACACGGTTGAGATTCACGGCGCGCGCGACGAGCAAGTGGCCGCCATCTTCGGCAGCCCGGAAGTAATGACGGCGTCCTCCGCAACTCCGGCTACGACCCCGGCTGCGGCCCCACGGGTCAGCCCGACTTCCATCGCCGTAGCGACCTCGATGATGGAAGAGGCGGGAAGCGGAGAATAGCAAGTAGGCAGTAGGCAGAAAGCAGTAGGCAGTAATGCGGAAAACAGTGGGCAGTAGGCGGTAGGCAGAACGCGGAGAGCAAAAGGGAGCAGGCAGGGAGCATACGGAGGGCGCAGTGACCAGCGGGGACGAAGGGAATGTGATAGGTCGGATTTCGAATTCCGGATTCCGAATTCCGCATCGCCTGTCCCGTATCCCGTGTCGCGAGTTTTTGGAGCAATCACCAATCACCAGTCACAAATCACCAATGAAGGGAGCATTCTATGTTGCTACTGAAATATCTCATGATGATCGCAGGAATTGGAGGGCTCACGATCGCCGCGGCGATGGTGGCCTATGACGTTTACATGGCCGAAAACTACCGGCGTCTAATGCTTCGCGGCGCCGCCGAAAAGATCCCGGCCCCCAAGCCGGTTCGTTGGAACGCCGCGAAGAAGTTGGCGCTGATCGTCTGGCTGCCCTTGCTGATCGGACTCAGCATCGTCGTCGTGCCCAGCGGCATGGCGGGCGTGCGCGTCAGCCAGATTTCCGGCACGCGGCCGGGAACGTTGTATCCGGGTGTGCACTTCATCAAGCCGCTCCTGGAACATGTCGTTCTGTTTGACGTGCGCGATCATGTTTTTGCCACGGACGCGGAGGAGACGACCAGGAAGGAGGAAGTCCTCCGGGTCACGTCGCAGGAGGGGCTGACCATCGGTCTGGCGGTCAACGTCCGCTACCGGCTTGATGCCAGCCGGCTTGACTACATTCAAAACAACCTGCCGCAGCCGGTGGAAGAGGAGATTGTTCCGCCCGTGGTGGCGAGCGCCTTCCGCGAGGTGGTGCCAAACTACACCGTGCGCGACGTGTTCGCCGCTCGCCGCGAGGAAATCCGCCAGCGAGCCGCCGATGCCATTGCCAAGCGGCTGAGCGCGGACGGCATTGTGCTGAAAGAAGTGATGGTGCGCGACATCAAGCTGCCGGATGAGTACGCCAAGGGGCTGGAGGGTTTGCTGCTGAAGGAACAGGAAAACGACCGGCTGGTGTTCGACACGCAAATTCAGGAAAAGCAGGTGCGCATCGCCGAGCTCCAGGCGGAAGCGGAAAAGGTTCAGCAGGTGACGCATGCCGAGGGTGATGCGCAGGTGCGCGTGCTGCAAGCCAAGGCTGAATCCGATGCCATGCAGTACACGCTGCCGCTCAAGGAAAAGCAGATTCAGCAGACGCGGCTGGAGTCCGAGGCGCGCAAGGAAGCCACGGTCGAGAGCGCTGAGGCCGCCGCGGAAGCCAAGGTGATCGACAGCAAGGCGGAACTTCAGCGGCGCAACCTGCTGGCGGACGCCGAAGCCAATCGCATTCGCGTGACGTCCAGCGCTGACGCTGAGCGCCTGCGCGGTGAGGCCAGTGTGCTGAAGCAAAATCCGTTGCTGATTAACAAGATCATCGCCGAGAAACTCTCCGACAAGGTGCAGATCATGATGGTACCCAGCGACGGAAAGTTCTTCCTGACGAATGACCTGATGCACGGCGTCACAGCACCACCTCCGGAGCCGGACCCCAGTTCGCAAAGGGCGGAGTCAAGCCAGTCCCAGTGAGCCGAAAAGCAGTAGGCAGTAAGCAGAAGGCAGTAGGCAGTCACTCGTTGCGGACCGAGAGTTCGCAGTCGCTGACGACGCCTTCCCGGAAATTTGGGGGCGGTTCGACCGGATCGAATTAAGCCGGCCGACCGCCCCCGCATCGTTTCTGGCTGGCGCATCAGAGCACAGCGCTGCGACTCGATGGCAGGGCGAACCTTCGCGTGGAGCAGATGCCGCAGAGTTTCACTCTGCGCCAGCCGGCGAATCTCGAGGGGAGGGTAGCCTGTTGATCGCTGCCCCGAATGAGGGAGTAGCGTCTCAAATCGGGCAATTGGCGTTACAATAGCCGGTAGGTGCCCGGCCCTACTTCCTTCCGTTCCCGAGATGGAATCCAAAGCATAACGAAGCCGATTGGGTTGAAACGCGTTACTTGGCCAAAGTGGGCATGGTTCGCGGCGACGTGGCGGGGCGTTTCGGGAGCCTACGGGAACTTTGGAGATGCGGTGCGGCAATTGCCTAACGGGTGGGCGCCGAACCACTTGCGCTTCGTCGAGAGAAGTGGTTGAATCGTAGCACCTTTAAGGTAGTCGAGGTTGGCGTTCGAGAATCGGTCAGGTGCTGTGAGGTCGAGCGTGGGCTAACACCCAGCCTGCTCGGAAGAAAAGGTGGCAATCGAGTCCAAAGATTCACTTCGTAAAGGTGATGATGGATCAGTCTGGTCTAAAGCAAGCGGCGGTAGAGCCCGCGGTGCCTGAATGGGCTGACTATTACCGCTGCCCGTCGAATGGCGCGCAAATCGCCGCAACAAGCCATAGTGAAAGGCCGCCCGGGTTCTTTCGGATGGGACCGGACATCATTTGTTACGGTCAACTGTACAGTGGCGATGCCTCCAAGACGGCCGATGGCGATCTCGCGGATGCGCTCGCGTACGTTCGAACCGATGCGTGCGCGCTCGAACTCCCTTTCCACGTTGACGAAGTCATCGAGAATCTCCGGTGTGAGCGCTACACGGCGAAGTTGCGCAACGAAGGGCAGTTTATCAATACCCTGGTGCGAAAGGCCTACTACTTCGCCCGGCCCCTGATGGGGGTCTCCGTGCGCCGGCCCTTGCAACGGCTTTTCCTGCGCGGTTGGGATAAAATTCCCTTCCCGTCCTGGCCCTTGGACACCAGCGTCGATCAGATTCATCGGAAATTGCTTGCGCTCTTGCTTCGGCATCAGAACCAGGAAAGGGTTCCGTTCATCTGGTTCTGGCCGGACGGCCATTCGAGCTGCGCCATTCTGACTCATGACGTGGAGGAGGAAGCCGGCAGGGACTTCTGCGCGAGACTCATGGATCTCGACGAGTCCTACGGCTTCCGCAGTTCCTTTCAGTTGGTGCCGGAGGATCGTTACCCCGTTTCCAGCAGTTTTCGGGAAAGCATTACCGCCCGCGGATTCGAGGTGAACGTCCACGACCTGACCCACGACGGTCGCCTGTTCGTCGACCATGCCGAGTTCCTGCGCCGGGCCCAGCGCATCAATAGTTATGTGCGGGAGTACGGTGCCGAGGGATTTCGGTCCGGCGCTCTCTACCGCAATGCCGAGTGGTTTACCGCCTTCGGCTTCTCTTATGACATGTCATTCCCCAATGTCGCGCACCTGGATCCGCAGCGCGGCGGGTGCTGCACGGTGATGCCTTTTTTTGTGGGGAACATCCTGGAGCTTCCCGTAACCTGCACGCAGGACTACACGCTCTTTCATATTCTCAATGACTACACGCCCAGACTGTGGAAAAGGCAAATTGCCCTGGTCCGTGAGCAGCATGGGCTGATCAGCTTGATCGTCCATCCGGATTACGTCATCGAACGCCGGGCCCAAGACACCTATCGCGCCCTGCTGGAATATCTCGCCCAAGTGCGGGAGGAAAAGAACGTCTGGACTCCCTTGCCCCGCGACGTGGCCGCTTGGTGGCGACAAAGAAGCCAGATGAACCTGGTGTACAAGGACGACGCCTGGAAGGTGGAAGGACCCGGCAGCGAACGGGCCCGCGTAGCTCTTGCGTGCATCACCGGAGACACCGTAAAGTACAGCTTCGATGTTTGAACCGCCCGGGCGGAGAGCCGGAGGGCTTTCCACGCGCGTGTGGCGTAGACGGCACTCCGGGCGGTCGTGCTTTCGGGTTCGATACGGACGCCGACCCGCACTGGCTTCCCCCTCCCCACGCTTCTTCCCGCACCCCATGGCACGACGCCACGCCGGTGCCGGCCCCGGGGGCCGAAGGAAGGAAAGGTTATTTCCTGCCGGCCAGTCTCGTCGGACTTGCCGGCTATGCCGCCGTCGGACTCTGGAACGCCGTGCTGACGCGGTACTTTCTTCTATCGCTCCCGGCGCTCGCCGTCGCCATCCTGCTGGGACGCGCCGTCAATCAGCGTATGAGCGGCCATGGTTTTTTCCGCTTCGTTTACATCGGCCTGATCGCCGTCGGGAGCGTGCTTCTCGCTCAGACGACGTTCAGATGAAGCAGAGTAGCGGATGCAGCCGCCGTTGGGCTGATGTGGAATCTTGAATTTTGAATCTGTCATCGACGGGACGAGCCGCCGAAGAAGCTGAACAGCCCCACCTCGGCGCGATCTGCTCCGATTTCCGACTGTGGTCTTCCAGGTGTTCGACGATTTCGTCGTGTTTGATGGCGTTCCTTGCCTCTCAATTCAATCTGGAATCTTGAATTTGAATCTGTCATCGACGGGACGAGCCGCAGGAACTCAATAGCGCCATTCGCGGCTGCCGCGGGGAGGCTAGCGATGCCGCGCGGGCAAGGGTGGGAAGGACCGCTGAAAAGCTCGTTTTTTGCATGGTTTATAAGGGGATTTTGCGGATCACACCATGGACACAAGAGCCCCAAATGGCCCCAATCCACTGAGGGGAAAAGAGATGCATGAAAAAGTGTAAAAAACACGATTGACGGAGCATAAGCCCCTTGGAATCAAGTACTCATCGGCATCGGGCATTCTGTCTGTTTTTAAGTGGCTTATTTTTCAACAACTCATCGGGTTCTTTCGATGAATTTTGCGTTTTTCGGCCTGCGGGTCCGAAAAGCCGACAAATTGGCGGCGTGGCTCGCCTGCCGCGAGGCTAGACTTTTCTCGGCCCAAGCCCTCACGCGAGACCGCGTATCGGGCTCCGCCGCGAACTGGTAATTGCCTCCGGCAGAACATAAGCCACCATACCTAGACTAGACTAGCACATCCGGGCCGTTCTGTCAAGCGAAAAGTGCGGAAATGGTCCCGATTTCAGCGTAGCGCCGCCATCTTTGGGGTCTCGTCGCCGGTCGAACCGATTTACGAACTCCGATGGAGCCCACCGGACTCCGGCCAGCTGGCGCATCTCTGAAGCGAGCGCAGCTCAGCGATTCATCCCTCTCGTGGCCCGTTCATGCTTCGATTTGTATAGGCGTGTTGATTTTTTCATGTGACGCCTGAGCGAGACGCAGAGCCCAGAATCATGGCGCCAGCCAGCCTGACCCCTTTCTCCCCCTTTCTCAAGGCCCCCCGAATGCGGGCGACACTTCGAATACTTAAATGGCAGATGAAGATCCGCTGCGGAGCGCTGAAGAACGTGCACCTCGGCGCTACACGACCTCCCGGCTACCCGCTCGGCGTAATTTCCGCTCTGCTGTGGTAATATTCGCACATTGAAGAAGGGAGAACTCGGTGCCGGATTCTCCTGTACAACGGATTCGCTTTGCGGATTTCGAACTGGATGTCCGCGCCGGTGATTTGTGCAAGGGCGGGCACCGCATTCGTCTGCAAGGGCAACCCCTCCAAATTCTCCTCGTGCTGTTGGAACACCCCGGCGAAACAGTGACGAGGGAAGAGATCCGCAAACGCCTCTGGCCGAACGACACGATTGTGGAGTTCGATCACAGCATCGGCACGGCCATCAAGAAACTCCGGCAGGCCTTGGGCGATGAAGCGGAAAGCCCACGCTATGTCGAGACCATACCGCGCCGTGGGTTCCGTTTCATTTTCCCGTCGGCAGCGGTGAACCAACCGGCTGGGGAATCACCCGCAAATCCCCCTCAAGAACCGGCACCCCCTGAGCGTGTGGATGCCCGAGAACCGGCGCAAGGGGAAGTGGCGGTGAAGGCTCCCCCCGCCGACGCAATTGCTACCCCCGCGTCCGACTTCACTCATTCCGATCTGATCGGCCGGACCGTTTCCCATTACCGCATCCTCGAGAAGTTGGGAGGAGGCGGCATGGGGATTGTGTACAAGGCGGAAGATACGAAGTTGGGCCGCAAGGTGGCGCTGAAATTCCTGCCCACGGGCCTGGCGGGAAATCCCACGGCGCTGGCGCGATTCCAGCGGGAGGCGCGCGCCGCCTCAGCGCTCAATCATCCCCATATCTGCACGGTTTATGAGATCGAAGAGGTGAACGGACAGCCTTTCTTAGCGATGGAGTTGATGGAAGGCGAGACGCTCAAGGACGTTCTTGTGGGGGCGAGCGGCGCTCGCCCGGCCGAACGCCGTTCGGCCCTACAAATTAGTACGTTGCTCGATCTTGCCATCGAGATTGCCGAGGGGCTGGAAGCCGCGCACGCCGAGGGCATCATTCATCGCGACATCAAGCCAGCGAACATTTTTGTGACCAAGCACGGAGGAGCCAAGATCCTGGACTTTGGGCTGGCGAAGTGGGCGGCGAGTGCGGTCGAGGACAAGGAGGGCGGAAGGGGGGACGCGGGGGAAAATCCGACCCTTTCGAGTCCCGATCCGCACCTGACGACCCCCGGCGCGGCGATGGGGACGGCCGCCTACATGTCGCCGGAGCAGGCGCGGGGCGAAGAGGTGGATGCGCGCACGGACCTGTTCAGCTTCGGCGCGGTGCTTTACGAAATGGCGACGGGCCAGCAGGCCTTTACCGGCGCGACTTCGGAAGAGATTCGGGAAGCGATTCTGACGCGGCAAGCGACTCCGGCGCAGAACTTGAATCCTGCCATCCCGCCGGGCCTCGATGCAGTCATCGGCAAGGCGCTGGAGAAGGATCGCGACCTGCGTTGCCAAAGTGCCGCCGAAATCTGCGCGGATCTGAAGCGTCTGAAGCGCGATACGGAATCAGAACGTGCAGCGGCGGGTTTACCCCGCCATATCGAACGTGGCGGCATAAAGCCGCGTCTACGTCGCCGGCTGGCAATTGCCTTGGCCGGTGCTATCGTCATCGCCGGCGCGATTCTCGCCTACTGGCTCGCGCGCCCCCCTGCGCCCCCGCCCGAATTGGTGGAGCGACGACTGACGGGAAATTCAAGTGAAAACTTCGTAATCCAGGATGCGATTTCGCCGGATGGAAAATACTTGGCCTACAGCGATCTAATGGGAATGCACCTAAAGCTCATTCAGACTGGAGAAATACTCAATATTCCTCAACCTGAAGGGCGGGCGCCGGACCTCGATAATTGGTGGCCGAATGGATGGTTTCCCGACAGCACGAAGTTCTTTGCCACCGGCGTGGAGTCCGGACAGTTCAGTAGCAGTTGGGTTATATCAGTCATGGGGGGACCGCCGCGCAAGCTCCGCGACGCTGCCGACGCTTGGTCGGTCTCGCCGGATGGCAGCCTGATTGCCTTCGGAACCGGCCTGTCTTTTTTCAAAAACCGCGAGATCTGGCTGATGGGCGCACAGGGAGAAGAACCACGCAGATTTGTATCCGGTTCTGAAGACGACGGGTTCTTCTGGGCCGCGTGGTCGCCAGATGGCCAGCGAATCGCCTACAATAGAATTCACCGCACGCCTGACAAACTCGAATATTCCATGGAGAGTCGCGACCTGGAAGGAGGCCAGCCCACGGTCATAGAATCGGGCTACGGCTCTCAATTCGTCTGGTTTCCGAGTGGTCGCTTTGTTTACCGTGTGGTGGAACCTGAGGTTCGGGGTGGAGTGAATCTTTGGGAAGTGCGACTGGACACGAAAACTGGCAAACCTGTAAGCAAACCAAGGCGAGTCACGAACTGGGCGGAAACCCAAATACTCAGTCCTGGCGGAACCTCGGACGGAAAGCAGTTGGCCGTTACAAAACGTACCCTCCAGACCCATGTTGACGTTGGGGAACTGGAAGCCGGAGGTCGCCGTTTGAAGAACCCGCGTCGTCTAACGCTGGAACAGTCCAGGGATTATCCCTATGATTGGATGCCGGATGGCAAAGCCGTCCTTTTTCAATCCAATCGGAATGGTACGTGGGGCATCTATAAACAGGGGTTGGATCAAACCACCGCCCAGCCGGTCGTCACCGGCCCTGACTATAAGGATTGGGCCGTGGTGAGCCCGGATGGGTCCTGGATTCTGTACTTGTCCAGGGCAACTTCCAGGGTTGATCCCGCTACCCCGGTACGCATTATGCAAGTGCCCACCTCGGGTGGATCACCGCAAATGGTGCTGGAGGGACGAGGCATCGACCGCTTGGGCTGTGCGCGGTCTCCGGCGACTTTGTGTGTCTTCAGCGAGGTGAGTCCGGACCACAAACAACTCATCTTCTCGGCGTTCGAGCCGTCGCAAGAACAGAGGAGGCGGGAGGTTACCAGGGTTAATCTCAACCAGCCGGGCGTCTATTATGGCTGGGACCTATCCCTTGATGGTTCGCGCCTCGCATTTGCACAATTTGATGATCGCAAGGACCGAATCCAAATCCTGCCGTTGGCGGGCGGGGAGGTTGGCGAGGTCACTGTCAGGGGTTGGCATGGCCTCACGAACCCGTGCTGGGCAGCAGACGGCAGGGGCCTGTTTGTCTCAGTTAGTGCAGGTCTAGGAGCCACGCTCCTCTACGTGGACTTGGAAGGTCGCGGTCAAGTCATCTGGCGGCAGCGGTTCTCGGTATTTAATTACCCGGCTAGGGGTATACCCTCCCCCGATGGTCGTTACCTGGCGGTGTTAGCGTTTTCCACCGATAGCAACGTGTGGTTGCTGGAGAACTTCTGAGAGAAGCTAGCGGTTAACGTCCGCAACTTTCGCCTGGGCCTGCCAAGTTTGCACGCGTTCGGCGAGGTGGCTTTTCATCCGGCGCGACTGCTCCGCCGTGAATAACAATTCAAGGCCCGCGTCCGGGCGAAACTCACGGTCAGACCAATTGGCGCGCATGATGCCGGTGGAGGAATGCGAATTCTCGCCCAAGAGGAGGTGGCCAATCTCATGAGCCATCACTCGGCCCAGGAGGACTGGCGCCGGTGCATGGGCATTCCCGGCCAGACTCATGACGCGATCGTAGAAGACGCTGGCCATGCAGGTTGATCCCACATCGCAATCGAGTGTGGACCCCAGGGTGTCCTGCGATTTCTCCAGCAAGCCCGCCATCGCTTTGGGCATTACGCGCAGAACATAATCGTTCACCTGCCATGCTGATCGGCAATGGGGGTAGTTGTCCCATTCGGCGCGCGAGGTCGGGCAATCCACCCAACGTGCCTACCACGCCCGCATGCGCGAAGATTTTGGTGGCTTCACCCTCCGCTGCCAGAATTGTGGGTCGATTTGCGCGGACATAATCGTACACTCTCAGGGTAATTGCGTTGTTTTCGCTTACTGCGGGATTCCTTGCCCACCCCAGCGTGCCGGCCCCTGCCCCTACGAGGGCCGCCAAACCTGTCAAGCATCTCACTAAAGCTGCCGTTCTGCTCATCGTCGCCTCCGCCGCGGGTTGCGCGGTGAGGGCGACTATGCGGCGTAGCACGGAGAGCGTCGATGCACGGCGAATGAACTAATCTTGGACTAAGAATGAGCAGGGATCCGATTGAAACGTAAGTGGTTAGTCGCTATTTCATGACCGGCTGCCCCGGAGGTCATTTGGGGGTAGCGATGAGGTGTCCGTCGGTCAACGGACTCCTTATCGGCTTCGCCATTCGCCTTCTCCCTTGTCTGAATTTTCTCAAGTCCCTGTGCAAGGGTCCCAGGGGACGCAGGCGCGGCATGGCGGGGATTATGGACGGGGCGGATCCAGGCGACATTTCGAGTGCTTAAATGGCAGATGAAGAGTCGCCGAGGAGCGCTGAAGAACGCGCACCTCGTCGCTACGCGGCGTCCGGGCGACCCCGCTTGTGCAGTGCCATAGAATTCTCCAAGAAATGACTCGCGCAGAGACGCAGAGACGCGGAGCAGGAATTAAGAGGAAAAACGGCGCCCTACCGCCAATTGACAGACGATCTCTTCCTTCTTCATTTTCATCTTTTCTCTGCGTCTCAGCGTCTCTGCGCGAGTTAAGGGGTTCGTTCTTCCAGGCCATTCACGGCTCGGACGATGCCTTCCTTCATCAGTGGGGCGCCGAAATTAAGGATGTAGCCCAGCTTCAAACCGGTGAGCCGCAAATAGGTCTGGGCCTGTTTGCGATGCGCCTTATTGATGAGCTCAAGCGACTTCAATTCTGCAATCACCTTATCGGCGACCAACAGGTCGGCCCGGAAGGCCTCCGCGAACGAGATTCCCTTGTCAACAATCGCGATGGGAACTTGGCGCTTGACCTCCAATCGCCGCAGGCTCAATTCATGCGCCAAGACCACTTCATAGACCGATTCCAGTAACCCCGGCCCCAAGTCCCGATGAACGCTGACAGCCGTATCCACCACTATCGTACCGATCTCGTTTTCCGTCACAAGGATTATCCTCGCGCGGAGACGCGGAGACGCTGAGAAAGACTAAAAGGAGCGAGCTTCCGACTCCGCACTCCCATTCGTGCCGCGGTCGTTTGCTCTTTCTTCTTGCGAGTTTTTCTCAGCGTCTCTGCGCGAGATATTACTTCTTTCCCCCCACCGTAACCGCAACAATCGTCATCGTGTCGTTGCCGAAGATGTCAGGGGGGAAACAGTGCAGGTACCGTTATCTTTTGCCCGGGCGCACCGCTCACGGTACCGAGACGTGTTTGTCCCTAGCGGCGGATCTCTTCCTGCATCGCTCTGCGAAGCAACCCATTCAGTCTCGACTGATAGTCTGCTCCTGGGCGCTGCAGCCAAGCCACCACGTCCGCGTCCAAGCGCACCGCGAGTTGCTGTTGGGCTCGGCGGCGAAAGGGACTGCTGGCGGGGAAGCAGCGGCGACGCCGCATGAAGCCAAGAATCCTGAAGGATGGCCACAGAAAATAGGAAATATCGCGCCGGTCCCGGATTCTCCTTGACGCGTCTGGACGCAAGGGATATGGTTCTTACGCAGCAACAAGTGTGAAACCGGAAATTCCGGTAAGGCACCTTCCCCTCTCTCGGCCAAACTCAAAAAGGGCGGCCAAACTACTATCCAAGGAGACTCCGAATGAAGCATGTCAATAGTAGTGTGTGCTTGGTGCTCCTGGTTCTCGCATGGGGGATGGCGGCGGCTTCCGCCCGGGGAGACGATGTCAAGAATCAAGCCGCCTGGGACAAGCTAAAGAAATTGTCGGCAGGCCAGCAAATTCAGGTAGTACAGACAGGCGCTCAATCCACCACCGGCAGCTTCCGCAGCGTAACTGATGAGGCGATCGTGGTGAGTGCGGCGAGCGCCGAACAAACCATAGGTCGGCCGAATGTGCTTCGGGTTTCCTCCAAAGGCAAACCTCACCGCATGCGGAATGCACTGATCGGCGCCGGCATCGGGGCGGGCGCTGGGGCAGGGATTGGCGCGGCAATCGCAGGCTGCACCTCAGGCTGCTATGGGTTCACCAGCGGAAACGTCACGGGGGTAGTTTCTGCGGTCGGTGGGATTGTGGGCGCCATTGTCGGAGCGGTGATCCCCACCGGCGGTTGGCGCGAGGTTTATCGCGCCCGCTAGTCCTTTGCTTGCTCGCGCCAGAAATCAAGGACGGCTTGCCAACACGCCTCAGGTTGCTCGAACTACATGCGGTGTGTCGCCCCACGGAGAACAATCCGGCGGAGTGGAAAAGCTGTCGGAGGAAAAGGTCAGGTACTTTTTTCCGAGAGAAGCCGGGACACCATGTTTCCGATTTACCAAGATGATAGCTTCTGCGGCCTTCCACTAGGGATTGGGATTGGCAATTAGGGTCCTGTAACCGCCCCCGGCGCGAACGCGCCATCCCCCTTCCTTCATTGCGTTCAGGACAAGCTCTAAATCAGGAGGGGAGCCTGCCTGCGCATCCGCCCTGGCGGCTTGTGGCGCGGATGAAAAGAGAGGATTTATCTGTGCTGATCCGTGTCAATCCGTGGCTCCGCGCAATTTTTTCACCCGTTCCTGACGCCGATTTTCCTCCACCGTTTTTCCCCCCACCATTTTCCCACTTCAATCCGCAGAACCCATATTGACAATTCGTAGCCTGAGGCGCAGAATCCTGCCGAACTCCTCTACATTAAGTCGGCATCATCTACGAGTAACAGAAAGTGGAACTACAAGGGGCGGTGGGCAATGCCTGGCCCCACTCTACGCTTCGCTGAGGTCGCGATCGATTCCTGGGTAGCGGGTCAATTTGATTGGGAGGTTGCGCTTGAGTCACGCTCGCACCGCGGTTGTGCATGGCGTGCTGAGATGGGCAGCAGGCATCCTGATGATACTGGCCTGGGGAGTTACCGGCCTCGGGGCGGCGTCTGGGCCTTCCGGAACCTATACCTATGTGACGGACTCCACCGGGCGCAAGGCGGCTTCGGGGACCGCGGTGACGATCACCTTCACGCCGGCAAATGGCACTGCGGTGCTCAATGCGGTAAAGCCCGGTGAGACTCTTACCGACAATGGGCAATATCACGTCAACGGATCGCTGATGACCATCACGCTTCCGCAAATCGGGATTTCCGTAACCAACCAGCCTTTCACTTTGACAGGTCCGACATTGGTTCTCCCTTTCAAACTGCTTTCCCCCGGGGCGGGGACTTCCACCTGGATGGGCGGCATCACGGGAGCCGGCCACAGCCCGGGGACAGGACCAGGGCCAGGACCATCACCAGGGACGGGATCGGGAACGATAGTTCCTGGCACTCCGGACGACAATCCTGCGGGAACGGAACCGACCGAACCGCCTGCGCCGGGGAGCAATCCTCCGGCCCCCAATCCGCCCGGCGGGACCCCACCGCCCCCGCCTGCGAATCCCAGTTCGCCTCCGGCGGGGCCTTCCAATCCCCCTCCGCCTCCCAAGCCCAAACCCACGACTCCACCCGTCGCCGATCCGTTCTTCAATATTCCGAGTCCCGGCACCGGCGGCAAAGACATTGTGTTCGGGTGTAATGGATCCCGCTGGGATTATCCCAACACTTGCCGGGTCAAAAATCCCCATGAGTCCATTACCTGCGGTACAGGTTGCATGATGACGCAGCCCACAAAAACCAAGGCATTGAATCTGCAATCCTTCGTCTCCGAGTACAACATGGCGGTCTTCCCCGACCAGAAAGGCTCGAGCCCCGGGGCACTGCTGGGGTTGGCGTTGGCGGTCAGGGTTCCCGGCGGAGGTACCGGCGAGGCGCTGATCAAGCAGATCGTGGGATCCTTCTACTCTGTCTATGACCCTAACGTGGTATGCCAGATGACCACTAACAAGCCCGATGAAGATGCGGACCTGGACGCGGGGTTCGGCGGCAAATACGTTCTGACCGTTTACACCCCCGCCATGCAAGAACTATCCCCCGCCTCACTGGTCAACACCATCGGGCATGAGATGGTCCACCTTGAACAGCGCCAACGCAAGCTCCCCATCAGCACCTTGAAGGGGGAGCAAGGGGTTAAGGATTCTCTTTTCGAGCTTGAGGCCTCGTCCTGGCAATCCGGGGCGCGCAACTTCCGGTGGCAGATTGGCCCCAGCAAAGTGGCCGGCTCCGTTACCAAGGATGAGCAACTCAAGGACGATGCCTTGCTGGCGTGCCGCGAGTGGCAAGCCGTTAACCGCACCGCCGCTCTATCCGCTGAGGCTAAAAACGAAATGGCCAATTGGTTGGACCTAAATCCCTGGACAAAGCAGGTCTGGTTGCCCAAGCATCCCAACTGGAAGACTATGGCTCCGTTTGCCAGCTCGACCATCAAATTCAACGGCGCCGGGTACAACGGCAATCAGGCGGATTGCAATAGCGTCGTCGGCCCGTAGTTGGCGGCGGGACGTTGTGCAGGTGATCAGATCGCTTCCGAGCGCCGTGACAATTTATTCGCGTTGGCGCGAATACTCGTGACGGACAAAAGAGGCCGCGGAAAAAAGCGACATTGTGACGCAATCGGTTCACCTCGCTGTTGCATTTCTCCTTCTTCTGTGTAGAATGACACCACTGTTTGGCGCGGGGACTGTCAGCATGTCGCCCGCGTGTCCTCCCGAGTCCCTGAGGGAGAGTTTATGCGAAATAGCAACTCGGCTTGTGACTTTCGCCGCTTCACCCAACTCGCGGCGTTGGTGGGAATTTGCGGATTAACCATGGTGCCCGTGTGCCTGAGCGCGGCGCCGGGAGATATTCCGCCGTCGGGCCAAGCGGCTTTGGAAAAAGCTCCGCAGGAAAGCCGCGCGTGCATCCAGTGTCACATGGAGAAGGGCATTACCGGCAGCGCCATTCGCGACTGGCAATTGAGCAAGCACTCGGAGAAGGGGGTCGCCTGTGCGAATTGCCATATTCCCGTGAGCGAGGCCTCGCCGGGAATTTTGAGCAGCACATCGACTTGCGAAGACAAGCGCGTTCGCCGCCGCGTGTCGCCTCGCAACTGCGCCGTGTGCCACCCTGACAAGTTCGAGCAGTTCTCGCAAGGCAGACATTCGGTGGCGTGGGGCGACTTGATCTCCATGCCCACCACCGCCATGCAACCACACGCTCTGATTGAGGGCATGAAAGGGTGCGGAGGCTGCCATCGCGTGGGCTTGGACGAAGGCAAATGCGATTCCTGCCACACGCGGCATCGTTTCACCGCCGCCGAGGCTCGCCGTCCGGAAGCCTGCATGACCTGCCACATGGGCTTTGATCATCCCCAGTGGGAGATGTATTCCACCTCCAAGCACGGTTCGATTTACGCCATCGAAGGCAGCCACTGGAACTGGGGCCTGGCGCTGAGCGACTGGTTCAAGAATCCGTACGAAGCTTCCACCACTCGGCCGCGCGCGCCGGTATGCGTCACGTGCCACATGCCGAACGGCGATCACAGCGTGCACACCGCGTGGGGATTCCTCGGCCTGCGCCTGGCGGAGAAGGATCCGGAGTGGTTTGCTTATCGACAGAAGATTCTGGTCGGGCTGGGGATCCTTACACCTGACGGCAAGTCCACGCCGCGCCAGAAGGTGCTGAAAATCGGGCTCGACCCGCCCATGTCGCACGAGCAATGGCAGACGGAGCGCGACCGCACGCTCAGCGTCTGCACCGGTTGTCACGCCCGCGACTTCGCCCAGCAGAACCTGGAAGCCGCCGACGCCCTCGCCAAGGATTCGGATCGCTTGGTCGCGCAGGCCATCGACGTTGTCGAGGGATTGTACAACGACGGCATCCTTGACCGGCCCAACGATCGCCCGCCGGTGCCTGATCTGCTGCGCTTCTACGACGTCAAGCACCCCATCGAGGAGAAGCTTTATGCCATGATCCTTCAGCACCGCATGCGCAGCTTCCAGGGCGCGTTCCACATGAATCCCGACTACCAGCACTATTATGGCTGGGCGGAGATGAATCGCGACCTGACGGAGATTCGCGACGAGGCAGCGCAACTTCGCGCCTCGCACGGCAAGGGAGGCACCGCCGGCCGATAAGAAAGCCAGCGACAAGGTGAGGAAACCATGAAGGCGGCAGACGGTTGGCATCAAGACTTCGGATGTCTTAGGGATTGTCGTCGAGCCGGCATTCGCCCCGTCGTGGTGCTTACGGCGTTGATGATCGTTCCATGCGTGAAGGTTGCGGCCGCGGGTGCCGCTTCGTGTGAGAGCCTCGCGACGCTGTCCTTACCACACACCACCATCACGCTGGCACAGTCCATGCCGGCGGGGGAATTCACTCCTCCACTCGCACCCGACGCGCCAGCGGGTTCGAAGCCAACTCCACTGAAAGACCTTCCCGCCTTCTGCCGGGTGGCGGCCACCTCCAGCCCAAGCGCGGACTCGGTGATCAAGATCGAGGTCTGGATGCCCACGGCGGATTGGAACGGCCGATTCGAAGGCGTTGGCAACGGAGGCTGGGCAGGGAACATCTCCTACGGGGCTTTGGCCGCGGCACTTCGCGACCACTTCGCCACCGCTTCCACCGATACCGGCCACGCCGGCGGGACGGCACTGTTCGCCCTGGGCCATCCCGAGAAGATGATCGACTTTGGCTACCGCGCCGTGCATGAAATGACCGCGCAGGGGAAAGCCATTGTCGCCGCCTACTACGGGTCCGGACCGCAATGGTCCTACTGGAACGGCTGCTCCACCGGGGGCCGCCAGGGCTTGATGGAAGCGCAGCGCTTTCCCCGCGACTACAACGGCATCGCGGCAGGCGCTCCGGCGGCTTATCGTTCGCACCTGCTCTTTGCCAGCATGTGGATTGCCCGCGCCACGCTGGTGGACCCGGCCGGCTACATTCCGCCCAGCAAGTATCCGGTGATTCATGCCGCCGCGCTCAAGGCCTGTGACGCGCTGGACGGCATCACCGACGGCATCATCGACGACCCCACTCGCTGCCACTTCGACCCGGCCGTGCTGACGTGCAGCGGTGCGGACGGGGCCGATTGCCTGACCCCGCCACAGGTGGAAGCGGTCAAGCAGATCTATTCGAGTTCCATCAACCCGCGCACGGGCCAGGAGATTTTTCCCGCGCTCGAACCGGGCAGCGAACTCGGCTGGAGTGGCCACGCTGGCGGTCCCGAACCGCGCAACATCAGCGTCAGCTATTTCCGCTACGTTCTCTTCCACAATCCGCAGTGGGACATTCGCACCCTCGACTTTGACCGCGACGTTGCCCTGGCCGACCAGGACGACCGCGGCGTCAACAACGCCATTAACCCCGATCTGGGACCTTTTCAGTTGGCGGGCGGTAAACTGCTTCTCTACCACGGCTGGGCCGACAACCTGATTGCTCCGCTGGGCACCATAGATTATTACCAGGACGTGGCGAGAACAATGGGAGGCGCGGAACAAACCGGAAGCTTCGCGCGCCTGTTCATGATACCGGGCATGGGACATTGCAGCGGCGGCCCAGGCTGCGACACGTTCGATAAAGTTGGTGTGCTGGAACAGTGGGTGGAGCGCGGCGCGGCCCCGGACAAGATCGTCGCCGCGCATCGCACCAACGGCGTGCCGGACATAACCCGCCCCCTCTGCCCGTACCCGGAAGTGGCCAAGTGGAACGGCTCCGGCAGCACCAACGACGCAGCCAGTTTCACTTGTGTGATGAAGGAGCTTTCAAAACCCTGAGGCGAGACTGGCTAGGGACGGGTGTCACGCGCCCCAATTTCTGCGGCGGTGAGTCCGCTCGGTCCGCCAGAAAGCTGTCGGGGGCATCGATGGATTTCATCAATTCGAAGAACTTGGCCCAAGATTGCGACCGCCGCGACAGATTTAGGTTCTGGCTAACGGGATGGCGGCGCACACAAATCTCCTAACTCTCGAAGCGGCAGCTTGTAGACACTAAAACCCGGCCCATTCCTCTGCTGAAATCTCGCGCCCGAGGAGAATCTCAATCTCGCGGACCATCATTCGCAATTGCGGGACAGAGTACTCGGGATTTGAGGGCATGGCCAAGCGGTTTTGTGATAACACCATAAACTGATGGCGAGTTCCTGAAAAAGGGCCGTCGAAGCCAAGGCGGCGAAGTTTGCGGATGAAATCGCCGCGCTTACACGGCGTCCACCGGCTCACGGGCGGGCTCCTTGTTGAGATCAATGCCCTGGATAACTGGTAGAGGGTGTTTCAATTGCAACCCAACCAGAATCCAGTCCTCAAGCGTGGAGCGCAGTTCGGTTTCACACTCGCGGAGGGACGCGCCAAACGCGACCACTCCTGGGCAGGGAGGTACGCGGCCGGCGTAGCTTCCATCGTCCAGCTTTTCGTACGCAGCCTGCGCCAAAGCCTCGGCGACATAGTCACTCAGCACATACCGTGGGGCCATACCGCACCTCCTGACCTTGCCCGATCATTATACCTACATCAGCAGCGCCGCCAATTAGGATTGCCCTTTTTCACGCACCGTGCAGCGTCACTTCCAAGGGAGCCTTTTTCAGAGAACTCACCCGCAGCACGGAGAAGCCAACCACCTTTCCGTCTTCGTCCACTCTTTCCATTACCTGGTCGTTCTCAGTCAGACGTGAATAGCCTGGCTTCTGCTCCAAGATCACTTCCAGGAAGTCGGCCTCGGGATCAAACCACATCTTCACGATTCTTTCGGCCATAGAAGGCTTCCTTTCTTCGCGCGGTCGGTCAGGTACGCAGTCACGAGAAGGCGTCGTCAACCAGAATTTTGACCAAACCCGGAGATGCTTTCCTCCCAATGCAAACGGTGCGCGTGTGGGTACCATTTCCCGGAACCAAGCATGCGGTCTGCGTCAGTGGCAATCCCCGCTATTAAACCCGTCCATCATAAAAGTCCACTACCCTTTGATCCACAATTACATCGCTTGGTTTAATTCTAGTCTTAAGGAAAATGCCGCCCAGTGTTCTACAGCGGCTCAATGCAACATATAGTTGGCCGTGCGCGAACGCTCCGCTACCTAAATGGATTATTACATTGTCGAGTGTCTTTCCTTGGCTCTTGTGGATGGTGATGGCCCAGGCTAGTTTCAGTGGCAGCTGAGTGAACGAGCCTGTAACTTCAGAAATGATTCTGCGTGTTTCTTCGTCATACCGATATTTAACTATTTCCCAGCTTACAGGTTGCACCCTGTGACGGTACTTTCCCGCGATCTCAACTTCTACGTTCTGTCCCGCTATTTTGAGAACTTTACCTAACGTGCCGTTGACCCATCGCTTGTCTTGATCATTTTTCACGAACATGACTTGAGCATTTTCCTTGAGGTAGAGTGTCAGGTCAGTCGGCACATCTTGTGTTTTGAAATTGCCTTCAATTCGGCCCTTAAATTCTTTCCTCTCTGCCGGCAGACTGTTCAACTTTTCCTCATTTATGTTTGCCGCCAGCACATTAGTCGCCGTCAGTGTGATAAAGAAGTCGTCTTGATCAGGGGTAAATTCAGGTTGGTACCTTCGATTTAGCCGCTCAATTACGTCGTCGTCACACCGATTTACCCGCAAGGTGCCGAGCATATCGATGAAGTCTTGATCGGTCTGCCGATAGATTTTTGTTAATTGAACCATTTCCATGTTTATTTCTGCCATAGCACGAGCGCTGAAGAAATACGGACTAACCCAGCGATGAGCGAACATTTTTGCCTCTTCCCGATCTGCAACGACGGGCGGCAATTGAAATAGATCGCCGACCAAGATCATCTGCGTTCCGCCAAAAGGCAACGCCCTATTCTTCCCATTCTTTCTCATAAATTGGTCGATGCCATCCATAAGATCTGCGCGAACCATCGAGACTTCGTCAATTACGATTGTATCGAGTGCCTCGTACAGCTTACGTTTTTGTGCATTGGGAAGAGGCTGGATGTCATCTGGATTAATTGGTCGAGGTGGAAATCTGAAAAACGAGTGGATCGTTTGTCCGCCAACATTTATTGCCGCAATCCCTGTTGGAGCAAGGACCACGAATCGCTTGGTTGTCTTCTGCTTAAAATATCGTAGTAACGTGGATTTACCGGTGCCGGGTTTGCCGGTGACGAAAACGCAAGGCCTTGTTGATTCCATAAAATCGTAGCCTCGGATGAAGTTTTCATTCAAGTCAATTTGGTCCAGTGGCGGTTCTTCCTCGCGTGGCGCATTGATTCGCTGGTTATACGCGGGCTTGGGAGGTATTACCGCCTCACAGTGAGCGTCCACCCTCGTTTGACGGATGTTGTCGCGTCGTTGGGAATAAACGTAAATAAGGATTATGATACCTATAACTATTAGCCAAAACATGATACTTAACTCAGATGCAACTTACCGAATGGCGTATGGCTCCTCAAGGAAAACCGATTCGTCATCCCCGGAAGCACTCCCA
>CAVRBF010000096.1:0-2500 GCA_963719115.1 uncultured Acidobacteriota bacterium | reverse complement strand
TGAGGATGGCGGGCTGAAGGCGCCAACTTTCGGAATCCTTGCTTGGCGTCCCGACTGCCACTACTCTGAAGAGCATTTGTCTCGCAGAGCAATTACCAATACTACGCATCCCCCCGGATTCTGTCAAGGCTTTTGCAAGAATTTTTTCGCTTTCTCAGAATAAATTTTCAAGTGGCTGATAGTTCAATCGGATACGTGCACTTTTACTGGTCGTTGGCCGCCTGCTCCGCCGGCCCAGTAAGCTCAGAAGTGGTAATCCAGCATGAGATAGGGATATGTCACGCTGCCTCCGGCGGAGTTCTGCTTGAGAAATGGGCCCGCATAGAGATGGCCTATTCCCGCTCCAATCTGAAGCCGCGAATTGATGTCGAACGTGCCGTACAAATCCCCCTCGGTCCCGATGTTTGAGCTGCGCGCGCCGCCGCTCGGTGGCTTCACAATCAACGCGACGCTGTGGGCATCATACAGGCCGTCGTAGCGGCTGGCGAGCGAAAGGCGGTTCAGCATGATGACGACCTTGGCCTTTCTCAGGGGCTTGAAATCAAATGCCGGCTTCAGGTCCTTGATATTCTCTTCCGCGAACAGATCGGTGATGCCGCGCTGGCCGTGCGAGGTGGGATAGAGTTGGTCAAATGTGCCAATAACACGGTCACCGATAGTCTTGTTTCCGCTCGCGTAGGCGTATTCAAGCGAGAAGCGCGGCTGGAGGCGCAGACGAGGTACCGTGTAGCCCAGCACGCCGTATCCGCCCCAGGCATGAATGGCATCGTCGGCCAAGTGCCCGGACTGATACGAGTAGCGCACCTTGTAGTCAAAGCCGTCCCCAAACGCGCCGCTGGTGCGAACACCGGAGGTATAGAGCCTTTCGTTGCCCTTCAGCTTGTCAACCCCGGTCACGGACGGCAGCGTTTTCACGTAGAAGTAAGGCTCGATAGTGGCCTTCGGCACCAGCTTGGTAAACGACACGTTCGTACCATAAAAGTTCTGCCCGGGAAGCACCTTGTCGAGGCTGGTGGGGTAGTTCTTGACGACCGAGGAGGCAAAAGCGTCAAAGTGCACGCCATAAGCCTGGCTTTGAAGGCTAAGGCGGATGGCGTCGAATGACCGTGAGGCGTTGGACCAGTCGCTGCGGCCGACGAGCCGCTCATCACCGAAGCGAAGCTGCTGGCGGCCCACCTGGAGACTGAACCAACCATGGTCGGGACTGCGAAGTTCAATGTACGCCTGCTCGAGGTCGAACACATCCTTCATCGACCCGGTCACGTTTTTGAAATTTGCCCCCATCACTTCTGCGTCGCGAGCCTGCACAAAAGCATGAAACCAGTTGGCCGGTGCGGCATCGAGATTCAGGACGGTCCGCGTCAAGGCATACGCGTCATTGTTTCCCGGCTTTAGCGAATAGGCGGTGGGCGCCTCATCCCGGTTGCGGAATTGGCCGCTCAAACGCAACCAGTGCGGCAGCCGCGAGTTGATGTACGAGGCAGGCGTCCAGGCGTCTTGGGCGGCCGCGGGGTCTCCCATCTTGGCGGCAGCAACAGTGGCGCTACCGGAAGTGGCATCCGGCCGCGCGCCCTCCTGAGCCCACACTGTGGTGATCGGCGTGCCGGCGATCAGAGCCAGAACCCAACAGAAACCGACACCTCGAAGGCCGGGATTCACGGCTCTTATCCGCAGTGCTCCCGACTGTCTATGGGTCAAAGTCACACTTCCGATCGCGACGAACGATAGCGCAGGGTGAGGGCCATGGGAACCTTCCTTCAAGTGATTTGCGTCTCATCACAGCGGTTATTGTCCCGCCGGACTTTCCATGAGCCACACGCTTCCGGAAATGGCGCCCGACTGTGAACCTTGCAGCGTGACGCGCACAGTGTACTGCGCACCCGCTTGGCGCTGGCCGACGTTTAGCCAGCCAATATTCATTTGGTTCGACTTCGAGAGGGGGCCGGGAAAGGCAATTTGGCTGATTACCTTCCCGTCGGCAAGAAGCTCGACAGACCGGACAAACGTCTGCGCAACGCCCTCATCCCGGCGCACCTGAACCTCAACCTCGCCGGCATGGGGAAGGTGCGGCGCGGCCTCCCAGGTGAACTGACGCGGAGCTTCTCCGCTCAGGTCAGCGGCGTGCCATGAACCAATCTTGTTGCCGCGCGCCGCGGCGTCGCAGAACGTTATGCCGAGCGAACGCAGACGAGGGTAGTGCCGATCGAGCCGGGCGTTAAAATCGTTCCAATCGCGGCTGGATTGCGGCGTCCACGCCACCTCGGCCAGCGCCAGCAGGCGCGGATAAAGCTGGTAATCGATGGCCCGCTCCGTAACCGAGATGTGCGTCCACATGCTCGCCTGCACACCGAGAATGTGCCGGGCCATCTCGGGGCTGAATCCCGTCGCCGCCGGGTTGAATGAGTAGACCTTCTCGGTGGGCGTGGTTTGATAGGTGTAATCAAAGTAGGTGTAAGGATTGGGCGTCATCACCACGTCGTGGCCCATTTGCGCAGCCGCC
>CAVRBF010000095.1:0-239804 GCA_963719115.1 uncultured Acidobacteriota bacterium | reverse complement strand
GCAATGGTGCCGATCTTCCAGTGCTCGGCGTGAAACAGATGGCGGATGCGAACGACTTGTTCATCGGGAATCATGCTGCACCTCGGGAAAAGGATTCACCCAGCGCCCCCGGCGACCGCAGATCTGACAGACAACCCAGCCGACGGGCTTGGCGGTGTCCGGTGCGGAACGCCGCCGGGGCTCTGGAGTGGCCTCGACAGGCTCCGGAGCCGGAGGCGCACTCAGATTCACACAGGGAGAAGCACGCAGGGAAGATTGATCCGTCACGCGGGCGCGCTGACGCTCGCGATACTCGCGCTGGCGGTCGCGATGATCCTCACGTCCCCAGGGGGTCTGTTGATGGCGGCGGTTGGCTTCCCGGCGCTGCAACCGGCGGGATTTTTCACGACAGCGGGGGCTGCAGTACTGCTGACCCCGATCACAATGAGGGCAGAGATAAAACACCGCCCGGCAGGGAGGAAAGCGACACACACGTTGACGAAAGACTGTGGAACAAGCCACCGGCACCGGTTCGGAAAGGGAGCACTGGACAACCGGCGCCGATCATGGAAGGATGACTCTCGTTGGGTTGGAGGTCCTCGGTTTTGATCGGGGCCACCAATGAAAAACCCCGGTTGCGTCAACAACCGGGGTTCTCCTCTGTACGCCTCCGGGAATTCATCCTACCAAATCCTGCGGTTCCCGAACGCGCCTGCGGCGATGATATTCAGAGCCACAACCGCCTACGGCGATGATGCTGATCCACTCTCCTCCCGGCATCTGTTCAGATTTCTACGTTCTTAAATGCGTGCGGACACTGCGCGGGCCTCCCACCGACCAAATCATCTACACTCGCCGAAACGGCGCCTTTCTTCTCGAAATCACTGCCCACCCTCGATTCGGCCCGTCCCTTGTGGGCAAGACCGACTGATCCCCATCTGGCTCGCCACCCTCGCACTGAGGCAGGGAAGCCGCATCGTTCGTTTCGATAATCCCGCCCAACTCCTCGACCACTTTCGACTTCGTAGGGACGGCTCCCAATACCGTGGCCTCGAAGTCTGTGGGGCATGCTCCTTGAGCACCTGGCGGGTGCTGAACTTCCAAGAAACCCTACAGCGCTGCTGCGACGCGGCGATTGCTCGCTGCGGCGAGAGCTGGAGTCTGTGGCTGAGGCTGGCAATGCCATCTTTGTGAGCATCGAAATATCCGATGCTTTTATGGTTGACGCGCAGGGCCGCTGAAATCACTGCTACCTGAAACCGTGGCGACCGGGTATGTTTTGCCATTTCACAACTACCGGTGGTCCCAATTTCCGTGCAACGAATCGCCGTTCGGTGCAGGCCTGCCCCATTCTACCGGCAAGTAATAGAGAGGAAGATGAGCGGCCATAATTCACAGGAATTCGCTCTTTGCCACCCATCCCTACGTTTGATTCCACTACTGGCCGACGATTCCTCCTGTTGTTTTTGCCGACGTGTGGAATTATTATCAAATTCCTGGCTCAAACACATATTGCAGTCGATTCGGTCTTGGGTCTGCCTATAGAGCTCGGCGGTGAATCGCCCCACAACCAAGGCGAGCCAGACAGGATCGTTACTGGAAGGGTCGTAGTTCCCCTCACTGCGGCCTGCACGGTCTGGACGTCCCTTCGAACGTCCAAGAAAAAAATTCGCTGGGGGGAGCTCATGAATTCTTCCGCGATGAGCGCTCTTCCAAAACGAGGTCAAGAATGAGTTTCCAGATCGGCGACGTGGTCGGCGATTACAAGATCATCGCCGTCTTGGGCGCAGGCGGAATGGGTAAGGTCTATAAGGTCAAAAATCAGATTTCTGACCGTATCGATGCCTTGAAAGTCCTGTTGCCAAGCCTTTCCGATAACCAGAAACAGGCAGACAGATTCATCCGGGAAATTAAGGTGTTGGCGAGCCTGAATCACCCCAATATTGCAGGCCTCCGAACCGCCTTTCGTGTTGACGACCAGCTTTTGATGCTGATGGAGTATATCGAAGGAACGAGCCTCGACAAGGAGGCGGAGGCGGGCGCTGTTCCCATTCACGATGCCACCGTCTATATCCGACAGGTTCTCTCGGCGCTGGATTACGCCCACGCGCGCGGCGTCATTCACCGCGACATCAAACCTGCCAACATGATGCTGACTCCGGAAAAAGTCATCAAGCTGATGGACTTTGGAATCGCCAAGTCCGCAACCGAGGAGAAGTTGACCCAAACTGGCGCGATAGTGGGCTCGCTCGCCTACATGTCTCCCGAACAGGTGCAGGGCAGCGGATTGGACCCTCGTTCCGACCTGTACTCGGTCGGTATTTCCCTCTATGAGTTCATTACCGGCTCACGACCTTTTCAGGGCACAAATTACCAGATGATGGTGGCCCAACTGCAACAAATTCCTCAGCCTCCCATGGAAAGGCTGCCTGGGGTGCCCCAGGCTATGAACGATCTCATCATGAAGTCGGTGGAGAAGGATCCCGCCAAGCGATTCCAGAGCGCGGCAGAGTTCAGCGCCGCTTTGAAAGAAGTCGCACCGGCTGAGCAAGGGATGACGTCTTTCCAAGCCTCACAGACCATGACCTTATCCGCCCCAGGCGAGTTGCTGGCAACCCGTAAACAAACAGCCGTAACGGCACCGCCGCTCGTTCAACCGCCGGCAGCGCCAAGCCCGGCCCCGAGCATGGCAGAGAATCCGGCGCCCAGCGCACAACCTCCTTTGCCGCTGGAAATGCCTGCGCCTCGCTCCAATTTCCTGTTGCCGGCCGGGATTGGCGTCGGCGTAATCACCGTGCTAGCAGTGCTATTCTTCGTTTTCTATCATCCCAAGAAAACCGACACCACGAGCCAGGTTGTGACAGCTCAGACCCCTAGGGTCGTCAGCCGCCCCAGTGGCGATATGGTTTTGGTTGAAGGCGGCGAGGCCTTGCTAGGTCCGCAGCCCAAGAGCATTACGCTGGGACCGTTCTACATTGACAAAACCGAGGTTTCGAATCAGGCTTACCTGGATTTTTGCCGCGCGACCGGACATACACCGCCAACCGGCATCGATCAATCACCCAGCGAGAACCCCGTGGTCAATGTGGCCTACGACGATGCACGTTCTTTCTGTAGCTGGGCGATGAAGCGGCTCCCGACGGCCGAGGAGTGGGAAAAGGCGGCTCGCGGTCCCAACGGCCAGTTGTTTCCGTGGGGAAATTCGTTCGACGCAGGTTTGGCCAACGTGCCGCAAGACGAATCCGCAGCATCAACGGCAAAGTTAGCGCCGGTCACAGCTTACCAGGACGGAAGAAGTTTCTACGGGGCTCTGAACATGATGGGAAATGTTTGGGAGTGGGTCGATGCCGTTGCCCCTGCCCCAACCGGTGAGCAATTTCGCAATTATCAGCAGATTTTTCGCAACCTGTCTCCGCCCTTAGCAGCCACGGACACTTTCTACTTCGCCCGTGGTGGCAGCTATAAATTCCCCGATGCCAACCCCGCGGAACTCATCAGCGATCCGGGCAGCCCGCTCCCGGCGCGCGCTCGCAAACCCGACGTGGGATTTCGATGCGCGATGGATCCTAACTAAACGCAACGTCATAAGTTGTTGCGCATGTTCAAATCGCGCAGCCGCATAAATGGCTAACGCGATCGATTCGGATGCGAGTTTATTTATGGCATCGCGTTTAATAACTGAGCTATTTCATCTGCGGGAGTAGCTGGTCGATCTGGTGAACGTAGTTCTGCGCATGGGATGAGACATCGAGGTCGGGGTTGATGGCAATCATCTTCGAGTAGTTTTCCCGCGCCGCAATCAGGTATTCACGCTGGGGAGTAACGTTGAACATATCGCGGTAAACATTGCCGAGTAGAAAGTAGCTCATCGGTTCTTTGGGATCGTAGGCAATCGCTCGCGAACAGTAGTCGCGTGCCTGCTCGTAATTCGCGAGCTTATCTTCACTCTCGCAGAGCCCCAACAGCGCGAACTGGCGATGGCTGGAGTAAGAAACCTGCCGGTCTGCATGCGCCCGCCGCACGCCGGGAATGCCAAGCAAAAACGCCACCTTCACCGCCGCGGAAGTTTCAAAGTCGGTCATGCGCAGGGCCGCGCGATAGCTGTCCGCAGCGTTGCGATAATCATCCAATTTCCGCGCCGGATCCTTCTCCGCCGCCGCCTCCCGTCTCAGCGCGTCGGCTTTCCACAACAGCGGTTCATAATCATGGGAATCAATCGCCACGGACTGATCGGCCGATTGAATGGCGCACGGCCAATCGAGGTTGTTCAGGCAGGCGAGCGAAAGTTGCGAGTAGGCAAAAGCGTTACTGGGATCAAGCCGGATCGCTTCGCGAAGCTGCCGGATGGCCTCATCTGCGTCACCCTGATCGAGGAGCGAGCCGGCGTATGCCATGTGAGCTTCAACGTAAGTCGGCTCCAAGCCCAGGGCGTCCTTAAATTCCTTCTGCGCACAATCCGAGTCGGAAAGCTGCTGGCAAGCCAAGCCGAGATCGAACGCTGCCTTGGCATACTTGGGATCGTCCTGCACTGCCTGGGAGAACAGGTTGCGCGCCTCCTGCAAATCGCCCGTTTTCTGTTGACCACTGGCGCTTCCGTAAATCGCCAGTGGGTTGAAGCCTGAGTTCTTCTTGAACAACAGCGCTTCGCCGTGGTCAACCAGGTTGATGGCCGTGGGCTTGGCCTCGCGGCGAAACTGAATGCGCAAGGTCACGGTCTGCTCCTGCCCGGGAATGACCATCACTTCCTTGGTCACCGGTTCATAGCCCGTTTTCACACCCTTGACGGTGTGGACTCCGGTGGAAAGACCGGGCTGGCGAATCGGCTTGTCTTTTGTGACCGGGCCCAAATCGGTGCCGTCGAGATAAACCTCAACGCCGTCCATGTTGGCTTCAATCGTGAGGCTGCCGAGCGGAGCGGGGGCCGCCTGAGCCGTTTCAATACATCGGGGGTCCACGCCCAAAACCATATTGTTGTCGTAGTCGCGGTCATGGTCCGTCGGTGTTTGAGATTTTCCGTACTGCTTTACGTAGCTCGAGACTTCACGCCGGACGTAATCGACCAACTCTTCCGCGGTAATCACTCCATCACAGGGCGGAGTATCGGCATTTCCCTCAAGGCCTTTCTTCAAGAAGTAGGTAAAAACTCCGTAACCGAGCCGCGGATCTTCATAGCTGCTTTGGCGCGCACCGGTGGCCGTCAAGTTCAGGAAACCGGAGGGAAGCTGACTCAGTTCCGTATTCACCGCTTCATTGGTGGAGCCGCCGACAATCTTGCCGGAATGGCAGGCATCAACGAGGAGCACTTTCCATTTGGCCTTCAGATGTTGCAGGTCTTTGCCAACCATGTCCATGGGGTAGCCGGTCGTGTCAGGGCTGTCGGGGTCAACGTCCCAGGAGCCAGATAGCCCTTACCGTCCTTCACAAAACCGTGACCGGCGAAATAAACTACGGCGCGGTCCTGTTCCTGCACTTGCGAGGGCAGCCATTCCTCCAACGCCTGCCGAATGTTTTGCAATGTGGCGTTGCGTCCCACGAGTAGTTTTACATTGGAGTCCGGAAAGGCCCCGCCCTGCTTGCTGATGAGCACTTCGCGAATGTTCTCGGCATCGGACTCGGGAAAGCTCAGGTTGTCGGCGGGGTCCAGTTTTTCATACTTGGCCACACCAATCACCACAGCATAACCACGCGGCACAGAGTTGACATTCTTCTCCACCGTCGCCACCGGCAGTTGCTGGATCTCCAGGTCGCGCTTCCCCAGGTTGGTCGGTTGCTGCGGCGCGGCTATCGTGACGATCGAAACCGAGCTGACGACGATTAGCCAGCAGGCGCAATTAATTGTGCGCGATCGTAAACTCATAGACTACGACGCCAGACTGATGGCTCAATCCAGAGATCTGCGTCGCGCCCTCCTGTGATTTGAATTTCAGGTCTCGCGAATGCAATTTGTCGGTGTCCGGCGGGTGCAGGGGCAGCGTCGCCGGATCGTCCACGGGTCGCGCGCCGGCTCGCTCATCCACACAGAGCCCGCGAGATTTCAGGACTTCCGAGCGGCAACGGGGCTGGAGCGTGCTGGTCTGACTTCCCGCCATGGGGACAAACGATAGGGTGGAATCAATCGGTCTGGGGCTTAAAATCCAGTAGGTCACGTCGAAACCGGGGCTCCCACCCACCTCGAATGCGCCCTGGCCGGTGGGAACGATGTATTCAACACCAGCATCTACCTGGCTTCGTTCCGCCGAACCCGACCGGGGAAAGAGCCACGTGGTCGTTTTGTCACTGGAATTGTTCAGCACGTACAGATAGCCACCCTGCGTGGCACGGAAGCGAAACCGAACGTAGTCGCCCGCGTGGAAGACCGTCTGCGGATCGACGCGATCCCACACGTCGCCCTTCTGCCGCTCGACCGCAACTTCAATCGAAAATCTGCCGCTGCTCGTGTCCGCACCGCAGAGAACCTTACGCGGGGGGTAAAGCGCAAAACTGAAAGCCAGAGCCAGCGACATGACGGCCAGAATTCTCATTATGCTCACCGGTGCGTAATTTTGATTTCCGTGGTGACCCGATCGGAGGGTGTATCGGAGGTGTGAATGACGTAAACAGCCGGAGCGCTCTCGGCAAGACTCTTTTTGCCCCCGACTTCTTCCACATCAAGGTCACGGCCCTTCAAACTCGCCAGTTTCTGCACCGTCTGGTTCAAGTTGCTGGCTATGATCGCCGACGACGCGCCGGCAGCCGGCGAAGGCTGCCCGTCCCGAATGTTTCGATTCAATTCGTCCACATCCTGCGGGTTTCGCGACAGCACTACAAACAGATGTTCGGTGCCGGACGGAGCGGAGATGCGGTAGCAATGAGAGGAGGGCACTCGCTGGGTGGTAAAAGCCGGAAGGAAGTTCCCTTCCTCGGGCATGTCCGGCGTAGGAAGTAGTGCCTTCCAGGTGCCGCTCGAACCGAGGTTAAAGACATATAGGTAAGCCGCGCGATTCGCCTGGAACTCGAGGCCGAAACACTGGCCTTGATCAAAAATCTGGCTCGTGCTCACCGGCTTCGCGTCACCGGTCGTTTTGTCAATCAGAAGCAAGCTGTAGCGCAATCCAAAATGTGACACTGCCGGGTTCGACTTCGTCACAGTGCTCGTTTCCGAGAGTAAGGCGTTCCCCGCCGCATTTCCGCTTTGGGGCGTCCCCGGAGGCTGTGTAGAGGAATTGGTGGCGCTCTGCTGCGCGGAAGTTTGTTTAACCGCCGAGGTCTTTTTGGCGGGCGAAGTGGCATGCTGACTCTGAGCAGGCACTTGCTCGCGGTAGAAAAGCTCACGCGGAGAAAGCTGTGCGGACGATTCTTGCCCCCAGAGCGTGACGCTGCTGACCATAAAAACTAGCAGGCTGCCCAAAATCCTGGAGATTTGGGGCGAATGCAACGACATATTAGCCTCTCAACATTGAGCGCTGAATTAACCTGCGCGATTATCGCATAAAATGTCCCACATTTGAAACTGTCTCATCAGGACACTCGTGTCGAAAACCAAAAAGGCGCGTCAACCGAGGATCTGGGGCTTCGCCGCTCGCTATGCGGAGCGCCGGAGCCGCAACGCTCAGCCCTTTTGGCCAGCAGCGCCGGGATAACGCCTGGCGGGAAGCGATGGGGAATATAGCGCGGCCTTAAAAATGGGGAATTTCGGGGTCAATTCATTTCACGAGAGCCTCAAAATGTGGATCAACCATTTTGTTTTCAGCAACATATCCAAGAAATCGTGTAACTCACTTCTTTTCATCAACATCTACAGAAGTCCGAAAGGACCATTTTTGCGCCCTTTGTTTTCATCAACATCTCAAGAAATACCTTCATTTTCAGAATCTTTTTTTGGGGGCTCGATTTCCCTTCCAGCAAGTGGCTTGTTTCCAGCGACATAGAGTTTTGACGCAGCCAGGCGATGGAGCGTAAAGGCATTTGTTTTCTTAAACATCTCAAGAAACCCCCGCCACCCTGAATTTTCCCGCCCTTTCCACCCCCGCCGGCCAGGGAGCCCTTCTATCGCTAGCCTCGTAAACGCAGCCTTGTAGCCGGACCCGCCGCGATGTCCGTCCCGCGGGCACTGCAACCCCCTGATGATCATCCCCATAGCGGCTTTCCCAGGCGGAAGCCGGAGCGGGAAACCGGGGAAAAGCTCAAGGCAGAGGCCGGATTTCCCGCCTCTCGCGCTCCGGGTGTGGGTGAAATCCCCCCGGCACGGCGGCGCAGTTAATAGGCTAGCATATTGGCGTCCATTTCCCGGCGGCGCGCCGGCCGGCGAACCGCGGCATGCGGGAAGGCTTCGCCTTCCCGCCGCGCAAAGCCTGACACCCTTCTGCTCCTCACCGCGTCGGAGGCTGGGTCTCCGGTGCGAATGGGCAGAGCCGCAGCGCTCAGATATTGGGGCAGATACGATTGCCGTGACACACCAGTAGCTTTGAATCTACTTTAGGCTTGAAACACTACCATTTTGTGCTAATATTGGCGCCATACAACCTCAATCTATAAGAGGTGAAATCATGCTACGCCCGGTACCAACATCGGCGCCCGTGGGTGTCCTGTTGGTTGCGTTATCGCTAGGTCTGGCCTGTAATTTCGATGTAGGGATTGCCTGCCCAGTGCCCGACCAGGTCGCGACCGCCCCTTCTCCGGTTCTACACATCACGGTCCTCGAGGGCGACGATGGTGTGAACATCCTCAAGACCAGGATGGCCGTGAAGCCCGTCGTTGAGGTGCGCGACCGGAACAATTTGCCGGTTTCGGGAGCGGCCGTCGTCTTCCTGGCGCCTGATTCCGGCCCGCGCGTTGCCTATGCCCATGGAAGCAACACTTTTATAACCACGACCGACGCCAACGGCCGGGCTACGGTAGTCAATACCAAGCCCATCGGCAAGGGCTCCTTTAAGATCAGAGTCCGAGTGGATTATCACGGGCAGACCTTCACTGCCGCGTTTACGCAATCGAATTTTGCGACGGCCGCAGCCGCCACGGCGGCGGGAGTAAGCGTCGGAACCGGCGCTGCTTCCGCCGGACTCTCCGCTGGCGTAATTGCCGCCATCGTTGGGGGCGCTGTAGCCGTGGCGGTGGGCGTCGCGGTAGCAGCTACGAGGGGATCGAGACCAACGGGAACGGTTGGATCTGCTGGATCCCCCACGCTTTCGCCTCCTTAATTGGGTGAAGGGAACATGAGCATGTGTGCTGGTTCATTTTATTCCAGGCTCGCCATCATCTCAGTAGTGCTCGGCGCGTTCACCTTTGGCTGCGGTGGCGGTGGAGTTCCATCCAGCCCGGAGAACAATCAGAATGCGCAGACCACCAGCAACGTCCCGCAAGCGTTGCAGTCACCCATGCTGGGCTTCGCCTATACCAGCGCGCAAACTGAGGTCAGGGTCATCAACGGCGTTTCCGGGGCTTCAACTCAAGGCGCGGCGCTAAGTCTTCCCGCCGGCGTAACGGCGATTAATTTTGCGCCCGGCCAGAAATCGGCGCTCGTCGAGGTCTCAGGCGGGGGCTCGGTTGGCGCCGTCTCGTTTCAGGCATCCGAACCCGGACCGCTGGTGACGATTGCCGGGGCAATCTCTCATCCTGACATTGTTGCCTTCAGTCCCACAGGTGCTGCCGCGGCACTGTACTCGGCTTCCGAAGGTCACATTCAGGTGATTACGGGTTTTCCCAGTAGCCCGCAATTGACACGCGATTTGACCAGCGCGCAGTTTTCCGCCGCCCCCCAAATGCTGGCCATCGCTGATGACGGCGTGACTTTGCTCGAAGGAACCGCGGATAACGCCATCTACCTGCTCGCCGGCAGCAGCCCCCAACTGCTCGCCAATGTTTCCGCCCTCGGCGGAATTGCCTTTAATCCCAAGTCGACCAATTTGCTGATCTTTGACCGCGGCGCGGGAACCCTAACACTGATGCCGAACGTGGGCGGCGTGCTTTCCACGCAAGTCATCGCGAATGGTCTGACGGGATTGCAGGGCACCGTGCTTTTCGCCTCGGACGGCCACAACGCGCTGATTGGCGGCACGAATGTGAATAGCATTTGGGAAGTAAACCTTCAAACTTCGCAGCAACACACGCTGTCACTGCAATCACCACCGGCCATGCTGACGCCGCTGCGTACACCAGGCGACTATCTCGTTGCCTGGCAGCCGGGCGGGCTTGCCTGGATTATCGACACCAACCCGCCGCAAGGAGCTGTGTACCTCGTGCCGGCGGCTGCCACCACGCAAGCGCAAGTGGTTCAGTAAGGGAAAAGCTCTGTGAGGGGCGATGTTCTTGGAAAACCGGAGAAGCGCGTGAGCCGCCGACAACAGCGAACAATTTGCACCGGAGTAGGATTGTGGCTGCTGCTGAACGCCATTTCGGCGTCAGCGCAGTTCTACACCGGTACAGTCACCTCGGGTGCCGCCCCCGCGGCCGTGGCAGCGAATCCGGTGACCGACATGATTTACGTGGCGAACAAAAATAGCAATAATGTCACAGTGATCAACGGCGCCACCAACGCTACCACGACGGTAACCGACCCGAACGCGAACACCCCGGACGCCATCGCCGTAAACCCCGTCACCAACAAGATCTATGTGGCCAACTCCGGCAGCAACAACGTGACGGTCATCGACGGCGCCACCAATTCCATCACGGACGTAAGCGCCGCTTCCCAACCTTATGCCATCGCCGTAAATCCCATCACCAACATGATTTACGTGGTGAACCTGACCGGCAACAACGTTACGGTCATCAATGGAGCCACCAACGCCACCAGCACGGTGAGCACGGGCGCTACTCCCACAGCCGTGGCAGTGAACCCCGTGACCAACATGATTTATGTCACCAATGACGGCAGCGGGACGGTCAGCGTCATCAATGGTGCGACGAATACCGTAGCCGCCACCGTGACCGTTGGAACCAATCCGGCCGTTGTCGCGGTCAATCCGGTAACCAACACGATTTACGTTTCGAACCTCAACAGCACGAGCGTGTCGGTAATCAACGGTGCCACAAATACCGTCGCGGCCACGGTGGGGTTAAACGGACCCGCCTACAGCCTGGCCGTAAATCCCGTATCCAACATGATTTACGCTCCCGTTGGCAGCGAAGTGGGCGTCATCGACGGAAGCACCAACACCGTTAGCAACCTTGAGAACGATGCCGCGAGCGACGCCATTGCGGTTGCGGTCGATTCCCTCGCCAATAAAATTTATGTGGCCAATGCCAGCAGCAATAACGTCACCGTGATCGACGGAGTTTCCGACACGCTCACGACGATCAGTGACCCCAATGCCAGCGGGCCTGGTGCCCTGGCGGTGAATCCGGTGACGGACAAGATTTTCGTGGCGAACACAGCCAGCAATAACGTCTCAGTGTTCGATGGGGCAAACTACTCCGCCACCACCGTCACCGACCCCAACGCTATCACACCGAGCTTCGTGGCCGTAAACCCGGCGACCAATACGGCCTACATCACGAACAGCTCCAGCAACAACGTCACCGTGATCACCGGGACCACCTACAGCACCACCGTCACCGCAGGCAACGGTCCGTCAGGTGTTGCGGTGAATCCGGCGACCAGCCAGATTTATGTTGCCAACTACTATGGCAACAACGTCACGGTGATCGATGGGGCCACCAACACCACCAACACGATAACCGACCCCAACGCCACCAGCCCCCAGGCGGTTGCCGTGAATCCGGTGACCAACCTCATCTACGTGGCGAACAACGGAAGCAGCAACGTCACCGTGATTAACGGAGCCACGGACACAGTGGTCGCCACGGTTACCGATCCCAATGCATCGTCACCCAGCTCCGTGGCGGTCAACCCGGTGACGAACACGGCTTACGTCGCCAATTCGGAGAGCAGCAATGTAACGGTCATCACCGGCTCGACCTACGTCACCACCATCGCCGTCGGGTCTACGCCTGATGCGATTGCGGTAAACCCGGCGACCGACATGATCTACACCGCCAACTCCGGCGGTGGCGACATCACCGTCATCAATGGCGTCACCAACGCCACCACCACCGTTACCGATACCTCCGCAGCCGGTCCGTCTGCGATAGCGGTGAATCCGTCAACGAACATGATTTACGTCGCGAACTCCTACGTGAACTCCGATTTTCCCAGCGCCATGACGGTCATCAACGGCGCCACCAACGCCGTGACCTCCATCGACGACCCGAACGCGAACGATCCGAACGCGATCGCCGTAAATACCGCAACGAATAAGATCTACATGACCAGCTACAATTCTCCCGAAAGCGGGAATAACAACGTCACCGTCGTCGATGGCGCGACCAACGCCTACACCGATATCAACCTCCCGACTCAATACGCCTACCCGACTTCGGTCGCGGTGAATCCGGTCACCGGCCTGATTTACATCGCGGACAGCCAAGCCGGGGATAGTGTGAACACCGTCTTCGCCGAGCAGCAGGTGCAGACGATTCCCATCGTGAGCAACCTCACTCCGCTGACAAATAACGAGACGACGAGCGTAACTCCAGCCTTCAACTTCACCACGAGCAACAGTTTCACCACGTCCCCGGTCGATAACCTGCTCTTCCAGGTTGATACCTGGCAGTCGCCGTGGCTGGCGGGCGCGGCTCAGGGCGGTGGCAACTTTAGCGGTGCCACCTCGACACTACAACCGGGCTTCCACATTCTTTATGCTTATTCGACTGAAGGGGAGGAAGCTACCTCCACGAATACGGGATTACAAAGCAGCCCGCTGATCGGCAACATCACTGCTTACGGTTTTCTCGTGACAGCGCCTGAAGCCACCGCCGCTCCTGCCAGCCTGACGTTTGGTAACCAGGCGGTGGGCACTCCCAGCACCTCCCAGGCGGTTACCGTCACCAACAGTGGCAGTGCACCTCTTGTGATTAGCAATGTTGGCTTCACCGGAACCAACGCGGCCGAGTACTCCGAGACCGATACCTGCATCTCCGGATCACCCATCGCGCCGGGAGGCGTTTGTACCATCAACGTGACCTTCACACCGACAGCAGCGGGCACCAGCATCGCCAACTTGATGGTGACTGACAACAGCACAGATGTGCCTGGCAGCCAGCAAACGGTGACGCTCGCCGGCGCGGCCCTACAGGCCAGTACCACCACCACCGTGACGTCTTCCTCAAATCCCTCGGTATACGGCCAGACCGTTACCTACACCGCCGCCGTTACTCCGCAAGGTGTAGGCTCACCCACGGGTACGGTAACTTTTTATGACGGGACGTCTATAACCTGCGCCGCGATGCCCGTCTCAGCCAACCAGGCCACCTGCTCGACGGCTGTTGTCGTGCTTGGGCCTCACTCGATCACGGCAGTCTATAGTGGAGACCCAAACTTCGCAGGCAGCACCTCGGTCCCCTTGACTCAAACCGTCATCCAGGCAGGCAGCACAACGACGCTTATCTCTTCAGCCAATCCGTCGGTCACGGGACAATCAGTCACCTTCACCGCGACGGTAATAGCGGCGCCTCCCGCAAGCGGCTCGGTCAATGGAACCGTGACGTTTGATGACGGCACCACACCCCTCTGCACGGGCGTGACGCTATCCGCTTCCGGGCAAGGTCAGTGCGCCGTTTCCAATCTGACCCTGGGCACCCACGCGATCACCGCGATATATAGCGGCAATGCTGATTTCCTCACCGGCACTTCGCCGCTCGTGAGTCAAGTCGTGGGTCCGCCTTCCACCAGCACTAGAATCGCCGCCAGCACACCGAATCCGTCCGTGGTAGGACAATCCGTGACGGTTAGCTTTGCCGTGGCTGTAAATGCGCCCGGCACCGGGACAATTCCCGCAACCGACACGGTAACAGTATCAGACGGCACGGGCGTCAGTTGCACAGCCAGTCTGGCGACCGGGAGTTGCGCATTGTCCCCGAAGGCTGCCGGAGCGGACAGCTTCACGGCCGCTTTTGCCGGAGACGCAAACTTCGCAGCCAGCACATCCGCAGCGGCACCGCAGACAGTAAACGCCGCTTCGACGACGACCACGATCACGGCAACCTCGCCCAACGCGCCGGCTTTGGGACAGGCCATCACTGTGAGCTTCCAGGTGTCGGTGAACGCGCCGGGTGTCGGGACAATTCCGGGCACTGACACGGTGATGGTGGCAGATGGCAGCGGCGCCAGTTGCACCGCGACGGTGGCCGCGGGCAAGTGCTCGCTCACCCCGAAAGCCTTGGGATCAGACTCGCTCACCGCGACATTTAATGGCGATGCCAATTTCAGCGGAAGCTCGGGGTCCACTTCCACATCACTCACGATCCTGCAAACGGTGAATCTGACGGGGCTTTCGGGTACCACCTCCCCCGATCAGCCTACCAGCCTCGGCGTTTCGCTGAATTCTCCTGCAACCACGCAGCTAAACGGAACCCTGACACTGACCTTCACATCGAGCGCTTCCGGTACGGCTGCCGGTTACATTGATCCCATGACTTGCTTTATTAACAGCAGTAATCAATGCGTGACCCAACTCAACTTCACGATTCCAGCCGGAGCCACAGCGGCCACTCTGCCGAATAGTGGAGCCGTCCAACAAGGCACGACCGCCGGTACCATTACCGTGACGTTGACCTCTTTGACGGCGGGTGGCACAAGTGTTCTGCCCCAGCCTGCCCCCAGCTTGAGCCTTGTCGTTCCACCCATCGCTCCGGTACTCAAATCCGTCAGCATCACCAACGTGACTTCGAGCGGATTTGATGTGGTCTTGACCGCATACTCCACGCCGCGTAATCTGCAAAATGTGACCTTCAGCTTCGCGGCTACCTCCGGAGACAATCTCAATGGATCATCTCCGCAGCCGATATCCCTAAGCACCTTGGCGCAAACTTATTTCTCCGGCGCCAGCGGAGCGTCAGGTGGCGGCACGTTTGTTCTGACGGTGCCGTTCTCATACAGCGGCAATACCAACGCGATCGGCAGTGTCACCGCCACATTGTCAAATTCTGTCGGTACATCCACGAGTTTGACAGGCAACGTTCAGTGATACTGTCATGGGTCTTCGTGGCGCGGGCATTTCGCCCAGCCCATCGTGGCGATCTTTGCTTCCTGCGTTGGGGAGCGGCGCTCCCGCTCGAGCCGGTGAGAATCCCGCTGCGCTGTAGTTAAGGCGAGTTGCTATTGCTTCCCTACCCCCTTACCAATTCACAACCTGCGGTCAATCGACGATTGGCCGGCATATTGGCCTCTGCCACCCAGCTTTTGTCGCCAGTCAGGAGTCCACCTTGATCGCCAAATGTTCATTGACGAGTACGCTTACAGTTAAGTACTCCGGGCGGATCACGCGCAACTACGTAATTTAAGGCCTACGACCACCACCAACGGAAGAAACCGAACAGCGGACTATTGCCCGCACTCGAAAGGCTGGTAAGCTATTGAAATAGTCGGCCCACCCGGACTTGAATCTGGGACCGACGGATGATGAGTCCCTCCAAGGGCCCTGATAACAAGGGAGATCAATCACTTAAGTCGGCAGATTCCAGAAATCCAGACCACTTTCCGCAACCCCCGCGCAACCAGAATCCGCCTCCCGGCAAGGCTTCCCATTCAGAGGACGGGAAAGGCATTGGAGGGTGAATTCACATTCACCGCAGAGGTGCTTGTTCGGACCCCAGATCTCCCTATCTGGCCATCCGTGGAACCGCGCTCGGCTGCCGCCTAGCCAAACTGAACCCCCGTCCTCGCTCAGCCACAGCTTTGCGTCGGTCGAGTCAGTCCTCCCACGGATCGGCGTCACCGAGCAAGGCGTCAAGAAGGAATGCGAACGCACAAACTTCTCCCCCCTTTATTTCCCCCGGCAGAGGCCCACAGATGAGAGGAGACTCCTTATGAAAAAAATCGGCGTGAGATTGGCAGTGGTTGCGGCCCTGATCTTCCTGGGCGTCAGTTTTGTCGGGGCGCAGGGAACTGACGCTGAAGGTTGGGCACGGATTCAAAGGTCGGCATGATGACAGAATTGCATTCCACCGACGTTGGGGGCGTTCTGCGGTGTGAATCGTGGCGCACCGAATCATTGCGGACGACAGGCACTCTGGCCGGGAAAAACCGGGAAAAACCGCTTGACAACCCACACTCAATATTATATACCACAGCGCATCGGAGGCAATGTCGAGTAGGGTAACTGTTTCTCAAAACCCAAACGGGCACGCCTCAAACTTGCACTAACGGGGATCTTCTCGGGGGCGCAAAGGTGGGCTTCCAAATTACTTTGAAGTTTTGCGTCGGTCGGGTCTTCTGAATCTGATTCCAGTTACTCGGAGGTGGAATGTGCGGAGGAGGACTGTTCGGACCGTAGTGTGCGTTTCCTTTGTTGCCGTCTTTTGCCTGTTGTGGGCAACGGCGGGTTGGGCCCAACTTGCCAGCACCGCATCAATTAACGGAACAGTAACCGACGCGACGAAGGCGCTGGTGGCAGGCGCCAAGGTTGTGGCTATTAATGAGGCCACTGGCGTTCAGAATGATACTCAGAGCAATGCGGACGGCACCTATATCTTCACGGGCCTCGGAGTTGCCAGTTACACAATCTCCGTAACGAAAGAGGGTTTTGAGACTTCCAAAGTCACGGGGATTACCCTCCACCCCAGCGTGGTAACCACTATCAACGTGATACTCACGGTGGGCCAGGTAGTATCTCAAGTCACAGTCTCCGCGACCCTGGCGCAAGTGCAGACAACAACCAGCGAAGTGTCCAACCAAGTTGCGGCGCAATCGGTCTCTACGCTGCCTTTGAACGGGCGCAACTACCAGAGTCTGTCGGCGCTCATGCCGGGCGTCACGAATCTTTCGCCCGGCGTCGCAGAGGGACAGGGCGGCTTCCTGACCAGCAACACCATGTCCGTCAACGGAATGGGCACAGGCGGAACCCTTTACACGGTCGATGGTATGTGGGATATGAACACCGGCAACATGACCCAGACCACAATCACTCCGAACCCGGACACGATTCAGGAAGTCCGCGTCCTCCAGAACAATTTCAGTGTCCAATACGGACTGCTGCAAAGCTCGGTGGTTTTGTTAGCCACTAAATCCGGGACGGACCAGTTCCACGGCTCGGCCTTCGAATACCTCCGGAACACCGACCTGAATGCGCGCAACTTCTTCGGCGGCGCCACCGTGCCGCAACTCAACCAGAACATTTTTGGTTACACGATTGGCGGGCCGTTTTACATTCCCAACCACATCAATTCGGCAAAGAAGAGGACGTTTTTCTTTTGGAGCGAGCAGTGGACGGACCAGCATATTGGCAACATCGTTCGCGGGGCCGATCCTACGGCGGCGATGCGGCAGGGTGATTTCTCGGCTCTGTGCACCTCAGGTTTTACCGCAGGGATTTGCAATACCCCAAGCCAACAGCTTGTTAACCCGTTCAATGGCAACGCGCCGTACATGAACAATGACATTGTCACAGCAACGTCACCACTCAACACGAATTCGGCGGCGCTGTTGAACGCCGTGGCGCCTCTGCCCAATAATGCTCCCGCCGGCTTTCTGAATTACCTCAATGTCAACCCGACCATCAACACCACCCGCGATGACGAAGCCAAAGTGGACCACAATTTCAGCACGCGGCTGCGGTTGATGGCAGAATACCTGGACGACCGGCAACTCAGCGCCACGCCGTCGGAGACGTTCGGCATCACGGTGCCTTACACTACCTATAACCAGTCCTACACCACCAACAACCAATTAGCGCAGATCGTGCTGACCGCCACGTTGACGCCGAACATGGTCAACACCACGAGCATCGGCATGAATAATTACGTCGTTTCGCTGGCGGTGGCAGGAGCCACCATCGACCGAGATCAACTCACCAGCTTTAGCGAAACCTTGCCGTACAGTGGTTTCCGCTCCAACCGCCTTCCGCACATTACCTTCGGGCAAAGCTATTCCTCCATTGGCACGAGCTATGAACTGCCGCTCGACCATGCCTCCGATCTTGAGGACACGCTCTCCGATGACTGGAGTTGGTTGCACGGCAAGCATTACATTCAGGCGGGCGGAAATCTGGTGCTCGGCACCAAGCGACAGGACAATTACACTCAAACGAACGGGCAATGGAGCTTTTCCGGAAACTTCACGGGCAATGCCATTGCCGACTATCTGATCGGCCAAAGCACCACCTTCATCCAAACCAGCGCCTACCCGCGTCCGTATGACCACTATCACATCTTTTCTCCCTACATTCAGGACCGGATCAAACTGACCCGGCGCTTGACCGCCACAGTGGGCTTCCGGTGGGAGTTCGTACCTCGACCGCACGCGCAGGTGGGTTACGACTCCATTTTCGTCACCGGCAATTACAATGCGGCCAACGCCCCCATTGTGCAGCCCAACGGAAACATCACGACGACCCCCACCTATGATCCGCTGAACGGCATTGTGCGCAATGGCATCAATGGCGTCCCCCTGAACTTTTACTCCAACCACGAGTATTTTGCGGCGCCCTCAGTGGGCTTCGCGTGGGATGTGTTCGGCGATGGGAAGACATCGCTCCGTGGCGGATACGGGATTACCTACCAGCGGACCTTTACCTCCGGTGATTGCAGTTACACCTGCTCCGGGAATCCCCCCCTGGTCAGTAACGTCACTCTGAACAATGCCCTGTTCCCCAATCCGGTAGGCACGGGGACGGCGAAGGCGGCCGCTATTGAGACCATTGCCGGTAGCGTGGACCCCGACTTCCGGCCGGCGGAAATTCAATCCTACAGCTTGAGTTTGGAGCACCAATTCAAGGGCGATTTCTTTGCTTCGATCGCCGCTGCCGGCACCATTCAGCGGGACTTGATCCAGGGCGTCAACATCAACCAAGCACTTCCGGATGCGCCGTACAACTTTAACCCGAATATCAACTTTAACTCGACTCTGAACGCCGCTTACGTGCAGAACTATTACAGTCCCTACCTGGGGTATGGGAACATAACGGCGAACAAAGCCGAGGGAAATGGGTTTTGGAATGCCCTGGAGGTTAATGTTCGGCATCCCGCCGGCCGCAACATCATGGTAACGGTGGCTTACACATGGCAGCGCGGACTTGCCAGTACAACCATTCAGAACGGTTATAACCCAGGCGCGTATTACGGGCCCACCTCCAACTTCGTCCCCCAGATTCTCAATTTTAGTTGGATCTGGACAGTTCCCTATTTCCGCAGTGCAAAGGGAATTGAGGGTGCCGCATTGGGAGGATGGAAGTATTCGAACGTCACCACCATTCAGAGCGGTTTTATGAACAACCTGGGGATGAGTGCGGCTCGCGCCGGCCTTGCCAACCGGCCTGACGTCAATCCCGGGAACTCGACCTTCGGACCCAAAACCGTTGGCAAGTGGTTCAATACCGGGGCTTACTTCCAACCGCCCGCTGGCTATTTCGGGGACGCGGGAACGTATTCGGTCCACGGCCCGGGAACCGTAAATTTCGATATGGCTCTCTACAAGGACTTTCGTATCAAAGAGCGCCATACGTTTGAGTTCCGCGCGGAGTTGTTTAACATTTTCAATCACACCAACTTCGCCGCGCTCTCAACCAGCTACGGCGCGTCCAACTTCGGAGCAGTTACCAGTGCCCGCGACCCGCGAATTGCCGAGTTCGCTCTGCGGTATCAATTCTAGGGCCCGGGCTTATCGGTCCGACAACTCCACATTACCAGGGGCGGTCCGTTCGGCCGTCCCTGGTAAACAACTGCTTTCCCAGGAATTCTACGTTGTTCCGGCCCTCTCGCACCGACGAATTGCCGAGCTTCGGCTCAGACCCTGCCGGTACGCCCCTCAGATCGGTCACCATCACAGAAGAACGCACTCGGTTCCGACCTCGTACACTTCGTGCCGGCCTTTGCCTAATGGTAGTACTCGGAGCGATGACCTTTGCCGCAGCCGGAGAACTGGGCACAAGCCCCAGTGAGACAGACGAGGCACTGAAACCCTTACGGCAGTGCCTGGATCGCACGGATGTGAAGTGCGCCACGGCCGCCTTATCAGCTATCAACGGTCCGGTCGCGACGAGCGCGGATTTCTTTGATCTGGAGGCCCAAACCTTTCTTTTGCGGCACCGCCGAGATGATGCCGTAGCAGCGATTCAGAAAGCGCTGCGGCTGAATCCGAACAAATACGAATACTTGATGACGCAAGGGCGGGTTTACCAGGCGTTCAATGAGCAGGACTCAGCGATTCGATCTTTCCTGCTCGCCGACCAAGCGCGGCCCCATTCCGCGGATACCCTCTATTCCCTCGGCATGAGCTTTTTCATGATGGAGGATTATGACCGCGCGGCAATCCATTTTCATCATGCGCTGGTTCTGGACCCACAAAACCACAAGGCCGCCTTCATGATGGGCGTGACGGATATGGCCAACCTGCACATGCCGGAGGCCAGGCCTTTCCTAGAAGAAGCACTGAAACAGCAGCCCAATAACCCCTTTTACCTGTTGCAGTATGGACTGCTCTTGAGTCTTCTGGGTGACGTCCAATCAGGCCTGCGCGAGGTTCTGAAAGCCCGCGACCTGCTGCCCAACTATGCGCCGATTCACTTTCATTTGGGGCGGCTCTATTTCCAGGCTGGCGAGTTTGCGCACGCACGGGATGAACTGGAGACGGCGGTCCACATGCAACCGACGGACCTGCCGGAAGCTTACTACCGGCTTGGCGAGGTTTATCATCGGCTCGGCAATGAAGAGAAGTCACGCCAAGCCTACGCGAAGTTCCAGGAACTGAAGGCAAAAAGGAAGCGTGAGACCCAAAATGTGACCGCGCCCAACCTCCCGCCCATGGGACCTTAAGCGTCTGCCGACAGGCTGACGCGCCAATGAATATGAGGCCACGGTGTATCTGCCGGCAAAGGTCCCGGAACAGATCAGCGAAAGCGGTAAGCCGCTCGGTCAGGCGCCCAGCGTGAGACTCCTTCGAGTTGAGGCTGACCACGTCCTCGTGGCAGTCGCTTCCGGTGAGCACACCTTCGTTGTGCAATTTTGAGCAGACCGATATCATGCCAGCGCGTGAAAGCTGCTTCCTAAATTCCTATTGACGGCCGTCTCGATTCAAGGCATTTTGGCGATCGCAATAGCGCCATATTCAGATGCTTCTCGACCGTCGTTCGAAATGGTGCGAAAGGAGAAAATCATCATGAGTGAACAAAACGTCCCCAAACAGACCAGGTGGGACCTTGTCGGCCGCAGGGAGTTTCTGAAGCGGATGTCAGCGGTGGGAAGCGGCGCGATCGTCGTGCCTGCCCTTTCCACGGGCGCGGCAAGCGCGGCAACCACTCATTCGTCCGGCGCGGACGAGATGGAGCGGGCGTTCCGCGATCCACCAGACGCCGCCAAAGTCCGCGTTTGGTGGCACTGGATGAGCGGAAACGTGACCAAGGAGGGCATTACCGCAGACCTGGAATGGATGAAACGCGTCGGACTGGGTGGCGTCCAGCATGTCGAGGCGGACCTGGGCACGGCTCAATACGTGGAGGTGCCATTAAAGCTGTTGAGTCCCGGCTGGCGAGATGCTTTCCGATTCGCCGCGCAGGAATGCGACCGGCTGGGACTGGATATGACGACCAACATCTCGCCCGGATGGAGCGAGTGCGGCGGCCCCTGGGTGAAGCCCGAAGAGGCGATGAAAAAGGCGGTGTGGAGTGAGACTCCCGTGCAAGGTCCGCGCAAATTCGCCGGCAAGCTCGACCCTCCGCCTTTTGTAAATGGAACGTTCCAAACCCTCGAGCGCCCCCGCGAGGTCATGGGAACGCCAGAGTTTGCGGCTGGCGCGAAGCCGTGGAAGAAGCCAACACCGGCCCCTTATCCCACCCACTATGCGGATTTCGCCGTGATCGCTTATCGCCTGCCCGATCGAGAGATGCAAATGGCGGATCTCCACCCGCAGGTGACCTCGAGCGCGGGCAGCATGGATCTGGCGGGCTTGGTGAGTGGCGATCTGAACAAGCCGGTGGCGCTGCCATTCCCGGAGAATGGCAATCAGGCATGGATACAGTTTGAGTTTTCGCAACCCTTCCGGACGCAAGCCTTCTCGATTGCTCTCCACGGCGGTAGAGCGTTTGGACCAGGAGGGGGAATCCCTGACGGTGAGGTGCAAGCGAGTCACGACGGCACAAACTTCTTCACGCTCGTGAGCCTGCCGGGGCCCGCCCATAACGGCGCTCCCCAGCGCACGTTCTCCTACCCGGAGACGACGGCCCGATTCTACCGCGTTACGCTCACGCCACCCCATGTAACCGCACGCCGCGGTCCGAGCATCCCCAGTCGACCCATCCCGAACCCGCCGAAGGAATTCAGAATCTCGATGATGGAATTTCATTCCGGCGCGCGGGTAAATCGCTGGGAGGACAAGGCAGGCTTTGGGACCTTATTCGAATATGACTCCGTTGCCACCGCCGCGGTGCCATCCACGGCTGTGATCCCCAGCACCGGTGTTGTGGATCTGACATCGAAGATGGCCGCAGATGGCAGTCTGGAGTGGGACGTGCCCGAGGGGAATTGGGTAATTCTGCGCTTCGGCTACTCGCTTACGGGCGCAACCATCCACCCTGCACCGCCTGATGAAACCGGCTACGAGGTCGATAAGCTAAGCCGGAAATACCTCGATTCCTACCTGCACGGCTGGGTTGACCCGATCGCCGAAGCGCTGGGTCCCGAGTTCGGCAAGACGTTCCGCTATTTCTTGATGGATAGCTGGGAAGCCGGCCTGCAAAACTGGACCGACGAGATGTTGAAAGAGTTCCAAGCCCGCCGTGGGTACGATCCCCAACCGTACCTTCCGGTGCTCACGGGCCGGGTCGTGGAAAGCGCCGAGGCCAGTGATCGCTTCCTATGGGATATCCGGCGGACCATCGCCGATCTCGTTGCGGATTGTTTTTACGGCGCGACAGACGAGTTCTTGCGCCAGCGAGGCATACAGATTTTTGCCGAGGCAGCGGGCGTCGGTTTTCCCATGATTCAGGATGCGCTTCAGAACAAGGGCCGAGTTGACATCCCCATGGGCGAGTTCTGGACCACCGCGCAATCGGGGGTGTACCAACCCTATTACACCGCGGACATCCGCGAGGCAGCCTCATCCGCCCACATCTATGGTAAGAATTTGGTGGGCGCTGAGTCCTTTACGGCCGCCCTCACCGATGATTGGGGTCCGCCCTGCACGCTGAAGCAATTGGCGGATTACATGATTGCGCTGGGCGTGAACTGTTTCTGCATTGCCAGTTCGGTTCACCAGCCATTTGTGGAAGGACATAAGCCGGGGTTCACGCTTTCGATTTACGGTCAGCACTTCACCCGCAATATCACTTACGCCGAGCAATCGGGCCCTTGGATGTCTTACCTGGCGCGTTGCTCGTACCTGCTGCGGCACGGGTTGTACGTGGGCGATTTCGCTTACTACTACGGCGAAGGCGCACCCGTAGCGGTCCCCTATTGGGAAGAGGTGAAGCCGGAACCGCCGGAGGGGTATGCCTACGACTATGTCAACACGGAAGTACTCCTCACCCGCATGTCGTTCGCTAACGGCCGCCTGGTGCTTCCGGATGGCATGAGCTACGGAGTGCTGGTGCTGCCGGATACCCTTTCCCGGCTTACGCCGGCCGTGCTGAGGAAGATTCGTGACTTGGTGGCGGAGGGGGCCACGGTGGTGGGGCCAAAACCCACGTCCTCTCCGAGCCTGACGGATTATCCCTCCTGCGACGAAGAAATTCGGCGTTTGGCAGACGAGGTTTGGGGCGATTGCGACGGCAGGACAGTCACCGAGCACTCTTGCGGAAAGGGCAAAGTCTATTGGGGCAAGCCGCTTCGCGACGTCATGGACGCGGTTAAGGTGCCGCCGGACTTTGAGTACAACCGACCCAGGATTGATACTTTTCTTATGTCAATCCACCGGCGCAGCGCTGATGCCGACATCTACTTCGTGGCAAACCGGCGGGATTGGGTGGAAGATGTGTCGGCAAGCTTCCGCGTGGAGGGCAAGGCGGCAGAGTTTTGGCGCCCCGATACCGGTGAGATTGAGCCCGCAGGGTACCGCATCGAAAACGGCCGGACGGTTGTCCCCCTGCATCTGGACCCGTGGGGCTCGGTGTGCGTGGTATTCCGGCAACCGGCTGCCCAGCCCTCGCGGACTTTGCCGCACCCCACGCGCACGCTCTTAACCACAATCCAGGGAGCTTGGGACGTGAGCTTTCCGCCGAACTGGGGCGCACCTCCGTCCATTCACCTTCAGGAACTGACTTCGTGGACTCATCACTCCGACGAGGGAGTCAAGTACTTCTCCGGAACCGCCACCTACACGAAAGAGATTGATGCGCGGCCGGAATGGTTCCACCCAGGCACCACGCTGGTTCTCGATCTCGGAGAAGTGAAAGATCTCGCTGAAGTTTCCGTGAACGGAAAATCGCTGGGAATTATCTGGAAGCCGCTCTTCGAAGTGGACGTGACCAAAGTATTAAAGCCGGGGCGTAACCAACTGGAGATCAAGGTTACCAATCTTTGGCAGAACCGGTTGGTGGGCGACCGCCAGCCGGCAGCAACGAAAAAATACACCTTCATCACGTTCCAACACTATACCGCCGACACAGCGCTTCTTGATTCAGGATTACTCGGCCCGGTGAAGCTGCTGGCGATCTCGAAGGGATGATCTCGCGTTGTGTTGAGTTCTCGCGCGGCCACGGAGGGTGACATCGCTACACCATAGTTGCTCCTTGTAGGGATGAGAGGGAAAGCGAATGCGTAAATTGTCCGTCTTCAATAACGTCTCGCTCGACGGTTATTTTGCCAGCGTCAATGGCGACATCAGTTGGTTGAAAGATATTGAAATGGATACGGAATTTCGGGCCTTTGTGGAAGGCAATGCCTCGGGTGGAGGCGTTTTGTTGTTCGGCAGGATTACTTATGAACTCATGGCGAACTACTGGCCAACACCCTTTGCTGCCCAAAACAATCCAATCTTGGCAAAGCACATGAATGCCAGGCCGAAGGTTGTGTTTTCAAGAACCCTGGACAAGGCCGACTGGAATAACACCCTGCTCGTGAAGTCCGATTTGGTTGAAGAGATTCGAAGGATGAAGAACGAGCCGGGAGAGGGTTTGGTGATTCTGGGAAGCGGCCGCATCGTTGCGCAACTGGCACAGGAAGGCTTGGTGGACGAATATCAATTGGTCGTTCGTCCGGCGGTGTTGGGCCAGGGAAGGACAATGTTTGAGGGAGTCACCAAGAGGCTGTCCTTGAAGTTGACTCTGAGCCGGACCTTCCTGAATGGGAACGTCTTCCTGTCCTACGTTCCGGCGGTATGAAGTGGAGGAGGCGGCATCAGCCTCCGCCTCCTGCTCCAAGCACGACCGCGATGATGTCCGTGGTGGAATAGTCGGGCACAGTCGGAATGGCCACCACTTGCCCGCCGGCAGCCAGCTCGCCCTCGTTGCAAACGATTGTATCGAGAGTGCAATCCCCACCCTTGACCAAGGCGTGGGGCAACATGGGCGCCACAACCGCGAGTACCGATTGGCCGTCGAAAATGGTGAAAAGGTCCAGCGCCGCCAGGGCGGCGATGACCTCGGTCAAGAACTTCCTGACCGCCGTACACGGGGGAAGAATGCTAAACCGGACACGAAGAGATTTTCTGTTCTATGTTGGAAAAGTCGGTGCACTGTCGGGACTGAGCGGGAACTTCGGCGCGGTTCTGCGGGGCGAGGAAAGCCGGCCAGGGCACGCGGACAGCCCAACAATCTCAACAAACGAGCTGTTGACAGGATGGCTTAATCCCGCCCGCACGTTCCGCCCCCACACCCGCTGGGCATGGCCGGGGAGCGCCGTGACGAGGGACGGTATTTCCTGGCAATTGCAACAGATGCGTGATCAAGGTCATGGCGGTGCCGAAATTCAAATTCCCTGGGTGATGTATGCGCAGGGGAACATCCCCTATCTATCCGACCAATGGCTCGAGATGGTGCGACATGCGATTTCCAAGGCTGCCGAATTGGACATGGAGATTGCCCTGACGTTTGGTCCCGGATGGGCTTTTGGTGGCTTTTTCGTTCCTCCCGCGGAGCGCAGCAAGGTCCTGACACATGGCTGGGTGGACCGGACCGGGCCGGCGGACCTTGACTTGGACGTCCCCGGGTACACGCTCAAAGACCCGGCGGCGTTGGCCAAGCTGCGAATTCTGGACGGTACATTTCGTTCCGACGCGCCAGACGAGAAGCAGATCGTCGCAGTCGTCGCGGGTCGCCTGGAAGGCGATCGGTTAGACGGAGAATCCTTGGTGGATCTGACGGCTAAGTTGGAAGGGAACCGGCTCCGGTGGCAGCTTCCGGAAGGTCACTGGCGGTTGATGGCGTTTCGGCTGAAATACACCGGACAGCGGTGTGCGACCACCGAAAATTTCGACCAGCCTCAGTGGGTCGTGGATCATATGAGCAAGCGCGCGCTCCGCAACTACTGCGATTATCTGGGCGAAACGTTCTATCGAGCCTTCGGAGAGGAATTCGGAAAGACGGTAGATTCACTCTTTTGCGACAGCTTTGAGATTTTCTGTCTTCCCGAGACGTTGCTCTGGAGCAATGATACGCTCGAACGATTTAAGGCCTATAAAAACTATGATCTGAAGGCCTACCTCCCGGCCATTTGGTGGGACATTGGCGAGTTGACGCCGCGCATTCGCTACGATGTGAACGATTTTCTGAGCTGGCTGGGGTTGGATACCGTTTTTGCCACGTTCGCCGGATGGTGTGCCGAGCATAACGTCCAGGCGCGAATTCAGCCCCACTATCGCTTTACCGAAGAGATCATTCAGGGAGCCGGAATGACTCAGCGGCCGGAGACAGAGGTGAATACCACATGCTTCGCTGTGGTGGCCGACCCGCGCAAGGCCACCACCGCCGGGGCGCGTTTCTATGGCGAAAAGATCCTATCCGCGGAAGCCTATACCTTCCTCCACATGGAACGGTACCGGACTACGCTGGAAGAGATGAAAATCGCGACGGACTCCTTCTTGCGTGACGGTGTTACCCAGTTCTATAACATCGAGTACCTATATTCTCCCGAGATGTACGTTGCGCCTTCTCGTGACCTCCCTTGGGGGAACCGAATCAGCCATTGGAATATCTGGTGGAAGTACTACCATCACCTGGCAGAGTACGTCAGCCGATGCTGCTACTTGCTACGGCAAGGGAGGTTCGCCGGCGATGTCCTAATCTATTCACCGCAGTCAACCGTGTGGACGCAAAAGGTGCTCTTCGTGAACGACCGGCGCGTGATGCCTTACGGCGACCTGCCTAGGACGCTGGTTGCCAATGGCTATGACTTCGATCCGGTAAACGATGACGTTCTACAACACCACGCAAAGGTAGAGGGCGGGCTCGTCAAGATTGGCGAGTATTCGTATCGTTTCCTCATTCTTCCCAACACCACGGCTCTGCCATTGGCGACAATGGAGTTCATTCGGGAGTTTGCACACGCGGGAGGAGTGGTCATTGCACTGGAAGCACTGCCAAGTTCATCTACTGGTCTCGAAGATTCCGAGGAGCGCGACCGGAAGGTCAGGGAAATGGCGACAGAGGTCTTCGGCACGAACCGAAGAGCGAACGGAGTGGTGGAGGAAGGCACCGCGTACTTCTTACCGGATTACAAGATCGTGGAACCGGTCTTCACTCCCATGCCCCGGCCCTTATTTGAGGCGACCGCGCCGTTGCAGGGTCCTCGTGCGGAACTGGTGAACATTCTTCGCAGTTACCTCTCGCCTGATTTTGTCCTGGAAGGGTCGCGGCAGAGCGATGGACTCACTTTTATTCACCGGCACCTGGGTCAGGACGATCTATATTTCGTGACGAACCTCCAACCGTACCCCAGCCGGATGAAGGTCATCTTTCGAGTTCGGGACAAGATTCCTGAGGAATGGGATGTAAACACGGGGGAAGTCCGTCCCATGTGGACCTACGAGCCCCACGAAGGGGGCATCGCCGTGGCGCTGTACCTCCCTGCTTGGGCGTCCACGTGCTTGTTGTTTCGCACGGGACCGCTGAAGCCCTGGGTACCACAGACCAGCTTGGATCGTGTTCTGGACGTGACAGCCAACGAAGTTCGTGGGCTGGCAGGACAGAACGGGAAGGCCACGGTGACGGTTGTGACAGGAGAGCAGACTCGCACAGGAGAAGTGAGCGTTTCTGACCTTCCCCAGCCCTTCCAGATCAGCGGACGCTGGCAGATGGTACTGGCGGGCCACGACTTTCCCACGGTGCGGAAATCCGTCGCGGAGCTGAGGTCTTGGACGGACGAAGCGGAAGCCGTCCACTTCTCCGGTATGGGCCGCTATGAACAGGATTTTGAGCTTCCCGCCGAGTACGTTCACGAGGAACTAGAGTTGGCCCTGGATTTGGGATCTGTGGGAAGCATCGCGGAAGTGATCCTCAATGGGCGAAATATCGGGGTGGCCTGGATGCAACCTTACCGTCTGCGCGCAACTGACGCGGTCCGCAGCGGCGCCAACCACTTGACCGTGCTCGTCACCAACACCTTAATCAATTACGTGTCCGGCCTGAGTAAACTGCCAAATGTCCCCGAGGAACTGGTGCCGCATTATGGCCCAACGGTGAATATATATACGGACGGGGCGCGACAAAGCCTGCACGAGATTGGTTTCCATCCCCTGCCGGCATCGGGATTGATGGGGCCGGTCAGAATCGTCCCCCGCCGCAAAGTGACGCTTAAACTGTAAGCAATCTCGCCGGAGTGCAGGCCGCGGCCCCTCCCGTGCTCGATCGCCGATCAACCGACTACTGAAGGTCAACGCTGCGACTCGGAACCAGTCGCACCGGTCCCATCATCCCCGACGACAGGTAGAACAATCGGTTCCTGAAAACGACGAAATTCGGATCGCCGCTCAACCCATCGCCTACCAGACGGTTGCGTAGTGTGTTCGCGACGATGATTTCCAAGTGATTTTTGCCCGCCTGAAGATACGGGGTCGCGTCTACTCGATAGGGAAGAAGGAGAAGCGTCGCTGCTTTCTTCCCGTTTATCCAAACTTCCGCCACATCGCGCACGTCCCCCAGATCGAGATTGAGCACCAGCCCGGGCCGCAAATACCTTTCCGCGAGCTGGAACTCCAGGGTGTAGTGCCCCTTTCCGGAAAAGGTTCGCAGGCTCGGAACCAGTGTCCAGTCCTTCAAATCAGCAAGGTGGACCTCGCGCGTGTATTCGGCTCCGTTCTTGTCTTTGCCGACGGCCTTGAGAAACCAATTCGGACCGAGGGTGAGAGGCTCGGGGATCTCGTTATCTGCGACATCCTTCTGGACGCTCTTCCCATCACTCAAGGTGGCATGATAAGCGCCAGGGTGGTGGACGACTCCTATGAGGCGCCCGCCCATTTCCTGCACCTCCGGGAAATTCCCGGCAACAACATGCAAAGCTGGGGCGGCTTGGTTGAGCACCACGAGAACGGAGCCGTAAGCGGCGAATTGGATGTTCATCGCCGTGCCGTTAGCTTGCGACGAATAACGCGGAGCGGTGGCAATGTGGCCCGTCCACGGATCCCAGATTTCCGGTACTCCTGAACCCGCCAGCACGACGTGCGCATCTTGGGACTCTGCCTTGGGATTGCGCAGGAAGTAGAACCGAGTCGGGCCGTTCTCGAACTCCGCGAAGTAAATGTTCGGCTGTGGCGACTCGAAGTGAAGATTCGGATGAACCCCAAGGGAACTCTCGAGCAATCCCGGGACGCGGACGGCGTCTTTGACGAAAAGAGTGGTTCCGTTTTTCTTCTCCGCGGCGGACGTAACCGCTTCCGGCGCGACGCCGCCTAGCATTTCCGTGATCAACCGACGGATTTGCTGGCCATTCTCAGCATAATTCAGAAAGCCGATCTCTTCTGCCGGAGTTGTCTCCACGAATACGATCGGAAGCCCTTCCTGTGAAAACTGGTGCAGCTTGCGAACCAGCGCCAAAGTCAGGCGGCTCTCATTCCGCAGGATCAGCACCTTGTAGGTACTTCCGGGTGTATGAAGCTCGTGATTCACCACGCGGGAGTCGTTCGCAAGTATGTCATCGTTAATGGCGTCAAAGTTGTAACCGTTTGCCATCAACGAATACTCGAGCGGGTAATCATCGTCGGTCGGCCCATTGGGAAAGTTGTTGTAGTGGCTGTAGAGTGCGACCGGGGCCACGAAGTGGCTACTCTGCGAGATGTACTGAACACGCGCAATATAATCATTGAGCGGCCGCAGGTATTCCCAAAAGGGATTATGAAAATTCATGTGCGAAGAGTAAGTGGACCGCGGTGAATACATTGAGGAGAAAGGATGCCAACCGGGGTCCGGCCGGTCCATGTATTCATACGGAAAGCCGTGATAGATAATCTCATTGATTCCTGCCGTCAACAGTTCGTCGGCATAGATTTTGATCTTCTGCGGCGTCGTCTCGTAATCATGGTTATTCCAGACAAAGCTCTCGCTCGAAGCAATATTCCGTCCGTAGAGGTGCCCGCCGGAAGCGGCATACTTCAGAAAGTCGTAGTTGCCCGAGTCGTAGAGGTCTTCCGTTTCCGGGATGTCGGAGTGGCCGTAGACTTTCAGAAGGTTGGTGGGAGAACCGTGCGCCTGAATTCTGGCCTTGAGGTGATTGGCATCAGCCCAGTCGATCATCGGCTGGTAAAAGTTGGCGGTCATAACATCGGCGACCGTTTCCCAGTAATCGTGGCGGATGCGGTCGCCGATTTCCGGGGCGTCATAGAGCGGGAGGGAAGCATAATTCGATTCCACATCCCCGCGACCGGGGTGCTTGAATAAGGGCAGATATGGCGTCAGGTCGTAACCGCGCAACTTCCGGAACTCGTCAAGAAAACCGTCGGTCCAGTAAGCGTTGTAACCCTGCACTTCCAAGCTGTCGCAAAAAATGGCGCGAAGCCCTTTCCCGTACTCATCGCCATAATACTTCTTGCCCGCTTCCCCGATGGCATCAATGTGCTTCTGGAGCGCCGCCTTGCTCAGGTGGTCGAGGACATACTGCGTGCCGGCTCCGGCGCCCCCGGTCACTTGTTGCGCGGTGGGCATCTGAATGAAGCTGAACAACAGCCAGTTTCCGGGCGGTACCTGCCAGTTCAAAGTATGATCGGCTGTTACCTGACTGGTTAAGACGACGGCCGAGTTCGGGTCAATCTGGCCGGAGCGCGTCACGTTCTCGCGCGGCCGCCGCCGGAAGAATTGGGTCGGCGGAGCCGTCTGGATTTCAGGTGGAGTCCCACGTACGGCAACTACCGCGACCAGCTTGAACAGCTTCGGATCCGGCTGGACGGTGGGCGGATAGCTCTCGGCCGGAGCAGGCGGTGGCGGCGCGACCCAGGGAATTTTATCGTTGAAGGTTGAAGGTCCCGTTACCGGAGTCATTTCCATATCCAAGGTCTTGGCGCCGAGTTCGGGAGGAATATCTGGGCCGCCAAAGGGCCACCCCGAGCCCAGGGTGAGATCAACGATCATCCCGAGCCGTTGGCCCTCCCCGATGGCGTGCTTGACGTGGCCAAACCATTCCGGCGTCAAAAAGCTGTCAACGCGTGCTTTCACCTCGGGGGTGGGCTTGGGATTGAGGCCAATAACGAAGGACTGGATTTCTACGCCCCCAATTCCGGCTTCTTTCATCAGACGGAGCTCGCGGGAAATCTCCTCATCCGTGACGTCTCCGCCCGGCCACCACCAGCGGACCATAGTCCGGTAAGAGGTCGCGGGATTCGCGAAACCATCGCGCAGGTCGGAATCTGGGGGAAGGGGGTTGGCAGAAACTTTGCGGCTTCCAGAGGCCACAACCAACGCAGTGATGACCGTAATCGAGGCAATGCCGACTCCCATGATAAATTGCGCACGTTTATTGCGAAAGCCTGCGGCGAACCTCTTCAGGTAGGAATGCAGGAAGGACATACAGACTCCTTTCATCGTAATAGGTATTGCGATCTGAGAGTGGTCATAGCGGAATTCGAAACTCGCCGGCGTTCTACTTCACGGAAACCGAAGCCACTTTGACCGGGCCGAGCAGCCCCGATTCAAGCAGCGGCGTGTTGGCTTGGAACGGCCGGTAATCGAGCCACGCATAGTGCTTAGTGGCGTTGGGCTGGCGGTCTCCAATGATACGGTTAGGCCAAAGGTTGGTGACCTTAACTTCGATGTGATTCTTTCCTGGTTTCAGCGCTCCGGTCACGTCCGCTTCGAACGGCAGCTTCCAAAGAATACCGCCCACGGTCTTCCCGTTTACCGAGAGTTGGGCAACTTCCTTAACCAGACCAAGATCCAGCACGACTTTCGCGCCCGGTTTGAACCACGCTGCCGGAGCGTCGATATCCTTCGCATAGGTCGCCGTGCCGGAGAAGTACTTCACACCATCGTCAGGATAATCCGTCCAGGAAACCAGCTTGTCCATCTTGACCTGCGGAGGCGCTCCCCAGTTCGCCGGGAAACTGACTTGCCAGGCCCCCGAAATTGTCCCCACATCCTTTCGCACCGGATGAGGCACCGTGCGGGAAGAGGCAGTCGCGGCCTTGCGGAACACGACAAATACCGAACCATACGGATCAAGATGCAGCGGCACCTGCGTGCGCCCGTTGGCAATGATGTAATCGGCCGGGTCGATGGCGCCCGTGTCCGGATGCCACAGTTCGGCCTCCCTGCCCTCGACGCGGAAGCTGGTCCGTACGTCTTCCGGCCGTTCCTTTTGGTTGGCGACAAAATAGATATCCTGGTCACCGTCGTGGCGGTGAATGAAGATCACTTCAGCGTCCCATTCCGGTTTACTATACTCAAAGTCCGGCTCGACCTTTTTGCCGGCCAGAACATCGTTCAACCGGTTGGCCCCAGTAGACCTCGCCTTCGCCGTAGCGGTGTTGAGTTGAACCCATGCCGTCCACCGGACCCCACACGTCGTTCACGATGGAGCGGAACTCCGCCTGCCGACTCTGATCAGCAAGGCTGGGCGAGCCGCTCGGACGGGGCGCAATCACGATGGCTCCCTCGCGCACCAAATCGCGGATCTTCACGAGCACCGCGAGTGTCACCTCGTCCACGTAGTCCGGCAGCACGAGTGCCCGGTAGCTCATACCGCTCGGCAGCACCAATCGTCCGTTCTGAAACGACATGCGGTTCAGCAGAATATCGGCGTTGACCCAGTCGTACGCATACCCTGAAGGTGGCGCCGGATTTACCGGTTTCCAATAAGGCACCGTGGCAGGCGCGCCTTCGCCGTAAAAATAGGCGAGATCGCCTACGAACTTTCCCTGTTGCAGCAGGTAGGAAGAGCGTGCGAGGTACGTGTTAAACGCGATCGCCTGTTCGGCATAAGTGTTGTTGCGGGTATAGTTTTGGCCGAAGGGGCCCAGCGTCATACCCGGTTTGTGCTGGTCATCCACGAACGGTTGTTGGTCCGAAGTGTGAAAGATGAAGCGGTTGATTCCCAGTGACATGGCCTTGTCACCAAGCGGCTTGAGATAGAACATGGATGCCCAGACGGGATTGACGGGAGCGGTGGTAAACGACTCCGTGGCAGCGTAGGGCTTGCCGTAAATGTGCGCCGCGGATCCGGCCTCGATGACATCTGCAAGATGCGCAGCCGAGTCCTTCTGTCCAGGAGATGGCGTCCAAAATTCGCCCATGGGCACGTCGAGCATGCTCTTGCAGAGCAGTCCGTCACCGGTAGTAGGAGCGGTGGTTCCCATGGCTTCGGCGTACAAGCCAACGCCCAACTGATTGACGTATTTTGTAAACACGCCGTAATGGTTCACCGCCAGCAGGTCAGCGATGGTGCGGCGGAAGTCCCACAAGAACTTGTCGCTGGCGGCTGCGCTCTCAACAATTCGCCCCGTAAGTACGGGCAGGTAGGGCGTCGGATCATAGCCGCGCCGCTTCTGGAACTCCGGGATCATGTCATCGGTCCAGTTTTCGACGCCGGCTTCCCAACTGTCCATGAGGAAGTAACGAAAGCTCTTGCCGAAGTTGTTGTCGCCTACGGCGTCACGAACCATGCCGGCATAAGTTCTCGCATAATTCTCGACGTGCTTGGCGCTTAGCTTGTCCACTTCGAAGCCCGTAGCTTCCGGGCTGGCGGGGTGGTTCTTCTCGCCGGTCAGCGAGTAGCCCATGCGGAGGATCACCCAATTGCCGGCAGGGACATCCCAGTCGAGCGTGCCATCGGACCTCATCATTGACGTGACATCAATGACGTCCTGGCGAGCCACAACCTCACTCGCCGGTATCGCCGGAGTGGCAATGGATTGGAACTCAATGGCGTTGCCAAACACAGCTTTCCCTTCCCAATGATTCACGCGAGGGCCCGCCAGTTCGATTTCCGCCAGGGTGACAGTCGGGTTGCTCGGCACTCGGATGCCCAGCGACGCCGCCATCGCCGCCATTGCCGGACTCAGCGGAGCTGGGCGCAGCACGATCCTGTACAACTTCGCCTTCATCTCCGGAAATGAATACGTCTGGACGGGAAATCCTCCAGTGGTTTGCGGTGGACCCGGCAGGCTGACCAGCGTCAACCAGTTGGTCCCGTCGGAACTGCCTTGAACCTCTCCTTCGGGCATGGGACTGCCGCGGCGAGGACCGGCCCCCACGACGAGGGTAATGGATTGGGCACGGTAGGGCTGTTCAAACTCCAACTGTACCCATACTGACTTTTCTCCCGGATTGACCGGCAACGGTACGGACGTGGTGAAATCTCCATCCGTGAGAGATGCCAGATCTACTCCTGTCGCGCTCGATGTCACCTTGGGGTGCAGGTCGGCCATGCGCACCTCGCCCTCCGGCAGGCGGTACGCAAGAACCTTGCTGTCGGCGTAAAAGGTTGGGTCCGGGCTGGGACGGGGTGCAGGCGGCATGGGCTTGGCGCCTGGCAATCCGGGAGCCGCGGGGAAAGTAAATTCTGGCGGCATGCCCATGTTTTCAAACTTGCCGTTCACCGTCGGAGGGTGGGCCAGCACGCCCGAAAACTTCATAGGTCCCTGTACACGCGTTTCGCTCCATACGATCTTCTTCATCGCCTCTTCGGGCTTCACCCACGGTCCCGCCGTCTCGCTCCAACCACCGGACGCGGCCATCGACATCTCGAGTCCCAGCCGGGCAGCCTCGTCGCCGGCGTGGCGGAAAGCCTCCTTCCATGCCGGGGTCATCCACACCAGGCGGTGATCAACGAATTGCGGCGTGCCCAAATTGCCATCGAACATCTGCATGCCCGCAATTCCAGCACGCTTCATCCATTCCAGATCCGCGGTGATCCCTTCTTTGGTCACATTTCCATTCAGCCAGTGCCACCACACGCGCGGCTTGGCGGAATCCGGCGGGTTCTTGAATCCCCTTTCCAACGGGTCAGGAGTTTGCGCCGACGCGGTTACGGCAGCAAAACCCAGTAATCCTGCCAAAGACAAAATTCCTAGCATCAACAGCGGTCTCCCACGCATATTGATATCCCCTCTGAAACGCGATGGCGGAAGTGACCTGAGATAACGGCGGACTTCGTGGTTGATTCCGACCTCGTCCGGAATACCGTGCCACTTGCCGAGTGGAGCAACCCCCCGTGGAAGCGGGTTGCAGCCCGCCGCACGCGGCGAAAGATTAACACTTCAGCGCTCGTGTGCCAACGGGAAAACGCGATTTTTCGCCAAGAGTTTATCAATATCTGTGACGGAAGAGATTGGACCAACGGACATTTGTGCAGACAATCAATCGCGATAAGTCATTGAAATGGTGGGCCCACTAGGACTTGAACCTAGGACCAACGGATTATGAGTCCGCTGCTCTAACCAACTGAGCTATGGGCCCGTACTTTATTTTCAATAATTTATAAGCGCAATTTGGGCCGCCCTTGTCATTTTCTTGCCCAAAACTTGCGATCGCCCCTCTCCATTATGCGTCACGTCTAGTATCCTACTGAATCCATTGGTTGACAAGAGGGAGAAATCCGAATTTCTGTCATTGACGTGCGGACTTAAAACCGATAGTCAATGGCTATTCTCAGTCCTCCTAAACCCAGCTGTACATGAGACCGACATGAAGAGGGCACAAGGCTTCCTTTCCAAGTAGGCCCACTTCTAGACTGGGCGCACGTGCTTCTTGTGTTCTTCTGCGGCAAGCGCAGCCAACTCAAACCAGGTGCGTTGCAACCATGATCTGGCACGGACATTTTATGTAACAAAACCCCCTTCCTGAAGGGGTTTTGCCGCCTAAATGTCGATTGCGATGAGTTTGCCCGCGGCTTTATTCCTGATACCTCCACCTTCGGTTAGTTCTGTGGCCAAGAAGATCATCGACTTCGCAATTGCCACCTTATCGGCGCAGGAGAGGTAGGCCTTAGTTTCCCATTCCCTTGCAGCTGGCTCCGTGTAGCACTTCGAGACTTGGCGTCTGACTTCCCCCGATCAGTAGCACACCTTCGAAGCCCGCGTAAATGCTAACTTCGCAGCGCGCCTCTGTGCCAATTGAGTGCGGCCTTAACCAACCAATCTGCTTAGGAGGCTGAAATGGCTTTACCGAAGATACACCGACCTGAATTTTCTACACAACCATGCCGCAAAAGGGCGGCTATCTATGCGAGGGTCAGCACGGGCCACAACGGGCAGGACCCCACAATGCAAACGCGAGAATTGGAAGAGTTTTGCCAACGTCGCGGTTGGGAACTTGCTGGCTGCTATGTGGACACAGGGATTTCGGGCTCCAAGGAATCAAGGCCGGAACTGGACAGGCTCATGGCCGATGCCCACCGGAGACGGTTTGACGCCGTGGCTGTTTGGAAGTTCGACCGGTTCGCCCGCTCAGTTTCTCACTTGCTCCGCGCTCTCGAAACCTTTAAGGCTCTCGGGATTGACTTCGTTTCCCTCTCTGAGCAGATGGACACCAGCACGCCGACGGGCAAGATGGTCTTTACGGTTCTCGGTGCTGTAGCGGAACTCGAACGCAGCCTGATTGCTGCGCGGGTTCGTGCCGGCATCAGAAATGCGAGGGCTAAAGGCAAAAAGCTCGGCAGACCGAGAGTCGCCGTGGACGCTTCCAGAATAGCGGCGCTACGATCTCAGGAGCACTCCTGGGGTATGATCCGGCGAGAAACCGGTATTGAGGAGACGGCCCAGCGGGCCTTCTACAGCCTGCCTCCGATTGCTGCGCCTTTGACCCGCTAACTCTGCGGAAACGAACCCGAGTGTGATCTCACCCATAACTGGCCGAGGAACCGACCGCGGCGGGTGTTCAAATCTGCCATTGGTCCAACGTAACTGGTCCTTGCGTCGTCACCGCCAAACTCCAGGCCAAGAACGGATTGGCAACCAGCCAAGCGGATCGTTTGGAATTTGCGGCGCAGCATAACCGAAAGCCTAGCCACTTTGGCCCGGACCTGAAACGTTAGTGCTGTATCGGAAGCTCGCCGGTGAGAAAGCGACGGTGCCACGGCGACCGGGCCGGCGCGCTTCCGATACGGCCGTTTGAAGGATGCCGCGTCCCGACGCTATGGGATTTGAATCAGACGTTCTGGTGCGCTGCGGGGTTTCATTCCTTTAACAATTCTTCAGGTCATTTTTCTCGCCCTTGGATAGCGGCGGCAGGGTAATTCAGGTACACTGGCGCGCATGAAACGCACAACCATCGTATCGTCTTTATTGATTATTGGCTCGACATTCTTCTCGCCATCTCTGGCCGCGGAATCGGTTTTGCATCCCGTGGACCTGCGTTGCGAGTACCTCCAAAACCCTCTGGGCATCGACCGCACCACTCCCCGGCTGAGTTGGAAGTTGCAAGCTGCTCCGCTTGCCGGTCGCGGACTGAAACAGACGGCGTTCCAGGTTCAGGTTGCGTCGACGGAACAAGCGCTGGCTGATGGCAAGGCCGACCTATGGGAGTCCGGCAAAGTCAACTCCGAGCGAAGTAACCACGTCGCCTACTTGGGCAAGCCGCTGGAATCGCGTCAGACGTGCTGGTGGAAGGTCCGAATCTGGGACCAGGAAGGCAAGGCGTCGGCGTGGAGCGAACCGGCTCTGTGGACCATGGGGTTGCTCCAAGCGAGCGACTGGGATGCGCGGTGGATCGGCATGAACGGCGGAGACCAGACGCTGCCCAACGATCAGACGCACACGCGCCTTCCGGCGCGCATGTTGCGGCGGGAATTCGACGCCCCCAAGCCGATCCGACGCGCCACAGTCTACGCGGCCGGCCTGGGGCTCTTTGACCTTTACCTGAATGGCGCCCGAGTGGGGGATCACATCATGGATCCTGCCCTCACCGAATACGCCAAGCTAATCCTCTACGTCACGTTCGACGTTACCCGCCAGCTCCAACTCGGCAAGAACGCCCTGGGCGTGGTCCTCGGCAATGGAAGATTCTTCGCTCCCCGGGGGGGCAAGGAGTATCCCGTAGCCTTCAAGAATTATGGCTACCCGAGGTTGCTGCTACAACTCGAAATCGAGTACGCGGATGGCACGCGCCAACAGGTGGTTAGCGACGGCGCCTGGAAGGTCACCGCGGACGGCCCCACGCGCACGAACAACGAATACGATGGCGAGATATACGACGCCCGCAAGGAGGTGCCAGGGTGGGATACGGTCCGCTTTAACGCCGCCCAGTGGGGCAATGTGGAAATCATGCCCTCTCCCGGCGGACGCCTGCAAGCCCAAATGCTGGAGCCTACCCGCATCACCCTGGTGCTCAAGGCGGTGTCCATCCATCAAACCAAGCCCGGCGTCTACTTGGTGGATTTTGGGCAGAATTTCTATGGCCAGGTCCGCCTGCGCGCGTCTGCTCCTGCCGGCACGGTGGTGAAGATGCGGGAAGCTTACAGCCTTAACGCGGATGGCTCGCTGCGCTCCCAGGACAACCGCAGCGCGCTGGCGACGGACACCTACATTTTCAAGGGCGTGGGGATGGAAACCTGGAGCCCGCGCTTTCGCGGCCAGGGATTCCGTCGCGTGGAAGTGACGGGCCTGCCCGGGAAGGTGACCGCCGACCAGTTCGAAGGGCTCGTGGTGGAGAACGACCTCGATCCGGTCGGCTCCTTCGAGTGCTCCCTTCCGCTGCTGAACCGGATTTATCGCAACGTCTGGTGGGGAGAGCGCATGTACATGCGCACCGGCGTCCCCCTGGATCCCGACCGCGACGAACGACAGGGTTGGACGGGCGACCCCGCGAAGGACAGCGAGGGTGAAGCCTTCAACTTCAACGTGGCCGCGTTCTACGCCAAGTGGATTAATGACAATTTCCTGGATCAGCAGCCGGACGGCATGCAGGACGATGTTTCACCGGCCTATTGGATGTTCTACAGCGGCGACATTGCATGGCCTAGCGTTCTGACTATCATCCCGGACTGGTATTACTCGTTCTATGGCGACCGGCGCATCCTGGAGGCGAACTACGAGCCCATGAAAAAGTGGGTGGAGTTCTGCGCCCGCCAACTGAAAGCCGGATTACACCGTTGACAAAACGAAATACGGAGACTGGTGCGACACCGCCTCCATGGACGGAAAGGGGAAGGATGAGGGAGCCACCAGCCCATCCCTGATCGGCACGGCCTACTGCTACCTGAACGTCAAACTCATGGCACGGGCGGCGCAACGGCTGGGCAAGACGGAGGACGAACAGCATTACTCGGACCTTGCCGCCAGGATTCGCGACGGCTTCAACCGGCGCCTGTTCAATCCCCAAACCGCCCAATACGAAAGCGCCACCCAGGCCTCCTACGTGCTGCCGCTGGCGTTTGGCCTGGTTCCGGAGCGAGGCGCGCCCCCGGGTTATTCAGAACCTGGTGGATGACATCATGATCCAGCATCAGGGATACACCACGGTGGGTTTGCTGGGAATGCAGTGGCTGATGGAGGTGCTTACGGAAACCGGGCACGCCGACGTGGCGCTGACCATCGCCACGCGCACCCAGCGGCCGAGCTGGGGCTATATGATTGCCAAGGGCGCCACCACCATTTGGGAGCGCTACGATATGAACACGCGCGACCCCGGCATGAATAGCGAGGCCCTGCTGATTCAGACCGGCGACGTCGAGGCGTGGTTCTTTCAAAGCCTGGCCGGCATCAACTACGACCCGGAGCATCCCGGTTTCAAGAACATCGTGATGCATCCCCGCGTGGTCCCGGGACTGACCTTCGCGAAAGCCTCGCTCGATTCGCCGCAGGGCAAGATTGCCAGCAGTTGGCAGGCCCGGAAAGGGGAGTTTGACTGGAGCATTGTTGTGCCGCCCAACGCCACTGCCACCGTCTACGTCCCGGCTCAAGATGCCGCAACCGTCCGCGAAAGCGGCAAACCCGCAAGCCACGCGGAGGGAGTCAAGTTCCTGCGCATGGAAACCGACGCCGCAGTGTACGAGGTGGGCTCGGGAAGCTACGACTTCACGTGTCCGCTCTCCAAGTGATGAAAGGAGAGATTAGGCAGGTTTTCAATCTGACGATTTAAGCGCCCGCGCCAGGAACGTGTACGCCGCATCGCGGGCCTGGGGCGGAAAATCGTGGCCACCCGGCGGGTAGACGACTTGCAGGTTGCCCGCCGCCTTGTAGATGTCTCGATACACAGGAAGGGCAGCGGCCACGCAATCCTTCACTCCGGAGACCTCAAAGTTATCGTCCCCGACGGGGGCGTTGATGAAGACCGGCCGCGGCGCCAACGCTGCCAGCACCTCGGTAAAATCGAAGGGCATTTCCGCGGGATGGTTGTGATAGACCTCAGCGATGCGGGGCATATAACCCTTGTGGCCCCAGCTCCCGAGATTCCCGCGCATATTCACCTTCCATCAATTGCGAAAGTCCAACTTGGGCCGCTGCGAATCCACTTTGGGCTAGCGCCCGGCCAGCCCCCATCTTAATCCACAAAGGCGGTGATAGCCGCCAGCGCCAAACAGTTGTGTTCCCTAAAGCTTTCCAAATCCTTCAGCACGGAGTCCGCAATGAATCCACAACGCCCCGATTCCACCTTTAATAGGATGACGTATGTCCGCAACCATGCCCAAGGCATTCGGGCCTCCGTGAGGGCCCATTGTACGTTTGTCGTCCGTTTTGAGCCATTCTCCTGGCTCCACTGTATCCAGAGTTGTCATCAGGCGACGGGTCCAATCCCTACACCAATCGGGATGACCTTCGGTCATATAGTCTTCCCGTATTCGTTACTGAGAAGATAGGCGGGGGGTTGGTCTTCTTCGATATTGGCAAAGCGGCTGACGGGCTCGGCAAAAAAGTTATCAGTGTGATCGTCGTTTACTGTCGATACCTCACCACAAATGAGGATCCCGCCTTCCTTCTTTGCCCAGAAGCGGTGGAAGAGCCTTGGGGTAAGGGTAATGCTCTCGCCAGGGCCCAGGTCAAAGATTTCTCCAGCGCCTACGGCGCGTTGACGTCCATCACAATGCACTTGAACTGGCGAGGTCGAGTCGATTGCATCGTCCGGTAGAGAGTTATAGAGCTCCAACGTGAGTACTCCGCCACCGCGGTTAATGATGTCCTCGGTTTTGGACCAATGAAAATGAAGAGGAAGGCGTTGCCCAGGCTTCAGATATGATCACCTTCTCCGCATAACGGGTTCCCAGGTGCGGCTGTTGATAGTTACCGTTTCTCAATGTGAAAAGGACAGCTCCAAATTCATCGAAGTGTCCAGAACCAAAATCAGTGATGTCCCAACCCAAGCTGTTGACTCGGATACGCTCGCACTCAGGCCCCGCCTCACCCCATCTTTCGGCGGGCCAGTAAGCAAATGGGGGTAGGTAGAATTGGTGCTTTTGCAACACCGCCAGAGCCGTTCGGATCGCGCTGTTGATCTCAGACCGTTTCATTTTCCATACCTCCCATAGTTGAATACCCGTCAGGAACTCCTTGCATCGATCTCTCACCACGGCAAACCATGCATCTCGCCGCAGGGGTTGGCCACATGTTCCAACTTCGGCTTTATCGGCCACTTTGTCTGGCCGTAATCTTGAGACAAAACTCCGGCTCCGAGAACACCTTGCTCGACCAATTCTTTAAGCTGATTTTCGCTGAAAATATTTCCCAGATTATCCAGCAGCGTGGCGGGCGAGGGCCTGTCCCCCCTTAACGGCAAGGGTTGTGTAGATGTTGACCTTCACGAAACCATCCGTCGGGAAGTTTCGGCAGGTCCTCCGGCCTTACGGAAGAAGTCCCGTGGAGGCAGAGCACTTTGCCGACCGCGGCACTGATCTCGCGAGCGCGGTCGGAACGGTAACGTACTTGTCCGGCTGTGGCACGGTGTTCGGTTCCCACGTTCGGGACAAGGATATCGACACCGGTTTCACTCAGGAAACGCCGTGCCTGGGCGACACTGGTGGGTTCGTTCTTTGCCTCCCGTGCCCGAAGCTTCGAAAATCTCATCGACAGCACCCTCGACAACTACTCGGCCCCGGACCTTTTCAACATACTGAGCGGTTAGCTGGATGTTCTCCTCAAAGGGCTTTTCACTGGCATCGAACATCACGGAGGCAAAACGGCCTACAGACTGATCGAGGATGTCTCCGTCCAGCCAAGGGAAAGCATGATCGAGATGGGGCAGGACACGGAGTTTACGATAAGGGCTGGCTTCTCCGGCAAACACCTTTAGGTCAGAAAACATCAGCTCATTACCAACCCTTGGCATCTCCGCAAGCGGTGACGAGAGTCATCTGGCCCCGCGGCGGATAGCGGGAGGTCCACGCGGGAATGATGGGCAGGTCCTCTACCCCGATCTCCTTCCTAACTCTAATGCGGAGGCAAGGATCGCCTCCAAGGTCTCCCTGTCTTCCGCGCAAAAAACCGGCAGCGCCACCCCCAACTCGGCCGCCTTTTGGTAAGTATCCTTAACTTGGTGATAGTCCGTTATGAGTGGCATATCCTTTCCTCAATGCATGACCGCTCCGCCTGAAACGTTGATGGCTTGGCCCGTCAGATAAGTCGGCATCATCGCTGGCCAGAAAGACGGCGGTTCGCGCAACATCCTCCGGCGTGCAAAGCCTTCCCATGGGAACTTTTCTTTCCAGGTACGGACGAACTTCCTCTAGCTTCAGGTTTCGCTTGCGAGCATAGTCGCCCAACATCTGATCCCATAGCGGTGTCATCACGACGCCGGGGCAGAGGGCATTCACTCGGATCCCGTCTCCAGCAAACTCGACTGCCAGGGATTGTGTCAGGCCGATGATGCCAAACTTGCTGGCACAATACGCCGTGTAATGGCTGTTGCCGACCTTGCCGGACTGGGATGACATATTGAGCACCACCCCCTGGCGACGGGGCAGCATGCGCCGGATCGCGGCCTGGCAGCCAATAAAAGCTCCTCTTAAATTGATCCGCAGTGTCTCGTCCCACAACTCCTCGCTGCACTCCAGAAAGGGAACGATATGGGAGATGCCGGCGTTATTTACCCAAATGTCAATCGGCCCCGACTGCTTTTCTATTCGGTCAGCACCCTGCTCTACCGCTGGTTGGTCCGAAACGTCGAAATCCCAAGTGCTCGCCTGGCCGCCGGAGCGGACGATCTCCGCGGCGATCTCCTGCGCCGCCTCCAAGCGGATGTCGGTAACGGCAACTGCCGCTCCTTCTGCGGCGAAGGTCCGGCAGATTGCCGCGCCGATTCCGCTTCCGCCTCCGGTGATGACCGCAACCTTGTTTTTAAGTCGCATCAGTCTAATCACTCGGATAGACAATTATCTTTAAGCACTGGCGGTTCTTCATCAAATCCAATCCCGAGTGGAAATTTGTGAGCTTTATCCGATGGGTAACGATGTTCCGGGTGTCGATTGTTCCTTCGGCCATCAAGCGGACTGCCGTCTCAACATGCTCGGGTCGAGAGTCGGATGCTCCCACAATTCGGAGCTCTCCATAGTGAATCACACGACTGTCAAAGGCAAGCTCGGAAGCTCCTTTGGGGAGACTGGCAAAGAGACTCACCGCTCCTCCTTTGCGCGCGTATTGGATTGATTTCTCCATGACCTCTCGAGCTGGCGCACACACGATAACGATGTCAGCACCCAGTCCGTTGGTTTGCTCATTCACCACCGCTGCGACATCTTGATGAGCTCCATCTATCACCAAAACGTTCCGCAATCCACGCAATAGAGCGAGCCTGACCTCGCTATGTCCTACGACCATGACTTCCGCGGCACCTTCTGCCTTGGCCAGTTCCGCGTGTATAGCAGCGAGGGGTCCACTTCCCAAGATGAGGACTTTATCTCCGGCCTTCAGTCCGGCAAGCTGGTAAGCATTGATGGCACAACTCAAGGGCTCACTGAGAGCGGCTGATTCATCGGGGACCGAATCCGGAACCCGAATTACATTCCCTACCGCCAGGGCTTGCGGCGGGATAGCAAGATACTCCGCCAAGGCCCCATCAAAGTCGTAGCTGATCGGCTTGGCGTTGGGGCAGATATTTCCCAAGCCGAGAGCACAGTACGCGCATTCACCGCAACTGACCGTCGTAGCCAGGGTTACTCTGCCACCGAGATCGAACCCTCTCACCTGGGAGCCGACATGCACTATCTCGCCAACCATTTCATGCCCGATGATCCGAGGAGGGTGACAGCGAGGGTATCCAATGGTTGCCAGCTTCAGGTCCGTGCCACAGATCGCGCAACAGCGGACCTTTGCAATCAGATTCTCAGGGGTTGGAGCCGGCTCAGCGTGATCCTCGATCCGGATATCACCCGGGCCATAGTAGACTGCCGCCTTCATGTTAGAACCGCCTTCCTGTTGGCGGCTGTTTGTATACGACAAACACTTGTGATGTCAACTGATATCCTCATTCCTGAAGTCGGCTCACTACCGCAGCGGCTCGCCTCGGCTGATGATGGTAACGTTGGCGCGGGCATTAACCCCTTCCGAGTCATCACAGTTGAAATGGATCCGATTGTCACCTTCTTGGAGGATGGGCATTTCGCCCCGCGGCTCGACCTCAGAGATGAGCTTCCCCTCGGGGCCGTAGAGCTTGCAGTCGGACATGGAGTGAAACTCCAGGTAGCAACCACTTTCGATTTCCGTGGGAAAGGTTATCGTCTTGTCGGAGAGCGTAACAGCCGGATTGCGGAGTTTCGCCTTTACCAAGGGTAAAGCCTTAATGGGGCTCAGGTAGCAGATGGCCTGCTTATGGGGGGAAGGTTGTTATACCACAGGCACAGAGAGGATACGCGGCTATAGTCTACGGACACTTGATAAATCAGCATTAAGCCTGTGTCACTATAAGGCCAGGAGTAGGCCGAGAAGCGTTCTGCCTCCGGTTCAATGAGCTCAAAGTATCGCCAGCCGGTGAAATCGACAATGACATAGTGCTCTCCGATATCGGTAATGCCGTATTCGGGACTTTGCAATTGGAAGTTCAGCAGCTCGCCCTGCCCATCCCCATGCACCCATACTCCCAGAGCCTGGTGTTGACTGAGGTCCGAAAGAACCGAATAAGTCTCGCCCCTCTTCACCCAGGTGGCTTTACGCGTTGACTTGGTGTTCGACGCTGTGTAGCACCCGCTGACTGACCCCACTCGGCGTTGGGCCGACGAACGACGCAAGTCGGCAGTAATCCCCGCCGCGGAGGCGCGGTCATTGAAATCTTCGGGATCGCTAAAATCAGTGACCGTGACATTTTGAGGCGCCTCGTAAGATCCTGCGGACATCAATGCCTCGATGCGTAATTGCAGAGGCTGCGGATGGAATTTGTTCCGGGTTTGCCAGATGTTACTCCGGCCATTGCCCCCCTCCACTTTGTGTTTGGCGTATTGGGCGGGCTGCAACCGCCAATTCCCGTGGGAGTCCTGGATCAGGGTGAATTCGTCGCCCGGCACTCGCAGCTTCGCCTTGATGGAGTCTGAGAAATAGCGTGCATGGCGCAAAGTTTCATAGCTCTTGAAAATCGGCTGTAAGCGTTGCAGTACAGGTTTCTTGACCATGCTTTCCGGATCCACGAACATTAAAGACAGACCGGCGTCCGTACCCAGCGTCTTCCCACACAGGTACTCGATATCGTCCGCGAAGGTTGGCGCTCCTTGTAGTCCGGACCAGGTTCGGGCGGCCATCCACCCCAGTTGTCCCGGGAGAAATATGCGCGCTAAGTCCTCATTGGCTGCGCAGTGGATGTCAATGTACTTTTTATGGCCTCTCGCGGGAGTATCCCAGGCCCCCATGCGGGAACGTACGTACCAGAGGTGATGGGTGAAGGTGCTGGCCTCCATGAGGCACGGCCTCTGCAATCGTTGCCACAGTTCAAAGGCGAATTTGGAACCATACTACCAGCCATTTTCCCCGCCCCCCAGAATATCTTCGCCATCCAGTGCATCCAGGTAGATCATGTCGAAGCCGCCTAAATTGAAAAGGTCAGCCGTTTTGGCGGCCACATCCGAAAGAAGCGTGGAATCCGCATCCGGCACAAAAAGCCCAAAACACTCCTTGAGATGTTGCACCTTCGCTCCTCGAGCATGGGACGCTCCATGCGTGCTGCAAGCTCCCCGCCGGCAGGTGGTAAAAGCATAGGGCGGCTCCTTGGAAACGCCGCTATAGGTAATGAGTTCTTCGTTAACTAGAAGCGTTACACTATTGCGCACGAAAAAGCCGGTAATGGTGGACATAGCCTGGGTGGGCTCAACCACTGGTACCGTCTTGGCTTCCGCGGTTAATGACTCCGCGAGAGTAAAAGTGGCATCATTCGCCAGCCGAGAGTCTGGTACAGGCGTCACCCACGGGCAGCCCTTGTCTATGAAAAATGAGTATGTATGCAAACCGACCTTGATTCCTGCCGCGTGAAACTTGTCAGTGACGGCCTTCACGCTCGCCAGGCCGCGCGGGTAGGTTTTGGGATTGAGCCGGCAATCGCCGAACCGGAAAGATTCACCTCCATTCATGTCTACCTGATTGAAGCCCAGACTCTGGACAACTTTGATCCAGTCGTTCACCGTTTCTTCTGATAGATTTCCGAAGTTGAAAAGGTAGGAACCCCGGTTGATCTCGGCCTCCATCGCCCACGGACCACCCAGGGGCGAGTGGGGTAGCTCTTCTGCAGCGGATACGACCTCCTTCATCACCGCCCGGAGGTGGGACTGAGGACACCCAATGATGGCCAGTTTGGCGCCAGAGAAACCAAATCGTGGATAACAACTGGCCCGGAGGCGGCTATTTGCGCCAGGCAACTCCGGCACATTCGTTTTCAAATTAAGCGCTAAAGCGCAGCCTGCAAACGGCTCTTGGAGTGTCCCTCGAAGCGTCAGATGAAGATCGAAGAACATCATTTCTTCCACATGCTCGTCGCTGATCGACAAGACCTCCAACAGGAACTAATGCTTTTCTGTCCTTATGTTTATTACCGCATTGGCGCCCGACTGGCCAAAATGTATTGTCAGGCGTCCGTCGGCATAAGGCACCTCCGAGGCATCGTAGTCCTGACCCTTAATTTTCGCCCGCGCCATTGATGCGATGGGCTTTTGGAGGCAATAGTCCATGCCTGACTGTTTATCGATGAAGTGAAGATTCTGACCGCTGGACCCGAAGATGTACCTTACGTAATCGGTTTCAATGCTCATCATCCCCGTGGTGGAGGCCGTGGTTTGAGCAAGCTTACTGGTTCCGAATGCCTTTAGAGAGGCGAAGGAAACCAATCCTTTCTTGAGGAAATGCCGTCTCTTCATCTGAACCTCCAACGCTCCGACATCGCCCACTTATGCATTCCGGGGGCATTCCCCCGTCTACATTCTTGTGCCCTTGCTGGGCACGGAAAACCGGGGCCGCAGGCGCTTAGTGGGGCGTGAAAGCAACTTTCCTCACATTCGGAACCGGAGTGCTCCATCCTTTGGCGTCGTGCCAGAGGATGGCATTTAGTATTTGTGTGGGCACGTCATCGGGCTCGACGAAATTCATATGCATGGAGGCGATGGCGGCCTCGCGCGCCGGTCCCTTCAGCGCCGCGAGCGGCGGGTTCACCTCATAAATCGATTGCTGGGGCTGAATCGCGATGTAGGGCGTGAAGTCGGGCTTGGCTTGGAAGCTGTTGCGCATGTCGTTGGCGATCAAGTCAAATAGCGACATGGGAGGGAGTCCCAAGATCATTTCGATGGTTTTGACCATGCTGCATTGGGAATAAAACGTGGAATCGATCGATCCCCGGCGGATATAGGGGCTGACCGCGAGCGCCACGGTGCGGTGCCCATCCACGTGATCGAGGCCGTCCTGCGCGTCATCCTCGACAACGAAGATCAGCGATGACCCCCAGAATGGGGAGTGCGAAATGCCTTCCACAATCTGGCCCACAGCCAGGTCGTTGTCGGCAAGGCAGGCCTTGGGTGTGGAGAAACCCGGATCAGTTCCCGCCGTGTGGTCTGACGGCAACTGCACCAACACCAGGTTCGGCATCGTGCCCGCGGCTTCCCATTGCTTCAGGTGTTGCAGGAAAATGCGCGCCCGCACCACATCCGGCACTTTCAAACCGTACGCCGGGTAATCCTTCACCACAAAGCGGTTGAGGGGGGCAATGGGAGCGGTGGTGTGAAAGTACCTCTCGAAAGTTCCCCCGGCCTTATAATCCTCCAAGAGCTTGATTCTGCCGGTAATATCCGGTTTGCGGAGACCGCCCACAAACTCGCCGAAATCGGCGATGGTTCTTTTCGCCTGGTGGGCGTTGTCCCAGATAAAGCCGCTGTCGGCAAAAGCCAGGGGATCGTCGCCATTCTTCGGATAGCTGCGGCCCTCGTATCCGGGCCAGTGGGTGTAATCGGTCTCGCTGGCTTGTGTCACCCACTGGTGTCCCTGGGCGCTCCAACCGCCAGTGGCGTAGAAATTGTCGAGTAGAACAAACTCGCGCGCCAGTTCGCGCGTGTTGGGTACCACCTCGTCGCCATACGCCTGGAGCGTCGGGTCGCCATTGCCTCTGCCGATTCCGCCGAGAATCTGGTCGTAAGACCGGTTCTCCTTGATGACGTAGACGATGTGTTGGATAGGTGAAGGCTCGCCGGCATGCACGGGGACGGGAAGCGGCACGGCCGCAGAGGGCGTTACCGCTGGGGAAATGAAGCTTCCACCTGTGCCGCGCCAGCGCAGGTGATTGTTCTCCGCCACGGCGGTGGTGTAGGCGGGGAGCTGGCTCGAATCAGGAACGGGAATCACCTGGATGGTTCCGCGATAGGAGTGAACATAGCGCCGCGTCGGTCCCGCCTCCACCTCCAATCCCACCGAAGACCCATGTTCTTTAGCGAAGTAGGAAATAGGCGCCGATTTCCATCCTGAGCCTACGCCCAGGAGCGTTGCTACTGCCAGATAAGCCCCGTCGGGACTGAGGGCAATGTGGTCAGGATACCAACTGGTAGGAATCAGCCCCAAAATTTTAGACCCTCCTTGCGCGCTCTTGGCCACGCCGATCACGGCCACGGCGTTGATTCCCGCGCACGCGGCGTAAAGCCTCCCCCCATCTTGTGATACCACCACCGCCTCCGGCGCAACGCCCGCCACTTTGCGTTCGAAAGGCTGGACCGAAATGGTTTCCACAACTTTATTCTGGGCCGTGTCGATCACCGAGACCGTATCGCTGTTACTGTTGGACACGAACAGGCGATGGTGCGCTTCGTCCCAGGCGAGGGACGTTGGGTGCAGCCCAACTTCAATACTCTTTGTCACCCTACCCGTGGCGATGTCAATGCGGCTGACGGTGCCGCTGGCCGCGATGCCGCGCCGGTCCACCACGGCGAGGTCCGCGCCGGGGTTTGAACCAGTGGGGGCCGTCAGATCCTGCGGGCGCGGAAAGCGCCCTCCCCAGCTGCTGACGTACGCCACCGTGCTCGCAGCGTTGATGGCGGCGCCGAAGGGTGCGATCCCGGTCTTTACCGAACTCTTCAGCGCACCCGTGCTCAAATCCACGATGGCCGCGGCATCGTCAAAGGTCAGGGGAATAATCGCGTAGCGCGGCGACGAACTCTCCCGCGAGGGCGCAGGCACCGCCACACCTCCGGCGTTCGTGGTGCCCAGCGCGTCACCGATAACTTTCTCGGCGCCATTCGCCACAGAAATCAGCCGTACGGAGTTCTGGACTTTCCCCCCGATCTTCTCGGAGCCGACTTTGCTGACCATCGGTGCGCCGGTAACCAGATCGAAAGCAATGCCCTGCTTGCCGGGCGTCCCCTGCGAGCGCACCTGTTCAAGGACCTTGTTCGTCTGCCACTCCATTTTGAAAATGCGATCTCCCGCGAGGGCATAAACCACGTCGCTCGTCGCGCCGAAGGTTACGCCGTAGACCCTACTCTCAAAGATTGCCTGAATGCCCGCCGGGGTGATGCTCTGGCGGGTGGTGATGACCCCTGGATCGGGAACGCTTCGCACCGGCCCTTCGTCAGCCGCCGCCGGGAGGGCAGGGGACAGGGCGCTGGGTTTTTGCGGTTGGGCGCTGATCTTCACTTTGGGCGGAGTATACGGTCCCGCCTGCTGTTGGACCGTTTGCGCCCAGGCGAGAGTGACTCCCGCCAAAACCACAAGAGCGATATAAAGCAAATGCCGATGGCTGCTAGATGAGTTCAAGGTTAACTCCTGCCCGGGAGTGATACACCTGGGGATTGAACCACTGAACGCGGTGAGTGCCGACCGACGAAATCCTCCTCGCGGCACTCCGTCCGACGGACGGGGGAACTTCTGCTTCGAAGGGGAAGCCTATCACGCCTCCCCTGTCGTCGCCAAGTTTTCCGAGACGAGTTTTCCGAGACCGGGCTATTTCCTTGACTCAGGTTCTCCTCTATGTTGAGGTAGCGTGTTTACCCGTAGCGCCCCTGTGGGCGCAGAGTTTTCGGAAGATCATGAGGCACCGGGATATTAGGAACCACCTGGGAGACAAGCAAACTCGTAGGCCTGAACAAAAGGTACCCCATATGATGACTCGACGTGAGTTTCTGGGCGCCGCAGCCTTCACGGCGGCCGAGATGCGTGTCACTCCAGCGACCACGACGATCGGCGGCGCGGCGATGAAGGCCACACGTCTGAAATGCGAGTATGCTGAAAACCCTCTCGGGATAGATGTTCGGAAGCCACGGCTGAGTTGGGTGCTGGAGTCCAACCGCCGCGGGGCGAAGCAGAGTGCGTATCAAGTCATCGTCTCCAGGAATGGTGACAAGCTGCCCACGGGCGAAGGGGATCTGTGGGATACCGGGAAGGTAGCCGCTGATGACCTGACGCGGGTGATTTATGAAGGCTTGGCGATGCAATCGCGGATTCGCTGCCACTGGCGAGTCCGGGTGTGGGATCAACAAAACCTGCCGTCGGATTGGAGCGACCCAGCACACTGGGAGATGGGGCTTTTGGAGCCTGAGGACTGGAAAGCCAAGTGGATCGGCGACGGGTCAAGGGAAGAGTCGCGGCTCAATTATACGGGGCCTGCTCCTTATTTTCACAAAAGCTTTGAACTCTCCCGGGCGGTATCCTCAGCGCGCGCATACGTGTGTGGACTCGGGTTCTGCGAGTTCTACCTCAACGGAGCCAAGGTGGGCGATCACGTCCTGTCGCCCAACCAAACCGATTACGACCGGAGGTCGCTACATCGGTTGCTGTACCCTTTTGCCGATAAAACCTCGAAAAGGGTCCTCTATGTTTCCTATGACGTCACACACCATCTGCAAGCGGGACGAAACGTGGCCGGCGTCATTCTTGGCCATGGCTGGTACAACCAGCGGGACCGGGGAGCGGAAGGGTGCATGTGGTATGACTCGCCAAGAATGATTCTCCAGATCGAAATAGAATTTGGAGACGGCAGTCGCGAGAGTATCGTCAGCGACGAATCCTGGAGAGTTTCCACGTCCGGTCCCATTATCCACAACGGCATTTTTACCGGCGAGAGTTACGACGCCCGGCTGGAGATGCGCGGTTGGTTGGGCGCCGACTACGATGATTCGGCGTGGCGTCCGGCAGAATTGGTTAGTGCTCCGACCGGCCCTCTCCGCGCCCAGTGTTCCGTTCCCGACAAAGTCGTAAGAACTATCCAGCCTATTTCCGTTTCGAATCCCCAGGCCGGGGTCAACCGGTTTGACCTGGGCCAGAATCTGGCGGGCTGGGCAAGACTGAAGGTGCAAGGACCCAAGGGAAGAAGAATTACGTTGCGGTTCATCGAGGAAATGGGGGAAGACTACGGGCAGTCAGACAACTACGTGTGCGCGGGGAAAGGGGTGGAAGCATTCGAGCCGCGGTTCACCTGGCACGGTTTCCGTGAGGTGGAGGTAACCGGAGCACCGGAACCTTTGAGTCTGGATAGCCTGGAAGGCAAGGTGGTCCATACCGCCATGGACCCTGCAGGCCACTTCGAGTGCTCGAATGAACTCTTCAACCGTATCCTGCAAAACTGCCGCTGGAGTCAGCTGAGTAACATGCATTGTGGAGTTCCGAGCGATTGTCCTCATCGAGAGCGGGTCGGTTACACCGGTGACTGGGGCCGGGTTGGGGCCCAGGCCGCAATTTTTAACTTCGACATGGCTCGCTTCTTTACCAAGTGGACGGACGATATGGGTGACGCCCAGAACCGCGAAACCGGATTCGTCCCGCATAGCGCGCCGTTTGAGGGAGGCGGAGGAGGCCCCCCCTGGGGATCTGCCTACGTCGTCGTTCCCTGGCTTATGTATGTTTACTACGGCGACCGGCGCGTTCTGGAAGCGCACTATGCCGGCATGCGGCGATGGATTGAGTACTTAAAGGCTCGGACCGATAAGGAGGGCGTGGTGGTTCGGGAGGAGCCGGGCAGTTGGTGTCTCGGTGAGTGGGCGACTCCCGCCAAACTTGAAATCCCGCCGGCTCTGGTTAATACCTGCGATTATGCCTATGTGTCACAACTCATGGCGCGCATCGCTGGGATCCTCGGACGCACGGAAGAAGTAGGTTATTTCAAGGGCTGCGCAGACTCCGCGAGAAGCGCTGTCAACTCGAGATTCTTCGACCCATCGAGGAATCAATACCATGACGGCCGCCAGGGCGCTAACGTTTTTCCTCTCGCTTTCGACCTCGTTCCCACACAGCATGCCCAGGCCGTATTTGATCGCTTGGTGGAGATCGTCCTCGGCGACAACCAAAGCCATTTCGATACGGGCATATTCGCCACACCGCTTCTGCTCGAAGTGCTGACGGAAAGGGGGAGGGGCGAGATAGCATATGCACTGATGAACCAGACGACATTCCCCAGTTACGGCGATCAGATCGCCCAGGGCGCCACGACACTTTGGGAATACTGGAATGGTCAATTGTCTCACAATCATGCGATGTTCGGCAGCGTGTGTGCTTGGTTCTTCAGGGCGCTGGCAGGAATCAACCCCGATCCCGAGCAGCCGGGATTCAGGAACATCTATATTCGACCGTACCCCCTGGCCGATCTCACTTACGCGAGAGCGGAATACCAATCGGTTCGTGGCAGAATTGCCAGCCACTGGACGAGAAGCAAGGGAGAATTCCGATTGAATGTGGAGATCCCCGCCGGCTGTGCGGCCACCGTGCTCCTGCCGGCGGCCGATCCGGCCAAGATAAGCGAAGCGGGAGTGCTTTTGCAGAAAGCCCCTGGGGTTAGGTTTCTGGGGATCACTCAAGGCCGGGTGACGTGCTCCATCGGCTCCGGTGATTATGAGTTCCTGGTGTCAGACTACGGAATGAGGGAATAGGAACAGGGACTAAGGAGACAAGCTAAGGCTGATCCGTGTTCGCCAAGGAAAGGGACCTAAGGGAACACCGTTCAGGTCAGTGAGGTATTCAATGCTATTCAGCAGAATCATTGTAGTGTGGATCTTGCTGGTAGGCCTAGGTCTGTTGAGTCCTGTAACTCTCTTCCCGCAGACCAAGAGAGAACTGCCCATCTACCAAGACCCGAGCCAACCTATGGAGGTTCGGGCGGAGGATCTGCTCCTGAGAATGACGTTGAAGGAGAAGGTCGGGCAGCTCAACCGGCCGGCCATTTTTCGTGAGCAGGAGTTGAGGGGAAAGGCGCCAGGCACTCTCGAAGATCTCAAGAGATTTGCAGCGGGAACCTATACAGAGGAGATAGGGCCCGGAAGCGGATTCCTTGGCTTCCCCGATCCGATTCTGCCTGCCCACGCTTATGAACAAGCTGAGTTGTACAACGCATTGCAAGCGGCGGCCTTGGGGGGAACGCGCTTAAAGATACCTCTCCTGGAGGAGGCGACCGGCACGCATGGCGTCCCGCTCACAGGGTGCACGATCTTTCCGGAGGGGCTGGCTATAGGCAGTTCGTGGGACATGGATCTGGTGAAGGCCGTTTATGCGGCGGTTGCCCAGGAGGCGAGGGCCTTGGGAATTCATGAGTTGGATACGCTGGTGATTGAGCCCAACCGCGATCCACGATTGGGAAGAAATTCCGAAGGGTACAGCGAGGATCCGTACATGTGCTCCCGGATTGCGGAGTCGATTGTCCATGGAATCCAGGGCGACAATGTAGCCGCGAAGGATAAAGCCGTGGCCATGCTCTGTCATTACCCCGGTCAGAGCCAGCCGGTGAGCGGTCTGGAGCGCGGGGCCATGGAGATTTCCGAACGCGCCCTGCGAGAATGGTTTCTTCCTCCCTGGGTGGCGGGCATCAAGAAGGCTGGAGCCTTGGGCGTGATGGCCACCTATCCCGAGATCGATGACACTCCCGCGCACGGGTCGGAAAAACTCCTCACTATGATTTTGCGCGAGGAGCTGGGCTTCCAGGGTTTGGTGATCAGCGAGGGCTACGGGTTTAAGACGCTCCTGGACGAGGGGATTGTTTCGACACAAAAGGAGGCTGGGGCGCTGGCGTTAAGAGCCGGAGTGGACATCAACCTCACGTATGAGCCTGCTTACATGAAACCGCTTATTGAAAACGTGGAGGAAGGAAGAGTCTCGATCGGGTTGGTTGACAGGGCGGTGCGGCGGGTGTTGCTACAGAAATTGCGTTTGGGTTTGTTCGAAAATCCTTACGTCGATCCGACGCGGGCCAGCCAGGTCGTGCATTCCCTGGCGCATGAGGATTTGGCGCTGCGCGCGGGCCGCGAAGGGATCGTACTGTTGAAGAATGAAAAGCAACTCCTGCCTTTAACCAAGGACGTGAAATCCATCGCGGTGATTGGTCCGGATGCCGATGAGCCGAGGAATCAGCTTGGTGACTACATTTCGCCCACGATTCCACAGCATATTGTGACGGTGCTGGAAGGAATCAAGGCGCAGGCGTCAACGGGAGCCAAGGTGGTATATGCCCGGGGATGTAACGTGCTGGGGGACGACAAAAGTGGTTTCGCAGAGGCCATTCAAGCGGCGCGGGAGGCCGAAGTCGCTGTGGTGGTGGTGGGCGAAAAGCAAACGCGGGATCCGTTTCACGGTCAAGGGGACAGACCCACGGACGGTGAAGGCGCCGACGTCGCCAGCCTGGACCTGTCAGGGGTGCAGGAAGACCTCGTGCGGGCCATTTATGAAACCGGCACACCGACTGTGGTCGTCCTCATCAATGGCCGGCCGCTTTCCATCCGCTGGACGGCGGAACACGTGCGCTCCATCGTGGAAGCGTGGGAACCGGGGGAGCGAGGTGGCGAGGCAGTGGCGCAGGTCCTGTTTGGCGATTACAACCCGAGCGGGCGCCTGCCCATAACCGTGCCTCGACACTCCGGGCAGTTGCCGGACTACTACAACTATAAACCCTCCAAGGCCTCCCGCATGAAAAGGGGATATGTGGATATGCCGGCAACCCCCCTTTATCCCTTTGGTTACGGGTTAAGCTATACGACGTTCGAGTATAGTCACCTGCGGATTGAGCCCCCGACCATCCATCCTGCCGGCAAGGTGCAGGTGAGCGTGGACGTTAAGAATGTGGGCGACCGTGCTGGGGAAGAAACCCCACAGTTATACGTCCACGAGCTGTTTGCCCCTGTTTCGACCCCGGTCAAACAGTTGCGCGCGTTCGAGAAAGTGCCGCTCGCACCAGGCGAAACCAAGGCCGTCACTTTTACACTCACACCCGAGGATCTGCAAATCCTCGATCCGGACATGCATTGGGTGGTTGAACCGGGCACCTTCGAGATCATGGTGGGAAGCTCATCGGAAGATATTCGCGAAAAGGGAATTTTGGCGGTGAAAGAGTAAGGCCCCAGACTCCAACAGCATGGGCGTGGCGATTCAGGGGACTCCGGCGGCCTTAATTCTGGGAAAATACAGCCACAGGTGTCCGCCGTCGTCATCCTCGCCAAAGACAATCTCACCGTTCCGGCCGGTGACGGCATCGCCGAAAACGTATCCCAAACGGCGGCGTTCCAGCACCGATGCGGCCACGCCGAGCGTGGTGATCTCTCCACGACCAGGATCGTAGCAGAACATTTTGGCGATTCCATCTCCGCAGAATCCAAAGACCCGGCCGTCGAAAGTGATCGCCATCGCACCAACTGGGGTCAGCGGGGTCTTGCCGAGGGATCCGCTGAACCCTTGTTCCTCGTCGAACGAAAACAGATTGCCGCTGGCGTCCGCCACGTAAAGTAAACCTCTCTGTCGCGGCCGGGCCCAGACCAAGTCCGCCTTGTCCCACGAACCATAAGGGAGCGCGAGGGCTTGGCGTTGGAGTGTCTGGCTCTGCGTGTCAAAGTGCCAGAGGTGGCCCATTCCATCGTGGCCGATGATGCCGCCTTTTGAACCCACGGCGAGGCGGCCGGAACCTGGCACCTCTCCCACAATCTGCATCTTGAGGGTCGCCATGTCCACGGTGAATAGGTGACCCGTGGTAACGCCTACCACCAGATCTCTCGAAGCATCGGCGACGGCGTGCACGATGCGTTCACCGGTTACACACTCTCCCAGGTCATCGAATTCCGGCCGTTCAAAGCCCCATGCCCCCAGCCCCTCGTAGGGCATCGGCCAGAGGCTGGACACCAGCATTCGGCCTCCGCCGCGTGGGGGGTTCACACAGGCCAGGAACTTGGTTTTGCCGCAGCAAACCGCGGGGGAATCCGTGGCTCCCTCCACGCCCTTCAAATCGAAGACCATGCCGGTGACACCGGGAAACAACCCAACGATAATATGGGCTCGCTTGCCACTGGTCCCGCCGTAAACAAACCCATTGGGGGTTGCATCCAGAGCCGTGACGTGGCTCTCATCTGGCACAATGGGAATGGTGGCGCCCGGGAAGCAGGTGGGAAACGCCACCATCGTTCCCTCGCTCAGATACGTCTCGTGCATGATTTTGATCCAGGGCGTCATTACCCCAGCATGGTCGTCGGGAGGCTTCTTATTTTCGTTCATGATGAATCCTTATCCCCAAGTCCGAATCGGCAGGTGAGCATTTTGTTTCTTGCGGTCGGGCGGCATCTCCATTTTGAAAATGCCCGCCGGCTTTACCCCTGCGTAACCGAAAAAGAGATCACCGTTGTGATCCACGGCCCCCCGCGCAATATAAGGGGCGGAATCCTTCGGGTGATCGAGCAGGGCCACTTCTTCGCGCCGGAGCGTGGCCGGATTGAATCGCCAGACTACGCCTTCCCGGTCCTTGTGTCCAGCCGGCATTGGATTGTAAACAGGATCACGCCAGCGCTGCGCGACGTAGTACAACTGACCGTCACCCGCGAACGTCAGCCCACCGGAATGGTCCCAAACCGATGTGGTGGGGTCACGATTCTGGCTCACCGGCCCCAGGTTCTCAACCCGCGGCCAGTCGTTGTCGTTTGCCCAAATGCGTACCAGCATAGGGTTGGGAATACATGTGACGGCGTACACGCAGTCGCGTTGGGGAGAAGCCACGACATCGTAAAAGAAGCTCTGCCAGCCGGTCTGGAATACGGGGTTGTGGGGTAGTGCCAAGGGGGAGACTTCCAGGCGGTCCTTCTCCGGATCGTATCGGACCAGATGGCCGTAATCGTTCGTAAGCCACACGCGGTGCTTCTGGTCGAGGAAAAGCGCCTGCGAGTTGATTGAACCGACGCGGCCCAAATCTCTCCTTCTCCGCTTCTTTAAATCGAAAGCAATGAGGTGATCGCGCGGATAGCTGAGTGCATAAATCTGGCCCCGCCCCTCATCGTGGGCCATACACCGGCAACCCTCTTTAGGAATCAGGGTGTCCCACCATTTCACCTCGTCGGTTTTGGTGTCGAAAGCCAGCAGCGCGCTTCCCCGGAAGCAACGTTTCTCGTCGTGCCAAGAAAGCCAGGGGGAGTAAGCCAATTGGTCAAACGGCGGGGCGGTGAGGTGGGTTGCCATGTAGAGAATGCCGTCATGCATAGAGGGCGCGAAGCTGTAATGAATCTTGGACTGTGTGGCGCGGCCGGAATCACCCGGGTCATTGACCTTGTCGGCAACCCTAAATAGATAGTCGAGGCCGTCCTTCTTCTCGTTGTAACGAACCACCTTGACGAGACCGCCGGGCACATTCTCCGCACACGCGGCAGCATAGATACGTCCGTCCGGCCCCACGGAAAGCGCCCAGCATGTGTCGGCAACTTCGTACTCTGAGAACTCGTAGAATTTGACATTGTAAGGAAGGGAATCACGGTTTTGCGGCTCCTCCCCCTCGGGCATGTCGCTGGCGCGCGAATAAAGCGCCATCCCTGCTGTTAATGCACTTGCGCCGCTGCGAAAGAAGTCGCGTCGGTCAAACGCTTTCGACATGGGCCCTCCTGAACTGGCACCGTGAAGGCGTCGGTCCTTGCCCTCGACGAAACTTTTCGCATATCTCGGTCCTGCTGTCAACTCACAGGTGCGCCAGGGTACCGGCATGAGCCTGTGTTGAGCACATTTATTCAATCTACGCAATAAGCCTTGACAAGCTAACTGGCGTGTGCAAAAAAGCAGAGTGGTGATCTCACTGCCTCGTTCATCTTCTCATGATGCACTTTCCCTTTGCCCCGAACCGTCGATTATCAATAATTTTTCGTTCTCAGCGCCGAGTTAAATCTGTCCCGTTGCACAGCAAGGAGGGGAGCGGCTTTTGAAAAGAACACTGAACCTTGCAGACCTTTTGATTTTTATCTACTCCGGCACCGACATCTCGCGCCGATCCTTGGTGGAGAAAACGCAATTCGCCCCCAGCTATATCACCACCGTGGTGCGAAATCTCTTGAAAAGGGGACTCCTCCTGGAAGGAGGTAGTGCCCCCTCAAAGGGTGGCAGGCGCAGGGTGCTCTTGCAGGTCAACCCTGAACTCGCTCACTTGGTGGGAGTTGAAATCGGCACGGCGAATTGTCGTATTGTAGTGACCGATTTCTCCGGGCGTGTCCTGAGTTTCAAGAAGTTTCCATCTGAAGCCTCCAGTGGCAAGGATCGTGCGCTCGAACTCATTCACCAGGAAATACGCTGTATCCTGAAACAGGATGCCAGAATTGGAGGAATCGGTATTGCACAGTCTGGAGTTATCGATCGGGAGAGGGGTACGGTCCTTTTTTGGCCAAAAGTCCAAGGATGGAAGGATGTTCCCCTTAAACAAATCTTCGAGACCGAGTACGGCATTCCCACGATCCTCGAAGATAGTTCGCGCACTCGAGGCATTGCGGAGGAGCGCCTTGGACAGGCCAAGGGGCTCAGTAATTTCATTTGCGTGAATATTGGAATGGGGCTCGGTGCGGCGTTGTTTCTCAACGGCCAGCTTTATGTGGGCAGTCACGGACTGGCCGGCGAACTGGGACACATGACCATCGACGAGAACGGAGACCTTTGCTCGTGTGGCAACCGGGGCTGCCTGGAAGTCTACTCGTCGGGTTGGGCTATTCTGAGTCGAGTACGCTCGGCACTGGAAGAGGGCGTAGACTCCAGCCTTTTGGAGTTGGTTAGAGAAGACCCGGCTCGGCTAACTATTGAGGCCATTGTCAGCGCCGCGAAAGCACACGACAGGCTGTCGGAGACAGTCTTGACCGAGGCTGGAACCCATCTCGGAACTACTCTGGCTGCTTTGTCAAACTTGCTCAATCCAGAAAAAATTATACTGGGGGCAGCCGTGGCGCAAACCGCAGGTCCCTTGCTTCTGGATCCACTTCTCAGTTCTCTACGAAGGCGGGCCTTTTATCAGTCGGTGCGTGACCTGGAGGTGGTAGTTTCTCAGTTGGGCGAGGACGCGGCCGCGCTGGGAGCCGTCGCCGTGGTTGCCGAAAAGATCATCAGAACGCTTTGTGCGCGGCAGGATGTTGCCGTAATTCCGCTGGGGGGTGATCAGAAAAGGGCATGAAGTGTAGTCGCCGGGCGTTCTTGGAGGTTGCCGCGCTGGGGGGAGGTTTGATGGGTCGTGGGGAACTCACCGGAGTTTCCCTCTTCCCGGGCGCAAGAGAAGACTTTTCCAAGGTCCCCGGAGTGGTAGTTTCGCATTCGCCGGCGAGCACGGGTATTTACCTTTCCTCACCCAGCCTCGTCATCCTTCCCGATGGACGGTATTGCTCCTCCTGTGATGAACCCGGTCCTGGCTCAACCGAGCGAACCAGCGGTGTCACGCGCGTATTCATCTCGGGCGACCGGGGCCGAACGTATGGGAACGACTGCCCAATGTTAAGCCGGCCTTCTGGTCAACCCTGTTTGTTCATCGCGAGGCCCTGTATCTGATCGGATCGACGAATTCCCAAGACAGCCGGCTCTTCCTGCGGAAATCATCGGACTGGGGGCAAACTTGGTCAAGTCCCACCAACCCTCAAAACGGCCTACTGCGGCCTGCTGCTCTAGTCCGGACCAACGCCGGCAACCTCACTATTTGCAGCGGCCGCCTCTGGTTCGGATCAGTCTTTGATCCGCAGGGCCCGCCCGGACCGGGAAGTTCTTTCCGGTTCTTCGTCATGTCGGCCCCGCTCGAGGCGGATCTGCTGAAGGACTCCAGTTGGACGTATTCCACTCGCATCGTTTATAACCCGGCACCCCTGCAAGGTGGCTTGGTCGAAGGGACGATCACCACCGGGCCCACGGGCTGGCCCGAAACCCTGTATCGTGTGGACGACCGCGACCCGCAGGAAAAAGCCCTGGTCGCCAAGCCGAGCCGGGATGGCAAAGCCCTCGACTTCGACCCCCTGAAGGACTTCATTAACTTTCCCGGTGGCTGCAAGAAATTCATTGTCCGCTACGACCGGGCGAGTAAGCTCTATTGGAGCCTGAGCAACTGGGTACCGAAGCGCCACGCCGGTTTCAATGTGGAGCGAACACGCAACACGCTGGCGATGATCGCTTCACAGGATCTTCACCGCTGGATTATCCGCACCGTCGTGCTTCACCACCCGGACGTCTATTTCCACGCCTTCCAATACGTGGACTTTCAGTTTGAGGGGAATGACATGGTCGCCTTATCACGCACCGCCTACGACGATGGGTTGGGCGGAGCCCATTCCCAACACGACTCCAACTTCATTACGTTCCACCGCTTCAAGAACTTTCGCGGCCTAACGCTGAAGGACGCCCCGGATGGCCTCGCCGATGAAATTCTGCAATGGAATAGCGGAGCTTAAATGCAACGCTGTTCAGTTGAACTTTCTCAAGACTCCTGTCTCCTGTTTGACCCTGGCGCATTCCGTCGCGCGATAGGAACCGCTGAGATCTGCAATCGAACCCCCACAGCACTGTTAATTCTCATGAGCATTATCATGCTCTCCGCATGGAAAGATGGACGCAACTTGATTCTTCAAAAGAATTAATGCTTGAAGTCACAGCGTAAAGCTGTTTAAATAGCGATTTGAAATTGCCCAGCCCCACGGTCACATGCTGAGACCATGGTTCGGAGGATTGAGATCAAATGGATGAGGAAAAGCTTGCTATTCACGGTGGAAAGACCGTCCGCAAGGAACCATTGCCTCTCGAATTCCCTGGGATCCATTACATGGATGAAGAAGAGGTGCAAGCAGCTGTACGCGTTCTCAGATCGCGGTCGCCGTTTCGCTATTACGGGATTGACGCACAAGGAGAAGTCGACCACTTCGAGCGCGAGTTCGCAAGCTTTTTGAGGTGTAAGCACGCCGTCGCCGTGACGAGTGGCACCGGCGCCCTCCATACCGCACTTTCAGCCCTCGGCGTGGGGCCCGGGCAGGAGGTCATTGTCCCCGCGTATATGTGGGTCTCGATCCCGGCCGCGGTAGTCAATCACGGAGCAATTCCGGTGGTGGCGGATATCGATAATACATTCTGTTTGAATCCAACCGACGTTGAGAAGCGCATTACTGAAAAGACCAGAGGGATCGTCTTAGCGCATATGAGCGGGGCTCCCGGAAGGGTCAAAGACATCCTGCAGGTCGCGAGGCGGCACAATTTGTTCCTCCTGGAGGATTGTGCGCAATGCGCGGGGGGCAGCGTGGCGGGCCAGAAGGTGGGGACCTTTGGGGATATCGGAGTGTTCAGCTTTCAGATAAACAAGAACATGACGGCCGGCGAAGGCGGTTGCGTGGTTACGAACGATTACCGGCTGTATCAGCGGGCTTTCGCTTGTCACGACTTGGGGTATGCTCGCGACGAGAACGGGCGCTTAGTCTTCGACAATCCGGATTTGCAGCTATGGGGTAAAGGATATCGAATGGACGAATTACGCGCCGCTATTTTGCGCGTGCAGTTGAAAAAGCTTCCGCGCATTCTTGAACAGATGCAGCACAGCAAGGCGCGCATTCGCAAAGCGCTGGGAGAATTTCCCTGTGTGCAATTGCGAGAAATCGTGGATCCGGAAGGAGACACGGGTTGTTTCCTTATCATGACCTTCGCCGATCAGGAAGCGGCGAAATGGGTCAACCGGGCCTTGCGAACGGAGGGAATCATGACCTTCCCGCAGGGCGTGTCGAACGTCTTGATGACCGAGTGGGGCCTTCATCTCTATACCAATAACCTCAGCCTGGTAAATCAGACTAGCATCGACGCGGGAGGCTTCCCTTGGAAGTTGGCGGAGAACCAACCGAGGGCCATGAACTGCACAAAAGGGTCCTGCCCCGATGCCGATAGCTTGTTCGAGCGAAGCATTCTGCTGCCTGTACCTTCCTGTCTGACCGAGCTTGATGAGGACGACATTATCCGCGCGCTCCGCAAAGTGTTGCTCTCCTTGCCCGTCGAAGAAGAGTCCCGCGAGTTCGCACCCCTCGCGGGGAAATCTGATTCTAAGCGGCATCGAGAGTCGAAGGATCATGCCGCTTAGGCGAAGGGCGAAAATCGCCCTTGCTTGATGCCTTCTGTCTGGGTTGGCCACCCTCGAATAAGTGAATGCGTGCTTTTTGTTCCTTCGCGGGGCCCCTCACCCTTTCAGGCCTCTGCCTAAGATTTGATCGAGTTATCGCCGGTAGCCCGAACTCGAATCGCGCCTCATATCCCAGAAAACCCGTAGATTGATCGCTAGGCAACAGTGCGAGCTCCGTCTGAGGCACTGGTCCTGGATCCCCGATAGCGGCCGCCCCCCAGTCCAAGAGCACATGCACTCTCACTGGCCTTTCGCGTAACCGAACTGTGCCCAGAGAAATAAAGCTCAGGAAAAAATGGACAACAGTAGCGGATTGAACGCGTTGACGGTTTTTTGCACCCCCACGCAGAAAGGTTCGTGATGATAAACTTCATTGGTCTTTAATGAGCACCTGTGGGAAATCGGCATGGAGGCGCCGATCATGATGCTCTTGGAGGAGACGAGAGAGGAAGTTGACACACATTCCTGCCGGCTCATGTGGGAGACGGAGCTGCTGAGCGTGCAGACAGGCTTTGAGAACGCGCAAGCTTTCTCGATAAGTGAGCTGAGCAAAGGCCGAGGAGCGGAATCGGTTCCAGCAAAAGAACTCTATGACACAGCTATGGTTAGGTACCGCTCGAGTCAAAGCTGAAACTGATAGCGGGGAAGCAACTCCATGCGCTGTAAGAAAACGCATTGGTCCTCACGCATATAATGCCCCCAGAAAGGGGCGAAGGCAAATTGATGAGGCCCAATATGGATTGAGAAACTGGGTATCGACGAATTTCATCTCGACCCTGTGCCCTCTCCCCACCGACAAGTAACACCCACGTGCTTGAAGTTTTATTGGACAGTGCGGATCTACATTAATTATTTGAACACGCTAATTGTGATGATACAAGTCAATATTTCACAATATAAATTCTTGCAGTGAATAAAGTGCTTGACAATATAATTTCAGTGTCATAGGTTTGTCACGCTCGCCTAACAGTTCCCCTCTAGCCTGAGGTGGACGCTTTCTTTGCGTCGGGTCCTGAAAATTGGATAGGAGGGTAAAGCGATGTCGAGTAGCGGAAATTTGCGATTCATATTGACGGCGCTTGCGACGGTCTCCTTGATGATCGCGGTGGCCTCGATGGGTTACAGCCAGACGGTTTCCGGTGCCATTGGGGGCACCATCAGTGATACCTCCGGCGCGTTGGTTCCAGGCGCAAAAGTTACCATAACGAACCAGGACACGGGTTTCCAATCGGAAACCGTCTCCAACAAAGTGGGTGATTACCGGATCCCCTTCCTGCCTGTAGGTACGTACAGCGTGCGGGTCGAAGCGCCCGGCTTTCGGGTATTCGTGCATGCAGGAATAATCCTACGCGTGGATGATGTGCTCAATATCGATGCCAAGCTGCAAGTTGGCACTGTGTCACAGCAGGTGACCATCACCGGAGCGGTTCCCCTGCTGGACACAGACAATGCCAATACAGGGGAGGTAATCGAAAAGGATCGCATTGAAGATATGCCGCTCAACGGGCGCAACTTCCTGCAACTGACCCAGTTGACGGCCGATGTGAACCAGGGCCCGAAGAGCGGCTTCAGTGGGGATCAGTTCATAAGCCCCGCCCAGAAAGGGATGGACCTTTCGGCGGAAGGGGAGCGCGACACGACCACCCTGTTTGAGATTGACGGGGCCAACGCGCGGGGCGGCTTCCTTGGCACCATCACCCTTGTTCCCTCCCTCGACACCATCCAGGAATTCGAGATCGACACCGCATCCTTCACTGCGCGCAGCGGCACCAGCCCGGTGTTTGTGAACATAGCGACCAAGACCGGCACCAACGCTTTCCATGGCGACTTATACGAGTTCGATCGCGAGGCCATGTTAAACGCGCAAAATGCCTTCGTCACCCCCGCCAACAAGAGCCAATCCTGGCACCAGCACAATTTCGGGGGCACGATCGGTGGGCCGGTCATCCTGCCCCATTACAACGGCAAGGACAAGACGTTCTTTTTTGCCAGCTACGAGGGCAATCGCGAGAGATACCACTCTCCCAAAAATATCACCGTCCCACTGGCGACCATTGAGCAGGGGAACTTCGGCGCGCTCTGCACGGGTGGTTTCAATTCGAGCGGGATTTGCACGAGTGGTACCCAACTTTATTACCCGTATACCGTGGGGGCCAGTGCAACCAACCCCATTCTCGGGTTCACTGCGCCCGTGCCTATTCCCAACAACGTAATTACCTCCACGCCGGCCACCGTCGGGGGTACGGCGATTCCCAACTCCGCGATTCAGGGGTACGCCAAATATATTGCGCCGGGCTGGGGAGCTGCCAACGTTTTCTCTTCGAGCGTTACTGCTGGGACGTGGGCTGCAGCCAACCCTTACATCATGGGAGACAACGAATTCATGGCGCGCATCGATCATCACCTTCGCACCAACGACCAGTTGTATGCACGCTGGGGCGACACTAATCCCCGATGGGACCAGCCCGTTTCGGGCATCGGAAATCCCAACTTCGAGGGGTTGTACACCCAAGCCGGGCAAAACCTTCTGGTGGGGGAGACACATGGATTCGGTCCCCGGATGTTCAACGAATTCCGCTTTTCATATAACCGTTCTATCGAGGGATGCGGTCCCCTGTATGGTGTTAAAAACTACGCTTCTGATTTTAATTGGGGCGGCATTACGGAGACAATTGGCATGCCTATCATATCGGTGTCGGGGTACGGCGCCTTATCCGACGCCCCTCCCGGCGGTTACAAGCAACAGACCTTTCAATTGAGCGATAACCTGTCCGCGCATCGCGGCAGGCACAGTATCACTACCGGTCTGGACATTTTCGAGTTCAAGAACGATATGAGTAACCCGGGAGGGTTCAAGGCGCCTTACCCACGTGCCAGTGTAACCTTTAACGGGGAGTACAGCAAGAATGCATACGCTGACTTCCTGCTGGGGTTCCCGTCTGCGGGCAGCGAGACCATAAACGAGGCCGGCTACATCTCCCCTCCTATGAACTTTAGCTATCCAGACTACAATTTCTATGTGCAGGATGACTGGAAATTCAGCCGCAGATTTACGCTCAATATTGGCCTGCGCTATGAAAAGGCCCCAATCCTCGAAAATCCCGCCATGACAAGTTTCAATTTCAATACTGGGGTATATACCCAGTTCGGCGTGAAGAATCAATTGTACAATAGCCCAAACACAGACTTCGTACCGCGGATAGGCTTTGCTTGGCAACCCTTTGAGGGCGGAAAAACCGTAGTTCGAGCCGGCTACGGCTGGTATTATGGCCGTTCCGTAATGTATGGAGTGTCGCAGTTGGCGGACAATGCGCCGGCGGTAACGAATCTTGCGCTGACCGTTTCCACTCCGCTTAATGGCGCCACCGCGCCAACGATGGCTACTTTCCTCACCGGCGTCACGGGGTCAGTATCTGGGGGTGGATGGTCTATCATGCCAAGCTTTACCCCGACGCCTTTGACGCAAATCCGAAGCTTCGACATCCAATATCAACTCCCCGCAGGCTTTCTGCTGGATGTCGGGTACAAGGGCTCGCTGACCACACATGAAGATGGTGTGGCTGAGGAAAACACGCCGCCCCCGGGGCCCGGGGCAATTCAACAACGCCGACCCTACTATAATTATCCGGGCGACGCGTCTCTCGGGAGCATCTTGACTCTGCTGGGGGTCTTCAACGCCAACTATAATGCCGGGATCATCCGGGTGGAAAAACGCATGGGGCGAGGCCTCTCCCTGTTGGCCTCCTACTCGTACTCCAAGTGTCTGGACCAGCTCGGCACGCCGATTACCCAATCGGAGGAGGGGAATGGCATGGGATATGCAGAGGATCCCTATGACCTGTCAATCGATAAGGGACTCTGCGGCATGGACATCCGGGGTCGGGCGGTCTTCAGTTACATATATCAATTGCCGATCGGTCGTGGAAAACACTTCCTGAGCTCCGGAGGGGTTCTAAGCAAGTTCATTGGTGACTGGGTCGTTTCCGGCATCACCACTTTTGCGGACGGGGAACCCGAGAGCGTCCAAGATAATTTCGACATTGCGAACACCGGCGAGTCGTTGGAACGACCGGACCAGTATTGCAATCCCAACCTTCCATTAGCCCAGCGCACGACGGCAGTGTGGTTCAACTCCGCCTGTTTCGGGAATCTCAATTTGGACAACCCTGCCGTCCCATCCTCCTACCGGTACGGAACCGGGGGGAGAAGCGTGATCGCTACCCCCGGCGTGAATGACTGGGACATCGCGCTGCTGAAAGATGTCTCGGTGAACGAGCGAGTGCGTTTTCAGTTTCGCGTCGAGTCCTTCAATACGATGAATCACACGCCCTTAAACGAACCGAACGGCACGATGGGCGGCTCGACTTTGAGTTGCGTGGGTGAGCCATGTCAGGGTTCGTTCCCCATGATTAGCACCGCGGGAAATCCACGCCAAATCCAGTTAGGCTTGAAGCTGTACTGGTAAGCGGTAGCTTGCTTACATGGGCGGGCAACACATCCCCCGCCTCTGTGCAGGCGAAAAAGCATCCGCTTTTAGGGGATGGAGTTAAAGGGGGGGGCAGGTTCGACGAGTTGCTGGCGCTCCCCCTGTTTTGGGACCGCAGGCAGTCGTCCGCCAAAGAGCCCGGCCTGAGCCGTGCTGATTTGCAGCCCTCTCAAGGCATTTCAGGACTTCAGCCCCCGTAGCTCTCAGTGGCCAAAGCCGCTGCGACGGGGGATAACATTGTGCGGCCCAGCTAACGGTCGCCGCGGCGGCGCTGTCGGGTGCAGCGGATTTCGTAAGGAAACAGGGGAATGGTAAGTGTCAAGATCCGTAAGACTCCGATGCGTGCTTGCCGCATTGCTAAGGCCAATCAGGGGAGACACGCTTATGAGGATTTTTGTCGCCCGTATTTTGATTCTTGGGTTGTTGCTTTCAGCGCTGTGCGGCCTGGCTGTCGCGAGCGACGATTGGACGACCTCCGCTCCTATCACCTACTGCATCGACTATGGCGACGGTCACGTCGGGAATCCTGACTACCTGAAGAAGGTCGCCGAGGCTCCTCCTGACCTTCTCCATGTCGGTGAGGATGTGCCATTCAGCAGCGTTTACGGCACCAAGGAGGGGTACGCGGGTGACAAATTCAAACTCCTCTCCCCCGAGGAGTTGCGCGCCAAGATTGCCGCGCTTACCGAGTATGTCGCCAGCCTGCATCGTGCCGGCGTGCGGTGGGTGATCCCGTACATCAACAACAAAGCGGTCATCGGAGATCACGTCAGGCGCACCGGCATGTGGGATTTCTTCGACCACTGGGACCAGTATGCCGAGTTTGGCTTCGGCCCGCGGCCCGCGGAAGATCTGGTGCGGGCGCAGATGGACTACCCGTTTCGCGCTATCCGCCTGTGGAAGCCAACCGACCACTTCTACCCCAACAAGTTGTACGAGATGTGCGGCAATCATCCGACCTGGCGCCAGTTTTTGCTGGCCGTCACCGCCAACATCGCCAAGTGCGGATACGACGGGACCTTTGTGGACGAAATGGTATTGCGCGACTACTGCCCTTACGATGAGGCGAAATTTCGTGAGTACGTCATGGCACGGTATGATTCCGCCGAGCGACTGCGGCGATATGGCACGGCTGACGCCCACGCACTGCGCATGGGCTATCCCGGCGAGGGCGCACTGTGGCACGACACGCAGGAGTTCTGGTCCGAGAGCAACGGGGACCTGTTGGCAGCCATTCGCGATGAGGGGCGGAAATACCGCCCTGACTTCTTCGTTGTGCCCAACTTGGGTCCCATCGCGAATTTTGACAGCGCTCGCAAGCGCATCTCCTCCGGCATGGATCCGGGGCCGTGGGCGCGTTCGAGCCGCATCATCATGTTCGAGGAATGGCACCGTCCCGGCCAACTGGCCGACAACGTATTTCTCGATTACCGGCTCCAATATAAGCTGGCTTTTTCCCTGGGATTTCGTGGTGGCCTTCTCTCTTATATGGCCGGGGAGCCGGTGGGGATCGAATTATCGATGGCGGAGGCGGCGGCCGGGGGAGGGGGAGCGCTAATTCAGCCTTATTACCACTCCCCGGAATCGCGTCGAAAATATGGGAGCTTTTTCAAGGAGCACACGGACCTCTTGGAGGGGTATGACTCGCAGGCGGATGTGGGAATACTGTTCTCCTACGACCAACTCGCCTGGGGCAACGGCTCCCATCTCCAGGACACTTACCGACTATCCGAATATCTGTCGAATCAGCATGTGACGTACGACCTCCTCAATCCTACCAAGGCGACGGCCGAGCGGTTGGCACGCTACAAAGTTGTGGTCACGCCTTCTTTGCTCTATATGGCGGACGCGACGCTGAGGGTTCTGGAGACTTACGCCCGCCACGGTGGGGTGTGGCTTAATATTGGAAATTCCGGTCGATTCGACGATGCGGGAGGCTTGCGGCCGAGCCGGGCGCAAACCGGCCGCATCGTACGCGTGGATGAGCTGAACGACGTGCTCGAGTATCCCCGCTTCGCGCCGTATCTTCTCCAGGAAAATCAGGCATCCGATAATAAAGAGACCAAGGCCATCCTCGACGCGATGCTCGCGGGTGAGTATCCCCGGCGGGTGACGAAGCCGAAACAGGATTTACGGGCGCTCCTTGAACAACAAACTGGCCGCAATTTGTCGGTGCTGGCGGGCTCGGGCCTGGAGGGATTGCGCTGCAACCTCTGGCGCAAGAAAGGCCCGGACGGTGAAACGCTTACGGCCCATTTCGTCAATTACTACTGTCAAATTCCCCTCGAGGTGAAAATGGGCGGGGCCGAATTCCGGGTGGAAGGGCCGCCGGAGCGGTTTGCGCCGAGGGTGATCGAGGGCGTCAGCGTGAGGCTGGACGTGCCCGCCGACCGCGTTAAGTCGATCCGGGCTTTCGATCCGGATTCCGCACGGCCCGTGGCGCTCCAACCCAAGCGCACCACCTCAGGCATCGAGTTCGTTTTGCCGCCGGTTCACATTTACAAGCTTGTGGAGATCGAACTTAAATAGGAGTCGATGCTGCGTCATCCGTGATGTAGCTTAGCCCATGTTTCGAAGTCAGGAACGAGGTCGCCCAAGGACCTCCTCCAAAGATCCCGGAGGTTGGCTGCCTGCTGAAGGGTCTGAAGATCTGAATCCCCGGAGACGCGACAAACGCCACTCCCATCGAGAGGCCATCATGGAAACTGGTCGCATAAGTCATTCTCGACGCCGGCTCTTGAAAAGGCTTACAACCGGAGCGGCAGTGGGCGCTGCTGGTGTCGGTCTTGGCTGGCGCGCCCGGGATACGGCCCCCGCTAAAACCGTGCGTTCCTTCGGCTGCTATCCCTCGTACGATAGAGAGTGGCCGTGGCCCGTCCAGCTAGACCTCGATCTCCGAGCCGAGCTGCCGCCCTATTCGACCCGGGGCTATTTTTCCGAGCAGATCTCCTTCGTTCAGCCCGATCATCATTTCCAGCTTGGCGGAACGACCTTTTCGCAATGGCGGGTTGGCTTGCGAGAAAAACTGACCACTCTTCTGGGGATCAACAAGCAGCGGAGTGCCCCCCTTGAAGCCCATAAACTCAGCTCTCAAGAATTCGATGATTACCGGTTAGAAAAGATCGTCTTTCAAAGTGAATCCGGGGTGTGGGTTCCTGCCCTTTTCTACATTCCAAAGAATATGGCGGCCCCCGGCAGGGCTCTCCTCAATTGCCACGGCCATGGCATTGGGATAGAGGATCCTTTGTATAGTTACGTATTGGACTTTGTGCGGCGTGGCTTCGTCGTTTTTGCGCCCGAGGTCCGTGACTTTGGAGAACGTGCATTTGGAAGACCGCACGAGATGGCATGTGACAGAACGTACAAGTTGGCAGCCATGCTGGGGAAGAATGTTACGGGGTTGCGATTGTGGGATTTTATGCGTGGTCTTGATTACCTCGAAACGCGTCCGGAGGTAGACCGGAACCGCATCGCCTGTGGGGGGCATTCGTTGGGAGGCGAACTGGCGATGTTTTTGGCTGCCCTTGATGAAAGAGTCCACGCTGCATTCATCAGCGGATTCCTGTGCACCTATGAGGGACTGATGTTTCGGGTAAACAACTGTATTTGCTACACGATCCCAGGGATTCTTGAGGTTTGCGATATGTCTGATATCGCTGGCCTGATTGCCCCGCGCCCGCTGGTTGTTCAAAGCGGGACAAGAGATGCACCGGTTCCTGCGACATACACAGAGCAAGCGTTTAAACATGTTGAGTCAATATATCGAGCTGCAAATGCGAGCGAGAAGCTAGTGCTGGACGTCTTTGAGGGAGAGCACCAGTTCCACGGAACGGAAACCTTTCGAGTTTTTGATCGTTGGTTGTGAACTGGCGACGTGCCCCCCCGTTCTTGGTCAGAACAAGCTGGCGGCCCACGCTTGTCGCAACCGACGATTTCTCGAAAAGCCGCGGAGTATACGAACCTGAGGATTTCAGGCTAGGGCACGACGGAGCTGGCTGGGCCAAGCGGGCCACCTCTTCCGTTGCGCTGGATTACAACCTATCGGCTCCCTGCTTAGGTGCGAACTGGCCTGCGAAACTACCTCCGTGCGTTTCGGCCCTCATCCCCCCGGAGAGTTCGCCGCGTCTCTTGTCGGGCTATACTACAACATACTCCTTCGGATGTGAGAACACGTTCGTGCCTGGCCTGGACGCCAACATAGCGGGAGATGAGAAACAGTATCAGTGGGTGAAGAGCCAGCTTGAAGGTCTTGATCGAAATCTCGTCAAGCCGGGTGTGGAGCGAGGATCAAATCGCTACCACTTTCTGATCATCCGCGTGGACGGCGAGAAGCTCGACATGGAAGTGATCGGCGTGGATTGGGGCAACGGCTTTCAGCCGTATCACAGCAATAAGGTCGCTCTACAGGACCCGGCAAAGTAGAGGCAAGGAAACTACTTTTGAGACGGACGCGGAGGAAAATCGAGTGGCTATCATGCGGCACCCTCATCGGATTGCCATCGTCGTATTTGCCATGTCTCTTTCGGCGAACTTGGGAACCAGCCAAACAACGGATCACCCCGTGCGGGGTGTCCCCGATCCAGGCGTCGTGACCACGCGACAATCTATCACGCCGGCCGGCGTGCAGAGCATTTTTAGCGGGCGCGTCTACGGCGTGGCCTTCGGAAGTTCGAGTGACATCCTCTATGTTGCCCTCAGCTCGGGCGCCATTTATGAACTCAACTGGCGAAACAACCAAGTTCTGAGGATTGTCCGAGGCGCCGCACGCCCGGGAATGCAGGGCCTGGCATTGGATCCCATCACCAACGAGCCGCTGTTGAGCGCGTCGTTGAAATCCGCCAGCTTACTGATGCGCATTTCCGGGGACGAGGAAAGTGTAATTGCGGACCACCTCGGCACGTTCGCGGTTGGGGGGCTTTCCGCGGCCGCGGAAAAGAACGGGGCCGGGGAGCGCGATGCGGGGGTGGCCCTCACCTTCAACGATGCGTTGGCGGTTGTGGACCTCAAGTCCGGCACGCTTAAGGGAGAGGTGAAGACCGGCATCGCACCCTTTGGGGTGGCGGTGAACAAGGGCAGCACGGTCGCTTACGTGAGCAACTGGGGCGGCCGTTTCCCGCAGCCCAAGGATGTGACGTCTCCCACTGGCAACCGGCCAGGCGCTGATCAGGTGGTCGTGGACAAGCGGGGCATCGCTTCTACCGGGACCGTGGCGCGGGTGGATCTGGTGACCATGAAAGTAACCAACGAGGTCGCGGTGGGCTTGCATCCGACTGCCCTGCATTGGGATGAGCCCCGCGCGCGGCTCTATGTCGTTAATAGCAACTCAGATTCGATTTCGGTGGTCAACACGCAGACCAACCAAGTGGCGCAAACGATTTCCCTCCAGCCCTTCGCGAGGAAGGTGGCGGGAATTGCTCCCAACGCGCTGGCGGTAAGCGCCGACGGTAAAACCCTCTACGTGGCTTGTGGAGGAATCAACGCCGTCGCCGTCCTCCGCACGGCTGATGCACACCTGGAAGGATTGATTCCCACCGCGTGGTACCCGAACGATCTGCGGCTCAGTCCCGAGGGGAAGTATTTGGTGGTCGCGAATCTGATGGGAGTGGGCCCCGGGGGAACTGCCACCGATGTCGAGCGCATGGCCAAGCGGGACCACCTGAATAATATCCAGCCCGGTCCCACGCGGCGCTTTGTGCATTCCGATCGTTCCTCCGTGCAGGCGATCCGCTTGCCGGACGCGGCACAACTAAGTGGGTACACCACCGCCGTGATCGAGAATAATAAGATGCTCGGAGGCAATGCCAGCGGGGCCGCCGCCCCCAGTATCCATACGGGTTTGAAGCCCTTGCCCGTGCCGCTGCGCGCCGGCGACCCCTCGCTGATCGATCACGTGGTGTTCATCATCAAAGAGAATCGGACCTATGACCAAATCTTGGGGGACTTGGCCCAGGCGAACAGCGATCCGAGCTTGTTGGTTTACGGACGGGACGTGACGCCCAACCATCACCGCTTGGCAGAACAGTTCGTGGTGCTCGACAACTTCTATGCCACGGGCGGAAACAGCGCCGACGGCCATCAGTGGCTCACCCAAGCAGCGGAAACGGACTACGTCTATTGGCCGGGATACACCGGGCGCAGCTACCCCTTCGAGGGTTCGGATCCCATCGCCCCGGCCAGCAGTGGATTCATTTGGGATGCGGCGCTTAGCCGGAATCGAACGGTGGAAGACTTTGGTGAATATGTGGGTGTCCCGGCCGTCGAGCCCGTATGGCCCAAAGAGCACGCAGAGCTCATGGGCGAGTGGAAAAAGGGTGCGGACTTTGCCGGCCATTTTCACGTGGTGGCCCCGATTGCACCCCTAAACAAGATTCTGGCCAAAGACTATCCTTACTGGACGGTCGCCGTTCCGGACGTGGTGCGTGCCCAAATCTTCCTGCAACATCTCCAGGTTTGGGAGAAGAACGGGGCCATGCCCAATCTGGTGCTCGTGCAATTGCCCAACGATCACACTGCGGGAACAGACCCCGGCATGCCGGTTCCCCAGGCGATGATTGCCGACAATGATCTGGCCCTCGGCCAAATCGTTGCCGGTCTCTCCGAATCGCGGTTCTGGAAAAGTATGGCGATCTTTGTGGTGGAAGACGACGCCCAATCCGGACTCGATCACGTTGACGGCCATCGCACCGTGGCCTTGGCGATTAGCCCCTACACTTGCCGCGGTTCGGTGGATTCGACCTTTTACTCGCAAACCAGCATGCTGAAGACGATCGAGTTGATGTTGGGCTTGCCCACGCTTTCGGTATTTGACCTGATCGCCAATGACATGCGCAACAGCTTTCAGCTTACGCCCGATTTCACGCCCTACGAGGCGGTGACTCCAAAGCAGTCACTGGAAGAACTGAATCCACCCCTCGAAGGCCTGAAAGGGCCCGCGCGCGAAGCAGCCGCGGCCTCAATGAAGATGAATTTCAGTCTGCCGGACGCGGCGCCCACGGACAAGTTGAATCACATCTTGTGGCATCAAGCGCGCGGGTGGCACACGCCTTACCCGCGCACCGGGCAAGCCGTCTTTGCTCCTTACGCGGTTGACCTGGATGATCGAGAGAAAGAAGAGATGAACAAGGAGAGGTGACTTCCGGCCTGCCCCCTCAATGAAACCGTTGAGTGCGCCACGCAGGGTAAAGGATGCCTGTGGGTAGCCGGAACCCGCGGCCAGGCTTCCGAAAGTACTTACGAGTCCAAGAATTTGGAAGGGGGTGCCCAGAGGAAATATCATGAAGGTTCATTCACGTCTGCAAATATTCCTACTGTTGATCGTACTGGTTCTTCAAACGGGAGCATGTTCAAAAACGAAGGAAGCAGGGGAGGCAACCACCACGCCGCCGGCGGAGGTCACGATAAATTGGGACAAGGTCGTCACCGTATCCAAAACCACACCGACGCTGCAAGTCGTGGTCAATCCTCCCATGCGCCGGGGCACGAAGATCCACGATCGCGTCTTCCAGGCACTGCATGAGTTGGGAGTTGACTACGTTCGTTACGTGCCGTGGCTACCCTATCCCAAGTTGGCAGTCGCTGAGCTGGAGCCGCCCAGGGACGGCAAGACCTTCTGGGACTTCTCGCTCATCGATCCGATTATGGAAGACGTCATGAATGCTACGGCGGGTCATTCTGCAATGATCAACTTCAGCACGATTCCGCAATGGATGTTCAAGCCCGAAAAGCCCGTGGCATATCCCAGCGATCCGGACCAGGCAATCTGGACCTACCAGCAGGGAACGGAGTTCCGTGATCCCAGCTTGAAGGAAGTGGCGGACTACTACGCCCGGCTGGTGAGTTGGTACACGCAAGGGGGATTTACGGATGAATACGGCAAGCACCACGAATCCGGCCATCATTACAAGATCGCCTATTGGGAAGTTCTCAATGAAGTCAACAACGAACACCATATGACGCCCCAGACCTATACGCGCGTGTACGACGCCATGGTGGAAGCCATCCACCGCGTCGATCCAGGAATCAAGTTCGTGGGTTTGGCCTTGGGGGGTACGGGGAAGGAATACTTTGAGTATTTTCTGAATCGCCAGAACCACAAACCCGGCATTCCCATCGACATGATCTCGTACCACTTCTATGCCGTGCCGACCGCAGATGAGACCCCGGAAATCATGGAACACACGTACTGGGACCAGGCTGATCGCTTCCTGGCAGTTGTGGATTACATTCAGGACATCCGCGCCCGCCTGTCGCCTGAAACGCAGACGGACACCAACGAGTTGGGTTCGATCTCTGCGGATGACACCGAACTCGACAAGCCCGGCCATGTCTTCAAACCGATTCCCAACTCTTACTGGAACCTCTGCGGCGGGCTGTTCGCGTATCTCTATGCGGAACTTGCAAAACGCGGCGTGGAGGTAGTGGGCGAGTCCACGTTGGAGGGATATCCCACCTTTTATCCGAGCGTGTCCATGGTGGATTGGGACACCGGGCAGCCCAATGCCCGCTACTGGGTGCTGAAGTTGCTGCGGGACAACTTCGGTCCGGGGGACAAGCTAGTGCATACTAACTCCGATCTTCCCTACGTTTACGCGCAGGCTTTTGTGACGCCAGAGGGCAAGCACAAGATCCTGTTGGTGAATAAGCGAAACCGCACATTTGATCTCGCACTGCCTGGGGCGGAAGGAGCGCAGGTACAGCTTGTGGATCAAGCGACCAGCTTCCAGCCGCCGGCTTCCAGCACCATGGCGGGTAATCGGATTACCCTGGGCGGTCTCGCAGTCGTCGCGGTGACCCTTGCCAAATGACCTGACCCCGACATTCTCCCAGGTTTTGGCCCCGAGCGGACAGCGGACACATTGCCAACGCTGGGGCTCGAGCGTTTTTGTGGATGGTGAGTTGGCTGTGATCGACCGATGAGATAGGCCCTCAAGTAAAGGGGGGCCGGTTCATGAGCGAGTATCTATCCAGTCTCGTAAGGGGGGCGGTGGCCGTAGCCCTGGGCGTAGCCTTGACCGGCACTGCTCTCGCGACGGCAAGGTTCGTCAATCCGGAAGACGGGCGGCAGAAAAAGCAGTGGTCCAAAGAAAACCTACCGGATTTCAAGGCGAAAATGCCGTTCTCCTTCGTCTACGACGGCCAGGCATCCGACAAGCTGCTAACGGGCTTTTCCAAGAAGACCCACACCAAGAAGTTGGACGCCGAACGCCGGCAGCGCACCATCACTTGGACCGATCCCAAGACGGGGCTGGAGGTTCGTTGCGTCGTAGTAGACTATGCCGACTACCCCGCGGTCGAGTGGACGGTGTACTTCAGAAACACAGGCACAAGCAATACGCCGATTTTGGAGGACATCCAGGGGCTGGACGTTCGCTTCGAAGGCAGCGTGGAAAGTGAGTTTATCCTCAACGGCATCAAGGGCGATTCGGCTACGGAGGACAGCTATGAGCCCTATCAACTTGCGCTTCTTCCCGGCACTGTGAAGAAGTTCGCTCCCCCCTCATCTGGAAAATCCAGCGAGGGACCAAGTGGCTGGCCCTACTATAACTTACAGATGCCCGGAGCCGGAGTGATTATTGCGGTAGGCTGGCCGGGACAATGGTGCTCTTCGTTCGAGCGCGACCACACCAATGGTCTGAGGATCAAGGCCGGGCAGGAACTCACCCATTTGTTGCTGAAACCCGGCGAGGAGATTCGTACCCCCTTGATCGCCGTGTTGGCTTGGCGGGGAAAGGACGTCGTGGCCGCGCAGAATCTCTGGCGGCGCTGGTACATCGCGCACAACATGCCACGCGTGAATGGCCAGGTGCAATCACCCATCGCACAGATTCAGGTCGATGGGGCGGACATTGGTTACGTGAAAACGTTTCTCCAGGCAGGCATCAAACCAGAAATCTGCTGGCGCGACGCGGGGGCGGGCGGAACTACCTGGTATCCGAGTCTTCCCGGCCCCTTCAAGGGCGGCGATTCGTGGCTCAACACGGGCACATGGGAAATCGACCCGACGAAGTACCCACAGGGGTTCAAGCCGTTCAGTGACTGGGTTCACGCTCACGGAATGAAATTCCTCCTGTGGTTCGAACCGGAACGGGTTGGCGATCCCAATTCGTGGCTGGGCAAAAATCATCCCGAATGGCTTCTGCCCGGCCCACCCCCCGGTTTCATACTCAACGAAGGCAACCCGGCAGCCTGGAGCTGGCTCGTCAATCATATCGATGGGATGATCAAATCCCAGGGGATCGACTGGTATCGCGAGGACATGAATGGGGGCGGGCCCCTCCCGGCATGGCGGAAGAACGATGCTGCGGATCGGCAGGGAATCACGGAGAACTTGTACGTGCAGGGCCACCTGGCTTTCTGGGACGAACTGAGACGCCGGAATCCCGGCTTGCGTATCGATTCCTGCGCCTCCGGAGGACGACGCAACGACCTGGAGACCATGCGACGCGCCGTGCCGCTGACACGCAGTGACTTCGAATTCACGTATATGAAGGGTGTCGTCGAAGGGAACCAGGATCAGACCTATGGACTCTCGTTCTGGTTGCCGTTTCAAGGCACGGGAGCCTATTTCTATGACGCATATTCTGCCCGGAGTTTTTACCTGCCATCGTTTGGGATGGGGGGACTCTCGCCGGAAAACGCGGAGGCCCAGAAAAAGGCCTACAGCGAATGTAGCAACATTGCTCCCTACATGCTCGGGGATTACTTCCCGCTGACGCCCCACACCCTGCGACTCGACCAATGGATCGCCTGGCAGTGTGACCGAAAGGAACTGGGCGGCGGCGTGGTGCAGGCGTTCCGGCGCAACGCAAGTCAAGTGGCGTCGATGACCTTTCACCTCCACCGACTCGATCCTGCCGCGCAGTACGAAATTACGAACTTCGATGTGGAAGGATCGACAAAGGCTTCAGGTAAGGAACTGATGGAAACGGGATTGACGGTGGAAATCAAGGTCAAACCCGGGGCGGCGGTGATTGTCTACCATCGCGCGAATTAAGGAATCAGGACGTGGTGACCAGCAAAAGACATTATGAGGAAATGCTGAAAAGGCTCGGTGGGCTCCACTCAATTATCGCAATCCTGATTGTCCCTGACACGCCGTGAACGGCAAGGGGTCCCCTTCGGAGGTTACAATGTGCATTTCCATTCGAAAGGCAGCATGGCTTTTTGCGACCTGCACCTTGTGGGTTGTGCCGGCTCCGGCACAGCAGGTGCGGATTTACGTTTCGTCGCAGGCGGGGGATCGGCTCACGCCCAAACCTGCGGAGAAGTTCAAGGCGACGGCGCGCGGAAGCGGACCCGCTACGTTCACCATCCAAGACGCGACGCGCTACCAGAAAATCGACGGCTTTGGCGCCTCGTTTCTCGAATCAGGGTCGCTGACCCTCAACACGCTGGAGCCTGCCGCGCAGGAAGGGGTCCTAAAGGCTTTGTTTGATCCCCAAACCGGAGCGGGCTTCTCGGCGATGAAAACTGTTTTGGCGGGTACCGATGAAATGCCGGCAGGCCCCTGGTACACCTATGATGAGACGCCCGGCGACTTGGCCATGAAGCATTTCGACATCAGCAGGGATCTGGCACCAACCGGCGAGATTACTTACATCAAGCGCGCACGCCAATATGGGAGCTTCATGCTTCAAGCTCCCATGGACTTCCCTCCCGACTGGATGCTCATGACCGTAGGGAAGCGGCCGAATGGATTGCCCATGCTGGATGTCGATCCCAAGTACTATGACGCTCTGGCTTTGTACTACCTTCGCTATCTTCAAGAGTACGAAAAGAACGGGGTTTTCATTGACTACTTAAGCTTGTTCAACGAAAGATATACGAAGATCACCTATCCTGAAATAGATGACCTGCTGAAAAACCACGTGGGGCCCCTCTTTGCCAAGGAGCATGTCCGCAGTCAAATTCAATTCCGCGAAGCCTCCTCGCGTCAAGAGGCGGGCAGGGAATATCCCACGGTGCTGGACGATCCCGGTGCGAGGAAATACGTTGGTTCCCTGGCCTACCATGGATATGACTTCGGCAATTTCAGCGCGATTGCAGGGCTGCACAAGCGCTACCCGGACCTCCCCTTGTGGATGACCGAGGTCTGTCACACCAACGCTCCGATTTATGAATTCAGCGATGGCGATTTCTGGGGTAATCAGCTTGTTTCCGATCTTGAAGCCGGGGCTTCCGCCTGGATCTACTGGAACATGATTCTGAACGAGAAAGGCGGGCCGTGGCTGGTTTCGATAATACACGGAGATCCCGATCCGAACATTCAGCAGCCCGTCGTCGTCATCAATCGCCAGACGAAGGAAGTCACGTACACGGGCCTTTATTATTACCTCGCTCATTTCAGCAAGTTCGTGCGGCCGGGTGCCGTTCGCATCGGGACATCCGGGACCAGCGCGGGCATTCGCTGCATCGCCTTCAAGGGGCCAAACGGCGATCTGGTGACGGAACTGCTCAACAGCCAAAAGTCCGATGCCCAAGTCACGTTAGGCTGGCGGCGCAAGGAGCTCTCCCTGACTCTTCCGGCAGTCTCCATCAGCACGGTCATCTGGAGTTCCAACAAACATCCTGAGTGAGAAGTAGTGGAGATTTTCATAGGGGCTCATTTGTGCACCGTTATGTTCAAGCCTTGCAGAGGAGGGGGTAAAGTGCAAATCAAAGCCATAGAGCGGATCGTCATATTTTCATTATCGTTCATCATCGCTGCCGGTCTCAGCGCCAGGTGCCAGGAGGAGCCGTCAGAATGGAAAAGTTCAGTCCCCTATACTTATCTGATTGAGTATGGTCCGGGACACGTGAACAATCCGGACTACCTGAAGAAAATCGCCGCCGCGCCTCCTACCCTCATGCACGTCGGTGAAGACGTGGTATTCGCCAGCACGCTCGGCATAAAAGGGGTCGGCGATTACGCCGGAGCCCGCTCGAAAGCCATCACTGCCGAGGAAGCGCGGGCGAAATTCGCCGCCCTTCAACAGTACACTGCGGCCATGCACCGTGCGGGAGTTCGGTGGATTATTCCCTACATCAACGACTATTGCATTCTGGGCGACAGTGTGGCGCGAACAGGATTCTGGGAGTTCTATGACCACTGGGATCGGTATCAAGAATTCGGCTTCGGGCCGCGGCCCACCGAGGATATTTTGACGGCTCAGATTTACGGCGGGCCTCCCGCCCCCCGGCCCCCCCGAGGAAGAGAGCTTGACCCCCATGACGGCTTCTATCCCTACAAGCGCTATGAGCTGTGCGTCAACAATCCCACCTGGCGGAGAATCCTCTTGAATATTACCCGGATCATTGCCCAGACAGGGATGGACGGCGTTTTCGTCGATGAGATGACTTTCCGAGATTACTGTGCATACGATCAGGCTAAATTTCGAGAGTATCTCAGCCGCAAGTATTCCCCGCCCGAGCGCCAGCGGCTGTTCGGCACGAGTGCGTTGGACTCTCTGCGCATGGGTTACCGCGGCGAGGGGGTGTTGTGGCATGAATCGCAGGCGTTCTGGTCCTGGAGCCTGGGTGAACTCCTGCGCGATATTCGCGACGCCGGACGCCGGGTGAATCCGAATTTCTTCGTGGTCCCCAACCTCGGCACCTTCGCCAGTGTCGATGGCGCCTACAAGCGCGTGAGCGGCGGCAAGGATCCGCGGGAGTGGGCACCCTACTGCCATGTGATCATGTTCGAAGAGAATCAACGGCCGGGCCAGTTTGCCCCCGGGATCTTTCTCGACGATATCCTTCAGTTTAAGCTGGCCTTCGGCATGGGATTTGTGGGCGGCACGCTTATTTACAACTCCCAAGACGCCCCCGGCATCGAGCTCTCCATGGCCGAAGCGGGGGCAGGCGGGGGCGGCGCCTTCATCCAGGCGAATTATGCCGAACCGGAGTCGAGGCGGAAGTATCGCCACTTCTTTGAAACCAATGCCGACCTCTTTGCAGGTTACGAAAGTCAGGCGGACGTGGCGCTGGTCTATGCTTACGACCAAGCGTACTGGGGGAACCCCGTTCACCTGTCAACGTTGTATTCACTGCGCCAGTATCTGTCGGATCATCACATCCTCTTTGACATCATTCCCCATGGTAAGATCCAGGGCAGTAAGTTAAACGGGCGATATAAAGTGGTGATCACCTCGGGGCTCTGGTACCTGTCGGACGATACCCTCGCCAAGCTGCATAGCTTTGCAGCCCAAGGCGGCGTTTGGCTGGACATTGGGGGTTCCGGCAAGTTCGATGACGCTGGCCGGCTCCGAACCGGAATCCTGGGGGCGCCGCGTTCCGAGCGTGTAGGCAAGGGAATCATCCTGCGCCGGGCCAACCTGGAAGATGTGATGCGCCTTCCTCGTTTCGCACGGTACTGGGTGACCGAAGAGGAAGACAATAACCTCGCTGATATGGTGAAGCATTACCAAGCCAGCTTGCTCACGCCGTTTCCCTTCCCCCCGCCGACGGGCGGGGAGGATTTGCAAACACTCCTGGAGGCGAATACCCACACCGCGCTGTCCGTGCTGCCCACGGCAGGACTGGAAGGCTTGCGTTGCAACGTCTGGCGAAAAGTCGGGGGTGGCAATCGGGAAATCGTCACGGCCCATTTTGTGAATTACTATTCACCCATTCCCAAAACGCCTGCGGCAGGAGATCACGCCGCCACGGAAGGGGCGCAGGATCAGATGGCGCCGCGCATTTTGGAAAATGTTGGCATCCGCCTTCCGCTTCACCCTGGCCACGTCGCGTCAGTGGTTGTATACGGCCCGGATGACGCGCAGCCCGTGGCCGTAAAGTTTCAACAAACCGGGAACGTCCTGGAATTCGTGCTACCGTCAATTCGCATTTACGAGATCGCCAAAATAACTCTCGTGACTTCGCGCTAGGCCAAATTCTCACTAGCCTGGGCTAGCGTAGTTTTGGCGGTTGGGGGAGTTGGCCAACCACCGGACTGAGGGTGCATCCAAAGGAGGAGAAATCACCGTGCGTGCTTTCCGAATCGCATTGATCTTGAGTGCCTTGTTCTGGTTTGGCGCTGCGGCTTGCCCCTCGCAAGACAACAACATCGGTAATCATTCTGCGATTTACAGCCCCGAGGGAATACTTCTTCCATGGACGTCCTGGACGGACGCGATCACGCGAGAAATGAACTGGTATTTTGCTTGTCCCTTTGAGCATGGCTATCCCCGATTCGTCGTAATGACCTTCATGGATGGAAACTACCAGCCCATTGCCAAGAGGCATGACTTTATTCCGGCGATGCAAAATGGCATGGGGATTATTTCCTACCTGAAGTATTACGCGTGGACACGGAAAAGCAACCCCAAAACCCTGGAGTTCGCTCGTTTGATGGGGGACTATCTGGTGAAGGAAGACCTTACGCCGGATACGGGCAAGTATCCGCGCTTTACCCGGTCCACGGGCATTCGCGAGATGTTTCCGCAACCTTCGGATGCTGGGACGCAAGGGGACAAACCCTTTGAGATTGAACCTGATAAGGGGGGCATTGCGGGATACGCCCTAATGTTACTCTACGAAGAAACGCAGGATAAGAAGTATCTTGGGCAGGCGCTTCAGAATGCGCGTGTTCTGGCCGCCAACATGGGAACGGGCGATGAGCTGCACTCCCCGTGGCCCTTTCGGGTTGATTATCGAACGGGCGAAGCTCGCGGGCCCGTATCCGCAAACATGTCGTACATCCTCCGTCTTTTTAACAAGCTCCTCGATCACGGTTATACGGAATTTCGCGAACCTCGCGCCAAGCTTTGGGATTGGATCAAGAACTATCAAATCCCGAACCTTACGAAAGATGGCTCGCTTTGGGTGCAGTTTTTTGAAGATTACAACATGCTCGACAACCGCAATTCCTGGTCGCCGCTCAATCTGGCGCGTTATCTGATTGAAAAGCAGGACGCGATTGATCCCGACTGGAAGACCGATGCCAAGGCACTCATCGATTTCGTTATCCAGAACTTCACAAGCATTCGCAGTGGCGTGCCGGTTTGTGGCGAGCAGACAGACGACAAGAGTCCGTGGGGAGGGGCGGACTCAAATTATGGTGCTGTCCTGGCAATGTACTCGAGGGCTACGGGCTCAATGGAATATAAGGCCCTAGCCTGGCAAGCCTTGAACTATTCGTTGTACGCGATTGATAACGATGGTTGCCCGCGGGATGGGGCTTCGCACCCCGGTCGGGGGGGCTGGCAGGAAGATGCCCATACCGACAGAATCCATAATTACATAGACGCCATCGCGGCTTTTCCGGAATGGGCAAGGTAGTGGAATGGCAGAAGTCAGGAGTTAGAAGACTCGGTTCAGCAGGGAGGAGCTTGGTGGTTTTATTCGGACTCCCAGCTTCTGCCGAGGCAGGCAATGCGTTTGTGAACCACGATTAACCTCGTTTGCGGAATGGCTCTCAATACTTTCTCCAAGTCCCTTCCAAGGGTACCTGGCCAATGCCGGGGCGGGTGAAGTCACACACGCCTTGTGGGAAAACCGCGTTTAGCCGAGCCAGTTGATCCGGGGTCAAAGGATGGACGTAATCCCTGGGATTAACCGGCTTCAGTGCGCATTTGAGGATGTCTTCTGTTAGCGGTTCGCCCGCGGCGATTCGCGGGTCGCCGTGCGGTGGAAACAATTGATTGCAGCGGCCATTCCCGTCATGGGTTCTTTTCTCGACAATCTTTTCCCCGTCCTGAGACCAGCATGCGTCTGCAATATCGGCAGGTCTGGCAGCGGCGATCTTCTCGATCACACTGCGGTGCGAGGTGTCTTTGCCGATGTTATCGAGCCACTGATCCATCTTCGGCACCAGCGTCTTCACCATTTCGTCATATGTCGCACCCGATGCAGGTTCGTTGCTGGAAGGGAAGGTCAGCATGACCTGGTTCTCCGCACTCCCATTCGCAGCGGTCAGGCGCGCGCGGGTGACAAACGACCGATATTCATCGTGGATGTCGGGATTGGAATCATTGTACGTACGAATATCGATGATGGGAATCAAAGCGAGTCCGCCGCCCCCCGCGTTCACCCGGCCCGTGGCGTAAGCCCTGCGGAGCGCTTCTGGATCGCCGGCCATGCGCGTGGCCGTTATTTTGCCGTCATCGTCAAACCCATCCACTTTCTCGTTCAGTTCCAAAAATTGCTCGGCACTGATGATGCCCCCGTTAAACGCTACCAGCCCGTATTGAACCCCGACATTGTCGAGAGGACGCCGGGCGAAGCCGGTCCTAGGATCCGTGCCGAAAACGTTGACTTCGTTGTCGTAAAGATCGCAACGTGCGCCCTGGCGATTGCTTACCGGGTTGTAAACCAAGGCGCGAGGAATTGTCGAACTGCAGCTCAGGGGGTCAACCCAATTGGGAGAATAGCGGAATTTGAGCCACGAATAGCCTTTCGATTCCTTGGCGCACGTGTCCCAGGTCACGAAACCGGAGACAGCAGTTTTTTGTTCCTGCGTCCACGCCAGCGTGGAGCTTGCGAAAGAATGAGCGAGCAGAGTGCAATCCACGGCTCCCGGCACAATCGAGATGATATCCGGGTAACTGGCGCTGGGGATGATGCCATCCAACAGCCCCGGATAGTTCTGCCCGATCAGATGCTGCTGCATCGATCCCCCCGAGCCCCCTGCTCCTATGGTGTGCACGGGGACCCCGAAGCTTTTAATGAAATGTTCTTTCACCATGGCAGCAGTTTCTCCGGAGATGACATCATCGCAGTTATTGCCAAATACGTTGAGCGATGAGGTCACGTGCGCGTAACCGAGGGAAAGAAACCTGTTGTTTATGGCGTCGGGTGGACGCCCCTGGCGGTACCCGGCGATGCACCCGCCTCCGAAACTGTAAACAAGGCGGCCATTCCAACCCGGAGTGGCGGTCCAGGGGTCGGGCAAAGGTGTCCCAGGCTCATGCAGGAAGGCGACCTCATAGATCGCCCGGTTGATGGTGCCTCTCTCCCAGCGCACGATGTAGGGTACCTTCTTGCCTTCCGTAGTGGTGACCTCAGCGAGGTCGTTGGGGCGCAGCCCCTTCCGGTCGTACACTTTGAATCCGGCCGGAGGGTCCCCCGGTTTGCGCTCCGCCCTATCTTCGGCAGGCGTAGGAGGCTGGGTGGATTTGTAAATGTAGGTGACCTCGGTCTTCACGCTGCAATCGGCGTCGAGCGGAGAGCCCAAGCCCGCCGACTCAGTCTCGCAGATGAACGGCGTCTGGTGAGGATCCGAGAAGATGGGACCGGTAATTGCATGGTTGATAATTTCGAGTTGCGCCAGGACTTTGCCGCCAGACTTAACCTCCAACCGATTCTTTCCGGGCACCAAACCGTTGACCAGCCCGATTAATGTCTGCGCACGTGGACTCACATGAAATGCGCTGGTTACCTCTCGGCCCTTGGCCCAAATCGAGAGCTTTTGGATTTCCGCCGGACTCCTGACTTCAACCAAGGCACTTCCTCCACTCACCATGTCGGGGTGGGAAGAGAGGATTTTGACCTCGATGCGCTGGGAATCGTGCGCCGGAGCGGGGAGAGCAACATTCGATAAAAAGAGGAAAGCACAAAGGGCGACCCCACAGGGTCGCCCGAGGTATTTTCTTGCGAAGGTGTAAGACTTCGTCATCAGAATGTCGATCTTCATACGTTTCTCCCACCTACCCTTGGCGAATTGCTAGTTTACGGTACAGTTCCCGTGGTTAGCCGTACTTGCTATGATGCTGAGATGCGCAATCTCGTCATACATCCGTCCAGGTCATGGCTACTCGTGCCCGGCTCTTGGGTCCAGGCGGCATCCGTTCTGCGGTCGCCGAGTCCGTTCTTGTCAAGCAACAACCCCTGGGCCTCAATCGTTCGCGGAAGCGGTCCCCCCCATCACTTGGAGCGCAACAGGTTAAAGAATCTGCCTGACGGCGGATGTCGGCTTGTTATCACCCGGTGCTGACGTGCTACGGATGACACCAGCGCCTGACTTGGACCCGTTTCGACTGTTACTGATTTCCCTCGCCGGCTACTTGAACCTACAGCAGCAAGTCCAAAGTATTTAGATGGAGCCGCCAGAGGGGCCCGTCTGAGTGCGGACTGACAGCGGACTGAAGGGTTTTGCTCGCAATCGTCTAAGTCCTTTGGAAAGATTGTGCCGCGGGACGGAGTTGAACCGCCGACGCCAGCCTTTTCAGAATCGGCTAAGTCAGTGACTTCACGTAATTCCAAGGAGCACGAAGGTACTCCGGGAAAGCTTGAGGAACGCTTATTGTTCCTTTATTGTTCCCACGCAAGAAAGCGTCGGATTTCTTAAATCCACTTCGCGGATGGATTGGCTACGACGCTTCTGCCCGCCAAAAGTCAACCTCGGAATTCTCTAAGTCGGGAGGCGCAGATTGCGAGCACGGCCGAACATGACAACCCAATTTCACGGTGCTCAACTCACTTCTTTCAAAAATCAATATGGCCAAACTCACACTCAAGATAGTCGAGGCCACCCGCCTCGTCCGAGAAAAACGTGACGAGCGGATGCAGGAAATCGTCTATAACGCTCGCCGTTTCGTCCTCTACGGTCTCCCGCTTCGCCGACGTTGTCCTGACAATTTACTCCCCACGAGACGAAACGGAAAGTTTTTCTTTTAATTGCTCGGGCATCCCAAGTTGGGGCTGCCATGCGGTCAGGACAGGCTAATTCCCGTCGGGATCGCGGCCATTGCGGTTAGTCGGCGCAGCCGTGTCGTGCGCTTGGGGGCCGCGTCCGAAATCCGCGATTCCTTCCGCCTGTTCAAAACCGGGAAGAGATATCGCCGTCTTGTGGGCGGCTTCCAGCGAGTCTTTAGCGCCACTATGTTCTTTAACGAACCTGTGGTCACCGACTTCCCCCTCAGTTGCACCCCCTTCAAAACCGCAACAAATAATGCTTTCCGCCGCCCTCTGTGCGGATTGTGTGTGCCTAATTTTGAGCAGGAAGTGTATTTATGACCGGGAAAACTGGACAACTGATTTCCTGCGGACCAGGCACGTGGCGCGCGCGCGTTTCCCTCGGCCGCGAGCCGGAACCGCTTGCTTCGGGACCAAGAGGACGCCGGTCCAAATCCGGCCGCCCCGACTTAATTACTTTTGTTGCAGGGTCATACAGCACTGCCTTTATCCAGGCGAACTTTTGGCGTGCGAGCACAAAGACGGTTTGAGTAGGGCCTTATTGACCGCCCTGACGTGGGCCGCAGGGTCCCCCCTTCAGATCCGCCGCTAATTCCGTTTGAGTCCTTGCACGAATTAGGATTTAATAGAGGCATGTCTCCCACGAGAATTCGGTCTGGCCTATTGTTCGCTTTACTACTTTCGGCTTACACGACTTGCCCGGTTTTCGCACAGCACTTCGTGCGGGTAACGCCTTTGACAATACAGTGGGGTCATTTCGATGCCGACGCCAAACCTGTTTTGACGGTGCAGTCCGGTGATATGGTGACCATTGACACCATATGCGGGATTCCAGAGATGCTGGAGCGCCTTGGAGCGTCGGATGATCCGGTGCGAGAAATGAAGGAGATGTACGCGAAGGTTAAGGACCGGGGACCGGGGCCACATTTTCTCACCGGGCCGGTAGCGGTTGAAGGTGCTGAGCCGGGCGATACGCTTGAGGTAGACATACTCGATATCCGCCTCAGATCCCCCTACGCATGGATGATGATTCAACCTCAAGCGGGCGTGTTGCCCGATGAGTTTCCGTATCTGCGAGAAAGGCTCGTACGCTTGGATCCGAAGAGCAACACGGCCGAGTTCGCGCCTGGCGTGCGCATCCCGATTCACCCGTTTTTTGGTAACTTGGGCGTGGCTCCCCCGATGGGCCGCTTAAGCAGCGGTCCCCCCGCATACAACGGCGGCAACATGGATAACAAATGGTTGGTGGCGGGAACGAAGGTATACTTTCCTGTCCAGGTGGCGGGTGCACTCTTCTCAGTTGGTGATGGGCATGCAGTCCAAGGTGACGGTGAAGTGTGCGGCACCGCACTAGAAACGAACCTCACCGGGGTGTTCCGCTTCACGGTGCGAAAGAATCAAAAACTCCTCTGGCCTCGCGCTGAGACTCCCACGTACATCATTACCATCGGCCTTCACGAAAACCTCGACGAAGCCACGCGCATCGCGACACAGGAAATGATTAACTATCTGACCACTCAACGTGGGATGTCGCGGGATAATGCCTATATGCTGACGAGCGGTGCCGTCGATCTGCATGTGACGCAAGCCGTGGATGGCGTTAAAGGTGTGCACGCGATGTTGCCCAAGTCGATTCTTGGAATTGCACCGTAGCTTGGGCTGAGCGATTACCCGCCAAGGCTCTCCCCATCAGAAATATTTTCTAGATGAGTAACCGCCTATACATTTCACGTTCCGACTCAAAAACTGGCAACAGGTCTCGCCAGTGCGGGAGACGCGGGAGGCTATTGCCCTGTTCGACCATCAGGCTGGGTGGGTGAAATGGGAAAGGGATATCGTTACTGATATCATTCGCAGCAGGGTAGGCTTGGTCGGTTATTCTGACCAATTCCCGGTAATACTCCAGTGACCGGCCCAGGCTGTGAACGACCATCTTTCCCTCGGCGGAATCACGGCTGCGCTGGTAGGCACCATAGTGTAGCGCCGCATCGACCTTGGATTGATAAAACTTTGCGATCAAGGATATCGCTTCAAAATCAGTTCGTAAACGTGCAAATTCTTCGGCGCCGTTTTCTACTCCCACGCGGGCTTTCTGGCAGGCTTCAACTGCCCGCACTCCGTTCCTTACCATCTCCGCAGTGAGCGCCGCCGGCGTCAAGACCCCTGGTGGAACTGGCGTGCCCATCGCCTGGCTTTGCGCGAAGTCACTAACGCTGAGTATTTTTTGAGTGTTTGTGTAGGGGATGGGGGTTCCGGTCAGAATCTGGGCTAAGGTTAGGCCATTGGAAGCACACCAGTGGTTCCACCCTTCGAACCAAAAGAGCCTTGGCACCGACGGCATCACCCTGCCGGCAGATTCATAGGCCGCTAAGATATCTCCAGCCGCATCCGCCCCGTAACGCGCGGCAATTTCTTCCTTCCAGTACCGGTCCTCCTGGTCTTGGGCTCGATCCGCATTCCAAGCATATCTCCCCCAGGCAGCATACCAAATCCAGTCACGATCGATCTGGAGAAGGCGTGTGCGGTCGGCGGCGTACGGCCAATACCACACCCAAAGCGGATAAACTTGTACGCCCTGTGCTCCCATCCGCTGCTGGCGGCGCGCGGTTTCCTGAATAAAGGACGGCGCACCCCAGCGGAAGGGTTTCAAGTTGCCCATCAGATGCACGCTTATAATATGTTTGCGGCTTTGCTGTATCCATTCCTCGTTGTCCGGATCAGGCGCTGAAATCGCGTACATTTCCTCGTTGTGCTTCATCTCCGTAGAGAGATCGTCATAGTGAAATTTGACCTGCTTGAGAACACTTAGAATCTCGTTGTGGAACGGATGACTTCGCAGGATCACCGGAGGGTGCTTCCCGGAGTCCTTAACCCCCGCTAAAATCACCTCGTCCATCCAGTAGGTCCGGTCCTTGGTCAGAGCCTCTCCCAAACAAACGTACAGGCCAACGCTCGGAAACCTCCGGACAAATTCCGAGATGGCGTAACGGGTGTAGCTCGCAGCAATGGGATTCGGCTCTGTAAGGACGCAGCCGTTATAGAGAGGACTTTTGGCAAACCCATGAGCCTGGCCGAAGGAGATAGGGAGATGGATGTTATAAAAGTGGAACATTAACCAGATGTTGCGTTTCTCCGCCTCATGGCTCAGCCAATCCATCAGGGCTACGTTGCGTTCCAACTCAGCCTCGGTTAACACCTTAACTTCCGGGTACTTCTCAAGCTTTACGAAATAGGGAAAGGGATGGGAATTCCACAGGGAAATGAAATTCAGCCGCTGCTGGTGCAAGAAGTCGAGGGTTTTGGTCCATAGATTGCGATCGTAGAACCAAGCGAATTGGCTTTCCGTGATGGCGAAATCGTAGCCTCCCGCAGTCATCAGGAACAAAGGGATCCCGCGCATACTCATGCAAGGTGCATCAGCGATAGCCAGTCCTTCCGGCAACGCCTTGACTCTGCGTACCTGTGAGCCAAGTTCCTGGCAAGCGTAGAGAACGCCTGCCGTATCGAACCCATTTATCTGAATTCCCGTCGAGTTGGATTGGATCGAAAAGCCCTCGGCGCACCGGCAGACTGCGGGAAGTCGATTCGGATCGATACCGATGTTAATCACCGGGCATTTTCCGTCCTCCGCCTCAAAGTTCGATCTGCGATGGGTGATCCCAGCGTCGGTGAGAGCCCTTGATAAGGTGTCGAGGGCGAAACTTACTCTTGGAGTGATTTCGAAGTGGGTGGAAATGCGGATTTCATTGTCTGTTGATACCGCCTGGGTGGAACCCAGGTTGCCCAATGAGGCATAACCTGCCCCTGCCAAAGCCGAGTGCCTCATAAACTCACGCCGGGTGAAATGCCGCCTGTTCTCCACAAATGGCCTCCCACTAAAGTTGGACAAGGTCGCGCAGTTTTATGGGCTGTCCGCCGCGATCGATGCTGCGGTAGGCCCCAATGCCGATCAGGCTTGCGTAGACTCCGCCACGCGTGCCGACGCTCAGACCCAGAGGATCGGGGGCGTCCCTGTGTCGAAACAGCAGGTCGTGCAGCGATGGGTCCGCGCCCCCGTGCCCGCCTCCGCGCGGCTTCGGCATTTCAGTCACGAGTTCGGACTTCCCGAAAGTAAAGTCCGGGTCAAGCGCATTGCCTCATTCCGGTAACCGGCACCCTCGTAGCTGATCCAATCGATGCGCCCCTTGGTTCCGTTGAGCATGATCTCCTCGCCTTCGAAGGGCAAAAAGGCGTCCATGGTGTAAGTCAGACTCGCCTTGTTTTCGTTGCGGACGATCACTGTCATCGTATCGTAGATGTTGGTGTCTTCTCTCCAAACGCAACCGTCGCGCAGGTAGCCGTCGTCCGACTCGCAATCGGCGTAAAGCATCAGGTCAAACGGGCTCCGCTTTATGTCCCAATAGAACTGGCAGCTCTCCTGGTAAGGGCACACGCGGCAATGCGTGCTTCGGAAGGAGTTGTTTCTGCCGTAAACACGCAGAGCGCCATGAGCGTTGACCTCCGTGGGAACCGAATCCAGCCACCAGTTTACCTGGTCAAAATGGTGGCACGCTTCGCTCAGGAGAAGAGATCCGGAGTACTCCCGCATGCGATGCCAGCGGCGGAAGTAACTTGCGGCGTGGTCGGTGCCCAAATACTTGTGGTAATGCACGGAGATGACGTCGCCCAGAGTTTTGTCCATGGCGAGCTGTTTGACTTTGATCGCTCCGGGAAAATGGCGCGCATTGAACGCGACGGTCACCTTCTTGCCCAGCCGCTTCTCCGCGTCCACGATGGACTGGCACTGCTGCTCGTCCGTACCGAGGGGCTTTTCCGTGATCACGTCATAACCCAACTCCATGGCCCGAATGACGTAGCGATAGTGGGTGGCATCGACCGTGGCGACGACCACGCGGTCGGGCTTGGTGGTATGAACCATCTGGTCGAAGTCAACAAACAGCGGAGCCTCGATACCGATAAACTTCTGCGCAACTGCCGCCCGTTTGCGGTTGATGTCGCACAGGCCCACAATCTCCACCAAGTCCCCGCAATCCTCCAGCAGATTGCGTCCCCACATGGTCAACCCGCGGGATCCGGTGCCAACAAGGGCCAGTCGTTCGCGGCGCCCTTTCAACTGCCCCTGGGCAAGACTTCCCGCGACGACCGGCGCAGTCATGGAAGCGCCGCTCGTGAATAAGAATTCACGCCGATTAAGTTGGTTGTGCCGTTCCAAAGCCATAAATGTATCCTAATGGTAGCCCACCAGATAGCTCTTGAAATCGATCGATTCCGGGTTGGGATTCCGGTAAGTGATCGGCTTCGGGTTGAGCCATTTCACCACCGTGTCCTTTATCGAAAACGCGAAGAACTGGTTTCCTCGTGGATTGTAGTGGCCGATAAAGTACACTTTCATGTATTCGTCGAAGGGCATGGCGTACTTCTTGACGTCCCGCAGATGGACCTCGTTCATGTCGAAGTATTCGGCCTTCTCGCTCACTAAATAATCGACAATCTCCTGGTCGTACCGAGTACAACTTTTCAGCATTTCGGGCATGGCGCGATAGGGGTCGAAAAGGATAACCAGCAGTCTCTTTCCGCTTTGATTGGAAAAGTCGCAGGTTTTTTCCAGGATCACTTGCGTGGCGCGGAGAGAGTACCTGTCCAATATTTCGCTTGTCTGTTGCTTGATGGCCGAATCCCGACTCCAGTCAACCTTATAGTTCAAATGTGCGGCCAGTTTTCCGATCCGCTCCTGGTCTAAATCACGAGTGTACCCCAACTTGAAAGCATAGAGCTGAAGCGCCAGGTCATCTTTGAGGTTGTCGATCATGAATTGCGGGTCAGTCATCCGGTAGAGCGCCGCTGGGGTTGAAAGCGGGTTTTCCTTCTCAACAAACCGCCCGGTTTCAAGGTCCATTTCCATGTGCGCCCAAAAGTTGCCGTGGAACATGCTTCCGCTCGGGTTCTTCCAATGAAAGTGCGAGAGGGCGTGGCGACAGCGCAGCAAGCTCCGGATGTGGTCGTCACCCCAGATGTAGAAAATCAGGTAGTCCGCGCTGTGGCCGGTACGTTCTTCCCTCAGCATCCTCCGGTATGCCTGATATACGCCGTACCCGCCCACCCCGAAATTCCGCATCGGCTCGCCCAGGTGAGCCGCCAGGTATTCCTGCCAGGTCTCGCCGTCGCTCACCTGATGGCACTGGGTGAAGCTGTCGCCGTAAGTGTTGATGCGGCACTTCCTGCCGGCATGCATAAACGAAGTTCGCGCGCCATTGGCTTGAACGGTGGAGATCGTCGCACTGCCATCCATCCCATCGGACGGCAAATAATTCCCCAGGATATAGCCCAGTTCCGGGTCAAATTTTGCCCAGGCAGGACCGCGCAGAAATCGGTCAATCACGTCACGTGGAACGACGCTTCCTTTCAGAAACTCTTCGAAGGTAAGGGTGACCGCCACTTCCTTAGTTTTTGCGTCGGTCAGGAAGGGGGCAGCAGCGACGACTGTCTTCATGAAGTCGCGTCGTCTCATTCTTTCTCCTTCGCATTTCATGCGAACTGAGCTGTCGGAAGCTTAATCGAGCGGCCGGTGGAGGTTGTTCATCATCCAGTCAACGCCGGAACGCCACCAGGTGCCCAGCGGCCCTTTCAGCGAGTTCTGCGGCCAAACAGGTTTTCCAGGTTTCACCACCAGTGTCGAAATCAGGATGTCTTCTCCGAATATCGAGGCCTCCTTGATGATGTTCCCGTCGCTTGCGATGATGCGGCTGCCGCCGTGCGAGCCGCTTAAGTCCTGATTGGCAGGAACGTTAGCCATAACCACAAATATGCCGTTTTCCACCGCCCTGGCCATCATCTGAGCGCGATGGGGAGCAATCTTAAATTCGTCCTTCAGAGGGAATGCTGCACTGATGTGGTAATCGATCAGCGCGCCCTCTATCGCCGGTAGTCGCATTAGCTCCGGATAACGATTATCGTGGCAGATCGTAACGGTCGAGGGAATCCCTTCCAGTTCAAAATAGGCGATGTGGTTCCCCGGTATCGCCCACTTTTCGCCAGCGAGATAAATCTTGCCGTATCGTTCGACCAGTTCGCCCCGTGAATTGAATACGACAGCAGTATCGTAGGCATGGCCGTTCACCTTATACACGCTCCCGAAAACCACAGCGATTTTCTTTGCACGGCATGTTTCCCGCAATTGGTCTTCGGCGGCGGCGATTGCCTTTTCCGGAACCGGCATCGTCGGTGCCAGGTAGTAGCCTGTGAGTGCGCACTCCGGAAAGACCGCCACTTGAACTCCCTGTGACGCAAGTTGACTCAACAGGGCGATCATTCGCTTACAGTTGCCGCCGACATCGAACGCGGAACGAAATTGCACCGCTGCCACTTTCAGCTCTGTCGTTGTCGGCTGTTCCTCTGCCGCCAACACGCCTGCCAGAAAAATCGCCGTCAGCGCCACGAGACTGAGGCCCTGCAAGGTGAAATTCCAGGCATGTCTCCGCAGCATCATAGTTGTTTCCCTTTGCCACCATGCGTCCGTCTTTCCGAACTTGGATGTCAGGACTTTGGCGATTCGATTGCGTCGTTCGATCTCAGGGCCGCGCTTGCCCGCCCGGCGCTTCGTGCTGCTTTCCCCCCGACCTAATTGCCGCATCCTGTCAAGTCCAAGTGAGCTTCCCAGAGGAAAGGATCCAGTTCGAGTGCCCGCCGCAGACTGTTGCACGCCTGTTGTTCCTGGCCTTGTACACGATAAGCGAGGCCGGCAGCGTAATAATCTTCGCCAGTAGCCATTTCGTCGGCTGGTGCTTGCACGAGCCCGGTAAATATCTTCGCCGCTTCCGCCGAGCTGCCCAGGCGCGCAAGGGCAAGGGCTTGGAAAACTCTCGCGGAGCCGGTGGGGGGAAACCCCGCTCTCGCCCCCTTTTGCCAGGCAGCATGAGCCTCCGCTGGCTTATGCTCGGCCTCCAACGCTTCGCCCAGCCGGTAAAGTGCTTCCTGGTCGTTGGGCTTGTCACGTTTTCCGATGCTGAAATTCGATGGATACTCCAAAGCGCGACGGAAGGCGGCCTCAGCGTTCGCGGTGTCGCCGGCCCGGAGTTTCTCCTCGCCTTTTTCCAGGTTAGCGCGCACGAAGACCTGACGGACGATCAGTTCATGCTCACCAGGCGAGAAGTCGTGGTTCATCAAAGCCGCAATCGCATCGTCGTACCGCTTTTCCTGAATCAGGAGCAAGGCGCGCCGGACGCGAAGCGCATCGCGGCTAAGAACCTGAGGAGGCGCGTCTGTGAATAGCTTGCGGCGCGACGCCAGATCGCCCAACTGAAAATAGATCTGATCGAGGTCTACGTAAAGCGTGTAATCGTTCGGCGCCAACTGGATCGCCTGCTCGTATTGTCCTGCCCCTTCGTGGAGGTTATGCTGAACCCGCCAGTTGTAGAGTCCGAGATTACGGTGAAGCACCGAGTAACGAAACTTGGCAGCCACGGCTCGCTGCCACATGGCCGCCGCGTCATCATAGCGGCCACGGAAAAACAGGAAATTTCCAAGAAAATAAGGTGCGTGGGAGTCCGAAGGATATTCCTGGAACATTTCTCTTAAGACCGCAGCGTCCTCGAGGCGGCGCGGAAAAACAGACGTGTAGGGCGCCGCCGACCCCTGCGCGGCGAATTGATCGGCAACGGCCGTTCGACCTTCTTTGCGGGCATTCGAAGCCAGGTAGTAATAGATGAGCGGCGAGATGGCATGGGGACGCAATGTGTGCAGGGCCGCCTCAAGCACCGCATTGGACGAATCCAGATCGCCAATCCTTCGGTACCATGCGGCCACTTCGAGGTAATTCTGAGCGTCGGCGGTCAAATTCTCCTGCCAGCGTTTCCAGGTCTCCGTCGCTCCCTTTCCGCCTTTGACGCTCTCGATACGCCATGCTTCTGCGAGAGCGAATGGAAAGAGTTCAGCGCTCTTCAAATCCTCATCAATCTCTCGTGCCGCCGCCTCGGTCTTGCCGCTCAGGCGCAGCGCTGCGGCCAAATCCGCTCGCGCCAGCGGGTCTCCGGAGTTGTAGCGTAGCGCCCGGTTGAGCAATTCCACCGCGCGATCGTAGCGCCGTTGGCGAGCCGCAATCTCCCCCAATTGGGCAAAGGCCGGTCCTGGCGGGCCTCCGAAATGAACTGCATCCCAGAACCCGCCCTCTGCTGCCGACCAGTGCTCCGCGCCGCTGTTGACGACCCCCCACGCGTACCAGACGGCTGGATCGCTGTCCGTACTGGCAATCGCGCGCTTGATCAGTGATTCCGACGTCGTGAAGTCAGCAGCGCGATACTGACGCCAAGCTTCCTTCAGGAGGGCTGGGATGTAGGAGGGATCCCGCTTAAGAATCATTTTGTAAATTCGCTCGGCTCCCAAACTGTCGTGGTCCTTTTCCCGTTCTTCCCCAAACAGAAAGAGTTCTTGGTTGCTCATTTTGCTTGGGAGCTTCGCGGGCGGCGCCGGTTGACCGGAGGTCGGGACAAAGTCTGGGTTACCGTTGACGGGCTCCGCGGCGGACCAATAAAGAATCTGCGCTCCTTCGGTCGAGTCGACTTCGACCGCCAGAAGTTTCCTGGCAGACTCCAGGTCAGCCACGGGAATTGAGAATCGCTGGGGCTGCAGAGGTTGAAGACTGACAGGACCGAGATCCTGTAAGGTTTGCGACCCGAGTTTTACCCGCACGCGCACGTTCCGCAATGGCGCCACGGGACAAAGAAGCACGAGCGCGTGCTGGGGTTCCACTTTCGAGGGGGGAACAAAAGCGACGTTCAACGCGAGATCCCTCGTGGCTTCCACGAATCCCTCTTGCAGGCCGCGCACGGGGTACCAGTCTTCCGTCCACGACTCGACGCGGCGGGGAGGCATGAAATCGTAATTGAGCTGGGTTTGGTAACGGCCGCTCTGCAGCTCCGCGTAAGGGCCGTCGTTGTCCGTGAGGAGATGCGCCCAGACCAAGCCGCTGTCCGCCACCCCCCAAGTGAAATACTTCTTGCCGGGAACTTCACGAAAGTCAGCGACGTGAACCATGCCGTAGTCGCTGGCATGATAGTAAGCTCCAAAGAAATTGCGGTGTACGTCACGGCAAAACAATTCGAGGGAATTTCGCATGTTCTTGTACCAACTGTAGTCCGTTCCCTCATATACCGGATAACTTTGCCCATGCCGACGCGAGACGCGGCTCACCTCCCGAGCCGGAAAGATGATTTGCAAGTCGTCCGTCGCTCGGACGGCCGCGTTAGCCCAATACCAATATACGTTCGTCGTCGGGGTCGAATTGAACAAAGTGACGTCCTGCTCCAAACGCGCATCCCCCGAATGCAGAGTCAGTCTCGCCTGCCAGTACATACCGGTCACCTGGTCTACGTTACCGACTATGACGCTGGCACTACCGTCGGAATTTCGACGGCTAAGTGAATAGACCGGCGATACCGTCGTCACCGTATGTCCATCCGGAAAATTAAGCTCGACGCCGCCGGAAATCCATGCGCCGCGCAGGGCGATAGGCGAATACTTGATGACGTTATTCCGATAGAAAACTTCCCGGCCGCTTACCTTGTCATAAAGAGAATAAACTCTGCCGTCCATGTCCGGTAGAATGATGGCTTTCAAGTATTCATTTTCGAGGAAGAAGGCTCGGTGGGGCTGGATCTCCGGTTGCTGCGTTACATCCATCAGGCGCGTGTAAGGGTAGATGTGTGGCCAGGAGCTGAACAGAAATGGCGGGTTGGGATCTTCTTCGCCTAACGCGTAAGTGGGCAATGAGAGTGTTCCTTCCCACGCGCGCACCGCCTGGCCGTGCACCTCCATACAACTCAACAGAACGAGAAGAGGAGTCCAAGCCAGGCAGCGACTTCGCAAACGGGTCGCACCGCCGCCTTTCGCGAAACTCCATCTAGACTCTTTGTGTTTTCGGTGATCGCCAAGGCATCGCATTGCTTCTCCAAGATTCTGAAAGGCTTGTTGCCGCTACGCAACTTGGGGAGGCGAGGGCCTCTCCTTCAGCGCCCGCTCCATCCGTTCGGTGTCGCGATGGGCAAAGCCCAGAATGGCAATCAGCAATAATGCCCCTGCCGCCACGTAACCTAACGCGGCTGTCGAGATCGCCACGCTCAAACTCGTCCGCTGCGCCATGTACCCGATCGCCACCGGAGCTGTGCCGGCGCCTGCCAGCCAGCCCATCATGTTCATGAAGCCCGCGGCCGTACCCCGCGCCTCGGGTCGAACTACATCGAACACGGAGGCAAAAATGTTGGCATCATAAATGCCGATAAAAAACCCCCAGGCGGTCAAGGAGACCACCAGCCAACCGACTGAGTGCGTCATCCCGCACCAGACGACAAACGGCGCACTACAAAACACCCCGACAGCTTGCACGATCATTCGTCCACCGGGCTTGTGGCGGCGGAGGACGTCGGCCAGCCATCCTCCCAACGGTGAGCCGACCATACAGGCGAGTTGGACAAAAATGGTGGCAGTCAGTCCGGCCATCGCCAGAGTGAGATGAAATTTGTCGTACAGGAACTTCGGCATCCAGGAAAACAACACCATTACCACGAAGTTGTCGCACATGAAGGCCGCCATTAGAAGCAGCACGGTCGGCGTGCCCCAGATCTCCCGGAGGAACTGCCGCAGCGGCATCCGCGGCCTCGGTACCGGCCGGCTTGCCATATCCAAGTCCGCGAGGTCGGCAGCTCCCCGCGATGGCTCCTGCAAAAACCTCTGCAGGATAAGCCCGAGCACGATGCCCATACAACCAAAGACGACGAAAGGCATCCGCCAACCGTAATATTCACCAAGAATTCCTCCGCAGAAGCCCCCTGCGATCGTACCTGCGTAGACACTCGTCTGGTGTAATCCCATGGCCCGGGAGCGAGTGGCTTTTCCGTGGTAGTCGCTGATCATGGACATCGCAGACGGGAAATAGAATGTCTCCGCCAGGCCTTCGGCGGACCGGAAGATAAGCAGTTGTCCCAAATTCCGGGAGGCGGCCGTGGCCACGCAAATGACACTCCAAATGTGCAGGCCTCCCAGCACGGCGGTCTTGCGGCGAACGCGGTCAACGATGTTTCCAGCCAACGGCGCGCACAGGCCGTAGACCAAAGCAAACGAGGAGCCGAGAAGACCCAATTCCACCGAGCTGAGGTGCATTTCTCGTTCGAGGAGTGGAAATACCGAGAAGATCACCTGGCGGTCGGCATAGTTAAAAAGGGCAACCCACCAGAGCATCGCAACGACGTACCATTTATAGCGGGACATCATAGGCGACTATGTGGAAGTGGACGAAAGTACTCCCTGCGCGACTGCCCTATTAACCGAACGGGCGGCCTGGGGTGTCAGGCGTTGGGCTGCTTCCAACATTTTGTGGCGGTCCACCGGCTGAATTTCGGCGGCAATCCATTGCCGCATTTTCTGACCTTCCGCGGACTCCTGCGGCGCCGAAATGAAATCTAACTGAATTTGTAGAGCCGCTTTCCAATCCCGAGGCTATGATCGGCCAGGCGATGCCGATGTCCGCACTCAACGGGATGCTACCTTCCAAGCGGGCAAACCCCGACATCTCCATGCGAAAAGGAATACCCGTCACCTTAGTTTTGGGAAGGCCGAGATCAACCGCCCGTTGCACCTCGGCATGCTCGCGCTCTTGGCGCCAAGCCAGTTCCAGATTGGGGTCAAGGTCGATGCGGATTAGGGTCTTTCCTTCCAATGTATAGATTGGAGTTTCGCGCCAAGCAGCCCAGATTCCGTGGCCGGTGTATATCTCAAAAGGTCCGTCGTGTATCTCCTGGGACAGAGCGATGGCAGATTCGATGATGACGTCCGCGCCCGCCAATACGTCCGCCACCAAGCGGCAGCGCCGCGAAAGACAGATCGCGTCGCCGATGGACAATCCCACGGAACCGCCGCCAATAAGTTGTGGGACGGATACGATGATCGGCACCTCGCGTTCGGCTGCTGCGCCGATCATGGTACGGCGGTCGGCACCCAGCCCCACGATGTGCTCGACAGTAGTGCCATGCTGCTTCGCCAAGTCCTCCGCCTCGCGAGCGAGAAGCTCCGTGCGGAGCCCCATCGGCCAAGCCATGTTCCCTGCTGCCTTGATAATGGCGTCTCCCGACATCCGCTGAATCCGTTCATAGAGGTCCCAGCCTTCCGATATCTCACTCTGCAAAACGTCACGCTGTGAAGGGGAGAGGAGGGTGATCTCAAAAACCCGCCCGCGAGGAAGAATGGACGCACTCACTTGCACGTCATCCTCGGCAGTCATCCTTGACTCGCTTAACGCGATCCAGAGTCCCCGCCATCTCGTGCGCCACGACGGCGGAGCTGGTGACGACGCCATCGACCACACCCTTGTGGATGAGCTCAGCAATGAGTGTGGTGACTCCCTCATGCAGATTGGGACCGCTACCTGTAACGACCACCACGTCGGCCGCCCTTCTGCTTGGCCTCTGCAATCTTCCTCACTGCGAGGTCCAACTTTTCTCGCTGCGGCGCAGGGAAAGAGGCACGAAGATCCTGGATGAACTCGCGGTCAGGACGCATACCCACACCTCATCTCGATTCCATCGGCCATGATTTGCCGAGCCCTCGCCAGGTCTTGCGGCGTGTCTACAGAAAGGTAAGGGCACGTGCAACACGTCTCAGCGACGAAGATAGAAATTTCGTTTTCGAGCAGACGAAGCTGTTCCAACCCCTCGATAACTTCGAGAGGGCTAGGCGAAAGTCGCGTAAACCTCAACAGGCAGTCCTTCGTATACGCATATATCCCGATGTGTTCGTACACTTTGGTGTCTTGAGCAGGGTTCCTGGTGCACGGAATCAGCGAACGAGAGAAATAGAGGGCTTTTCCGGCCAGGTTCCATACCACCTTGACTACGGCCGGGTCGTGGTATGAAGCTTCGGCCAAGATTCTTCTCGCTACGGTGGCAACTCCCATGGAGGGGTCCGCCTTGAGAGGTTTGATGCACTCATTGATCAGCACGGGATCCATGAGAGGTTCGTCGCCTTGAATGTTCACCACAACATCTACATCCAAGTGCTCGATGGCCTCCGCTACGCGGTCGCTTCCAGTCGAGTGCGCGGTGCTGGTCATCACGACCTTGCCCCCGAAGCTTTCCACGGCCCGCACGATCCTCGCATCATCGGTTGCCACCAGGACGTCTGCCAGCGACGCCGATCGGGCGCGCTCGTAAACGTGTTGGACCATGGGCTTTCCGCAGATGTCCAATAGGGGTTTGCCCTCAAGCCGAGTCGATTTGAATCTTGCGGGGATTACGCCCAGTATCCGCATTGTCCCTCCCCCGGTCGAATCTCCCTTCTTAGCGAAGATCGCTGGGATTTAGAACCACGTGCTTGATGCGTTTTCGCTTCCAGGTATAAGTTATATGCAGCTTGCCGTCCGCCGATTGAATGATGGCCGGATACGAGAACTCCCCCGGTCCATCCTCAATGACGCGCGGCTCCTGCCAGGTTTTCCCGTCATCCTTGGAGAGCACAAGATTGAGAGGACTTCGCGCGGTTCGGCTGTGGTTATAGACCACCGCAACTCGTCCGTCCCGCATTTTGACTGCATCGATGCCACTGTCGGGATTAGGCAGAGCAGTTGGCGATGCAGGAGTCCAGGTCTTCCCGTCATCCGAGGAGGTGGATTCGCAAATGAACCCAATCTTGTGGGTGGTGCGCAACAGCATCTTGATCTCTCCCGAGTCAGTCACCCAAAGCGTAGGTTGGATGAGCCCGTAGGGCTCGCCCGGGTAGACAATCGGCCCATGCGATTGTCCAACTCCTCCCTCCGTCTTGACTGCGCTCCACCCACGCCGCCCAGCTCCAATAAGGTTCCTCTTCGCTTTCGTTCCGCCGCATACCCGCTTCGCGGGATGTTCCGCACAGGATAGTTCCGTCCTGCAGGAGAATGGGTTTATTCTTGATGGGACCGAGCAGACCAGCCGGCAAATACTTCGGAGGGCCCCACGACTTTCCTTCATCGTCTGATGTGCGATAGACTCCCACCCAAGACGTTTCATCTGGGCCGACCTTGAAAAAGAGCCATACGCGATTGTTGGCATCGCGAAACAGGACGGGATTCCAGCAAGGATCGTCAGCAATAACTGGTCATCGCCTGAGGAGTAGTCCACGAACCACCTGCTGGCTTGCGCGAAAGCCAAATCTTTACGCTATTGTCGCCTTCTTGTAGTCCGCCAAACCACGCGGCCAAGAGTCCGCCATCGGGCAAGTCGAGAATCGTCGAGGCGTGGCATTGCCGAAAGGGCGCGGTCTTGAAGATGAACTCCGCCAACTCCGTCCTGACGCGGGAGGCCGCCGCGGCGGGTTGGCTCGAAGCGAGTAGCAGCCACGCAGAGAAGCCTAAGGTCAGAAGTGGCAATGTTCGAAGACTCCGGCTGATGCTCCGTGCAGGATGCTCTAGTTTCGTCAACTTAGATTACTCCCTGCTCGGCATTGGCTCGCGCAACCTTTCAAACGGGCGCTGAGCAAGAGGCCCCAACGCATCAGTGGATGAGCAAATAATCACCTCACTGCCGAGGACCGGGTCTGCGGGCCCCTTGTAGTGTCTTAGGCCCTCATTCGGCCACGACCTTATCAAAGTTCTGGAGCTGCGACAAGCTAAAAGTGAAATGGCATTCCATACTATGAAGACTTGGCGTTTGGAGTTTCATCGCGGACAGTTTCCCTGACATCTCGCCATTCTGCCCGTTATTAGCCGGATTTATTGCGGCTACTTGATCGTTTCAGTGAAGTGTCTGCGGTTTTCAATCAATTTGTTGAGGGGGTATCATAAGGAAGCAATATCCGTGCGGCCCACGTATTCCCGAAGAATCGACCTCGGTTACATGGGCAACCGTCCACTCCATGTCGAAGGGCGTCGTCTTGTCTTAGCAGCCTTTCGGGCGCAGTAAAACAATAGTTTCTGAAAAGAAATATAATTCCATACAAAGTATTGACATTCCATATTTTCCCATGATAGATAGTCAGGAAGCGCAGGGCATGAGCTTCGGAGTTGCAACAGCCAGGCAGGGGGTGGATTCGCTCCTGGCGGATCGGGTTCTAGGGTTTGCGTGAATGCTTTTGTTCCTGTGAAGTATTTCTTGACAGCTTCAGACGCAGGTGTAGCGAGCACTTCGCTCCATCACCAAGATGACCCCATCCCGTTTCTGGAGACGCCCCAAACCGTGCGCAGATATCTCGATCTCTTGTTGGTACTCGTCGTGATTTCCGCTGTTGCTTTCCCTCAGGAGAAAGTCGTCCCCGCCATCAACGAGGTCGATCTCTGGCGGGAGGTCGGGCAGCAGCCCTATGAGTTCACGTGGACACAGCGCGAGCAGGATCCGCACGCACTGGTCGATTTTGAAGACCTGAGCGGGTGGAATTTGGAGTTCTACGACGGCGCGCAGGGCGAATTGCGGCGCAGCCGCGAGGAGCAATTGTGGGGGCAGTATGTGGCCAAAATCGTTTACTCCGGCGTGAGGTCGCAAAGCCGGGTGGTCGCGAGGCCGCCGCAACCTGTACCCATCACCGGGGCGTTCGACTCGATTGACTTGTGGGGTTGCGGAAACTCGATCTCCGATACCTCCCGCTCGGCGCGGGCGGCGGTTTCTGTGCTAATTCAGGACGCGCGGGGGAAAGAATTCTCCATTCGCCTTAACAAGATCAGTGGAGGGCGTGGTGGTTCATTCATCGCCGTGTCCCACGGCAGACTCTGGACCAGATCCGTTTGCCCGCCCGCTTCTCAGGAATCGAGATCAGCAACCTCGTGAACCCGGAGCCCAGCGACTTTTATTTCGATTCGCTGGCTTTCAGCACGGAGGTATTGAAGCCGCTCGCGTTCAAACCGCTGCCAAGACGCAACCTTGAACCCTATCCCGATGAACTGGTGGGCTTGAACACGGGGCCCGGAACCCTGCCTTTTCCGGTGCGCCAGGAAACCATTCTACCTTCAAATTTCCAAAAGAATTTCAAGGTTTCAGTGCAGGAGACCGCGCCGCACCAGTTCGAGTTGCGCTATCAGGGTACGGATTCGAGGGTGATTTACGCCTATCACCCCCAGAAGGGCGACTTGGATCAGCTCACAGTGCGGGTCAATGGCGGCCCGCCGTTCAAGCCGCTCGACAGCGGCGGTGTTCGCTTCGTTAACACCGCGGCGGGTTCGGTTGCCGAAGGCGAACTGGTGGCGGCAGACTTGCACAAGGACATGGTGCATGCCCGCTTTCGTATGGGAGGCCGCTTGGTGGAGTACCAACTGCGCTTGTGGCAGAAATCGTTGGTGCTGGACGTCCGCTGTGCCGGCGGCCAAGCCAGCGAGTTGAGCTTTGGCCGCGTGTCAGGGGTGAGCCATCCGAGGCTCGTCACTACGCCTTACCTCACCTATGGCCGCCAAGCCAACCCTCGCGTCCTGATGACGGGTGAGGCCGGCAGCCCCATCTTTACCTCGATTTGGTTCGATTGGTATCGCTCCAACGCTTCTGAGCCGTATTTCAACGCCAGGCCGAAAGTGACCGACAACGGCCCGAGATCAACGGCGGGATGCGCTATTTGCCGAAGACGGATGGCCTCGCAACAACCTTTAAGAAAGGATTTTTGTTACTGCTTCTCCGAATTACGAGGAGACGCTTCCCACGATCGCTAACCCTCCTTCCTTGCGACAGACCGAGGGGCAACAGGTGCTCTGGACGGTGATGTTCCCGACGTGGTACCCAAAGGATCACGAGCAGCGTGCACATCCGGTCGTATGGAATCGATAAAGTCATGCAGCATAGCCACGCATCGACATGGCGCGACTGGAACGATCGTTTCACCCTTCGGGTGCATGCGGCTCCCCAGAAGGGTGGCGATGCCATGTTGAAGTGGTACGTCCAAGCCCAAAACAAGCTGGGATGGCTGCAAGGCGCGTACACCAACTACACCGATTATGATCCTATCAACGAGAACTGGAATCCCGACAATGTGCAACGTATGCCGGATGGGGAATGGCGGCGAGCATTCACACGTACTTACGCGCTGAAGCCTGCCAAGGCGGTTGAGTTCGACGACTACCCGCTAAACGAATCCAGCAACGGTATGGCACGAAAATGTGTTACACGGATGTCCACAGTGCCGTACCCCCATGGCGCTACTGCGATTTTGATGCGCGCGTGCCTGGAATGGGACTTTCGCGGCTCCCTCCTCAGGGCAACTGCTGCTTAATGATCAGCGGGCCTACGGGCCTACCCAGTCGGAAGGCACGTTCCAGTGGTTGTACGCAGGGCTGGAGTCGGGAAGTTATGGGTGGGTCTACACGAACACTTAATTTGCTCACTGCACCTCTGGATGTTTCGTTTATGCTGCAGGAAATTCACCCGCTGGGAATGCGATTACGGCATGGGGATGACGTTCTACTACCTGAGCCAAATCGACAAGGACTGGGCCACCTCACCCAACAATCGTGACTATCTGGACCTCTTCCTGGCCACAGCCATTGCCTACGGAAACATGGGTTGGCTGGTGACGGAGTTTGACCCCGCTGGGCCGTTCAATGTGGAGGCGATGGCTAGGTCTTATTACATGATGCAGCAGGTTCGGCAGCAATATGCCTTCGTTCCGCCTAAAGTTATCGAATACGCGGACCAAGCTGGGAAATTTCTGACAGCCCGGCTGACACTGGCACCGGAGGGAATGCGGAGGGCCGCTTGCATGTGCGGTACGAAAATGGCACCCAGGTCTATGTGAACCGGTCGTCGGCACACGCCTGGAACGTCAGAGATCCCTCCGGGAAGCTCGTCAGTTTCCGGTATCGGGCTGGCTGGCATTCAATCCCACTAGCCATTTCTACGAAATCTCTGCCGAGCTTGGCGGGCACCGCCTCGATTACGTCTTTTCCCATGGATTCGAGTTTCTCGATGGGCGCGGGCGATGGACCGAGCTCGGCACCCTGGGCGCCACCGGCAGCGTCGCACTTCGCCGTCTGAACGACGGTATTCTCGAAGTCATTGACATCTATGGAAACCAACATATTGGGGTTCGCGCCGACGTGGCCACGGTCATGGCGTACGATGCCAGCCCAATAGTTTGGGCAAAGTCGAAGTCACTTCGCCTCGCCCAGGCTGGTCTGATTTCAAGACGGTCTCAGGAGCCCGACGATATGGGTGCACCGTGGCAAAACGGTCAATTCTCAGTGGCCCGCCGGCGGCGCGGTACGTCGTGCTGTTCGGTGATCTCCGTGGGCCTGGCCACTACCACCAGTCGGTCAATATCAAAATTCTTGTAGAGATCGAGGCAGAAGAGATCGGGAGCAGCATCGTATGTAACCGGCTTGTCAAGGAGGAAGCTGAGGCTGCGCCCCGTCCCAGCTTGCAAGCTGGGAAAACCGCTTTGGCTGAAGTGCCGCAGCGGACAAGGCGATCACTTCGCTTCGAGGGCCCGTCGCTTCCACTCGAACCTGGCGCGGCTGCCATTTTCCCTTGGCCCAGTTTGCAACCGCGATCAACTGCGCGGCCTCCAGCCCCAGCGGGCGCAGGCCTTCCGAAGCGATCATTTGCGTGAACATCCAAGGGAAAGCATCGGGAGCAGCGTCGCCCGTGAATACCAAGTCCACAGCGAGGATTTGTTGCTGCCGGTCGAGGCGGTCCCCAACCTCGAGGCTCCGGTCCCAGCGTTGATCTGCGGATGCCTTCTTTCCACCATCGTTTAGCACAATGGTCAGCGGCGCATCGGGTTCTGTCGAAACTTCCTTCATCCAGACCGCGGTGGCACTCAGACCGTTGTTCAACTCGAAACGGTAGGAGATAGACTCCAGTTGGTTGTGATTCGCATTAAACTCAGGCCAAGCTTCTGTCGCACCGAGACAGGGGAATAACGAAGTAGATTTTCCAGCTTCGCTCGGTCTGCGGTCGCCCCATGCTGCTCTGGCGACTGGGGCTCGAGGGATTGCCTGTCGGGTGAGTTCTTTCGATAAATTCCTAGCTAGTCCAAGGATGGTGAGGTTGTCCTTCGGCAGTTCAATATGCAGCTCGTCATAACTCTTGACGTCTTCGCCGACCGGGATTTCCTCCGGACTGGCCCGAAGATCAAAGTACCTGTCTAAGAAGCGGTAGGCCGCTTCCCGATTGTCGCGACCGTAGTTGTGGGCCGAGATGTCGGTGTTCTGGTGGAACTGGAAGACATCTCCTTTCCCAAATAGCTTGAAAAAGGGGCGTATCGCATCATAGTTATATGGCCTGACGAGAGGAGCACGAAAGCAACAGTCATCTTCGGCGTTGTAGATTAGCAGGGTGGGCTGGGGCGCGCGGAGAGCCGTAAGCAGGTCGTAGTCTGCAATGGTCAGAAGATCCGTGGGATTCTGCTCTATGTCGCCAGGTTCTCCCTCTGCTACTCGAGCATCCCTGCTCCAAATGGCAGAATAACCCGCAACGGGAATGGAAACGCTCACTCTTGGGTCGAGGCTGCTTAAGACGATTGTTTGCCAACCTCCCCCTGACAACCCGGTCATTCCAATCCGATTTCGATCAACGTTCGGATCGTTGTAAAGAAAATCGAGCCCTCGCCGCATCGCTAAATAGAAAAGGCCCACGCCGTTTGCACCGACTAAGTCAAGCGCCGATAAATACGAATGCATGTTAGCCTCGGTGCCCAATTGTCCGGTTCCAATCCACTCTGGGTTCAGTGCAATCATGCCCCTCAACGCTTGATTGATACAGAACTCCTGCTCGAACGCGGGAGAGTACCCCTCGACAGTCCAGTGCCCCATCGTGTTCAGCACCGCAGGCATCTTTCCGTTGAGGTTTTCTGGTTCATACAGCAACGCGACCGTATAGAATCCGGGCACTATTAAGTACCGAAGCTTACGGATCTGGTATCCTTTTCCCGAGGTCACGGTTCCCAAGTCTTCGAATTGAGGAGGCGAATCCACCCACTCGGCCGGCCACCCGTGAAATACTACATCGTTGAGTATGCGGAGGCGCAGCCGGTTTTCCTCCGTGGTCCACTGCGTGGCGGTGGAGAGATGGGGGAGCCGCGGTGCATTCTTGAGCACAAACTCCTGCAACTGGAAAGTCACGACGGCCTTGGACTGGAGTGGCTGCTCAAGGATCGGCTTGATCGTGTCAGGAAAAATCGCCACCTGCGCGAGCGCAGAGGCGCAGCGCTCAGCAAAGATGGAATCAACAGCCAGTCGCTACCAACTCGCATACGTCGACCTCCTTGCGTCGAATTGACGCGGCTCGTCAGGGTCAGCTCCCGTAAGCGACGCCGTGCTTCGGGATCACGTGTTCGCCAGGGCGTGACATTACCAGAGGTCTGGCCACGGCATCAATTGCAATATTGAAACTATCATTCCATCACAGCGCCAGCATAATTCCACGGCATAGTTTAAAGATCAGAATTGTTCTTGAAGAACGGCAGCAGCACATTCACTAGGCAGCGCGCATCTCAGTGGGTCACGATGGGCGTCCATATACTTCTGGCGAGTGCGCGGCCAGCTTCCGATGCGCATCCGCTTAGCGAGCTGTCCCTGATCGATGCGAAGGGCGATCCATGGCGGCTGCGTTCATGGGCAGCATGTGGACAACCGGGAATCTAGACCCATGCGAGGCTTCAGTAAAACCTGCAACGTAGCGTAAGGTGGGAGTCGTAGAAAGTGGCTAGCCGCGACGTACTGGCAACGTCGCGAAGTACAGTGTCGCCACGTCTTGACATCATGCCGCGAGCACATGGCCAATTCGGCGCTTAGGACGAGCTAGACGTCCACTCGAAATGAAATATTAATTCCAAAAATAGCTTGACAGGCCGCTGTGGCTTTTGATAGTTATCCAGCGACATTGATGCTGACAGATGAGGGATGGCGGTAGAAGCGATTGCACGAGGTGCCGCGAGTGTCTCAAGGATGACCAAGACACCGTTGAACAGTCGCAGCGGCCGATGTCGATCTAAGCCCCCACAAACTGTTAGTTGCTCCTTGGGAAGACAATCGGGTCTGTCGCTGTGATCGCGCCACTCCGCAGGACTTCCGCAGGGTCCCGGAAGATCACGGTCCGCCGAGGGCGATACGAACAAGTTGAAGACGATCTGGCAGAAGGAGGAGGCATGGCACGAAAAAAAGCCGCGAATTTCGTCATTACGGATTCTGGGGACTTGCTTCTTAGTGTTGATCCTCACCTTGACAGGCTACGGTCAAACCGCATCCGGCACGCATCGAGGGGACGGTAAAGGACAGCTCCGGTGCAGTCATTCCCAATGCCAAAGTGACGATTGTCCAATCGAGGCGACCAATGTAACACAACAAACCGCCGCGAACAGCCTCGGTGATTTCGATGTCCCGTTCCTCCCTCCCGGCACTTACACGGTGCGCGTCGACTTCAGGGGCTTCCAAACTTTGGTGCGCGACGGCATTGTCTTACAGGTGGGGGATGTCTTGCGCGTGGACGCTACTTTGCGGCCTGGCAAGGTGGGGCAGGAGGTGACCGTCACGGGCTTGGCCTCCCTGTTGGAAACCGAGAACGGTTCTACGGGGCAGGTCATTGGTACCACGCAGATTCTGGACCTTCCCCTAGCCGACCGCAACTTCCTAGAGCTCACCCAGCTCAGTGCCGACGTTACCCCGGGTGCACATGGGACCTACAACACGCTTACGAACGTTGCTCTCGCCCAGAAGGGTTATTCGTTTTCCGCACAGGGGCAACGCGACGACGCCACTTCATTCCTTTTGGACGGAACGAACGTCCGGGGCTCCTACTCGGTAAATCACGATCGCGTCCTTCGATTCAGATTCAATTCAGGAATCCTCAGACGCAGACGACGGGATTCCGCCCAGCACGGCACCAGCCCGTGCAGTTGAACGTCGCCACCAACTCCGGCTCCAACGCTATCCACGGCAGCGCGTATGATTTCGTCCGCAACACGATTTTCAATGCCCGCGATACGTTTGCCCTGCAGAACTCCCTGATCATGAAAACCAATTGGGAGGGACAGTCGGAGGCCCCGTGTACCTCCCGAAAATTATGATGGGAAGAACCGTACGTTCTTCTTTTTCTCTATGAAACACGCGAAATCCGGTAACAGAGGCGCAGCTTCGTTCGATGCCACCGGAGGCAATACGTAATGGCAATTTCTCAGCCTCCTTCCCGGGACCATTATCTACGACCCCACCACGTATAACCCTACGCTGTACCCCAATGCACCAAACATGGCGCCGTTCTCGGGTAACATCATCCCCAAGCCCGGCTTGACACCAGTATGGAGGCGTTGCTGGCACAGTTGCCGCTGCCCACCCGGCCCGGCTTGGTCAACAACTACGACGGTTATTCCCCGGCGAACCTGTTTAGCACCGAATACCTGGGGCGGGTTGACCAACGGATCGGTGCCAAAGACAATCTCTACGTGCGCTGGGGTCTTACCAGCCCTTCGCTGCTGGGTGAGGTTCCCGGGCGCGGGCGGAAACCCGTTGCAAGTCGGACAAACCACCCAACGTGGGCAGAACCTTCTAGGTAGCGAGAACCACAGTTTCAGCCCGACCGTCTTCAACGAATTTCGCTATGCCTACAACCGCTCGACTTACCTGATCGGACCTGAAAACGCCAAGGACTGGGGTCCCACTTCTGAATATGGCCGGCTTGCCGCACATGCTCGGGGCTCCTCTGGTAACCACCGGATTCGCTATCATTCGCGACCAAACCCCTGGCGGTTACACACAGAAAATCCAACAGTTCTCCGATAACCTGGTGATCATAAAGGGGCGCACAGCATCACCGCCGGCACCGATATCATGCACAAAGTGACCGCTCCCACTTTACCGCTCGGCTTCACCACCACGCCGCCTTATGCCTGGATTGTGAATAACGGAAACTATACGGGATACCCCTTTTCCGACTACGTGCTGGGGCTTCCCTACATTGGAGTTTACTTCAACCAAAAGGCAGGTTACCTGTCGCCGCCCGATGGTGATTCAATATCCGGATCTCAACTTCTACGTGCAAGATGATTGGAAAGTCTCACCAAAGTTGACGCTGAATCTGGGGCTGCGTTACGAATTGGTTCCTGTTCTGGCCGACCTCCATGGGGAAATGCGCAACTATGATTTTCAGAAGATGCAGCTCACTCCGCAGGGGCAGTAGGGAATAAGTACTTTCAAGGGCGCGCACAAGGATTTCGCCCCACGCTTCGGCTTCGCCTACCAATTGCACCCAAGACGGTGATTCGAGGCGGCTACGGTTGGTTCTACAGTCGTACCGCCGACCTCGGCCCCACTTCGCTGTCCCAGAACCCGCCTAACGCGCTGGACGCTTTTGTATACAACACAACGCCTACGCCGACCTACTCCATCCACAACATCTTCACTAACGTTCAGCCCACGCCAGGTTCCGCAACCATCGATGCCATAAACCCTACCTTCACCATGACCCCCAGCACCCAGAGTTGGAGTTTTGACGTCGAGCGCCAGTTGACCCCTACCACTCTGTTGACCCTGGAGTACAAGGGCTCGCTCAGCACCCACCTGGATGGCTACGTGGACGTCAACACGCCGACCCCAGGCGCTGGCGACCTCGATCCGCGGCGTCCCTATCAGGGCTTTCAGTCCATCATTACACAGATGTCCGCCTTCACTGCCAATTACCACAGCGGGATGATCCGCCTGGAAAAGCGCATGGGCCGAGGGCATCACATTCCTGGGCTCTTATGCTTGGAGCAAGGCTCTTGATCAAACCTACGGTACTGCCAGCGATGGCGGCGAGTACGGCTCCATTGGCTCGGTCGAGGACAGGACCAATTTCCGCCGGGAAAAGGGCCCTTCGGGAATGGATGTCCGTAACCGCGTCGTGTTCAGCTACATCTATGAGCTCCCCTTCGGTCCCGGCAAGCAGTTCGGCGGCTCGGTGCATGGTGTGGGAGGCCACCTCATCGGAGGTTGGTCTTTTTCCGGCATCACTAGCTTCCAGACCGGGGCTCCATTCACCATCCGGACGGATGACGATCCGGCTAACACTGGCCAGCAATATGAGTACCCGGACTTGGTTGGCAATCCCAATATTGTGCCGGGTGGACGTAGCGTACTGGAATGGTTCAACACCAAGGCCTTCGCCGATCCCACCTCGTATCGTTACGGGACTGCCGGGCGAGGATTGGTAAACGCGCCAGGAATCAACAATTGGGACTTGGCCCTCATGAAAGACACGACGATTCACGAGCGGCTCAGGCTCCAGTTTCGAGCCGAATTCTTTAACGCTTTTAATCACCCGCAGTACGGACCTCCGGACTTTGATATGCAGGACTCGAACTTCGGAGCAATCTCGAGTGACCGCCGGACCGCGCATCATTCAATTGGCGATGAAATTGTTGTGGTAGTCCGCGGCGGCCCTAGGATCTCTGACTCTAGAATCCTTATACGCGGGGGTAAGCGACCAATGAGCTTGCTCCCGCGCTTTCTACTGATAGGTTTGACAATGACTATGCCAAATATCCGATCACGGGTGGCCGCTTGGGCGGTTCCCTTACTACTGCTTTCGCCCCTCGTCTACGGTCAGCAGGAATGGAAAACCTCTGTTCCCTATACCTACCTGATTGACTACAGCCAGGGGCATGTCAACAACCCTGAATATATCAAGAAAATCGCCGAAGCCCCTCCGACCTTGATGCACGTCGGCGAGGACGACGTCTTCAGCAGCGTGTATGGCACCAAGAGCGGTTTTGGCGGGCCGCAGGGAACGCGCACCACTCTCATCACCGCCGACGAGGCGCGGACCAGGCTTGCCGAGTTGCAGAGGTACACGGCGCAGATGCACGCCGTCGGCGTGAAGTGGATCATTCCTTACATCAATAATCTCGCCATTCTCGGCGATTTTCAGAAGCGAACGGGCTTCTGGGAATTCTTCGACCACTGGGACCGATTCAGTGAGTTCGGTTTCGGGCCACGCCCCGACAAGGACATCATTACCGCCGAGATGCTTCGACAGCTTTCCCCACCCCCGTCCCCCTCGAGGTAAGGACGCTCTCGATCCCAACTACCCCTATCAGCGTTATGAATTGTGCGTCAACAATCCCATTTGGCGGCACTATTTGATGAATGTTACACGCGTGATCGCCAAGACCGGCATGGACGGAGTATTTTCCGATGAAATGGACCTTAGGGACTATTGCACATACGATCAGAGCAAGTTTCACGACTATCTGCGGCAGAAATACTCGGCCCCAGAACTCCGGAACCGATTCGGAACCAGTGATGCGAACGCAATCCACCTTGGCTATCCGGGCGAGGGGGCATTGTGGCATGAAACGCAGGCTTTCTGGTCGTGGAGCCTGGGCGATTACCTGCGCGACCTCCGCAGCGCGGGTCGCGAAGTCAATCCCAATTTCTTCGTCATGGCCAACCTGGGGCCATTCGCCCACATTAATGGCGCCTACAAGCGCGTGAGCGGCGGCAAAGACCCGCGCGAGTGGGCGCCTTACTGCCGCCTGATCATGTTTGAAGACATGCAGCGCCCAGGCCAGCTTGGACCGGGAGTCTTCTTCGACGACATCCTCCAGTACAAGCTTGCCTTTGGAATGAACTTCGTGGGGGGGAGCCTTCAGTACTACTCGCAGGACGCCCCGGGCGTTGAACTCTCGATGGCGGAAGCGGCTGCAGGAGGGGGAGGAGCGTTCATCGAGGGCAGCTACCGCGAGCCCGAGTCAAGGAAGAAGTACCGTGATTTTTTCGAGGGCCATCGCGACCTGTTTGAGGGATATGAAAGCCAAGCCGACGTGGCCGTGGTCTTCGCTTACGATCAGGCCTACTGGGGGAACCCCATCCACCTTTCGACCTTGTATCCGCTCAGCCAGTACTTGTCGGAGCATCATATTCTTTATGACATCATTCCTCCCTCCCAAGTCCATAGCGCTCGCTTGAAGTCAAGGTACAAAGCGGTAATTACGTCCGGGCTATGGTATCTACCCGACAGCGTCATCACCGAGCTGAGGCGCTTTGCGGAGCAGGGCGGCTTGTGGTTGGACGTCGGCGGATCGGGCCGGTTCAATGAAAGCGGAGCGGTACGCGCCGGAATCACCGCGGCGCCGCGTTCTGAGCGGGTGGGTCAAGGAATCATCTTGCGTCGGCCTCGAATCGATTCAGTGCTCCGGCTGCCTCCGTTTGCGCTTTACTGGCTGACCGAGGGTGAGGCCAACGATCTGGGTCAAGTTACCAAGCTGTATGAGGCCAGCCTCAACCCGGAACGGCCTCCGGCTCCGGCGCCGAAGCCGGAAGACCTGGAGACGCTTTTGGAATCCAACCTTCACGCGCGGCTGTCGGTCTTGCCGAAAGAGGGCCTGGAAGGCCTGCGTTGCAACGTGTGGAGAAAGACCGAGCCGGACCAGACGGAAGTGGTCACCGCCCATTTTGTTAATTACTACTGTCCGATTCCGACCAAGGCAGCGTTTGTAAAGGGAGAATACGAACTGGGCGGCCCACCGGAAAAATATGAACCACAAACCCTAAAAGACGTTCCAGTTCGCCTCAGGCTGGACCCGGGCCGGGTCACATCGATTGTCGCCCATAGCCCGGACTCAGCGGAACCCGTGAGCCTGAGGTTCCAGCAAAAGGGAAACTACATCGAACTTACGCTACCGCCAATCCGCATATACGAGATCGTGCAGATCAAATTAGCGGTGAGTGCGGTGCGGCAGTAGGACGAGGTCCGAGAGACAACCGACGGCAAAATTCTGATGAAATTCTGGTTCTCGCGAACAGGACCGACACCCCAGGAGCCTGTGTTATGGCCGCTCAGTGGTGTGCTATGTTTGCTGTCGGCGGTGCTTGTAACGCCGCTGGCACAGGGCGGCGTTGGCAAAATCGAGGAACGACCATCGCGGGACGCCCGCGGGTGGGTCACTGCCAATCATTACCGGATGCGCGTGGACTCAATCACACCTCCCAGTACGCCCATCCTTGTTCAGGCTGAGCTTCCTCCTGGGTTTTGGCCAGATTCTCTACGTGCAATTGACGCCTCGTCAGGCCGGGTTCTGCCCGCCAAATTGGAATGGAGACCACCCAAGGCACGAATCGCATGGCGCTCTACAGGGAACCGGATTTACTACATTTACTTCGACCTAGTGCCCGCAGGCGAAACCAGGCGGCTTACGGAGCCTGCCATGGTTGGTGCGGGAGACCGCGTATCCTACGGATGGACGGGAGTACGCGGCAAGCTCAGTGTTGGCCTTTGGGCTCACGCTGTGGCGCTGGACTTCGACGGGGATGGAGCTACCGACGTTATCGTCAGTTGCCTGGATGTCGGGTACAGTGGCACCTATTTGTTCCGAAACATTGGTACGAACGCCAAACCACTTTTCGATCGCCCACTATGGATTGGCCCGCCGGCCTTCGCGACTTGGTCGCCGCCGATTTCAACGGCGACGGTGCGGTGGACTTCGTTACCCGAGATGGCAACTACAGTGATGTGCGGAAGAATGGGTTCTCACACTTCGTGCCTGTGAAACTGCCCCGCGATTACTGGGTGGGGAGTGACGACCTGCACTATCCGGTCGATTGGGATGGCGACGGGAAGATCGACGTGCTGGTGGGCACCTCGGACTGGCGGGAGTACGGATGGGCGGACTCTTACAACTCCAAGGGAAAGTGGACACGCGGATGTATTCATGGGTACGTCTACTTCCACCGCAATTTGGGCACTAACGAGCATCCCCAATACGCCCCACCGGTGCTTTTGCAAGCGGGCGGAAAGACGCTGGACTTGCGTGGAACTCCCGCCCCGAACCCGGTGGATTGGTTCGGCCGCGGGCGGTTGGATCTGATCGGCGGAGACTTCCTGGATGCGGTGACGCTTTTTGAGAATGTCGGCACGCGAACCAAGCCCGTTTTGGCCGCGGGGAAACTGCTGGCCGCCGGAGGGAAGCCCATAAAAATGGACCTCTGCATGATCCAGCCGCGCGTCGTCGATTGGTACGGCGACGGCCGGCCGTCTCTGCTCATCGCCGAGGAAGACGGGCGGGTCGTGCTGGTGGAAAATTCCGCACCCAAAGGCCAGCCGCCAAACCTTCTGCCACCCAAGTACCTGGAACAAGTCGATCCCTACGTTAAATGTGGCGCTCTCGCCCGTCCCACGTTTGTCAACTGGAATGGTGATGGAAAACTCGACATCCTATGTGGCGACGATGCAGGCTACATTCAGTATTTCGAGAACATCGGTACCACAAAGGAGCCTGCTTTCCGAGACCGCGGGTACATGGAGGCAGCAGGAAAGACGATCCGCATCATGGCTGGCCCCAACGGGTCTATTCAGGGGCCGATGGAAGCCAAATGGGGTTACACCAACCCGGCTGCGGCCGATTGGGATCTGGACGGTACGCCTGACCTGATCGTGAACAGCAGTTGGGGTAAGGTGATATGGTATCGCAATGTCGGTACCCGGACTAACCCAGTGCTTGCGGCTGCCCAGCCGATCACGGTCGAATGGCAAGGCCGTCCACCCAAGCCGGCATGGACGTGGTGGGATCCCCGAGGCAAGGAATTGGTGACGCAATGGCGAACGACCCCTTGTGTTGTGGACTGGAATCGGGATGGGCTGCCTGACTTGGTCATGCTGGATCCGGAGGGCTACTTGGCCTTTTACGAACGCTACCGCGAGGGAGGGCAATTAAAACTTAAGCCGCCAACTCGGATCTTCATGGGAGAGGACGGCAAGCCTTTGCGCTTGAATGCTGAACGTGCCGGAAAGAGCGGGCGGCGCAAGCTTCAAATTGTAGATTGGGACGGGGACGGCAAGCTGGATCTGATCGTCGATTCCGAGGCCAACGCCGGCTGGTACCAAAACGTCGGCACTCAGGAGCAACCGGTATTCGTTTATCGCGGTGACCTGGTGAATCGTCCACTCTACGGCCACAATCCCTGCCCAGCGGTGGCAGATTGGAACGGCGACGGTCGCCTTGACCTGGTCATTGGGGCCCAGGACGGCTTTTTATACTTCTTTGACCGCACCTACATCGATCAATGCTGTCGGCGCCCCGCCTCAGCGGCCGTTCGGGATGATTTGCGGGGGCGCTAACGACGGCTCAGGAAGGCCTGCTTGGCTATTATGAGAGCCATAATCATTCGTGGTTGGTGGATGTACGTATTGATGCTGCTGGGCCTTTCCAGTACCTACGGACAGCCTACTTATCATAACGAGTTGATTTTTGACCCCGCTGTCCAGAGTCATGGTCATGTCCACGCCTCGTGTATCGTGGAGTGTCCAAACGGGGACCTGTTGGCCGTATGGTATGAGAACGGTCCCCAATTGCCATCTTTCGGCTATGAGAAAGATGCCGACAAGAGCGACGACGTCCGTATCGGCGGTGCGCGGCTCCGGCGGGGGGCGAGCAGATGGGACACGCCCTTCGTTGTAGCCGACACGTTCGGGCTCTCCGATAACAATCCGGCGATGGTTATTGACCAACAGAAGCGGCTTTGGCTGATCCACGTCACTTTGCTGGATGTTCCGCAATGGTCTTGGGGCAGCAGCCTCCTTTGGTACAAAATCTCCTCTGATTACCAGCAGCCAGGCCCTCCACATTGGCAAAAGGAAGCCGTCCTGGTTCCCCACATCCAAGGGTTAGAGGAAACCGTTCGCAGCTATGGCCATAGCAAAGATACAGTCGGAATCGAAGAGCGATTGAAAAAGCCGCTGATGCGACGACTGGGATGGATGCCTCGCGCTCACCCACTCATCCTTGATGATGGAACCGTTTTGTTGCCGCTGGGAAATGAAAATTTCAACGTCGCTGCCATGGCGCTCACCCATGACGGAGGACAGACTTGGGTTATGAGCAAGCTTATTCCCGGACTGGGAATTAGCCAGCCTACTGTCGTGAACTTGCCGAGCGGCAAGCTTGTGGCGTTCTTCCGTGATGAAGGTTCCGACCACCGGATCAAGCGAAGTGAATCGGAAGATCAAGGCATGACTTGGTCGGAGGTAACAAACACGCAGCTCCCCAATCCCGGCAGTGGAATCGAAGCGGTCACGCTGCGGGACAATCACTTGGCCATGATTTATAATGACCGCGAAACGTCGCGCGACAGCCTGGCCATCTCGATCTCTGACGACGGGGGAACATCTTGGAAGTGGACAAAGCACCTGGAGAAAACTCCCGGCGGCCGTTTCGATTACCCGTCAATGATCCAAGCGAAGGACGGTTCTCTCCACGCCACCTACAGTTACAATGTGCGAACTATCAAGTACGTTCATTTCAATGAGGAGTGGCTCCAGCACGGCAATTGAACACTCCGTTTCTTCCCTGCGCAAAGGCCGAATGATCGGCCCGGGCCGCAAGCAAAAACTAGGACGCTCCACATGAGCAAAGCAGGTAGGGGGTACCATGGCAACCATATCACGCGAAGTTATCAGCCGAAAACGGCTCACTGAGAGGGCTGACGACCGAAACCGCGACAAATACTTTGCCAAGGCAATTGGAAAGGCCTTTCGCGTTTTGGAAACTTTCACCCAGAGTGGAGAGCCTTTGTCGCTAAACAAAGTAACGCAAGCGACACGAATGGCGAAGACCTCGGTTTTTCGCATTATTCACACACTCGAAGTAATGGGTTATCTGGACAAGGCCGCCGGTGATCTTTATACTCTTTCTCCTGCTGTTTCATACCTTGTCCCAAATCGCACCTTGGCCAAATTAGTAAGCGTCGCGCTTCCCCGGATGAAAGAGTTGGGCCGTCAGTTTCGCGAAACTGTCAGCCTCGCATTTCTTTTTAGGAACCATATTGAGGTGATCGAGGTCGTAGAGAGCCCTCAGCGCGTCCAAATGGGAAACATGGTTGGGAGCATTATCCCGCCGCACGCCAGTTCGTTAGGGAAATGCATCACAGCGGGACAGCCGGAGTGGCGGCGCGATCGGTTGTTGCGAACTTTCGGTATCGTGCCGCTTACTCCACACACGATCACCGACGAGGTTAAATTGAAGGTGGAACTGGATCTTGTGTGCTCCCGGGGCTATGCGGCTGATCTTGAGGAGAGTGTCTTGGGCGGCCGCTGTTTCGGGGCGCCAATTTTTGCGGGCGGCGCACATCCTGTCGCAGCGATTAGCGTATCGACTCCAGGGATAAGGCTTGACAACCAGGAAGCGGTGATTTCCGCCGTTCGATCGGCCGCCGCTGCCATCTCCGAGGAACTCCAAAAATCGTGATCGCACCGGCTGCTTGGGTGGGTTTGGTAAACATCTCAAGCGCTCCAGATGAGCTGCCACACTAACACAGGGCGGGTGCTGGCTGTGACACCTCGCAGAAATTACCGCTAAATTGAGGATTGGGACATGGGCGTCAAGGCTGTTCAATGGAGATTGTTGCTAGCTGCCGGTGTAATTTTGACGATAGGTTGCCAAGTGTCAAGCCAGCGGAAGGACGGTCGGGCGAGTCCCGGTAACTGTATTCTCCACGCGCACTTTTATGATTCCGGCTTTCGCCACGGAGACGACAATTACAACGCCTGCTTTCGCGCCGGTAACGGAAGGATCTATTACGTGTTGGCCTCGATGTCTGTGGAGAAGGGCGCGCAGATGTTTGCGTTCGACCCCAAGACGGGAAAAATCGACCACGCGGCGGATTTGACGGCGGCAGCGGGAGAAAGCGGTCTACATGCGATTCCGCAAGGCAAGGGCCACAGCATCTTTGTGGAACACGGTGATAAGCTCTACTTTGCCACGCACATCGGCTACTACGATCCCAGCACGGCGGCGGGACAGGAAGTAGCGGGCACACCCCCTCCCGGATACAAACGGTATCCCGGCGGCCACTTCCTTTCCTATGATTTGAATACGGGACAGACGGAGGACCTGGCCAAGGCGCCCGAGGGCGAAGGCATTCTGGCCTTCAACATGGATCCTCAGCGTGGCAGGCTCTACGGTATTACTTGGCCCTCCGGCTTATTTCTCCGATACGACTTGCGTACCCATGCGCTGAGAAATCTTGGACCGATTTCGCAGGGCAGCGAGAAGGGTGTTCCGGAGAAGACGTTTGAGGTCATTTGCCGATGCCTGGCGATTGAGCCCGACGATGGTTCAGTGTATTTCACCACCGCGGATGGAACGATTTTTCAGTACCGCTATGACCTTGATTCCATCGCCAAGGTGCGGGAATGCAATCTCCGGAGAGATGTCTTTGGATGCCTTGACCCCAGGAAACCCGGCACCATGGGTTACAACTGGCGGCAGGCTGTCTGGTACGCGCCCCAAAAGGTCTTCTATGCGGTTCACGGAAGGTCAGAGTACCTCTTTAGTTTTGATCCGCGAATGCGGAAGGTTGAGGTCGTTCGGCGGCTGGTTTCTGACGCGACGCGGCAAAGCGGAATGTACGACAGGTTCAGCTATGGCTACCTGGGATTTGTGCTGGGGCCGGATGAGCATACGATCTATTACCTTACGGGCGCTCCTCGCACTCCCCACGAGGCCGCGCAACCGGCAACTGAATTGCCCGGGAGGAAAGTCGAGCAAGAGGATATAGGCAAAGATGACGCAACGCAGAAGCTAATTGACGAGACCTCTCCATCCGACAGAGACGAAGACATTCACCTTGTCACTTACGACATCCTATCTGGAAGGTGTGTGGATCACGGCGGTTTACAGTTAGATAGCGGAATAAGGCCTTTCTTCGCACAGTCGATCGCTGTCGGAGGCAGCACTATTTACACTGTTGCTAAGATCAGAAATTCAGGAGGCCATGTTCGGGTGGACCTGCTTGGTTTCCCCAATCCCCTACAGTAAGCGCGGTGCAACATTTGGCAACAAGATTTGTCGCGTCTGCTTCTGGCTGGGAAAACTGCACGTCGCCACGCGGTAATGGCAAAACCGAATGCCTGAACAGCGAAGAAGGACGGCACGAAATGTATCCGTCCTCCGCTATTGTCAGTAAGTGGCTGACCACTTCACATGTGGTAGGAACGGCGGAGAGTCGCGGTGACGCAAAGAAGAGCGGCCCCACGCATGACGCTTACGGCTGCTCAATGCGCAGGAAGCTCACTTCGACGCGGCACCCCCGTTCTTTCGGACTACATGCATAGACGCCGATCTGACATGGTTGCTCCGGGCTGGCAGCCAGCCGAGTGATGCGCATCAACTTCCACGGGCCGCTTTCGTCCGGTGCATGCTCAACCAGAAAGTCCCGCCCTTTCCGGCGGAGGCGCAGAAAGGTGCAGAGCGCGTCGGCCGATTGGAGGTGGGGGTAGGGAAAGTCTTGGAAGGACCAGTCCGAAAAGCCGGACTTGGTTACTACCGCTCCCAGATGGCTTGGGGCGTCTGGCTCGAACTCCGCGGAAGTCTTCAGCCAGCATTCCGCCGAGAACCGAGCCATTAGGCCCGCCTGATCGTATTGGTGCTCAGCTCGGTAACAGACCTTCGCCGTCGCGATGGCGTCGCCGGGGATCTCGGCATAGAGGAAATGGCCGTTATCCGCACGAAATCCGTAATGCGTTTCCTGCCAGAAGTCTGTTCCACCATCCGGCTCAATCAGCAGGTGCGAGCGAGTGCACTCGATGCGCCAAACTGCCGGGGGGTTCATCCACTTCAGCTGATGATGAAGCTTCTCATCCGAGAATGTTTCGTTCAGTAAAATGTGTGGCATACGTCTGCTCAGTATAATTTAAATCCGGCGCATTTTGGGCCTGTTGAGAGCTATGGAGCCTCTCTGGACGCGGTTTCGACTCATCTTCTCAGCCTTGAGGGGGGGCAACCTTCTGCGCGAAAGGATTGTCGCCAGCGCATCAAATCGGTTCGTGATTGTTGCGGACGAATCAAAATTGGTCGAGAAGGTGGGCCGTTTTCCTCTGCCGGTGGAAGTGACCCCGATGGCGCTTCCGTTAGAGCATTTTCGATTAGAGTGTTTACACCTGATGACCCATTTCCCCAAAACAGACTTGAATGAAGCGCAGCGCTCCGTATAGAAGTGAAACGAAAGTGCTCTAGTAAGGGACTCGCTTCGCGGCCTCGGTTTCACACCAACGCCTCGGCTCGATCGGGATGGAACACGTATATCACCGACGAAGGCAATTTAATCCTCGATTGTTTTGTGAGCGGTATCTGAACCGGATCTTGCGCAGCGGTGGGGAAGTGTAGCATGGTGGCCTGCGGGCGGGGAGGCAGGATGACGCAGGATGACGCAGCCCGAGCGAAAGCGGAAAGCGCGAGGCAATTGGGAGAAGTTGGTTTCCAAGCAAGGGCGGAGCGGACAGAGTGTATCGGCGTCTTGCCCGGAGCGCAGGTTGTGCGCTTCGCACTTCTTCTCGTGGAAGGAGCGGCTGCGCGCGGCGGGGTCTGAGGCGGGGCGCACGACGCTCCCGAAACTCATGGAAGTGAAAATGATCCCGGCCTGGCCGGAGAGCGCAGGGGCAGGTTCGACGTCCAGGGCTGAAGTCGTAGTGCGGCCGGCGGCAGACCCGCCCCCGCCAGCGATGGGCGGGTGGAAGTGGTGCTGCGGAACGGCCGGAGCCTCGGGATGGGGGCGGGTGTTCGACGCTGAGCTGGTGCGGGCACTGCTGGCGGTGGTGGAGGGAGCGGCGTGAGGGGACTGCCCACGTTGCCCGCCCTAGAAGAGGCGTGCCGCGGACGCGTATCTGACTGGCACGCGACGCGCGGGACATGCGCTGCGGGTTTGACCGGCTGTGCGCAGCATCGATAATCGCGTTCCGGAAGAAGAATTGGCCTTCCCCTTGGCGATGCGTCGAGCTGCCATCCATCTGGGGCGCATTGATGATGTACTGCACACATCTGGCACACCGATTCCGACGGATACTGCTGCAACCGCAAGATGACACAGCGCCGTCAACGATGCTAACCCAATTTCGTCACGAGAGCGTCGAAAACACGGCTAAATCTATTGAAATCAGTTCAGGCTGTTGCCGAGTCTACACTACATTCGCGATCCAAACTGAGGCGGTCGGGCACGGCGATACCCAGTTGGTCCAGCAGTTGTTTCTGTTCGGCGTTGGGCGTCGTAACGCGTCGCAAGCGAATCTCCCGCCCGTCGGTGGTGGGCAGCACGATGTCGGCGCTGACCAGCGTGCTGAGCAAGGCCAGCGCCTTATTCGGTGAAAGGTTTGAGCCTTTGCGCCGCAGCAGGTGTTTTAGCGTGACCCACAGCGCATAGCCAAGAAACGTCACCAGAATATGAGCTTTGGTCCGCCGCTCCAGTTGATGGAAGATGGGCCGGATCGACAGCGGACTCTTCAACACCCGAAACGCCGCTTCCGCCTCGGTGAGTTGGATGTAGCTCTTCCACAATTCTTCCGGCTTTCCTGGCGGCAGGTTGCTGCGCAGCAGGTAGGCGCCCTCGCGCGCCTGTTGCCAGCTTTGCCGGCCCTCAATGGCTTGCCATGGCAGCGTCACGGTGCCGTCCTTCTCCGTCACCTGCACTTCGTATAGATCGGCGACTTGCGGGTGGCGAGCCTGAATTTTTCCCAAGCTGCGCTCGATTTTATGGCGATCTTTCAACTGCCCCGCCGCCACCCGTTTCGCCAGTGCCGTGAGGGCCTTTTCCATGCGGGTGGAAAACCGGCTGCGCATCGCCTGTTCTTTCGCCCGCCGCGCCTGCGAGCGACACAGGATGTAGATCTCCTCTCCCTGCGGCACCGATACCAGCTTCACCTCCACATCCGGCCGCACCCCCTCCCAACCCTCCGCCAACAATTCCTGCTCAAATTGCTTCAGCTTCGCCCGCGGCGTGCCCACCAGATACTGACCCCCGCGCCGCCGCAGCGCTTCCAGATTTTCTTCGCTCACGATGCCGCGGTCAAATACCCATACCCGGCGCGCCTTGCCATGCTTGCGCTCCACCATGCGCAGCACCGCTTCCACCGTGGTCACGTCGCTGCGATTGCCGTCGAAAGTTTCATAGCTGAGCGGGAAGCCCTCCGGGGTGACGATCAGGGCGATCACTACCTGCTTGCAGTCGGGCCGATGATCACGCGAGTAGCCCCGCTGCAGCATCGGGTTTTTCTCTGCCGCGCCCTCCACATAGCTGCTGGTCAAATCGTAAAGCAGCACGTCGAACTCCGCCGCGAACAACTCCCCATAGCGACGGGTCAGATGCTGCTCGAGCTTCGTCTTGTGCGGCAGCAGGCGGTCCAGACACCGGTACAAGCGCGTGTCGTTAACCTTGCCTTCCTCGATCCCCAGCAAGTCGTCCAGCGCCGTCCCCGGATACCAGCGCTCTTCAATCGCCAACTCACTGCCCGGCGCACAGAGGCGGTTGATCGCCAACAGCGCCGCGATCCGCGACCAAGGCACATCGGCATCCTGGTCGGGCCCATCCAGCAGCGCCTCCCAGAAGCGGTCCAACTCCAAACGCTTCCACAGTTCCAGCGCCAGGAAACTATCTCCAAACTGCCGCGCCCGCTCCAACCGCACCTTATCGAGCCGCACCCGCGCCACCGACCCATCTTCCTCGGGCGGGGCGACCTCGGCGGGAAATAACTTCAGTTGCTGGCTCTCGCCTTGGGCGTTGAAAACTTCTATCGTCTTCACCCAACGCGCTTGCGCCGAGCCATTCAGTTCGCCCAGGTAACACAGCGTGCGCTGGCGCGGCCCGTCCGGCGTCCGCACCGTTTCCACCAAAGACCAATAGGTATGATCCTTGCCATCCTTGTGCCGAACATTGGGGCGCAAAAACATCGGCGCGATGGTGCCACGCCGCACCCACCACCGCAAGAGGGTAGGTCTACACTACATCGACTTTCGTCAGCGGCAGGACTGAAAGCAAAACCCTTACCCCCTCACCGCGACACGAAAATCATCAAAACCGCCCCCACCGTGACGAAGTTGGGCTAACACTGATGGGCGAATCAGTGGCCCGGGCTGGCGGTTAGTTTCACAAATCGGTCCGCAGTCAGCCGGTTTAGGCTGACTGCACTCACGTGGTGCTGGGAACGTATGGGACCACTATTGTCCCAGTGCGCCTTTGGCCAAAGGCACGTAGGTTAGCGGTGTTACAGATGGGAATTACTGGCGTCCAGTGCATCACAGACAGGCCCAGGGCCCGAGGCAAGGCCTTGCCCATTTCCTTGCCCAAAATGCTGCCGACTACGCCCAAATGAGGCCGTTTTACCCTACTAATGCCGACGTAAACCGCTGAAAACACATGAACACGACTCATGACAAGAACATTATGAGTCCGCTGCTCTAACCAACTGAGCTATGGGCCCGGCGGGGTCGCCTGGGTTACTTCCACGCGCAATGCCGCAAGCCAGTTTACCACAGCGATTCCACCCTGCCCAACATGGAGGCCCGGTGCGAACAGGCCTTGACTCGGTTGCCGCCAACCCGCAGAATCCCTACGGCTGCTCTTCCGACTCCGTGCTCAAGGACAAACCTCATGCGTCGATTCAACGTCACCGCCGTATTGCTGCTCGCCACTGCGATGAGCGCAAGCGCAGCGGTTACGCGCGTGGAGATCACCGAGCGCGGCCCGCTGCCTGCCTACCCCGGCTACCAGCGCATCGTGGGCAAAATTCACTTCGCGGTCGATCCCAAGCTTGCTGCCAATCGCATCATCACGGATATCGCGCTCGCCCCGAGGAACGCCCACGGCCTGGTGGAGTTTGCGGCGGACTTTTACATGTTGAGGCCCGCTGATCCAGAAAAAGGAAACAAGACCGCGCTCTTTGAAGTTTCCAACCGCGGCGGCCGCGGCCTGCTGGGAATGTTCGACCTCGGCGGCAAGCCCGATCCCCGCACGGCGGGCGACTTGGGCGATCCACTGCTCTTCCAGCAAGGATTCACACTCGTCTGGGTCGGTTGGGAATGGGACGTGCCGAGGCGTCCCGGCGTGCTGGGCTTGGATGCGCCACGGGTTCCCGGCGTGACCGGCATGGTTCGCGCCGAGATCATCCGCAACACCCCGACGCACCGCGCCTCGCTGGGCGACCGCACGCAAGCGCCTTACCCTGTTGCGGACGAGGCAAGCGCGCAGATGACGTGGCGGGACGACGCCACCGCCGAGGGCAAAGAGGTTCCGCGCAGCCAGTGGCGTTTCGTCGACGGCGGCACCAGCGTCGAGTTCGATCCCGGTTTCCAGCCCGGCCGCATTTATGAAGTGATCTACAAAGCCAAGGATCCGGTGGTCGAGGGACTGGGACTGGCGGGCATTCGCGACTACCTCTCCTACCTCAAGCAGACCGGCGCCGTGAAGTGGGTCATCGGCTTCGGCAGCTCGCAGAGCGGGCGCGTCCTGCGCGATATGGTTTACGAGGGCTTCAATGCCGATGAAAAGGGCGCGCAGGTCTTTGACGGTGTGTGGCCACACGTGGGCGGGGCGGGCCGCGGCAGCTTCAACCTTCGCTTCGGACAGGCCTCGCGCGACGGTCATGCGCGCCTCAATCGCTTCTACCCCACCGATGTCTTTCCCTTCAGCGATTTGGTGCAAACCGATTCCGGCCTGACCGATGGTCTTCTGGCGCGGGCCACTATGCAGCATGTGGTGCCCAGGATTTTTTACACCAACGGGTCTTATGAATACTGGGGTCGTGGGGCGGCGCTGATTCACGTTACGGTGGATGGCCGGCGGGATTTCCCACTCGCGCCGAAATCGCGGATTTACTTCATAGCCGGCACGCAGCACGGTCCAGCGGCGAATTCGGTGCGCCGCGAAACCGAGAACCTAGCCAATCCGCAGGACTATCGATTCGCGCTCCGGGCGCTGCTGCTGGCCATGACCGACTGGGTGACGAAGAACGCTCCGCCTCCCGATTCGCACCTTCCGCTGATCGCGAAGAACGAACTCGTGTCCCCGGCTGCGGTGAAATTTCCCGCCATCCCCGGCGTGCATTTTCCGCGGGAAATGTACCGCGTCTATCGCCTGGATTTTGGCCCTGAATTCCGCAGCCGGGGGATTATCACTATCGAGCCGCCGCGAATTGGCAAACCCTTCCCCGCCCTGGTCCCGCAGGTAGATGCGGACGGCAATGAGGTTTGCGGCATCCGCCTGCCGGAACTGGCCGTGCCGCTTGCGACCTACACCGGCTGGAATCTGCGCGACGCGGCGATTGGCGCGCCCGGCGTGATCTACGACATGGTGGGCTCGTTCCTTCCCTTCCCGCGCACGCGCGCCGAGCGCGAAAAAAGCGGCGACCCGCGGCTGTCGATAGAAGAACGCTACCAGAGCCGCGACGAGTACCTGCAAAAAGTCGGCATGGCTGCGGAAGCGCTGGTGCATGAGCGGCTGATGCTCGCCGACGATGTTCCGAGGATCGTCGGGCGCGCCGGTGCGCGGTGGGATTCGCTGATGAATCCTCGATAGGAGGAAGCGGGTAAGTTCGCTTGGGCCGGCGTGAGCACTCCAGAGATTTGTTCGGGACCCCAGCGTCAATCGCCGACCATGCGCAGGTATTAAGCCCACTTCGGCGCGCGCTTTGACGCCGCGCAGTCCACGAGGTACCAATTCATCAGGCTTTGATAGGGAATACCCCGCTCCGCAGCCACCGCCTTGAAGTAGGCAATGGTGGCCTCATCGATGCGAATGGTGATTTGCTTCTTGATCCGCGGGGCATAGGGATTCTTGACGGATTTGGAGAAATCGTAGTTCTTACGCATTCTTGTATCCCTCATATTGGGTTCGTTCCCAACGATTGGCTTTTCGCGCCGAAATGATTCGAATCGTGTCCTCGTAACGATAGCAGTGGCACACGATTAGCAAACGTAGCCGGGCACTCATTCCCAAAAGGACGAAGCGTTCCTCATCGTCCGAGTGGTCGGGGTCGGCGATCAGCCGGCCAAACTCGTCGGCGAAGGTGGATTCGGCTTCCTCAAAAGAGATGCCGTGCTTGCGCCGGTTCGAAGCGTTCTTGCTCTCGTCCCACTCGAATCTGATCCGAGTCACAATGGTCATTATAGCATAACGACACTGTACATACACATGGAACCCCATCCGGACAAACAGAGGCCGGTGGTTGTGCTCACGCGGGAGAGCGCGGTTGAATACCTATCCTCCGTGACCGTGGCGCCGATCACTTCCACCATTCGCGGCGTGCCCTCAGAAGTTCGCTTGTCCGAAGCGGACGGAATGAAGGGCCAGTGCGCCGTCAATCTGCATAATGTCGTCACTGTCTCCAAGACTCATTTCGGCCGCCGCGTGGCGGTGCTCAGCCCGGAGCGAATGAATGAAATCTGCGCCGCGCTGGGCTTCGCCCTCGGTTGTTCATCGTGATGGGCAGCGAAATCGACTTTGACTATCGATTTTGGCGATGTCTATTATGAGATGGAACTGTTTATCAACGACTTAATGATTTTTCTTGACATATTGGCCCAAATGTGTTAGGCTAGCTTGGAACTGGAAAGGCAAGAACGTGCGATGTCAGGCCTGAAAGCTTGCGCCCTCACCCGCCGCGCGGATCGCGGACACCCCAGAACCACAGATAGCACAGTCCGGAGTTCGGCGTCCGGAGTCCGAAGCCTAAAAGCCCAAGCGCTCGACAGAAAACGACGTTCCAAGCCGGAATGTATATGAAAACAAACGATCGGGAATACGGGAGACGGGATGCGGGACATGTGGCGTGCAGATTCTGACTCCTGCCTCTCAAATATGAAGGTGCATCCGGAGATGTTGATGAAAACAAAGGACCTTGAAAATCGGCTGGCAGGGAAAGCGTCCGAATTCCGAGTTCCAGAGCCCGAAGCCCAGAAGCAAGGCGGGCCGCAGCACGATTCTGACTCCTGGCTTCTGACTCCTGACTCCTCGACTTCAAGAAATGAAGGTGCATCCGGAGATGTTGATGAAAACAAAGGATGTCGGAAATAAGGTGTCAGGTATCGGGTGTCGGGTGTCAGGCCACGGTCGCGGTGTGGGGACAGCGGTCTCCCCGGCGGACCGCGAATGCGCCCATGACGGGATATCCTGGGAACATATTGAAACGAAAGGATCGGAGGTCCACCCGTACTCGTTCTACGGGAGAACGGGAGGCTTTGCGGCGGCTGGCCCACCGAGGTGGACCGACTGCCTCCACTGGGCAAAGACCCCTCACCCGCCCGTCCAAGGACGGTCGACCTCTCCCCTCGGCGAGGTCGGTGGTTCCTCTCGCCGCGCGGCCGCGCGGGCGAAATCATTATTCACCAATGCCCGCCTTTCTTGTCAACTCCAGCAGGCAGAATTACAATAGAGGGATTGCAGACTTAGATCGGAAATCGTCCATACATCATGGGAACTTACCTACAGTTCGCGTTAGGCAAAGTCTTCGGAACCAAGAATGAGCGTGAGTTGAAGCGCCTGAGCGCGCGGGTGGGGGAGATCAGCGCTCTTGAACCCGACATGCAGCAGTTCGCCGATGCCGACTTTCCGTTGCGCACCCAGGCACTGAAGGAGCGCCTGGAGCAAGGGGCCACGCTCGACGAAATTCTTCCGGAAGCCTTTGCCCTCTGCCGCGAAGCCGGCCGCCGCACCTTGAACATGCGGCACTTTGACGTGCAACTGATCGGCGGCATGGTGCTGCACGAAGGCAAGATTGCGGAAATGAAGACCGGCGAAGGCAAGACGCTGGTGGCCACGCTGCCCGCCTATCTCAATTCCCTGGAAGGCAAGGGCGTCCACCTGGTGACCGTCAACGACTACCTGGCCCGGCGCGACGCCGCGTGGATGGGGCCCATCTACCGTCTGCTGGGTCTGAGCGTGGGCGTGATCGTCCACGACCTGAGCGACGACGAGCGGCGCGCCGCCTACGGTTGCGACATCACCTACGGTACCAACAACGAGTTCGGTTTTGACTACCTGCGCGACAACATGAAGTTCGACCTGAAGGACTACGTCCAGCGGCCGCATAACTACGCGATCGTGGACGAGGTGGACTCCATCCTGATTGACGAGGCGCGCACGCCGCTGATCATCTCCGGTTCCTCGGACGAAGCCACCGACAAATATTACCGGGTCGACAAGGTCATTCCGCATCTCGTCGAGAAGGAAGACTACGAAGTCGATGAGAAGCATCGCCAGGCGACGCCCACCGAATCCGGCATTGCCAAGGCCGAGAAGATCCTGGGAATCGAGAACCTCTACGACCCCGCCAACATCGAGTACAACCACCACTTCGGGCAGGCGTTGAAAGCTCACACGCTGTTCAAGCTCGACCGCGATTACGTGGTGAAGGACGGCGAGGTGGTGATCGTGGACGAGTTCACCGGCCGCCTGATGCCCGGCCGCCGCTGGAGCGACGGTCTGCACCAGGCCGTGGAAGCCAAGGAAGGCGTCAAGATCGAGGGTGAAAACCAGACCCTGGCCACCGTCACCTTCCAGAATTATTTCCGCATGTACGACAAGCTGGCGGGCATGACCGGAACGGCGGAAACGGAAGCGGCGGAGTTTGAGAAGATCTACGAACTGGAAATCGTCATCGTTCCCACCAACCGCAGCCTGATCCGGCATGAGTTTCCCGATGTGGTCTACCGCACCGAGCGCGAGAAGTTCAACGCCGTGATCGATGAGATCAAGCAGTATCACATGCGCGGCCAGCCGGTGCTGGTGGGCTCCATCGCCATCGAGAAGTCGGAGCGCCTGAGCGTGGCGCTGAAGAAGGCCGGCGTGGTGCCGGTGCGCTTGCAGGAAGCGGCCAAGGCCGGGGGCCTGGAAGGTCCCAAGCTGAAGCTCTTTATGGAGCGCCTGGCACAAACCCCCAACCCGGCACTGGATTGGCTGACGCACGCCGGGGTGGCGCTTTCCACCGTCAAAGAGTTGCTGAATCAGGGCCGGTACAAGAGCCTGGCAACGGACACCAACGGCACGCGGGAGGCGTTTATTCAGGCCGTCCTGAAGCGCGCGCCGCGGGGATATCCTTACGACGGCCTGCCGGCAACGGACGAGTCGCTGCTGCCGGCTCTGGTGACGCTGGTGCGCAGCACCGAGGAGAAATTCGTCCCGTTGCTCGATGCGCTGATCGAATTGCGCAGCTCGCCGACGCGTGTGGCGCAAGTGCTGGACATGAAGGAAGTACGGCACAACGTGCTGAACGCCAAGCAGCATGAGCGCGAGGCATTTATTGTGGCGCAGGCCGGGCGCATCGGTTCGGTTACCGTCTCCACCAACATGGCCGGCCGCGGTACGGACATCGTGCTGGGCGGCAATCCGGAAACCATGGCGCGCGAGGAATTCCGCAAGTCGCCGGAGAAATATCGCGAGCAGGGCATCAGCCCCGAGCCTCCCGAGCGCCCGCCGGAGGGCTCCGCGACGGAGATCTTCGGCGCCTATGTGGAAGCCTACGCGGCTTGGCGCAAAACCTGGGCGAGTTCATCGACCGCTTCAAAACCGTCACCGATGTCGAACACGCGCAAGTCGTAGCGTTGGGCGGTTTGCACATCCTCGGCACCGAACGGCACGAGGCGCGGCGCATTGACAACCAGTTGCGCGGTCGCGCCGGCCGCCAGGGCGATCCCGGTTCATCGCGCTTCTACCTTTCCCTCGAAGACGACCTGCTGCGCATCTTCGCCGGCGAACGCATCTCCAACATCATGCTCAAGCTGGGCATGGAAGAAGGCGTACCTATCGAGTCGCGCCTGATCTCCAAACGCATTGGGGAAGCGCAGAAGACCGTGGAGGCGCAGAACTTCGAGTCGCGCAAGCATCTGCTCGAGTACGACGACGTCATGAACAAGCAGCGCGAGACCGTATACGGACTGCGCCGCCAGTTGCTGGAGGGGAACGACCAGAAGGAATTCGTGATGGGCTCCGCGGACAGCGTGGTGCAGTGGCTGGTGGAGAACAATTGCCCCAAGGATCAGCACGCCGACACGTGGAATGTGGCCGCCCTGCGCACGGAATTCTGGGGACGGTTCGGAATCGACCTGAAGAAGCACGACCTGCCGTTGGACCCCAAGCGGCTTCCCGAACTCGTCGCGCTGCTGGAAGACCTGGTGCACCAGCATTACGACGAGCGCGAGCAGGTGTGGGGCGCCGAGCGCATGCGGCTGCACGAACGCATGCTCATGCTGCAGGTCGTGGACGCGCAGTGGAAGGACCACCTGCTGGCCATGGATCACTTGAAGGAAGGCATCGGCCTGCGCGGCTACAGCCAGCGTGATCCGCTGGTGGAATACAAGCGCGAATCGTATGATATGTTCGAAGCCATGTACGAACGCGTGCAGGACGAAACCCTGCGCTACCTCTTCCTGATGCGCACGCCCGAGGAGGAAGAGGAGATGATCCGCCAGTACCAGCAGCGCAAGCGGCGGGAACAGCGCGAAATGCAGATGATCGGGGCGGGCGCGGTGGAAAAGCCGCAGCAGGTCATTCGCCGCGAAAAGATCGGGCGCAACGATCCCTGCCCCTGCGGCAGCGGCAAGAAATACAAGAAATGCCACGGGGCGGGCGGCGGGACCGACGCTGCGGCGGCCAAGACGAGTGGGGGCGGGCCGGCCAAGCCGCAGCCTCCGGCACAGGCCAAGGCGTGAAAAGCAGTAGGCGGTAGGCGGTAAGCAGTAAGCGGTAGGCGGTAAGCAGTAAGCGGTAGGCGGTAAGCAGTAAGCGGTAGGCGGTAAGCAGTAAGCGGTAGGAAGTAGGCAGTAGGCAACGTGCGGTCCGGATTGCCCGCTCGGCCGTGAATGGTGGCTGTCACCATTGAGTGCGAACGAATCGGGGTGAGGGTTAGGATTTCAACACTTGCCCAAGGACGGTTCTTGGGGTTCTTTACGTCAACCCCTTGCGCTGTCATCCTGAGTCCCGCATTTCAGGGCGAAGGACCCTTTTCATTGCACGTAGGAAGCTGTGTGCGACAGCGCCTGCGGTAATTGCGGTGCGTTCGCGCCGCTGCCCCTCGATAGCTCGAAATGCGGAGGTCCTTCGTCCGTCAGCCGACGGACTCAGGATGACAGGGTGACAGCGCGTGTTCTAAAACGATGGCGGACTTGCGTTAAAGGAGCGAGGCGACATGGGCGTGGAAGAACTGCACGAGATGGAAGAGCACGCGGAGCACTCCGCGCACGATCCTTCCCTGCTGCCGGTGACGTTCACCATGGCCGTGCTGGCGGTGGTGCTGGCCGCCATCACCCTGCTGGGCCACCGCGCCCACACGGAAGAGCTGCTGTTTCAAAGTAAGGCATCAGATCAATGGGCATATTACCAGGCGAAGAGTATCCGCGAACACACCTATGAGATCTTCATCGATCTCCTCAGCGTGTCCGCGGTGAAGGACGCCGCGCTGGCGGAGAGCGTGAAGGCCAGGTATGCGCAGGACGTGGACCGCTACAAGGACGAGTTGAAGGAAGTCGAAGCGCAGGCCCACGAGTTTGAGGGCGAAGTCGCCCACGAGCAGCGCCGCGCCGATCGCTTCGACCTCGGCGAAGTCTGTCTGGAAGCGGCCATTGTGATCGCCTCTCTCACACTGCTCACACGCCGGCGCGAGTTCTGGTTGCTGGGAATCCTGGTGGGCGTGGTGGGCGTGGGAACCGCCTTGACCGGGCTCCTCATTCACTGAGATCGGGTGAGCTGATGATCCGGCGATCGGGTGAGCTGATGATCCGGCGATCGGGTGAGCTGGTGATCCGGTGATCGGGTGAGCTGGTGATCCGGTGATCCGGTGAGCTGGTGATCCGGTGATCCGGTGAGCTGGTGATCCGGTGATCCGGTGAGCTGGTGATCCGGTGAACACAGTGCGGGTTCTTTCTACGAGGATGTGCTCACGAGCCCACGTTAGCCTGTCATCCTGAGCCCGCTTCTCAGGGCGAAGGACCCTTGTCATTGTACTTGGGAGGCGAGGCGAGAGCGCGCCTCGTGGCGATTCCTGGGGCCGTCGATCAGAGATCGACGCTACAACTTCCCCGCCTGTGCTGACGATTGGACGAACGCTTTCAGGCACGCCAGGTACGCTTCGCCGCCCACTTCCAGCATGTCGTTGTGACCCGCGCCCTGGATGGGATAGAACCGCTTGGGCTCGGGCGCCGCAGCAAAGAGCTGCTGCCCCATCGCTAACGGCACCACATCGTCCCGCGTCCCATGCGCGATCAGAATGGGAGCATGCACGTCGCGGATCCTCTCCACGGAATCGAAGCGCGACTGTACCACGTAGGCGATGAGGGGAATGGCAAGCATGCGGCGCGCCATGTCGCGCGCACTAGTGAACGAGCTCTGCACGATCAAGCCGCCGCACGGCCGGCGCGACGCCAGGTTCACCGCCACGGCGCCGCCCAGCGAGTGTCCGTAAATCAGGATGTCCTGCGGCCGGAATTGGCGCTGCTTCACCAGGTAGTCGTAGGCCGCGTCCGCATCCTTGTACACGCCCGCTTCATACGGCGAGCCCTCGCTTTTCCCGTATCCGCGATAGTCAACGGCCAGGATGCTGGTCCCCGCCGTCGCCAGTTCCCGCATTTGGCTCAGGCCGTACCCGATGTTCTCAGCATTGCCATGGAACCACAGCAGAACCTGCTTGGAATCGGGGTTCGAGTGGAAGAAGGCGTTGATCTTGACGCCGTCGGCTGTGTGCAGCCAGACGTCTTCGATCTGAACGCCGTAAGCCTCTTGTGGGACGAAGCCTTCCGGATAACGGGGAGGAAAGTACGTGAGCCGATTCTCCATCAACCGAATTACGCCGGCAGCGATCAACAACCCCGCCGCCGCAGCCAGCAGAACGATGGTCAAGAGTCGTCTCACCCTCGGCATGGGGATTGGGAACTGGGGACTGGGGGCTGGGGAAGACCTCCTGGGTTGGGGGGGCTGGGTACAGATCGCGAGCAGCAACCATCTTCAAGCACTCGCGCTTCGTTCCCCAGCACCCAGCCCCTAGACCCCAGCCCCTGCTCTTTACTGTCCGTCGCCGCCGTCACCGTCCGGGGAGATAACGATGTACGCGCCCTGACCCTGACGATTGATGCGCAGGAGCGTCTGGCCTTTCGCTTGCGCGGCTAGGCGGTTGAAGTCTCCCACGTTGCGCACGGCTTGACGGTTGACGCTCTCGATCACGTCGCCCTCCTGCAGGCCGTTTTGGGCCGCCGGGCTGTCGGGATCGAGTTGCGCAATGATCACGCCGTTGACATTCGGGGGCAGACCGAACTGGTCGCGGACGGACGGCGTAAGGTTCTGCACCCCGATGCCGCGGAGGGTGCCCTGCTGAACGGTTCCGCCACCTTGACCCACGCTGTTGATGTCAGTAGGACGCTCGCCCAGCGTGACCTTGACGGTCATCGGGTTGCCATCACGGATGATATCCAGCGTGGCGACGGCGCCGGGATTCAGGTTGGTCACCAGCAGCGTGAGTTGCCCGGCGTCGGTAACGGGCTGGCCATTGACTTTGCGAATGACGTCGCCGTTCTTGATCCCCGCCTTATCGGCCGGCCCGCCTGGCACCACATCCTGAGCGAGGGCGCCGGAGGTATCCGGGACCTTGAACTGCTTCGCCAGGTCATCGCTCAGGTCCACGATGGAAACGCCGATGTATCCTCGGCTCACCTTGCCACTCTTGACCAGCTCTTCCATCACGTGCTGCGCCATGTTGGAGGGAATGGCAAAGCCGATGCCCACCGATCCGCCTTCCCCGCCGGGACCGGAGTTTCCACTCAGGATGGCGGTGTTGATGCCCACCACCTGGCCGTGGATGTTCACCAAAGCGCCGCCGGAGTTGCCGGGATTGATGGCCGCGTCCGTCTGGATGAAGTTCTGCAACTCCTCAATCCGTCCGGCGGTGCGGCCCAGGGCACTCACGCTGCCGCGCGTCACGGTGAAGTACTGCCCGAAGGGATTGCCGAATGCCATGACGATATCGCCCACCTTGATTTGGTCGGAGTTGCCAAAGGGGACGGTGGGCAGGTTGGTCCCGTCGATCTTGACCACGGCGATGTCCGTGGAAGGATCAGCGCCCACGACCTTGCCTTTGAAGGAACGCTTGTCGGAGAGCGTCACTTCTATGTCTGACGCCTTCGCGATCACGTGGTTGTTGGTAATGATGTAGCCGTCCGGGGAGACGATCACGCCGCTGCCCAGCGCGTGCTCGCGCTCCTCGCGGGGAACCTGCGGAAACTGGTTCCCGAAAAATTGCCGGAAGAATGGATCGTTCAGGAACGGCGACTGTTGCGCGTTCTTGATCACCTGCGTGGATTGAATCGCCACAATGGCCGGAGTAACGGCGTGGTCAATCCGTTCATAAGCCTGGTTCTGTTTCTCCAGGACGTCGATATCCGGGCCATCCAGCCCTTTTCCCTGGGCCAAGGCAAAATCCGGAAACATGCGATGCCCCTGGTAGAGCACCAGCGACAATCCCAGCGTCAAAATCCCAATCAAGGTCAAACTAAGACCACCCAAGTTTTCCCGTAGGAACTGTTTGTCAAACCGCATCGAAATCTTCCTCCTTCAGGCCGCCGGTAGCGTCTTCAAGCCGGATTGTCCAGCCAAGCGTCATACCGGTCATTGCAACTGCACGAGGGACCTGCGCTTCGGCAAGTCAACCCTTCCCATTGCCGCGGTGCCCCGCACCCGCCAATCCCTCTCTGCCGGGCGCCTCAATTCGGCACCCACAATCTACTTAGACGATCGTCATCGCGTTATGTCATCAAAGCAGGTGATTCGTCGATGTTCTCTCCGTTCGATTCACCGGAACGGTTCTCAAGACCTCAGTCCAGCCCTTCATCCGATACTAGTTTGATGCTTGAGCGGGAATCGAGGGTTTACTGTATATCGTTGAAAGCGCGAAGTTATTGTTCAACCGCTAACGATTATAGCGAACTTAGGCGACCCGAGATAGAGGGCAAGCGACTAAGCAGAGGCAGTCATAGGACGCAGCATCTCAATGAGGGCATTGGCAACCTTGGGGTCGTATCGCCCTTTCTCCATGCCTTTACGGATCTCACTGATCGCCACGCGCATGTCCCAGGCTTCGTGGTAAGGGCGCCAGGAAGTGAGCGCGCTGTAGGCCTCGGCAATCGCGGTGATCCGAGCGCCCAGCGGAATGTCTTCGCCTCGCTGGCCGTCGGGATACCCCGAGCCATCCCACGCTTCATGATGATGCAGGACGATATCGAGCAGAAGGGGATCAACGTAGCCCATGCGGCGGCAGGCAGCCACGCTTTCGTGCACGTACTTCTCGACCAGCTTGGACTCCTGATCGGTCAGGCTGCCTCCGCGGTTTAGAACATGGTGGGGCACGGCTTCCTTTCCCAGATCCTGGAGATAGCCCGCCAGCATAATGGTCTTCTTCAACTCTTCGTTCAGCTTCAACCGTTCGGCAATGGCGTAGGAGAGCAGAGCCACGACGCGGCAATGGCCAATCGCTCCGTCCAACCCTTCCACGGCAAGTACCACATCCTCGGGAATCTCAATATGCGATTCCGCCTGGGAATAGGCGCTGGCGACGGCCGGGGGAATCACGGCCGGGTCGCGCCAACGATCCTTAAGGCCGACGACTTCGTAGACGGTGATCTTCTGGAGCTTACCCTTGACCTGAATCTTCTCATACTCGTCGCGCTTGAAATTGGCATCCGCATAGGCGAGCTTGATTTCGGTAGAATTGGGATCCAGGGCCAGGGCACGTTCAAAGTAGCGGATGGCGGTGGTGGCGTCGTGAAGTTCAAAGTTCACTTTGCCCAGTTCAAAGAGGAGCTCCACCGTTTCGCTTTCCCGTGCCAACTTCTCTTCCAGCGCCGAGAGGCGGTCAAGCAACTCATGGTCCGATTGCCGGCCGTAGCCCGAACTGCGCAGCTTGTTGGCGACCACAAAGGGCTCGACCGCGCGAAACGTTGGCTCGTCGATGTAAACCTTGGTCGGCTCGCAGATCTCCTCCAGACGTTTCGCTACGTTGACGCGGTCGCCCACAGCACTGTAAGCCTGGCGCCGCACTCCCAGCATTCCCACCACCGTACTTCCGGTGGCGATGCCGACGCGCAGACGCCACGGCAGGTTGAGCTTCTTCACGGTCGTCTGCATCCGCAGTCCGGCCAGAACCGCCAGCAGAGCATGCCGGTCGTAATCCACCGGCGCGCCGAATTCCACCATCACGCCATCGCCCATATACTTGTCGATGTGGCCGCGGAAACGGTCCACGATCGGCTCGATTTGTCCCAGGAAGCGGTTGAGTTCCTCCAGCACCACGTCAGCACGGTTCTTGTCGGAGTACGCCGTGAAGTTGGTCAGATCGGTGAACATGATGCTGATCTCGCGCTTTTCGAACCGCAGCTTACCCTCGGTGGCCAACTTGGCGACCACCGGATCCATGGTAGCGTACAGAGCTTTCTCCACTTTCTCTTTCATCTCCTCCGTGACGCGGCTACGCTTCAACTCTTCATAGAGCTGCTTGGTCTCCTCGAAACCCTTGGCAAGTTTCTCTTGCAGCGATCCAACAAAGGCGCTAGCCAGAATCAAGAATCCGCCCCAAGTAAAAAGCACCAGCAGGGCGTTCAAGCGCGTCCCCTGAACAGCAAACCACGCTGGCCGGTACCATGCGAACAGTATGCCTGACAGGAAGCACAACAACGCACCCATGACCGCTTTGCGTTTGCCGAGGAAGTAGGCAGCAAATAAAACGGGGAGATAAAAGAAGTTGAGGAAGGCAATCTTGTACGGGAAAAGATAAAAGACCGCGCCACAGATCGCCATCACGAGCAGGATGAACAGCCCTTCCAAATGCCGGACGATGAAATTGCGAAATTTGAGCGGCCAACCTCCGCCTAAACCAAATGGCACCGCACTCTCATCGATCGCTGGCGTGTCCGCGTCAGGGTTTGCCATGTTCCGCCTTGTCCAGTTCTCATCGAGATTTTGAAGCCAAACGCCTTGCGGCGTACTATATCTTCGGAACCTCGAAAGGGCAAGTTACGTTTGCGGGCTTTTATTATATAGTACTTATTTACTTGTGGGTTACGGACATCCGCAGCGAAACCAGGTGCCGCTATCACCTTTAAGCGACCGATCGATCTTGAAGTGTTGCTTCGGCGTTTAGCCCCCGGCACGTGCCACGCTGAGAGCCTGCTTGGGGGGGCACGTGCCACGCCCAGTTTTGGCACGGGCCAGTGCGCATGCTAATGAGGTGTCGGCAAATTTGTTTCCGCCTAACAACTTGGCGGCTGATACACTATCACTCAGCGGGCCGCCCGCGACCCTATCCACCGGGGCGCAGCGCGAGTTGCAGAAGGGTTGACGACTCGCAGGTGACGATGGGAATTTCTTGGCGGACGGCACCCCAGTTGCTGTATAAACTCTCCGCTGGATTGTCACTCGGGTTATACAACTATGTGGCGTTTCCTGAAGCGGTTGGCGCTTTTTGCCTTAATCCTCCTGCTGGTCGTCCTCGTGGGCGGCGGTGTTTGGCTTCGATGGCGCGCCCGTGTCAGCCTGCCCCTGCTTGACGGCACTATTGCCGTCGGCGGATTGACAGCCCCAGTGCAAGTGCTGCGAGACGCGCATGGCGTTCCCCACATCCGCGCCCAATCCGTCGCCGATGCGCTCTTCGCTCAGGGTTATGTGACCGCTCAAGATCGCCTTTGGCAAATGGACTTGAGCCGGCGAAAGGCGGAGGGGAAACTCTCCGAAGTTTTTGGCGATCGCACGCTGGGAACGGACATTGAGAGCCGCACCATGGGTCTTCATCTGGTGGCGGCAAAGGCGCTCGCCGAACTTTCCCCTGACGAACAGCGATTGATTTCCGCCTACGCCCGGGGCGTAAACGCCTTCATCAATGGCCATCGGGACCGTCTGCCGTTTGAGTTCATCGTTTTGCGCTATCAACCCTCGCCTTGGCGGGAAATCGACTCAGTGTCTGTGGCATTGAATCTGGCGACCGCCTTGAATCAGACGTGGGAAGGCGACCTGATGCGAGAACACGTCGCGGCGAAACTGGATCAGCAACTGTTCGCAGACGCTTTCCCGGACCACTCGGCGCTGGATATTCCGGTGGCCGAGGTGCCTGCCTCAATCCGCGGCGAGCCGAAAGCGGCGGATATGCGCAGGGGCGATGAGGTTGCCTCGGATGCCCTTGCTGGCGGAGTCCTTGACTCGATCGCGACGGAGACTTCCGCCGGCGCCGGTAGCAATAACTGGGTGGTGAGTGGGTCGCACACGAAGTCCGGTAAGCCCCTGCTCGCGAATGATCCCCACATCAGCCACTCTGTACCCAGTGTGTGGTACATGAACCACCTGGAGGCGCCGGCCCTTGATGTCACCGGCGTCAGCCTTCCTGGTCTGCCGCTGGTCATCATCGGCCACAACCAGCATATCGCCTGGGGAGCTACTAACACCGGGCCTGACGTTCAGGATCTCTTCATCGAGAGTTTCAACTTTCGGGACCCCAATAAATATCTGCACAATGGCCAGTGGGTGGACGCCGACATCCGCAGCGAGGTCATCAAGATTCGCCATCAGCGCGACTATCGTTTCACGGTTAAGGTGACCCGGCACGGACCCATCATTTCGCACGCCGGCAATCGCGATCTCGCCTTGCAATGGACCATGCTCGGCCCTCGGCCGGTGCGGCTCCCCTTCCTTCGTATCGATCAAGCCACCAACTGGCCGGAGTTCACCGCCGCGCTTCGCGACTTCAGCGTGCCGATGCAGAATTTCGTATATGCCGATACGGACGGCAATATCGGTTTTTACGCTGCGGGACTGGTTCCCATCCGCAAGACGGGCAATGGTGCGGCACCCGTGCCGGGAAGCACTGACGATTACGATTGGACGGGGTACGTTCCGTTCGATGACCTTCCCCATTCCTACAACCCGCCGAGCGGAATCATCGCCACGGCAAACGGCCGCATCGTTCCAGACTCGTATCCGTATTTCATTACCGCGAGGTGGGAAGCACCCTATCGCACCGCCAGAATATTCCAACTTCTTCGCTCGGGGAGCCAGTTAACATCTGCGGACACGCTGAGGATTCAGGCTGACATTCATAGCGAGGAAGATGTGTGGCTGGCAAAGCAACTCCTGGCGGCAGCCGAAAAACAACCCGCTTCAGATCCCGACGCCCAATTCGCGCTGGGCCTCCTGAAGCAGTGGGACGGCGAAGCGCGTGCCGATTCCGCCGCGACCCTGGTGCTGGAAGTTACACGGCGTGCCCTGCTCATCCGCATTCTGAAGCCCAAACTGGGCGCTGACCTTTCCGGTTATCGTTGGCCGATGAGCACTATTTTTCTTCAAAACGTATTGGAGCAGAACCTCACGCGCTGGCTGCCTCCGGGAGACAAAGATTTCAATGCGACACTGATGAACAGTCTTGAGGAAGGGGTAAAGGAAATTCCGGAGCTGGTCCACAGCCATAATCGCGCCGATTGGAGATGGGGCGACACGATTCCCCTGACGTTCCAGCATCGCCTGAGTGCTGAATTACCGTTCTTGCGGCGATGGCTCGACGTCGGGCCCGTCCCCAGGCGGGTACTGGTACAACAGTGAAGCAGACGACAACGCGACTGGGTCCATCCATGCGCATGGTCGTCGATTTCGCTGACTTCGACCAGTCGTTGCAAAACATTACCCTGGGAGAGTCGGGGCAGGCGTCGAGCCCCTACTATCGCGATCAGTTCCCGCTGTGGTACAACGGACAGAGCTTCCCGATGCTATTCACCGACGGGGCCGTGGAGAGGGGCGCAGTCCACAGATTGATATTAGAACCGGCTCGATGACCAATCTTCGCCGCAGCCGCGCAAGGTTCGACGAAGTTTCTAAACGGAGATCATCATTTTGTTGTCAGGCCATGCTTCCCATCAGCCCAGTCATCCGCACCAGCCACTCTTTTCCGGAACTCGTCTGAGCGCTCGCAGCATTCTGTTACTTTTATGCCTCGTCTTGGGGGGCATGTCTCAAGCCTTCGCCGCGCCCAGTGCCGGTGAGGTGCCACTCGAACTCGCTTACACTGTGCGCGTGGAGCATCCGGCAACGCACCTCGTCGGCATCGAGATCATTGTCCGTAAGGTGAATACACCTTATCTGACGTTCGCCTTGCCGGCGTGGGCGCCCGGGCGGTACGCAATCTATAATTTCGCCAAGAACGTCCAGGAATTCTCCGCCGAAACTGCGGATCATCATCCTCTGCCCTGGACCAAACTCGACAAAGAATCATGGCGCGTGGATGCCGCCAGCGCCCAAGGAACCGTGTGTGCGCGCTATCGCGTCTTTGCCAACGATCTCACGGGCTCGTTCTCGCAGGTTGACAGCGAACATGCCAACCTCAATGGCCCCTCGGTCTTCATGTACGTTGACGGGCACAAGCCGGACGCCATCACCCTCACGGTCGATGCTCCGGCCCAGTGGAACGTCATCAGCGGCTTTTCCGGATTGCCCACGCAGCGCGTGTTTCATGCGCCGAATTACGACCGCATGGTGGATACGCCGCTGGAAATCTCCCCCGCTTGCACCGTGGACGAGTTTCAAGAACAGGGTAAGACCATAGACGTCGCGGTGCACACGTACAATGACGATGACAGCGATCGGTCGCGCCTCATCAATGGACTGAAGAAACTGGTGCACGCGGAAATGTCGGCGATGCCCATACCAGATTTCGACCGTTACGTTTTCATATTCCATTTTGTGCCCGACATCTCCATGGGTGACGGCATGGAGCACTTGAACTCGACGCAGATCATCGTTCAAGGGAGCGTCCGTGAAAGCACGCAGGAAGCCCTGGAAACGGCGGCGCACGAATTCTTCCACCTCTGGAACGTGAAGCGCCTGCGTCCCGCGGCTTTGGGCCCCTTCGATTACACCCGTGAAAACTACACGCGCTCGCTCTGGTTCGCGGAGGGCATCACAACTTACTATGGTTACCTCTTTCTCCTGCAGTCGGGGCTCTGGACGCGCGAGCAGTTTCTGAATCGTCTCGCCACCGAGATTTACGCCTTGGATATTGAACCCGGCAGTAAGCTGATGTCGGCGGAATCGTCCAGTTTCAACGCGTGGTTCTTTGACCGCGCGCCGCAGATGCAGGAGACGAATTTCGCCAATACCACGATCTCGTACTACAACAAGGGCGCTCTGTTGGGGATGTTATTAGACCTCGAAATCCGAGCGCGCACCCACGGGAACAAGTCCCTGATCGACGTGATGCATGACCTGTTTAGCGAATTCTATCAGGCGCCCGCGGCAAGCTACTACGGCCCGGGCCGGGGTTTTGAGGAAGACGACGTGCTGAAGTCTCTGAATTCCGTTACGGGAAGCGATTTCACGCCCTTTTTCGAACGTTACGTCCGCGGACTGGACGGCCTCCCTTATCAAGAAACTTTGGCGAAAGCCGGCCTTCAAGTGCGCGCCGAGATCCCCGCCAATGCCTCTCCGACGCTGGGGATTGGGGTGCAACCCGAAAATCGGGGTGTGCGAATCGTCTCGGTCATTCCCGGTGGTGCGGCAGACCGGGCAGGATTAAGCCGTGACGACCTTTTGATTGATGTCGATGATCAGTCACTGGCCACGGAAGACCTCCCCACGCGCCTGAAGCCTTACCCGGTGGGGGCCAAAGTACCGATCGGATTTGAACGCCATGGCCGCCGCGAACGGATTACTGTCGCGCTTGACCCTCCGGTGCGCAGCCAATATTCCATCGTTCCGCTTTCGTCGGCGTCGAAAGACGAGATGGCCTTACGGGAGGCTTGGCTCGGTGTTCACTAGCATAGGTCCTACGAAATTCCCGGCCTCCGCTTATCCGCTCCCGAGAAAAGCACTCTCTAAAGGTCGTCCGCTTTTGTTGGCAGCCTTGCTGGCTTCGACGCTTGCCGTGCATGGTAAAGCCAAGCCGGGCGCCGACAGCCCGAACGCGGACGTCTCGTCGCTGATCCAGGCCGGCCATTGGAAGCGGGCGCGCGCCATTCTTGAGCCTCAAGTCAAAGCCCATCCGCAGGATGCTCGCGCTTGCTACCTGCTGGCACAAGTGAAAATGGCGCTGCGGGACCTCGACGGAGCGCTGACGCTGGCCCAACGAGCCGCGGAGCTTGACCCCAAGAGTTCTGACTACCATCTGGCGTTGGGCCAGAATTTTGGCCGCCTCGCCGCTCAGGCCAGCATCTTCTCGGCGGGACCGCTGGCGATCAAGTTCCGCAAGGAAGTGGAAATAGCGCTCGAACTCGACCCGAAAAACCTCGACGCGCTGGACTCCATGATGATTTTCAAGTATCGGGCGCCGGTACTGATGGGCGGAGACAAGAACCAGGCATACAGCATGGCGGAGAGGATCACGGTGATCAATCCCAGCCAGGGCTTTCTGGCCCACGCGGAACTGGCGGAACTCGAGAACAATCCGAAGGAGGAAGAAGGTTACTTCCTGCAAGCCGTACAAGCGAATCAGCGGAACTACGATGCGCAAATCGCGCTCGCGCAATTTTACAGTGAAGCTCGCCACACAAAATACGATGAGGCAACGAAGCACGCTCAGTTGGCCATGCAAATCGACTCGACACGCATCGGCGGGTATTGGGTCCTGGCACGCGTCTACGCCCTGCAAGGACGATGGAACGAACTGGAACGGACTCTTGCCAACGGCGAAAGAGCCGTGCCGGATGACCTGCGTCCCTATTACGAAGCGGCACACGCCCTATTGGAAACCGGCAAGGACTCTTCGCGGGCGGAGAATTACGTGAAGAAATACCTTTCGCAGGAACCCGAGGGAGAGCAGCCTGACGATGCCGACGCCCACCGCTTGCTGGGGCTGATATTCGAAAAGGAGGGCCGAAGCGACGCAGCGCGCACGGAACTGCAAACCGCCCTCCGCCTCCGGCCTAGCTTGAGAGAAGCGAAAGACGATCTGAAACGCCTGGGGGGCTGACGGCCCGCGCTTACGACAACCTTCTGCGACGGACCACATGCACCAGAAAGAGCACCGCCGCGGAGGCGACGATAACAATCACTGCAATGCGGTTCATTCGGCCCACAATCCTCACCAGCGTATCCCAGCTACCGCCAAACAGGAAACCCACGAGTCCAATGACGATTCCCCAGCAGACCGCGCCCGCGAAGCTATAGACCAGGAAGGTCACGAAGCGCATGCGCAGCACGCCCGCCAGGATTCCGGCGAACACGCGCACGCCGGTAATGAATCGTGCCGCAAAGACCGCCCAGTGACCGTGTTTCTGGAACAATTCGCGGGATTTGTCATACTGCTTCGCCAGACGGGGAAAGCGCGCCAGGGTCCGATAAACGACCGTGGTGGCTCCGTAGTACCCAAGCACATAGCCGAGAGCGGCCCCGACGGTGGCCGCTCCAATAGCCGTGAGAATGGCCGGCAGGATGTGCAACTTGCCCTGGTAGGCAAGAAACCCCGCAAACAGCAGTACCGTCTCGCCGGGGACCGGAAGGCCGACGTTCTCCAGCATCACGCCGAAGAAGACGACCCAATACCCATAGCGTGCAAAGAATTCCGACAAGAGTTGGAAAATGGTGTTGGCCACGGCTCCCGCGATTATGCCCTAATTTGACACACTCCGCGAGCATGGTTTACTCTGATTCTTCGGGACTACACCGTTCGGGCTGTACTGAGTAACAATTCAAACTGAATCGAAGGCGGCGCCACCGGCCCGCGGTGATTTCTCTTCTCCAGGCAAGATGCGGCGGCCTCCCTTCGATACTTCTGAGGACCGAGGAGGAGATATGCCGTTCACACTACCCGCGCTGCCTTATGCTGCCGACGCGCTCGAGCCTTCCATCGACAAGACCACGATGGAAATCCACCGCGAGAAACACCACAACGCCTATGTGACCAACCTCAATAAAGCTCTGGAGTCGGCGCCCAACCTGGCCGGCAAGAGTCTGGAAGAACTTCTGGCCAACAACTGCGCGATCGTACCGGAAGCCATTCGCACCGCCGTTCGCAACAATGCCGGCGGCCACATCAACCACTCGATGTTCTGGCAAATCATGGGACCCCATGCCGGTGGCGCTCCCGGCGGCGCCCTCGGCGCGGCGATCGGCAGCACCTTCGGCAGCTTTGACACCTTCAAGGAGAAGCTGATTGCCGCTGGAATGGGCCGCTTTGGGTCAGGATGGGCGTGGCTGATCGCTCATGGCGGCAAGCTGGAAATCAGTTCCACCGCCAATCAGGACAGCCCGGTGATGGAAGGCAAGTATCCCGTCATGGGCGTTGACGTTTGGGAGCACGCCTACTACCTGAAGTACCAGAACCGGCGGAATGAGTACCTGGCCGCGTGGTGGAACGTGGTGAACTGGGGCGAGATCGAAAAGCGCTTTAACGCGGTAAAGTAAACGCGCGAAATGCCTCTTGGAATCTGCGCCTTCGCGACCACGCGAAAGAAATCGAGAGTTTCACACGGAGTTCACGGGGATAAGCCACAGAGGACACAGAGGAATTCCCTGTTCTTCTCTGTGGCCTCTGTGATTCGGTAGCTCGGAAACTCGCTTAAGCAAGCGTCTCTGTGACCTCTGTGAGAAACGCACTTAAGCCCGTCACTGGGCACATCAAACTGGTCAAGTTGCTCCGCCGGAAGCCCGCAATTGTTTTAACGCCCACTGCGCGTGCTCGCTTATAACCGCATCAGGGTTTTGTGCCGCTTCTTCGAGCCATGGCACGTAGCGGCGGTCGCCGGAATTCCCCATCGCCACGCAGAGATTCCTTAACCAGCCTCGATATTTGACTCGCTTGATGGGAGAGTGTGCGAACCATCGGCGAAAGTCGTCCTCTGATAGAGACGCCAAAGCCTCCAACGAGGGGTTGAAAAGCGAGAATTCCTCGTAAGACGGAGTGCCGGGATGTGTGCCGTCACCATCGGCACTGGGCGACGGCTGACTGCGCGCGATCGTCAAAGGCTGAAACGTTTCCAAGTGTGTCATCGTCCCTTGCTGCGAAGATGCGGCCGGGTCTTTCGTACCTTCCGTCTGCAACGGACTGCTGGCTCCAGATAAAGGACGATTCCACGGGCAAACGTCCTGGCAAATATCGCAACCGAAGACGTTGCGTCCAATCGCAGATCGGTATTTTTCCGGAATGGCACCTTTGAGTTCGATGTTGAAATAGGCGATGCAGCGCGAAGCGTCCATCACGTAGGGCTCAACCAGCGCGCCGGTGGGACACGCCTCCAGGCATCGCGTGCACGAACCACAGCGGTCTGGAGCGGGCAGATCTGGCGTAAGATCGAGATTCGTCATAATAACTCCCAGAAAAAGCCACGAGCCCTTTTGTTCACTGATCAGGCAAGTGTTCTTCCCCATCCATCCGATACCGGAGAGTCGCGCGAAGGCACGCTCCACCACGGGTCCGGTGTCCACAAAAACTCGACTTTCGACGCCAGGGGCAAGTTCCTCCAGCACTTCGCGTAATTGATCCAGCTTGCTGCGCATCACGGCGTGGTAATCGCTTCCCCAGGCATAGCGCGAAATCCACGCGCGCGGTCTGTCGTCAACCTGATCGCCGCGGAAGATTTCCGTCGAATAAGGATAAGGGGAGTTGTAAATCAGCCCGACGCAGATGATGGACTTTACACAGGGAAGAACGCGGGCAGGATCTGCGCGCTTAGGATTGGCAAGGTACCGCATCTCGCCGCCGTAGCCCTTTTCGAGCCAATCGCGGCAGAATTCTAAATCCTTCAAAGCAGAGGGCGGCGCGATTCCGACAAGGTCAAAGCCTGTCTCGATCGCTCGCGTCTTGAGAGACGATGCCAGGCTCACCGTCAACCTGCCGTACGCTTCTGGGGAGTCTTCTGGAGAATTCTGTAAATCGAGCAGGCGTGGCCGGACTCCGGATCGACCTCGAGAAATGCGCCGCACAAACGCACGTCACCCTGGCCGACCTCAAAGCGCGCCGGCAGTTGATCCAGGAATTTCTGCACGATGGCTTGCCGGTCCATGCCGATCACCGAATCGTACGGCCCGGTCATGCCCAGGTCGGTGAGGTAAGCGGTGCCCTGCGGAAGTATTGTTTCATCGGCCGTCGGAACATGGGTGTGCGTTCCCAGGACTGCCGTGACGCGCCCATCGAGGTACCAACCCAGTGCCTGTTTTTCGGAAGTCGCTTCCGCGTGCATGTCAACGATGCGGATTTTGACTTCGTCGGGGATACTGCGAAGGAGTTCATCGGCCTTGCGGAAGGGGCAATCGAGCGGCGGCATGAAGACGCGACCTTGCAGGTTAATGACGGCGTAGCCGATACCCGCGGCGGTTTTTCCCACGAAGAGGCCGCGGCCCGGCGAGTCTCCGGGATAATTGGCGGGGCGCAGCAATCGGCCATTCACCTGATCGCGCAGGTAAGGAAAAATCTCCTTCTTGTCCCAGATGTGATTGCCCGAGGTCAGAACGTCGATCCCCAAATCGAGCAACTCGTCCACCAGCGATGGTGTAATACCAAACCCGGCCGCTGCGTTCTCCGCGTTGGCCAGAATCAGGTCCGGCTGTAATTCGCCGCGGAGAATCGGCAGCGTATCTTTGACGATGCGCCGTCCGGGTTGGCCGAGAATGTCACCGATGAAAAGTATGCGCATAAGAAAAGGTACTAGGGGCTGGGGGCTGGGGGCTAGGTAACGGCAAAAGCCTAAAGATTAAAGGGCGGTACAGACCATACGCACCGGCGCCTGTTTCACTCTCGACATCGCGGTTTCATCCTCCACCCTTTGGACGTTGGACCTACCCCCCTATCACCACAAACCAAGCAACGAGAAGCCAACACCTAGTCCCTAGTCCCCAGCCCCCGCTTTCAAGATTTCATCCAGCGCGGCCGTGCACTCACCCACTTTCTGGTCCATTTGGTTGGTCACTTCCTCGTACCGCGCTTTCAACTGGTGGTATTCGTCCGCGACGTTGAGCGCCGCGAGCATGGCCACGCGCACGGTGTCAACGGTGCGCGTGCGCTCGGCGATGGAGCGCATCTTCGTATCCAGGTAGGTCGCAAGCTTCTGGATGTACTCCTGGTTCAGATCGCCACGCATGAAATATTCCTGATCGTAAATGACGACCCGAATACTCTGGGGTTCCTTTGGCATGATGATCCTCACACCCGCGGATAACTTGCAATTGGGAATGGTAAAGAGTGAATGGTGAATAGTAAATAGTGAATTTCCCCGGTTCCAGTCGAGCCGCCGCCAGCAGGCGATAACGACCAGGCATTTTGAATTTACTATTCGCCTTTCACTATTCGCTCGCGGCCAGTCACGGTCGCTCAGAGTTCGTCAGGGTGTCAATTCGCTCCACAAGCTTCTCCACTCGCGAGCGAACCTCCTCGCGCTCCTTGCGTAAGGCGATCAATTCGCGTTCCATGGAGCTCACACCCTGGGCACGCTCGCGCGTCTCTCCCTTGAGCTTTTCCACCTCTTGCTCCAGTGCGCGCTTCTCCTCTTGCGTGCGCTTGAAGAGCTCAATGGCCTTCAAGAGCTTCTCTTCCAGTCGTTGAAACTGATCGTATGAGTCCGTCACCGCGTGCTCCCTCTGTTTCAGTTCAATTTTCGCTGGCTCTATGGAAATTCCAAGCCCAACCGCGGTTCTTCAATCGAAAATCGACAATCGGCAATCGACAATCCCTAGCTCCGCAGGCTCACTCCCAGCCCTTCGAGCGCCGTCAGCACCTTCTGGCTCAGCGCGCCGACTTCCTCGCTGGTCAACGTGTGCATGTCGCTCTGGAATATCACCCGCAACAAAAGGGTGTAGTTGCCCGGCGGAAGTGAAGGCACCATCGATCTGTCGGCGCGATCCACGGGCCGGTAGCTGCGGATTTCCTCCAAGCCCAACGCCGCGACCGACGAAGCGAGCTGCGAATAAGGCACGGCGTCCGGCACCACCAGTGAGAAGTCCCGTTCCACGGCGGGGAACTTGGATATCGGTTGGAATTTCCGCGCGCGCAGTGAACAACCCAGCAGGCGCTCGAATTCAATCTCCGCCACCCAAACTTTTTGGCGCAGTTTGTAGTCGCGCTCCACTTCCTGCTGGATCAGGCCCAACACCGCGAATTCCGCACCCTGGCAACTCACACGTCCGGCGCGGCCCGCTTGCAGATAGGAACGCTCGCACGAATCGAACTTCAATCTCGGCAGTTCGAAGGCGTCGAGAACCGTCTCCAAGTCGGCCTTCAAATCGAAAAAGTCGAAGGCTGCTTCCGAGTCGTATACCGAGGCTGGCCGGCGGTGCCCCGTCGCGCCCAGAGTCAGCACGCGGCGCTCCTGCGGTACGGCATCCGGGCCCATGCAGTACACTTTGCCAAATTCGAACAACTGCACTTCGTTCGTGTCACGGTCGAGATTCCAGCGGATCGCCCGCAGCATGCTGGGAACTGCCGAAGTGCGCATGGCGGAAGCATCCTGACTCAACGGATTGGCGAGCACGACCGGCTGTGCTGGGGAAAACCGCCGGGTCTCCTCCGGATCCACCATCGAGGTGGCAATGATTTCGTGGAAGCCCAACGCCACCAGCCGGGAAGACGTCGTGATGACTTTGTCGCGCTGCGTGTCGCGCTCGACGCGCGGCGGCGCAGGCCGCACGCGAGCCGGAAGACGATCGTACCCGACGTGGCGCGCCACTTCCTCCACCAGATCGACCTCGCGCGAAACGTCTACACGGAACGACGGTACGGAAACCCGCCAACTCCGCGCGTCTCGGCGATCGACGCCGAACCCCAGGCCGCGCAGGATACGCTCAACCTCACCAGCAGGGACTTCCTCTCCCAGAATTCGCGCAATCTCAGCTTCGCCCAGACCCAGCACGCGGCCCTCGAAGTGCCGCGGATAAACGTCGATCATCCCGGGAAGAATTTTTCCTCCCGCGATTTCCTGAATCAACGCGGCGGTGCGGTCGAGCGCCACGGGCGCCATTTCAATGTCCGCGCCCCTTTCAAACCGGTGCGACGCCTCGGTGTGCATTCCCTGCGACTTGGAAGTTCGGCGAATCGAGACGGGCTCAAACCACGCGCTCTCGAGCAGCACAGAGCGTGTTGTTGACGCAATCTCAGATTCCTCTCCGCCCATCACGCCCGCCAGCGCCACGGCATGCAGGCCATCGGCGATGACCAATTTATCGCGGGTCAGAGTGCGGTCCACGCCATCAAGGGTGCGCAGGTGCTCGCCGGGGCGCGCGCGCCGCACAATAATTTTGTTTTGCCTGATGCGGGCCAGATCGAATGCGTGCAGCGGATGGCCGAGTTCCATCAGCACATAATTCGTGGCGTCGGCAACATTGTTGATGGAGCGTTGGCCCAGCGCTTCCAGCCGCTTCACCAGCCAGGCAGGAGATGGTTTCACCTGTACGTTCTGCACGACGCGGCCGCAATATCGTGCGCAAAGGTCGGCATCGGCGATCTCGATGGACGCCAGGTCGCTTGCGGGCACACCCGATTCCTTCACGGCCACTTGTACTTTCTTCAACGGTTTGCGATAAAGTGTGGCCAATTCCCGCGCCACACCATAATGATTCAGGCAATCGGGACGGTTGGTGGTGACTTCAACGTCCAGCACCCAGTCATCGCCAACCGCCGCAATCGCCTCGGTGTTCAAGCCGATCATGGTCAAGTCGGACTTAAGCCGCTTCGCGTCGGCATCAATGTCAACGAATTCCTTAAGCCAGGCTATCGAGATCTTCATAATTCAGAATTGATTTAGAAATCTTACGTCGCTCTGGAAGAAGAGCTGAATGTCGTTGATGTCGTACTTCATCATGGCGAAGCGGTCTACGCCCAGGCCGAATGCCCAGCCGGTGTACTCTGCCGGATCGATGCCGCCATTGCGCAGCACCTGCGGATGAACCATGCCGCAGCCCATGACCTCAATCCAGCCGCTTTCCTTGCACACGCGGCAGCCCTCGCCGCCGCAAAAGATGCAACTGATCGCCACCTCGCCGCTCGGCTCCGTGAAGGGGAAGAAGCTGGGCTGAAAGCGCGTGCGAATCTTCTCGCCAAAAAGCCTCTTGGCGAAGAAGTCGATGGTCCCCTTCAGGTCGCCAAAGGTAATGTCGCGGTCGATGGCCAAGCCCTCGATTTGATGGAACATCGGCGAATGGCTGGCATCAGGATTGTCATGCCGGTAGCATTTCCCCGGCGTGATGATGTAAAGGGGCGCTCCGTATTTTTCCATCGCATGAATCTGCACGGGTGAGGTGTGCGTGCGCAATAAAGTCCTGGCATCGATATAGAGCGTGTCCCAGTCATCGCGCGAAGGGTGGCTCTCCGGAATGTTGAGCGCGTCGAAATTGTAGTAAACATTTTCGATCTCCGGCCCGGTCTCAATGCGGAAGCCGAGGTTGAGAAAGATTTCTTCAATCTCGCGCTGCATTTGCGTGACGGGGTGCAACGAGCCCAGCGGACGGCGGTTGCCGGGGAGGGTGAGGTCGCCCGGCGGGACGCGACTTGCAGACACGACTACCGAGGCGGCGGATGCACCCGTCGTCGCGCCGCGTTTGGGTTCAGTTGCGGACGGCGTGGCTTCCGGACTCTGCGCCTTCAGCGGTACCTCCTTGGTGAGCGCGGCAATTTCGAGCGAAGCCGATTCGCGGCGCAGCGCATTGAAACTGCGGCCTACCGACGGTTTCAGCTCCTTGGGAGACGCCTTCAACCAGTTTTCATCGACGGACGACAGCAAGCCGTTTTTGCGCGCCAGCCAGCGGTCGCGAAGGCCTTTGCAGAGCCTGTCGAGGTCGGAATCGGACGCGGCGCCGCCAGCGATCAGAGCGGCTCGCTCCGCTTCCATGGCGGCGCGCACTTCGGCAAAGAGCTTCTCCACTCCCGCCGCATCGGCAACGCCGAGGTCGGTGAGTGATTTGTGAACTTTTTCGTCGATAGTCATTGTTCGTCGTGCCGGGGCGGTTCGCGAACCGCCCCTACGAATGTTTAGCGCCTTGGCGAGAGATTGTTTTCAACCACGGAAGGACCAAAAGCAGTTTCACGCCAAGGCGCGAAGGCGCAAAGCAATCAAACTAACCTATCACGGAGGGTTTAACTTTCGACGGTCGACTTCTGACTATCGACTGCCTTTTGACTCTCGACCGCCGTTTTCACCTTGCCGGCCAGTTCCGCGAAAGCCAACTGATCTTTTACCGCCATTTCCGCGAGCATCTTGCGATCCAGTTCGATTCCCAGCACTTTCAGTCCGTGAATAAACTGGCTATAAGTAAGCTCGTGGGAGCGCACCGCGGCGCTGATGCGAACAATCCAGAGCCGGCGGAAATCGCGCTTCTTATGGCGCCGGTCGCGGAACGCATAGCGTCCCGCCTTATCGGCCGCCTCCGCCATGGAGCGGTAAAGCTTGCTTTTGGTGAGGAAATAGCCTTTGGTGAGCTTGGCGAGTTTCTGTCGATGTGCGCGGCGCACAGTGCCGCGTTTTACTCGAGGCATGGGTTTCTCCTTTCGAAGTGGTTAGTGGCAAGTTGCTAGTGATTAGCACCAGCCACAATTAAGTGCAGTCGCTAGCCACGAACCACTTAGCACTAGCCACTGCCTTTGGGGCAGAGAAGGCACCCTTTTGGCCTCGGTATAGCCTTCCTGCACCCGTTGAGAAGGTTAAAGTGCAAAGGTTAAAGGATAAAAAAGGACTCCATTCCTTTGAACTTTATCCTTTACCCTTTAGCCTTTAGCCTTACTTAGTTTCCATACGGCAGCATGCGGAGAACCTGCGCCTCGTTCGAGGGCGAAAGTTCCACTGCCTTGCCGAGTCGGCGCTTGCGCTTGCTGGCTTTCGACGTCAGGATGTGGCGAGCAAACGAATGGTGACGCATCACCTTGCCGCTGCCGGTGATCTTGAACCTTTTGGCAGCTCCTTTGTGGGTCTTGAGCTTGAGTTTGACTTTCGCAACTTTTGCCAATCTATCCTCCTGAAGATCCCTGCGGACCAGCGGGTTTGGCCGCCGCCGCAACCGGCACGGGCGCGCTCGGTTTAACAGGCGCAGCCTGCGCAGGTGCTCCGGGCGGTGCGGCGGAAGGTCGCGGCGAACTTGCCACACTCTTTCCCGCCGCTTTCTTCGGCGCTAGGATGGTGGTCAGGTTCGGTCCCTCCAAACGGGGCCGCGCCTCCACCTGTCCCGCATCTCCCACGGCCTGAATCAGGCGCTCCATCATGTCGAAGCCCAGGTTACGATGCGCCATCTCGCGCCCGCGGAACATGATGGTGATTTTGACCTTTGCGCCCTCCTGCAAGAACTCCACTACCTTGTTCCGCTTCGTTTCCAGGTCATGGGTTGAGGTGCGGGGGCGCATCTTCACTTCCTTCAACCCGATCGACTTCTGATGCTTACGCGCCTCGTGCTGTCGCTTGCTGAGCTGGTAGAGGTACTTGCCGTAGTTGATAATGCGGCACACCGGAGGGTTGGCCGTCGGGGCCACCTCCACCAGATCCAAGCCCTGACTTTTTGCGCTCTTCAGGGCGTCGAAGGGAGACATGATGCCCAGTTGGTTTCCCTCTTCATCAATAACCCTGATTTCCTTGGCGCGAATCCTCTCATTCACGCGAACGAATCGGTCGGCGATAGGTCTTCCCTCCCACCCCCCAGCGGGGCCACAAAAGAATGCAAGTTAGTTCCAGGACTGGCTGCTACTTGAACGTTGTAGCGCCGGATTCCCGCCGGCATAGCAGCCGCCGAGATGGCGGCGCTACGGTCCACGCTACCCGGTCCAACACTGTCCAATAGCTTACCATTTCACGGCGCGGGTGTCGATAAGCTGTCGGGTGGCGGCCACAAACTCCGCCAGCGGCTTCGAACCGGCATCACCCGTGTCCCGGCGGCGAACCGAGACGCTGCGGCTTTGCGCCTCGCGGTCGCCCACCACCAGCATGAATGGAACCTTCTGGAGTTGCGCGTCGCGAATGCGCGCATTCAGCTTCTCATTACGGTCGTCCAGCTCAGTGCGAATCTTGGCCCGGCGAAGTTCTTCGAACACTTCCTTCGCGTAGGCGCTGTGTTTGTCGCTGATCGGCAGCACCACGGCCTGCACCGGCGCGAGCCACACGGGAAACGCTCCCGTATAGTGTTCGATCAGCACTCCGAAGAACCGCTCGATGGAGCCGAACAGTGCGCGGTGGACCATGACCGGCGTATGTTGGCGCCCGTCCGTGCCGACGTATTCCAATCCGAAGCGACGCGGCAGGTTGAAATCAAACTGCACGGTGGTCAGTTGCCACGGCCGGCCGATGGCGTCCACCAGCTTGACGTCGATCTTCGGCCCGTAGAAAACCGCTTCGCCCGGCATGTACTTGAACGGAATACTCATGCGCTTCAGGGTGTTCATCAGCGCACCTTCCGCCAGGTTCCATTCTTCCACCGTTCCGGCATAGTGCTCCGGATCGCCCGGATCACGTGCCGAGAGCTCCACCTGGTATTCGTCGAAGCCAAAAGTCTTCAACACTTCGTGGGCGAATTCCACGCACGCCTGAACTTCCGCTTCCAGTTGCTCCGGCATGCAGAAGATGTGCGCGTCGTCCTGAGTAAAGCCGCGCACGCGCATCAGACCGTGCATCACGCCCGAGCGCTCAAAGCGATAAACCGTACCCAACTCCGCCAGGCGCATGGGCAACTCGCGATAGCTGCGCGAGCGCGATTTGTAAATCAGAATGTGCCCGGGGCAGTTCATAGGCTTGAGCTGGTATTGATCGTTCTCAACGTCCATCGCCCCAAACATGTTTTCGCGATAAAAATTGGCGTGGCCGCTGATTTCCCACAGGTGCAGCCGCATGGCATGGGGAGTAAACACCATGTCGTACCCGCGGTTGGTCAACTCATCGCGCAGCCAGTCTTCAATGGCGCGGCGAATGATGCCGCCTTTCGGATGCCAGAAAATCAGGCCCGGTCCCGCGTCGTCCTGGATGCTGAAGAGGTCCAGATCCTTCCCCAGGCGGCGATGATCGCGCTTCTTAGCCTCTTCGAGCTGCTTCAGATACGCATCCAGATCCTTCTGGCTGAAGAAGGCGGTGCCGTAGATGCGCTGCATGGGGTGCGAGTGCTCATCGCCCTTCCAGTGCGCGCCCGCCACACTCAGAAGCTTGAAGGCCTTGACGCGGCCCATGCTGGGAATGTGCGGCCCGCGGCAGAAATCCAGAAACTTGCCCGTGCGGTAGGCGGAGAAAACCGGGTCGGCCTTTTCCTCAATCAACTGGCACTTCAGGAACTCGCCCATCTGCTCGAAAAGCTTCTTGCCCTCTTCCTTGGGAAAATACACGCGCTCGTTGGGCACGTTGGCCTGAACGATCTCGCGCATCTTCGCCTCGATCTTCGCCAGATCGTCTTCGGTAAAAGGCTTCTCGCGGTAGAAGTCGTAATAGAAGCCGCTCTCGGTAGGCGGGCCGATGCCGGGATGCGCGTCAGGGAAAAGGTCGGTGACGGCCGCGGCCAGCAAATGCGCGGTGGAATGGCGATAAATCTCCAGCCCCTCCGCCGACGATGGCGTGATGAACTGAATCGGCCCATTCGCTTCCAACTTGGTGGAGAGGTCGATGAGCTGGTCGCCCTGCTTCGCCGCTAACGCTTCCGCCGCCAGTCGCGGTCCGATCGACTGGGCAACTTCCAAAGCCGTCGTGCCGAGGGGAAATTCGCGGGATGCTCCGTCTGGAAATGTGATCTGAATATTGGCCATTACGCGAACGACTTCCTAACGTACAAATGCAAACATCAACTATATCAATGACGTGGGGCAATGGTCAAACATTGAATCAGCTAAGGGTGTACGAGATAAAAGTGGGTTTGGGTTTTTTGGCTTGATTTTCGCCCGTATATTGTAGTAGTAAGACTACAATATGAAAAAGCCTTTGTCCGATTACCCTAATCTCCAGCACCAGCGTCAGCACCTCCTCCAGCAGCTCTCCGGCTTGCAGGAGTTGCGGCGCGGGTCGCTCACCGAACAGTTTCTCCTGGTCAAACGCAAGGACGGTTCGCGCGTCAAGCGCGGCCCTTATCCGCTCTTGACCCGCAAGCACGGCCAAAAGACCATCTCCCGGCGCCTGACCGATCCCAACCTGGTGCCCCTGTATCGGCGACAGATTCAAGCTCTGCGGCAGTTTGAAAGCGTCGTCGACGGGTTAGTGCGGGTGGGCGAGCAACTCAGTGATCTCGCGGTGGCCGAGGTGGGGCAAAAAAAAACTCCTGGTGGAACTGGAACAAGCCGCCGAAGTGCGTCGCCTCGCCGCGGCCCTGGCCACCCGGCAGACGCCTGATTTCGAAGCGTGGGAGAGCCTCCTGCTGCAAGCCGCCCGCCAAGGCGGGGCGGGAGTCCTGGGAACTTTGCTGCGTCACTGGCAGCAACACGCTCCCCGCGAGGTGATCTTCTGCCCGTGTGGCCAGCGCATGCGCAGTCGCGGTCGGCGCGGCAAGGGGTTGTTAACGACCCTGGGCCGGGTACCCTTCGCGCGCTCCTTCTATCAATGCCCGCCCTGTTCGCAGGGGCGCTTTCCCGACGACGAGCGCTTGGACATCGTGCAAACCACCTATTCGCCCGGCGTGCGCCGACTCATGGCGCGGGCGGGTAGTCAGGCGCATTTTGCGCAGGCCGCCGAAGATTTGCGCTGCTACGCGGGGCTAACCGTGGAAGCGCGGGAAGTCGAGCGGGTGGCCGAAGCGGTGGGTCAGCAAGTCGAACGCTGGCGCGCGGCGGAACAGGAACGAATCTTGCAAGCCTTGGGCGCATCGGTACCCGCCCCTGCCGGCGAGGCCAAGTTCTATATCAGCTTCGACGGCACGGGGGTTCCGGTGCGCAAGAGCGAGTTGATCGGCCGGCGCGGCAAACAAGCCGATGGCTCGGCCCGCACCCGCGAAGCCAAGCTGGGCTGTGTGTTCACCCAAGTCGGCTTGGACCCAGACGGCTACCCGCAACGCGACCCTAACTCCACCACCTATGTGGGGGCCATTGAATCCAGCACGCTCTTCGGCTGGCGCCTGTATGCCGAGGCTCTTCGCCGGGGCCTGGAACAGGCTAAGACCGTGATCGTGTTGACCGACGGGGCTCGTTATAACCACACGATCGTCCAAACCCATTTCCCCCAGGCCGTGCATATCGTGGATTTGTTTCACGCTTATGAGCATTTGACCGCCCTGGCGCAGATGCTCTGGGGTCAGGAAGCCCAGCCTCCGAAAGCCTGGCGGCGTTGCTTGGAGGCAGGCGACATTGTCCGACTCATCCGCCAAGCAGGCCAACAACTGCCCGCCTCCGCTCCCAGCAAAAAGTCGATGATGAAACAATTGTGCTACTTCGAGAAGAACGCGCCCCAAATGCGCTATGCCGAATATCGGGACCAGAAATTCTTTGTGGGTTCCGGCGTGGTCGAGGCCGGATGTCGCACCGTCATTGGTGAACGCCTTAAGCTATCCGGAATGCGCTGGTCCGTATGCGGAGCCAATGCCATCATCGCCCTGCGCTGTTGCATTCTCTCCGGTAGATTCGAAGACTTTTGGGCTTCGCGCACCCCCTAGCTCCCACTTTTATCTCGTACACCCATCAGCTAATGGCTGGTTTCCCCGCTGCTATTACTGACCATGAGGCTCGAGACGTTCACCGGCTCGAAGTCCCCCAAGATGAGATTGGTAAGGCACGAAAGATCGTTGTCGTTCCAGCGAGCGTCGGGCGTGCCGATCAGCCCCCCGCTGTCTCCGTTGTCGGCCAGGATGATTCCATAGTTGCGGAAGGCGGTGATGATAATGGCCGCTTGGGGGCTGGTGGAGGCGCAGGCCGGAGTGGCAACGGTAGCCTTGAGCCGATAGATTTCGCCCGCGGCTCCGGACATGGTGCAGCTCGCGGGCGGAGAAGATTGCGAAATCTCCGATTCCACGGAAATGGAACCCCCTCCCGCCGCCGTGCAGCTCCCCACGCCCGCGGTTTGCGTGGCCGGCCATACCCAGTAGTTCAACATATGATTGAGCGTGAAGCGGATGGGATGCTCAATCGTACCGTTAGGTGAAGTGGGCGTACCCGTCCCGATGACCTCGTCGGCATTGGCGAGCAGCGGCGCTACCGGAAATCCCGCGGCGTCGGATGTTCCCATTCCTTGCTGCGTCAGGTTATTCGTAGTTACGTTGGGCCAAAGCGCGTTCGAGGAATCGGTCCAGGGACCGTCTTCGTATATTCCCTGCCACATTTCGTAAAGGGCGGGGTTGTTTCCGCCGCCTGCCTCCAGGTAGACCAGAACGTGCCGTCTCCCGTCGAGTTGCTGGTGCCCTCTACCGGCGCATAGGCGGGAATCGGGCCCGAGGTGAAATAGTGTTGATATTCCGTGGTTGTAACCGAGACGTCCGCCTGGTTGTAAGGGACTTCGATGGCGGGTATTCCATTGGGAAAGGGGCCAGCCGAATTGTTGCCGAAGAAAGGTTTGACTGTCGCGGACAGATAGCCGCTGTACATCGGCGCGGCGGGGGAAGTATCCACGGGCAAGCTGGTGGTGGCGGCGTCCACGCGGTGGTGAAAAATCGAAGTCGACGGAAAGATTGTCGCCAGGAAGGCATTATTGCCGTTGATGGCGAAACTGATGTCCTGAGTCGCCGTCGCACTGGTGGAATCCGTAACGACAAATTCCGGCGTGTAAGTGCCTTGACCGCCGATCAGCGTGCTGCTGATGGCTCCGGTAGTCGCAGCGAGAGACATTCCCTCCGGCAATGGGGGCACGATCGCATTCTCGGCTACGGAAAAGGTGTAAGGAGGGGAGCCGCCGGTGGCGACGATGGTACAGCCTGCATACGCTGCGCCTTGTGTTCCACCTGGACAGGAGGTGGTGGTGATCGCCAAGGGACCGCCGGACGCTGTTACCGTGACTTTTGCCGTGGACGTGGTCGAGCCCGTGGCATTGGTCGCGTTCAGTGTGTAGGTGGTGGTCGCGGTCGGGCTGACGGTCGTCGAACCACTTGCCGATGTGGAGGTGAATGTCCCCGGCGTGATGGCAATACTCGTCGCCCCGGCTACCATCCAACTCAGGGTGCTGCTACCCGAAGTTATGCTCGTCGGATCCGCCGTAAAGGAAGCGATGGTCGGCGCGGAACCGTTGACCGTGGGCGGAGCCGTCACGCCGCAACCCGTCAGTCCGACGCAGATAAACAGAGCAATCAGGACGAGCGCGCCATGCCCCAGTCCGGAAGCATTGCGGCGCCAGTCCCACGCGCGCGCGATGCCGCTCGCATGGTTCTGCGGGTTGCCGCTGGCGTCGTACAGGGCGTCGCCGCCCGGCGTCGAGGCCAGGCCGTTTGACAGGTCGAAGTTATTGGGAATCGTCCCGGGCAAATCAAGTATCTTGCCCAAGCCGTCGCTCGCCATGGTCGTAGCTCCTTGGACCACCTACATCGGTCCAGAAAAAGGGGCTCATGTGCGATTCGACGTCGTGCCATGGCGTCGAACTTAGCTTTGCCAGCCGGCTACACCAACGCTCGGACGTTCATTAGCGTCCAACGCCTGGCAGCGGCCACCTGCTGTGCTTCGTTCCCCCCAATCTATCATAGAACTCCCCGTGTCGGGCAGGCGCATGTGGACCCGCATGGAAAGGGTGAATCACAACCTGCCAGGGCCGTGGTGCGCGCGGTCAGCGCGTGGCGCGCGGATTTGCTATGATTAACCTCCGCTGCGCCGGAGGTCGCTCCGCATGAAAATCGCCGTTGCTCAAGTTGGCTCTGTTCTCTTCGATGTCACCGCCACGCTGGCGCGGGTTGAGCGAATGTGCCGGGAAGCATCGCTGGGCGGCGCGCGCCTGATTGTCTTTCCGGAAGCTTTAGTCGGCGGCTATCCGAAGTCGCTCACGTTCGGGGCGACGGTCGGCAACCGGACCCCGGAGGGGCGCGACCTGTTTTTGCGCTACGCCAAGGGTTGCATCGCTTGTCCGGGCGCGGAAACGGAACTGTTGGCGGCCTGGGCCAGGGACCTGAATCTGCACATGGTCATTGGCGTGGTGGAGCGGGATGGCACCACGCTCTATTGCACAGGTCTGGTTTTCTCTCCCGCTGCCGGGTTGGTCGCGAAACATCGCAAACTGATGCCCACGGCGGCCGAGCGCGTCATCTGGGGCCTGGGCGACGGGTCGGACATGCAAGTCTGCGCCACGGAAGCCGGCCGGATCGGCGTGGCGATTTGCTGGGAAAATTACATGCCGCTTTATCGCCAGCATCTTTATGAGCAGCAGGTGCAACTGTGGTGCGCCCCCACCGTCGATTGCCGGGAAATGTGGCCAACCACCATGCGGCACATCGCCTATGAGGGCCGCTGCTTTGTGCTGAGCGCCTGCCAGCACCTCACCAAGGAAGACTGGCCGGACGACCTGCGCGAAGTGGGCGGGACGATTGAAGGCCGCAGCGTGGTGGTCTCACCCCTCGGAAACATCCTGGCCGGCCCTCTTTCCGGCGAAGGCCTGCTGTTCGCGGATATCGATCTTGATGACATTCAGCGCGGTAAATTCGATCTGGATGTCGCCGGCCACTACAACCGCCCCGACATCTTCTCGCTGAGCGTTCGCGCCCGCAAGTAGTCTCGCTCGTTCGGTACCCCGCCATGCGCCGTCACGGCGAACGCCACGCCATGCACCGTAGTGGCGAGTTTACCTCGCCATGGCGGCGTAACGCCGCCCCCACGGTGTGCCGACCTCCAGGTCGGCGCTACGGCTCGCGCGAGTACCCTTCTGCTGCCCGCCATTCCCCGGACCGCGGCCACCAACTCATGGCATAATGGAAGCGGGCTCAGTCGGCAATTTCATGGAGGGGAGAGCAGCGATGCGCGTTCTGACATCGGGGCAACGAGAGCAGTTCGAAGATGAAGGCTACGTGGTAGCGGATGGAGTGTTGGATCCGGTGAAGGACTTCGCTCCCGTCATGGCCGAGTGCGAGCAGATCCTGGACGGCATCGCCGCACGACTCCTCCGGGAAGGCCGGATCATGTCCCGGCATGAGGGTCTGCCGTTTGCCGAGCGGCTGATTCGGGTTTGCAGTGAGAGCGGGCAGAACTCTGCCCAGGACTTCGATATCAGTCTGCCGCAATCGGGGGTAAAGCACGATACACCCATTTACGCCGGTCCGGCCGCATTCAGATTGCTCACCGCTCCTCGCCTGCTGGACCTGGTGGAAGATGTCATCGGCCCGGAAATCTACTCCAACCCTGTCCAGCATATCCGCCTAAAGCTCCCGCAGCGCGCCGTGGCCAAATCCGCACCATACAGCAGCCTGGTTTCCTACACTCCCTGGCACCAGGACAACGGGGTGATTCTGCCGGAAGCCGACGAGTCCCGGATTCTTACCGTGTGGTTCTCCCTCACGGAGAGCACAGTTGAGAATGGCTGCATGCAAGTTCTCCCCCGCAGCCACCGCGGCGACCTGGTGACCCACTGTCCCATGCGTGAAGGCCTTGCGATCGCGGATTCCCTGCTGCCGGCGATGACTCCCACTCCGCTGCCCATGCATCCGGGCAGCGTGCTGCTGATGACCTCGCGGACCATCCACTCCTCGCTCGAAAACACCACCGAGGACGAAGTTCGCATGAGCTTCGATATCCGTTACCAACCCACCGGCCAACCCACCGGCCGCCCGGCGTTTCCAGGATTTGTGGCGCGCAGTAGCGCTGACCCCCAGTCCGTCCTGAGCGATCCCGCAGCGTGGGAAGCGTCGTGGCTTAACGCCCGAGCGGCCCTCGCCGAGCAAAGCAACCCCACTTTCAATCGCTGGAAAGCCGGCGTCGGCGCCTGTGCTTAGCAGGGTAGCAGACTTAGCCGCCGTTTGGCTTCGTGTGCCATTTTGTCGGCGGTCATTATTACACGCGTTAATATCTATCATTGCTATTGCCATGTTAAGAACCGCCAAGGAAGCTGAACAGCGCTACCTCGGCGCTACCTGACTACCCGCTGGGTCGGTCGCTTAGTACGTCAGCGACACGCTGTTGACTCCATAGGCGCGCGATGAGGTGAGGCCACGGTTCTGGGAATCATAAGTGTGGGACTCCAGCAGCTTGCCCTGGCTGTCGGTGACGGCGGTGATGTTCGAGTTGGCGTCAAAGGTGAAGTTGAGTTTGGAGCCGTCGGCGTAGGTTACCATCGTGAGCCGCGACGAGCTGTCGTAGGTGTAGGTGGCCACGGTGCCCACCGCGTCCGCGAGGGTGGTGACTTGCGTGGAGTTGTTGGGGTCGCCATAGCTGAAGGTGAGCGTGCTGCCACCCGCGCTGGTCACGGAGGTAAGCCGGTTGGTGGTGTCGTAGGCAAGCGTAGTCTGATTGTTGTTGCGGTCGATCACTGCGGCCAAAAGGCCCTGAGCGTTAAAAGTCCTTTGCGTTCCGTCGGCCAGGGTGAGGGTGAACGCCCCGGTTCCCGGATTCATTACGAGCTGGGCGCGTTCGTCGGGCGGCGAAGAAAGCGCGTATGTATTCAGGGCACTGTTGTAAGTAAAGGTCCAACCGCTGCCGTCCCCCCGCCAATAAATGAATGTCTGGGAGCCGAGGGGCATGAGTTGTTCCTCGTAAGTCGATCGCCACCCGTATCCAAACATTCCCGCCAGCGTGGGAGGATTCGAATAGTACCACTGGCTGTTCCAGACTCGGGACAACTCCAAACCACCCCCCAGCCCCGGTACCGCATAGTCGTGATGCTCAATCCAAACATTGCCGTTGGTCAAATTAATCGGTTCACCCGCCCGCGCCAATTCCTGACATGCTTTGCACATTACGCCCAGGTCGGCGGCATTGGCTACATACCCCGGCGGACGGATTTCCAGGGTGCGGGACGAGCTGAGATTAATCCCCAGGACGCCGGCGGCGATCGCCAGCTTGGTATCTTGTGTTACCACCGGGATCGCGATGTCAAAATAGCCCGAAGACTGGCCCGCGGGGATAGTTATATCACCGAACCAGAAGTTCGAGCCCGCTATTACGTTCAAACCGGAAGTCATGGTACTGAGAACGATGCCACCACTTCCAGCGGCGCCCGTTATGGTGACGTTAGCCCTCACCGTCTGCGTGGCGTCCCCCAAAACCACGCTGGGACTCAAGCTCAGGGTGGGGGCATTGGGAGTGATGGTTATCGGTACGGTGGCGCCGCACGGTCCATCGGAAGCCGAAATATACAGCGTGGTCGGTTGCGCGACATCTCCGGAGGAGACGGTAAAACTGGCCACGGAACCCGTAGGAACAATCAAATCCCCGAACCAGAAGTTACCGGATAAGTTCAAATAAGTAGCGCTGATGGGGATCAGCGCGCCACCCCCGCCATTATTGTTCACGGTGACCGTGACCGTCGCCGTCTGCGTACTGCCCCCCATGATGCTGCCGGGGCTCGTGAGCGTGGGGTACGGCATGGTGTTTTGATCACACTGGGCCGCTAGACGTGGCGGGCCCGCCAGGGTTAGGGCGAGGAGCATCATGACGCCGGCCGCGATTCGCCGGGCTCGCGTAAAGCTCTGGAACTCAGAAAGATTGCATGTGTCCTTCATGGCCTTCTCCTCGGGACTGACTTTCGGTGTTGCTGTCGCCGTGTTCAGAACCTTTTTTTATCGGGTATTAATAGCTGTGTTGACGTTCTCATGTTAAGAACCGTACAGTAGCGAAAGCGCGGCTACCTCGCTACCTCGGCCCTACCGGCTTGCCCCCAACCCTATGGACACAGCGGCCCCTTCCCTTTGATCTTATGATACTCGGCGTCTGAGAGGCCGATGCGTTTTCGGATCTTCGCCTGAAGCTTTCGAATTGCATGGTTACTCATCTCATCGCAGGATACTGTAGCGCTAAACACGTCGCCAGTGGACGCATCAACGGCATAGTGTCCGATTACTGCACTGCCGTTGGGGAAGCCCTCCCACATGGCGGCGATAAAATAGAATCCTGGATGATCAGAATCGAGCCCTCCATCAAGACTGAACTTGGGTAAGCGTCTCATTTTCAATGGCAACGCCTTGAAAACCAGTTCCTTTGCCTCCTCCATTGAAACGGTGAGAGGCTGATTAGCAGGCTGAGCAGTGTTGAATACAATGCTCCCAAACACAGCCGCAAAAAATAAGCATTGGATCTTCATGATTTCGTTCCCGCCCCCTATTTCGTTGCTCCTGGCAAACACGCGCTTACTAACCAATATGGACCAAAGTTCTCTTTCTCGGGTCTATACCGCATCATGTAGGCAGTGTAGTCCGGGGCTGCTCCCCAACCAAGCGGATGGATGGTGTTAAAGAACGTTGTAGGATCAGAGGCATTTACTTTCTTCAGTGCCTCGTATACCCTTCTTACAAATCCCTCTCCTGATAAGCTAAATCCTTGAGGCCTCGGGAAGTCCGGCGTAAGATCGCCACTGTTATCTGTATGCGTAATCAGCCTACCATTTTGATCACGACTTTGGCCAGGAAAGCCTGTTCCATGCAGGCCGAAGAAGTTCCCAAATCGTGACAAGCTATCTCGCCTAGGGCTGAACCCTGATTCATTGCCCGAAGTCGCTAGAACTTCTTGGACCGTCACTCCTTTCGGTAGTTCGCTCACCAGAGTCTGTGCATCAGCCAGGTGTGTATTCACAAAATCCCGTACATCTGGGAGGCAGGGAGCATTGTTAACTTCGGGGCAAAGGCCCTGGGGATCCGTAAAGTTGATCGGGTTGTTTTCCGTGTATGAGTAAAAGTTGATTCCGCCTGAAAACTGGATCGGGTCCTCGCTGAGGAACCCGCCGCTCGCGGGATCGTAATACCTTGCGCGATAAAAATAGAGGCCCGTTTCGGAATCGAACTCACGGCCCGTGTACTGGAACGGATTCGCGATTGTCCCTGTCGAAGCCGTCAGGTTACCAAAGGAATCGTACACGTAGCTAGCGGCCACGTTGCCAATGCCGTCCGTCAACGAGGTGATCGAGCCCAAGCCATCGGCATGATAAAAGTAGGTTGCGCCGGTGCCCATCATGGCCAGGGGTTCGTCGATGCCTGGGCCTTGCGTGTACTGGGCCAGCAGGCTGCCGCCTGCGCCTAATTCCCCAACCACATTGTCGCCGTCGTAGGCATAAATCGTGGTCCCAGTGGTCGGTGCGATCTTCTCAATCCTTCTACCAAACGGGTCGTACTTGAAGTTGACGGTCCCGCCCGTTCCTGGCAGGGTCACGCTGGTTAGGCGATTTTCAAAGTCCCAAGTGTAAGAGGTCGTCCCGGTTGTATCGGTTTTGCTCGTCGTATTGCCGTTGTTGTCGTACGCGTACGCGGCGGCGGAGGTGGAGGTGAGTTCGTTCGAAACGTTGTAGTTGTACGACGTGGGTCCGGCGGAAGTCAGCCGGTTGCCCACCGCGTCGTAGCTGTAACCTTCCGCCACGCTGCCATTCACCACGGCTTGGGTCAACTCGTAAATGTTGTCGTAGCTGAACTGCGACAGCACCGAAACAGGGTTGGGGCTAGCCTCCTGGACGGCGGTCTTGGTCAGCCGGTTGCCCGCTGCGTCGTAGGTGTAACTGGTGCTGCCGGGCAGGCTGCCTCCGCCGTGCAGGACGCTCAGCAAGCGCGAGAGGGTGTCATAGCTGTACGATGTTCCCACGCCGTTGGGCCTTGTCAAGGAGGTCCGCCGTCCCAGCGCGTCGTAGCCGAAACCGAAACCTCCCGCCGGCTGGCGCAGGCACCTGTCTTCGGGTGTCTGCGATCCCGAAGGGACATTTTCTTCTGGCCCCTTGCCGGCGAGAGTGTAGCTATGGCGTTCTAGCGCCGCATTTAAGGTCCCGGTGGAGTTCGATTCATCACGCAGCATTCGTCAATTCTCCGCCTGCATCGGACGCGTTGCATCCACGCTGTGAGAAGTCCCTTCGGGATCGCAGACTCGCAACGTCACGAGTCTGCGCCAGCCCGCGAGACGCGTCATTTTATTTCCCCACAAAGTTTCAGGCTTTGCACAATTTCTTGCCATACTTGTGACGCGCGATCTGAATCTTTCAGGTGACACTCTAAACCGACTTTGTAAACAATATTCTTCGGACTGATGAAGAACATCTCTCTAAAGAGATGTGCCTCACCAGATTTTGACTCCGTAAACTCTACCGTCATGACGTGCGCCGCGGAGCTGCACATGTGCGTGTCGCTTTGACTCAACAGGCGGAGACTTCTCGGATGCTCGTAATCGCGAATGCTAGCCAGCTCAAAATCAGCGATATCTTGAAGGGTTTGAGATTTATTCTCACCTGTTTCGCTAGGCTGATTGATCCGCGCGCTAACCGTTATCTCTGGACGCACGACATAGCCATCGGCACTTCGGGGGACTAATAGAATGCCGTTCTTGTCAAAGGGTTCCTGCCCTTGCCAGTCACGGGGGTAATTAATGCAGAATCCGTAATTCTCATTTTTGTAAGACTTCATACCGACAGGCTGGCCGACCATCGGCAAAAGCAAACCGACCGCAATGATGGAGAAGATCGTTATGGGCTTCATCTATTTCCACCTGCATTTCCCGAGAAATTTGGCGAACATTCGGAAGTAGGTATCGATAAATATCGGATAATCACGTCTGTTTCCGTCAGTCGAGTACATCTGACCCGACCCCTTAATCATGGATGGTATGTCATTCTGACCGTTTACCAGGGCTTCTGAGGGCACGTTCGGGGTAAAGGTGTGTTCCTCAAGCCTCACGATTGTGTTGAGTCCGAGAACCATGGAGTCGTGGTAATTGGCACCCCCGCTACCAAATGGGTCGCGAATGTTTCTTTTGTTCTGCGGCTTAAATGAGGTTTCTGCGCCCAGCATCCCAAGAGCCAGGGCAGGGTTCAATCCTTGGGCGATGAACGATTCCGCGGTATCTTTCCCATTCCAGGACGCAGGTGCCTTCATCGATTGAATGAAGGCGTCTACTTGATCGGGCGTTGCATAGTTGTTATTCCAAAAGTCTACTGGGTTGTTAAGGCTAAGATCTTGACATTTTGGTAGACAGGCTAATCCATCCGGGTCAACGGCATTAGTCGCGTTGCCTCGAACATAGGCGTAGAAATTAATCCCGCCGAAGAATCCAATGGGGTCTTGACTCAGGAACCTTCCCGCCACTGGGTCATAGTATCTAGCACGGTAGTAATAAAGGCCAGTTTCGGAATCCAACTCGCGCGCGGTGTACAGGAATGGGTTCGTGGAGCTCGCAGTTGAAGCCGTGAGGTTACCAAACGAATCGTACACGTAGCTGGCGGCGAGGTTGCCCGCACTGTCAGTGAGCGAGGTGATTGAGCCCAGGCCGTCGGCGTGGTAATAGGAGGTTGCCGCGCCGCGGTACATCGCCAGTGGCTCATCGATCCCGGCACTCTGCGTATAGTCTGCCGTGACGATGCCGGAACTGTTTAATTCCTCAGTCACGTTCGCTCCGTCGTAGGCGTAAATCGTGGTTCCGCTGGCGGAACTCTTGCGAATGCGCCGGCCGAAGGGGTCGTAGTTGAAGTAGACCGTGCCGCCCTGGCCGGGCAGCGTGAGCTGCGTCAGCCGGTTCTCGTAGTCCCAACTGTAGGAAGTGGTTCCGTTAGTGTCCGTCTTCGAAGTCGAGTTGCCGTTGTTGTCGTGCTGGTACGTCGCGGCAGAGGTGGACGTCAGTTCGTTGGAAACGTTGTAGTTGTACGACGTGGGCCCGGCGGAAGTCAGCCGGTTGCCCACGGCGTCGTAGCTGTAACCCTCCGCCACGGTGCCGCCAACGACCGCCTGAGTCAACTCGTAAATGTTGTCGTAGCTAAACTGAGACAGCACCGAGACGGGGTTGGGACTGGCCTCCTGGACGGCGGTCTTGGTCAGCCGGTTGCCCGCCGCGTCGTAACTGTAGCTCGTGCTGCCCGGCAGGCCCCCACCGTTGTGCAGCACGCTCAGCAGGCGCGAGAGGGTGTCATAGCTGTACGATGTTCCGACGCCGTTGGGCCGCGTCAGGCTGGTGCGCCGGCCGAGCGCGTCGTACCCGAAACCGAAACTTCCGGTGTTGGGGTCGGCCAGGGAGGTCAGGCGGTTCAGGGAATCGTAATTGTAATTGGTGATTTGTGATTGGGGATTGGTGAATGAAACCCGGTTCGAGGCCGCGTCGTAGCCGTAACTATTGTTGAGCGCCGAGCCGAGGAACGAATACTGCGTGCCCGTGCCCGTCAGGCGGCCCAGGTTGTCGTAGGTAAAGGAGTAATTTCCCGAGGGGTCGCTGACCTGCGTCAGGCGGCTCAGCGGGTCGTAAATGTAAGTCACTCCCGTCTGGTCGGGATAGGTCTTGGTGGTCAGGCGGCCGGCTGGCGCAGAGCGAGCCCAGCGCTGCGACACATGCCTCTCGCTGCCATTCGTTTTTGAATCCTGGCTGACGTTTTTCATTTTAGAATCATGGGCAAGACGCAGAGCCCAAAATGCGGGCTCTGCGCCAGCCGGCCGTGCGCCGCCAGCTTAATGGGGTAGGTGCAAGGGAGTCTCTCCCCTGGTCCAAATAGGCGCTGGACTACTCCCAAACCTCACCTCATTGACTGTGTCTGGGACTGTTAGCTCATACGCAAAGCTTCCGGATGTTGCTGGCTTCGCTAGGGAAAGATACACCAAGACAACTATGGCAGCTCCGTCTGTCTTTGTGGTGATCTTACTTACTGACATAGCGCTACGGAACGCCAGACCAGAAATCCGTAGTTTGGTGGGCCGCGCCCCGGGTAGTTCTTCCACTTTGAAGAACTGAACGTCTTTCGATTCGAGAAGCACATTATGAATCACGTTATACATGTTATACATCTTATACAGGACTGCAAAGCTTCCAACCAACACGGGAGGTAGCAAAAGAAGGGCGAGTATGTATGTCTTGTTTTTCATGGCAATAACGACCCCGAAGAATTCAGAGACGAACCCGAAGAAGAACTTGGAGACGAGGAGTTGAACCCATATGATCTGGACCAACTACTTGACCCGTTCGGTTGGGGTTGGAGTATAAGCCCCGGCTTTCCACCGTTCGCGCGAATGATTGAATCTGTGAGGGTTGCCGGGTTGCTCATTGGGCCCCAATGGGTATTGAGAGTCTCACCAGTTCCAGCGTGCCACGCATCAGCGGCAAACGTAGAGCAGGGCCTACCTAGCTTCCACCCATTCGCTCCCTGGCTCCTGTACTGCTGGATCAAGGCCATCAATTTCGCCTCTTCTGCGTCGTCTAGATACTCAGTTCTGTAAGCTTCTTCCGGGTCAACCCGTCCGATTTCTAAATTCGGATGTAGACCATTGCCCAAGCCATGAGGATTGTTCCCCCAAGTTCCGTAGGTTGTGATCGTCCCGTTAGAAGACTGGTAGGAAATCCAACTGTGATATCCTATGCCAGTGGTTCCACTGGAGAAAATTGTCAGCCACCCAGATAGCCCAAGCGGGTCAATCCAGGAAATTGGATTCTCGTCGGCGTAGCTGTAAAAGTCAACTCCACCCTTAAATCGAATTGGGTCTTCACTAAGGAATCGCCCCGGGGTCGAATCATAATACCGGGCACGGTAATAATAGAGGCCGCTTTCAGAATCGAATTCGCGACCAGTGTAGTGGAAGGGATTCGTGATCGTTCCTGTTGAGGCCATGAGGTTCCCGAACGAATCATAAACATAGCTGCCGGCGAGCTGGCCCGAACCGTTCGTCAACGAAGTGATCGAGCCCAAACCATCGGCGTGATAGAAGTACGTCCCGCCGGTGCCCGTCAGGGCTAGTGGCTCGTCGATGCCCGCACCCTGCGTGTACTGCGACAGCATGTTGCCGCCTGCGCCTAGTTCCTCAACCACATTGTCGCCGTCGTAAGCATAAATCGTGGTCCCGGTGGTCGGTGCAACCTTCTCGATCCTTCTTCCAAAGGGGTCGTACCTGAAGTTAACAGTCCCGCCCGTTCCCGGCAGGGTCACGCTGGTGAGGCGGTTCTCGAAGTCCCAGGTGTACGAGGTCGTCCCGGTGGAGTCCGTTTTGCTCGTCGTATTTCCGTTGTTGTCGTACTGGTACGTCGCGGCAGAGGTGGATGTCAGTTCGTTGGAAACGTTGTAGTTGTAGGACGTGGGTCCAGCCGAGGTCAGCCGGTTGCCCACGGGGTCGTAGGAGTAGCTCTCCGCCAAGGTGCCGCCCACCACCGCCTGCGTCAACTCGTAAATGTTGTCGTAGCTGTACTGGGAGAGCACCGAAACCGGATTGGGACTGGCTTCCTGAACGGCGGTCTTGGTCAGCCGGTTTCCCGCCGAGTCATACGTGTAGCCGGTGCTTCCCGGCAGCGCCCCGCCATTGTGCAACACGCTGAGCAAGCGCGAGAGCGTGTCATAGCTGTACGACGTTCCCATGCCGTTGGGCCGCGTCAAGGAAGTCCGCCGGCTCAATGCGTCGTAGCCGAAACCAAAAGTTCCGGTGTTGGGATCGGCCAGGCTGGTCAGACGGTTCAGGGAATCATAAGAGTAATTGGTGATTTGTGATTGGGGATTGGTGAATGAAACCCGGTTCGAAACCGCGTCGTAGCCGTAACTGTTGTTGAGCGCCGAACTGAAGAACGAATACTGCGTGCCGGTGCCCGTCAGGCGGCCCACGTTGTCGTAAGTGAACGAGTAATTTCCCGAGGGATCGCTGACCTGCGTCAAGCGGCTCAGCGGGTCGTAAACATAATTCACGGCGGTCTGGTCGGGATAGGTCTTGCTGGTCAGGCGGTAGAGCGCGTTCCTTCGACTACGCTCAGGACAGGCTCCGCCATAGTTGATCGTCTGCTGCTTGCGGTCCGTCTTGCTCAGCAGGTTGTTCATGGCGTCATAAGAATAACTCTCGCTAAGGGTCGAGGGGAAGGTTACCGACGTAACCCGGCCCAGCGCGTCGTAGGCAAACTGCGTCTCTTCCGTTCCCGCATCGGTGGTGATGGCCACCATATTGTTCTCGGTGTCGTAGCCGTAAATCGTGAGGTTCCCGGCGGCATCGGTGACCGCCGCTACATTTCCTGTTCGGCACGGCCGCGGGTTCAGCACGGCCCGGTGTTCAGCGCAAGCCGGCATCGCGGAAGTGTCCCTCGATCGACGGATTCCTGGGGCGGCGCTTCCGGGGCGTTCTGAGGCGCTTTCGCGGTTGACAGGTCTAGCCTTCTGCGGTAGAATGGTCATTGGTTGTCGGAAAACCGAGACGCTTTATGACGTTTACCTTAACCTCCTCACTCCTGTCACTTTTGTCGCTGAGTTATCTCAGTTCAGCGCGGGCGGAGGGGTGCGGGTAAACCGAGTTTCAACGGAATTGCTCGAAACGCCGCCCCTAAAAAAGGCGGCTTTTTTATTTGGCGCGGGTGATGCAACCGGCAGACATGGCGGTCCCAAAAACCGCTTTCTGGGGGTTCGACTCCCTCTCCGCGCACCAGTGGAAGCGTGGCCCAGCGGCGACGGCAGCAGGCCGTAAACCTGCGAACCTTTACGGTAAACATCGGAGGTTCGAGTCCTCCCGCTTCCACCAAAAGTTTGCCCCGCTGTGGCGCAATTGGCGAGACGCGACGGCCTCAGAAGCCGTTATTCATGGTGGTTCAAATCCACCCAGCGGGACCAGGTTTACGTACTGCCCAGATTCGGGACGCATGACCGGCTTCCATCCGGCACGTAGGCAGCCAGGGTGGTGGCGCGGCGCCCGAATCGAGGCAGAACGGCAAGTTACGCCCAAGTGACGCAATTGGCAGACGTGCCAGCATGAGGCGCTGGATCTTGGAGGTTCGAATCCTCTCTTGGGCACCGGAAGAATGGCCGAGCGGTAAGGCACCGGGTTGCTAACTCGGAGTCCGGGTGAAACCGGCGCAGGTTCGATCCCTGCTTCTTCCGCCACGGAGGGCGCTGCTAAACGGTTGGCAACTGGTCCTGAAAACCAGGGGAGGGTAAAACCTCGGGGTTCGACTCCTCCGCCCTCCGCCACTTCCCTGCTCCGCGGGTTTGGCAGAGTTATAACTATGGTGCAACTTGAATTCGCCGCGGCGCAGTTGCCTTGCCTTGGGTTCGTAGCGGCGAGTTTACCTCGCCACCGGGCGGCCCATGGCCGCCCGCACACCCGAACTGGAACACTACCCATTAGAAGAGAGGCCGGCAGACCCGGAACCCCGGCCCCCCTCCAGCTTTTGGACGGCGAGCACGACGGGAGGTCAGTCGGCAGGACTCGCGAAATGAGGGCCAATCGGCACTTCGAATTGTGATCTTCATCACGATGCAACATGCCAAATACCTTACTATCGAGCGGTTTGCGAATCCCGTTCGCTGGACAATTCGTGCCGTACAACTGGCCAAAATCGCCGTTTAACATAAACTCCTTAACCTTAACTCCTCTACCTCGTATCATTTGCGTGAAATAGCCGGGGCCGGATAGCAGCTCATCGAGTGGCCCTCCCGGGTGGGAAGTAGCGGAATAACCACGATGAGCGGTCGGTCGGCACGCAGGAAAGTAATCAGGGTTCTCACACTTTCGTCGTCGGGATCGTAATCGTCTCCAACTCAAGTTGGAGTGAAGGCTCGTCATCTTTCGAGGGGAAAGGATCATTCGTTATGCCGAGAATTAGAGGTCAGCGGCTCATGAAGTTTGTCGATCAGGCCGTTTGCTCGACCGCCACCGTGATGTTTGATGGCATCCAGCTCTTCAACAAGTACCGCCCGGGGAAGACGTTCATTCCCAAGTGGTCTGACAAGCCGCTGCTGAAATCGCATCAGAAGACCAAGCCCCCGCTGGGATGGCCGCGCGAAACCGATTCGCTGTGCCCGGAGTGCGTGCGCCAAGCGCGCGAGCGGATCATCAAGGGCGATGATGACTGGCGCTCGCTGCTCACCGAGAAGACGGGCGAGATCAAGGCCAACATCATCGAGCGCGACGGCCAGATCTGGATGGTGAAGGATTGCCCCGTCCACGGCCACTTTGAAGACATGATGGCCGTTGACTCCAAGTTCCTGAACTGGATTGAAGCCAACTTCCCCGGCCGCGACATTCGCGCCCACAATGACGAGGGCCTGCACAATCACGGTTCGAGCTCCATCAAGCACGGCCGCGGTTCGGTGCTGACCGTCAACCTGACGAACCGCTGCAACATGATGTGCGATCCCTGCTTCATGGACGCCAACCAGGTGGGATTCGTCCACGAGCTGACCTGGGAAGACGTGAAGGAGATTCTCGACAACGCCGTCAAGATCAAGCCGCGCCGCCAGATGTCGGTGCAGTTCTCCGGCGGCGAGCCCACCATGTCGCCGTTTTTCTTTGACGCCATTCGCTACGCGCGCAAGCTCGGTTACAACAGCGTGCAGGCGGCCACCAACGGTATCGAGTTCGCCAAGAGCAAGGATTATTGCCGCCGCGCCTTTGAAGCGGGCCTGCGCTACGCCTACCTGCAGTTTGACGGCATCGGCAACGACGCCAACAACCATCGCCAGGTCGGCAACTTGTTTGACGTCAAGCTGCGCGCCATCGAGAACATGCACGAGGCGGGCATTGAAATCATTCTGGTCATCACCATTGTGAACAACGTGAACAACGACCAGGTGGGACCCATCGTCAACTTCGCTCGCGAGAACCCCAAGAAGATCGCTTTCGTCGCCTTCCAGCCGGTTTCCTTCACCGGCCGCGATGAGAACATCACGCCGCAGCGCCGTTTGCGCCAGCGCTATACGCTTGCGCATCTGGCCGGCGACGTGAAAAAGCAAACGGGCATTACCGAACCCACGCGCGACTGGTTCCCCATCTCCATGTTTAGTGCGTTTGCCGACTTCGCTGACCTCGTAAAGGGTCCCGAAGCGCAGTGGGGCATGGTCAGTTGCGGCTGCCATCCCAACTGCGGCGTAGGCACGGCGCTGATGATCAACAAGGAAACCAAGGAATGGGCCCCCGTGCCGCAATTCCTCAATGTCCCCGGACTGGTGAAGGACATCCAGAAGGTCACTGACGCCGCCCGCAGCAAGAAGTTTTCCAACTTCATGCTGGCCCTGGGAATCCTGAAGAACTACAAGCCCTTCAAGGCTCCCAAGAGCCTGGCGCTGATGGACCTGATCAAGAAGTTTGACAAGTCCTTCGCGCTCTCCGGCGAAAAGAAGACGCGCGAAAAGTACGGCGCCTCCGATCCCAACCGCACGCTGGAAGACGCCATGAAGCGCCGCAGCGATCCTTGGAACCTGCTCTTCATCGCCGGCATGTGGTTCCAGGATTTGTTCAACTATGACTTCCGCCGCACCGAGATGTGCATCATTCCCTACGCGACGCAACTCGGCGAAATTTCCTTCTGCGCCTACAACACGGGAATCGGCTGGCGGAACATCATCGAGAACATGTACAAGAACGCCAGCGTGGCAGAGTGGTATAAGAGCCACGGCAAGCACACCATCTACGCCGCCGGCAAGAGCGTGGAACTGGACAACACCACGCACTCGCTGAAAGTGAACGCTGAGGACGCCGCGCGCGTGCGCAATCTGAGCCACGACGTGCCCCTGACCGCGGCGGAAGAAGAGAAGGCCCGGCGCAAGGCCGCGTGGGAAGCCCAACAGGCCGAGCAAGCCCGCAAGCTCTACGAGGAAATGGTCCTGCAAAAGCCCAAGTCGGAACTGGTGCAGATTGGCGCTCCGGCTAAGGAAGAAGAGAAGGTCGCGGTCTAAACCGGCTATTCGCGAAACTGAAAAATCGAGTGCATTCAACCAAAAGGCCGTCCTCCGGGGCGGCCTTTTGGTTTTCCGACGGGCCGTGATCCCCAGTCCTGTCATCGACCTCTTCATCCGGAGCCCCAGGGGATACAAATACCCGGCACCCTTTTTGCCGCCCTCCTTTGTTTTCATCAACATCTCCGGATGCACCTTCATTTCTTGAAATGCGGGAGCTAGGAGTAAGGAGCCAGGACATTGGCGAATAGCGATTTGTGATTGGCGATTGGGTTCTGGCGTTCCTTTTTTTCAGCATGTTCCCAGGATGTTCCGTCACCGGCGCATGCGTGCCCAGTGTCCCGTATTTTCGTGTCCCGTGTTCCCGGTCGTGTGTTTTCAGCAAGATCTCCGGATGCACCTTCATTTCTTGAAGTGCAGGAGTCAGAAGTAAAGAGCCAGGAGTCAGAATCGCGTCGCAGAGCGCGCGGCCGCTTTTGAACCGGTCGAGAGACCGTATCCTTTGTTTTCATAGACATTCCGGCTTGGAACGTAATTTTTGGTAATTCATTGTGTGCCTTCGGCAAGTCCTGGTTTCGCACCTCCGCGGCCGAATTCATGCCCTGACACCTCGCACATGGCACCTGATACCTCGTCTTTTCATACACATTCCGGCTTGGAACGTAGTTTTCTGGCGGTTCACTCCGCGCCTTCCCTAATCCGCAGGTATGAACGTGGGAACCGGGATTGACGCCCTGACACCTTGCACCTGGCACCTGACACCTCGTCTTTTCATACACATTCCGGCTTGGAACGTCGAAACTCTGTCGCCTGCGACCGGCTCGCCCGAGTTTGCATAGTTTGGATTTGGGCTCTGGACTCCAGACCCCGGACTCGGAACGAGCGTGATATTTTGTTTTGGGGAAGAGCCAGCGAAGGGCCGCAGAAGGCGAGTGACGCAAACTGCCATGTTCGGCATCCGCGTGGACCTTTCGTCCCGCAAGCGGATCACCAAAATGAGTATACTCACAAGGCTAGGCTTTTGTCAAGCGGAAAGTGAGCCTAGGCAAGTCGATTCTGAACGATGACTGCGGAATGATGAATTGAAGCCGCGCCACGGAACCGCGGACTACGCGCGGAGCGCACGAAGGGGGGGCACGGCAAGGGCAACCCTTGCCGCGATCACCACGATCGGCTGGCGCCGAGATGCTTCTAAATCTCTGGGTCTGACCATGGAAGATAGAGGTCCCTTCGGGATTGCAGACTCCCAACCCCAGGGATCTGCGCCACCCCTCCTAATGGGTTCGTGGGCAGATACGGTAGCTAGACAAGGCGGTTCCTGCCCAGTAGAATCCAGCGGCAAGGAGAAAACCATGCCGGTCGAACAACTCACAGCGAAAGAGCTGACTTCGAAGCTGAAGGACATACTGGAGTCCTGGCCACTGTACAGAGTCTTTGAATACTCGGGGGCAGAGGAAATGTACCGGTTGCCTCAATATATTTCCCTAGACTGTCCTTCTTGCCTTCAAACGACATACTGGGAAACCGACTTCTATGGTGGTGAAAACAACATCGGCGGCTCCAGCGGGAAAGAGTACAAATGCAGAAATTGTAACTGCGGTCCTGTTAAGTACTACTTCCACTGGCGCAAAACGGGCGAAACCTATACGTTCATTAAAGTGGGACAGTATCCAGAGTTGGAAGAGAAGGTTCCGAAGAGCCTGAGATCTGCCTTCAACGAGAGTCAGATGAAGACTTATCAAAAAGCAATCAGGATGCGGCACTTCAATCTCGGACTGGCAGCTTGTGCCTACCTGCGAAGAATTGTTGAGGATCGCATGAACACAATGCTAGACGTTTTGCACAAAGTCGCCGTCATGCACAACATGCCAACACCACTACTCGCAGAGATTGAGGAAGTCAAGAAATCTAAACGCTTCACGGATAAAGTTGATTATGCCGGGGATTTGTTGCCTGGTAGTTTGCGACCAGCAGGCCAACCAAACCCAATGGCCATACTCCATGGCAGCTCGTTAGTGAGGCCATACACAGCAAATCTGATGAGGAGTGCGTGGACATCTTCGACAAATGCCGAGAAACATTTGATTACGTGTTCGGCAAGATGCGTGTCGAGGTAGAGGACGCCAAGTCGTACTTGGACTCACTGGCAAAGCTAGCAGCGAGATCTGCGAATAATACGCCTCCCAGACCTGTGAGTAATACGCCAGCCGGCGAGGCGAAGTAAAGGCCAGGAGCGTGACGCTGCTGGCGTTTCGTGTCAGCCTCACCTCGCCGACCGGCGCGGAGATGCTTGTCAATTTCTGCGTCCCGCATTGGAAACCAGAGGACCCATCGAGATCGCAGACTCCCAACCCCAGGAGTCTGCGCCAGCCCCGAGGCCAAACGGCGGCTACGTCTGGTGCGCTACCCCGCTGAAGGGCCTGCGCATGCGGTCGTATGGCTGCCAGCTAGAAGGGGATCTCCTCATGTGGAGCAACCTCATATCGTGCAATCGTGTCAAGCCTTGTATGCAAGTTGGCTAGAAGGACCCGGTTTTTTTCAAAGTTTAAACTCTTAAGAAGTCTCAAGAAGTTTCTTACGTGCGCCACGGCCAGACCTTCTTTTCGATAGTAATATGAGCCAGTAATCAAGCATCGGACCACGAGTGCGGCATCGGGCACCCATTGCTCCAGCATAACCTTACGATATGCGTCCTCTAGCTGCGTCCGAATCTGCTCGATGTCATTCACGTACTTTGCACCACTCTCCAGCTTCGTGACCTGCGAGCAGAACTGGTCTGCGAAAGAGCGATATGCTATAAGTTCCTCGTCCCTAAAATCGATCTCAAAGAACTGGTCACTCCTAATCGTTTTCTCAATCACGGAGAAAGATTGAAAGCGCAGCGCCGGCTCTCGGGCGCACATCTTCTGGAGTGTGTCGGAATACTTGAAGTGGCTGACGCTATTCTCCTGGACAATGCGCTCGAACAATTTCCCTGCGAAGTACACTTCCGTTGCGAAGTCGTACCTGCCTTTGCCGAATTCATTTGGCGGATCGCACCACCAGTTGAGGCTGACACTCTTCTCGAAATCCGAGGAGGTTTGGATCTGCTTTCCGAAGCCGAGATCGATTATTTTCAGGACCCCGTCGGTACGAATCATCAAGTTACCCGGCCTGATGTCCCTATGTAGAATCCCGCGCTGCTCAAGGTATGCGAAACCAGCGACAGCCTGAAGAAACAGTTCGTTGGTCTGCTCAGGACTTTGCTTCAGGTGGTCATCAATCTCCGCACCCTCCACATATTCCATCAGGATGTATCCCGTGTATTGTTCTGGATAAAGGTAGTAGTTGAAAACGCGGACGACATTGTTGTGGTGGACTTGGTGCAGAAGCTTGATCTCTCTCACGAAACCGGAAAACAGCTCCTGTCGCCGCGTCTCGGCGTACGGGACGTATTTCTTGCACACGAAGTGCTCGTTGATCTGGTCGTCGAACAACAAAACTGTTTTCCCGCAAGCGCCTTGTCCGAGTTCTTTGACCAGCTTATAGTCGCGCCTTCGGAGGAAGGCTACGATCTCGTTTTGTCCTGCATTGGATTCTGGCAAGAGTGATGTCCCCTCAAGGCCAGGGCCTGGCCTGGGTGGCTGGTGACATAGTAACATTAGCAGGTAGCCCGAGGGAAAAGCCGCGGACGAAGTCAAACTGCGGCTGCGGCTGCGCTACGTCGCTTGGGCGCTATCTTGCCTTGGTGGGAGGTTCCACGCGGCCCAGCGCTTCGTCAGTGGCAAGTTCCAGCTCAGTGGTTTGTTCGTGCGTCGATCAGTCCTCTACCTCCAGGTTGGCGGCCCAATTCTCAAGACCTTGCAGGGTAAGAGCCACGTCATCCGCAGGGTCGACCTTGGCAAGTCGAGCCCTGTCCTTGCGTTTGGGGTCTGGCTGGCGGACAACAATGAGGTGCACACACTCTCCGGGGCGTAAGGCCAGAGGCGTGGTGGGCTTGAGCAATCCACTTTCGGATTGCGCCTCGACCAGCCGCATCAAGCTCATCGTAGCGCTAATTCATTCGTGTCGCGAAAAGCAGATTGGAGGGCACGGCGCGGAAGCCGTAGCCGATGCGGAAAGGTAATGGGCGGGGCTTTTGGGTCAGGTAGGCGTTGCGCAGGTCCTTTTGTTCCAGATAGCGGAAGCTGCCGTAGGGCCGGGTGTAATCGCCGTACAGCACCACGCGCCAGTTGGGCGTAAGGTAGTAGTGGTAGGGCACGCCCGAGTCATCCTGCAAGACGGCGGCGCTCTCCGAGAGGACGTGGTCGCGGATCATCGAAAACCCGGGCTGATGCAACATGTACGAAGTGGCCTTTAAGAACGTTGCGGCGCCTTGAAGCGTCGCAAGATAGGTCATGAAGGAGGGATTCTCCTTCAAGTGGTCATCCGCGAGATTCACGGAAAAATAGTACAACTTGTGAACGGACTGGTCGTCGTCGCTGCGGAACTCGATCTCGACGCCCTTGTTCCAGTTGTTGCCCGTGCCGCGATAGTTGGCAGGCCGCTCCACGATCTGCCCATGGTCATCAAGGCGGACGTAGCGGAAACCCAGTATGGTGTGGTTCGACCGCACCAGCAGTTCGAGGATGGGCAGGCACAGGCCGTCAGTAATCTGGCCGCGAAACTGGGTGTCCATCTGGTGGGTAATAAAGAAGCTTCGTTGCAGCTCGGAGGCCACCGTGTCCCGCGTCTCCGCCAGATAGTCTGGAAGGTTCTTCTGTTGTAATTGCTGCGGACTCGGCAGCGTCCCGGCGGGCTCCAACCCCACCAACACGTAAAGCGGGCTTTGGGGAAAGAAAACGGTTACGGTCAGCGTGTCGGGGCCGCTGAAGGGGTAAAAGACCGTTGACCCCACCGTGCGCTGATTGGCAAGTTCATCCTTCTGAAATGTGCGCATGACGGGCAGGCGGTCATTCAGAACTTTGCCCCAGGCGGTGTCCAGTTCCTTCCGGTGCTGGGACCAAGCCGGGGTGTCTTCCAGCTTGGCGAGGGGACTCTCCGCCCGCACCGGCAGACCGGCCAGAAAGCGACCTACGTCATCGGGGTAGCGGTCCTGAGGAGCGGCGGCGAGCGGCGGCTTGGCGGCAGGCTTCTGGTTCTGTAAATCTGACGCACAACTGAGCGGGAGCGTCAGCAGCGCGGAACACAGCAGTATCCCAAAAATCCCAAAATGGCGACGAGCAATCAGAAATGACTCCAAGAGAAGCTTGGTTTGCGAGCGCCACCCATTATAACCCATGCGGTCAAATGAGCTGCTCGCTGCGGCTTGACAGCCGGACCAGCGGTTTCATCAGAAGTTCCGCGCAGATTTCCCGCAGCCGCTGCTGGTTGATGTGGTCCGTGTTGTGGAACTCCATGCCCACCTGGCCCTGCTCTCCCCGCCAGGCCACCAGCGCCGGCGATTGAAAGTCCCGGCCCTTCCACGACATGAAGAACTCGCACTCCATGTGCGGTTCCAAATTGGGACCATTCTCCAATAAGCATCCCAGAACGCAGAGGTCTTCCACCATAACGGGAAGCGCGTTGGGGTCCCCGGACAGCTTGACGCTGGCTTTCGCGTGCGCTGAATATCGCGGAACTCGCCTTCGGTCTGCGCTCATACAGGCAAAGTGTAATGGCTCCCACCCAAAATGGCAACGGAGCATTGAGCGTACGATAGTACCGGTTTTGGCGTTTTTTTTGATCGATACCACAAGCTGTTGCGGGCGTCGGCTCCAAGCACCACTAGATGCAAGCAGTTCCGATTCCGGGCGTGCCTAACGTACCATGGCCATCCTGGCCATGCCCGAGCACGGGCAGGATGCCCGTGGTACGAGCACGGGCAGAGTCTGTCCTGAGCATCGCGAAGGAATGCCCATGGTACGAGCCGCGTCCGGCTCGCTCCCAGGACAGGATGGCGGCGGTACGCCTGTTGGGATAACACAAGGATTTCATTGCATCTGCTCCCGCTTGGCGCTATATTCAAATTTCGTACGCAGGGCTACCGCTGTCATTGACAATTCCGGCGCGCACAGGTTACGCAGCCAGCCTTTGGGCACACATCCAGGCTCCATGAATCTCCGACTAAATTTCGGGCGGATCACAACTCATCTTTCGGTCGTGGCGGGCGGTATAGGCCTGCTGTTCGCCACCCTCATGCCGGGCGGGGCGCCCCGCGCCTCCAGTCCCCCGGCCCCTTCACCCATACCGCAGGCCAAAATCACGTTCGCGCACGATATCGCTCCCATCTTCCAGAAGAACTGCCTCCCTTGCCACGGCGGCGAGAAGCCACAGGGCGGCTTGCGCCTGGATAGCGAAGCGAACGCGCTGAAAGGCGGCGAATCCGGCAAGTCCATCATCCCCGGCAACAGCGCCAAGAGCCCCTTGGTCAAGCGATTGTTGGGCGAGGGCGAAGATGACCGCATGCCGGCCGGGGCTGATCCTCTGCCGCCTGCCCAAATCAAACTGATCCGTGCATGGATCGATCAGAACGCCTTTGCGGAATCCGCCGGCACGCAACACGCGGCCGAGGGGCAGACGCCGTCCGCGCTGACCGCTGTGATGCCGGTGGCTGCGCACGCACAAACTGCAGGGCCCGGAACTTTCGTTGACGATATTCGCCCCATTCTCGCCGCGCGCTGCTACCAGTGCCACGGCCCCGAACTTCAGCAGAACGGCCTGCGCATGGATTCGCTGGCAGCGCTTCTGAAGGGCAGCGCGAATGGTGCGGTGGTGATCCCCGGCGACAGCGAAAAGAGCCCGATGGTGCGGCGGCTCATGGCGCTTGATCGGCCGCAGATGCCCTACGGTGGCCCTCCGCTCTCCGCCGAGCAGATCACCCTGATCCGCAAGTGGATTGACAGCGGCGCGCGCGGTCCCGACTCCGCCGAACCGCTGGCCGCGGGCAAGCCGGTCAAGCACTGGGCCTACGTCAAGCCCGTGCGCCCTGAAGTGCCCAAGGTCAAGGACGCCGCCTGGTGCCGGAATCCCATCGATAACTTTGTTTTGGCGCGCCTCGAGAAGGAAGGCCTGAAGCCATCGCCCGAAGCCAGCAAGGAAATGCTGATCCGCCGAGTCTCGCTGGCGCTGATTGGCCTTCCACCTACGCCGGAGGAAGTTGACGCCTTTCTGGCCGATCACAGTCCCGACGCCTACGAGAAGGTGGTTGACCGCCTGCTTGCCTCGCCACGCTTTGGCGAGCGCTGGGCGGCGCCCTGGCTCGATCTGGCCCGCTACGCGGACACCAACGGTTACGAAAAGGACATGCGGCGGACGATGTGGAAGTATCGCGACTGGGTCATCAATGCGATGAACCAGGACATGTCGTTCCGCGACTTCACCGTCCAGCAGATTGCCGGCGACATGCTGCCGGACCCTGACACGGAAGAACTGGTGGCGAGCGGCTTCAATCGCAACACCATGACCAACATGGAGGGCGGCGTCGATCCCGAGGAGTATTACTGGTACACGCAGGTCGATCGCGTGAACACCACCGCCACGGTCTGGCTGGGCAGCACACTGGGCTGCGCCGAATGCCATAACCACAAGTTCGATCCCTTCACGCAGAAGGACTATTACCGCTTCCTGTCATTCTTTGCCGGCGAGAAGTATAAGGACGACAATTCCTACGAGGGCCCCTACGCCCGCGAACCCCTCATCGAACTGCCCACTCCCGATCAGGCCGCCAAGAGCAAGCAGTTGCGCGCGGATATCGCCAACCTGCAAACCGTGCTGGACACTCCCACGCCGGCCCTGGCAGCAGCCCAGGCGAAGTGGGAGCAGGGCATCAAAGCCGCGGAGGCAAAATGGTCGGTGCTTCAACCCAGCCACTACGTGTCCCAGGGCGGAGCCACGCTTAAGCTTCTGCCTGACGGTTCGATTCTGGCTGTGGGAAAGAATCCGGATGCGGATTCGTACGAACTAACCGCCCGCACGGACTTGACCGGCATTAACGGCGTGCGTATTGAAGCGATCAGCGACCCCAGCCTGCCCGCAGGCGGCCCGGGACGCGATCCGGAGGGCAACTTCTTCCTGAGTGGCTTCGAAGTGCAGGCCGCGCCGGAGGCGGGTTCGGGCACTCCGCAAAAGATCGTCTTCAAAAAGGCAGCGGCGGATGAATCGCAGGACGGCTACGTTTTCGACAATTTGGTAAACGACAAGCCGCAGCCCAAAGGCTGGGGAATCACCACGGCCAACGATAAAACCACCGCCGTGCGCCGTGGAATTCTGATGCCGGATAAGCCCTTCGGATTCCCCGGCGGCAGCGTGCTGACTATCCACATGAAGCACGACATGGCGTTTACCAAGTGCGCCATCGGGCGCTTCCGGATTTCCGTGACCGCCATGGCCGACCCGCGCGTGGTCACCACCGTGCCCGCATCTCTCCGCAGCGTGCTGGACCTCCCCACGGCCAAGCGCACGGACAAGCAAGCCGGCGATTTGGCCGCCGCATATCGCTCCATCGCGCCGCTGCTGGACCCGGTGCGTGCCAAGAAGAAGGATCTCGAAAAAGCCGACGCCGACCTGGGCATCGCCACCGCGCTGGTGATGGGTGAGCAGCATTCGTTCCAGCGACCCTGCACGAACATGCACATCCGCGGCGCCTTCCTGAGCCTGGGTGACAAGGTGTGCGCGGGCGTTCCGTACATCCTCAATCCGCTGCCCGATGACGCGATGCCGAACCGGCTGGGATTGGCCAATTGGCTGGTATCTGACGACAACCCACTCACCGCGCGGGTCACAGTGAATCGCTACTGGGAGCAGTTGTTTGGCCGCGGCATTGTGGAGACCAGCGAAGACTTCGGCACGCAAGGTTCGCCACCCACGCACCCGATACTGCTCGACTGGCTGGCCACGGAGTTCATGCGCGACGGCTGGAGTATGAAGAAAATATTGCGGGTAATCGTGACCTCGTCCACCTTCCGGCAGACGTCGAGCGTATCGGCCGAACTGGAGGAGAAGGATCCCTACAATCTGCTGCTGGCGCGCGGCCCGCGCTTCCGCATGCCCGCGGAGATGATCCGCGACTCGGCGCTGGAGGCCAGCGGCCTGCTCAGCTCCAAGATCGGCGGTCCCAGCGTGTTCCCCTACCAGCCTGAAGGCGTTTGGGACCGGCCTTACAACAATGACAAGTGGGAAGAGAGCAAGGGTGAAGACCAGTTCCGCCGCTCGCTCTACACCTTCATCCGGCGGACTTCTCCTTATCCGAGTTGGACCACGTTCGATGCGCCGACGCGCGAGTTCTGCACGGTACGGCGCGTACGCACCAACACTCCGCTCCAGGCTTTGACCACACTGAATGATCCTGCTTTCTTTGTCGCCGCGCAGGCGCTGGGCCGCAATATTTTGCACGACGGCGGACCCGACCCCGCGGCCCAAGTCACTTACGCATTTCGCCGCAGCCTGACTCGGCGCCCCACCGCGCCGGAGTTGAATCGCATCCTCGCCTACTATCGCTCCGAGGTTGCTTACTTCCAGAAAGACCCGAAAGCCGCCGGTTTGGTGGCCAAGGGATTCACCGGCGCGGCCACCGACCTGCCGCAAGCCGCAGCGTGGACGATGGTTTCCAACGTCCTGCTGAATATGGATGAAGCTTTAACTGAGGAGTAACTAATGAGCAGCACCTTTCCGCACGATCAAGAAGAGATGATGAAGGCTTTTACGCGGCGCTACTTTCTGAAGGAGTCCGGTATTCGACTGGGTGCCGGCGCGCTGTCACTTCTCATGGGGCAGAACCTCTTTGCGTCGGGCGCGTTGCCGCCGGGCATGCCCACAGCCGAACCCAACCCGCTGGCTCCCAAGGCGCCGATGTTTGCCCCCAAGGCCAAGAGCGTCATCTATCTCTTTATGGCAGGTGCGCCTTCGCACCTCGACATGCTGGACTACAAGCCCAAGCTGCAACAGTTCAATGGCGATTTCTGTCCGGAAGAGTACCTGAAGGGCCAGCGCTTCGCCTTCATCAAGGGTGTGCCGCGACTGCTGGGTTCGCCGTACAAATTTCCCAAGAGCGGCAAGTGCGGCGCGGAAATTTCCGAGATTCTTCCCCACCTGCAAGGGATCGCCGATGACATCGCGATTGTGAAGTCCATCAGCACGACGCAATTCAACCACGCGCCCGCGCAGATTTACATGAACTGCGGCTTTCAGATCATCGGCCGCCCCAGCATGGGGTCGTGGCTCACCTACGGACTGGGCAGCGAGTGCGCCGATTTGCCGGGATTCGTGGTGCTGCTCTCGGGGCAGAATCAGCCTGACGGGGGAAAATCGTGCTGGGGAAGCGGGTTCCTTCCCACTGTGTACCAGGGCGTCGAGTTCCGCTCCCAGGGCGACCCGGTGCTCTTCCTCACCAATCCCGAGGGCGTCTCCGCCGAGCAGCGCCGCGACTCGCTGGACGTGCTCAAAGACCTGAACGAGATGAGTTTGAAGACGGCCAACGATCCGGAGATTGCCACGCGCATCAACTCCTACGAAATGGCTTACAAGATGCAAACCAGCGTTCCGGAGTTGGCGGATATTTCCAAGGAACCCGAGCACATCCACAAGCTGTACGGCACGGAGCCGGGGAAAAAGTCGTTCGGCAACAATTGCCTGCTGGCGCGACGCATGGTGGAGCGTGGCGTGCGTTTTGTGCAGCTTTATCACCGCGGCTGGGACACGCACGGCACCTCCGCACGCGAAGACCTTGTTCACGGCCTGCCCAGGCTTTGCCAGGAAACCGATCAGGCGGCGGCCGCTCTGGTCACGGACCTGAAGCAGCGCGGCCTGCTGGATTCCACGCTGGTCGTCTGGGGCGGCGAATTCGGGCGCACGCCCATGAACGAGGCGCGCAATCAATCCAAGTTTCTGGGCCGCGACCATCACCCGCGGGCTTTCACCATGTGGCTTGCCGGCGGAGGCATCAAGCCCGGCATGACACTGGGCAGAACCGATGAGCTTGGGTACAACGTCGTCGAGGATCCCATCGACATCCACGATATGCATGCCACCATCCTTTACCTGATGGGCTTGGACCACACCAAGCTGACGTTCAAATTCCAAGGCCGCGACTTCCGGCTCACGGATATTTCCGGCAACGTCGTCAAAAAGCTGGTCGCCTGAGGAATCAACCCGGTCCCCTGAGCAAGGACTTCTCTCCCGTCGAACCTTCACAGAGGCGCGCCCAAAACGAATCAACAACCTCTCCCTGGGGAGGAGTCGCTAGGAATGGGGGTGCGGGAACGCGCCCAAAACGAATCAACAACCTCTCCCTGGGGAGGCGTCGCTAGGAATGGGAGTGCGGGAACGCGCCCAAAACGAATCAACAACCTCTCCCTGGGGAGGCGTCGCTAGGAATGGGAGTGCGGGAACGCGCCCAAAACGAATCAACAACCTCTCCCTGGGGAGGCGTCGCTAGGAATGGGAGTGCGGGAACGCGCCCAAAACGAATCAACAACCTCTCCCTGGGGAGAGGTCGGCCCGATCCTTCGGGCCGGGTGAGGGGTCTCTTCGGACCGGCGGCTCGTAGCCTCGCCATCCTTTCGGCCCCGGTGCCGGCTGGAAGCCGGCGTTACGGATCGAGACCGCCCGCCAGCCGTCCGGGCGGCGCGATGTGCGATGGAAGCGTACGGTGGCGACCCTTGCGCCGGGTCACACGGACCGGCAAGTTGTGCGTTGACCTGCGGCGGGCCATCGGGCATAGTGAAGAGTCACTAACATGATATTGCCCTCAATTCCGGTTGCGAACTTCGATGGTCTGGAAGTAGTGGCGTTTGAAAGCCGCCGCGCCTCGGACATGGCCACGCTGATTGAGCGTCTGGGTGGTGTGCCGCGTCTGGCGCCGGCGCTGCGCGAGGTGCCGCTGGAGGAAAACGCCGCGGTCTTCGCGTTTGGCGATGAGCTGTTCGCAAAGAAATTCGACGGCGTCATCTTTATGACCGGCGTCGGCACGCGCCGGCTGCTCGAGGTTCTGGAGACGCGTCACGAACGCGGGAAGATTGTGCAGGCGCTGGCGGCGACCACCGTGGTGGTGCGTGGACCGAAGCCCATCAAGGTTCTGCGTGAATACAAGATACCCATTGCCATGATCGCGTCCGAGCCCAACACCTGGCATGAAGTTCTGGACGAACTGGACGACAACCCGCGCGCGTTTCCGCTGACGGGCAGCCGCGTGGCCGTGCAGGAATATGGCGTGCCGAATGAGGACTTCCTCGCCGCGCTGAAGGAACGCGGCGTCCAGGTACTACGCGTCCCGGTGTATCAATGGACCCTTCCGCAGGACGTTCAGCCGCTGCGCGAGGCCATTAACGCGCTGGTGGACGGCCGGGCGAAGGTGGCCCTGTTCACCACATCCGTGCAAGTGGATCATCTCTTGGGCGTGGCCGAGGAAGCGGGCCGCAAGGAACCGTTGCTGGCGGCGCTGGCAAAGGCAGTCGTCGCCTCCGTGGGGCCGACGTGCAGTGAGACGCTGACGAGTCACGGCATCGCCGTCGATTTTGAACCCGCCCGGCCGAAGATGGGATCACTGGTGCAGGAGACCGCGCAGTGGGCGAAGGAAATTCTCAAAAAGAAGTCCGAGGGCCGAGGGCCGAAGTCCGAAGCCCGGAATAAGACGGAAGTCCGGGGTCCGGAGTCCGGAGTCCGGAGTCTAAGCCTGGGCACCCCGAGGTAGTGAGTCCGGATTCCGAATTGCGAATTCCGGACGCCGCTTCGCAAATCACGAGAAGCGATTCTCCGTCCGCAGGCCGGCACCCGGGCTTTGATTCTCCCTCCCGAATTCGGCTTTCGGGCTTTGATTCTCCCTTCGGAATTCGGACTTCGGAATCCGGAATCGCGACAGCGGTCGCCCGGCCGCAGTGGGAGGACTCGCGTTTTCTGAAGGCCTGCCGTTTTGAGGCGGTTGACGCCACGCCCGTCTGGCTGATGCGCCAGGCGGGTCGCTACATGAAAGACTATCGCGAACTGCGCGCCCGCGTGCCCTTTCTGGAGTTGTGCAAGAGTCCCGCGCTGGTTTCAGAAGTTACCGTGACCGCGGCGGAAAAGCTGGGCGTGGACGCCGCCATCATTTTTGCCGACCTGCTGCTGATCGTCGAGCCGCTGGGATTGCATCTGGAGTATGGCAAGGGCGAAGGACCGGTGATCAGTCCGCCGGTGCGCACCGCCGCGGACGTGGACCGCTTGCATGAGGTTGACCCTCTCCAGTCGCTGGCTTATCTGTACGACGCCATCCGGCAAACGCGCTCGAACCTGAACGCCAAGCTGCCGCTGATCGGATTTGCCGCCTGCCCGTTCACTCTGGCGTCCTACCTGATCGAGGGCGGCGGGTCACGAAACTACCGCCACACCAAGGCCCTGATGTACGGTGACGCGGGCGCCTGGCGGGCGCTGATGGAGCGCCTGGCGCGCGCCCTGGCGAAGTACCTCAACGGCCAGATTGATGCCGGCGTGCAGGCCGTGCAGGTTTTTGACACCTGGGTGGGGTGCCTGGGGCCGCAGGATTACCGCGATTACGTCCAGCCGTATACGCGCATGATGATGCAGGAAGTTAAGACGGGAGCACCCATTATCCACTTTGGAACGGGCACGGCCATGCTGCTGGAGGCCATGCGCGACGCGGGCGGCGACGTGATCGGCGTCGATTCGCACGTGGAACTGGACCAGGCCTGGCGGCGGGTGGGCGACGGCGTGGGCGTGCAGGGCAACCTGGACCCCGTGGTGCTCTACGGCGACCAGAACTTCATCCGCAAGCGCGCCAAGCGGGTGCTGAACCAGGCGGGCTACCGCACCGGCCACATCTTCAACCTCGGCCACGGCCTGCTGCCCGACACGCCGTACGACAACGTCGTCGCGCTGGTCAAAATGGTGCACGACATCAGCAGCTACCAGATCTCCAAAGGGCACCGCCCGCCGCGCATCTGGCAGGGCAGCCGCAAGACTCTCGATAGAGATTGAGTTCGGACGGACGGAGAAGAGCAAGTCAGGACAAAAGGCAAATTTCAATATCAGCAGGCCCGGCCCACGGCGGTCTGGCCGGCGGAATCGGCTCTCGCGCAGAGCACCTGCATCGCCACATGGAACATCATCATGTGAATGTCCTCGACCTTTTGCATGTCGTTCACCGGGACGTGCAGCGCCACTTGCGCCAGGCCCTTCAGCTTGCCACCGCTGAAGCCGGTCAGTCCCACGGTGATGGCGCCGTGCTGGTTGGCATACTCGACGGCCTTGAGCACGTTGGGCGAGTTGCCGCTGCCGGACAGGGCAATTACCAGGTCCCCGGGACGGAGGAAGTTCTTGAGTTGCTCCACGAAGGCATCCGTGTAGGAAACATCGTTTGCGTAGGCGGTGAGCGTGGCCATGTTGTCATTCAGGCTGATCACGCGGAAGCGCTTTTCGCGTCCGTAGGAGACGCCCTTGTTCAAATCGCCGGCCGCATGCGAAGCGCTGGCGCCGCTGCCGCCATTGCCCATCAGGAAGACCTGCCGGCCCTCCAGGTAGGCGCTCTCGAGAAGTTGCAGGAACTTCTCCGCCGCGTCGGTGGGAATGGCGTCAAGCGCCTCTTTCAAGCCTTGCGTGTAATCCAGAAACTGTTCGCGAAGCATCCATTTCCTCCTGTATCTGATTATTCCTCATGAAAGCACGGAGGGCAAGCTTCAGGTACCGTATCGGATTGAATTTGTAGCGGCGAGTTTACTTCGCCAAGTGGCGGCGTAAAGCCGCCTGTACGTCAAACTGAGACAGTAGCGGCTTAGACCCTGTGGTCGTGATAGCATAGGTACCAACTTGCGTGAGTGCCAGGTGGCAACACGGCGAAAAATTGTGGCCAGTCTAGGGCTATCCAAAGAAAACTACTGTTGGGGGCGATATGAAACTGCAGGGCAAAGTGGCAATTGTAACCGGTTCGGGACGCGGCATCGGCCGGGCCAGCGCGATGCTGTTTGCGCGGGAAGGCGCGAAGGTCACCGTCGCCGAGGTGCGCGAAGAATGGGGCCAGGAAACGCTGAGTTTGATCAAGAAGGCAGGCGGCGAAGCGAGCTTTCTACAGACGGACGTCAAGAAGGAAGCGGACGTCAAACGCATGGTGGAGGAGACGGCGGCGCGCTGGGGCCGCGTTGACATACTGTTTAACAACGCCGGCTATTCCCTTGTCAAACTGGTTGAGGACACCACCGAGGCCGAGTGGGACGACATTCTCGCCGTGAACCTCAAGTCCGTGTTCTTCGGCGTCAAGCACGTGGTCCCCATCATGCGGCGGCAGGGCGGCGGAGTCATTCTGAGTACGGCCTCGATCAGCGGCCTGGTGGGACAGATGCTGACCCCTGCCTACGTCGCCGCCAAGGGAGCGTTGGTGCTGCTTACCAAGTCCCTGGCCATGGACTATGGCGCTGACCACATCCGCGTGAATTGCCTCTGCCCGGGGATAACCGACACGCCGGCGTTTCGCAAGCACATCGACAGTGCCGCGGACCCGGAAGCGATGATCCGCGAACGGCAGGGGCGCGTGCCACTCGGCCGCTTCCTATCTCCCGAAGACGTGGCGCGCGCGGCCCTGTACCTCGTCTCCGATGACAGTGAAGGCGTGACGGGAATCGCGCATCTCATCGATGGCGGCATGCTGGCGGGCTGCGAGTATAGTGCGACCTGGCTGCCGAAGAAGGCGTAGCAGAACCGTCTAGCGGAAACTTAGCGGATGGCCACGACCTCACGCCGTCCCGAGCGCATGAGGAAGGTCTTGACGTTGCCACCGGGAAAGAGGTTCTCCATTTCCCGGTTGGTCACGGCGGGGTAAGCAAAAGGCTTCTGCGTGCGGTCGCTCGAGCCGAGCACGGTGAGGCTTTCGAACCACCAGCGAGTTTCACTGCCGGTCGTCACCTGCGGTTCGCGCAGAATCGAGAACATCACGCCGCCGGGCTGAAGGTAGGAATGGAAGCGTTCAACCAAAGGCGGCAGGGCCTCGCGCGGCAGCAGGTCCAGCAAGCTCCAGCAGCAAATGGCGGACAGCGATTCGGGAGGAATGGCGGGAATCTGGGCCATGAAGTCATCGATCAGAAAGACGCGCGCCTTGCCTCGTAGTGTCCAGAACGACTCGCTGGTCTTCAGCAAGGGAGTGATGATGTCGGAGATGTAGAGCTTGGCGCCGCGCAACAACAAGACATCGAGCGTGGATTGATGGATGGGCCCGCACTCCAGGCAGTGGGGACGGCGAAGGTGCGAGAGGTGCTGCCATAGCCATTGCAGACCGCGGCTCACACCGGGGGCAGCCGCTGGCGTTCCTTTCGTCTCTTGTGGATTCTTGGTCAGCGCCATTTCCAACCGCACGCTTCGCGCCGGCTTGCGGATTGCCAGCCTGCGACGATGACGGGCTAGGCGTTACTCCTTACGGCGCTGGAAGTGGCGACATCGCTCGCGGCTCCGGCTCCATTGTCGCGGGTGATATCGATGCTCCCTTTGAAGTACGCGCCTTCTTCAATCGCCACCGATCCGGCGACGAGATCGCCCACCACGTGGCCCGTGCGGCGGATCTCGATCTTCTCGCGTGCCGCAACGTTGCCGGTTAACGCCCCCTGAATGACCACCTGCCGGGCATGCACTTCGGCTTTGACCCGGCCTTCCGTGCCGACCGTCAGACAGTGATCTTCCAGGTTGATGGTTCCATCAAACTGGCCTTCGATCAGCAGGTCCTCGCCGGAGGTCAGTTGCCCCTGCGCCATCACGCTGCGGCCCAGAAACGTGCGCTGGTGCCCGGGCTGGGAGGGATTGGTCAATTTCGGAGTCGGTTCGCTCATAGGCATAGGAGTTTCCACTTCTGGAGGCGGTAAGGGGACCGGTGCTGGATGAATACCGGCGAGTTCCGCCACCGGCCGAGTTTTCTTGTCAAACCACATAGGGAGTATGGGCCTTGTTGCTAACACCACGCCCGCTTGCTGCCTGCCCATTTTGATACACCGAAATCTTACACTGGCTGCGGGAAGAGATCAACGAGAAGACAGTGACAAGTGACAAGTGGCGAGGGACCTATTCAACATCACAGAATATGGGTGACGACCCGATTTTGTAGCGCGGGCGTCTCACCCTCCGTGCTATGGGCATCCTGCCCGTGCTGGGCCATCGCCAAGATGGCCATGGCCCATCGCGCGCGGGCGAGACGCTCGCGAGAAAGCAGGCAAGATGCCCGCGCTACGAAGTAATGCGTCACTCCATTTTGAAAGCTCTTCCCCGCAGCAAGCAGAATCGATGTTTACCTTCTCCCGTGGGGAGAAGGTGGCTGAGGTACGAAGCCGGATGAGGGGTTACTTCCCGCTGGGCGCCGGCGCCCAGCCCCCCGTGTGCATTACCGCGCTCAGCCCTCTGCCCCAGAACGGTCGCACGGGCCGCCCGACGAAAAGGCGTGGACCTGCAACGCAGGACGCGCTTCAGAATCGTCGCCAGCGGGCGGACGCAGCGTGCAACTCGCGTTACAGTCCACGCTTACCAACGTATGTCGGCGCGATGCGAAGAAAGGTACCGATAGAGAGGTTGATAGACATCTTCTTTACAGGCCGGGCGCATTTCATCATAGGTATACCAGAACGTTTCTCCCGGCGGGGTGATTGCCTGCCTGTCATCGGCCCAGGTTTTCATGATCTGTTCCCTTTGTTTGAGCGTGGCGGGAATCTTCCCTCCGGGGAAAGAAGCAATAATGACTTGCAGGCCAGCAGCCTGACAACCGGCACCAATGGTCTGCAACTCAGCGACCGCGTGTGGGGCGCGGTCGCCCTGACGCACAAAGTACTGTTTGGCTTCCCAGGACCCGCGCTCAAAGGAACCCTGAAGATCCCAGATTTCCACAAGCAGAGCCTCGGTCGGCGTGAGGGAGGTTAGTCCCTGGTGGAGTTGGCGTTCTTTCAAGCGATAGTACAATTCCAGCAACGCCTCCCGTTGATCGGGAAGCTGAAACACATCGTCTAGTGTCCTGGGATACCCAACGGTAAAAGGTTCGGAAGTTGCTTTCTTATCCATTGCGCCTGCCGCGCCCTCGCCGTACGACAATTGCAATCGCGCCGTCCACTTTCCGCCGCGTAGCCACGCTTTGTTCACATCCGGAGGGTTCCAGTTGAAAGCCTGTCTGCTGTGGGCGGCCAGTCGAAGGGGGGCCGTGGTGGTGCCCGGCCCGACGGGGATCGTTGGGAGGTGCGCCACAACGCTCTTACCGTTCAGGAATTCTACCCCGACCGAGAATTTGATCTCCTTCTCGCCGCGATTTGAGATCGAAAACGCGACCGGGTTCCCTTTTGGACTCCACGCCTTCTTCGCGCCGATGTACACTCCCCGAGAAGATTCGACCACGCGCACCCAGTCCCCGTCCAACATGTCTTCCAAGTAGGTCGCGTAGACGATTCCCAGCTCTCGCTCGGGGAAATCGGTCCACGGCGGAAAGCGAATTCTTGCTTTTTCGTCCGGCAAATAGCGGTTCGCTTGGTCGAACAGGAAGTTCACGCTGGCGGAAACAAAGTGCCAGTAGATGGCCTCATAGAGCTGTGGCGTGTCCTTCCCGGAGTCCCAAAGCTCACAGTTCTCAAAATACGCGGGTGCCCACTTGGCGAGGCTGGCCTCAGGCTGGTCAACAAGGTCGGAGGATTTGTCGATATTGCGAAGCGTTCCGTCTTTGACCGATTCCGCGAAGAATCTCTCTAAAGCGCCATATTGAGCCTTGGTGAGATACCTGTACCAAAGAAAGTCGTCAAAATTGGGATTTCGGTGATCTGTTCGCAGATAAGCAAAATTGGGAAGAACCGTCAGCCGAAGGGACCCGTCGGTTGACTCCGCCGGCCATTCGATGGTGAATACTTGGATATCTTTATCCAGGGGCACGGGATGTTTGCGCTCTCCGATTTCGATGACCTCGCAGTTGCCCTCGAAGCCCGTAAGGTATGTGACCCGGCCCTTTGAATTGTATGGAATACTCAGGCACCGGATTTCTTTGTGCGTACTTCCATCGAGCCAAACCGGGGTCTTGCAGGCATAGGTGTGAATGTAACGCTCGAAATCAGAGACAGGTTGGGTACGGTTTCGGGAAGGAGAGGCCAATTGCTCAGGGCTTTGTAAAGGCCGCGTCGGTTGCTCCTTGTCGCGGCAAGAACAGGCCAAGGCAAGTCCCATCAAGAGGATGAAAACACACAACGGAGAGAATCGTTTTGATTTCACCCTGCCTCTGTCACAGAGCCCGAGGAGGTGGGGGCATCTTCCTCCGTGGCCCTCCCGATTGGAAGATCAACCGTTAATCACTGCACTTGCCACTCGCCACTCGTCACTGCCCTATCGCACGTTGCCCGCAGCCCTAAGGCGCACGGTGACGATTTGGAAGGGCTTCACAGAGAATCGGAAGCCGTGGTCGAGCGTTTCGAGAGGTGCTTGCTTCCGCTCCAGTGCGTCAGCGCTCCACGCTGCCTTGACATTGAGATGGGGAGTCTGCACTTCCACCTGCTTCGCCTCTCCGCCGACTTCCAGGAAGCGCATCACCGTTCCATCGCCGTCTTCGGCCATCTTCCACGTCACCAGAACCACGTTGGGCTGGTCGACTTGAACGAAGCTGCCCTGGGCCGCGTCCAGGGGCCGCGGGGTGTTGAGAGCTTTGTCCTGCGACGTGATCTGGTCAACTTCGGCGGGCGTCATCTCGTCCCATCCCAGGCGGCTCAAGCCCGGCATTCTGCAAGTGCGCGCCGCTCGTGAGCACGTAGCGGAACGTGAAGTCGCCGCCCTGTCCTGCGGCATAGTTGGTGTCCCAGTAGTTGTTCATTACGTAGGAGAAGATCGTGCCGGAGCGCTGGCCAAACTCCTTCGGCCACCGGCCGCGGAAGATGTCTCCCAGGCAGACCAGCGAAGCATCCACCGGCACCAGCGCCACGGATGCGCCGCCTTCGTCCGCCGCCACCCAATGCTGCACGGAGAACCATTCCTTCCCGGCTCCCGGCAGTTGGTCGCGGCTCGGGTCCACAACGCCGTTCTGAATCTCGTAGCGGAATTGCGGATGTTCCATCGCCAGGGGGAACGCGAAGTAGACGCCCTCTTTCGAGTACACCTCGGTTTTGTGAACGCGATTCACAAACTCAATCTTCTTGCGGCCATTGAACAGGATAATCTCCGTTTCAACCTTGGGCGTGTTCACTCGCCTGGCTTTCCAAACGCGCCACCACGCCAAAGGGTTGGTGAGTCACGGAAACCAATCGCCCTCCCGACGCGCCATGGATGCTGAGCTCGGGAAGCGGTGCGGCGGAACTATACTGCACCGCCCGGTTGGGAAGCTTGTCGGCGCCGGTGACGTACAGGTACTGGTCAAATCGGTAGGGACTGGACGAGTTCACCAGTTCCTTGTTCAGCTCCTTGTCAAAGACGCTCTTTACCGCGCCGCTCTCCGCATCCAATACGACCCGATAGTACTGATTCTCCAGCGTCGCGTCGGAGGTGGAGGCTGATGGGGAAGGCGTCTGCTGCGCCGCTCCAAGCGCGTAAGCCTTATAGCCTACTGCTGGCACGTCCCCGGCCATGAAGCGGATGTGACGGTACGTTGGCCCCGTGAACAGCGTCTCGTAAGGAACGCTTTGATGCGAAGTCAGGTTGACGACTTCAAGGCCGTTGTCCAGGTCGATTTCCACCAGGCTGGAGCGCTGCCAGCTTAGCGGATTGAAGACCAGTAAGGTGTTGGGGGGATCGGATATATAGTCCGCCAGGGCCGCCATGCTCCGCCAGAGCAGGTCATCGTTGCGTTTCTTGGCGTCGGCGGCAAAGTCCTCCTTGATGGCCAACTGGCGCACGGTCTGTTCGCTCCTGGGATGTGACACACTGCGCGCCGCTCCCCAGGTATGCTCATCGTACAGAACCATATCATTCCAAAGGACTTTGAGCTCGCTGGCGTCAGGGTGGATGCGCGGATTAACCAAGGTGCAGAGGGTCGAGAGCTTCTCCGCCGCCAGAGCGCGCTGCTCGTTCTCGCGCTCCAGCGCTGCTGAGCGCGCCGTGGAGGCAATACCATCTTCCCAGTACGGGCCGCCATCGCCCCGCTCCACGGGAATGGCATCGCCGAATTGCTTGGCAATGTATCCTATCGCTTCGGAAAAGCCCGAGTATTGCAAATGGGGATAGGCGTAAACCTTGTTCCAATCGCCCACCAGCGTCGCTTGCTGCGGGAAGAGGTCAGTGTTCTCTACCTGGGTGCCGTAGATGATGGTCGCGTCCGATTTGTAGTCGGGCCGCGAATAGATCTGGAGGTAGATCGGCAGGGAATCGCGCCCGCCGGCGATGGTCGGCGGCAATCCAAACAGGCTCCTCATCTGGTGATAGTGGCGGGAGTACCACATCAGGATGCGCCCGCCATCGGGACCTTCCCACCAGAAGGGCGCCTTCTCATGCAGGCGGCCTTGCAGCAGAACCGGCGCTCGATAGTTATCGCTGCCCGCGGCGAAGTACTTCAGGCCTGCTGCGGCCATCACCGAGGCGTATGACCACGAGTAAGCCGGAACGTCAGTGATGTCGGCATAGTCGGATGCGCCGCCGTGCTTCTGGTTAAACTCGAACGCCGGGTAGAGCGAGCGAATGAGCGTTTCAAGCGTGGGAAACCCCGTGAGCAAACTGGCCTCTACCGTCGGAACGAAGATCTTCTTCTCCTTCACCGCCTGGTACAGGAACTCCTTCTGCTCATTGGTGCGCTCGGCCAGGAACTGCCGCACGCACCAGAAGCCGTCCGGGCTGAAGCGGAAGTCAGGATGGTCGCGAATAAACTGCATGGCTTCATCAAGGGTGCGGCTCTGCGCTTCCGCCACCTTGGCCTGGAAGTCCGTGTACCCTACGTCGAGGTGCGTGTGCGGGACGAGGAACATGTTCCACTTCTTGGCGGGATCGAGGGTCACAGGAAAACGCCGCGCCGAATGCCCGTTACCGACGGTCACAACAGCTTTTGTGTTGGCGGGGAATTCCGGAACGGCAAACTCGGCCATCTGGTCGCCAAACTCGCCAGCGCGATCGAGTTTGGCGGTGTATATCGATTTCCCGACGGTCAGGCTTGCCTGCAAGGCAGCCGTTGGATGGTCGTAGCGAATGTAAACGTCCACCAATTCCGACAGCTTGCCGTTGTCGGATGTGTAGAAGATCGTGGGCACGACCTGCACCGCCAGATTCGCGGAGGAGGGCCTGGCCGTCGCGTCTTGATCGAGTTCCAAGGCGTCATAGTAAAGCCCTGAATCGGTGGCATCGTCGCGTTCAGCGGGCTCGTCTTTGGCCGTCAAGACCAGTTCGTTGGTTCCCTGGCGCAGGAAGTCAGTGGGAAGTTCGGCGACAATGGTATCCGCGGAGTAGTTGGGCAGGAACGCGCTGCTGACGTCACCGCCCGAATAGTCGAGCTCCGGGTGCTGATAGAACACTCCGCGATGGCCGTTGATGGCCACCTCGAGGAGCGGCACGCGCGGGCATTCCACCAGCAGTCCCACCTTCAGCGAGTACGTACCACCAGGCCGCGATGGCAGATCAAACCGTATGGCGAAAGGATGAGGCCGATAGCCCTGCTTACCGTTCGACGAGCCGGGTTGGAAAGCGGGCCAATCCGTCTCTGCCCTGCTTCGGCCGACGACATAAACCACATCGCTTTGGGCTTGGCCGGCACCGGGCTGTGGCGCCGGGGGATTTCGCAGGGTGAATTCGAGGGACGACCGGTCAAACTTGCCAACCTGCCAGACCAGCTGGGATGCGGCAAGAGCGGGCTGGGAAAAGAGCAGCGCGAAAGTTATGACCAGAAGGACTAACGGGATCAGTCTGCGGGTAGAGGTTCTCAAGGTTCTCCCTCAACGGAAGTTGTCGAACGACTCGTGGGTTATGCAAGTGGGCGAGGGTGCGCTTCCAGTCAGAGGGCAGGATCAAGCCACACCAACATTTCGACCTCTCGAAGCGGCCGGCCTGACAGAATTGCCTAAACGGCCATCCACTCGGTGAGAATGTCTGCACCCACGGCGTTCCTCAGGCATCTCGCAAGCACTCGGATGACCAGAGTTGCCCGAATCTGATCTAACCCGACCGCGAGCAGGTTGGCGTGGCTTAGAACAGTCGATTGGAGGTCGACCGCCACGAGTGGAGGAGTGGCGCGGTTCACACACGCTCGGGATTGAGAGCTGCTTTGTCCGACTCCTTGCCGCCCTTTCAAAGATGGGACAGTACCGGGCTGGAGATCCCGGAAGCCCGAGCGTGGCGCTACGGGCTTCCAGAGGCGGTTAGACACACGGGGCTACGACTTGGTCATGCTGATGGTCTTCTTCTGAATGCCATGGTTACCGCCCACGGCGAAGTTGGTGAGCGCCCCTTTGGCCTTTACGTTGTCCTTTTCGTATGAGACACGGATATCGTAGTTCCCGGCCAGCAACGGAACCTTTTGGGTACTCCAGAAACTGGTGATCGGCTGGAACTCCTGCTGATCCGTTCCCGGCTTAAAGACCTCGACCTTCATGTTGTCGGCGACGTCCTTGCCACCGAGGGTACCAAAGATGCGAACCCACTGCATCGGCGCCCCAAAGATGACCTCTGCCTTCCAGAGCTTGCCGGCTACCACCGTAACACCCTTAATCCAGCCTTCGGCCTTGCAGACGCCACCCTCATCGTAAATCAGGCGGATGTCCCACGTACCGGGGGTAACGGCGGGTTCATGGGAAGCCCAGTCGTCCAACTCCGGCTTTTGCTCCTCCGGGTCAGACCCTTGTTTCCACACTTGCAGGTGGGTGTTATCACTGATATCGATGGGACCGTCGTTGTCGAGAACCTTGATCCGTATCAAGCCCTTGGACTGGTCGTCCGCAGCCTTGTCAATACTCTTGGCCTTCACTTCCTTTACTGCGCCCGCAACCGCGTTGTCAACGGCCGCCATATCCGCATCGCGATCGGCCGGGGCTGGTATGCCGGTGACGCCGTCAGGTGGAATGTCAGGCGGCGGTGGGCCGGCTTCCTTCTTCGAGCACGCGGCGAAGAGCGCCAGCGCAATGATCGACAAGGTGAGAGTTCTCAGGGCAAACCTAGGCATGTTTGTTACCTCCGTTTCGACGACCTATGGGAAGCTGCAAGGCTAGACAGAGCCGGCGATGGCGATGACGGTCTTCGTCGCCACGATCGGCAAGAACATACGGCCCGTTCCGTTTCCAGCCGCAAAAATGATAAACAGCCTTCGGCCGGCCTTGCTTTGAAGCTATTCCCGCTTTGATGTTGAGGATCTCGCCGCCGCAGCGGCGCATTGCTAGCAGCGACAGTATCTCCCTGCCGTCGCGTGGCGTCAAGTGCTTGCGCAGCGATGGGTGCACGACACAAGTCTCGGCGGGGCGGTTCGCGAACCGCCTCTAATTCTCCGTGACACAGGCACTCTTGCCTGTGCCAGCACCGGCAGGAGTGCCGGTGCCACCACGTGCACAGCGACCAGCGCAGACCGCAGCCGTTGACGTCTGCGGCTTTTGCGTAGCGAGGACCAAGTGTCGAGACAAGCGATGGCGATTGCGGCGTGCGATCTGGAAACGGCGCGGACGACAAATTCGGTGGTGGCGCTACCCGATCGCGCAATCAGCACCCGGTCGTCGGGAAGCAATCGAGCCCGACGACCGTTGCACCTGTCGCGAAACGGCAGACGAAGTCGGCATGTCCGAGAAGCATCGGGAACCGAGGCATCTGTCACCATCCTCGTCGTTTTCACCGTTAACTCTCTTTATTTTCATTACGATGGCCCGATGATAAGTTGATGTCATTTGTTTTCAATAATATATCCGGATATCCCAGCATCTCGAATTCTGTAGCCTTATTTTTCATACACTTATCCGGATATCCCAGCATTTTCGGGGCCCCCCTTTTTTTTCGCCCAACCAAGTTCCCAAATAGCGTTTTTTCAGTAACTTACACTTTCGCCTAGCGTTCGTATTTTTGGCATAAGCCTTGCCTTTTCTGTTACTTTTCCGGATGCTCCGACTCAGGAAGGCGTTTCTGCCTGACGGCGCTTCGCCTCGCACGTTGCGGGGCGCGGTGGACCGCTGCTCGTGGCGGCGGTAGGCTTTCAGGAAGGCTGCGGACCGGACGGGGGATTTGCGCGGCATGACGGCACCATACCTCGTTCAGGCGAGTAGCATACGCCCATAGCCTAAGTTTTGTCAAGAGGGAAGATTGTCCGAACTGCGGGCGGCGCCGCGCGCCGGGCATTTGGGATTTGCGACTCGTCGCCCGAAGGCGGCTTTGGGCCGCGGGGCGATTTTGGATTGAACGAAAGCAGAACAGGCGTGATGTTTCCTATTCACTGAAAGATTGATTGTCCGTCTCGCTCTGTTCAAGAATACTGCATAGGGTGCCTGTCCCGGATGTCGCCCCAGCCTGTCATCCTGAGCCTCGCTTTTCAAGGCGAAGGACCCCTGTATTGCGTCGTATCTGCGCGCATCGCGGCCTGCTGTGCAGCGATGCCGGGCGGGGACACCGTGCCTCTTACGTGCAAATGAAAAGGGTCCTTCGTCCCGATGGAGGGCATCGGGACTCAGGATGACAGCAGGGGGAATTCGCGCCGAGCAGGGTAGCAGACGTAGCCGCCGTTTGGCTTCGTCTGCGGCCTTTCCCCCGGGTATTAACTATCTTGTGGTTGTCGTTGATAGTTGTTGTCATGATTAAGAACCGCGGACGAAGCTAAACTGCGCTACGTCCGCGCTACCCCGCTCGCTAAAGCTTCTCATTTACAGTCACAGGCAAGCCGCAGAGCCTAAAATGCGGGCTCTGCGCCAGCCGGCGCGGTAGCAGGTTGTGAATTTTCGCTAACGCTTCTCATTTAGAGTCACAGGCGGGCTGGCGCAGAGTGAAACTCTGCGACTTTGCGCCAATCTCACCCCGGACGAGAGCGCGAGTCGCAGAGCGTTGCTCTGCGCGAGCCGACCAGCACAGGTAGGCTGGCGCAGAGCGAGCTCAGCTCTGCGACACAGGCCTCTCGCGGTACCGGGTTGTGAATTCTCGCTAAGGCTTCTCATTTACGGTCACAGGCAAGCCGCAGAGCCTAAAATGCGGGCTCTGCGCCAGCCGGCCCCTACGAATGCACCGGCGCACCCGCAGCGATTACTCGCCGAAGACCACCCTTCCGCCCACAATCGTCATCACCACTTTTGCATCCCTGATCTTTGCGGGAGGCATCGTAAAGAGGTCGTCGGAGAGCACCACGATGTCCCCGAGTTTTCCCGGCGCGATCGTTCCTTTGTCGTTCTCCTGAAAGGCAGCGTAGGCGGAGCCCTGGGTGTAAGCACGCAGAGCTTCCTCCACGGTCAGGCGTTGTTCCGGGAACCACCCGTCCGGATGTTTGCCGTCGAGCGTGGCGCGGGTGACGGCCGCGTAGATGCCCAGAATGGGGCTGAGCGGAGCAACCGGCCAGTCAGAGCCAAACGCCAGGGGAGCGCCCGCGTCCAGCATCGACCGCCATGCGTAGCTCCACCTTGCCCTTTCGTGGCCCAGACGCTTCTCCGCCCAGCGGCCGTCATCGATGGCATGGTACGGCTGCATGCTGGCGATAATGCCCATTTTGCCGAAGCGTGCAAAGTCCTGCGGGCGCATGTGCTGGGCGTGTTCGATGCGAAAGCGATGCGCGGCGGGATCGTCTCCGCCCAGACGCGCGTACATGTCGAGGATTTCGGAGATGGCGCGGTCACCGATGGCGTGAATGCAGATTTGCATTTGGGCCTGGTCTGCACCGCGCGCGAGAGCCTCCATTTTTTCCGGCGGATTCATCAATGGAAGCGGGATGCCGCGGTTAGTTGGGTCGTCGGCGAAAGGCTCGTACATCCATGCCGTCGCCGATCCCAGTGAGCCGTCCGCGAACGCCTTTAAGGCGCCCAGCTTGATGAAATCGTCGCCCATGTTGCGCGCCAGGCCGGCATCGCGAAGCTTCTCCCAATGCGTGATGGGAACGACCTCGTACATGCGGCAGGTGAGCCAGCCTTCCAGTTCCGCCCGGCGCAGGAGCCGAATCTCTCCCGTAAAGCTGCCGTTCCACGAATCGCCATCGACGGTGATGGAATGAACGGAGGTCAAGCCCACGCGCGCGGCCTCCGCCAGAGCGGCGTGCAGAGCTTCCGCCATGTCTGCTTCCGATGGAGGCGGAATCACCTTGAATATCAGATCCTGGGCAGCATCCTTGAAGATCCCCGTGGGTTCGCCCGCGGCGTCGCGCACGATCACACCGCCCACCGGGTCGGGCGTCGCTCGCGTTACGTCCGCAAGTTGGATGGCCAGCGAGTTGGCCAGCGCTGCGTGCCCATCGTAGCGGCTGAGAAATACCGGATGGTTCGCCGTCACCGCATCAACCATCCATCGCGTCGGCAGTTTAGCTGAGGCCCATGCCTGCTCGTCCCAGTTTCCCCCCAGCAACCATCGGCCGGGAGCGAGCGACTTTGCCTTCTCGCCAATGCGGCGGGTGAATTCCTCCTCGGTGCGGGCATCCTTCAGGCCAACGGAGAGAAGCTGGAATCCGCCAACGATGAAATGCGCATGGCTATCAATCATCCCGGGCACGGCCAACCGGCCCTTCAGATCAATGACCTTGGAATTGCCCCCCACGAAGGACTGAATCTCCGCGTCGCTTCCCACCGCCAGGATGCGGCCGTTGGCGATTGCCACCGCCTCAACGATTTTCGCTGTCGCCGGTTTGGTCCCAGGCGGTGACGATGGCTCGCCCGTCCAAATCTTTCCGTGCAATAAAATCAGGTCCGCGCCGCGTGGGATTCCGAGGCTCGGCAGCAGGGAAGGGGGTTCCCCGCCATTCATCGGCAATGACATGAGTATCCCCACGATGAAAATGAAGACGGCTACCCGCAAAGACAAATTCGGTCGTGCCATCATAACTTAGCAGGATGTTGAAAAACCCTTGGAAATTGTCATTCTGCGGGGCCAGCAGGCTCCGAAGAATCTGCATTTGCTTGACAACACGGAATGCGGATCCTTCGCCCCAAACAGCGGTGCTCAGGATGACGGCGTTCGCAGAGTTTTTCACCAGCCTCTTAGAGTTGTTGTGCTCCGTCCAGCTTGCTGAGACTCCGGTCGAACGTGCCCAGCGGGAGATGCCCCGCCTTCCGAGCCATTTCAAGCAAGAGGCAATCGGTAAAGCCCACGCTCGGGCGCTTCCGGAATTTCGCAAGCGCTGCGGCCACAACGTCCGAGTCTTGGAAGCACATATCCCCGTTATCGAGGAGGGATTCAATTACCGCCACAATCTCAGTGGGACCACGTCCATAAATATCGGAAAGGACCCACATGGCCTCGGCCAGCGCCAGAGTAGGTACCCACACCCCTTGCTCTACCCATTGGCGGGCCACAGCGAGTTGTCGGGCATCGTCCTGGGCGAGGAGTCGAACCAGGACGTTTGTGTCAAGGGCGCGCATGCCGTTTCCGCAAATACCCCCGGATCGACTGCTTTAATTCCGCCAGCGTATGAGGTTTTGGGGGACCGTCTGGAAAGAGCGCCCGGTGAGCATCGTCCCAGTCAGATCGCCCCGAGCGCCGCACCACGATGCTGCGGCCCTCTTCGTGCCACTCCAGGACTGAGCCTGGGCCGACGCCCAGCCGGCGTCGCACTTCCGCCGGGACTGAGATTTGGCCTTGCGCGGTAATCTTTGAGCGAGCCATCGTCATGCTGTTATATTACCACGGTAATGGAACTGTTGGGTTTCAATTCGCAAATCTCTCAGGCATACAACGCGACGGCTGGGACGCAGGTAAACTCCTGCTCGTCAACCTGCCAATAGGGCATGAACTCAACGCCCGGGTTGTTCTCCACAGAGAAATGCAAGGCTTGGCCCGCGATGGGCTTGAGTTGGTTAACAAAGCTCGCCGGCGGCTTGCCTTTGGGCGTGCGCAATCGGACCTCGCCCGAGCCGACGGCCGCCAGCAGAATGGGGCCATAAGACACGGCGAAGCGCGCGCAGTCCGGAACTTGATCTGTCCCGACATACGGTTCGACACGAAGACTTGCTGGAAGCGTGAAGGTGATGGCGTCGCCTTTGTTCCACACGCGCTCAAGTGCGACGTAGCTGCCGGGCTTGCCGCTGGCCGCCGGTGTGCCATTCACGCGGACGGACATTTCCCGCGCTGCCCAGGACGGCACGCGCACACGAATTCGCGATCTTGTCGGCTGCGCCGCGGAAACCGTCAGCCGCACTTCCGGATCAAAGGGGAAGCGAGTGCTCATTTGGAGCTGAAGCGTCTCGCCGTTTTGCTTCCACTCGATAGCTGGAAGGCTCGAACAGGTTCACGTAAACGCCGTCGGGGGCAATGGAATAAATGTGCTCAGGCAGCGACCCGATCAACCGCGTGCCCTGGCCTTCGCAGCAGGTGTTGATGTGCGTAGGTTTTTCCTTGCGATGAGTCAGCAGCGCGTGGTAACGAAAGCCCTCCGAGCCCCGCTGGTTGGCCATCGCCACGTTGTAAATCGACTTCTCGATTTCCGTGACGTACTTTTCGTTTTCCGGATCCAGCAGGTGGAAGCGCTGGCTCAAAAATGCCCAGAAGGCGTTTCCGCACAACTCTTCCAGCCTGGCTTCGAGCAGGTATGAGTGCGGCGGGCTGACCACGAACTCGATAATGGAAATCGATCCGCCCGGGTTCTCCCACTTGTTGTGATAAAGCTCCCAGCCGCCTTCCACGGCGCGCAGGTAATGGGGATCGCCCGTGGCTCGGTAGAGGTCCATGTACGCTTCCAGATTCGTCAACAGATAGCAGTGGGGACGGTCGTAGGGATACTGCCAGACGGCACGGTCCTCGCGCGCCGCCAACTGATCCATCCAATAGTTTTCTTGAAAATATCTCTGGATCACCTGGATGTCCGCGGGCTTGCCTACGGGCGTGAAGTACATGCGCGTGTTGGCAATCATGCCCTGGCCACCCTGCACGGCGAAGCGCAGCAAATTGGGCAGGTAGGAGCACTGGTTGAACCAGTCGGAGTAACCCCGCAGCAACTCGAAAGCCTTGGCGTTGCCCGCGAAGCCCGCCTCAATCAGGCCGTGCACCAGCCACGCACGCGTGTAGGCGCCGCGCTCCGAGTAGAAAATCGTTTCTTCGGGATACGCCATGATGTACCCGTTGGGTTGCCGGCACTGCGCGATGCCCTTCACCACGGCATTCAAGCGGGCGCGCAACTCGGGGTGATCGATCCAGCGCACGGTGTTGCCTGCGGCCATCAGGAAGCGGCCAGCGTTGGAACCGGCCAGGTCTTCCTCCCAGAACTTGACGTCACCGGAAGGATTGGCGGGAGGCGCCGCCGTACCCACGCGCTCGCGGAACTGGCGCAGCAGGTCGTCCACAGAATAGGAGTTCAGAAGATAGGCGATGTTGTCTTCCATCGCTTTCCGAAAAACTCCGTCCCCCAGCCGCACACCGCTGACGGGCACGCGGACTTTGGCTTGCGGAGGCTTCCAGGTGTGCGCCGGGGTGACGTTTTCGGGGTGATCGACAAAGACGGTTTCTCCGCCCAGACGCGCCGGCCGCGTAACTTGCGCCACATCGCCGTCACTTCCGTACGTGGGATCGGCGGTCACGGGGCACAGCGTCGCGATTTCCTTACCGCCCGAGTACACATCGATTTTTCCCAAGGCCAGCCAGTAGCCGCCGCTCACCGTCCCGGCCATCTTCATTAAGCGCGTCGCCGTCAGACGCACGTAGCGACCGGAGACGCCCTGCGCGGCGAATTGTTGAATGTGGCCGCCGGGGTTGGGGAAGTCCGCATTGGTGTGGTCCAGGATCGTCGTGGCCTGCTGGAAGTCCGCATCGTTCGAGCATTCAATTTTGAACCGCACCGGAAAGCCCTCGCCGGCATAGTGCTGATCGCGTCCGGGTACGCCCTTTTCATTCGCGGGATAAACCTTCACGGAGTCAATCGGCCGGCTCGCACCCAGATCGATTTGCACCCACGTGGCGGCATCCGCGTCCTTGGCGTGCTTCGAACGGTACGCGCGGTAAGCGCTGGCGGGAGTGTTGGCCATCCAATCGCCCGTGGGGGCGGGAATGACTTGGTCCTCATTTACGGCAGGCATGGCAATAGCCGGCACGGCTTCCGCGGAAAGCAGCGGCGAAGCGGCAATCCCCGCACCAGTAAGTACGGATCCTTGCAAGAATCGGCGTCGCGTGAGACTCATGGCTTGCACCCCTTGACCTGGTTTAGCGGCAGGTTCGCCGCACGTTCTACGATGACGGCGGCATTATCCCGCCATCGGGCTCCGGTCGTCACGAGGAAATTTGACAATGGAAAAACCATGTTAGGATTACCGGCGTTACTGTGGGCCTGGAATATTCCGAATGTCCGCGCATTATTTTGGTCAGTATCCGCTCAACGCACACAGGAGAGGCACCATTATGAAATTGCCGAGAGTCCTCTTTCCAGCGGTAGTGTTGTTCATCTCCACTTGCCTTTGGGCGCAAGTCGGCAGCGAGCGGGGAATGCCGCGGCAGGTAGGGGCTGAATACCCTGCCGAGTGGCCGCAAGGGCCGGAACCGGAGACCGTGCCGGCGTGGGCCAAGCCGGGGGCGATTCGCATTGCACGCTGGGACGGAGGGCGCATCGAAACGGCGAAGGCCATTCTCTCCGGTTGGCCGGGATTCAATCCTCCGCTTCCCGACAATCTCTACACCATGTCGAACTGGTACAACCTTGAGACCGTTCACTTGCTGCGTGACGCGGCGATTAACGTGGCGTGGGTGACGTTCAGCAATGGCTTCTCTATTCCCACCGAACAGAACCACCGCGAACAGCTTCGCCGCTACATTGCCGAGTGCCACCGCCAGGGAATCCACGTGATCGCGTATGAATCGGTGGCCAACATTTTCTGGGAAGACATGTTCGAGCGGGTTCCCGAATCGCGCAACTGGGTCCAAATGGGCGCCGACGGCAAGCCGATTCCCTACGGCTCAGGCGACTACTCCAAGATGGGACGCGTCACCCGCTACATGGCGGATTTGGGCAACCCCGGCTGGCGCGACTACCTGAAGAAGCGCGTGGATCTGGCGATTGATGCGGGGGCCGACGCGCTGATGTACGACAACAACTTTGGCGGCCACCTGGTGGACCTCTACCCGGAGATTTACCGCTACGGCGCGGCTCGCAAAAAAGACTTCATGATCATGGGCAATTTCCACCAGAACAGTTACGCTCTCAATCGCCTTACCAATTGCATGACCACCGAAGATGGTGCGGAGCCCGGTGTCTATACGCAGGAGCATCTCCAAGGCCGCAGGGGAACTAAAGTAGACGTCAAGACGCTGGTGCCAGTGGACGACGGGCGCTTGGTCACCAACATCGGCCTCTTCCGCATTTACAACGCGCTGTCACAAGGCTGGAAGCCCATGCTGGTTGAGGATGGCGGGCGCGAGGTGGGCGTCCGCGAGACCAGCCCGATGTCGCCGGAGCGCGAACAACTGGCGCTGGCCGAGGCCATGAGCTTTGGCGTAGGTATGGAAGTCTTCGTGGAAGGCGGTTTCGCCCGCGGCTTGTATGAGAATGACCCCGCCAGCATGGTCGTGTGGCGCGCCATCGGAACTTATAACCGGTTCTTTGCCGAGCACCAGCAGTACTACACGGGGACGAGAGTCTCTGGCGCCTATTGCCGTCGTGCTGGACGATCGCAGCGAGAGCGTGTCCTTGCTCGATGGCCTGGCGGCGCGGCACGTGCTGTTTAACGTGCTCTACGAAAGCGACCTGACGGCGGCAAAGCTGGCGCCTTACAAGGTGGTGGCGATGCTCACCACGCGGACCACGCGGCAGAGTGCGATATCCGCTCTTGAAACGTACCTCACTAAGGGCGGCAAGATCATTGCGGCGGGTGACGCGGCAACGCTCGACGAGACGGGGCAGAAGCGATCACAGCCGGAATGGTTCGGGAAGAAGACGGGCAGCGGTGAGTATACATACTATGAACAATTACCGCCGCTCGATGATTTATCGAAGACTCTGCGTGATGCCGCCGGGCCGGAAGTGGTCCACGTGGAAGTCCCTCCCGGAGTTCTCTACAACATCGAACAGCAGCCGGCCACGGGCAGCGTGATGATTCATTTCCTGAACTATACGCTCAAACCTTCGGCTGAGATCAAGGTCGCCGTGAAAAAGAACTACGGTATCCTGCGGGTACTCTCACCTGATTTGCCCTCCGCCGTGCAGCTTGCCATTTCTGGAGGTGCGGCGGTCATCACGGTCCCACCGGTGCGAATTTACTCTTTGCTGGTGATGGAAACGCGCGGATCGAGTTCTGCCAAGGCGGCTGCCAAACCGTAACGCGAAGGAAAAAACGCCGGGGCAGTGGCTTCCACACCGCCCCAGCCATGCACCAATGGTCACGGGTGACAGTGAAAGGTCATTTTCCGGCGCGAACCTCCTCCATGGCTTTGGTCACCGATTGAAGCCACGCCGCATCCTTGACTCCGAAGCCCAACTGTTCCCGCCGCAATACGCCGCTGGCATCGACCACCCAGTTCCTGGGAATTGACATGAATTCATCCATCTGCGAAAAGAGTGAAGTGCCGGGAATGATGGGGAAAGTGTAGTTAGAGTCCCGGAGGTAGGGAGCGATGAGCCCGGGATTTTGGTCGATATTCAGCGTCAGGACCTGCACGTCCGGCTTGTCCTTCATGTTGTCATAAAGCTTCTGCACGAAGGGCATCTCCGCCTGGCACGGTCCGCACCAGGTGGCCCAGACATTCATGAAGGTCACCTTGCCCTTGAGATCATCGAGCCGCCAGGTGCGTCCGCTCAAGTCTGGGAGACTAAAGTCTGGCAGAGGCTTGTCGAGCTTGTTCCACGCGAAGAATCCGGCCTCGAGATTGGGGGGAGGCATGTGCTCGGTGGTCCAAACCGACCAACCCTCATCCGTACCGCCCAATTCTTTCCACAGTTGCCGCGCCTTCTGCACCGTTTCGTCTTCCTTCTCGCTGGCGTAATACTGTGGCCGGGGAATGTCCAGCGCATTCAGGTAATATCCCATCGCGTCCATTTTGCGATTTTCTGCCTCGGCAAGCGCCGCCATTTTCTTCCAATAGTCCCGGCTCCAGCGGGAGTAGTTGGTCTTGACCTGCGCTTTGGCGGATTCCGCGGGCTTATGATCATTAAGCAACCCCGCCATTTTCACCAGAGTGTCGCGCGCCTTTTCCGGCTGTCGCGTCTTAATGTAATCATCCACCAGCAGCGACCAACCATCGAAGCGAGTGGAGTCCGCCATCTCCGCCATCATCTGTGCGTACTCAGGTGGTAAGCCGGCGGTATGGCTATTCCTCTCGCTCTGCTTCTGGGTCTGCTCAATGGCCGTCTCCACAAGCTGGGGGACGCGATCCAGGCGAATGCCCCGCTTGACGTAGATCGCCGCGATGGAAATGGGCATCGCCGCCGGCATGACTGCTGCCGGAGTCTCATCCGCCACGGCCATGTACCCATCCGCGGCGGCCTCCACTTCGGCGTCGGAAACATTCTTCAACTGGCTGACCGCGTTGAAGCGGGTCATCCAGGGTAGGGGAGCGAGTGGCCAAAGCCGGGTCCACTCCGTCGAGGCGGTAAGCAATGCCTGGAAATAGGCTTCCCGCTGCTCAGCCGTGCTGCTCTGCCCGAACGTAGGATGTTCCCTGTGCCAGCGCATCATCACAAGGTCATACGTGTAGCTGGACTGGGGAAAATTCTTCATGAGCTGATCTTCCACCCACTTCTGGCCTTCCGTATCGCCCAGGGTCTTGTATCCGGAATTGAGCGCCTGGTACCACCGCAGGCTGTTCTCCAGATTGGCGCGACGCAACCGGCTGACATCATCGGCCACGCGCTCCCTGACCTCTTCGTACTCAGTCGGCGAAATGCCGCGGAACTCAATCGACCAGAGCGTGTCGTAGATATCGAGCGCGTACCAGTCCGTGCGGTCGTCAAGTTGTTTTCTCAACTCCTGCGCGGTCTGGCGAAGGAATTCCCGGTTCGAAACGTTGGTGAAATATCGATAGATTTCCAGGCTGGAGGGGCACATCTTGGCGAACGCTTGCAAATGGGCCTCGCGCTTTGCCGGATCGTGACCGCCCTGTCCGTAGATAGTGGCCAATTGCAGGTGGGGCCAGGGGAATTTGGGATCAATTTCCAGTGCTTTCTCGTGGTACCGGATGGCCTCCTGCGGCTTGGAATCGAACAGCGCCCGCGCATACAGGTAAAGATACCGCGGGTCGTCGGGGTGTTTGGCCAGCAAATCCTGATACTCTTTGACCATAGTATCGAAGTTGCCCCTGTCCATTCGAATGTTGTTTCGCTCGAAATCCTGATAGCGTCGCTGCACGAAGAAATTATCGGGATACTTGGCGAAAAGCTCGTCAAAGATTTTCCTAGTGTTCTCCTCGCGCTCCTTGGCGGTCATCGCCATGTCATTGGGAAAGTCGAGGCGCTGAAAATCATTCAAAATGTTCGCCGGGTAGCTGCAGGGATAAGACGGCTCCTGCGCGGCGGCAGGTTTTGTCAACACTGAGATGAAAGCCACGCAAACCAACACGAGCCATAATTCACGGTGTGCTTGTGCCAGCATGGTGATGATCGCTTTGTTTTCCATAGGTCTTCCTTTCGGGGCCTTCAATTTTGCACTTCTGTAAATGTCAAGTTGAGCCTGCCATCCCAGTGCGCAGCACCTTGGACTGCGGCGGCTCGACGCCGCCTTTTGCCGTTTCGTCCTCGATGCCAACCGGGTCGGTTGTCTTCCCCGCCGAGCTTATTCCAAGGCGGCGTCGAGCCGCCGCACTCCCAGGTGCCGCGCACATCCACCTGACAGCTTTCGCCCCGGACTTCCCTAGAACAGATGTTCTTCCTCTGAGCACCCCGGCAAAAACTGGTGCGTCGTGCTGGCCAGGCGATCAGAAGGCGGCGAGTCCATCTGGCTCAATGCTGCTTCCGGCTCATACCCGCGGATCAGCCGGTAGTAGATCACGCCTCGCCTTCCGCTGCTGACACCCGCCGTGGGCGAGAGGTAGTACCACTTGCCTTCCTGCTCAAACAGCACGCGGCCATTGTCCAGAGCGGCTTCGCTGGAGCCGGGAAAGGGATGAAAGGCGAACACGAACAGTCCCCAGTCCGGGCGGTAGAGCGTGAGGCAGGGGTTCTCCGGCGCAGTCTTCACCAGGCGCGCGGGCCGGTACACGGCGCGGCTTTGCGGAACTGCCGGTGGAGTGTTGGCCGCCAACTGTTCCGTCGCGGGGTCAGCGGGAGAGCTTGGCCACGTAAAGGTCTGCGGCGTGCTCGTCACCTGGCCCGTCAGGCGCAGGTCTCCCCCGCCCTGGACGGAAACGTCAAGCGTCTCGCCGGGCCGGTATGGGTATTCACGCTCTGCAGCCATGGACAGGAGTTTCTCCGCCTCTGTCGTGCACTTTCCGGGGTCCGCCGTATCGCCAGCCTGGCACTTAAGGTGCGTCTGGGCGCCAAGACGCTGGGCACGCACCGCAATCCGAACCTGTTTCGGACGCACCTCCAACACTTTGACCAACGCCACCACGTTGCCGTGCTCCGTATGCAATTCATACGGCAGTTCGGCGCGTTCTGCGGCCACACCAGTCCAGATGCTGCCGGGCTCCGAACTACCGAGTTGAAATTGAAAGAACTGCTGCTGTGGGGCAGGCGGCTGGACGCGATTTCGGTTCACCTCAAGCGCCAGGCCCAGACCCAGGATTGCCGCGAGTCCCACGGCAACGGCCGCGCGCGGCACCAACACTTGCGTAGTCCACAAACCGGCAAGCCAACTCCATCCGCTTCTTTTGGCACGCGGCAGCCAGCCGGGCAAATCTTCCTTTACGGACATGGCGCTGTTCAACAGGCGGCACTCGGCGTCGATCTGGGCATACTCTTTCAGGCGCTGGCGGCATTGCGGGCAGGCCTTGACGTGTTGGGGCACGCTCGCCGGCACCTGCTCCCCGTCGTAGAGCGGGGAAATAAACGGCATCGCTTCCTGGCAAGTCATATCACTTCACTCCTTTACTACTGGCTCTGTCCCTTCGCCTGCCCACACCTGGCGCAGAGTCTCCCGCGCGTTGAACAATCGCGACCGGACCGTACCGACGGGAACCTGAAAGATTTCCGCCAGCTCGACGTACGAGTACCCTTCGCCCTGGCGCAGCCACAGCAGCGTGCGCGCTTCCGGTTCCAACTGGTCCAGGGCGCTTTGCAAAAGTACGTCCGCCTCGGCTGCGGGCATCCGGCAGTCGGGCGCCGACTCCGGCAGTTCGGACGGACGACGCCGCCACCAATCCGCCGCACACTTTCTTGCCGCTCCGAACAGATACCGTTTCAGCGGCGCGCGTGCCGGATCGAACCCGTTGGGGCTGCGCCAGAGACGCATAAAGACCTCCTGGGTCACGTCGTCCTCGGCCTGGGTGTTGCCGAGATAGAGGTGCAGGAAGCGGCGCAGTGGCGGAGCGTAGAGCCGGTACAAGTCCGCGAAGGCATCGGCATTGCCCTTGCGGACCAGTCGCCAGAGGTCTTCGTCGGAGGTCTTCATGCTTCGTTCCACACGGGTATTCGTTCGGATTCCCCAAAAAGTTCACCGGCGCGGGAAAAATGTTTTGACTCGGGACGGAAACAGGGTTCTCATGTGCGTGCGGACCGGAGGAGGTCTGGCCGCGCCGGCGGAGGCGATTCTACCGCATTGCTTTCACGGTGTCTTGTGTGTGGAACGTCTTTTGTCTTCTCGAAAGGAAACGCCCATGAATCGACACGAATTTCTCAAGACGGCAATGGCCGGCGCGGCGTCTCTCTTAATGCCGCAGTGGACGCGAGGTGACCAACCGCCCGAGGCGAAGACCTTCACCTACAAGACGGCGGGCGGCTGCGAAATCAAGCTGGATGCTTACGGCGCCGATCCCGGTGGGCGGAAACCCGTGTTCGTCCACATTCACGGCGGGGCTTTGATGATCGGTTCGCGCAAGGGCCCGCCCAAGTGGCTAAACCCGCAGAACGACCACGTGGTGATCTCGATCGACTACCGCCTGGCGCCGGAGACGAAGTTGCCGGCAATCATCGAGGACGTGCAAGACGCTTTCGCGTGGATCCACAAGCATGGCCCTGGGGAGTTGAACATCGATACCAACAAGCTGGTAGTGGTGGGCGGATCGGCGGGCGGTTACCTGACCTTGATGACCGGCTTCTGCATCAAGCCCCGGCCTCGTGCGCTCATCTCGCTTTCAGGCTACGGCGATATCACCACGCCCTGGTACAGCCGGCCCGATGCGTACTACCTGCAGCAGAAGCGCATCACAAAAAAAGAAGCGGAGGCAGCGGTGGGCGCCACGTGCGTTTCCGAGGGAGCCGGTTCACGCGGGAAGTTTTATCTCTATTGCCGGCAGAACGGGATTTGGGCGCAGGAGGTTTCGGGGCACAATCCCGACACCGAGCCCAAATGGTTTGATCCCTATTGCCCGGTGCGCAACGTTTCCAAAAAATACCCACCCACGGTCCTGATTCACGGAACCGCAGATACTGACGTGCCCTTTGCGGAATCCGACGCGATGGATAAGGCGCTGTCGCACTTCAATGTGCCGCACCAGTTCATCCGTGTCCCCGGCGGCGGCCACGTGCTTTATGGAGTTCCTGCCGGCGAAAGAACGAAGATTTATGACCAGGCCCTGGCGCTTGTGAAGGAGTATGCCGGGTAGAGTCATCGGGGGACGACGGCACGGCGGGTTGCCCGGACCTGCTTCCCGATCCCCTCCCCGTCGATGTGTCAGCCTCAGCAGGCGTGACAAACATCCTTGTCCTGGAGCGACCATGAAGCGAAAAGGATATTTCTTCCTGACTGCGTCGGCGGTGCTCGTCGTCGCGGTTTTTGCCGGTGCCCGTGACGCCGGGAAGGCCACCATCAGCATCGAAGCAACGGATTTCACCGAGAAAACGATCTATCACTCGCCGGAGAAGGTGGGTTACACGTCATGGGTGGGTTTGTGGCAACTGCCGGACGGGCGTCTGGAATGCTCGTTTGAGCAACGCACCCAGGGCCCGGAGGGTGCAGGTGCGTCGTACGCCTCCACTTATCCTGTCCTTGAATCGCGCGACGGAGGCAACACCTGGGTTCGCGTGGCGGGCGACATACCCCCGGGCGGCGGCAGGGGCATGGCCGTGCTGGCGGATGGAACGCTGGTGCGGCCGCGATTGGGAGATCCGAAGGATCAGACTGCAACGGGCTATGTCGAGCGCTCAAACGATGGGGGAAGAACCTGGGGACTGCCGATCCATTTCCTGCCGCCGGCAGAATACCAGTGCTCGCCGACAGTTATCCGCCCGTTACGCGATGGCCGCCTGGTCATGATGGCCGGCGTCTGGAAAAGGGGTGACGGCAATCCCGGGATCCGGATGACCAAAATGATGTTTGTCTCGCGTGACCAGGGGAGGACGTGGAGCGCTCCCGTCATCCTGATGCCGACCGACCAGGGTGTGTGTGAAGAGAGCGACTTCTGCGAACTGCCCTCCGGTGACCTGTTCTGGGTCCATCGCGTCGAACACTACCCTCTCACCCCGCCGGTTCAGCTCCCGCCCGGTGGGGCTGCCCTCATCCCCTCTGCGGACAACAATTCTCCTGGGCCGGGCTACTCTGACCGGTATCAGAGCATCGTCTACAAAAGCGGCGACACCTGGCTCCCCGGCCCGGCCACTCTGGCGCCTTTCCCGCACAGCGGCTTCCCCTGCGTGCTTTATACGAAAGAGGGATTGGTCGTCCATCTGGCTACCGATGGCATCTACTGGACCGCCACGACCGGCAAGCCGTGGATGACGATGCCGATTCCTCGCAATCAATATACGGAGTATTGGCTTGACCACGGCGGAGCTGCTTACTCAAGTCGATGGCTCAATCACACCCTTGCCGCCTGGGTGCGCCTTTCCATTCCGGGCACGAAATACTATCCCCGGGCCTTACAACTGGCCGACGGCAAGATCATCTGCATGGGGCACGTGGGCAGCGATAACGTCTACGGAACCATGAACCAATCGATCGTGGAGCAATCGTTTCGCCTCAAAGTGAAGTCCCCGTGACGCCACCCGAACGGCGTCGTTCAATGGCCGCTTTGCTTCACCAAAGTTCGGCGTTGATTTTCCCCATCCATTCAAGTACCGTGCGCGATAGGAAGGCGGAGCGATCAGCGGGCCTGGGGAAGATTGGCCGTAGTGCTGGATGAAGGTCAAGCTCGCGGCTTGAAATCCCGAGCTCACGTAAATTCTCTAGCTAAGCCCCAAAGCTGCAATTGCCCCGGTTCCCCTGTGAGGAGGGTGGATTTTCATGAAACCATGTCTGTGCCTTTGCAGCGTCTTATTCCTGGCCGCCACCGCGTTTTCCAAGCAGCCGGAATCGCCATCTCTCGCCGCGCGATACGACCGGCTATCGTGTGCCGTTGTGCAGATTACGTTTGACGGGGGAACGGGCACCGGATTTTTCATCAATCCCGGTGGCGACATCTTAACGGCGGCGGACGTTGCTCTGAACCGGGTGTTTTCGGAGCCCGCCGGCGGCCAGACGAAGCTGGACATCGACTACAAACCGGGGCTGCGAATCATCCATGCCGGCAAGCCCCTGGAAGGTTTGTCACTTCCCAAATTGCGGCCTGCCGACGTTTCGCTCGCGACCACGGATCTCGCCGTCCTTAGCACCGGGGTGAAAACCGATTGCTACCTTCCCGTTGACGAAGACCCCTCCGACATGAATATTGGCCGTCACGTGATTGCCATCGCCTACCCGCTCTCCGTTCCCAGCAGCGCCCTCTATGAAGGTTTCATCAGCGCCAGGTTCCAGAACCTTCCCATTCCGATTGCGATCGTAAACAAGAAACCTATATACCCCACTTATGATGTGCTGCGCATTCAGATGCCCTCTGCTGCCGGGGCTTCGGGAGGTCCCATCATCGGGGACGATGGACGCGTGATTGGGGTGCTTACACAAAACCCCCTCTTCTGGTCCAACGATTTTCTTGCGCTTACTCAGCTCGGAGAGCAACAAAAAAGAGAATCCGATGCGGCGGCTTCCGGGTCTCCGCAGACGCTGCCAAAGCTGGCACCAGTGATGGAGGAATTCTTATTGTCCGGCGTGGGTTATGCGGTGCCGCTTTCCTATTTGCAGGTACAGGGGCAGCAGCCCGCAGAATTGGCGAAACCGAAGGCTCCAACCTCTGCCAATAAACCGTGCAAGCTGGGAGCTTTATTCGGTTGTTACAAGTACCCCACCCCCACGCATTAGCCCGTAGGCAGCGTCAGTGCCTTCCCGCAAGTGGCTGCGAATCTTATCGTCCGCCGGCGCTGGCCGCGGCCACGCTGGCGGCATTCACGCGTAGCGGGCTTTGGAGAACCATCTCGAACTGCCAACCCGCGTCGAACACCTGCGCGGTGCCGCCTCCGCCGAGATGATGCAGATAGAGCAGTCCCGCCACCGCTACAGCCGCGGTAACGCCAATGCCGATGCCCACCATGGTTCCCACAGAGGGGCCGTTGCGGGGCAAAGTCGGTACCGTCGATTGCGCTATCAAGGCGTCGCCGTCTCCACTTTTACCCGCGAACGCGTCGCCCTCCTCAATGTCGCCAGGCGTAATGAGCCGGGCCATCACGTTGGCGCCGTCAATGGCGGTACTGTAGCCGTTCGAGTAGAGGATGCGGGTGAAGTGCATTTGCAGTGTCGGCCCCGTGCGCCCGTGCTTCACCAGTTTGTCAATCACGCCTTCCACGTAGGTGCCGGCGGGAATGGCCAACTGCGATCCCACCGTTACCGGGAAACCCGTGACGGCGCGGACGGCGGCGCCGGGCCGGGCCGACTTGACCTGAATGGGACTGGCAAGCGACATGGGAATGCGGGTTCCCGCGGGAATCACGATAGTCTGAGACTCGGGAGCGCGCGCCGGCGATTGTTCCGGAGCCGCTGCTTGCGGATTGGCTGTGGTTGCTTGCGCCAGATTGCTGAACGCCGCGATCAGCAGTACCGCAGTATAGATGCGCATGATGTGACCTCCCGTGGGTTTGGCTTGCTCGTCTATTTCGTGCCTGCCGGGGCGGCGCCCTGGTCAAAGTACAGCGCCAGCGTCAAGCCTGAGAACCGCAGCGATTGCAGCGCCGATGTACCGTCGTCGCCCGCGATCATCTCCGGCTTATCGGCCGGAGCTTTCTGATTCAGAAGAACCACGCGTGCCGGAACCGTTGCCACCAGGTCTCCCTTCAAGCGGATCTCAACCTGTGTCATGGGTCCCAGGCCTTTCCACACTGCTTCGTAGCTTCCCGCCGGCAGGAGTTTTCCAGAGATCTGCGCCAGGCGGTCCATTTGAAACGCTTGCCGGTAGCTCTGCGCTTTGGGATTGGCGCTCACAATGGGCGCGGCCGGGCATGGTATGCCCGCCGTGGCCGGAGATCCGGGCAACACGGTGGTGGGAGTTCCCGGCGTTGGTGGGGTTCCGGGGATGACGATGTCAGGCATGCCGGGGCCTCCCGGAACCGTTGTCGAGGGCGTTCCGGGTGTGCCCGGAGAGCCGGGTATCACCGTATCGGGCGAACCGGGCGAGCCGGGAATCGGCCGGCATCGAGAGGCCGGCTTCAACTGATCGAGTGAAAACGTGCGGGAGTCGTGCACGGCCGCGTTGACCCGATCGGCGTCCAATGCCACCGGCACTTGCAGCACCATCTCGATCTGCGAGCCGTTATCCAGCAGAACGTCGCTGGCGGAACTGACCATCACGTAAGCGCCGGCCATCGCCGGAATCACGTCGTCCGGTGCCGCTGCGCTGTTCCCTGCCTGAGGCGCAGAAAGCTCCACGGTATAGCCGTTGGCGAAAATGAGCTTGGTGAAATGGAATTGAAGCTGCGCGTGGGGCGACATCCATCCGGGCAGCGACAGGCTGTCAATCACGCCCTGAACGTAGGTGCCGGGCGGAATTGCCATGCGGTTGTTCACGGCCACCGGGAAGGCGGTTTGCGCGTAAACGGAGTCTCCGGCCTTGGCCGACTTCATACGAATGGGGCTGGTCAGCGCCAATTCGACGGTCGTTCCTGCCGAAACTGGAATGGAAGATTTTGTCGCTTCAGCCGACGCTGGCGCCGGCACACCCTGCGGCGATCGAATTGTTTGCGCGAATGCGAACGTAGGCAAAAGAATAAGTAATGCGGCTGCGGGTCGTCTCACGTTATGTAGACCTCCGACTACCGCTTCGTAGCTCATGATAGACGTCACGCCATGCGCGCAGGTTTCAGGGGGGAAGGAACGGGGTGAATGCTGAATGATGAATTCTGAATGCTGAATAGGAGCCGGGCGGCGTTACGCCAGCCAACCCTGTGGCGCCGGCGTATCAGAGCGATTCCGAAAGGCCGCGCAGGTTGAACAGCGGAGTCGGTCAAGAGAGGAAAGGCGAAGGAGAGGAAAGGGGAGAAAAGAGGTCAGGTACCTTTTTTCTTTAAGAACAAACCGGGGTAGCGCAGAGTCTCGGCTGTTCAGAGACTCTGCGGCTTTTCATGCCATCGCGCGACGGTCGGGGGTATAACCCGACGGCATGTCACGGCTGCGGCGGTTGGTTTTGTCCGATCGGTTCTTCTTTTTGAGTTGCCGGGTACTTCCGAAACGGCCCCACCTGAGCGAACACGAGTTCGGGATTCTCGCGCGGGTGATAAGGGAACGCCGCGAGGAGCATGGATTCCTGCCGACGGCGTGGGTGTTTCTTCCCGATCACTGGCATGCCATCATCTACCGGAAGATTGGAAGTGGTCGGGCGTGCACGACGATACGGGAACGCTGCAAGCGCCAGCGGGGGCGGGGAGTCCGTTCCCGGTGGATCGGATTGCCCTACCCGCCGACCCGCGCACCCGAATATGAGGAACCCCGAGGGGTCGATCCGGTCAGAGCTAGGAAGGCAGAAGGGCCGCAGAGTCTCTGAAAAGCCGAGACTCTGCGCTACCCCGCTCCGGCTTCGTGCCCGCCCCCACCCCTACCACGAAGCCCGAGAAATGCTCCTTCCCCCTCGCCTCCGCCGTCTGCTACGCCAATGCCTGATACCCCAATGGGCCAAAGGCCAGCGCGTCGATCTCCGATCGACGCGCGGCGGTCGGAGACCGCCGCTACAACCCAATGAGCAGGCATTTTTGTCACCGCGTATAGCTCGATGTCCCGATTCGAGGAGGCCATATGCGAATAGGGAGAAACGAAATCATGAGAAATTGACCAGCCACATTCGGCAATGCGGAGGAGAGCTAGGGGAATGGTGCGTGGGGACAGCCGGCACAACGCAGAAAACTGCGAGCAACTGGCTGCAACGTAGCGCGATGATCGCCGTCCTAACCCGTCAGCGGGGGCAGTCGCAACACCGCCTTTAGAATTCTCCCGCCTAGCCTCACTTTACGCTTGACAAAAGCCTAGTTATGTGAGTATACTCGTTTAGGTGATCCGTGCGGGGACGAAAGGTCTCGGCGGATGCCGAACATGCACGTTGCCCTCACCTACTGCGCCCGGCCCGTTTTAGACCATTCCCCAACAGAACCAGGTGTCAGGTGTCAGGACAGCTCAATCCGAAGTCCGGAGTCCGGCGTCCGGAGTCTGGAACCCCAAAAAATTGGGGTGGGGGACGGTGTGGAGCGAAGAAACTACGTTCCAAGCCGGAATGTGTATGAAAAGAAAGGTTCGGAGTCCGGAATCGAAAACCACAGAGAGCACGCAGGGGGAATTCAGGCACATCCCGGCGATTCTCTACGTTCCAAGCCGGAATGTGCATGAAAACAAAGGAGGGTGTCCGAAGCCCAAGTTCCGAGGTCCGAAGTCGAAAGGCCTTTGCGGGTGGTGCACCAGTTCTGAGTCCTGGCTCCTTGCTCCTGACTCCTGTTCCTCAAGAAATGAAGGTGCATCCGGAGATGTTGTTGAAAACAAATGAGAGCGCCCGAAGTCCGAAGTCGAATGGCCTCTGCGGCGGGCGCTCCGCCGACTGCCGCAGAGCGTAGTCCGTGATCACGCGATCGCAGAGTCTCACTCTGCGCCCGCCCAAGGGAGTCCGATTGCGCCAACGAACAGGCGAGAAGCCGGAGCGGCCGGCTGAAGGCAGTTTCAGACTATCGACTTTGAACTATTGACTATCGACCTGGCTCAGTCACTTCTTGCGCGGGGTGGCGGACTTCAGGATCTTCTGGGTGGTTTCAGCGATGAGATCGCCCATGCGGGTGGTGGAAGTCGGGACGAGCCTTGCCAGGAATTCCGCCGTGCGCACACCGCGCTTCAGGATGCGCTCGATGGCCTGTTCGATGGCGGAGGCCGCGGCTTCCATGCGCAACGAATAGCGCAGCATCAATGCCGCGGAGGCGATGGCGGCGACAGGATTGGCCTTGTTGCGTCCGGCAATGTCGGGCGCGGAACCGTGCACGGGCTCATAAAGGGCCGAGTGTTCACCGAGGCTGGCGGAGGGAAGCAGGCCGATGGAACCGGTGAGCATGGCGGCTTCGTCGCTCAGGATGTCGCCAAACATGTTGTTGGTCAACACCACGTCGAAGCTGGTGGGTTTGTCGATCAACTGCATCGAGCAGTTGTCCACGTACATGTGGGTCAGTTCAACGTCAGTATACGACTGGCCGATGCGCGTCACCACCTCGCGCCACAGCCGGGAGGTTTCCAGCACATTGGCCTTGTCCACCGAAGTCACCTTGCGCCGGCGCAGTCGCGCCAACTGGAAAGCCCGGTGGGCTACGCGCTCCACCTCGTGCTCGCGGTAAACCTCCGTGTTCACGCCGAAGCGCTCGCCGTTTTTGGTGAAGATACCGCGCGGGTTGCCGAAATAGATGCCGCCCATCAACTCGCGCACAATCACCAGATCGGTTCCGCGGACGCGGTCGGGCTTCAGCGCCGACATATTGACCAGCGCATCCAGCACCTTGGCGGGCCGCAGATTTACATAAAGGCCCATCCGCTGGCGGATTTGCAGCAGACCTTGCTCCGGACGCAACTCCGGGCGCTTGGTATCCCACTGCGGGCCCCCCACTGCACCTAACAACACCGCGTGGGCGTTGCTGCAAATGGCGATGGTCTCGGCAGGCAGGGGAGACGCCGTCTGGTCAAGCGCACAACCGCCGATCAAGCCGGTTTGAAAGCGGAAGGAGGGACCGGTGATCTCCTCAATAGCCTTAAGGACTTTCACGGCCTCGGCCGTAACCTCCGGCCCAATTCCATCCCCTGGCAAAACGGCGATCCGGTATAAGCTCTGCATATCGTTAATTATCTATATCTTACAGCATAATGGGGCGAAAGTGCAAGGTTTTATTGAGCTTGCCGACAAAACCCCCGCGGAAGTCGGGTAAGTCAATACTAAGCCCTTATTTATCATTCAATTGAATGGGGTCTGCCGCTCGGTTCACGAGAGCCGGCGGCGAAGTCTTTGCCGTCGCCTTGCAGCACGGAAGCGCAGGGCTCAGCACCGTTCCCCACCCGAAAATCCCGGACCTCCGAGTCACTCTCTCGGCTTCGCCCGCTCGCCGCGTCAATATCCTCCCGGGAACAAGCCATCCACGGCTTCGTTCTTGTGGACGGACGCGGTGCCGACCGCGGCGGCGTCATCGGCGCGTCTGGATTCGTACGCGGCTTTGTTCGCGGCCTGAAGGTAGGACCGTGCTGCGGCTTCCACCACGCTCTTGCTAGCGCACTTTCCGGCGAACTCGCGACCCTCAAAACGCGCGCGAATGCGCACCTCCGCAACGCCGTCGGTGCCCGGTCCTACGGTGTGCACGGAGAAGTCAGAGATTGTCCCCGGTATGCCGGTAATGCGGTCAATCGCGCGGAAGGCGGCATCGCACGGACCGTCACTGGTGGCGGAATCGTGAAATGTCGCACCGTCCTTCTCCAGTTCCACCGTCGCCGTCGAGTGTCCATCGAGCGCGGAAACGCTTTGGAACAGTTTGAGCGAGTACATCTCGGGAAGGTGCTGAAATCCTTCGTCCACGATGGCCAGCAGATCTTCGTCGTACACATTCTTCTTGCGATCGGCTAATTGCGTGAAGAGCGCATAGGCGCGTTCCAGTTCGGGCTTGGTCAGTTGATAGCCCAAATCCTGGTAGCGCTTGGCCAACGCGTGGCGGCCGGAGTGCTTCCCCAGCACGATGGAGTTCGACGGCATGCCGACGGTCTGCGGAGTGATGATCTCGTAGGTGATGGCATTCTTCAGCACGCCATCCTGATGAATGCCGGCTTCGTGCGCGAAAGCGTTGCGGCCCACAATGGCCTTGTTGCGCTGCACCGCCATGCCCGTCAGGCGAGTCAGCAGACGGCTGGAGGCATACAGTTCCTCGCTGCGGATGTCAGTATAGACGGGCACCACATCGCGCCGCACGTGCAGGATCATGGCGACTTCTTCCAGCGCCGCGTTGCCGGCGCGTTCGCCGATGCCGTTGATGGTGCACTCCACCTGCCGCGCGCCGCCGCGAATGCCGCCCAGCGTATTGGCCACGGCCATACCCAGGTCGTTGTGCGTGTGCGTGCTGAGCACAACGTTGTCCATGCCCGGCACGCGCGTCTTCACGTCGCGGAACAGTTGCTCGTATTCGGTTTCGAGACAATAGCCGACGGTGTCCGGCAGGTTCAGCACCGTCGCGCCCGCTTCCACCGCGGCGTGGCAGCACTCAATGAGATAGTTGCGATCGGTGCGGCCCGCATCCTCCGGAGAGAACTCCACGTCCTGGCATTTGGACTTCGCGTGCGCCACGGCCCAACTGATCATCTTCAGAATCTCTTCGCGCGTCTTGTGCAGCTTGTACTGAAGATGAATGTCCGACGTCGCGAGAAAAGTGTGGATGCGCGGGCGCGCAGCTCCTGCCAACGCTTCCCCGGCGCGGTTGATGTCCAGTTCATTGGCGCGCGCGAGTGCGGCGATGATCGGCCGGCGTACTTCCGCAGAGATGGCCTTTACCGCTTCGAAGTCGCCCTGCGAGGCGATGGGGAACCCGGCCTCGAGGATGTCCACGTTCAGCCGATCGAGTTGGCGCGCCATCTCGAGCTTCTCCGCCAGGTTCATGCTGCAACCGGGAGATTGCTCGCCGTCGCGCAAGGTGGTGTCGAAAATGAAAAGCTTCTCAGGCATCGGGCCTCCTGTCCGGGGGAGCACCTTGGTTATTCCACTACTTGCCGCCGTTCCCACGGGCAGCACAAATCGTCCGACCGGTCGGACGGTACGTACAAGCTTAGCATTTCTCGAGCAGTAGATGCAACTGGGTGCGACCGGCGGCGACTGTCCGAATTCGAGGCGTATCGTTGGCGTCCCGCCGGCACCGGAGCCCGCACGAAGGCGGCGCTGTGCCCCGACAACCGGACCGACCAGCGGACGTCTTGGCGCCTAACGAGATGCCTGTGATCAGAAGATCCGACTCGGCCCTTGTCAAACTAGCTTACGGGGGTCTTTTTGGCAAGGGCTTGCACCCGACCCGGGGGGCTTCACTGCGCGGCTTTCAAGAGGTCGTTATAGGAATGTCGCGCCCAGCCCAGGTAGTGGGGATTGCCACGGTTCGCGTCGTCGAGTTGCTTCAGCAGGGCGGGCAGCAGATCGGCGTAATCGGGTGTGCGCAGGGCAATGGCCATCGTGGCCAGATGCGGGTCGTCGAGTCCGGCGAAAGCGAGGTCCAGATATCGGCGGCTCGCGTCGCGCACCTTGGCGGCCTTCTGTTCGGAGCTTTCCCCGTCCGCGGGGGAGCTGAGCTCGTACATCATCAAGGTCACGCGCGGCACCGCCGACAGCAGCCTGTGGCGCTGGTCGGAATCGCCCTTGAGAAGCTTGTTGGAAATGTCGGCGTTCACCGTCATCCTCGCCGATTCCGCCAGCGCGCGCACGGAGCGCCAGGCATCGACGAGGCCCGGCAGGAATTGCAGGTTCCCCGCCCCCTTGTTTTCGGGGCGCTGTTGCGGTTCGATGTCCAGGTGGATCCCTTCGAACGGAGTGGCTGCGTGCTCCTCATTGAAATGCACCACGTTCTGCGCGCGGCGAACGAGCTTGTCGCGTGGGGCACCCGACTCGTCGGCATCGACGCTTGACAGCAGGGCTTCCACCCGGATGTTCGCCCGGTGGAGCAAGCCGATCAGGCGGGAAAGATCGGTCGCCTGGCCACCCGGAAGGCGCTCCGGAACCGAGAGGTAGACTTCGTTGATGTCCTCCGACTTGCAGAAGTCCCGCAGCGCCTCCGCACCACCGGGCGTATCGAGAACGGAGGCGGAGTTCCAAATCCACATGCCATGTACGAAGGGCGGCGCCACGGCCGCCCGCGCCGGCGCGGAGACCGCAGCGAGCAGCACGATGGCGAAACCCCACGCGCAAGCGGAGCCCAGGCGTCGGCCGGTAACGCAGTGCTTTGCGAGTGACATTCTTAAAGGTTACCACAGCCAGATTTGCACGCAGCGCCGTTCTCTGTCTGCCCAACCAGCGCCGCTCTCTGTCTGCTCAACCCGCCAGAGGAAAGGGCGAGATGCCGTGGTTCGAAAAATATTTCCCCGCCAGCTCTCATGTTCGTCATCGAAACCGCCGATAACGATGCGGGGGAGTGTGGGGGCACGGCGAGGGGGGCGGAGGTGGCACAGCCACTCCTGGCTGTGCCCGGAGGCATTGCAGCGCCGGTTGGCAGCCGGCGCCGGGTCCGGTTTGTACCGCCGGCATCTTGCCGGCGATGGGGCAGGGCGAGCGACCGCGCCCCGCAATCATTCACAGCCTCTCTGCCCGCGAACTCTCATCCTCGTCGTCACATCTGCCGATAACGATGCGGGGGAGTGTGGGGGGCACGGCGAGGGGGGGCGGAGGTGGTACAGCCACTCTTGGCTGTGCCTACGCGGGGGAGTGCGGGAGGGGGGAAAACCAGTCCGAAGTCCGAGGTCCAGAGTCGGGGAACAACATTGCCGGTGAACGCGGTGGGTTGCTCATCACTCGTCACTTGTCACTACCCTCAGGCTGCCCGCCACACGACGGGTGGAACGGACCGCCTCCGACGCCGCCCCCACGGGGCTGGGTGGTTTTGTCGGGACGCCGAACCCCATGGCGGGCTCGCCATGGGCCACAGGATATCGCCCGCGGTGCGGGTCAGCGGCAGCCCAAGCGCTTAGCGCCCATGGGAATCCTGCCCTCGCCCGCGGCTGGAGGCAGCCCCAACCCGTGTTGTGGCGTTGGCGTCCCGTCGGCAGCAGCGAAGCACGGCCGACCTTCAGTGCCGGCCACGCAGCACGGCGCGCGACTGCGCGCCGCAACCATTCACGGCCCCGTGCATCCCGAATCTCGCATCTCCGCCCCAGCATCTTGAATCTTGAATCTCCCATCTTGAATCGGCCCCGCCCCCGGCCTGCCACCTACCATCCACCCGGAATTCCTTCCCTCCCGCCGTCACTTCATGTACAATCGCCCCGTTCTTAACTCGTAATCCGATGGACCTGTTCACACCCACGCACACGCCCGTGAACCCGTTTGAGGAAATCAAGGACGGCCTCCGACGTCTGTACATGGCGGACCCCCGCCCCTGGCTGGTGAGCTTCAGCGGCGGCAAGGACAGCATCCGTCAGCCGACGGACTGGCGGTGCTCATTTTCGACGTCGTTTTGTCCATTTCCGGCAAGCAGGTTCGCCGCCCGGTCTACCGGCTACTGTCCACATTATTTACGATTCCCGCCATCGCCGAGATGATTGAGGGCACTCTGGACCGGATGCGCTGGTCTCCCAGACGAACAATCTCAGGATTGACGTCCATCTGCTGAGCCCATCTATGAGGAGTCGTTCTGGGTCAACATCATTGGGCGCGGCTATCCGCCCCCCAACCGCACGTTCCGGTGCTGCACGCGGCGGATGAAGATTGATCCAGTCAATGCCCTGGTGAAGCAGCGTGTTGGCCATTGGGGAAAGGCCATCCTGCACCTGGGAGCGCGCCGCGCCGAAAGCTCCACCCGCGCCCAAACCATGGCGGCGCGGCAAGCACTGCCGGTACTGCGACTACGTGCCGGTGTGCCTGGGGGATAAGCAGACGGCGGAGCAGATGCTGGTCAGAATCACTTAACTTGTCTCACTACAGCGCCAGAACGATCTCGTTTTGGCTCTTTTTCTATTTTCAGGTAGAGTAGGGTCTATGGCTGACACTAGCCTTCTCAAGACAAAGGTAGAGAATCGCGTGCGCACGTGGCTAGCCAACAAGTTCTCCCAGTCGTTTCATTCAGTGTCTCTCCTCCTCACGAGAGTCAAAGATCAGCCGGCAAGACACGAATTCGATGCCGTGTCAGAAGACAAGAGAATCGTGTGCGCGATAAAGACGGCCTCGTGGAAAACAAGCGGCGGAAAGCGAGGAGCCGGAAAGATCCAAGGCGCGTACGAAGAACTTTACTTTCTCGACCACGTGGAGGCCGAGAAAAAGTATCTCGTCCTCACCGATTCTGAGTTCTTCGAGAACTTCAAGCGTGACACCCGAGGCAAGCTATCGGCGTTTACTAAGCTTCTCAGTTGCGAACTGCCCGAGGACCCCAAAGGCCAGGTGGGTGCCATTCGCGCGGCTTCCCGCGCCGAACTCGGCTTTTAATGAGATGACTAAATCGCACAGCAGCACCAGTCGTCCGGAGATGGACCTATATTTCTCCGACTATTTTCGTGTTGATCCTGGCCGAATTGAACGGTTCGGAGCTTTTAACATTTCTTTGGTTGCAGACCTCCCCCTCTTTGTTGACCCTTTCCTTCTTTTCAATAGTAGGAAACGCCGCTATAAGGCATTACACGACGCGATAATTGCTTATCTCAGCTTCCTGCGCGACAAATCCAGCAATGCAAACCTGGACCCAGAATTAATCAACTCTTGGTATCGCTTTCCTGAAGTGACGCAAACCTGGCTTGGGTTCTCCGCCACCGGCAACAAGGGTAGTGGGTTGGGCAAGGACTTCGCAACTGCCCTCCACGAGAACCTCCATCGCATTTTCCATCACTTCGGCGCAGAGAAAGTCACAAAAGGAAGCCACCTAGAAAAGCTGTGTTTGATAAAGGACCGCGTCGGAAAAGATAACATTAGCGACTTCACAACGAACCTCATCCGCGAATTCTTGGTGCAGTACACGGAAGATTTCGCCTTGAAGTACATTGACCCCAATCTCAGAAGAAAAGTGACAGTCGGCAAGGTGCGCTTCAACTACGACACGGAAAGTTGGCAGTCGGACCCCTACGAATTGCCCTGGTTCCGTGGAGATTACGTACTTCTTGTACCGAAAGACATTCTTACGAAGGACGACACGTGGATTAACAAGGCTGATCTGATTGAGGATTTCGAGTGGATTCCCGATTCGATCCCGAATGACCAACTCAGAGCCCAGGTGAACAACTATTTTCTGAAGGCACTGCCCAAGCGAGCGACAAAAGAAGAACATCAGAGAGCCGTGACTCAGACGATTCTTCAATTCCCTGAGCTGATCGATTACTACATCCGGTACAAAGAGGATAACGGTGAGAAAGCTGAAAGCATAAGTGCTCAAAAAGTAGCGACTTCAGAGCGACTCTATGTCGAACGTTTTCGTGACCTTGCCGAATTGTTGTTCGCGAAAACGGAGTTTTATACAACCCAAGGAGCCACGTACGAAGAGGCGCACCAAAGGATCGCGTTCTTCAAAGATGTGGTTGAAAACAAGGGCGGGCACAAAATCTTCTACCTTGATGGTCGGCCAATTGAAAGAGAAGAGGATGTGCACATCCTCTTCCGCCTAACCTGGTACGCTACGCCCTCTGACGTAAGCAGAGAAGTGAATGACGGCCGTGGCCCCGCTGACTTCAAGATTTCTAGAGGTGCCAAGGATAAAACCGTGGTCGAATTCAAGCTCGCGAAAAACTCCCAACTGCAACGGAACCTGGAGCGCCAGACTCCCATTTACAAGAAAGCGAGTGACGCCCGGAAGTCCATAAAGGCGATTATCTATTTCTCCAAGTCTGAGTTGGACAGAGTAAACCGTATCCTGAAGGCTCTCAAGATAGAGAGCAGCCCTGACATCATCCTGATCGATGCACGGGCTGACAACAAGCCCTCTGGATCAAAGGCCTAGACCAGAGTCGACGTTCATGGTCAAAGAACAAATCGCGCAATGCCTGGAAAATCTTCCGTCATCCTTCCAAAAGGGCGAACTCGCTTATTTATCGCTCACCAGTAAGCCGGAACAGCACTTGCGCGACAAACTGGCATTCGATGTCCAAAATAAACTGACTGACTACTTGGTGTGCCGCGAATGGCAGCGCCATGATCTCGCCATTCTCTCGCGAGGATCGGACGTTGCTGATGCAATCATTGAGGCAAAGGTGTTCTACACGTTCGACGGTGTCGTTCCGAACAAACTTCGCCATGTTAAAGAAGAGATCATCGCCGATATCGATAAGATGAAGCGCAAGGAGTCCGACACCGAGCGAATGGCCCTTCTTTTTCTGATCCATCCGCAGACACTCATACCGGACACTTTGCATGAGGTAATTGCTTACGCAGAAAGGATCAATCAGGCCTATCGCGAGAACGGCGGACCCGAAAAGCTCCTAAGAACAGCCATGGACAATCTCGAAATATTCTGGAAGGAAGTTGGCACGGTCTGGATCAGAAGCGGAACTTACGCAGCCGGGGTTTACCAAGGCGTTCAAGCGCTAATCCCTTATTGGCTTGCGGAGGTTTAACTTTCATGATGTCATCCAGCAAAATCGTACCGCTTCCTCTCACCACCCCCTCCGCTTCCGCGTATAATGTTTCGCTCGAATTTTGCACCGGACTGCCGTGGTAGTCGCTCGTACTAACCACCAGCCACTCACCACTAACCACTGTTTTTGGAAGGAGACGCATTCATGTTTAAGCTGGTTTTATTGCGGCACGGAGAAAGCGTTTGGAACAAGGAAAACCTGTTTACCGGTTGGACGGATGTGGGCCTGAGCGAGAAAGGGCTTCAGGAAGCCATCGAGGGCGGCCGGCAGCTTCACCAGGACGGTTTCGTTTTCGACGTAGCGTACACGTCGGTGCTGAAGCGCGCCATCAAGACCCTGTGGCTGGCGCTGGAACAGATGGACCAGATGTATATTCCCATTCACAACACCTGGCGGCTGAACGAGCGTCACTACGGCGCGCTGCAAGGCCTGAACAAGGCGCAGACGGCGGAGAAGTATGGCGAGGCGCAGGTGAAGGTCTGGCGGCGCAGCTACGATATCCAGCCGCCCGCGCTGACTCCGGATGACGACCGCTTCCCGGGCAAGGACCCGCGTTACGCCGGACTGACCCCCGCCGAACTTCCGCTGAGCGAGTGCCTGAAGGATACCGTGGCGCGCACGCTGCCCTATTGGCATGAAGTGATTGCGCCCGTCGTGCGCTCCGGCAAACGAGTCATTATCGCCGCGCACGGCAACAGCCTGAGGGGGCTCGTGAAGTACCTGGATAACGTTTCGGAAGCGGATATTGTGGGATTGAATATTCCCACCGGGATTCCGCTGGTCTACGAGCTGGACGACGACCTGAAGCCGCTTCGCCACTACTACCTGGGCGACCCGGACGCCGTGGCCAAGGCCGCACAGGCCGTGGCCGACCAGGCGAAGCGGAAAGCCTGACGCGGCTCTTGCCCCTCGCCGGATTGAGGACATCATGACTCCACGCAGCCGAGAAGTCCGCAGTCGCGGTTCTTCGGTTGGATTAGTGTGTCTGTTAGTTGTAGCGGCGGAGTTGCTGCACGCTGCGCTCGCAGTGGGGGAGGGACTGGATCAAAAGACGCCAACCAGATAGAGCACTTCTACATTGTCAGAATGTATTGGTCTGACGACCTCCGCGATTGGCGTAATTACATCACCGATGTTCGGCCAGAGGGCGGGAACGTCAAAATAACGTACATTCGAATTGCCCTCGCGAACTTGCACTGTCCTGATCTGGTGAGCGTCAAGGCAATTGAGACGCACGTTGCCAACACCGACATTCGCAAGTTGACCGGCCATGTCGACTTATGTTCGCTCAAGGAAAAAAACGTCGATTCAGCGCTTGCCCACACCAAGACTGAGGGAGACATCTCTGACAGCTCACAGTTTGGAATTGTCGCCCAATGCGGGCAAACGGAGCGGCTTTTTCATTTGCCCTTTCCCGCAGACGTGAAAATGGAGACCCTGAAGGCCCGAGACCCGCAAATTGCTGCCCTATATGACCTGGCGTGGGACGTCGCAAAGCAGGCTTTCGGTGAAAGGACTGATTTTGCTAACCTTCCGCCCGAGGAAGATTTGCAGCGACGGCGCCTGGGCGCAACGCTTGTGCCGCAACTGCGTGCAGGGTGGTATGACCTTGGCTTTGGGACTCCAGAGGCGAGGCAGGACTGTGGTGGAAAGATCCATTGTGATTTGGGTTTCATGCGCAAGGACCTTGCGAACTATGTGGAAGCTGACGTTAAGATCTCGAAGCCGATTGGCGCCTTGCTGGATCGAGAGAAATATCCATTGACCAAGTACGAGCCGGCCGAGTATCCGCCTTTGGCAATCATGGCGCGGATTCAGGGAAGAGTTACACTTGAGTTAACCGTGAACCCAGCAAGCGGCGATGTGACACAGGCGCACGGAACGGCCGGACACCCGCTCTTGGTGAAAGCTGCGGAAGAAGCTGCGAGCCAATGGAAGTTTCAGCCCTCGGGGCCGGAGCCCACGCGGAAGGTCACGGCTGTTTTGGACTTTTCGCTCGCGTGCAGGGAAGTGCCGGGCAAGTAGATAGGGAATTACGGTGGGTGTTGGTGTCGCGGACGGCGTGGAACGGGGAGGAACGCGCCCCCGGCGTTGCCGATTCCGGATTCTGGATTCCCGATTCCGGAGGCGAAAATACCCGAGCCTCACTGGGAGGCGGAGCGTTGGCTGTATTGAGCGAGACCCCAGGCTCGATTCCGGACTCAATTCCCAATTCCGGACGCCGTGGCCAAGGCCGCACAGGCCGTGGCGGACCAGGCGAAGCGGAAAGGGTGAGGGGTTTTTCTCGCACGGTTGGACACTTGACGGCGGCGGTCGATTCCGGATGCCGGATTCCAGATTCCGGAGGCGAAGTACCAAAGCTCGATGTGAAGAGTGGGATCGGCACGATGCTTTGGCACTTGCGGCCGATTCCGGATTCTGGATGCCGGATTCCGGAGGCACGATACTCCAGGATCCGATTGCGAAGCGGAATTCTGGTTGTGGGAAGAGAACTCCTAGGGACCGATTCGGGACTCAATTCCCAATTTGGGACGACGGCACGAAGCCTTGCTGTTCCGCATCGGCCACGGAAAAACCGAGGGTGGATGCTCGGGCCCAGTGCGGCGCTGGGCAGAGCCGCTTTTCAGCCGCCATGTGGCCGTGCGTGAGGGATCGACGGCGTTCCGCCGGCTGATGTGGCTCGCGAGAAAGATAAAGGCCTCCAGATACCATGTCGCGGCGAGTGGAAGTACTGGACCGCGATTTGTGGCCTGGGAATTGCACCATGTTCGTTTGCTTCCGGAATTCGGAATCAGGCGGCCTCGGAGCCGCGCTGGGTTTGTCCGGCTCCGGATTTCGGAATCAGGAATCCGAAATTGGCGTCGGGGCGGCACCGCGATGGCACTGAACGACGTTTCGAAGTTCGAGCCGCAGGCCGCATCCCCTGAGTTGAATTCTCGTCGGAGGGTACCGAGCATGAAGTACACCCGCTTTGAGGAACTGCCCGTCTGGCAGCTTGCCGTTGACCTGGCCGTTCGCACCTACGAATTCACCGAAGCGCCGGAATTCAAGGGCCGCTACAGCCTGAAAGACCAGATCGAGCGTGCGGCTGTCTCCGTTTCCAACAACATCGCGGAAGGATTTGACCGGGGCACGAATCCCGATCTACTCACGTTTTTATACATCGCCCGCGGATCGGCGGCGGAAGTCCGTTCCATGCTCAACATGCTGGGGAAAATGCCGGCCTTCCGGAATCAGGAATCCGGAATCCGGAACTTGAAGCTGCAAACGGAAAGCATCTCCAAGCAGCTTGGCGGGTGGATTCAATCCCTGCTGAATTCCGGCATGAAGGGCCAGCGGTACGTTACGGAAAAGGTCCGCTTGCACGACCAGCGGAAGGTTGAGCGCGAGGAATTCCTGCAAAAGCTCGAGCGCGTTCGCCGGGGAGAGCCATTCGCTGAGGCGGCGTGATTTGACGATGGCGAAGACAAGCCTGTTGCGAAGAATTCCTGCAAAGACTCACTCGGGCCGACCGAAGCCGAATTATGATGCGGGGGCGAAGACGGATCCGGCCGTGCGATGACAAAGGCTCACGAAGCGAGGGCGTTTCATACAGCGCGGCAGACCGCAGCCGCCCACGTACCACGGGCATCCTGCCCGTGCCGGGGCACGGCCTGGAAGGCCGTGGTACGAATTCGTCGCGCCGGGCATACCGCCATCATTTCCACGTAACCCGCACGCGCTTGAGCGGCGTGATCACCACCGGCCCCAGCAGGCCGGAGCGGGGAAGCGGAGAAAACCCGAACAAGCGGCGACCCTGGGGAGTGTCGTCTTCCACTCCTCGCCCGTAAATCGCCTGAAGGTTGGGCGGCAGGGGCGGCACGCTGGTCCAGCCGGCAACGCGGTTGATGAGGGTGTTGGTCACGCGCACCGTCAATTCGTTGTTGCCGGGTTTGGCGGCGGAAGTTACATCGAGCTTTTGCCCGCGCATCCAGATGACGCCTACCTTGCGACCGTTCAATTCCACCTCCGCGATGTTGCCGACGTCACCCACCGTCAGTTCGAGGACCAGATTTGGGGCCACGTATGACGCGGGCAAGTTAAAGACGATGGTGTAAGTTCCAGTTCCGCTGAAATGTTCCGTGGCCGGATCGTCTGTCCAGGAAGTGAGCCGCGACAAGGTCTTCTCCACGCGCGGAAAGTCCGTGCCTTGCAGCGTCAAACGCCACGTGCCCGCAATTTCGTACGGCGCGGGAAGGGATTCCACGGTGACGGGCTGAGCGGAATGCCCGCCCGCGCCCTGCGGCATCAACGTGTGCAAACCGTTGCGCGTGGCCAGCGCTTCAAATCCCTGCGCATCGACGCTAACGACCCTGGCAAAATCGCTGGAAGCCAGGTGCGGCCGCTGCTCCGGCGTGAACACCAGGATGGTGGATTCATACGGCGCCAGACGCACTCTCGCCACGATGCGGCCTGGCTGTTCATCATATTCAAACAGCGGTTTCACTTCGCCGTTGTAGGGATTCCAAACTCGCGGCGTCATTCCCGACACACGAAAGCCCACGGGCATGTCGATGGGGCGGTCCTGCACGTTGGAGAGGAAGTAAATCTCGGCGTTCGGGAGTTGCCGATGCACGAACAGCAGGCCGTCGTTCTCCCGCAGGCCTTCGCGAACGAAGTCGATGCTGACGTCGGGAGGGACGTGGCGGCGCAGAGTCTTGACGAACGGATCGAACACGCTGCTGCGCAAGTCGAGCGGATCGGTGCGGTACAAGACCTTCTTGATGAAGTACGTTTGCCCGCGTCCGTAAGGGTGCTCGCCCGGGTCGTTCATGCCCACGGGTTCGCGAAACATCTCGGCCGCGATGGCATGGACTTCCGCATCATTCTTCTGGTAATCGGCCAGGCCGGTGGAGGCGTCCGGCACTTGCTCCAGCGCAATCACCGTGCCGCCGTGCGCGCGAACTCCTGCACGCGCTTCATGCTGGCGAGCGGCAAGGCATGGATATTGGGCAGGATCAGGACCTTGTACGACAAGTCACGAACCTGAATCGTGCCATCGGAAAGATCGGAGTGATGGAGCAGCACGTCGTCGTTGATCAGGTCAAAGTCATAACCGTTGGAGAGGATCAGCTTGGCCAGGTCGCCCCAGTCGAAATCGCGAGTCCAGCGGCGCGCGTTCAGCACATCCACCGTCCACTGGTTGGCAAGCGGCGAGTAGACCGCGATGTCCGCCACCGGGTGCCCGAATCGCAGCACGGCGGAGCAGCGCGCCACGTAATCGGCCAGCAGCGGATAGTACCGCCACCAGGTGTTGACCGGGCTGACGGTGATCTCCGCATCGAAGCGCCGCGAGGGGACAAAGTCGCGCTCGGGCGTGCCGGTGAAGCCGGAGTTGTAGAACTTGTTAGCGCCCGAGCGCAGGAAAATGTCGCTGGAAATCTTCAGGTCTTCCAGCGTTGACCGGCCCGGCTCCCAGTGCTGGTAGGTGTAGGCCTCGACGCTGGCAATGTTGCGGCCATACAGGTGCGCTCCGGAAGGCACGTACGTTCGCGGGCCAACGCGCATGTCAAACCACGGCACCGCGTCCTTTTCGCCGGCGGTGATTTCCATTTCCGGAATGTCCGTCATCCCCGCGCCTTGAAGGATGTCGGTCACGAACCCGTAGGGCTGAATGCGGGCTTTCAAACCGTTCTGATGGCACCAGCCGGTAAAGGTCTGGAAGAACGCGTCCAATCCCACTTCATTGAGGAACTCGTTCACGTCGTAGCGGATTTTGGGCGAGACGTCGTCCACCTCCCACCAGAGCGCGGGCAGCAGGGGTTCGAGGTCGTAACCCATGCGGCGTTGGAATTCCGCCAGCAGATCGGCATTCCAGTAGAGGCCGTTGCGAAAGATCGGCACCTCGAAGCTGTCCATGAACATGGACTCAATGGTTTTGCCGAACTCGTCACCCACGGCGGCGCGGTACTTGCTGCCAAGATAGTTGCAGTAGAACTCCATGGCGCGCTTGCTGAGGTGATCCACCACCGGATCCTTGCTACAGTCCACCAGCCAGAAAGCCATCAGGCGCCACCGGCCGGGGGGAACGTTCCAGGTCAGCCGGCGGCCCTCGGCGCGCGATGTCAGAGAGACGAGCGACGACCGCACCAATCGGCCGTCTTCAATCCGACCGGCGACGATGGCCATGAGCTTATCTTCGGACTCAATCTTAGGACGCGAGCGCGGAACGTCGCGAGGGTTCAGGGTGGCGTCAGTCGGTAGTTCGCCCTGGAAAACCCGGCCGCCGTCGAGATCGACGGAACTGGCCAGCAGGTTCTTGCAGCGGTCTTCCTTCGGAACCCACTCGCCTCCCCAAATCCAGCCCGGGCCGCCGAAGTTCAGGGACACTTCCATGCCGCGTTTCTTGGCTTCGCCAACCGCGTGGGCCAGCAGGTCGAAGTATTCCGGCGAGAGATAGGGATGGTTGCCGCGCGCGTAGACGGGCTGCATGGTGATCTGTTCCACGCCGCCGATGCCGTGCTCGCGCATCTGCTCCAGTTGCCAGGTAATGTCGTCTTTGCTCAGGGCATTGCCCATCCACCACCAGCGCGTGTGCGGGCGGCAGTTCATCGGCGGGTTGTGAAAGGCCCGCCACATCTCATCCACAGTGCCTTGCGCCTGGGCGGAGATGACCGCTGCAAACATCACGAGGAGTAGCCGGCGGACCATGCGATTGTCAGTTCATCTGGACGTGCTGGGCGTTGGCGGGGGCATTCAGTTCAAACGCCGAGTTGTCCAAGGGGCGATTTACCTCGACATGGGAGTAGTGGGCGATGAGTAAATTGTTGCTGGGCTCGAAGAATTGTTGCTGCACAGGGAGCCAGGAGTCCTCGCTGATCCAGAGTTGAATCTTGGTAAATTGTGCGGCGACCTGGGGCTTGAGCGGCTTGAGTTCCAGTTTCACGGTCGACTCACCACCCAGATCCTCTTCCTGAAGATAACTGATGGCATAATTCTTTTCCAGCTCCTTGGTATCCGCTCCGAAGCCCAAAAGCAGGAACTGTTGAACCAGATCCTTCTTCTGCGCGAGCTTGAATTCCTGAATCTGGTTGATCTTGCGCATAAACATAAAGCCCTGATTCTTCTTGAGGAGAAAGGTCTTCTCCTCGGGTTTCTGGAATTTAATGCAGATATCGGGAGGCTTCCCATTGCGAAAGAAGAACTGGCCGGACTGGGTGGACTTGTCATCAACCAGTACAGTCACAGAGGTCTGGTCGAGGTTGGCGGAAACCGTTTTCAGGTTCCTGGCCGCCTCATTCATGTGCATCAGGATTTCCGCGAGACCGGTGGGATGCTTGCCTTTGCGGGCCCGGGCGATGGGCGTCAGCGCCAACCCCAGGGCAACCGCCAGCACTACGCGCATCCCGCTTTTCCAAGTCTCTCGCATAAGACGTTGATCCTTACGACCGTACGGCGGGCTTACTCATCGACCATCACAGTATATCCCAGAATAACCTGGTGACGGTTGACGACGGGGGCGATGGACTTGACCGTGACGGGTTTTTGCAGGCGTTCCTTCAGGATGATGGGAATGGCCACTTCCGGTTGCTCGCCGCGCGACATCACCAGCCGGGAATCCAGAAGGTACGTGAACTCATTATCGACGTGGCTCACTTCTACGATCCCCTGCTGATGACGCAAGTTGATCGTATCCAGGGTCGGCCGGTCATTGAACCAGGCGCGTGGAGAAAGGAAGATGAAGGCCAGCATGGCGGCCACGATGACGTCGTACTGCCAACTGCCGCGCTCGTAGGACCAGAAAATGCTGCGCGTCGCCACCAGCTTGATGCGGAACCACACTTTGCCGAGCGTGGACCGCCCCTTCTGAACGGGCACCAATACGGCAGCGTGTTCGTGTACTTCCGTCGTGTGAGCCATGGGACCTAACCCGAAAATAGCCAGAAACCCGGCAAGAATCAATCGGAAATAATCCTGCCGTCCTTCATGCGGACAATGCGGTCGGCGACGGCGGCGGCATCGGGGTTGTGCGTGATCATCAGAATAGTCTGGCGGAACGTGCGGTTCAGCTCTTTCAGCAGGTCGAGCACGGCCTGGGAATTCTCCGTATCCAGGTTGCCCGTGGGTTCGTCGGCCAGCAGGATCTTGGGTTCGCAAATGATGGCGCGGGCAATGGCCACGCGTTGCTGCTCGCCTCCCGAGAGTGCATAGGGCCGATGCTGAAGCTTCTCGGCGATTCCCAACATGCGGGCGATGGTTTCAAGCCGTTCGTTGTTCAATCCGTTACCCTGAATGTGCCGGGCGATGGCGATGTTGTCGCGCGCGGAGAGCGTGGGCAGCAGGTTGAAGCGCTGGAAGACGAAGCCGATTTTGTGCCGGCGGAAGCGCGTGCGATCGGCGTCCGACATCAGGAGAAAATCCTGGCCGTCCACGGAAACCTGGCCGTCGGTGGGGCCGGTCAGCCCTCCCAGAATATGCAATAGCGTGGACTTGCCGCATCCCGAAGGTCCCACCACTGCCACGAACTCGCCTTCCTGCACCGCCAAGTTGACGCCTCGCAGCGCCGGCACGTCCACCTTGCCGAAGCGGTAAACCTTTCGAAGACCCTTGGTCGAGATAATGGGTTCCACGTGATCCTTACAATCTCCCTCCACGGACCCCGCTCTGCATGAATTATCGCGGTTGCCGCTGTTGGGGCCTCCACTCGTGCAGACGTCAGTCAAACCGGAAGGGTTACTCGTACGCGAGAGCGTCCACCGGGTCCAGGCTGGCGGCTTTCAGCGCGGGATAGAAGGCTCCTACGATACTCCCAATCATCGCCAGGCACGCAGCATAAAATCTCCAGTCCCAGGTGAGTTCCACCGTCATGGTCGGGAAGAATACCAGAACCACTTTGCGCAAGACCTCTGCACCCTCCAGTCCCAGCACGATGCCAACCGCCGCAAGCAAGCTCGCCTCTCTCAGGATGACGGCAATGATGTAAGCTTTTGAAGCCCCAAGGGCCTTCAAAATCCCGATCTCCCGCGTGCGCTCCGTGATCGTTGTGTACATGGAAAGGAAGATCACCAGGAAACCGATGCCCACCGCTATGGTGATCATCACGGTAATAAAGGAGTTTATAAACGGCAAGTTGTTCGAGCTCATTAATTCCATGTACTCTTTAATCGGTCGCACGGTGTGGTCGGGCAACAGGGTGTGAATGGCGTCGGCCGTTTGGTCGGTAAAACTTCGGATCCGTACATTTGACGTAAAAGATCGAGGCTTTATTGGGATCGCCTTCCAAGTCTTCTGCCGTCAACCGGGGAATGAAGAGGCGCGCCCCCTTCCCGTGCTCGACAATTCCGGCGACGTGGAATTCGTGGTTAAGAATCTTTATCGTCTGCCCCACCACAGTCCGATTCTGCTGGGCATAGATGTCGTCCACCAGAATGTCGTACGGCGCCTTAAGAGGGCCGCCGGCGTGATAGATAAATCCCCCGGTGACACGGTCGAAGCTGTCCATGTCAATGCCGTAGATGACGTTCAATCCCGCCACGGCATTCACGGCAAACCGCACCGGCGCGACGGCCTGGACGTGCGGGATTGCCGCAATAAGGTTGCCTTCCTTGATGGGCATCGGAGACGCCGAAAGCCCCATGAATATCGAAGCTCCTGGCGGCTGGACAAGAACGTCAGCGCCGACACCCTCGATTCGCTTGGCGCTCTCATTCACTAACCCGTGGCAAAGGCCCACGACGAGAATGACCATGGCCACCTCAATCGCCACGGCCAGCGCGCTCACCGCCGTCCGGATGGGCCGATGCAGCACGTTGGAGACGATCAGCTTATTGACCAAGAGGTTTTGCCTCCGCTTTCTTGGCGTCCAAGTCGATCAATTCGGCGCCCTCGGGCTTATTCAGCTCAAAGTTTTCCGGCGGGATCGGGGTGTTGAACGTAGCTTTCTCAATGGTGATGGTCACCTCGTAATCGTCTTCGGGGCGTTCCAGTTGGATATGGGTGGGGTAGTGGATTCCCTTGAAATCCTGGTAATCGGAATAGCTGACGTCTTCCGTACAGGTGCCCTCGGAGTCGTAGAACTGCACGCGCGTCATTTCCAGATTTGACCGGTCGAACCATATCTCCCGTTGCAAAGTCAGGTGATGGTCCGTCTGCTCAAGGATGCTGACAACAAAGTACCGCTTGTTCGGTTGGCTGTGGGGTGCGACCTTGCGCTTGTAAGTGGTCTCGCGGTCGGCATTGATGGGGGGAACGATCAGCGCCTGCAAGATATGCTGCGGCCGGAGGTTTTCCAGGGCGTTCTTGGACTTATGCTGAACCGCGTTCCTGCCGGTAATGAACTTCTGCTTGATGGGGATGTACAGGCTGAATTTTTCGCCATTTGAGGCCATATCAAATATGGTGGTCCTCACCAGCGGCGCCAGTCCCTGCATGCGAATAGTCGAGGGGCGTTGCACGAGAATGGCCCCTTTTACATCGTGATATTCCTTGATGACACCAGAATAAACGGACCCCGAAGTGGGCGCCAAGTCCACCGAGGCCTTCATGGAATGGATGGGCCCGCTCCAGGCATCGATCTTCGCCACCAATTCCGCCAGACTGGCATCATGCAAGGGCCCGGCAGGCGCCGGAGTGTGGATGTGGGTAACCCTCCGCACCAGACATCCGGGCGCGGCGACCAGGAGAAGGGTGAGGAGGATAAATACAAAAAATGACTTCGGTGTGTCAGTTGTTGCTGTTCGCAAGGTCGTAACTTCTCAGTCTAACAAAGCCTTATCTATGTGTCAATTTAAGGGCAATCGAGCGACAGGGTGAATTCGTTCCGGTGCCCAAGGGCTATAAGGTTTAAGCGGTTGTACCTTGTCCTGGACAATTCCCCAGCGGCGTTGTATGCTTCTCGGAAGCGCGTGGAAGATTACAGGT
>CAVRBF010000094.1:0-35142 GCA_963719115.1 uncultured Acidobacteriota bacterium | reverse complement strand
GTCGCCTTGTCGGAGACTGGCCACTGCCGGGTACACGTACCGCCCAAAAACGCGTTCTCACCGGTCGCGTTATTTATGAACCCGTAGCTGGCGATTCAATCCGGAGTGACCTGCTTCCTGAAGATCTGTGGGGGCGACCGTTGACGGACTGCTCCAGCGTGCCGGACGCGCTGGCGGGCCGCGGCGGTTGCGCACCAGGCTCACGGGATCGACGTAAAGCAGCAGCGCGGCGGTGCAGCGGTCCGGCGCGGCCTCGGGGTAAAACACGTGGGCTTTGCCGAAAGCCAGCTCGAAGGACTGCCACTTCGCAGGGTTCTTGTGCAGCAAGTACCCGAGATCGGTGGCGGGCGGTTGGGTGTAGGTAATCGTCAGCAGCATGCCGCCGGCATTATGCGGCACGCCGCGGCGCCGGGCACGCATTGCCTCTTGCCGCGGTCAAGTATATATTGACGACGCCCGTGACAGAGCTGATGACGGCAATCGCCAATTCTGCTTAAAGTCCGCGTTGCGGAGGAGGTTCCGGTTGTGAAGCGAAAATGGATACTGATTGGCCTGTTCCTGTTCCTGGGGTTGATCGTGGCAGGAAGAGTCTTCATGGCGCGACCCGAGCGGCGGACGAGGACTTATTTCACGCTCTATCGGGCGTGGTATAGGCACTGTCCCTTTGAGAAAGCCAGGCTGTGGCCCAATGTCTTAGCCAGGTTCTTTGAGCCTTTCGTTCCCATCTGGGTACAGGTCGAACCGGGGGTGACCGTGCTGCTGGATCCGTATGACCTGGTGAGCGGCAGCATCCTGGCGTCCGGTGGGTGGGAGCCCAAGACGTGGCAGTCCTTGAAGCCGCACGTGCCGGTGGGTGGGACGTTCATCGACGTAGGCGCGCACATCGGGTGGTATTCTCTGAAGGCTGCCAGGGCGGTGGGACCCACGGGGCACGTCATCGCCGTCGAACCCAACCGCGACACTCTGGTGAAACTCCGGGACAACATTCGAGTTAACAAGGACGAGGGAATTATTCTCGTCGCGCCGCTTGCCTGTTCGGATGCGGAGACCACGTTGACGTTTTATGCCGCGCTGCGGCAGAACACGGGCATGAGTTCGCTTTCTTTGACCAACGCTTCGCGCCTGGGCGGCATCGCTGCTTCGTATCAAGTGCGTGCCCGCCGGCTGGATGACATTGCCAAAGATGCCGGAGTGACGCGAGTGGACGCCTTGAAAATCGACGTCGAGGGCGCCGAGTTCCTGGTGCTGAAAGGCGCGGTGGGGATTCTCGACCACTATCGGCCGGTGATCTCCGTGGAAGTCATCGACGAGGGTTTGAGAGAGTTGGGCTCGAGCGAGGCGGAATTGATGACTTTCATGCGCGATCACGGATACGCACCGCAACAATACGAAGAGGAAAACGTGATATACGTGCCGGTTGCCGCGCCCAGATAAAGCTTACGGGGGACCCCATGCCCCTGCACCGCAGGCGATGTCCACGCACTTGACAACGCCAGTGTCTTGAAGAAACAATAAAGTTGCTCGCTTCCGGTTCAGGCTTAAGAAATGAACAAACACGGATTAGACCCTTCCCACTTCGGCAGAGGCTTCACCTGACAGTAGCGCCTCCGATCGCGTGCCGATTGCCCGCATATCCAAAATCCAATTTCTGATTCGGAGGACTTCATGAAGCGAACGCATGCGTGCATGCTTTCTTGCCTGCCAGTGGTGCTTGCCTTCCTCGTGCTGCCGGGGCGGGCGGGAGCACCGGGGGAATTTTCCGCGCCCTCGCGAACCTTTTCGTTGACCTATCAAGTCGCGCTCAAGGACATTCCGGCTGGCTCGCAGCGCGTGCGGGTGTGGATTCCCCGCCCCGTCACTGACACCAACCAGACCATCGTTCTCAAGAAGGTTGACGGGCCGGTGCGACTCCGTGAGGTGACGGAACCGTCCTTCGGGAACCACATTCTCTACGGAGAACTTCAACACCCGTCGGGCGCCGAGGCATTCACGGTCGAGTATCAAGTGACGCGCAAGGAGTACTCACGCGGGAATCTTGCCAGCCTGGAGACGGCGGCGCGCAAGAACGCCAACCCGCCGGCCAATTTGGCTCGGTTCCTCCAGCCTGACCGACTGGTGCCCATCGACGGAAGGATGAAGGAGTTGGCGGACGAGAACACGCGCGGCAAGCAAGGCACGGTGGAGCGGGCATACGCGCTTTACGACTTTGTGTTTCACACCGTGCGCTACGACAAGTCAGGAACGGGCTGGGGTCGCGGCGATTCCCTTTGGGTCTGCGACGCCAAGCACGGCAATTGCACCGACTTCCATTCGCTGTTTATCTCGCTCGCGCGTGCGGAAGGCATTCCGGCGCGATTTGAAATCGGCTTCCCCGTGCCCGGCGGCGCGGAAGGCACCATTCCGGGCTACCACTGCTGGGCTGAGTTTTACGTCGGCGGGGTTGGCTGGGTGCCCGTGGACATCTCCGAAGCCTGGAAGGACCCCAAGAAGCACGACTACTTTTTTGGCACACTGGACGCGAATCGGGTGCAGTTCACCATCGGCCGCGACTTGACGCTTCAGCCCAAGCAGGATGGTGGGCCGCTCAACTACTTCATCTACCCTTACGTGGAAGTTGACGGGAAGCCATTCGAGGGGATCGAGAAGAAGTTTTCGTACCGCTAAACGATTCTGCCATTCTCCGGCAGCACCGTGCCGGTCATTCCTCAGAATAACCCGGCAGGGGTACCTTGCTGAGCAATGACGGGGGTTCGCACTCTGCCCGCAGTGGCGCAACCTTGCGCGAGGGTGCGAGTAAACATATATTTTTCAATCGTTTGGAAATAGGCCGTGGGCGAGCTTCAGAAATTCTCAAAAACCGCCTGATGTTGAGAAATTTTCTCAACTTCGCGATGTCATGTTTATGTCACATAGCCCTCACATGCCGTTAATCACCTTCTTCCAGCATAGACGCGTTTACCTAAACAGCTCAGTTTGAAGCTGCGCGAGGCGTGGAAAACTATCCTTGTGCAGTGTTGCAAGCAAAAAAATTAAGGAGCAGATAATGTACAAACGCAGGCTTGTCACCCCTCGAGTTGTGGGCATGACCTTGCTTTTGATGGGCGTGTCGACATGGGGCATTTTCGCCAGCGACCCTGCTACGCCCTCGGGGAATGCCACCACGCCTCCCGCGGCGAGCACGGAAAAGCCCAGCACCAGCAATAGTGACCAGATCACAACACTGAAGCAGCAGATGGCGCTTCAGCAGAAGCAGATCGAACAGATGCAGAAAGCGTTGGAGGAGCAGAAGCAACTGTTGGAGCAGCTTAGTAAGCCCGCTCCGGCAACCGAGCAGGCGGCACAACCGGCGCAACCGGCAAAAACACAGGTGGCGAAGGTGCAATCCGCCCAGCCCGCGAAGTCGGCGGATGCCTCTCAGGCGAACACTCCCAGCCTCGGTGAAGTGGCTTCAACCACGCCCATGATTCCGCAGTCGCAGAAGTCCGTGGAGAACGCCATTGCAACGGCGGCGGGTGAACCCATCGCAATTCGAGCCGCCGCACCGGCAGCGAAGGGAACCGAGTCCTCGCCGCTTCAGATTCATATCGGCGACGCGACGATTACTCCCGTGGCGTTTATGGATTTCACCAGCGTCTACCGCAGCCATGTAACCAACGGCAGCATTGGGACGAACTTCGGAAATATCCCCTATGCGAGCGCCAGCGCCTATGCGCCCAACCTGAGCGAGTTTCGTCTTAGCTCGGAGAACTCCCGCCTCGGCTTGCGCGTCGATGCGGATTTTCATGGCGCGCATGTGCTCGGTTATATGGAGGCGGACTTCCATGGCTATAACGTGACAAACGCTTCCATCGTTACCAACAGCAACACCTTGCGCGAGCGGGTGTACTGGGTTGACCTTAACACAGGAAAATTTGAAATCCTGGGTGGTCAAACCTGGAGTTTGATTACTCCCGGACGCACCGGCATTTCAGGAATCCCCGGCGACATCTTTTACTCGCAGGATATAGACTTGAACTACCAATTGGGGCTGGTTTTTGGCCGCATCCCGGAACTGCGCTTCGTTTACCACCCCACCAAGCAAGTGGCCTTCGCCATTGCTCTCGACAGTCCGGAACAATACGCCGGAGGTTACGGGGGTGAGGCATCCATCGTCCTCCCCACCGCCCTCAATACCAGCGCCACCTACTTGGGCGAACTGGACAATGGGAGCGGCAATACCCTATCCACCCCCACCGTTGCTCCCGACATCATAGCGAAACTGGCGTTTGATCCCAGCAAGCGTGTTCACTTCGAAATCGCAGGAATCGAGCGCAACTTCAAAGTCTATAATCCCGCTACCACCACCAAGTTTTCGGCGGAAGGCGGCGGCGGCTCCGTGAACCTCAATGTGGAAGTGGTCAAAGGTTTACGTCTACTGACCAACAACTACTGGAGTGACGGTGGCGGCCGTTACATCTACGGCGAAGCCCCCGACCTCATTGCGCACGCGGATGGCTCCCTCTCCCTGGTTCATAGCGGCTCCACGGTGACGGGCTTCGAGTTCGCCCACAAGAGTGCGCAGATCTACGGCTACTACGGTGGCATGTACGTCATGCGCAACACCGCCGTAGACACCAACGGCAAACTTGTCGGCTGGGGCATGGGGAGCGGTTCAAATGCCACCAGCGCCCAGAATCGTGAAATCCAGGAAGCCACTTTTGGCTTCACTCAGACCTTCTGGAAGAATCCCAAATACGGCGCCGTGCAACTCATGGGTCAGTATTCCTACCTGACCCGCTCTCCCTGGTACGTGGCAACGGGCGCTCCCGCCAACGCGAACGTCAATATGCTGTTCTTCAACTTGCGCTATTCGCTGCCCGGCTCGGCTCCCACTATGGGAAAGTAGGCGCTTCTGCGGACGAGCTTCGTTTCGCGCGTATTCCTCTCACTTCCGTGTGGGCTTCCGCCCACACGGAAGTAAGAGCCGCTTCCTGAGAGGAATCTCCTGACAAATCAGGTCTTCGCAGGCGCGCGGGCCGAACAAAATTTCCCGCATGTGCATCTTTTTCGGCCTGATGCGTTTCTAACCTATATGTGCTCCATGGACGCAGGGCAGAGATCCTATTCTCATAATTGGAAGGCTTGCGGTGGACCGAGCTCGCCATGGGGCGGTTTGAGCCGGACTACCCGGCAAACCGGCCCGCTCGTGAAGAGTGTTGCCCAGCGCCCAAAACAGTGGCATTCTTGAGGTTCGAGATTCTCAAAACACCGTTGGCATCTTTTCTGGCGAGTATGACGCGATTCTTCCTGCGCTCCCGGCAGATTTTCGCGGTCAGCATCTTCTTCCTGCTGGCCGTGGTGGTGTCCCTGTCGAGCGCCACGCGCCAGCCATGCCTGCACGTGTGTTCGGGCGCGTGGCGCGTCAGTAAGGCCGGCCGCATGACCAAGCCGGAGACGCAGGAGGTTTGCAACCAGCGTGTCGCTGCCGAGGCCAGAACACCTGCGGCTGCGCTTGAGATAACGCTCCCCCCCATCCTTCGGCGACCGTTTGGATTAATGAAGACGTTCCGCCGGCAATCCCCATCGTGGCGCAAACCCGCCGCTTCCGTGCTCCACCCATTCTCGTCTAGCTCTGCTCTTTTTCCCGATTTCGCGCGCGCCCCGCGGTGAGTATTCCGGGCGACCGTTGGTTTACCTTCGCGCTCCGTTAACGATGGCGAAACCGGACATGTGGAATCTGAATGGGCCACAACGTTCGGAACCTCGGGGTCCGTTCACAAACTCAATTTGACAAAGGAAAGAGCCTTGAGAACTCAACTTACGCCTGAGCACATTCAGCAGCTCAAAGCCTTTGATACTTGTCTGCTTGCCGATGCCATTGAAAGCTTCGGCGTCCGGCTACGCAACGAAGGATTCGCCAAAGCCGGCTTCCGCTGCCTTTTCAAGAGTTTTCCTCCCATGGTGGGATACGCTGCCACCTGTAAGCTTCGCTCCGCCGATCCGCCCATGGTGGGCACGCGCTACGAAGAGCGCACTGACCTGTGGCAGCACATTACCAGCCTTCCGGCACCGCGCGTTCTGGTGATGCAGGACATTGACGACCCGCCGGGCACGGGGGCGTTTATCGGCAAAGTCCATGCCAGCATCTTGAGAGCCTTGGGATGCGTGGGCGCCGTCACCAACGGAACTGCGCGCGAGCTTCCGGGGATCGAAGAAGCAGGGTTCCAGGTTTTCGCCGGGCGTCTCGCCATTTCGCGGGCCTATATCCATGTTGTCGAATACGGCGGACCCGTGGAGGTGGGCGGCCTCACGATTCACCCCGGTGATCTGATTCACGGCGACCGGCACGGGATCATCTCCGTTCCTCTGGAGCTCGTGCCAAAACTCCCCGCTGCGGCACAGGCGATTGGAGAAAAGAAAGAGCGGTTAATCGAGTTATCCAGGAAACCCGGGGCCACGGATGAAGACTTCAGCCGGGGGCTCAAGGATCTCCTCGACTTTGATGCGCATTCCCTGCGTGATGGAGCAAAACCGTGGAAATGACAAACAGACGAACCTCGAGTGGGAATCACCTGGCGACGGCCGCCGCGGGCCTGGTCGCTCTTCTCATGGCGTTTCTTCCTGCGTGCAGCAAGGTGCGTGCCACGAGCGATGAACCGGCGGCCGTGAATGTGGGTGTCACTCCGGTAACTCGCAAGAGCCTTCAGCGGAGCATCACCCTCTCCTCAGAGCTTGTGCCATTCCAGGAAATTGACGTCTATGCCAAAGAATCCGGTTTCGTTAAGAACCTCTACGTGGATTATGGCTCGCGCGTGCAAACGGGGCAGTTGATGGCCACGCTGGAGATTCCCGAGCTCGAGGCACAGTTGCAGGAGGACCAGGCCGCCATCAAGAATGCCACCGATGCCGTTGCCCGTGCCGAGCATCAGTTGAAAAGGTACGAAGCGCAGTCGAAGGTTCTCCACCTCGAATATTCCCGGCTGAATGGCGTCTTCCAGAGCCAGCCCGGCTTGGTGGCGCAGCAGGAGGTTGACGACGCGCAGGGGAAAGACATGGCGGCGGCTTCCCAGGTGGACGCGGCGGAGTCAAACCTCGAAGCGGCAAAAAGCACTCTGCTGGAAAGCCAGTCCAAGCTTGTTCACGACCAGGCGTTGTACGCGTATTCGCGCATCACCGCGCCGTTCGCCGGCGTCATCACCCAGCGTTACGCCAACCTGGGAACGCTGGTACAGGCGGGAACGAGTTCCAGCACCCAGGCGATGCCCCTGGTCCGCTTATCGGAGGATGACTTGTTCCGCTTGGTGATTCCGGTCCCCGAATCCTCCGTGCGTTACATCCGCGTGGGGGATCCCGTCGAGGTCCAGGTGCCCGCTCTGAGCCGGACTTTTCCCGGCAAAGTGGCGCGCTTTTCCGTGGACGTGCAGGAGGATACCCGCACCATGCATACCGAGGTGGACATTCCCAACCCCGACCGCCTTCTGATCCCCGGAATGTATGCGGAGGCCACGCTGACCCTGGAATCGAAAGATAACGTTCTGTCGGTGCCCCTGCAGGCGGTGAGTCACGCGGGTGAGCAAGCCGCAGTTTATCTCGTGGGTCCCAGCGGCAAGGTGGAGGACCGGCCGATTACGGTGGGTCTTGAAACTGCGCGCGAGGCGGAAGTTGTCTCCGGCCTCGCGGAAGGCGATCTGGTGATCGTCAGTGACCGCAGCGGCCTGAAGCCGGGCCAGGAAGTGCACCCCAAGATTGTTCAGACGCTACAGTATAACGGAGCAGGGCAGGAATAAGCGCATGTGCCACGGGCGTCCCGCCCGTGCCTGAGCATGGCCAGGATGGCCATGGCACAACAAGCGTGGCGCGAGAGGACCTATGCCAAGATTTTCAATCCGCAATCCCTATTTCATCATCGTTTGCTGCCTAGCATTATTGGTGATCGGAGTCACCAGCCTGGTGCGCATGCCGGTGGACCTATTCCCCTCGATCAATCTGCCGGAAGTGGTGGTGGCCACGTTTTACTCGGGCATGCCTCCCCAGGACATTGAAATCGACATCACCAATCCCCTGGAACGCTTCTTCACCCTGGCCAGCGGCATCGATCACATGGAATCGCGGTCGCTGTTGGGCGTGAGCATCATCAAGATATATTTCCAGCCCGGAACCAGCGCTGACGCCGACGTGACGGAAATCTCGAACCTGGCGCTGGCGGACCTGAAGCGTTTGCCACCCGGGACCTTGCCCCCGGTGGTGTTGAAGTTCGATGCCTCCAGCCTGCCGGTGTGCCTGGTAACGGTGAAAGGGCCGGGGCTGACGGAGACGCAGCTTCACGACTACGCCCAGTTTGCCATTCGCAATCAGATTGCGGTGGTGAAGGGGGCGGAGATTCCGCCGCCCTTTGGCGGGAAGTATCGGCAGGCGATGGTGTACGTGGACCCCTACAAGCTGCTGTCGCGGCAGATGACGCCCATGGACGTGGTGGACGCGGTGAACGAATCCAACCTGATCCTGCCCGCCGGCGACGTAAAGATGGGCCCTTACGATTACTTCGTTTACTCGAATAGCCTCGTGAATCAGGCGAAAGACCTGAACGATGTTCCTATCAAGACAGTGGGGAACTCGTGGGTCACGGTGGGCGACATAGGAAAGGCGGAGGACGCGAATCAAATTCAGTACAACATCGTGCGCGTGGACGGGCAGAAGTCTTGTTACATCCCCATCATGAAGCAGGGTGGCGACACCAACACCATCGAGGTGGTCAATGGCGTGCGGGACTTGATTGGCCACTTGTTTGACATTCCCAAGCAGATGACCGCCACCCTGGTGTTCGATCAATCGGTCTTCGTCAAGGAAGCCATCAAGACTCTCCTTCACGAAGGCCTGATTGGCCTGCTTCTCACCAGCCTCATGATTCTCCTCTTTCTTGCGAGTTTCCGGGCGACGGCGGCGGTTTTCCTTTCCATACCCCTCTCGGCGCTCGCGACCTTTGTGGTGCTTTACCTGATGGGCAGTACGGTAAACACCATGATTCTGGGGGGACTGGCCCTCGCCTTCTCGCGCGTGATTGACAACTCCGTGATCTCGCTGGAAAACATTTATCGACATCTGGAGATGGGCACCTTGCCGGAAGCGGCGGCGGAGGTGGGCGGCAATGAGGTCAGCCTGGCGGTGTTGGCGGCAACATTGACCACGGTGGTCGTTTTCTTCCCCGTCACTTTCCTTTACGGCGTCAGCAAATTTCTCTTCACCGCTCTCGCCCTTGCCGTCGTCATCTCACTTTTTGCCTCGTATTTCGTGGCCATGACGGTTATCCCGCTGTTCTGCTCGCGATTTCTGAAGCACGCTCCGCACACCGAAGGACATGGCGCCGGGCCGAACTCTGCCGGCTCCCACACCAAAGCCTCCTGGGGGCAGAGATTCAATGCCGGCTTTAACCGGATGTTCAATAAGCTCCTGGATGATCTACGAGTACTGGGTGCGGAGGGCGCTGAAGCGGCCGGGACTGACGGTGGCGGCTTTGGCGGGAGTGTTCGTGGCCAGCCTGGCCATCTACCCCTTCCTGGGCCTGGCCTTCTTTCCCCGCACCGACGCCGGACAGTTCACCATCAACCTCAAGGTGCCCACCGGCACGCGCATTGAGGTGACCAATCAGTACGTCGCCAAGGTGGAGGACCTGATTCGCAAGACCGTCGATGGGCACGACTTCAAGCTGGTGGTTTCGAACATCGGTGTGGTGCCGGATTTCTCCTCGCTGTACACCACCAACGCCGGGCCTTACACCGCCACCGTGCAGGTGCAGTTGCAGGATGACCACCGGCGCAGCAGTTTCGACTACATGCGCGAGGTGCAGGAGGAGATCAGCAAGCAATATCCGGAGATTCGGACCTTCTTCTCCAGCGGCTCGATGGTGGACGCGATATTGAACATGGGGATGCCGGCGCCCATCGACGTGCAGGTAAGCAGCGGGGATTTGCCGCAGAGCTACGCGATTGCGGAGGACCTGGCGCGGCAGATCCGGGGATTGGGAGGGGTGGGACAGGTCTACATTCCCCAGGACATGAATTATCCCGCGCTGCGCCTGGACGTGGACCGGGTGCACGCGGGGGAGTTGGGTCTGAGTCAGAAGGACGTGGTGGACAACGTCATCACGGCGCTGAATTCCAACCTGATGATCGCCCCCAACTACTGGGTGGACCGCAAAACCGGGAACGATTATTTCCTGACCGTCCAATACTTCGAGAACGGAGCGCCCGCCATCCACACCTTCGCCGACCTTGAGAATATTCCCTTGCGAGCACCCAACCTGACCGAACCCACCACTCTCGGAAGCGTCGTGAAACTGGACCAGATCCAGACTCCCACTGAAGTGGACCACTACCAAATCCAGAGAGTCACCGACGTTTACGTGACGCCGCAGAAGGAAGACCTTGGGAGGGTCACCGATTCCATTCGGGGAATTCTGGCAAAGACGAGCCTGCCGGGCAACGTGCGGATCAACCTCCGGGGGATGGTGCAAGGCATGACCGCCTCGTTCCAAAGTTTCGCCCTGGGGCTCTCACTTTCCGTGGTTCTTCTGTATCTCATTCTGGTGGCGCAATTCCGGTCGTTTAAGGACCCCTTGCTTATCATGCTCGCCATTCCCATGGGGTTTGTCGGCGTGCTCGTGGTTCTGCCTCTGACCGCCACCACCCTGAACGTGATGTCGCTCATGGGAGTTCTGATGCTGGTGGGCATTGCCGCGTCCAACAGCATCCTGATTGTCGAGTTCGCCCACCGACTGGAAGAACAGGGGAAGTCGGTTGAGGACGCCGTGATCACCTCTTGCCGAGTGCGCTTGCGCCCTATCCTGATGACTTCTTTAGCGACGATCATCGGCATGGTGCCCATGGCCTTCAAGATGGGGACGGGAAGCGAGCAGTATGCTCCGCTGGCGCGCGCCATTATCGGCGGCTTGTTTGCCTCCGTCGCGCTTACGGTCTTCATTGTCCCCGCGGCTTACTTGCTGGTTTTCGGAGGACGCCAGCCAGCGGCGGCAGCAGACCGATAGGTAGTGGCGCCATGTGCCACGGGCGTCCCACCCGTGCCTGAGCACGGCCAGGATGGCCATCGCGCAACGAACCGTAAATTTCTAGAGGACTTATGCCCAGGTTTTCAATCCGCAATCCGTACTTCATCATGGTGGTCTGCCTGGTCCTCGTGGTGATTGGGGTCACCAGCCTGGCGCGCATGCCCGTTGACCTCTTCCCGCCCATCAATCTCCCGGAAGTGGTGGTGGCCACCTTCTACTCGGGCATGCCTCCCCAGGACATTGAAATCGACATTACCAATCCTCTCGAACGCTTCTTCACCCTGGCCAGCGGCATCGATCACATGGAATCGCGCTCCATGCTGGGTGTGAGCATCATCAAGATATATTTCCAGCCCGGAACCAGCGCTGACGCCGACGTGACGGAAATCTCGAACCTGGCGCTGGCAGACCTGAAGCGTTTGCCACCCGGGACCTTGCCCCCGGTGGTGTTGAAGTTCGATGCCTCCAGCCTGCCCGTGTGCCTGGTGACGGTGAAAGGCGCGGGGCTCACAGAAACGCAACTTCACGATTATGCGCAGTTTGCCATTCGCAATCAGATTGCGGTGGTGAAGGGCGCAGAGATTCCGCCGCCCTTTGGCGGGAAGTATCGCCAGGCCATGGTCTACGTGGACCCCTACAAGCTTTTTTCGCGCCAGATGACCCCCATGGATGTGGTGGACGCGGTGAACGAATCCAACCTGATCCTGCCCGCCGGCGACGTAAAGATGGGCCCTTACGATTACTTCGTTTACTCGAATAGCCTGGTGAACCAGGTGAAGGACCTGGACAACGTTCCCATCAAGACGGTGGGAACCTCGTGGGTCACGGTCAAGGATGTGGGGCAGGCCGAAGACGCGAATCAAATTCAGTACAACATCGTGCGCGTGGACGGGCAGAAATCATGTTACATCCCCATCATGAAGCAGGGAGGCGATACCAACACCATCGAAGTGGTGAACGGGGTGCGGGACCTGATCGGCCACTTGTTTGATATCCCCAAGCAGATGACCGCAACCTTGGTGTTCGATCAATCTGTGTACGTCAAGGAAGCGATCAAAACGGTGCTGCATGAGGGCTTTCTCGGACTCCTTCTCACCAGCATCATGATTCTGCTCTTTCTCGGCAGCTTTCGCGCCACTTCGGCCGTTCTCCTTTCCATCCCGCTTTCCGCCGTGACCGCGTTTGTAGTCCTGTATTTGATGGGCAGCACGGTGAACACCATGATCCTGGGCGGGATGGCACTAGCTTTTTCGCGGGTCATCGACAATTCGGTGATCTCGCTCGAGAACATCTATCGCCACCTGGAGATGGGCGCCTTGCCCACCGTCGCCGCGGAAGTGGGTGGGGCGGAAGTGAACCTGGCCGTACTCGCGGCGACGCTGGTGGACGTGGTGGACTTTCTCCCGGTGGTGTTTCTCTATGGAGTCAGCAAGTTTCTTTTCTCGGCCCTGGCCCTGGCTTTCTGCCTCTCCTTGCTGGCGTCGTTTGTGGTGGCGATGACGGTGATTCCACTGTTCTGCTCGCGGTTCCTGAAAGAAGTTCCACATCACGAAGCACACAGCGAGGAAAGCGGTGAGGAAGGTGAAGTCTTGCCTCCCTCGGACCGCTCCTGGTCGGAAAGATTCAATGCGGGCTTTAACCGGCAATTTAATAAGCTGCTGGACTTCTATGAGTACTGGGTGCGGAGGGCGCTGAAGCGGCCGGGACTGACGGTGGCGGCTTTGGCGGGAGTGTTCGTGGCCAGCCTGGCCATCTACCCCTTCCTGGGCCTGGCCTTCTTTCCCCGCACCGACGCCGGACAGTTCACCATCAACCTCAAGGTGCCCACCGGCACGCGCATTGAGGTGACCAATCAGTACGTCGCCAAGGTGGAGGACCTGATTCGCAAGACCGTCGATGGGCACGACTTCAAGCTGGTGGTTTCGAACATCGGTGTGGTGCCGGATTTCTCCTCGCTGTACACCACCAACGCCGGGCCTTACACCGCCACCGTGCAGGTGCAGTTGCAGGATGACCACCGGCGCAGCAGTTTCGACTACATGCGCGAGGTGCAGGAGGAGATCAGCAAGCAATATCCGGAGATTCGGACCTTCTTCTCCAGCGGCTCGATGGTGGACGCGATATTGAACATGGGGATGCCGGCGCCCATCGACGTGCAGGTAAGCAGCGGGGATTTGCCGCAGAGCTACGCGATTGCGGAGGACCTGGCGCGGCAGATCCGGGGATTGGGAGGGGTGGGACAGGTCTACATTCCCCAGGACATGAATTATCCCGCGCTGCGCCTGGACGTGGACCGGGTGCACGCGGGGGAGTTGGGTCTGAGTCAGAAGGACGTGGTGGACAACGTCATCACGGCGCTGAATTCCAACCTGATGATCGCCCCCAACTACTGGGTGGACCGCAAAACCGGGAACGATTATTTCCTGACCGTCCAATACTTCGAGAACGGAGCGCCCGCCATCCACACCTTCGCCGACGTCATGAACATTCCCTTGCGAGGAGTGGCGGTACCGAAAAAGGACACCGGCTGCGGGCCACCTCTGGCCGATCGCCGGTGGCAGGGGGCCGCACTCCTGGCGGATCCCCCCAAAGGTTCCTGGGCATGTGGCCAGGCATTGCCGGCCATGAAGGGTCCCAAGGTTCGATTAACCCATGCTGCCAGGTCCATTTCGGTGCTAGGCAATGTTGTTAAGTTGGGATTTATCCAGACACCTACGGAAATGGATCACTACCAGATTCAACGCGTCACCGACGTCTACGTCACACCCGCCGGAGAGGATCTGGGAAAGGTCACCCACTCGATCCGGGAAATCCTCGACCACGCCGCGTATCCCTCGAACGTGCGCATCACCTTGCGCGGCATGGTGGAAGGGATGGAGGCTTCCTTCAAGAGCTTCGGGCTGGGCTTCTTGCTCTCCTTTACGCTGCTGTATCTCATCCTGGTGGCGCAGTTTCGCTCCTTCGCCGACCCCCTACTTATCATGTTGGCCATCCCCATGGGCTTTGTGGGCGTGCTCATCATCCTGCCGCTCACGCACAGCACGCTGAACGTGATGTCCCTTATGGGCGTGCTGATGCTCATCGGAATCGCCGATTCCAACAGCATTCTGATCGTTGACTTCGCACATAATCTGGAAACCCAAGGTCTGTCACCCGTCGATGCCGTGATTACCGCCTGCCGGGTGCGGCTGCGGCCCATCCTGATGACCTCGCTCGCCACCATCATCGGCATGATCCCGATGGCGCTGCGTATGGGGACAGGTGCGGAGCAGTATACGCCGATGGCGCGCGCCATCATCGGTGGGCTGACCTCATCGGTGATATTGACGATCTTCATTGTGCCCGCCGCATATTTGCTGGTGTACGGACGCCGCGAAACCAGTCCGGCGCACGCGTCAAAGGAGATTGGGGAATGAGAGACTTAACTCTGCGGGTGCTCGTCGCAGGACTCGGAGTGCTGGTTATCCTTCCTGGTGTGGCCTCGGCGCAGGCGCCGCAAAAGCTTACTCTGCAACAGGCCGATGCCATGGCGTTGCGCAATCACCCCCTGTTGCAGCAGGCGGTTCTCGAAGCTCAGGCGGCAGAGCAATCGACCCGCGAGTCAAAATCCGCCTATTATCCCACCGCCACCGCCAACATCACCGCGGCGGGCGGCCTTCCCAGCGATAACAGCCGCGTTGACGCGGGATATATGACTGCCGGACGGGTTCTGAACCGTGAAGCAAACGGACTGGAAGTGGACCAACTGATCACCGATTTTGGGCGCACGTCCAACCTTGTGGCGTCTTCGAAATTGGGCGCCCAGGCGGCATCAAAAACCGCCCAGCAGACCCAGCAGGACGTATTGCTTGCCGTCAATCGTGCTTATTTCGGCGTCCTGCGATCGCAGGCGGTGCTGCAAGTCGCGGAAGAGACGGTAAAAGCCCGGCAGATTCTCGCCGATCAGATCACCACACTCGAGAAAAACCAATTGAAGTCGCAAGTGGACGTCGCGTTCGCGGAGGTTGATTTGGCCAAAGCCAGGTTGTTACTGGTGCAAGCTCAAAATGACGAGAAGGCGGCATTCGCGGAACTGGCGAACGCCCTCGGACTGGCGGCGCCGCGGCCGTATGATCTGGCGGAGGAACCGCTGCCCGTTCCGCCCCCAGACGACCCGACCGACCTGGTGGCCCAAGCCCTGGTAAACAGGCCGGACCTCGCCAGTGCGCGCTTCACCCATGAGTCGGCGGTAAAATTCGCGCGCGCCGAGCGCGACTTGTGGATGCCGACCGTCAGTGCGGTCGCGGCCGGCGGCCTGGTCCCGGCGTACCAGGCGCCACTGACCAATCACTATGAAGCTGGCGGCGTCAACGTCAACGTTCCCATCTTCAATGGCTTCCTGTTTTCCGCCCGGCACGCGGAAGCCAATCTGCGCGCCCAGGCAGCGGATCAGGCCCAGCGAGACCTTGCCGACCGCATCGCGCGCGACGTTCGCGTCGCCTGGGCGAACACCGTAACGGCGCACCAGAATCTCGATGTCACCGCGCAATTGCTGGTGCAAACAAATCTGGCGCTCAATCTTGCCCAAGGGCGTTACAAGCTGGGACTGAGTTCAATCGTCGAGCTATCGGACGCCCAGCTCAATCTGACCTCAGCACAGATTGCCAATACTGACGCCAGGTATGATTTTCAGATTCAGTCCGCCGCCCTGGCTTATCAAATGGGAGAGTTACACTGATGAGCATTACCGAATGAAGTAACACGACCCCCTCGCCCCCGACCCCTCGCCCCCAAAGGGGGCGAGGGGAGAGGTAGCTTGAAATCACGCCCTCGCCCCCTTGGGGGAGAGGGTGGCGCGCAGCGACGGGTGAGGGGGTTCGTTCGTCACCCCATTAAGTAACGATCAGTAAGTCGAAAATCTGTTCTCCCAGAAGACTTAACCGCGTTTATACTCCCTGTTCCGTTGTTTCATTTGGCAGGACAAGGAGCCAACGCATGGTCAGCAAGCGAGTCGAGTTATCCGGTTTTCTTCTTCTCTTCACTACCTGCTTATTCTTATTCAGCGTTACCTCTGTCGCTAAAGCTCAACAAACACCCACACCGCCTTCCAGCGGAGACTCCGACGCTCAGCGGACGGCGTGGTTCCGCCAGGCAAAGTTCGGCATGTTTATTCATTGGGGTCCGTACTCCCTGGCCAGCGTGGAAGCGTCATGGCCCATTATGCGACCCTCCCCGCATTGGAATATTACGGAGGCTGAATACGTGGCGCTCTATCAGCGATTCAATCCCATGCAATTCGACCCGCAAGGGTGGGTTCGTTTGGCCTCCGATGCCGGTATGCGCTACATGGTCTTTACGACCAAGCACCACGACGGGTTCTGCATGTTTGACACGGCCCTGACGGACTATAAGATCACCAAGACGCCTTATGAGCGGGATGTGACCGCGATGCTCGCGAAAGCTGCCCACGATGCGCAAATGCCCTTGGGCTTTTATTACTCCTGCCCGGACATGCACCACCCCGGTTACCGTGACACCACAAAACTGGCGAGTACGAATTGGCGGGGCGAGCCCACGCGGCCGGAGTGGGCGACGTTTCTCGATTACATGGAAGGCCAACTGCGGGAACTGCTGACGGAATACGGTCCGGTGGCCGACATCTGGTTTGATGGCGGCGGCAAGAACTACGATGGGCAGCGATTTACCGACTTGATCCACCACCTTCAACCCGGCACGCTGATCAACAATCGGATTGGCGGTAGCTTCGATTATGTCACTCCCGAACAGTTCGTCCCCGACCGCATCCCCACCAAGAGCAACGCCCAACATCTCCACGAACTCATGAAGTCGCAAGCCCCTGCGGACGCTAATCTGCCCGCCCCGGACGATTTTCAGCTCTGGGAAAGCTGCATGACGATTAGCGGCACCTGGGCTTACAACAAGAACGACACGAACTACAAATCGACCCAGGAACTAATCCGGGATCTGGTGGACGTGGCGAGCAAGGGTGGAAACCTGCTGCTGGATGTGGGACCGACTCCGGAGGGGACCATCCAGCCGGAATTCGTCGAGCGGCTGCAAGGCATGGGTAAGTGGATGAAGGTTTACGGCGACTCCATCTACGGAACCACCTACGGACCGTTGCAAAACCTGACTTTCGGCAAAACGACTGCCAAGGGAAAGACGATATACCTTCATGTCTTCGATTGGCCGTCCGACGACCGGTTGGAAATAGCCGGATTTCCCGGGCGAGTTGCCCAGGTGATCCTGATGGGCGACAGACGAAAGTTGCACTGGCAGCAGGCGAACGAAAAGCTGGTCATCCAATTGCCCGGCACCGCTCCCGACCCGAACGACACGGTTGTGCAAGTGGTGATGCGCTGATACTTACATCCTTGTTTCCACCATCTGACGTCCGTTGACGGTGAGCGGTGTACTACGTCCGAAGAGCCCTTGCAACCACTTCTGGAAGGCATCGAGGTAGGTGTAATAAACCGGGGTGATGTAAAGGGTGATGAACTGAGAAAAGACCAGCCCGCCCACCACGCAGATGCCGAGGGGGCGACGCGCTTCGGCACCGGAGCCGAAGCCCACGGCGATGGGAATGGTCCCCATCAAGGCGGCCATGGTAGTCATCATAATGGGCCGAAAGCGCACCAAGGCTCCGTGGTAGATGGCCTCCTCCGTTGTCTTGCCGGCGTTTCGTTCCGCATCCAGCGCGAAGTCAATCATCATGATGGCGTTTTTCTTGACGATCCCAACGAGCATGATGATGCCGACAAAGCCGTACAGATCCAGCTCATGACCGGAATACTTCAGTGCGAGCAGGCCTCCGAGCGCCGCCGAGGGCAGGCCGGAGAGAATGGTCAAGGGATGGATAAAGCTCTCGTACAAAATCCCCAGCACGATGTAGATCACCAGGATGGTAATGAGCAGTAGAATGCCCAAACCGACCAGGGAGGATTCGAACTGCTGTGCCGTGCCTTCGAAGTTGGCGCTCAAGTCGGAGGGTAGGGTTTCACGAGCGACCTGCTCAACGCGATTAACGGCGTCACCCAGCGCCGTACCGGGCTGCAAATTGAACGACACTGTCACCGACGGCAGTTGACCGGAGTGATTGACCACGAGCGGGCCCAGCGACTGCGTGACTTTGGAAACCGCACTCAGTGGCACCAGTTGTCCCGTGCGGGAACGAATGTAGAGCAGGGATAGCGCCTGGGGGTCCATTTGGTACTTCTGCAAAAGTTCGGCCATCACCCAGTATTCATTGTTGGGCGTATAGATGGTGGAAATCTGCCGCGAGCTGTAAGCGGTTTCAAGAGCGTTTTCCACCTGATAGGCGCTTACGCCTAGCGCGTTGGCCTTGTCGCGGTCGATTTCCACGTTGACCTGCGGGTTGCTCACCTGAAGATCGGTGGTCACATCCTGGAGCCCCGGAACCGATTGTAGCTCGTTTTGCAGTTTCGAGGCCGAGGCGTAGAGCTCACGCGTGTTCGGTCCCTGCAGAGTGAATTGGTATTGGCTCTTGGTTAAGCGCCCGCCGATCTCAATGGGTGGAGGGTTCTGCATGAAAGCCATGATCCCCGGAACCGCAAACGTCCACGGGCGGAGATGTTGCAATACCTGCTCGGTGTCGACATAGCGGTATTTCGGATCGTGTGGGTACGAAATGTGCAAGCGGTCCTTGCACCATTCGAGCATCTGCTCGCGGCCGCTGGGACGGTCCTTGAGGTCGAGGAAGAAGAACCCGGAGTTCCCACCTCCACCGGGCCCGCCCGCTCCCGCGAAAGACATGACGTTCTTCACATCCGGGTCGGCCATCAACACATCCGTCAAGGCCTTCTGATGGGTTTTCATGGAGTCAAAGGAGATTCCCTGTTGCGCCAGGCTGATGCCAAAGATGAAGCCGCTATCTTCGCTGGGCAGAAAGCCTTTAGGCATGCGGATAAAAAGCCAGAGGCTGGCACCCAGAATGGCGAATGAGAACAAAAGTGTCACCAGGCGGTGGCGCATGGCCTTCCGCAAGCTCCAATCGTATCCGGCCAATGTCCCCTGGAAGCCACGCTCAAAGAGGTTAAAGAGAAACCCATGCTCTTGCGGCTTTGCATGGCGCAAGAATCGGCTGCAAAGCATCGGCGTCAACGTGAGCGAGACCACGCCTGACACTAGAATCGCGGACATGATCGTCACCGCGAACTCGTGCAGCAGCCGGCCCAGAATGCCTCCCATGAAAAGCACGGGGATGAAGACGGCAGCCAGAGAGAGGGTCATGGAGAGAATCGTGAAGCTGATCTCCTTGGAGCCGTTCAGCGCCGCCTGCAATACGTCCTCGCCCATTTCGAGGTGGCGAACGATGTTTTCCAGCATTACGATGGCGTCGTCCACAACAAAGCCCACCGCCAGCACCAACGCCAGCAGTGAAAGGTTGTCGACGGTATAGCCAAGAAGATACATGACGGAAAACGTGCCCACAATCGACATGGGCAGAGCCAGGCTGGGAATGATGGTGGCGGAAAGATTACGCAGAAACAGGAAGATGACCATCACCACCAGTGCCAGAGTCAGGTAAAGCGTAAACTTGACGTCGTCAACGGAACTGCGGATGGACTCCGAGGCATCATACAGGGTGTCCATGTGGATGGACTGTGGGATTTCCTGGCGAAAGGTGGGCAGCAGCCGGCGAACGTTATCAACGACCTCAATGGTATTGGTACCGGGCTGGCGTTGGATGGCCAGCACCATGGAGTTGATGCCGTTGTACCAAGTGGCGACCTTATTGTTTTGTACGCTGTCAATGACCTGGCCCAGCGCCTCCAGACGCACCGGCGCGCCGTTCCGATAGGCGACGATGAGAGTCCGGTACGATGCGGCGTTCTGCAATTGGCCGTTGGCCTGCACGACGAAGGACTGGTGTGTGCCGAAAAGTGTTCCGGTGGGCAGGTTGACGTTGGCGTTCTTGACGGCGTCGGTTACCTCGTCAATGCCGATGCCGCGCGTGGCCAGTGCCTGGGGATCAAGCTGCACGCGCACGGCGTACTTCTGCGCTCCGTATAACTGCACCTGTGCCACACCTTTGATCATGGAAATGCGCTGCGCCATCAGCGTGTCGGCATAGTCGTCGACCGTCGATGGGGTGAGCGTCTCCGAGTAAACCGCCATATAGAGAACGGGTTGGTCCGCCGGGTTCACTTTCTGGTAAGAAGGCGGCGTGGGCATGTCGGCAGGCAACCGGGATTGGGACCGCGCGATAGCAGCCTGCACGTCCTGCGCTGCTGCGTCAATGTTGCGGCTCAAGCTGAACTGTAAGGTGATCTGGGTGCCACCCTGCGTGCTGGTGGAACTCATCGACTCCAGGCCGGCGATCGTGGAGAACTCCCGCTCGAGCGGCGTGGCCACCGCCGCCGCCATGGTCTCAGGGCTGGCACCGGGCAGGGCCGCGGAAACCTGGAGCGTGGGGTAATCGACGTTCGGCAGGTCGCTGACGGGCAACTCACGGTAGGCGATGATGCCAAATACCAAAATGGCCAACATCGTGAGCGTCGTCATGATGGGCCGGCGGATGAAGAGTTCAGCTAGATTCATAACAACAGTGGTCAGTGGTTAGTGGCTAGTGGTTAGTGGACGGTGCCTCCTTCCCGCTGGTTCGGCACAAGGCTTGAGGGGGTGAGCAGTTGCTAGCCACTAACCACTCACCACTAGCCACCGCCTTTCCTGATTTCTACTTTGGAACCGGGGGCCAGGAGCAGTTGGCCGTCCGTCACCACGATTTCGCCCGGCGCCACCCCTTTATCGATGACGATCTCACTTTGCACGGTCTGGCCTACCGTCACCTGCCGGAGTTCGGCGGTAAGGTCGGACTTGACGACAAACAGGTATTTGCCGGCCGGGCCTGTTTGCACCGACTGCGACGGGACGACAGTAGCGTTGGGCTGCAACTTCAGCCGCATGACGACATTGGCGAACTGCCCCGGCCACAGCCGGTTGTCGGAGTTGGGAAACGTGGCACGCATCTTGATGGTGCCCGTCGCGGTGTCCACCAGATTGTCAATGAACGTGAGTTGACCCATCAACGGCGGGCGCGGATCATTGGGAATCCGGGCTTCTACGGTCAAAGGGCCCCGCCCCTGGTATTCCCTCACGTCGGCGAGATATTGCTCCGGCACGGCGAACGTGACATAAATCGGGTGGATCTGGTTGATCACCACCAGAACCGTATCGTTCAGCTTCGCGATGTTGCCGGGATACACCTGATAACTGCCCGTGCGACCGTCAATGGGAGAGTAAATAGAACAGTAACTCAGGTTTACCTTGGCATTTTCGATGGCGGCCTGATCGGCGCGCACAGTGGCTTCATCGGCTTGCGCCGTGGTTCGGAACGTTTCGTACTGATCTTTCGAAGTGATCCCGGCTTGGAAAAGCTTCTCGTTGCGCACAGCTTGGGTCCGCGCGTTGGCCAACTGTGCCTCATCGCGCGCAAGGTTGGCTTGAAACTGGTCCAGCGAGGCTTGAAACGGACGGCGGTCCAGGGTAAAGAGCAGTTGGCCCTTCTTGACGTCCTGACCCTGCGTGAAATAGGCCCGTTCGATTTCACCGGCCATCTGGGTGCGCACCGAAACATTAGAATACGCTTCCACGTTGCCTATGACTTCTACCTGAAGGGGGACATTCTGCAATGTGGCTTTCGCAACGGTCACCGGAACGCGGAAGTCCATGCCGACGGCTTCCGATTTTGCCGGCTTCGAGCCGCAGCCCGCGAGAAGGAGCAGGCTCGCGAGCAACACTCCCACGCACCACACCTGCCCTGTGGAGCGCCGGTGCGCGCTGCGGAGCGCTGCGGTCGCGACTGCGAAGAATTCCATGACCTGACTTCTCTCCGGGACGGTACTTTCCAGGCTTCCGGCGGCTTCCCTTGGGAACAAGGGTGCGGAAGCCTCACCATGTGAAAACGAGATAACTCTACTTCCAAGTCACTGTTGCGTCAATGCGATGATGGGAGGGATCGGGTAAACGTGGACAAATGGTCCGCGAAAAGGCTTCGCGTTCTATAATTTACGCTGACGTCCGGCCTCTGTATGGCACCAAGCACTGGACCCAAGCACTCCGTAGTGTATATTTGCTAGTTCAGGAATTAATGCCAGCACCGGCGTCGGAATGTATCGAACCGGAAGCCTCGGGAGAAAGACATGAGAAGACGGCGATTCTTGCACCAGGTTGCAGCGTCAATAGCGTCGGCACCTCTGGTGTCCAATGTGGTCTTGAAGGGAAGTGACACCACGGCTCGAGAGAAACGCGACCCCATTCAGATCCAGTCGGCGCGGCAGCTTTTTGTTGACGACTTGTTGATTGCCGAAAGCCGTGGCACCCGGTTGGTCGTAAACCGGCCATGTCCCACTGGCGAGCGCTGCATTGTCGCGGCGAAGCTTTGGGAGGGTTTGATGGTCAACGGCTACAACTCAGTGATGGAAGACGAAGGTGTCTTCAAACTGTGGTACGACGCCATTGCCAGCGATGGCAGCCGCTGGACCTGCTACGCCATCTCTCAGGATGGGGCCCACTGGGAGAAGCCCAACGTTGGCATCGTTCCCTTCGGCGGCAACGAAGACACCAACATTGTTTTTCCCCCTCAGAATATGACGCACGAACCGAACTGCGTTTTCAAGGACACCAACCCAGCCTGTCGCCCCGAGGAAAAGTTCAAAATGGTGGCGAGCTTGCACCCCCCGGACATGGCCAAGGGCACATATGTGGCTGGTTCCCCTGACGGGCTGCATTGGAAGCTTCTGAAGAATGCGCCCGCCTTCCGCGACAGCGACACGAATAACATCTGCTTCTTCGATAACCGCATTGGGCGGTACGTCGGATACGTCCGCATGTGGGCTCCCATGCGCATGGTGGGACGGTGCGAGTTTGATGACATCACCGACTGGGGAAAAGAGGAAGCAGTCTTTTCCTATGATCCACAAGACCAGCAGGGACTCGATCCCGAGGTCTTCTCCACCGCTGCCTTTGCTCCCGGGGGATCGAAGATGAAGTGGAAGCCTCCGATGGACTTTTACAACTCCTCCGCTTGGAAGTACCCGCGCGCCGAAGATGTTTATTTCATCTTTCCTTCGGCCTACTACCACTACCAGGCGGATTGGGCGCAGCACCAGGGAACAACCGATCCCAGAAATGACGGCCCGCTGGACATCCAGTTTGCGGCCAGCCGTGATGGGAAGAAATGGACACGTTTGGATCGACATCCCTTCATCCGGCTGGGCGTGGCGGGAAGCTTCGCCAGTGCGACATCATACATGGCCGTAGGTGCGATTTGTCGGCCTGATGAAATCTGGCTCTACCATTCCGCTTCGGACCACAGCCACGGGAACTATGACGCCGCGCGCGATAAATTCATGGGTACCATCACACGCGCGCGACTGCGCCTGGATGGGTTCGTGTCGGTCGACGCAGATTGCACCGGCGGTGAATTCACCACACCGGCATTGATCTTCTCGGGCAGCCACCTGATCCTTAACGTCGACACCAGCGCCGGTGGGCACGTCCGCGTGGAAGTTCAAGATCCGTCCGGCCAACCGCTCGCCGGATTCTCGGCGCAGGACTGCGTACCCATCAACGGGAACTTCATCCAAAAGGCGGTTTCATGGCACGGAGACCCGGCGTTGGGAACGTGGGCAGGGAAACCGGTTCGTCTGCGATTTGCCATGCGCGACGCCAAACTCTACTCGTTCAAGTTCGACTAAACTGAGCGCCATAAATTGTAGCGTCGATCTCCGATCGACGGCGGCGGTCAGAGACCACCGCTACAGCCGAGTGCGCAAACATATATGTCGCTCTGTATAACGTCGGCCAGGATTACTGCGGGGCGCGCCAGTGTGCGCCGTAGCGGTTAGCGAGTGCGATGGCATAGTGAATCGCCACGGCAATGGAATAGTCCACCCGCAGGGAGTCCCGCTTGTCCACTACGCCAATGACCCCGCCGTTCGGAAGGTAGACGGGGCTGCCACTGTTGCCCGGGCGCAAACGAATATCCATCATCAACGCATCGCTAGGACTGGGAAGAGGGCTGTCGGTTTCCGCCAACCGGGTTCTGCCCGTCCAAGCGACGCGGCCCGTCTGGGTGACCGGTTGCCACGAAAGCGCCGGGTAGCCACTGACTCGAACCATCGTTCCCACCGGGACGTTTCGCGCGTCGAGCGGCGCGAAGGGCGGCTTTTCACCCGCGCGAACAAAGAGCGGTCGCTCCGTTCTCAAGAGAGCCAGATCGTTCGCGGGGTCGCCGCCTACCAAGTCACACAGCACTGCCGGGGCGGTGCGGGCATCATTGACAATCAGCTTGGCTAGGATCTTCGCGCCCGGGGCGTTCTCCAGGCATCTCCTTGCCGCTTCCACCACATGCCAATTGGTAATCAGGTAGCCCTCTTCGTCGATCAGAAACCCCGTGGCCGAGCACTCCTGGTTCTCACCCTGCGCGGCTGGGCCGATGGCAAGCAATTGCACGACGGCACGCAACACACGGTCGTCGGGCGGTAGAGCCCTGGGTGGGGCAGAACCTTGTTGTGGACCCGCCAGCAGGATGGCGGAGCCAACCCAGATGGAAACAGAAACCAACAGGCAAAAACAAGATGGAAGTGTTGCTGTGGTCAGGTTCCTTCGACGAGCCATGCGATGAATTCCCGAGGCCCCGTATCATGGTTTCACGGGGCCTGACTGTGCCGTTCCGAGCGAAGCGCCTCCACAATTTCCATTCGCGCTGCGCTAAAGTGGGATACTATCAAGACATACAGTGTGGGGGCAGAAATTTCGCTGGCTTGCTTGGCGCAAAAAGATTTGGGCATACATGACGCACGCGAGCAAACTTACTATTTCCGTGACCCCGAGTACCTCGGCCAACGTGTCCTACCCTGAAGAATGTCTCGCCTCCGCCAAACGAAGGGGGACACCGGACGAAAAACCGTCGCCCGCCTGGTTGTTGGCCGCGCTCTTCCTCGTTGCCGGACTGTTGGCCGGGCCGTCAAGCACTCCCTGCTGGAGCGAACAGAAGCCCGAATCCAAGCTCTTGTATCTTGTGGCCCGCCCTTCCATCCTCGACCCGCTTTTCGCCAAATCGGTGGTTCTCATGTTGCCGCTGACCGGGGAACCACTGGTGGTGGGGTTGATCCTCAATAAGCCCACTCACATCCCGCTTGCCAAGCTCTTTCCGGGCAGCCGTCCCCTGAAAGAACGCACCGACACCGCCTACATGGGCGGTCCCGTCGATCCGGACACTGCCGCACTGGTGTTCCACTCCCCCCGGCCCTTTGACCAGGCCATGCCGCTTTACGACGACGTCTATGTGACTTTTGACTTGAAGTTCATCACGTCGCGGTTGAAGGATCCGAAGCAGACAGGAGATGTGCGCCTGTTTCTGGGACGTGCCCAGTGGGATCCCAAGCAATTGCAGGACGAGGCATTCGACGGATCGTGGTACAGCCTTCGCGCCGAGGGCCAGGTGATCTTCGAGGGCGATTCCGCGAAGCTTTGGCAGCGCATGCATGTCCGCGCGCGCCCGCCGTCAAGCGTGCAAAACCTCATGCCCCGAGTACCCATCCAGGGCCAATTTCCCGCTACCTCAATTGGTTTTCTATCCTGTTTATTGCCGGATTTTCAGACGGCAGGCTTCATCGTAGACACAAAGCCCTCTCATCATTGAAGATATGGATGCAGTTGAGATGTTCTACTTCGACGGAGCTGGCCGGGTGAAGTCTGTCGAGCGTTTCAGCACGACGTTCAGGCTCTGCACACCGGGTTGGTCAAATTTGACGACCATATCGGAGGGTTCAAAGCCTGGGTATTGAATGTGCAGCGTGTGTTGTCCCACGGGAAGCTGGAAGGGGCCGAGCTTGTCGGTCGTCCCGGCGTAAATGCCGTCAAGCGTCACCTCCGCCTTGGGAGGGTTGGTGTCCAGGATCAGAGTTCCCACACTATCCCATTCGTAGCCCGCATTGGGATTGCAGCCGGCTTGGCAGGGATTCTCACTGGGATACGGAGAAACCCACCAATATCGAGGGGGAACATCAAGCGGCGAAGGATTCGAAGCGTAAAGGCCGTTACCACCAAAGGCCGGGAAAAAGCCACCGTTCCACGCGCCGCCATAGTATGGCGCGGAGTAATAGGGAGCCGACGCGCTGTAACGTCTGCCGTCTCCATGGTGCTGGGCAAACACGGGCGCGCATGTCAGCAGAAACGCTAAGGTGAGAACTGGGGCTTTACTCATATGGCCTCCTCGGTCGGAGCCAATTGCTTCTTGATCCACACTCAATTCTAGCACTTCCCGAGGCCCGAGTGCGAAGACTTTGTCGCCATGTAGATTCGAGTTAGTTGCCCGCCGTTGCACTACCGACAGGCAATGACGGGAGCCGTCGTAGCGGCGAGTTTACCTCGCCACCCCAGCGTTGGAACGCTGGGCGTTACGGTCCGCCGGTCACAGACCCGTCCACTGGCGGGCTGACGGACAAAGTCGCCGCCACATCAAATTACCCCACCACCGACTTAAGTCATCGCACCGCGCCGCCGGGCCGCTTATGCTGATGATGACGAGGGCCAACCCCAACTCGAAAACACACACGGGCCCAAGGGAGGAAATTTCATGGCGTATATCATCGCTGAGCCTTGCATCAATACCAAAGACACTGCCTGCGTGGACGTTTGCCCGGTGGACTGCATCCACCCGCGCAAGGATGAAGGCAACTTCGCGGAGCTGGCGCAGCTCTACATCGATCCGGTGGAGTGCATTGACTGCGGCGCGTGCGTGCCCGTCTGCCCCGTGTCCGCCATCTTCCCCCTGGATGACCTGCCGGAAAAGTGGAAGAGCTTTATCGAGGTCAACACGCAGTACTACCAGAAATAACCGGGCGCGATCAGCCGGCGATACCGGACGTGCTGCGGTGCATGGCCCCGCACGGGTTCTTGGCTCACCCGGCCGCGAAGAGACCCCTCACCCGCCCGTCAGGAGACGGTCGACCTCTCCCCGTGGAGAGGTTGAGGATTGATTTCGGCGCCGAACGGCGCCCTAAACGACTAGAAACCTCTCCCCGCGGAGAGGTTGATGAGGCTGCTTGGAAAGCGATCGCGCCGAAGAAAAACCGACAGCCTCTCCCGTGGGGAGAGGCCGTCCCGATCCCTCGGGACGGGTGAGGGGTCTTGTGCCCTGCCTCAAATCCCGAAGCCACCAAACTACTCCCACCCGCTGACAGAGCTTGGGGATATCCCAACGGATTAGATTTGCAGGATCACCTACGGCCGTGGCGCCGAGTGCATCTTACCCTTCGCCCATCCAGGCGCCGTAGGGCTTGAGCGTCTCCACGTTGTCGCAGACGGCTTTGATGGCGGCGGTGATGGGCACCGCCAGCACCAGTCCGAACCCTCCCCACAACCACGACCAGAACATCATGGCAATCGTTACAGAGAGTGCGTTCAGGTTCACGCGCTGCCCGACAAATTTGGGCGTGAGGATGTTGACGGCCACGAAATGCACCGCCGCCACGGTCACGCCAATGGCGATGAACGGGCCCGTCGTGTCATATTGCATCAGCGCGATCATCAGCGGCGGCAACAGGCCCAGCGCCACGCCGATATAAGGCACCAGGCTGAGCATGGCGGCGAGCGGTCCCAACAGCAGCGCGTAGTTCAGGCCGATGAGGGCGAAGACCGGGGTGATGAGCACGGCGGAAATCAGCCCTACCAGAAAATTGCCGACCACAAATCGTCGCATCATGCGCGCGATGGCGTGGATGACATCTTCCGCCTGCTGGCGCTTTTGAATGGGGAACAGATTCAGCGATGCCGCCCACATCTGGTTCTTCGAGGTGAGCATGAAGAAGACCAGGAAGGGAATGAACATCACCGTGACCATGAAGGCATACACTGAGCCGATGCCGCGCAGCAGGAATTGCTCGTAGGGAGATTCCTGTTGCAGGCGCACGGTGGGGACATTTTCCGACTGGGAGGGGATGATGGTCTGTGTGCTCTGCTGAATATTGTGCGCGGTCAACTGGATGTGCGCGGTGATCTGCTTCAGCCGATCGAGCAGCCGGGGCATTTCCGCGTAGAACGACTGAGCGCGGTCGTAGATTACATAAATCAGCAGGTAGGCAACGGTGAGCATCAACAGCACCATGAGAAGAGAAGCCAGCCAGCGCGGAATGCGATAAAGCTCCATCAGGCGTACGCCCGGGTCCAGCACCGACGCGATCAGGATGGAACAAATCAAGGTGATGACCACCGAACTGGCGTAGTAGATGCAGCCGAACAGAACCGCCACCGCGATGATCTTAATGCTGGTGGAGGAGGATGCGGCGGCGGCGTTTTCCGTGCGAATATCAGGCATGTAGTGCCTCTCTCGGGATTCTAACTGGTTGCTCCCGGAATTGCCAGCACCGCGGGCTTCCGGTGCTCGCCCGATCCGTTGGCACAGCGCATTGTCTGAATCGGCGCGGAGCGCCTTGGACTGCGGTAGTAGCAGCTACCGCCTTTCGTCCCCGGCCTTATTCCAAGCCGCAGAATGAACCGAAAGCACAAGGCGGTAGCGGCTGCTACGGCAGTCCAAGGCGGGCTTCGCCCGCACTAAGAACCAACTGCCCCGTGATCGAGTGGAAGTGAACGCTGTCGCTGCTAATCGCAGTCCATGAGTTCGTTTTGTCGTTTGACGGCCGCTGCCGGCGTTCTTACTTGAACGCAGGGAATCGAGGTGCTAACCTGCGCGCGTGTCGCACCAGCGTCATTCCAGCCATATTCCACGGTGAGGCCGTCCGTCATGCATAAAGCCAACAACTCAGGATCTTGGAAGTTTCGCCGCTTCGCGCTCACGTTCAGTGCCCTGCTCGTGATTTCCGTGTTCGGGTCGAGCGGAAAGATAGCATGGGCGCAAGCACCTCTACACTCCGGCGGCTGGGTCGTCATCGGAGTGGAGGAATACCGGTCGCTGCGGGCAAAGGCTTTCCCGGAACAAGCCGAGCCGGAACCGCCCCCTGTTGACGCCACGCTTTCGCGGGTTGATTACGATTTGCGCGTCAACGGCGATCTGGCAACGGGCCAGGCGACGCTGACGATCGACGTCTTGAAGGAAGGTTGGGTGCGCGTGGGCATTCCCTCCGGCTTGTTCGTCCGCGAAGCGCGTTTGGATGGGAAACTGGTTTCCCTGGTGTCCGGCGCGCGCGGGAAGAGAGCAGATCAACTTGCGGCCGTGCTCTCGCACGCGGGCAGAGCGACGCTGCAACTGCAAATGGCGCTTCCGGTGGCTTCCAATGCCGGAGAAGAGTCGCTGACGCTGCCACCGTCGGCTTCGGGAGTCGTGCGGGCCGCACTGGAACTGCCCACCGAGGGGCTCGACGTGCAGGTGGGTGGCGGGTTGATGCCTGAGAAAACCGGAGCGGCGCCGGGAAAGGAATGGGTGGCCTATGCACGAGGTGATGAGCCGCTCACCTTCGCATGGCGGCGAAAGACGGAAGACCACCGCGCCACTCAAGCCCTGCGCATGCGGGGAGGCGTGACGGAACTGGTCGGGCTGGGAGAAGAAGCCTCCTCCCTGAACGCTGAGGTGGACCTGGAGGTCACACAGGGCGTGGCGCGCGAGGTCAAACTCCAGTTGCCCGAGAGCGTCACGGTGAATCAGGTCCTCGGCGCCGTGGTGGCAGACTGGGACGTCAAGGCCGGCGAACTTCAGGTGACGTTCCTCGAGCCCATCGATCAGAGCGCGCGATTCGTGATCACTGGCGAAGTCAAGAGCCCGCGGGATGGGATGATCCCCATTCCTATTCTTCGGCTTTTGGACAGCGAACGCGAGACAGGCGGCGTGGCTGTGGAAATCCTGGGCGCGGGCGAAATCAAGGAGGTCCAGAAGGAAGGCTTGGAGAACGCCGACGCGACAGATCTGGGCGAAATGGTGGCGAGCCGCGAATCGCCATCGCTCGCTGCCTTTCGGTTTCGCGCCGGGACCGGAACCGTGAACCGGTCGCTCGCGGTGAATGTGGCGCGCTACACGCCCCAGGCCGTCTTGATGGCTAACGTGGAAGAGGCTCGCTATGAAGTGTTGACCACCAGCGAGGGCAAAACGCTGGTGCAGGCGCGCTATGCGGTGCGCAACAACCAGCGAAACTTCCTGAAGGTCACGCTGCCGCAGGGTGCGGTACTTTGGAGCGCGGCATTGGGCGGCACTCCGGCTCGTCCCGGACAGGCTCCCGACGGCAGCATCCTTCTGCCGCTGGAGAAGGCACGCTCCGGCGACGAGGCTCCTGCCTTCCCAGTAGAATTGGTGTACCTAAGCCGCGGAACATCGTGGAGCGATCGAGGACAGTTCACTTTTACCCTTCCGGCGCTCGATTTGCCGGTCTCTCGAACCGGACTGCATGTGTATCACCCGCCGCTGTATCACGTCACCGCGTCGCCGGGAGCCTTTCGCGCCGAGACGTACGCTGGACCTTCTTCAGCGGTCCTAATGGAAGGCGGCGCGGGGCCGGGAGCAGGAGGAGGTTACGGCGGACCGGCACCGCCTCCGCCTGCCGAACCCGCCATGGCGCCTTCAGCGGGCAAGGATGAAAAAACTCGACAAGCGGAAACGCAGGCGCTTCTTGATCAGTATCTCAACAAAACTCTGGGAAGCAAAGTGTCGGGTATTCTTCCCATCCGAGTTTCCTTTCCGAACTTCGGGCCGTCAATTTATCTGGTCTCCGAACTCACCAGCGAGAACCAGTCAACTTCCGCCGAACTCAGCTACCAGAAAGAGAAGAAGGGAGGCGCGCGATGAGAAACATTGCGGCCGCCGGGGCGCTTTGCGCATTGTTCCTGAGTGTCGGTATGTGGGCAGACGATCGCAGCACTCCTCCCGTGCCCGCTGCCGGCAATGTGAGCATTCCACTCGACGAATACAACCAGCTCGTTGAACTGGCCAGCCGTGCGGCACGAAAGAGCGAAGCGCCTCCGCTTCCCTATGTGTTCACGCGCGCCGATTTCAATCTCACGGCAGCGAACGGTGCGGTGAGAGGCAAAATTCAAATGGAAGGCGAGATCTTGAACAAGGGCCTCACCAAAGTACTGCTGGTGGAAGGCTTGACAGTGTTTGACGCGCAGCGGGATGGCAAGCCGCTGCCGCTCATGCAGCAGGACGGGATGCACGTTGGGATATTGCCGGGACAAAGCACCTTCAACGTTACCCTTGACGCCGGCCTGCCCGTGGCGATTGCGGCAGGACACGCGTCATTTCGGCTCGCCGTGCCCAACATCGGATCGGCAAGCCTGACGCTGACGGTGCCCGGGGACCGCACGAACGTAAAGGTCCAGCCCGGCCTGATCACGAATCGAACGTCTGAGAACGGGCTCACCACGGTCGAGGTGATTTTGCAGCCCGGCCAGCCAGCCGAGGTGTCGTGGGTAACACGCGAAGTGGCCACTCCTGCGGCGCCGCGGGAGCTGCGCTTCCTGTCAGACGTGAAAACGCTACTCACGGTGAGCGAAGGAGAACTAAGTGTCGCCGCGCTTGCGGACGTCACGGTCTTGCAAGGTGAGCCGGCGCAGTTCGACATCGAGTTGCCGGCCGGTTACGAATTCACCGGAGCCACCGGTGGTTCCATCGACTCCACGGAGGAGAACGGCAACGTCCTGACGGTGAAAGTTCTCAACCCGGCGCAACGCAACCACCAATTCCTGATCTCGATGGAGAAAGCCCTCAACGACGCCAAGGCCGATGCTCCATTTTTCGCTTTCCACGGAGCACAGCGGGAGACGGGAGAGATGCTGGTCGAGGGAACGGGAACAATTCAGTTGAACGCTACGGAAGGCGGCGGCCTGAAGCGGATCGACTTGAAGGAGACCAACGCTGCGTTGCGGTCCATGGCGCGGAACTCCGTGCAAGCGGCGTTTCGTTACCATCGCCAACCGAGCGAGACTCCCACCCTGGCCCTCGAGTGGACACGCTTTCCCGACTGCAGTGTGTTGGCCGCCGTGGTGGACCGCGCGGTGGTGACGACGCTGGTCACTACGGAAGGCAAGTCGCTGACCGAAGTGAAACTGCTGGTGAGAAACCGGGCCCAGCCGTTCTTGAAGCTGGCACTGCCGCCGGGGGCCAGCATTCTGTCTGCGGAGGTGGCAGGCGAGAGGGTGAAACCGGTCTCGGGCGCTGACGGAGCGCGCGTGCCGCTGCTGCGCGCCGGCTTCCGCCCCGTCGATGCGTACACGGTCAACTTCGTCTACCTGCATTCCGGCGCGCCGTTTGCCAAACAGGGAGGCGCCGAACTTGCGCTTCCGAGAATGGACGTGCCCATCGCCCTGCTGCAATGGGAGGTTTTCCTGCCTGAGCAGTACAAAGTCAAAGAGTTCGGTGGGGATGCCTTGGCCGCAAACCAGCTTATGCCGGGAATGGTGAACTTCGTGGACGAAGGGGACCTGTCGGCAACGGCCAACGGCCGAGTCGGCGGGTTCATGGCCGGCGGCCTCGCGCCGACGGGCCCCTTGCTGCCCGGCCAACTTGGCGGGTACGTCGTGGACCCCAGCGGTGCGGTCGTGCCCGGCGTGCACGTCACGATTCAATCCACCAACACCGGCGCGAAGCAAGAGGCGGTGACCGATACCACGGGTCGATGGACCGTACAGAACCTGTCCTCTGGCCAGTGCCGTGTCACGGCAGACTCCCCCGGCTTCCAGCGATACGAGCAGAGCATTTACTACGATGCCAGCAGGCCTGTCGGACTGAGTTTCCGGTTGAATCTCGGAGCAGTTACTCAAACTGTCGAAGTGATGAGCAGCACCGAGGGCAACAAGGAATCGCAGCGCATCGAGCGCGAAGCCAAGAAAAATGCGGAGCAACAACAAATGGCCGCCTCCGCTAATGTCGCGAATTTCCAGCAGCGCGTTGCCGGCGTTTTGCCCATTCGCGTGGACGTGCCGCACACGGGCAACTCCTACCGCTTCTTCCGGCCGCTGGTTTTGGATGAAGAGACGAAGGTGACCTTTACGTATAAAACCAAATGAAATGTAATGTTTTCTTTACGCCTCCTTCTGGCAACTCAAACTGTCCGTCCCGACATCGAAGTCAGTCTAAGACCTCTGCCATGGGGCCTGGGTCCCGCTCGTGGGGGCCCCAAAGTTGGCTCTATATCGTCTTTGCACATCATGTTCTCGCACCACGGGTGCGCAAGGCGTTTGAGGATGTGATATTATCGAGTCTACAGTTTTTCCGTACGTGGATTTTCAAACTAGTCTCAGGCGAAGCAATTTCATCTTCCCGATCATTTCGCGCCCCGTGGGCGCGTCGGTCCGCTGCGGTGAGGCAGTCGGAAATACCTCGCACAATCCCGAGGGATTACTCGCAGTGCCATCGCCCGTTAGCTGTCACGGTTGAAGGTTTCAATGACCAGCTCCCGAAGCCCGGAGTCCCCGAATCGCAACGCTTACGTGTGGGCCTGCTTGACGATTCTTGGCCTCGCCTTAATGGCCAAAGTCGAGAATTGCGCGGACCGCGCGTTTGCCACGGACTACGACCTCATTCCCCACGACTTCGCCGTCCTCTACATGGGAGGACAGGCGGTCTTGCAGAGGGGCGCCATCCCTCTTTATGACCCGCCCACAGACCGACGCCTGGGATATAGGCTCCTTTATCAACCTGCGGAAGAGACCGGCATCTGGTCGCAGACGGCCCGAGCGTATGGTCTTCCGGAAATCCTCCGCTTTACCCATCCGCCTTTCTCCGCTCTGCTGATGGCGCCGCTGGCGATGCTGCCCTGGCGATGGGCCTTCCTCATTTGGCAAATCATCATCCTGGGACTGACGCTTGCCTCGGTGTATCTGACCCTCAGGCTTCTGCCCTCCTGGCCCGGATGGCGAACCCTAAGTGTGATTTTCGCCGCGGTCTGTTTCTTTTACCCGTTTAGAAATACCATCGACTTCGGGCAGGCGAACGTCACGATTTTGTTCACCTGGACACTCGGCGTGTACCTTCTCAGCCGCCAGAGGCCGATGGCTTCCGCTTTGGCCTTCGCCCTGGGAACCGTGGTAAAGATTTCGCCGGTGGTTGCGGTGCCGCTCCTCGCCGTGCGCCGGCAGTGGCGGTGGCTGGCGGCATACGTGGCCGGGGTGGTCGCTTTCTGTGGGATCTCCATCTGGCGACTCGGCTGGCAGGCCCATGTGACCTGGTTGACCGCCATCTATCCTGCCATTGGGTCGGGAGTGGGTAACGTTTCCAACCGTTCGCTGGCGGGTCTCCTCGATGCGCTGTTGGGCCCTGCCTACACCGTGCCGCCGGCGTTTCCCACAGAGTGGCCTGTGCCTCCAGCATTGGCAGTTGTCGAGAAGGCGCTGGGCCTCGCCATCGGCCTGGGGTTCATTTTCTGGTGCTGGCGCAAGAATCGGGGCAACAGTGGATTGGTCAACGAACTGATTCTGTTGCCTCTCGTCTACACTCTGACCGCCCCGTTCAGTTGGCCGCATCATTTCGTCCTCTTGGTTCTGCCCCTGACTTACCTCTGGGCAAAGATCGGCGAGGCGACCCCGGCCGAACGGTTCGCGCTTTATCTCGGCACGTTGACCCTGGGGAGCGAGCTCCCCATCTATCTCGCCGCCTACTCTCCTGGGCGGGGCCACACCTGACCATTGCCGCCATTGCGCTTTGGCCGGCAGCAACCGCAGCGATCCTCGGGGTGGGCATGCGCATGTACCAGCGCTCGCTGGCGTTGGCAGCGCAGCCTGACGTGGCGATTGAAGATGCTGCGGAAGCCTGGCTTCTGGACGAATCACCATCGCCCGCCGAAGCTGCAACTCCCGTCGCCGGCGGCCGTGTTCGCTAAACGTCCCGCCCGATCTGCGGACGAAATTTCGGAAGCTGACCGCCCTTTTCGCGGCGCGTTACCTTCGCTCAGTGGGGAGGCAAGGGAGCACCATCCGTGAAATTCGGGGAAGAACAGCGGTGGTCGTTGTTTGCGTGCCTGACCATTCTTGGGCTTGCGCTGATGGCAGGCGTCGAGAATGCGGCAGACCGCGCCTTTGCCACGCCAAACGAACTGATCCCCGTGGACTTTCCGGTATTTTACGTGGGCGGGAAGGTTGCATGGGAAGGAAACGGCGCCGCGCTCTACGACCCACCCACCGACCGCCGCCAG
>CAVRBF010000093.1:0-159369 GCA_963719115.1 uncultured Acidobacteriota bacterium | reverse complement strand
TGGTCCCGGTGCCCGAGATGGCCGCCTTCGCCGAGCGTTTCGGCTTTCACTTCGTGGCGCATGCGATCGGCGATGCCAACCGCTCGGCGCGTGTCGAGAGGCCCTTCGCCTTCATCGAGAATAACTTCCTGGCCGGACGCACCTTCGCCAGTTGGGAGGACCTGAATCAGCAGGCGCGTCAGTGGTGCGACAAGGTCAACTCCACCTACAAGAAACATCTCCGGGCGGTTCCCCGCGAGTTGTTCGCGGTGGAGCGGTTGCACCTGAAGCCGCTGCCCGCCTGGATTCCCGAGGTCTACCGGCTCCACCCGCGCCTGGTGGACATCGAGGGCTATGTGGCCTTGCACACCAACCGCTACTCGGTTCCCCTGGATTGGATCGGCCGGCGTGTCGAGGTGCGCGAGACCCCGGAGAAGATCGAGATTCAACTCGATGCCCGCCGCCTGGTGACGCACCGCCGCATCGCGGAGGCCGAGCATCAGCGCGTGATGTTAGCCGAACACCGCCCCCCGCGCGGCCAGGGCATCGCACGTCCCGATCCCCATCCCGAGGAGAAGGCGATTCTGGCCACCGTGCCGGAGATCGCCGACTATGTCGCGGCCCTGAAACCGCGTACCCGCAAGGTGCTCACGCTTGCCTTGCGCCAACTGCTCCGCCTGGTGCGCGAGTATCCCCGCGAACCGCTTCTGTCAGCGGTGCAGGAAGCCGCCCGCTACGGTCTCTATGATCTGGATCGGCTGGAACGCATGATCCTGCGCCGCGTGGCGCGCGAATACTTTTTGCTGAAGGACGGCACGGGGGGCGAAAATGAAGATCAGTGAAGAACTCGAACAACTGCTGAAAAATCTCCACCTGAAACGCATCCTGGAAATTTACGACGAACAGGCGCAGGTGGCCCAGAAGGAGGACGTCCCCTACGCCGAGTTCCTCACCCGGCTGCTGCGCGCGCAGTGGCACGCCCGGCAGGAGAGTGCCCTGGAGTGGCGTATCCGGCGCGCCAACCTGCCCGAGCGCTGGTCTCTGGAGACTTTCCCCTTCGCCCGCCAACCGGGGGTCAACCGCAAACAGATTCGCACCTTGGCCGAACTGGAGTTCATCGCCAAGGCGGAAAATATCGTCTTCATCGGCGAAACCGCCCGCGGCAAAACCGGCTTGGCCTGTGGTCTACTGCTGAAGGCGCTGGAGAACGGCTACCGCGGCCAGTTCGTCCGCGCCCAAGATCTCTTCGATGAAATGTATGCCTCGCTGGCCGATCGCTCCACCCGCCAGTTGCTCAAACGCCTGGCACGCCTGGACCTCCTCGTGGTTGACGAGCTGGGCTATTTAAATCTCAAACCCGAGCAGTCCAACATCTTCTTCAAGCTGATGGAAGAGCGCTACCGCCAGCATTCCACCATTATCACCACGAACCTTATCTACGACGAATGGCCGAACTTTCTGGGCAGTTGACCCATGGTGGAAGCCCTGCTGAGCCGTCTGCGGCACTATTGCCACACGCTGCACATCAAGGGTCCGTCGCTGCGCGAGCCGCAAGGTTAAGGAGGAAACCGTGGCAGACAGTCCCCTCGGCCGCGAGGAGTATATCCAAAAGGTCCTCACGGCTTACCGCCAGACACCGGAAACCACGGGGACGATTCGTCCCCCCGACCGCCGGGTGGCCGCCCAACTGTATGCGCGCGGCGTACCCTTACACACCGTGGAAAACGCCTTGCTGCTCGCCGCCTCTCGCCGCCTCTTCCGCTCCACCGATGCTCCGCCCCTCGCCACGATTCGCTCCCTGGCTTACTTTCTCCCCGTCATCAACGAGGTGCTCGAACTCGCCGTCAGCCCCGATTACTTCCGCTACCTCCGCCGCCAAATCGCGGGCTTTCATGCAGACGCCTCCAACCCACCGACCAACCGCTGACAGCGCAGCTTCCGTCGCTGGCGTTCCACGCCTTCGGCGTGGGATGATAACGTCGCTCCCTCCGCTCCAGACGTCCCAGCGCACGCCTTCGGCGTGGATGATGATGATGTTCTCCCTCTCACTCCAAATCTTGTTCCAAATGCTGGTGCCGCCGGTGGGTCACTTCAACTGAACACTACTGGGTCACTCTTGGAAAGCGCCGAAGTTTCGAGTGGTGGGCGGTGGACTTAGTGAACGCGCGGCCTGCCAAAGACCACAAGAAGGGTGCTGACACCGGCATCGACGGCTACATCAACTTCTTCGATGACAAGAGCGGCCAGGCCAAGCAGGTGATTGTGCAGGTCAAGAGCGGTTACATCGGGGTGAACCACGTCCGGGACCTTAAGGGTGTTCTGGAACGGGAGAAGGCTCCCATTGGAGTTCTGATAACGCTCCGCGAGCCGACCAAACCCATGCTCACGGAAGCCGCCGCAGGGGGCTTCTACGAATCGAAAGACTTCCCCGGCCGCTATCCGCGTATCCAAATTCTCACCATTGCCGAACTTCTGGAAGGCAAGAAAATGCAATACCCCGAGCACCGCGTCGAGACGTTTGCCAAAGCGGAGCGGAAAACAAAGAGCCAACAGGAAGGCCTTTTTTAGGGAATTCCGGTCAGGGGGCATCGTGGAGCACTTCATAACCGTAATTCTGGCCACGGTCGGTACGGTGCTGGGTTGCATCAACACAGTTGACCTATTGAATAAGCGTCGCGTTCGTTTGCGAGTGGTCCCTCAGTGCGCCGTTTTCAATGGCGACGGCGTGTGGACCAGCAGAATCCTATATGACCCTTGCGGCACAGTGTGCATCGAAGTCACAAATCTGAGCGCCTTTCCCCTTACAATTCAAGAGGTGGGCTACACTCTTCCGAAGCCCAGTCGTGCCACCTTTGTGAAGCCTATACTTCATGATTCGAAGGGTTGGCCGAGGCGACTTGAGCCTAGGGAATCAGTCACGGTCTACGGCGAGATTGCCGATGTTCCACATAACATCCGAAAAGCGTTTGCGAGAACTGCTTGCGGTGTAATGCGTCTTGGAAATAGCCGAGCATTGGATGAACTCAAACGTCACTGGACCTCACACTAAACAATGACAAGACGGGAACAAAGGCAGAACGTAGGACCATGAAGAATCAGGAGGGGATGCTTTAACAGAAGTGATCGTGTCCAGATTCCGGACGCGGAGTAGTTGAGTGCCCGCATAGAAATCCGATTCGTGTGCATGGTTTGCAGTGGCTCAGGAGGGCGAAAACTTTGGGTTCGACAAATGACTCGTGTCCGTTTTGTGATAAGACTCTCGATTCTATCAGAGATGATCCCGTTCATCACTTGCTGCTGGCCGACTGCAAGCGGTGCGGTCGGTTCGACGTGGCGGAGGAAGCTATCTATCAGATAAATAGAACTCCTCAAGTGCAACGGTATCTGCTGTCAGCTTACTGTAGACGGTTCCCTCGCGGTTCAAATCCTCCGATGATCACTCCGGAATTGGTCGCGCGGATTATCCGCGAGTTGTCCAGGTACACGCCGCTCGAAAACTCGACAGTCTCCTTGAGCATATCGCCCGGTTGAGTTCCGGCCCCGGTGACTGCTCGGTTTTTGATGAAAACATCGATTATCCGCTTTTGATCGCGCGCCACCCCGCCGAGGTAAATTATTTCTTGAACCAACTCGAGAAGCGGGGGTACGTGGAAATAACCACGGACGGTCCTTTAGTGACGTTGGTAGGGTGGGAGCGCATAGAAGAAATGAAGCGCGCCGGCCATTCATCTGACAGAGTGTTCGTGGCAATGTGGTTCGATAGGAAGATGGATGACCTTTACACGAAGGCCATCGACCCGGGAATCCGAAACGCAAGGTACATTCCTCTGCGGATTGACAGGTACGAGCACGTCAATCGCATCGACGACGAAATTATAGGCCAGATTAAACGGTCGAGATTTATGGTTGCAGACTTCACTGGCCAGCGGCACGGCGTTTATTTCGAAGCTGGTTTAATGATGGGACTTGGGCGAACCGTGATTTGGATGTGTAGCAAGGAGGAACTCAAGGAAATGCACTTCGACGTGCGGCAGTTCAATTTCATTGATTACGAATCATCCAAGGATGCCAAGTCACGGTTGTACAACCGAATTCTGGCAATTGAGGGTGAGGGACCGGGTGCGGTTGACGAACCGCCGTGCGGATCCGTTTTGTAGTGAGGCCGGCCCGGAACGGCGTCGCGTGCCTTCCTATACTCACTGGTGACGGGCTTTCACTCTGCGCCACCACGCCCTTAAACGGTCGCGTGCCAGTGGCTAACTCAGGAAGCCCTTCTCGGATTGGTCAGGGGAAGAATTAGCGCTTTGATTGCAGCTTACTTCGACGAGAGTTCCGACGCTAAGGCGGAGCGTGTGTTCACGCTAGGCGCGTATATTGCGCTTACTCGGGATTGGGTGCACGACTTTGAACCGCCTTGGGAAGCGCTGCTCAAAAAGCACAATTTGGATTACTTCAGGGCGACCGACTGTGAGAACGGCGCTGGGCCATTTGAACAATTCAGGTCAAGTCCGTTCCCGCTTCCCTTAACGACGGAAGACAAGGCCAAGCTGACACACGTCAAAACTGAGTTCGTGGATTTGGCGCTATCTCTGCCGTACATGTGGGGCCTTGGCGTCAACGTTTTTGTTGATGATTTGCGCGCTTTGCTTAGGGCGGAGCCCAGGGCAGAGGCCGTACTTGGCACAGAGCCATACCTGATTGGATACCAAATCCTGCTGAGCAAGATCGGCCTAATGGCGAAGGGGTTCAACGACGCTCAAGGGAAGGGTTTTCAGAGGCATCTGGTTGGTTTCGTCTTCGATGAAAACAAGGACATGAAGCACCGAGCGAAGGTCCAATATGAGCGCTTTCAGGCGGGCAATCCGGAATCTTCGACGTGGATGGCATCGCTAACCTTCGGGGACGATAGGAAGGTTTTGGAGTTGCAGGCCGCAGACAACCTAGCGTTCGAGGTCAGAAAGAACTGTTCCAACCGGAGGTTCGACACAAGAAAAGAGCGTGTCGCACTGACCCGGCTCAAGGATAGGATTGGCATAATCTATGATCTGGATTTCAGGAGTCTCAAGGCTCTACTGGATCACAATCTCAACCTGGACACAATCCTGCCAAATACTGATACTACAGTCGTTTAAGCGTATTTCCCAAAAAGAACCCGCGGTCAGCAAAGCGCTGACCGCAGCTACCAACTGCCTCCAAAAACAAGGACAGCCGGGCATGATGTCCGTTGCGGTTGTAATTTCTACGCTATAACCTCATTATCGACCTGACACATCGCCATGGGCATATTATGCTCGCCTAGTTACGTTTGCCGGGGGACAAGCATCGTTAACGCACGCCGCGACAGTTGGGCGCGGGTCGTTGGCCCCGGGCTTTAGTGCGACGGGCAGTTTGAACACCGCGCGGTACAACCACACGGCGTCTCTCCTGGGCAGTGGTACGATCCTCATCACCGGAGGCTATAATCCTGCGGTGAGCGGCTCGTTCCCACTCAAAGGGGAGCTGTACAATCCCGCCACCGGCATACTCGCTGAGACTGGCAGCCTCGTCACCCCGCGCCACCATCACACGGCAACGCTGCTGAAAAGCGGCCAGGTGCTGATCGCCGGTGGCATTGGCTCCCGGGGCGCCCTCGCGAGTGCAGAGCTCTATAATCCTGCCACCCAGACCTTCACCTCCACGGGGAGCCTCAACACCGGCCGCGCCTATCACACGGCGACGCTGTTGAGCGACGGTCAGGTGCTGATCGCCGGCGGCAGCAACTCCGCTCGCGGGTACCCCACTTACCTTGCCACTGCGGAGCTGTACAATCCTGCCACCGGAACCTTCTCATACACCACTCGGACGTTGAAGGCGGCGCGCGCCTATCACACGGCGACGCTGCTGAGCAACGGCTTGGTGCTTATCGCCGCCGGCTTTGATGGCAACCTCTCATCCGATTACCTGGCCAGTGCGGAGCTGTACAATCCCGCAAATGGTAGCTTTACCCTGACTGGTAGCTTGAACGTCGCGCGCCAGCTTCACACCGCCACCCTGCTGAACAGCGGACTGGTGCTGGTTGCGGGCGGCAACCTTGGCTCCCTGCTCAGTGGTCTGCTCGATAGCGCGGAGCTCTATGATTCTGCGACCGCGACTTTTAACCCGACCGGCAGCCTGAAGACGGCGCGAGCCTCTCACACGGCGACGTTGCTTCACAACGGCATGGTTCTGGTAGCGGGGGGTGACGGCTCTGGCAAAGTTGACCTGGCGGGTGCGGAGGTGTACATCCCTGGAACCCGAACCTTCGCCCCCGCGGGCGATTTGAAAGACGGGCGCGCAAATCACACCGCGACACTGCTTGGCAACGGCATGGTGCTGATCGCCGGGGGCACGCATGACAGCGACGACGACGCCACGGCCACTACGGAGCTCTACAACCCCGTCGGCCGGGCGGGGGGTGAGTTTCACGCGTCGCTCTATTCTGTCTCCTGACTTCTGGCTTCTGGCTCCGCGCGTCCGTTTTGTTACGGGAGAACGTCTAGGTAAGGCGCAAGTCTTGGTGATCGAGAAACCATATCAGCAACCTGCTCGCCTGCTCCGGTTGCTCCTGTTGCACCCAGTGACCCGCTCCGTCCACCAGATGCGCGTCGCGCATTTGCGTGCATACCGTTTTCTGCATGCTCTCGAAAGCGCCCGGCCTCTGATAAACCCCCCAATCGCTCTTCCCCGCGATGAACAAGGATGGCACATCGATGGTCCGGCCGGAGAACATCCGCAGCTCAGCGGTGTTCTGGAAATCCATGCCGACCCGGTAGCCCTGAAGGCCGCCTTGGAACCCCGTCCTGCGGTATTCGGCACTGTAGACTTTCAATTCATCTTCGGGAAGCCATTCGCACGCGGCGATCTCGGCAGCGGAAGGCATTTCTGGCGCGACGGTTTCTGCCATCCCCTGGTTCAACTCCATGACGTAGTAGTGGGGTAGCTTGGCCAGTTCGACGGCAGTCCAAGCCTTCAGCGGGAAAGGTTGGTTGTTTTTCCAATCCGCGCTCTTCATGTGAAAGTACGCGCGCAAGAAGGCGTGCACGCCCTGCGGGGCGTGCCACATGTTGTCGTTCGCTTCACGAGTCGCATAGTAGCGCTGATAGTGTTTCCGTGGAGGAATCAGCGCCGCCAGGTCGTCGTAGATGCCGTCCTTGACTGCGTTCGCGGTCTCCTTCGACTCCGGCGCATCGGCGGTGTTGAAAGGCAAGGCAGGAGGGCCCGCAAAGGGTGCGCTCATCAGCACGACAGAGCGAAACACGTCCGGCCGCACAATTGAGCACCAGGCCGCAAGAGGCGAGCCGAAGTCATGTCCCACAACGGCCGCGACGTGGCGATAGCCGAAGGCTGAGACCAGCCCGAGTACATCCCTCACTTCGTTGAGAGTGCGAAAAGGGCTCAGGTCATCGTCGTACTTCACGTCCCAGTCCGACGTGCGGCCATAACCCCGCAGGTCAGGAGCAATGACATGAAACCCCGCCGAGGCGAGACCCGGCATCACCTTTCTCCAGCTATACGCTAATTCGGGGAACCCATGGAGTAGAACGACGGCCGGCCGTCGCCCGGTCTCAAAACCTGCCTCCAGCACATGCATCCTGAGGCCATTGCCGTTGCTGACGAAGCGGGAGCGGATGCCTGGGGGGAGAACCGTCGAACTGTAGGGCTCGGTCCCTATAGCCTCGGGCGGTGGCAACGAATAGCTTAGGGCGGCGCGCGTTCTGCCCGTGAGCTCGGCAAGTCCCAGAACTGCTGCGAGACTCTGGATCAGTCCACGGCGTGACAAACTCATGCCGTGCGGTGAACTCCTGAGATCGCTTTGTGGTTTCTGCATCGCCCACAGTATACGACCTTGATGATTTCGAGGGGAATCGAGTTCTTGCTGTCGTCCGAGTACGAAGGCTAAACCAATCGTGCTCTTGCGCCATTAACTACATTCACTAAACTCTCTCGGAAAGACCAGATTCGGCTTGACAAGAACAGTTAAGTATCGTATGCTGATCTAGGAGATGAGCCGATCTACACTCACCTTTCGGGCTGCCTGAATCAAGCCAGGCAATCTGCACTCGGGCCTCCCAAACGAGATCTATTCTAGATTGCACACGTGAGCTCGAAGTCTCTACTTCCATGTAAAGCCGAGGCGTGTGGCGAGTCCATCGCCCCAATGGAGGGCGGAAACAGTGCGGTGCTGATAGGACGACAAGTGTTCAGTCTGCCCAAGTGTCGAGCGCCGATTGTTCTCATTGGCGAAGGGATTCAAGGCGGATTCGATACCATCTGGACTGAGGCGGAGAGGTCGCGAAGGAGATAACTAATGTCGGCGAGAAACGGTGACAAAGCCAGGTTCGGCCGATTACGAAAACGGAAGATTCTCGGGCGAAAGCGCATCCGGGAGGTGCGGGACGCGATGGAAAAGAAAGCGCCAAGGTCAGCGATTGTCGCGCCCCAGTAACAAAGCACAATTCCGTAGACTCTCGAACCAATAATCTCATATCGAGAAGGCTGGGGTTCGAGAGACTTGCATTCGTTAAACCTCAAGCGGAAGGCGGCGGTTTAACCTTTGGTAGAATCCAGCACTCGTATTTGAGGAGGCTATTATGCAATCACTCGCGGAAGGGCAGTTCGTCAGGCACGCCAAGTACGGCGTAGGAGTGGTGACGCAATCCGGCGCCGAGCGCACCTCTATCGACTTCCACATCCACGGCCCCAAAAAATTTGCCACCCGGCTCATGACGGTAGAAATTACCGACGAGGCCCCCCCGTCCAAGCCCCAAGCCGCGCGGCGCAAGAAGGCATCAACGCGGATTCCTCCCGTCTCGATGGCGGTGCTGGGAAAGTGACTGAGTTGGAGCGGCACCCTGCAGAGAGAAGAGGGTCCGCCAAATCCCAGGGATCAGTTTTGCGGCACTGACTCGGAGGGCACGGCCTCGATTGTTGACCCGTCTTCATCGGCGGCAGGGGATGTGCTTTCTGCCGGAAATTCTTTCTGGGCACGCAGGACAAGTTTCTTCTGCGCTCGGCGCTCCGCTTTCTCGCGTTGTTTTTCCAATCTCTTCATTTCCTTCTGACGCTTCAGGTAGGTAGTACCCATGGGGTCTCCTTCGAATTCGAATGTAAGGTATCGATCTCCCCGCCACCGCGGTGGGGACTACCAGCGGGGCTCGCGCGGCTTGCGAGAGGATTCTCGATAATCTTCGTTAGAGAATCCGCCTTGCTTGTGCCCGCCGCCGTAACCGCCGCGCGCTGGGGGGCGGTCCCCCTTGGGACGAGCTTCGTTTACCTTCAGCGCCCGGCCACCTACCTCCTTGCCATTTAGATCGGCAACCGCCTTGGCCGCTTCTTCATCATTGGGCATTTCGACGAAAGCAAACCCGCGGGCCCGGCCGGTGTCCCGGTCGGTTGCAACGTGGACCCGCGTGACCTGCCCGTACGCCTGAAATAACGCGGTCAGATCGCTTTCCGTCGTCTGAAAACTCATGTTGCCAACAAATAGATTTTTCATCTTTCTCCCTCATTCTCTATAGGCCACAGGAGGTGCCCAGCCGTCTTCACGACGGCGGCCGGTCTCCGGTCCCGTGTTACCAAGAGCTTTCGACAAAAACCCGAAACCTCCGGGACCGCAGCGGATGGCGAAGTTTTCGCAGCACCTTCGCTTCGATCTGCCGGATTCGCTCGCGCGTCACGGCGAACGCGCAGCCCACTTCCTCAAGCGTGCGTTCGATGCCGTCGTCCAGGCCGAAGCGCATCCGGATGATGGCTTCCTCGCGGACGCTGAGCGTCCTCAGCATGGCAGCCATCCGCTCTTTCAAGTTGAGGTTAATCGCCGCCTCCGACGGTGAAGCCACCGTCTTGTCCTCGATCAAGTCGCCGAGTTCGGAGTCCCCGTCGCTGCCAATGGGAGTTTCCAGCGACAGCGTCTGCTGCGACACCCTGCTGGTGTTGCGCACTTTTTCCACGCTGACGGCCAGGCGCCGGGCGAGTTCCTCGCACGTGGGCTCACGGCCCAGTTCCTGAACGAGTTGTTGCCGGGTGCGGTTCTGCTTTACGATTAACGCCGACATGTGCACAGGCACTCGAATAGTGCGCGCTTTATCGGCGATCGCACGCGAGACTGCCTGGCGAATCCACCAAGTGGCGTAGGTGGAGAACTTGTACCCGCGACGCCACTCGAACTTGTCCGCCCCCCGCATCAGTCCAATGTTGCCTTCCTGGATCAAGTCAAGAAACTCCAGGCCGCGGTTCGCATACTTCTTGGCGATGGAGACTACCAAGCGAAGGTTCGCCTCGGTCAACTCCTTCTTCGCGCGTTCGGCCTCGGCTTCGCCGCGCAGGATCAAAGCGTACGAGCGCTTCAAGGCGGAAAGTCCGATCGCACTCGATTTCTCAATTTCTTTCAATTGCGAGCGGCAGGAACGCTGCTTCTTGAGCAGTTCGGGGCTCTCTTCCGCGGCGGCGTACCACGCCAGGCGCGCGCGCTCCCTCTCCAACTGGTGAATCCGCTCGACCTCATGTCGTAATTTCTCAATCAGGCGCTTCTTTTCAAGCGGGTGCAACCCCATCGACCGAACCGATCGCGACATCTCAATCCGCGTGCGCGACAACTGGCGCCGAGCACTCAGATACACGCGACGCTTGGATTTCGATGTTCGGGCCAACCGATCCGCCTGTATAATACTCACCCCGAAGAGCCGTCTGATCGTATCGATGATACGGAGAGTCTGGCGAGTCTTTTCGGCAATCTCTTCGGCTGTCAACTCTTCCTCTTCGAAGTGGATAACCTCTCGAACTGAACGCGTGCCGTCGCGCAATTCCCTGCCCATCTCGATGATCTCTCGGAGCGCCAGCGGAGAACGCGAAACGGTTTTGAGCACCAGCGCGCGACCATGTTCCATGCGCTTGGCGATGGCCACTTCCTGTTCTCGTTTGAGCAGTCGCACGCTTGCCATCTCGCGCAGGTACAACCGGACGGAATCGCTCGTTCCGTCCAGCGGTGCTGTCTCGGGCTGGTCAACCTCCTCGTGGGGGTCAGAATGTTCTCGGGTCTCGCTCTTGGGAGGCTCAACGACTCCGGGGAACCCGCTTCCCGGCATCTCCGCGGGAACGTCTTCGCGAAGATGGATGTTGTGGCCCTCAAAGGCGGAAAACAGCCGGTCGACCTGCGCGGCTGTGGGCGTCGCGCCCGGCAGGATATCACTCACCTCATCAAACAGGACATAACCCCGTTCCTTGCCGATGCTGATGAGGCTGCGGAGCCGGTCATCTTGTTCCTGAGGCACAAACGACAAAGGTTTCTCTCCTCAAAGGACAATCCGCGTCAGACTTCCGCTTCTTGAGACTCTGCAATCACCGCGCAGGATCGTTTTTCACTGGCTGTGGTCCCGGTATGACGGAAGCGCCGCCCCATAGAGTCTGCCCTGAGCGCAGGATGGGGGCATGTGCCGGTCTGAAGGCCATCGCCACGACGCCTAGGATGCGAGCGGAGTCTTGGAACCGCTCGCAGGTTCCGGAACGACTGACGCCTTCGCCGCGCCCAGTCCTTGCACTACTGGATCCCGAAAATGCAAGGGATCGCGAAGATTCTGCAATTCACGATAGTAGAAGAGCGGAGTGGGATGTCTTCCCCTAAATCTTAGAGCCCTCAAGAACTCGATCTCTTCCTCCGTAGCCCCGCCGCTCAGGGAAGCATCTTGAAGGAATTCCTTGAGCCCCCGCTCCTCAACTCTCGCACTTTCGGGCTGTTCAACAAACGAAAACTTCTTAAGATGCCTGGGGGCCATCCGCCGGTTTAGAACAATTTCGAGACTGAAGATTGCCAGGTCAATGTCCCAGGATTCAATCAGGGGGTCCAGGAAAGAGGTGCAATGCTCAATCGACACATTGAATACGTCTATATCCAGGAATTCCAGGATGGCGACCCGCATCTCCTCATAGCTTCGTTTGTTGAGACTGCCGACTAAGCGGAGCCAGTTCTCGCCTTCTAGTTCTGTCTTGGCAACATTCTTGACCACATCCAGAAGCTTTTGGGTCACCAGAAGCTCGAGTTCACCGAAAGGCTGTCTTTCAAAAATCACCCTGATTTGCCACTGTTTGTCCAGTCTGCACTTGCGAAGGACTAGCTCTCGAACTTCTTTGAATAAGGGGGCCGGCGGGTCCGCCAGTTTCCGCTTCAACTCCTCCTGACGCTGTAACTCAACGAGTTTAATGAGCTCTCCGCGTCGGAACTTCAAGAATTCTTCGATCTTGAAATAGATGTCCGTTCGCTCTGGGGCAGGAGGCGCTTTCTTCCGGGTAAGTAGCTGAGAAATATAGGATTCCGTGACTTGTGCCGCTCCAGCCAAATCTCTCTGCTCATATCCCAATTGGTCAAGTCGCTGCCGGATAACCGCGGGAAGATCCATGGAAGCAGATCCTTGGATTAACTCTGTACAGTTCATTGCACACTGCCCTTGCTAGCATCCCATAATGGCCTTGACAAGTAAAGTTAATTCACTTATCTTGGTCAACGAGAACTGCCTCTCTTAGCCATCGCACTGTGGCTCCCTAAACTAAGTCTGGTTATCTCATGTTGTGTGCTTGAACGGCGAGCGCTTCTAAGATATTTCTTGCTTCCGCGGAGACGAGTGGCGTGTCGCGGGCGGGGCTCTGGCCGTGTGGCGATCACTCGGGATGAATACCGCCGGCACTCAAAGGACTCAGGGCGTGTACATTCAATATATCGGTTTCGAAATCGGAGCCAGCAGGCGAATTTACGGCTTTCACGTCATCAATGCGCCCGAAGCAGCACGCGATTTCACCGTCACAATTCAATCGCAGGCGTTTTGTCCGGGTGGTCTGAGGCTGCAGGACGGCCCGGGCATTTGTTTCGCGCGGTTAGACCAGGAATTGCAGCGCCACGCGCAAGAATCCTCTCCGGAACGCCACCTGATGATCGGAGAGGGCGACATCAAGGAGTACCTGGGAAAAAACAATCCGCCAAAGTCTCATGGACAGAAGGAAGGAATACAACCGCACGTGTAGCATCGCGAAGCAGGCCTTAAAGGCCTCTTCAACTCGAAGAAATAGAGGAACATATGGCAACTAAACTATTCGTTGGCAATTTGCCCCATAGCGCGACCGACGCGACGCTGGGAGAATTTGTAACCAATGCCGGCTTTCAAGTGGCCTCGGCACAAGTGGTTCGCGACAAGATGACAGGAACCCCGCGGGGCTTCGGCTTTGTCGAGTTGGGCGAGGGCGAAGACATCCAGCGGGCAATCGCAGGCTTAAATGGACAGTCCCTCGATGGCCGTCCCCTGACAGTCAATGAGGCTCGCCCCCAACGCACCGGCTTCTCCTCGCGCCCCCACGGGGGTGGCGGCGGTCGGAACGACTTCCGGCGCCGACGAGATTATTAAACCCCGGAAGCCTCCCGCAGAGACGTTGCGCCGGCTGCTGCAAACCATCGACTGCGGACCCCTCGGGCGGAAAACTGTCCGGACGTTAATGCCGGGCGAACCCGTCCGAGTCTGCCGGGTGAGAAAGCGCTGAGAAATGATCGACGGATCGCGGAGGTACCTCCGGCTTGGGTCTTTCCCCGGAAGAGCTGCGAATCGTCCCCTTGGTTTTGGCGGGATATAAAGACAAAGAAATAGCGGGGCACTTGTCGCTCAGCGATAGCACGGTCCGCCGTCGCATCGTTCGAGTGTCAGGCGAACTCGGTGTCGGTAACAAACCCGAACTCACCCTATTCGTGATCGATCGGCAGCGTTTTGCCGCGGCGCAGCCTTGACACCGCTCCCAATCCCTCATCTGTTGGTTTTACGGGCTTCCCCTTTTTAGGGTTGGCGATTTCTTGTTGAGGATCACTGAATGGAGGCGTCAAGCCTGCTCGATCCAGCAACCTCTCCGTGCCATACTCCCGGCATGCCCTTCCCCCACGGCATGTTTACTAGTTCTAGAGGTAGACAATCGAGCTGGGCGCCGTACCTCTAAAAACGTGCTGACTTTATCCCGGCAGTGATTTAGGATAATCTGACTGTAAGACTGCTGTTGACGAACGTAACCCGCCAGGCATGAACACTCTCCGTAATCGAAGAGTTCGTGGCCATGGTTTGTCTGCCGGGGCGAGCTGAAGGAGGCTGCTATGGCGCGGGAGAAACGCCAACCGTCGGATTGGGAGTTCCTGCTAACCAAGGTGTCGCACGGAAAGACGGTTAACGAAACCGAGAGGAAACGCCACATCTTCAGGCAAGGAGATCCTGCCGACGCGGTGTTCTTCCTTCGGCGCGGCAAGGTGAAACTGGCGGTTACGTCCAAACAAGGCAAGGAAGCGATCGTAGCCACCCTGGAAGCCGGTGACTTCTTCGGCGAGGGTTGTCTTGCCGGACAACTCTTGCGTATGGCGACGGCCACCGCAATGACGGACTCTACGCTGGTCAGGATCGAGAAGCGCGCCATGGCACGCATGCTGCACGAAAAGCACGACGTCTCCGAACTGTTCGTCACCCACCTGCTCTCACGCAACATCCGTTATGAAGAAGATCTTGTCGATCAGCTCTTCAATTCGAGTGAGAAGCGACTGGCTCGCATTCTCCTGCTGCTATCGCACTTTGGCAAGGAAAGCCGCGCCGAACCCGTCTTTCCCAAAATCAATCAGGAGAGCCTGGCGCAGATGGTCGGCACGACCCGGTCGCGGGTCAGCCATTTCATGCACAAGTTCAAAAAGCTGGGCTTCATCGATTACAACGACGGGCTGATCGTCAACAGCGGTCTTCTCAGCATCATCCTGCACGACTAAGTAGCCCCACGAGAAAATTCCAAAAGTGAGCAAAAGTGAACAGCCTGTCGCCGCGGCAGCGGGTAGCCTTTTTGCGCGCGCTCAGGGCTGGCTTCACTGCTATACTAAGGACTGGCGAATAATTCTGCACGGTGGGCTGGATGAGCGACGACCCCGGCCTGCCCAGAACCAAGTCTGTCGCGAGAACCGGGCGGAATCAATTGGAGGGTATCCAGGTGTCTCAGTGGGCCGAGTATCAGAAGCTCGTCAATCCCACCGTCATCGATGAAGCGCCCTTTGCTCCTCTCGGTTCGGAATTGAAAGTTCTCCTGGTGTGGCCGCGTTTCCCCTCCTCTTTCTGGAGTATGGACGGCGTGCTCGACCTCGTTCCCATCAAAACCGACCAGCCGCCCCTGGGCCTGCTGACAGTCGCGGCGCTGTGTCCAAAAACCTGGACGCTCCGCCTGGTTGACCGAAGCTTCGAGGACCTGCTGGACACCGACATCCTTTGGGCCGATCTCGTGATGGTCAGCGGAATGCGCGTACAGAAAGACGACATTCGCGAAACCCTCTCAAGGGCTCGGGCCCTGGGCCGGAGGACCATGGTTGGCGGTCCCTTAGCAAGCAGTGAACCCGAATCCCTTCTTCGCCTTGCCGACCACGTCGTGGTAGGCGAGCCTGATGAGGTCTTCCCCGATATTGCCGCCGATATTGAGCGCGGGACGGCCAAACGGCTGTACGACATCAAGGACAAGCCGGATATCAGCAAGACCCCCCTTCCACGCTTTGACCTGCTTGACCTCGGGAAATATGCCTCCATGGCGGTGCAGTTCTCCCGGGGCTGTCCCTTCCAATGCGAATTCTGCGACATCATCACCATCTACGGAAGGAAGCCGCGCACCAAGCCCCCCAGCCAATTGCTGGCGGAGCTCGACGCGCTGTATAAGCTCGGGTGGCGCGAGCAGATCCTCATCGTTGACGACAACTTCATCGGGAACCACAAACTCGCGCTGGAGCTTTCCCTGGCACTGGCAGACTGGCAGCAGTCGCGTGGCTATCCCATGTTGTTTTACACCGAGGCTTCGATTGACCTCGCCCAAAGGCCGAAATTGATCGAGGCGATGGTGCAGGCGAACTTCTTCTACGTCTTCATCGGCATTGAGAGCCCTTCAGCCGCATCTCTGACCGAAGCCAAGAAATTTCAAAACCTTCGGCGCGACCTCCTGGAAAGCATTCGCTTCATTCAGAGCCAGGGCCTTTGGGTGACGGCCGGGTTCATTATTGGCTTCGATTCGGACACGAAGGATGTGTTTGACCAGCAGCGGGACTTCATCGAGCGCGCCGCCATCCCTTGGGCTATGGCCGGGTTTTTGCAGGCGCCGCCCACGACGCCGCTTTTTGAGCGCATGCTGAAAGAAGACCGAATACTCATGGAAAGCACGGCCACCAGCAATTTCGATCCACCCAACTTCCGAACGCTCCTGCCGTTGCCGTTTCTGCTGGAGGGGTACCGAGCGTTCCTGCTTTCCCTGTACGAGCCCTCGACATTTTACGATCGCTGTTATCGTTCGCTTGAGCAATGGCAGCCCCGCCCGTCACAAAAGCCGCCGGCGATCCCGCTTTGGCCCAAGATCACGATCCTGTTGAAGTCGGTGATCCGCCAAGGCCTTCTCTCCTCCTATCGAAAGCCCTACTGGAAGTTCATGTTTCGACTCCACACCCACTGGCTCGGCGATCCGGCAAGGTTTAGCATGGGTTTTGCGATGCTGCTCTCCGGACACCATTTCATCGGCTACGCAAACACTGTCGCGAAGCAGCTTGAAGGTGAGCTCAATAGGCTCACAGTTGAAAAGGGATCTGCCGAATATCGCACCGAGCCGGCCCCGGCTGAGATGCAAACCTGGCCGGCAGAGGGCATCACTTAAACCTCAACCAGCCTCTTTTCGGATAGACCGTGAGCTGCAAGGAGACGACGTTGTCGCTCTGCTCTCCGGCAGCCAGGAGCGGGAATGCCCAGCGCTCGTGTTGGGCAAGGAGGGAGAATTCCATTTCCTCCTGGACGAACCAGTCCGCTTGCATGCGCAGAGAGTTCTGCGCACCTCCCGCAGGAATCAGCGCCCTGCTCACCCTTTGTTCGCGCCACCCAAGTTGCACTCTTCCGGTTGGTGAGAACCAATACGCACTACTGGCATCCCAAGCCGACCCGTTCCTGCCGACGGCATCGCCGAGCAGAAACCCGTTGTTCAAGTAGGCATCCTTGTAGAAGAAGCTGGTGTACGCCGTCTCCCGATGGCGGGTGTTGGCAAGTTCCAAGCGAAAATCGAACTTGGGCAGGCGAGGGATTTGCGCAACGTAGATGCCCGGGTTAAACATGGCGCGTGAAGGATTCACCACCGGGTTAACATCGTCCTCGCTAAAACTATCGGAGTAAAGCGTCACCCATTTTCGCAGGTGCGGCAGGCGATAGGAGAAGTCCAGTCCGCCCTGGCGCTTGCCGGGAAAATTTTGCGGATTGGCGACGCAGCACACGTCGCTCGCACTCAGATAGGTGGCAAACCAGTTGCCGAGGGTCATGGGAATGCCTTGGCCGAACGCCTCCGTGGTGCGCGAGATTCCCACCTCCAGATTGGGCGTGGGCTTGAAGACAACTTTTTCGCCATGGAAGTACGGTCGAGGCGGGAAGTGGTCGCCGGCGAGCCTTCCCATGAAGGCTTGCACGCGCATGGGCCCCAGGTATTCCAAAATGCCTGGCAGGACGATGGGTTCGACTTGGTTGATCTTCAACATAGCCACGGGCTCGGCGTTGTCGCTAACCAGCATGGCGCCCATGGTTCCCGGTCCCCACCAAAGGCTCTGCTTGCCGAAGGTGATGTCGAAACTCCCCAGGCGCAGGCCCACGTAACTGTCGAGGAACTCAAACCGGTTCACCGCCCCGCTCGCCTGCGAGTAAGGCTCCGAGGTGGTGCCATCCATCTGCTCAAGCAGCGACTGCTGCGCCGCGGCGAGTCCGCCGTAGGCCGGGGAGTGTTGATACTCCCCGCGGACGTAGGCGAAGAACCTCCCGCCCTCTGCGGCGGCGGAAAAGCCGGAGACGTCGTTGAAGCCCGTGTTGAACGGCCGGCCAAAGTCATTGTCAAGGGTTTGCCCAAAGTGATAGCCATCGCGCAAAGGCGTTCTGGAGATTCCCAAGGCCCGCGTGTAAACGGACTCCAGCCGCGCCCGCCGCACCGAACCGCCGTTGAGGGACTGGATCTCCGCACGGAATTCCCGGTCGAGCGCTTCGTAGAGGCTAATGGCTTCGCGGTTCTTGCTCTCCCCGTCCAGCAGGTTCTCCTCGGCGTCTTGGACCAGTTGCGCGCACTGCAATCGCGTCCACGGCCGCAGACCCACGAAGTGTTTGTTGATGGCGCCCATGCCCGCCAGACGGTCAAACGCCGGATACACCCAACTGTCCAAGGGCACGTAGACCGATCCACGCGGCTCTTGCGCGCGCGCCACGGCGCCGTGCAGGAAAAACAAGGCTACCCCCAGCGCGCACCTCCATCCAATGCAGCGTGGAGTGTAGGCAATGCTTTCGGCAACCTCAGACGTGCTTCCGGAGCGAGCCGCGACCGTCACCTCCGCCCTCCTCATCGATCGCCAGCCCGCGCGCACTCGCGCCATCGCAGAGGAAGTTGGAATTCCCGGTGGAGCTCCAACTTTTCCGCCACAAAGCGGCCCATCTGTTCCAGGAAGCGCGGCTTGTCAAATTGTTCCGCGTGGTGACGAATGAAGGACGGCGAGAAACGATGTTCCAGGGCCTCAAACTTCCGCATCGCCTCCACCAGAGAATCCGCATCCAGGTTTGGGAAAAACACTCCGGTGGAGCGTTCCGGCGGAGCCAGATCATCGGCACCAAGGCCGAGGATGGTATCCCGTGCGCCGCCTTGGCCAAAGGCGATGACCGGCCGGCCGGCGGCCTGCGCCTCCACGGGCACGATGCCGAAGTCCTCCTCGCCCGGGAACAGCAGGGCGCGGCAGCGGGCGTATTGTTGCCGCACCTCGTCATCGGCCAGCGCGCCGAGAAAGCTCACATTCTTCCCCGCCATGCGCCGCAGCCGGCTGCTCTCTTCTCCCCCACCCACCACTCGCAGAGTTCGGCCTAGCCGGTTGCATGCAGCAATGGCCAGATCAACGCGCTTGTAATTCACCAACTGGCCCACCACCAGGTAGTAGTCCTCAGGCTTCGCGCCAGGCTGCGCGCCGCTGACGTCCACCGGCGGAGGGATCACCACCGCCTCGCGCCGATAGAACTTCCTGATTCTCGCCGCCACGGCGCGGGAGTTCGCAACGAAATGATCAACGCGCTGTGCGCTCGCCTGGTCCCACAAACGCACGTAATGCGCTGTCAATCCAAATACCAGTTTACGGAGCGGTCCCAATCCGCTTCCCTCCTTATAATCCTGGTAGGAACTCCAGATGTACCGCATGGGTGTGTGGCAATAGCAGATGTGGCAGGTTTCCGGTGCGGTCAGGACGCCCTTCGCCGGCCCCGACTCCGATGAGATCACCAGGTCGTATCCCCGCAGATCGAACTGCTCCACCGCCAGCGGATACAACGGCAGCATGTGTCGATGCCAGCATCGGCTGCCCGGCAGGTCTTTGCACGAACGACGTTGTGAGCTTGTGCTTCTGAAGCTGCGGTGAAAGCGCCCGCCGGTCGGCGACGAGGGCGAAAAGGTCGGCTTGCGGAAACAACTCGCACAGCGCCTCCACCACCCGCTCACCGCCCCGTCGATTCACAAACCAGTAATGAACAATGGCAACGCGCATATCACCCCAGCACGGACTGATAAACCGCAACGTGCTTTTCCACAGACTTCTTCCATGTGAACTGCGCCGCACGCGCCAAGCCCCTGGCGCGCAGGCTCTGCCGCAGTTCCGGCGAGTCCAGCACCCGCCCGATCGCGTCCGCGAGTTCTTCCGGGCTGGACGGGTCGAAATAAACGACGGCCTCTCCGCCCACTTCCGGCAAGGATGCAGCACGCGAGCAAACCACCGGCGTTCCGCACGCCATCGCCTCCAGCACCGGCAACCCGAATCCCTCAAGGCGCGAGGGCATCACCAGTGCGTCGGCGGCGGCATAGACTTCGGGAAGTAGCTCCTGGTCAACGAAGGGAACGATCCTCACTCGGTCGGTGATTCCCAACTTCGCTGCCTGCTCTTCCAACTCTCGTTTGCCGTGCAGGTCATCGCCGAGAAGCAGCAGCCGCTGCGGAACGTCCTGCCACTCGCGCAGCAGTGTGAACGCCTCCAGCAAGGTCGAAACATTTTTGTGGCGCTTCAGGTTACCCACGTACAGCATGTACGGCCTATCGATGTCCAATGTTACCGAGACCGCATTCAATGCCTCTTCCCGGCGCATCGGAAGGAACTCATCATTCAGCCCGTTGGAAATGACACTGACTTTCGAACGTGCCACGCCCAGGCGCTCGACGATCTGCGCCTTGGAATACTCCGAAACCGTGATGATGTGATGGGCCTTTCGCGCCGCTGCCCTTAGCATGGGCCGGGCATAAGCCCGGGATTTGAGACTCGCGCCTTCGTCCGGATCGGTGATGTGAATGATGTCATGAATGGTAACCACCAGCGGAGCGGGTTCGAGCAGCGGCGCGTTGTAATGCGGAACATGGAGCAAGTCGCAACCCTTTGCCGCCCGCGGGATGGCCCATTGCTCGCGCAGCGTGTAAATGGGCGCATTCACCAGCGTCATGCGCGCGCACCATGGCCTGACTTCATCGGCGTGCTGAGCGCGCGTAATGGCGTGCACTTCAAAGCCGTTTCCGTGCGCATGCAGGCCCTGCAAAAGGTGGCGCGTGTAAGCCCCAATGCCCCCCACCAGCCAGCGCGCGTCGATGGTGATCCGCGATTTCATTTGAGCCGGGCCCCGGCCCCGTCCTTCGCCCGGCAAATCCACAGCATCCCTGCCAGCAGCAGCGCCGACGACCTCACCACGCCGGAGGCCTGCGAGCCGCCCAAATACAGCCAGAAAGCCAGCCAGCAGAGCAGAAGTGCGGCGAAATAGGCGTGCACGACGTTGCTCGATTTCTCTGCCGCCTGGATAACGCCGCCGACCTTTCGCATTCCGCACCCCCAAAGGGCGCACAGCACAAGCGTTCCCACCATCCCGAAATTCAAGTAACCCTCGCCCGCCAGCGTCAGCCGCAGTCCGCCCATGTCCTCCCAGTCAAATCCAATCATCCGGGTCGTAAGGGCTCGCAGGCTGTTTTCCTGAATCCACGGACTGGCGAAGCTTGGAACCGGCAGGACGGCCTGAACCAGGGTCGTCCCCCAGTGTAGATTCCGGCCATTCAGCCACAGGATCCACCCGAGATCCCGCACCTCGGGAAAACCCGAAGCCATCGAGTCGTAGACATCCTCCGGCGCGATCTCGCCTCGCAGGAAGCCGTGGTAGAAAATCTGACTGGCGGCGTACAGGCAGAAAAGCACGCCCACCGTCACCAGCAACTTCCGCAGTTTTCCGGATCGGATCACGCTTGCCAGCGCCGCCACCAGTACCACGTCGAGAATAGGGGCGCGCTTGAAAGTGATCGCGAGTCCCAGCGCACCCACAAGCGAGAACACTTTGGCGGCGCCGTCGAAGAGAAGAAGCAGCGGCACCGTCAACATCAATACATCCATCGACCGGTTAATCAACCATTCATCGACGCCGGAGATGCGATAGCGCAGCACATCCATGCGGAAGAAATCGGCCTGCCAGGGAAGCAACTCGTTGCGGTGGTAGCCATAAAGCAGGCAAGCCAGAGCCATCACGGTCATCACTTCGGCCAGCCGGATCAGCTTCTGGTTGTCAACTTGTGGCAACCAGCCCCGCGACGGGGCGGCAAGGCGAAACGCGCACGACGCCACCATCAAACCCGCCGCCACGACCACCAGGGACAACGAAAACGCCCGGTCGTCCAGCGTCCCCGACACCATCCAGGGCAGCGCGGTAGGTGCCAGGAGAAAACCCACCACTACGTGCAACGCGAGGAGTACAAACACCAGTTTCAGTAAACCGGTGGCGGCGCGGTAGGTGTTCCACAGGAATATCGCCACACAGAGCAAACCCGTGGGAACCAATACTTCACTGTTGCGAAGGGAAAATGCCTGATCGGCAAAGAGTGTGACGATGATGGCGGCCGTAACTGCCGATACCAGGTAAAGGATGGGGCGGATGCTGGGCAGCGAGTTGCCGACTGATATCGACTTGAGATTGAACGCGTTCCATTCGAGTTCTTTCGCCCCTCCGCCCGGATTATTCATGAATCTCCTGGAGGGCTGGGCAAGGCATACAGTTTCACACAGAGGTCACAGAGGCGACGCACAGAGAACACGGAGGGGTCCGCGAGATCTTCTCTGTGCACTCGGTGGTCAACACGTTCGACCATACTACGGATAAAAGGCTCCGTGGACTCTGTGTGAAACGCTCTTAAGTCGTTCCGCTCTTATCTCTTTCATGAATAATCCGGGCTCCGGGGCCTACTTCCTCATCACCCCGGCCCCAGCTCAGCACCACCCCGGCGCTTGCGCGCCGCCCCTCCTCATCTGAGGAGGGGAGCCAGAACAAGCTCCCCTCCTGATTCAGGAGGGGCCGGAGCGCTAGCGACGGGGGTGGTTACCGGCAACCGAACTCTTCTCCGCACCCCACACCGCCGCAAACTCCGTCCACATACCGCTGCCGTACAACCAGGCTGCAAAGCTGAGCAAGCACAACGTACCCGTCACCCACGGCGGTCCCCAAGATCGTCCGGCCAGTGCCAATCCCAGAAGCGACACGAACACCAGCGCGCTGCGGGCTATTCTAGGCGGCAGAACCGTACTTCCCACGGCGCGCCGAACCCAATACACATTCTGCGCCAGCAGCACCAGTTCAGTGACGATGGTCATCACCGCTGCCGCCCGCCACGAGTAAAGTGGAATCAGTACGAGGTTCCCCAGCAAGTTCACCCCCAGGCAGACGAGAGAAGTCACCACAAACACTCTCTCGCGGCCCGCGGCGAGCAACATGGTGTTCAGCGCGTAGTTCATGTAACGCAGCGGCACCGCCCATATGAGGATGCGCAGGGCGGCGGCCGAATCTGCGTATTGCGGTCCCAACAGAAGCCGCACGGCGGGACCCGCCAGGACGGTGGTGGCCAGGACGATGGCAAATGCCGCACTCAGCAGAAAGCCCATGGCGCGTTCCAAACGCCGTCGTTCCGCCCCTCCGGCATGACGCGCAAGCTCCGGAAGCAGGCTGTAGAGTACTCCGTAGGCAAGAATCTGCGTAATGCCCAACGCCCGGTAAGCCACGGCATAGATTCCCGTGGCATAGTCGCCGACCAGAGTGGAGAGCAACAGGACGTCAAACCGGTCGTACAGATTACCGATGAACGAATAGAGGTTGAATACGGCGCCGGTCTTGAGCAGCCGTGCAGGCCGCAAGCCGATGGTTTCCGTGGGTCGATACCGCCGGGCCAGCACCAGCGCCACGACGCTCGCCGCCACTGCTGCGGCAATTTCGGTGGCAATCACCATGCGCAGACTGCCCTGCCGCGCGACGACCAATCCCGCCCCTGCTAATAGACCCACGCCGAGAGTCAACTCAATCGCCAGGCAAGCGGCGTACCGCCGGATCCCCCGCAATACACTCTGCACCGCTTCGCTGAGCGACCGCGGAATCAGCGTTAGAGCCAGCCACACCGTTCCGGCCAGTACGGGCCGCGGATAGTGCAGCAGGACAAGAATGCCGAGCGCCACGACCACTCCGGGAAGCACCAGCGCGCTGCGCAGTGCGGTGAGTTGAAAGGCCATGCCCCAACCCACGCGCGGGTCCTTGGCGGACTCACGCGTCAAATAATCGGCATAGCCCGACCCGGAGGCGACGGCGAGGAGTTCCACGAGGGCGAAAAACAGCGCGTAGACGCCAAACCGCGCCGGCCCCAGCGTGCGCGCCACGACGATCGCGAAGGCCAACCGCAGCGTCCACCTTGCCACCTGCGTGGCGGTTAGCAGAATCGCGTCCGCAAGCTTCGGAGCGCGGGGCGCGGCGGTGGGCTCGCTTGTTCCATCCAGTAGTGCGGTTGTATCAGCTACAGTTGCCATTCAATCCCTGCGCCGAAGGCGCCTTGGAGTGCGGCCACGAAGTTGCCGCTTTCCCTTGGCCAACTTGCCGGCCCGATCTGAACCGAAAGCGAGCTTCCGCTTTTTGGACTCGCTGTATTTCAAACCTGCCAATAAAAACTCCCGCCCTCGCCCCCCTGAGGGAGAGGGTGGACCGCAACCCGCGTTTTCACCAGCGGGGGCGGGCCGGGTGAGGGGGTTCAGACCGCCGCTCCAAGTCAAAAGGCAAATTGCAAAAGGCAAAACGCAAAAGTGAAGGCCCCCACGACTCCCGATCGGCCTAGATTCCATGCCCGCTGTCGAGGGGTGCGAACTTTGTCGATTTCAGTGCTGATGACGGTTTTCAATCGACAATCGGCAATCGCAAATCGTCAATGTCCTGCCCCCCTCACCCGTCTCGCGGCCCCTGGTAGAATCGGCGCCGCGAGCCACCCTCTCCCCCAAGGGGGCGAGGGCGGGATATTCGAAATTGGACGAGCCCTTCCCCACCGCGTCACAGTGGGCCATCAGACGTCACCCGCTTCGCGGGCCCGCCAGCCCCATGCCCATGGCCATTTCGTGAAACGCACGGCAGCGCCGCTTTGAAGGAATAGAAAATCTCCTGTGCCAGGACTTTTCGGGGATCGGCCGCATCCGTTTGCTCCCACCGCGCGCGGCCAAACAACCAGGCGGCCCCACAAGTTAAGGCGAATAGGGTGCCCAGCGACATCAGCAGCAGGTGGGGAGGAAACGACTTCTTTTCCGGCACCTTGGGCGGGTCCAGCACCTTGACGGTGGGAAGCTCTTTCGCTTCCTCCACCCGCGCCAGCTCATACTCTCGCGTCAGCGTCTCGAATACCGCTTCCTGGACGCGGGTCCTGCGGTAGAGATCGGCGTAAGTGACGCCCAGCACCGGCAACTGGCGGATCGAAGGATAAAGGGCGTCGTCCTGCGTCGCCTTATCCGGAACTGCGCCGTCGTTCTCGCCGCCCACCTTCTTCAATTGATCTTCCAGTTCGTTCACGCGCGCCTGCGCAGCGCGCACCCGCACGTTGCTGTCGCCGAAAAACTGCCGCAGGCCTTCCAGTTCCGAGCGCGCGGCAATCGATTCGCCCTGGAGGGTCGCCGCCGCCTCCAGCATTGCCTTGCCCTGCTCTTTGATGTCAATCGCGGAGTTCTTGCTGGCAAACCGGCTGAACTCTCTTTCCGCTGTCTCCAGGTCTTGATCGACGGCGTGCAGGCGCTCTTCCAGGAAGACCCGCTCGCGGCGCGCCGACGACGTGCTTACGTCGGCCACGGTGTGGTTCAACTCTTCCACGTAGGCCTGCGCCATCGCCGCGGCTCGTTCCGCGCTTTTATCCGTAACTTTGATGGTGATGATCTGGCTCTTGCGATCCACCGCAATGTCCGTGAAGTTCTCCAGACGCTTGCGCGCGTCCTCCGTGCGGCGGGCGCCATAGACCTTTTTCAGATCGAACCTCTGAATCAGCCGGTCTTCCACCGTCTGGCTGCTCAACACGCCCACCAGCAGGTCGCTGGTGCTCCGCAGCCCCATGAGGTCGCCGGCCATTCCCGCGAGTCCTCCCAACCCGCCGGAGAGTGTGGCGGCAGCCATCGCCAGCGCGGAGCTCGACTGGTTGTCCGGCGGCATCAGGCGCGCCACGGACTGATATTGGTTGGGAATCAGAAACGCGATGGCCGTCGAAATCGCGAGACCGAAGGCCGTCACCCGCCCCAGAAAGCGTCGACTTTCCCAAAGCAGGCGCAGCATGGCGGCGGTCTCTTCTCTCGCGGCTTGTCCTGGCTCGTCCCGTTGTGCCACGGGCCGGTTTCCGTTTTCGGGACTCACCACCACCGTTATTTCGTGCATGATGGAGTCCGTGGGATCGTGTCGGTTCATGGTGGATACTTTTCGTCGCGATTTCTTCTCCTGTGCTTCTCGTTTGAGGCTTACGGGTGCACCCCCTCACCCGTCTCGCCCCGGCTGATGAAAGCGCCGGTAGCGAGCCACCCTCTCCCCCAAGGGGGCGAGGGATTAAATTCAATCTCCCTCTCATCCCCAAGGGGGAGAGGGATTAAATTCAAACGACCTCTCCCCTCGCCCCCTTGGGGGAGAGGGGCCGGGGGTGAGGGGGTCGCTCGCGATACTCGCCCCCCGCACAGGATTGCCGACGCTTCTGGACTCCTATTACGGAATCACCGCCGCCGTAATCGCTGCCGCCTCGGCGATTTGGGCAATAGCGATCAGATTTTTCCAGCGGGTGTCGCCAATGATGGGCCGCTCCGGCACCACAATCGTGTCGCCCGGCCGAACCGCGGCAGAAAGCGTGTCGTGCGACCACCAGCCGCCCTGATGACGGCTGGCTACCTCCCCGTTGGCGCGCACAATAAAGATGGCGCTTTTATCCGCCAGCCGTGTGGCGCCTCCACCCTGCGAGAGGTACCAGCCGGCATTCTTGCCCGCCACATAAGTGATGGCGTTGGTGTTGTAAACCTGGCCGATCACTAGCACCACACCCGGCTCCTTGGGAATCTCGATGCTGTCTCCGTCGCGCACCTCGATGTCCTGGGAGGAGTTTTCAAACCCTTTCAGGCCGGGGTGCATCTGCACCACCAATCTTCCCGAGGCGGGGGCACGCCGCAGGGCTTCCAGCACGCGTTGCTGCTGCTGCGCCGCTTCCTGAGCCAGTTGCGCCTGCTCGGAGCCGGTGGTGGAGAGCGAGGTCTTCACCGTGGCGCTTTCCTGTTCCATCCGCTGGATGAGCTCCCGCCGACTTTTCTCTTGCAGCTCGCGGACGGAGGGACGCATGAAGATGGCGCCTTGGGGATAAGCGGTGGGAAGCAATCCTCCCGCGCGCTCCAAAACCGCGCTCAAGCGCTCGCCCGGACGTATGCCATAGACGCCGGGATTTTTCACCTCCCCCTTCACGGTAATCGAGGCCCCCAGGTCCGCCCATCCCGGAAGCTGGGGCACGCTGAGGACATCGCCATCCTGGAGTAGCAGGTTCCGTCCGGCATCCTGATCAAGGGCCTTTAGATCCACGCGCTGGTGCTCACTGCCCCGCTGGGCGCCCGACGCGGGAAAGTAGCGGGTCAGGTCGCCGTCGGAGAGATCGGCACTGCGCTTGGGGCCGCCCGCCACGTCCAGCAAATCCGCCAAGCGCATGTTTTCACCGAGTGGATAGTGGCCGGGATTTGCCACCTCGCCTTTGATGAACACGCTCGGCGGGTCCACGCGATACCGGGCGCGGTGAACGATAATGCGATCGCGGGGCTGGACGATGACGTTGTCCAGCGGGTCCGCATCCATGGCCGCGGCAAGATTCACATCCAGGATTTTCAGCGATCCGTCAGGCTGCGCACGGAAGAGCTGAGCGGATTCCAGCGACGCGTCAGGCAGCAATCCTCCGGCTTGATAAATGGCGTCGCGCAGATGCATCTGGCCGGAGGTGCGGTATTGGCCGGGTGAACGCACCTCACCGGAAAGCCAGACGGTGGGAGCGGCCTCAAGATCGAAGCGGCCGAAAATCCTGACCGTGTCGAGCGGTGTGAGCTTCGGTGACGTTGCCGGATTCGCCAGCACCGCCGCCAAGTCAACGCTCTCCACCACTGGCCGCCAGTCCGGCTGATGCAGGCTGATAATCTCCGCGTAGTGCGGGGCAGGCTCGGGAAGAAGATCCTGGTAGGCACCGATCAGATCGCTCAGCTTCATGCCGGGCGTGTAGGCGTAGCGCCCCGGTCGCAGCACATGCCCCTGGAGATAAACGGCCGTGTTGTTGTAAGGACCGATGGGGAAGATGTGGACCTCGTCGCCATCGCGCATCTTCACTGAGGCAAGCTGGCGGCGGACTTCCGCGGGGTCGGCGGTTTCATCCAGATTGACGCCGAGCATGGTGCGCTTCTCGTGCGCGTCCAGGCGCTGGAGTTCAATGTGCCGCAGGGCCGCGGCGGGAAGAATTCCGCCTGCCAGCTCCAACACCTGGTCCAGATTCGTGTCGCCGCGCAGTTCGTAAATCGCCGGGCGGCGCACCATGCCGTCCACACTCACTTGCGGGCCCACGGGAGGCACCAGCAACGTGTCGCCATTTTCGAAGTTTGCCAGGTTGCCGCGAATTCCGCGCAGCAGGAGGTCGTAAGCGTCCACCTCTTCGATAAGCTGCTGCCCGCGCATGTGCCGCAAGTGGCGCAGCGATCCTCGCGGGGTAACTCCACCGGCCGCAAACAGGGCATTGATTGGGGTGGAAAGTGAACTGATGTCGCAGGCGCCCGGTGACACCACTTCCCCCACCACGTAGACGCGCACCGTGCGCAAGCGCCCGAGGGAAAGATCGGCAGACACGTCGCGATACTGCGCGCGCAGGATGTGCTGCACCACCTCCTGCACTTCGCCCAGCGTGCGACCGCTCACCAGCAGCGGTCCGGCTTCCGGCAACGACACGCGCCCCTCGCGATCGACTGTGCGGAACAGCCGCTGCGATACGCCTCCCCAAAGGTCAATCGTCAAACCATCGCCCGGGCCGAGGACATAATCAGGACCGGCAGGAAGATCCATGGGCACACCAACGCTGCCGGGCAGCCGGTGGAAGGCGTCCAGACCATACCGCTCCAAGGGACCCTTGCGCGGTGCGGCCTGGACGTAGAGATCATACAGCGAGGGCAGGAAGGCGTAAGGACTGGGAGACCGGACCGTCTCAACGGGTTCGGGAATCGTACTGTCCTTCGACCGGCGGGACGAGACCCGCGGCGACACGACCTGCGAGGGCGATGTGGACTTGGGAAACTCCGGCAAGACCGGGGGCATCCCAGCCGTGACGTCGGCAAGCTCGTCCTGGCGAGTGTCGCCGAGGCGAGCGTTGGGCTTCGACGGCGCGGTGGTGGAAGCCATGCTCGCGGTCATGTAGGGAGTCGGAAGCACGCCGCGCGGGGGAGAGTCGGGGACATCGGGCCCGTCAGGTTCAGAAAGCTGGGTGGTTACGGGCCGCCGGGGCGAAGTCCGCGGGGACGGGGCGGAATCGCAATCGGCGCCATCCTGGTCAGGGTCGCAAGAACTTTCTGTCGCTTCGAAGCCTCTGCGCTCATCGGCGGCAGGCTCGGTGGCAAGCTCGGAGGATTGGTTAGGTTCGACCAGGCAGCTTGGGTCGTCCTTGCCCTGCTCGCACCCGCGCGCCGATTGGGTCTCAGGCAAATTGTCATCTGTGGTACGCGCCAGACGCTCCGCGCGGGCCTTCAGCAGCAAGTCCTGCTCTCTCCCCGAGGCCGAGAGCGGATTGATTTGCGGCGACAGATATCCATAGCGCTGCAACAAACGGGTGGCCAGCGCCCGGAAGCGAGTGTCGGCGGCGAGGCGATCAAGGATGGCCTCGTCCTCGAGGTCCTTTTCGGTGACAATCTGCCCCTTTTCCGTGGCCTGCCTCGCGATGAGGCGCTTGAGTTCCACCATCAGGCCGGGCTCTTTGGCCAGCACGTCCTTGATCTGCGTCGCCGATGCGGACACAATGTCCATGTTATCCGTAACCCACTCATTCGGCGGCTCGGAGCGTTCGCCTCTGCGCGCCGCATCGCGGGGGACTTGCGGAATAACCACAGTCTGGCCCCGGAGCGGGCCCGCAGCAATTCCAACAAAAATTGCCAAGAGGCAGGGAAGTGCTCCCGCGGCAAGTCGCGCGACTCTTCCCGCGGTGGCAGCGCTAGGCTTGATCTCCAGTCGAATCAAAATGCTCATCTCATCCTCACAGCGAACCTTGATCGGCGGTCAGTCGGAGCAAGCGGTTCCATCGTCCCGACTCCCGCGCGTAGCGTGCCCCGTTCGTCGCATGGTGCACAAAGCGCCGCACCGCGTACCACGCCTGCCGGCAATTTTCCGGAAGCAGCACCGGTGCGGCCGTGGCCACCGACCCCGTCACGCGATTGGGAAGATGCAGGGGGAACAGGCGATCTCTTTGAATCGCCCTCCATGCCGCTTCGTCCGGCACGAACTCCCGGTGCAGGAACAGCGCGTATTTGTTCGCGGAAAAGTTATCGAGGGCGGAGCGCAGCCCGTAGTGCTCCACCCAGAGGGCCACTCGGTCGTGCGTCGCATCGGCGAGTCGCGCGGCAAGCGGGGCCGCGAGCGTCGCGTGAAACAGCCGGCTGGCCAGCAGCACCACCACGCCGACAGCCTTCATCAAGGGTGCCTCGCCCTCGAGAAGAGCGAGGAGTTGTTCCCAGAAACGGCCGTCCGCCGATCGACTCTCCAGGAAGCGCGCGATCTCCAGGAACCACCCGAGCCGGCACCAGTTGTGCAGGATGTGATTGAACGCGTGCAGCGACTGGAACACGAACGCGTCAAGTTCATCGAGTGCGTAGAAGCGGACGCCTTGCCAAGCTCTCCGCACCCTGCGGTGGAGCGGCCGCTGGGGCACCTTGAGCGGAATCCCCAGCGCTTCTTCATCCCAGGCGCGGAGATGCAATTCCACTCGACGCGGAAGTTCAGCGGAGTACAGACTCGCGAACGCAAGCCGAGGCCGCGCGGCAGGATGAGGTGGCACAAAGTTGACGTGTAGTTCCGTGCCCGGTTGCGCCCGCCGCGCGTACCCTGCCGCTTGCAGCACGGCTTGGGCGCCCGCCCACGATTCGGAGGAGATCAAGTAATCGTAGTCGTACATCGGGCGCAAGCACGGGTCGGAGATATAGTCGGGAACCAGCGAGAATCCCTTCCACGCCGCGTACTCAATTCCCGCGCCCTCGAAGCGGCGATTGAGGGAGTCGAACTCCTCGCGCATCGCCGCCACTCGCAATCGGTGTTCGGCGAGGCAGCGCTCAAGGCCTGCACCTACGGCGCTGGGGATTGCGTCCTCAGCCCCAGCCTTTGAAGACGGTCCCACAGAGCCAGCGCCAGCCCACTGCGGTGCAGCCAGTCAAGCGATCTCTCCCAATCGCGGGAGCGAAACCCGTGCAGACTTCGCGCGGCCTCTTCTCCCGAGCCCGTGACCCGCAGGCAGCCGATGATTTCTTGTCGCATGGTGTCCTGGATCTTCGTCACTACCCCGCCACATCCCTCGCGGCCACCACGGTTGACGGCGGCGAATAAGGGGCTCTGCTTCCGTTTTGTTCCGCCCGTTGAGCCCGCTGTCTGCGCGCCTGGTAGATGCCGTGAATCAGAAACAATTCCGGGGCCTCCATCCGCCGCTGGTCTTGAACGATGCGGCCCAGCAGGAGCTTGTGGCTTCCCAGTTCGCGCACCGCCTCGATCTGCATTTCCCTGACGCGTGGAGAAAAGCACGGCACCGCAATCCCGAAAGTGGGAGAGGGCGTGGTGGCAAAGGGAACGCCGGCCCACTCAACGCTCGTGTGCTTATGATTTTTGCCGAGGTCGTAGGCCCAAGCCTTCTGCTCCAGTGGAACGCTGCTCAGAGCGATGCGCCGCGAGCGCTCGAGAAGCGGCAGCGGCGCGCTGGTATGGTGCAGCCCGAGGGCGAAGTGCCGCGGCCCGACCGCTCCGATCAAGTCCATGGGGAAAATGTTTGCCGCTTCTCCATCTTTCATGCTCACCAGAACCACCGGGCGCGGGCAGATATAGAGAACGATGACGCTGCGCAGTTCGCTGGCCAACACCGCAATGACGGGCGCTCCCTTGCGCCGGCGGGCACGCCATCGCTGCCAGGCGTAGTAGGCGTAGTGCGCCCACAGCCAGCCTTGAGGCAGGCAATAATTCCTGCTGTCCTTGACCTGAAACAGGTGGAGACCTCCACCCTCAAAGGGCATCGCTTCCATCCATTGCAGGCTGACCGTTCCCAGCAGTCGGCGGCTCTTTCCCCGCTCACGGAATTCCAACTCCGCCCCACTTCGCTGGACGGCTCCCAGGTCGCAGTCTCCCTCGATTCCCACGCCCAAACTAAGGGGATGGGCGGCGGCCATCAGGTGCCGCTGCGTAACATCGCGGCAGAACCCCGGCGCTTTCAGCCATACGGCCACCTCCGACTGCGGATCGCGCAAGCCGATGGCGCATTGCTGATGGAGGTTCGCCGAGCCGAACACGGCGCGTTTACAGGCCTCCATGAATGGGTAGGCGATGGACATAGCTTTACGATGGCGCCTTCACCCGCTGAGGGTGAAGGCCTGCCGGTTTCCCTCCAGAAAGTCACGGACCACGAGCAGGTTGCGGAAAAAGGGCACCACCACGGCCGGGTCACTTGCATACGCAAGGCGGCAGGCGGGCACGCGGGCCAGGGCGGCGAGCGCCGCAGATTGCTGCGCTGCGAAGCGTGCATCATCCCGGAAAGAAACGCTGGCCGCGAGCCGGCTGAGAGTTTCGGGGGCATCAAGCCGCGCCAAGTGAGGAGCGCTGGCCCCATTCCTCTCCAGAAAGACGCAGGAGACCGGCCGCACCGGATGCCCGTTGGATCGAATGGCAGTGCCTTCCTCCACGTACCACAGCGCCGTGTCCCGGTAGCGAAAGACGCGCCCGCAGGTGCTCAACTCCGGCAGGTACTCGCGGGTCTCCCAGCGAAATGAGGCGGGACAGAAATCGCCCCACAAGCGCAGTCGGCCGCCATCCATGTCCAGAAACACGGCCCGGTCCGAATAAAAATCCAGGCCCCGCTTCCCCGCCCAATAGCTGGAAGTCGTTTTACCGTTGTTCGGCTCGCCCAAAACCAACAACGCCTTCTCACCCAGCGTGACGCACGCGCCGGCGAGCGGCGTCAGGCGTAGCGCACCCGCCGTGAGCAGAAAGAGCGTGGAAAGAAAGGGGCTCGTAAACCCCTCCGCATCGTCGAGCAGGCTTTCCGCGAGATAACCCAGTGCCTCGCGCGCCGCCAGGTTAACAGCAAGGAAACTGCGTTGTCCGAAACTTACGATTCGCAGGTCGGAATCGGAGAAGGCGGAGATCTGCGGCCACGACGGCCTGCAGGCACTTTGATCGCTTTTGCTTTCGTCACCTTGGGACAGAGGAATCAGGGACATGGGCGTGCTGGCCTGCCCATTCGGCGCGCTGAATACCTGAGGGTCATTCTCACTCACGAGGCGCCAACGGAATTCACACCGTCCCGCTGTCCGGGGATAGCGCGCGAAGAGTTGCAGCGTGCGATCGAGGATTCTGGGACTGTTTGTTTCCAGGCGAATCGTGCGTTCCATCACGCCCAGGTCAACGGAGAGCGGAGTTGACCGCAGGCGGCGTAAGGGGTCCTTTCGTGTTGCGGAGACGGCCGCACCTTCGCCAACGGGCTGCATCGTTGCCGACGGCATTGCCCTTCGTGCATCAGGTTCTTGGTTTATCAACATAGAGAATCTGCCCAGGCTAGAGTGGCGGACTTCCGCCCGACGTGTGTCAGAGCTCTGTCAGTCGTTTGTAAACAATTTCGGGTTTTGTGAACGGGAGGGACGATCGCCGTCAGGCTCGTACAAGTTACGATTCGCGCGATGCGTGCAGAGCGCTAACGCGCTGTCATCCTGAGCGCCGCATTTCAGGGCGAAGGACCCCCGTATTTCGTCATACCCGCGTGCGCCGCGGGAACGCGGCGGACAAGAACGCGGCGCTCCCGCGCTGCGCTTCCTAACCTACAATGAAAAAGGTCCTTCGTCCGTCGGCTGACGGACTCAGGATGACAGTTCGGTTGGTTGGTGGTGCAAATTGGAGATAGTGGTCATTTGGCGGCTCCATGTTTACCAGGTGCGGCGGCAGAACTCTTCCGCGACGGCCTGGGGTGTTCCTCCGTGGCGAAGCCGCCAGCAGGGGCGCTCCACCAATTCGGCAATCATGCGCTGCTGCTTCTCAGCGGCGTCAGGCGGTTCGACCATCAAATCCCCGGCCAGTTGCGCCGCAGCTTCCGACGGCGCCATGGGGCTCAACTCAAACGTCGCGTGATCCTGGCGGTCAAGAAACACCAACGCCTGCGGCTCACACGCACGGAGGCGTTGAATTCCCATCGCGCGCGTGGGGTCAATCCGCAACGCCTGTTCCTCATCGAGGGGCGCGTGGCGTGCAGCGTCTTGCAGTTCTTGGAACCAGGCCACTGCATCCGGGCGGAGCTTGATGGGGGTGGCGAGACCCCAGGCGGTCAATCGGTCTCCTCTGGAAGACAAGTATGTCCGGTCGTCTGTAAGCAAGGCAAATCCCGCCTGGGCCAGCGCCAGTGCCAGCGTTGACTTTCCCGCGCCGGACGGTCCGGCCAGAAGCAGGCCCCGGCCTTCGCGGCTGACGCAGGCGCAGTGCAGCTCGGTGACACCCACCGCCGCCCCCATCAGGGAAATCACGATGGGAAAAATCACCACCTGCCAGCGCGCGGCGTCAGCGGCCCCGGCAGGCGAAAAGCGGCCAATCGCCCGCCGGCCGGGAAGGTCCACCAGCATCGCGCTCTGGCTGTCGAACCCGGCGAAGACAAGGTGATCCAGGCCCCGGCAAAAAGGCTTCCGCCAAGAGCTCTCAGTCGTCCCTTGGGGATCGACCCAAAAGCGCAGACGCAAACCCGGCTCGCCGGTTGGAACTTCAAGCCGGGGGAAGCAGTGGCGAGCCGCGGTCAGAATGGTTTGACAGTTGGTCGAAATCGCTCCTACCACGCCGGCCATGAGGAAATGTTCCGTCAGGGGCGTCTCCACATCGCGGCGAAGAAAATCCCCCATTACGCCTCCCTCTGTCTGATTTGCCATTTGCTTCCTCACGTGCGGTTCGAAAAGTATCCCCGCTTCCACGCCGCTGTGTGTCAGCACGCTGTAAGTCCGCTGTAAACAATTTCGGTGGTGGATGGCGCACATTTTGCACCGCGATGACACACCGTTGACAATCGGCGCCGCACGTTCCGGCATGCTGAGTTCGCACCACAAGAAATCGATTCGGCGAAAGGGCGGCCGTGAAAACATCCAGGAAAATCGTCTTCTTCGTTCCATCATTCTCCAGCATCGAGGCCACCGCGCCGCTGGGCCTGCTGGCCATTTCCACTCCTCTGCTGCGGGCGGGGTACGAAGTTCGCATCATCGACTCCACCATCGCCCCGGATTACAAGCAGCGCATTCTCGACGAGGTGAAAGACGCCCTGTGCCTGGGAATCTCCGTGGTGACCGGACCCATGATCAAGGACACGGTGGAGGCGGCCAAGGCGGTCAAGAAATGGAACCCGGAATTCCCCGTCATTCTCGGCGGCTGGCACCCTTCGCTGCTTCCCACCCAGACGCTGGAAGCGGAATACGTCGATATCATCGTGCGCGGGCAAGGTGAGGAAAGCACGCTGGAACTCATCGAGCGCCTGCGGGACGATGCGCCCCTGGATGACGTGCGCGGGATCGGCTTCAAGCAGGGCGGGAAGATCCACTTCACGCCGGAGCGGCCCCTGAAGACCCTCGACCAGACGCCGCCCAAGGCCTATCACCTGGCGGATTTTGACGCCTACGAGCGCGTCTGCGGCCGGCGTTGGGCCATGTATGTTTCCAGCCTCGCCTGTCCCTTTGATTGTTCGTATTGCACGAATGCCGGAGTGTACGGCCGCAAATGGAACGCCCTGCCGCCCGAGCAGGTGGTGGAAGAAACCATCGACCTCACCCGCCGCTACCGGCTGGAGTTGCTCTGGATGGCGGATGATAACTTCCTGGTTGACCTCGACCGCGCGCTCAAAATCGCCGAGGGATTGATCCGCGCCGGCGGCAACTTCAAGTGGAGCATCCAGGCCACCACCAATCTCACCGCGCGCCTTACCATCGATCAACTTGCCCTGCTGCGCCGCTCCGGGATGCACCAGGTCTGCCAGGGCATTGAGACGCGCCTCGCCCAAAGTCATGAAGCTCATGAACAAAGGGTTTCAGGACCTGGGCGACATTTACCAATCCACGGAGCGCTGTATCAAGGCGGGCATCATCCCTTCCTTCAATATCATCTTTGGATATCCTGGCGAAGGCGTGGCGGAGCGCCGCGAAACCATCAACTTCATGATGGATGTCTGCCGGCGCTTCCCGGGCGCGGAGTTCTGGACCAACATTTTCACCCCCTATCCGGGCTCGCCCATTTTTCATCGCGCCAAGGAAATTGGAATTGAAGTGCCCAATTCGCTGGAAGGGCTGGGTGGACTATTTCCCGCGTTATACCACGCTGCCGTGGCTGAAGGGCAAGGACCACCAGCGCGTGCAGACCATGCGCGACTACCTGCGCATCGCCTTTGACCGCGCGCCCATTGCCGCCACCGGCCCGGGTTGGGTGGCGAAGCGCATTCGGCGGCTCACCGCCTATCCAGCGCGCTGGCGACTGGATCACGACGTCTACAGTTTCCCCGTTGAGGTCTGGCTGAATCGAACTTTGAAGAATCTGGTGAAGCTCCCCAAGCCCAGCGTGGATGCCAAGATGATGGGACCGGAAACGGCGCCGAGCTGCACATGATCATTCTCTATAATCCGAAGGCCACCAAGTATCGAAACCGGCGATTCCCGCTTTCCATCCTGTCGATGGCGGCGGTTCTGGAAGGGCGGGAGGACTTTGCCATCGTTGACGGCAACCTTGACCCGCATCCCACCGAAACCCTGTTGGACTTGATGCGTGAAAAGCCCGTCGAGGTTCTCGCGGCTACGGTGATGCCCGGGCCGCAAACGCTGGGCGCCGTGGAAAGCTGCCGCGAAGTTCGCGCGCGCCACCCGCAGATTCCCATCGTCTGGGGCGGGTATTTTCCCTCCAACTACACGGCGGCGGCCCTCAATGCCCCCTATGTCGATTTCGCCGTGCGCGGGCAGGGAGAAAACACCTTTTTGGAATTGTTGGCCGCCCTGCGCGAGAAGCGCGACGTAAAAGGCATTCACGGCCTTTCCTACAAGGATGCGGATGGCACGCATCGCCATAATCCCGAACGGCCAATGAAACCGCCCGACGCGTTTCCCTGGTATCCCTACCATCGCATCCCGGCGGAGAAGTACCTGCTGCCCACTTTCCTCGGGCGGCGTACCGCTGTTCACCAAGCCAGCATTGGGTGCCCCTATCGCTGCAATTTCTGCGGCGTCGTCACCTTTTCCGGAAGCCGCGAGAAGATGGAATCACCGGCGCGCACGGAAGTATCCTGCGGCATCTGGCCACGCGCTACGGCGTGGACGCCGTGCAGTTCTATGACAACAACTTCTTCCTGCGCGAGGACCACGCGCGCGAACTCGTGGACCGAATGGCCCCGCTAAAGCTGCGTTGGTGGTGTGAGGCGCGAGCCGACATCATGATGCGCTATTCCGATTCCACCTGGGATGCCATCCGCCGCTCCGGCTGCGCCATGATTTTCTTCGGCGTCGAATCCGGCTCCAACGAAACGCTGCGCGAGATGCACAAGGATTTGCGCGTGGAAGACACGCTGGCCCTGGCTTCACGCATCCGCCGCTTCGGAATTATTCCCGAGTTCTCCATCATCTTCGGCAATCCCAGGGACCCCGAAGGCGACACGCGCAACTGCTTTAAGTTCGTGCGCAAATTGAAGAAGCTGAATCCCGACGCGGAAATCGTGGTGGAGCACTACACGCCGGTGCCGCAACGCGAAGGCATGTACGGAGATGTGGAAGAGCAGATGCACTTTCCCACCTCGCCGGACGAATGGGCCACGGAGCGGTGGCAGCGATTCGCCACCCAGAAGGATCCCTCCACGCCCTGGCTGCGGCCGCGCACCAAGCAGCTGATCGACAACTTTGAGTTGGTGGTTTCGTCGCGCTGGCCCACGGTGCAGGATATCCGCCTTCCACGTTGGGCACGGTGGATTCTGCAAACCCTGGGCCGGTGGCGTTACCGGCTGGGTGTGTACGCGGCGCCGTGGGAATTGCAGTGGGCGCAACGCATGATCGAACTGCGCAAGCCCAAGGCCGAGAGCCTTTGAAATCGTAGCGGCGGATCTACTCCGCCATGCGGCCACAGGCCGCCGGGTGGCGAGGTAAACTCGCCGCTACAGCGATAACGGAACCCCTGCGATGGAGAAGATCTGCCTCTCAGTTCAGGAAGGGTATGAACGCTGGGCGGCGACGTATGATCGCGATCCCAACCCGGTGCTGGCCCTGGAAGAACGCCAACTGCGCCTCATGCTTCCCTCGGTGCAGGGCAAGCGCGTGCTCGATTTGGCTTGCGGCACCGGCCGATGGCTGGAATGGCTGATGGCGCAAGGGGCCGGCGCGGGAGCAGGAGTGGACTTCTCCCCCGCCATGCTCGCCGCCGCGCAAAGGAAGCCCACCCTTCGAGGGCGTTTGGTGCAGGCCGATTGCGGCGCGATTCCTTTTGCCAATGCCGCCTTCGACGTGGTGGTTTGCTCGTTTGCGGTGGGACACATCGCCGATCTGCGGCAGGTGGCCCGCGAAGTGGCGCGTGTGGCGACAACGCGCGGCCGACGTCTATGTGACCGACCTTCACCCCTGCGCTTATCAGCAGGGCTGGCAAACGGGATTCCGCGATCAGCAAGGCCCGGTGGAAATCGTGACGTGGCCCCGATCGACACAGGAGTTTCTCGCCCCTTGGATTTCTGCCGGATTTGATTGCGCACAAACGGTCGAGTGCCGATTCGGAGAAGCCGGAGCGAGCCATATTCGACCAAATGGGCAAAGGCCACCTCTTCGACGAGTGCTGCATCATTCCCAGCGGTGCTGGTGGGACGTTTCGTGCGCCCTCGTCTGAGAGTGTCCGCACGAGAGGTCTTGAAATTACATGGCCGAGCGCCGCTTTGAAATATTCGCTGGATCGAACAGAACGGCCGAACCACCTTCGCCCCAATGCCCGTGGAAAGGTCAGAGTATGGAACCCGACCCATCATCGTCCACGATTCCGATCGTGCAGTATGGCGGGTTACGGGCGCCTTCGCGGGCATGATCCTGGGATTGCTCGAAGCGATTTATCTCGGCGGGCATCCTCGCCCTCCCGGTTTGCTGAGTCCCAACGTCACGTGGGTCATCTGGTACCTCGGCCCGCTGTTGGATGGCGGCGTGGGCGGAGTGCTGGGCGCATCGACCGGGCTTGTCGTGGCCGCTCGCTCCAGTGGGCGCGCCTGGCGCCGAGCGGCGGAGCTACTCCGTCCTCACCGGGCAGGCCTCTTGACCGCGGGGATTTGTCTTACGGCTGTCACCTTCGCATCCGCCGCGTGGGGAAACCAACACGCGCTTGCGGTTCCTCGAGGTGGCTTCGGTATTGCTGCTCCCCTCGGTCGCTCAGCGCGTGGGGCGCTCGTTGCGTCCACGGATTCTCGGGATGACGCTGATTGGCGCGCTGGGCGTTTCGCTGGCCGGGGTAGGAGTTTATTGCCTGCGCCCATCGCTTACCTGCGCAAGTGGTGGCGGGCGGGCCGCAGAGACAAGACGGGAATCCCAACGTCATCCTGATCACGCTGGACACGGTTCGGGCTGACCATCTTTCGTTGTACGGATACTCGCGCCAAACGACTCCGCACATTGACCGCTGGGCGCGCCAGGGCGTGGTTTTCGAAAACGCCATCGCTCCGACTTCCTGGACGCTGGCCTCCCATGCCTCCATTTTTACCGGGCTGCTGCCTCATCAGCACGGCGCCGACTGGCAAATCCCCTTGCGCACCACCCGTTGGACGCTGGCGGATGTGCTGAAGGCATGGGGCTATGAAACCGCGGGGTTCACTTCCAATATCGGATACGGCGAAGCTGGCTGGGGCTTGGACGCGGGCTTCGACCTGTATGAGGACAATCGGGTCTCCGCCCTGCACAATCTCCAGGCACTGGAGCTGGGCCGCAGGATTCTCGGCCCGGCTTATCGACGGTGGGTCTGGCCCGAGTACTTCGAGCGCCGGCACGCCTCCCAAGTCAACAGCGATATCCTCGATTGGGTTCGCCGCCGCTCGCCGCGACCATACTTTCTCTTTATCAATTACTTTGATGCTCACGATCCTTACCTGGCGCCGGGGGCATACGCGCATCAATTCGGCGTCGCCAACCCTGCGCTCATTCGGAGAACCCGATTCGCATTTACCAGCAGCGGTAGCGTGCACCTTCCCGAGCAGGATCGCGCCACTCTGATCGCCGGATACGACAACTCTCTGGCGGCGTTGGATTCCGCGGTCAGTGACCTGCTGGATTCACTCGCGCGCCGTCCGGGATGGAAGAACACCGTCGTCATTCTCACTTCCGACCATGGCGAGGCATTTGGTGAGCATGGGACCTATTGCCACGGAGAAAATCTGTATAACGAATCCGTGCACGTGCCCCTTGTCATCTTCGGACCCGGCGTTCCCCACGGCATGCGTGTTTCCCGTGTGGTTTCTACGCAAGACCTGTTCGCAACTGTCCTGAATTTTGCGGCGGCGGGTTCCGGCCCCTTTTCCCGGTCCGCACTGCAAAGGTTTTGGATGCCGAGGGACGGCCAGGAAGGGTTGGATGCACCCGTCATCTCAGAACTCACGCCCAAATATGGATTCACAGGCCTTTGGGCGCAGATGAGCCTGCGGACCCAGGAGTGGGAATACCTTCGCGACTCACGAGGCAAGGAAGAGCTCTATCGCTGGAGGGAAGATCCTGGCGAGCAATTCGACCTCGCCGGCTCGGCGGAGTATGGGGACGTCGTTCGAGCGCTTCATGGCCGGTTGTGCGCGCTCATTCGTGACTCTCGCAGGCCCTGGCAGCGGGCGCAGTATCTGTCCGCTCTCGACGAACCCCGCCGCCCCTTTGTGAACATTGCGACCTCCGCCACGGAACTTGCTTCCGACCGGCGATACCCGGGCCCTTGGATCGGCGATGTGCAAGATCGCTTCCCTCCCAAAGCGGTCAAGTCCTTCGACGTGTCGGGCGCATCCGACCCGGACCTGCTGCAAAGTCTTCCCTACCATTAGTCAGCCGGCAGGCGGAATATTTCGATGCGTGCCAACGCCGTCATTCCCAGGCCGCGGCCGCAGTCTGTCGCGTAAATAAGGCTTTGCGAATCCGCCCCCCACGCCGGAGAGATGGAGTTGCAATCCCCATATGTCAGCCGCCGCGTGGCGGTGCCGTCCAGTGAACTCACGTACAACTGCCAGGTTCCGTGCTCACAGCGTGAATAGGCAAGCCATTGGCCGTCGGGTGAAATCGCCGGATACCGCGCCGGACCGCTCATGGGTGTTGCGGCCACCCTCATCGTAGCGAGATCGAGGGAATAGAGTTCGGGCTGGCCGGTCCGAGCCGCGGCAAAAATTATGTGCTGGTCTCCGGGTGCGAAGCCGGCCTCCCACACGTCGTAGGAATCATCCACCAGCATGCGCTCTTGGCCGACCGGCGCAGTGGCATTCTTCGCGAGAGGCTTGATCCAAAGGCCGCCACGCCCATGACGCTCGCGGATAAACGCCAGCCACGCGCCGTCCGGGGAAACGCTGGGCTGCTCCCCGTTTTTGACCTCGATTACGAATGCCGCATCCGTACCTTTTGCCAAGGTCGGCAACCGGGCGATGTTAGAGGCCGGACCAGCGAGTTCCACCCAGACGTCAGCAAGTCCGGGCGCGGTGGCGGGATGGAACTCATCTTCGGCAGGTGGCAGGAATTCCAACCGGCCCTTGGACCACCGCTCCGTCTTAAAGCCCGTACCGCGCGCCGCCATGATGGTGAAGTACACCCCCTGCGAGCCAATGGCCGGCCCGCCGAGCAATAACGCGGCCTGCTGATGGAATAATCGCGCCGAGTAGTTACCAAACAGGTTTCGCAAGTGGCGGTACGTTTGTGCGGACCCAACCGAGACCAGAACCAAGAACAGGCAACCAAAGGCCAAAGCCTCTCGATGGCGGGTGCGCAGCCGCACTCGCACTTCCGGGCGAGCCCATAGAATCCAGTAGAGAAATGCGGGCAGCGCCAAGAGCGGGTAGAGCCGCGGCGAAGCCAGGAACGCGTGCCAATCGTCGGCATTGGCGAATGGCCAAGCGTTCCACGGCAGGCATATGGCTGTGTACAGAGCGATGACGGCGAGCGCTTGTCGCCCGCGACCGGCCTGTGTGAGCGCATCGAGCGCCAGCGCCGCAGGCAGAATTAGGAAACAGAGGTGATACGACAGGGGCCCGCTCGAAATCGCCATCAGCATGGCCGCGAACGCCGCCCACTCCAGGTTCTCGTGATCGCGGTTGACCGGCCCGGGAGTAAGCAACCACAGCGCGGGAAGAAAAATCAGGACTTCCAGGAACGGCTGTGCGAGGGCGTAAAGCGCGGGCGCCGCCAGCAATGGATGAGGATTCAGGTCCGGTTCAGCGATGAAGAGGCGGTGCAAGAGCGCCGTCAGCGAATTCCAACCGGGAGAGTAGGGGTCAATGTTTTCGCCGCGTCCCACGATGGGCAGGATCTGGCTAAGGTAAACGCGGTGAACGTCCCAACCGAAAAGGCAGATTGAGAGTCCTGCCACGGCGAGCAGGCCCGCGGCGGTCCCGGCAAACAGTCGCCACTGTTTCTTGCGCAGAAAGAAAAGCAGGAAGACGGCGGGATAGATCTTCAGGCCTGCCGCCAGCGCAACGGCTATGCCGCCAGCGAAGAGCCATTTGCGTCTCGCCAGCCAGACTGCCGCGATCAGTAGGGCACCCACCAATAGATGCATCTGGCCGAAAAGGAAGCTCTTTGCCAGCGGCTCAATGGCCAGGAAGGTCACGATGAGAACGCGCCGCCAGCCGAGTTGCGTAATCTGCATCAAGCCCAGCGCGCTGAGCGCAAGAACGATGGCGTTGATGACCAGCCATGCGCGCTTGGCGGTGAGCGGCGGGAGTTCAGCCAGAGGAACAATCGGCAGGGCGGAGATTAGCGTGTCGGGAATGAAACCCACCAGGCACGGGTCCATGCCGGCGTGGTCTTTCTGCCTCTGAAACCAGGTGAAGTCGAAGACGCGCAGCAGAGATTCTCCTTCCCGATAAAGCCGCGCGGCCACATAGTAATTGCGAAAGTCGGTGTTCAGGCTGCGCCAAGCCGGTACGAAACCGCGAAACAGAAAGAGTCCGAGGAGCATGGCGAGCAATAAATACTCAACCCAGGGTGGAACGAACGGTGCCCGCCGGTCGCCGAGGTCAGGCGAAGCCATCACGACACCGCCGGTCGTGGCAGGTTTTGTGATGACGTCATTCGGCGCCGAGGTCATGGGCAGTCAGTAGGCGTTGGGATGAAAGAACGCCCGTACGAGTGTGAGCATGACAATTTTGAGATCGAGCGCGAAGGCCCAATTGCGAATGTAGTAAAGATCGCAGGCAACACGCTGGGGGATGGACGTGTCGCCGCGCCATCCATTCACTTGCGCCCATCCGGTGATGCCGCACTTCACATAGTGTCGAGCCATGTACTCCGGCACCTGACGCCGGAAGCGCTCAAGGAAAAGCGGACGTTCAGGCCTGGGACCCACGATGCTCATCTCGCCTTTGAGAACATTCAAAAATTGCGGCATCTCATCCAGGCTGCTGCGCCGCAGACAACGTCCCAACGCGGTAACGCGGGGATCATGCGACACGGTCCAATGCTCGTCGGAATCGGTCCGCACGTGCATGGTGCGAAATTTCAACATCTTGAATTTCCTTCCGTTCAGGCCCACCCGTTCCTGCACGAAATGCACCGGCCCCGGCGACGATAGCTTTACCAGCAGAGCGATCAGCACATAGAACGGAAGAAAGAGTGCAAGGATCAGGAGCGAGGCGAAAACGTCAAACGCTCGCTTCAGCACCGCGTAGCGAAGGTACTCGGTGGGATAAAGCCGAACGTTGATCAGGGGGATGCCGTCCATGTTGTAGATCTGCATGTCGGATTGAATCAGCGGGAAGAAATCCGGAACGATGCGAGCGTTCACTCCCCGGCTCTCGCAGGCGCGGGCCAGTTGAAGGGTCAGATGATAGGCGGCGCCGGGAAGGGCGATGATGACATCGTTCACCGCCATCGTCGTCACCGTATTCAGTAGTTCTTCCACCAGCCGCGGCTCATCCCCCAGCGCGGATGGGTCGTCAGGCAGACGGCGCACGATGCGGTATCCCAGGTGAGCGCGCTGCTCGATCTTCTCCGCCAGGCGATTTCCCGATTCGGTGGCGGAGACCAGCAGAACATTTCTCACATTGACGCCGCGCCGCCGCAATTCCCGTGCCGTCAGGCGCAGAACCAACCGCGCCGCCACCAACACGGAGGTATTGATGGCCTCCCACCGGAATAGCGAGAACGGCGTCAGAGCAAGCTGGGGCAGCAGGTGCGCGAAGCCTTTCAGTACGATCCAGTTGGCCACGCCCATTTTGAGCAAAGTCATGACGTCGGCGAAAGGCGATGCCAGTCTCCGCGAGTGATAGAGATTGAAATACCCGGAAAGAACAATCCACAGGATCAGCACCGACCCCAGCGCCACCATACGGTCGGAGGCAGACGATTGTTGCCACGGGGCGGCGCCGAGAGAAGTGCCCAGCCCCCAGTGCCAAACGGCCATGTGACACGCCGCCGTCACCGTGAGGTCAAAGCACCCGAGGATTGCGCTCGTCAGATAGGCACGGGTTCGGAACATGGTTCCCAGTCAGGGAAGTCCTGCCCAGCGACTCCCAACTCTGGACGTTATCACCCGGGCGCACCGTGATGTGTCAATGCGCTGTGCCGGATTTGTAACTTTTTCGCGGGAATCTACAGGCAAGATCGGCAATGCGAAGTTACTTCTCACCCGCTGGGAAGCTTGACGGCGGGGTCGGACGCTTAAGAGGCAGGATCAACCGAAACACAGTGCCCGAAGCTCCGGTGGATGCGATCTGCACTTCTCCACCATGGTCGCTGGCAATCTTCTGTACCACCGGCAGTCCCAACCCGGTGCCTCCCGCCTTGCCGTGCGTCACGAAGGGTTGGAACACTTCGTCGCGAATAGCCTCGGGAATCCCCGGTCCGTTGTCGGCGATGAGGATCTCGACGTGATCGCCCGTCGCCCGAGCCCTGATTTCAACTTTTCCGCCTTCTGCCGGCACCGCCTCACAGGCATTCAGCAGCAGGTTGTGAAACGCGCGGTCAAGCTTCTTGAAGTCGAACCAGCCTTCCATGGCTCCTTCGCGCATCATTGGCATTTGAATCGATCTGAACTCTGGATGAAGCCGGATGGAGTTCACGGTCTCTTCCAGAGTCTTCCCCAGATCGCCGTGGGTGAGCTGTAGCGCTTCCCTTCCTTTGGAGAACTCCAGGAGAGACGAAATCAGCTCGGCCATGCGGGTCACGGCGGAGCGGATTTCATCGTAGAGGGACGCGCGCTGGCCGGCATCGAGGTTCGCTTCCGACTGGTATTCGGCGTAAGCCAGGATGGTGGTCAGCGGATGACGCAAATCGTGGGAAATGGTGCTGGCCATGCGACCGATCGTGGCCAACCGCTCCGCGCGCAGAAGGTCTTGCTGGCTCCTTTGCAAGGTCTTTCTCATGCCATCGAAGGCCGTGGTGAGTTCCGCCACTTCATCGCGGCTGCGGACGTGCAGCGGAAAAGCGAAGTCCCCTTTTTCCAGGGCGCGCACGCCGGAAACCAAATTGGCCAGAGGCCGGGTGAAGGTGTGGGAGATGAGGAAAATCAGCGCCCCCCCTGCGAGCACCGCCAGCATGCCCACGCCCAGCAGCAGGTGGTTGAGCCGCTTCAGGAACTGCGTGGCCGCGTCATAGGATTTCAAAACCGTCAGGGAGACGATCTGACTGGTCGTGGGCGCCAGGCCCAGCGAGGCGGAGAGAAAGACTTCACCCCCCAAGTCCACTTCGTGCGAGTTCAGGGATTCCGGCGTGGTGAGGGGGTTCGTGTGCGGCAGCAATTCCCTCTGTTGAAGGGGGGAGAGGGTGCTTACCACGATGTTCTTACCATAACCAAAGGCCACCTGGCAGGAGCCAACTCGCGCCACCACATCGGCCAGGCGCTTGTCCACCTCGAAGCCCAGGGCCAGGACGCCCAGCACCACCTGATCGCGTTGCGCTCCGAAATAGATCGGTTGCAGGAAGACCGCATAGAGATGCCCTCCACCATACCACCAGTCGCGCGTCTGCTCGGCTTGCAGCGTGTGGGTCAGCGCTGACTGGGCGGCGTCCGCAGCGAAGCCAGAGGCGGAGGTGTGGATGGCCATAACCTTACCCGTGCGGCCGGCAAGAACGAAGAGATCGCTGCCCGTGAGGCGCCAAAGATCGGCAGAAGCGTCCTGAATGGTAGGCGCATCTTCGGTGGTCATCAGCGCCCGCAGGTTGGGTAAGTCCGCGAGCAGCGCCGCCGACTGCGCCAGCGCCCGCTCGCGCTGCAATTCGAACTGCTGAAAGGTCACCACGGAATTGTGCAGGGCTTGGCGAATCTCCTCCCGCGCGTGAATCTGCAAATAGTGCTGGACGATGAGCAGCACGGCGCCCGTCAGCACAGCGGTGGTGAGGACCAGGGAGAGAAGAAACTTGGTTCGCAGCCGAATCGTGGCCATGGCCCTCTAACCCGTTCAGGGGACAAACTTGTAGCCGGCTCCGTGGACAGTTTTGAAATGGATAGGCGTTAAAGGATCGTCTTCCAGCTTCTGCCGTAATTTCATGATGTGGTTATCAACCGTGCGGGTAGAAGGATAGCAGTTATATCCCCAAACCTCATTCAGCAACTCGTCGCGGGATATGACGCGCTCGGGGTTGGCGGTGAAGTATTTCAGAACCTTGAATTCCTGGGGAGTGAGGGCAATCGCCTGGCCCTTGCGGGTCAATTCCATCTTGGCGAAATCGACCGCCACATCGTCGAAGGCATAAGTGTCAGCCTGCTTGGGGCCGCGGGCTCGACGCAGCACGGCGTGTACGCGTGCAATCAGTTCCTTGGGGCTGAAGGGCTTGGTGATGTAATCGTCCGCGCCCAGTTCCAGCAGCAGAACCTTGTCAACCTCGTCGGCCGTGGCGCTCAGAATGATGATGGGGAGATTCGGTGCTTCGCTCTTGATGGCGCGGCAAACATCCCGGCCGTGCATCTTGGGGAGGCGGAGGTCGAGGATCGCCAGCACCGGTGGAGCCGCGCGAAACGCCTCCAGTCCGGCGGCGCCATCGGAGGCAAATTCCGGCACGAAACCCTCGGCTTCAAACGCGTGCGTCAGGGGTTTGTACAGAGTTTTGTCATCTTCGACGATCAGGACTTTTTGCATGAGGTTCTCCACAAGCCTAACACAACCTTTACAAAGACACTACACCGCCTTGACTTACGCCGGGGGCTGGCCGTGGTTAGCTGTTATTGGATGCAGAAGGGGGGATAACAGCTATGTGCAGCCAATCTTCCGCGGTCAGAATCCGCGACTTTTCTCGCCAGGCCCGCGGCTTTGCCCGAGAAGCACGAGTGATTTTTGCTGCCGTTACGGCGGTGTTCGCTTTGCTGTCAATGCAGCTCGGAGCCAGCCGTCTGAATGCCGCAAACTCCGCCGCTGACCCTGCGGGCACGGCGATTCCGCCTGGCCCGACCACGGCTCTGGCGACAAGCCTTGGAGTGAGGTTTGTCTCCGGGTCTTCTTCCACGCTCCTGATCGAGAGGGACGGAAAGACCTACGTGGTGAATCTGGCCGAAAAGACCATCCAACTAAAGGACTCTCCCTCCGCGTCGCCCGGCGGCTTGCCGGCGGCCGCCGCAATGCACGCATCGACGCAGAGTGTTCCGTCTGGAGCAAAGACCTTCTCCGACAACTGCGCGTCGTGCCACGGGGACGGCGGAAAAGGCGTGCGCGCAATGAAGACCCCCGATTTCACCAACCCTTCGGTACAGACAGCACTATCCGGCGAATTGGTGACGAAGACCATTCGCGAGGGGAAGCCAGGCACGACGATGCCCGCGTGGGCCGGAAAACTGTCGGATGATCAGATCAATTCCGTCGCGGCCTTCGTAAAATCGCTGGGAGCCGGAACCAGGCCGGCGCGCGGGACGCCCGGCGCCGAAGCCGGACAAATGGCAAGCGTCTACACCCCCGCCGACGACTATCTCTTCAGCATGCCTACGGGCCGGCGGCTGGACCGTCATGGGTTCTACTTGAATTTCACTCACCGCTTCGCCTTCAATCCCACGTTCACCGGGACGGGGAACGTGAATACGCTATTCGGGATGGACGGATTTTCCATTTCGTCGTTTGGCCTGCGTTTCGGCGTCACTGACAAGCTTTCCGTCAGCGCCTACCGTTCGCCCAGCCTGATTGGGCGCCCGATTGAACTGGGAGCCGCCTACAACTTTGCTGACGAGCACGATGGCCAGCCATTTAGCGCCCAAGTGCGCGCTTCCGTGGACGGGCAGGGTGATTTCTCCAGGAATTTCACGACCAATCTGGAAATGATCTTGTCCCGCAGTGTCACGCGGCACGCCCAGCTTTACTTTGATCCCACCGTCTCCCTTCAAGATCGGAGGTTGATTGGCAAGCCCGGAAGCCTTGCCTCGGAACCGCCGGACATGCCCGGCTTCAACACGTTCTATATCGGCGTCGGGGGTGCGCTGGATATTCGCCCCAGCGTGGCCCTGGTTGCCGAGGTCTTTCCCACCCTGGTCAATGGCCCGGAATTGGGAATTCACCGGCCGGCCTTCGCCTTTGGCATCCAGAAGCGGGTTCTGCGCCACGCCTTCACGTTCGGATTCTCCAACAGCCCCGGAACCGTGGTCTCGCAACGTGCCGGCACCCGCGCCACCTTTGTCGGCCAGCCTTCGGCCGACACCCCCAGCGGGTTGTTCATCGGGTTCGATTTGATGCGGCAGATTTATTGAGCGGGACTTGGCGGCCACGGTTAGTGCTGTTCCGTGGGCTGGAGTCTCTACATTTGGGGGCCACAAAACGCGAAAAACACTGCTCTCCATGAAAGGACCACCATCTCCAATTTGCCCGCTCATCGAACCTGCCTGTCATCCTGAGCCCGGTCTCCAGGGCGAAGGACCCTTTTCATTACACGTAGGAAGCGGGGCGCGGCGGCGCGCCGGGATAAGACGAAATACGGGGGTCCTTCGCCCTGGAGACCGGGCTCAGGATGACAACCCGTAAGAGGTCTGCACGGAACTTCCATTGCAGTTCGCGGCTGTGCCTGATCCGCCCGACATGCAGTGACAATTTTTTTGCACATCAAGTATTGAACCGTGACACCCCCCCGTCGGCGCGTGGCTATTCTGGAAACGGATCGGCGAGAGTTCCGGCAGCACTGCGCGAACGGACGTCCATGAACAACAAAGTTGTGCTGTTCCATCCTCCGTATGATGGCCCTCCGCTGGGGCCGCCGCTCAGCCTGCTGAGCCTGGCGTCTCCGCTGCTTGACGCGGGATTCCAGGTCTCGCTCGTTGACGGCGCCATCGACGCGGATTACCAACGCACGCTGGCCCGCGAACTTCCCGGCGCACTGTGCCTGGGCATCTCGCTGTTGACTGGGCGCATGATTCGCGCGGCGGTGAACATCTCGCGACAGGCAAGAACGCTCTGCCCTCGGCTCCCCATCATTTACGGCGGATGGCATCCGAGTTTGCTGCCTGAGCAAACCCTGCGCGGCGAGTTTGTGGACGTAGTAGTTCGAGGGCAGGGGGAGCTGACCTTGTGCGAGGTTGCTGAGCACCTGCGCGCAGGCTCCTCGCTGGAAGGGGTGCGCGGGGTTTCCTTCAAGCCCAACGGTGAGCCGATCCACAATGCCGAACGGCCCGTGGAAAGTGTCGAGCGCCTGCCCACGCCGGCGTTTGCCCTGGCGGACTTCGATGCGTACGAAAATCGGACCGGCCTCCGGGTGCTTCCCTACGCCTCGAGCGTGGGATGCCCCTACGCCTGTCACTACTGCACGGACCAGGTGTTCTACAACCGGCGCTTCAATGCTTACAGCGCCGCGCGGGTGGTGCGCGAGGTCACAGAGTTGGTGGCGCGCCATCGCATTGCCGAGGTCGCGCTTCTCGATTCCAATTTCCCTGTCAATGTGAAGCGCGCGCTCGAAATTGCTCGCGGCTTCGTGGATTCCAAGCTGCGCTTCCGCTGGACCTTTCAAGCTTCCACCGACTTGCTCTGCCGCATGACCGATGCCGAGGTTGGTTTGTTGGGCGAGTCGGGCGCCTCGCACATGGGCTTCGGCACGGAGTCGGCCTCGCAGGAAGTCCTGGCGCTCATGAACAAGAAGCACCAGTGCGTGGATGACATGTACGAGACCGCGCGCAAGTCGCAGGCGGCGGGCATCCGCGTGACCTTCAATATCATTCTCGGCTATCCGGGGGAAACCGAAGCAGACCGCCTTCAGACGTTTCGTATCATGAGCGACATCGCCAACCAGTACTCAACGGTCGGATTCTCTCCCAACATTTTCACGCCGTACCCTGGGATTCCCATCTGGCCGGAGCTGAGAAAGATGGGCGTGCACGAACCGCAATCGCTGGAAGAGTGGGCGCAAGTGGATTTGGGAAGCAACCACCTGCCGTGGCTGCAAGGGCGCGAACTGGGCCGGCTGCGGCGCATGCTGGAGTTCTTTCTGCTTCAGAACCAGCTCCGCAAAGCCACATCCCGTGCCCCCTGGATTCGCCGCGGTGTGCGCCGGGTCCTGACTGCACCCTTGCGCTGGCGGCTGCGCAGCAACGAGCTGGCAGTTCCGTGGGAGCTTTGGCTGGCGCGCGCCACGGAGCGACTGGTGACGCGGCGATCGCTGTTGACGGGGCAGACACTGAACCACGGCATGAGCGATGCGTGCTAGTCGCGCTGGGAAGGATGACGCCTTGGTTGACGTTCTTCTGACTCACTCCTATCACCTCCACTACGACCGCAAACAGGTGCGGAAGATGCAGCCTTATCCTCCCCTGGGAACACTCTACGCCGCGGCCCTGTTGCGGCGGAGCGGCTTCTCCGTTACCTTGTTTGACAGCATGCTGGAAAACCCCGAAGTGGGATTTCCAGAGGCCCTCGAGCGTCATTGCCCCAGAGTGGTGGCGATCTATGAGGACAACTTCAATTTTCTTTCCAAGATGTGCCTGACGCGCATGCGCCAGGTGGCGTGGGGCATGATCGACGCCGCCAAGGCGCGTGGTTCCAAAGTTGTCGTAAACGGCTCCGACGCTTCCGACCATTGCCGGGAGTATCTGGATCAAGGGGCCGATTACGTTCTGCTGGGGGAGGCGGAAGGCGCGCTCCAGGAGCTTACGGAAGCGCTGCTGCGCGGCTCGGAGGGCGATGCGCGGAACATCCGTGGTCTTGCCTACCGTGGCGCGCACGGCGGCCCTCCCATGCGGACGCCCGCACGCCCGCTGATGCGCCATCTCGACCAGCTTCCGCTTCCCGCGCGCGAACTGGTGGGCATGGAGCAGTACCGCACCGCCTGGAAGAATGCGCACGGCTTCTTCTCTCTGAACATCGTGGCCAGCCGCGGATGTCCCTACCGGTGCAACTGGTGCGCGAAACCCATCTATGGCGATAGCTTCCACGCGCGCGCGGCGGAATCGGTGGCGCAGGAAATGCTCGAACTGCGGGACAAGTTTGGCGCTGACCATCTGTGGTTTGCCGATGACTTGTTTGGAGCCACTGGCCGCTGGGTTCAGGAACTCGCGCACCACGTCGAGCGCCTGGGTGCGGCCGTTCCCTTCAAAATGCAATCGCGCGCCGACCTGATGCATCCGGCCACCACCGCGGCGCTGGCGCGAGCGGGTTGCGTGGAAGTCTGGATGGGCGTGGAGAGTGGGTCGCAGAAAATTCTCGACGCGATGGACAAGGGGTTGCGCGTGGACCAGGTCGCGCAGGCGCGTGAAAATCTGCGCGCCAACGGCATCCGCGCCTGCTACTTCCTCCAGTTCGGTTACCCCGGTGAAACCTGGGAAGACATCGAGAAGACCATCCAGATGATTCGCCGCACCCGGCCCGACGACTTGGGCATTTCCGTTTCCTATCCTCTTCCCGGAACCAAATTCTACCAGCGGGTCCGGGAACAATTGGGCGAGAAGACCAACTGGGTGGACAGCCAGGACCTCTCGATGATGTTCAAGGGAGCCTACACCAGCGAGTTTTATCGCGCCCTCCACGACGCCTTGCACGCGGAACTGGAATCGTGGAGCCCGTCCCGAGCATGGAAGTTCGCTCTTCGCGATGCGTCCCCGCCCGGCGACGCCATCGCCGCGAAGGACATCGCGGAACACTGGGCGCGAGTGGAAAACCTGGAGCAAACCTGCCGCAACGCCGACGCCACAATGCTGCCTGTGCTGGCTGGCGCACCGGCGTAAGGTCGGGCGGAATCATGGAGTACAGGTCCAAGCATTCTTTGCCAAGTATCGCCGCAGGACGTAACCGGTTTAGGAAGCCGCGTGCCATGCTCTTAAGAGCACGTTATATGTCTTAACATGCCTTCAAGAGCACCTTGACTTGAAATTTCAAGTGATATTGCGATATGCTCTTAAGAGCACATTATAAGACTTAAAGTGCTCTTGAGGGAATATGGTTGCTCGTAACAATCTACTCGAAGCCCCGCCTTACGCTGTCGAACAGGCCCTAAGGAAGCTCGGCGGCAATCTTCGCGTGGCGCGCCTGCGACGCGAACAAACTATCAAAGAGGTCGCCAGGAGAATTGGGACTGGGGTCCGCGCCGTGCGCGATGCCGAGAGCGGCAAAGCCTCAACGGGCGTTGGCGTCTACGCCGCCTTGCTCTGGGCTTATGACTTGCTCGATCCGCTCGGCGGGCTGGCGGACCCCCTCAAGGACCAGGAAGGCCTCGCACTGGCGGGTGCCAAAGAAAGCAAACGCGCCCGCAAGAGTGGATCTCTCGACAATGAGTTCTGATTCTCCGCAGGAATGCTTCGTCTACATTACCCTGCCGGGCAAGGTTTCAGCCGTGACGGCGGGAAAGTTTGTGCTGGACCCGACGAGCCCTGGCGGCCCTCTCGGCCGTTTTGTCTACGGGCAAAGCTACCTCAAGAATCCCGATGCAGTCCCCATCGATCCATTGGAACTGAAGCTGTCCAGCACCACCTACCATACCGTGCGGCTGAAAGGCGTTTTCGGCGCGTTGCGCGATGCCGGACCTGATTACTGGGGGCGCCGCGTCATCGAAAAGCATGCTGCCAAGTCGACCTTGGGAGAAATGGACTACCTCTTGGAGTCGCCCGATGACCGTGCGGGCGCGCTGGGCTTTGGGCTGAACAAGGTGCCTCCCGCCCCTCGAAGGCAATTCAACAAGACGCTTGATCTCGCCAAACTTCAGGAGCTGGCTGACGCTCTCATCAAGGATGAAATTCCCTCCGACCCGGCGGCTCCCCAAGTTCAAGAATTGCTCCTCCTCGGCACATCGATGGGCGGCGCCCGTCCCAAAGCTGTCGTCCAAGACGATCAAGGGCTTTGGATGGCAAAATTCAACCGGCCGGATGACCGGTGGAACTACGCACGCGTTGAACATGCGATGCTCCGGCTCGCCCGGCAATGCGGGATCAACGTGTCCGAAAGCCGGATCGAAACTGTGGGCGGAAAAGACGTCCTGCTGGTCAAGCGTTTCGACCGCGAAAAGACCACGGAGGGATACACTCGCGCGCGCATGGTCAGCGGCCTGACGGTGCTGCGCTCCGACGAAACCCATGACGCCAGAACACGGTGGTCCTATGTGATCCTCGTCGGAAGAGCTGCGCCGCATCGTCGCGGAACCGGAAAAAGACGCCCACGAACTCTTTCGGCGCATCTGCTTCAACGCCCTTATTTCCAACCTTGACGACCATCCTCGCAACCACGCCCTGATCGCCAGGAACCTTGACTGGGCGCTGTCGCCCGCCTACGACCTCACCCCTTCACCGGTTGTAAGCCTGGACCGCCGAGACCTGGCGCTGGTATGCGGAGACCAAGGCCGGTTCGCCAACGCGAAAAACCTTCTTTCCCAGCACGCCCGCTTTCTTTTACCGAAGGACGAGGCGGAGAAGATCATCGCGGACACGCGCGAGCAGGTTGGGCGCTGGTACGACATCGTTCGCGCCTGCGGCGTCTCGGAGAATGACGCCGAAACGATCCGCGGTGCCTTCATCTATCCGGGCTTTTCCTACTGAGCTTCTTGCAACTGGATATGGAGCATATACCTGCCGGGAGCACGCAGCAGCGGCCCCGCGCGGAGCGAAATTTGTAGTGGGTCTATGTCAACAGCCGATCGGCGCAAGTTCCATGGTCAAATGTGCCGAATCGAACGCTGGAGCATGTTGACTTTACATGCTGATACTGGCAATATTGTAAATACAGATGCGCATCGAATGGGACCCGGCAAAGAGTGAGAGGAATAAGACAAAGCATGGCATCGCGTTCGAAAGGGCGCAACTGGTGTTCGACGACCCGTGCTGCGTCACCTTCCCCGAGCGTGTCGTGGACGGTGAAGAACGCTGGCACGCGATTGGCTTGATCGCGAGTATCGTCATCATCGTCGTGGTGCACACGTACCACGAGGAAGAGTCCGAGGGAAAGGCTGAGGAGGTCATTCGTATTATCTCCGCCCGCCGGGCGACCCGGCGAGAAAAGGAAATCTATGCCCAAGCTATCGACTGAAGCACGCAAGGAATTGGAGGCGCTCGCGGCCATGCCGGACAGCGAGATTGACACGTCCGACATTCCCGAGATCCGCGAGCTTCCTTCCGACGCGGTGGTCGGACGGTTCTATCGCCCGAAGAAGACCACCGTTACCATGCGCCTGGATACCGATGTGGTTGCTTGGCTCAAAGCCTCGGGCGAGGGCTACCAGACGCGCATCAACGCCTACCTGCGCGAACTGATGTACCGGCTCGGGCCGCGACGGAGGGTGAACGAGGCAGCGGAAGCTGGCCGGCTTCGCCAGTCGCTCGCCAGGCATAACCGTCCGAAACGCGAGCATCGCTAGCTTCGAACTGAAGCCCGACGCTTTTCTCGTCCAGGGCGTAACGACGTTCCCCACGGTTCGAGCTCTCCGCCGCCTCGGACCTCTTCCAGCTTTTCCCAAAGTTTTCTTGGTGGATTATATCGCTGGCTGGGGAAACCGCAGGAATCGTGACGGCACTGCTCCGCCGGTTCCCGTCTTCTGCGGTCGCCGGGTGGCGCAGACATCGCTTGTTATGTCTGCGTCACTTTGAGGGGTCGAAACGTGTCGATCAGGTCGCATACATGAACAACAATGTATGCGCCACCCGCGACCAAAGAACCGCCAACTGCTTGTCATTCGCATCGTATTCCGGAGGGTCAAGCTGCCCGCGTTGCCGCCTTTTCCAGCATTTCGTGAATGAGCGTCTGATAGGGCATCGACCGCTGGGCGGCGCGACGGCGGATTTGCGCGAGTAAGCGCGGCGCAATGCGAATGGCGATGAGCTGCTTGGCTTGACCGGTGCGGGGCCTGCCGACGCGGCGGGCGCGTCTGAGTTCGGCGTCCGTCGATTCCGGGATGTCGGAAAAGTCGATTGGGATGCCATTTTGCTGTTCAGAACGCTGGCCAGCATCACCGCCTCGTGCTCGGTGAAGGCATGAGGCAAGACGGGAGAAAATTTGAGCTTGGCAAGGTGGTCGCATTTTGCGACCACCCACCCCTGTCATCCTGAGACCCGTTTTATGGGGCGAAGGACCTCGGTGTTTCGTGAGCCGCGAACGGAGTGAGCCCTGCGCCACGTGCTCGCGCACAGCGTTTCCTACGAGCAATGACAAGGGTCCTTCGCTCCGATGAACGACCTCGGAGCTCAGGATGACAGCGCAGCGATTAGAGCTGGAAGGCATTGGGCAGCGCAAAACCCCCGAAAAACCAACGGCCCGCACCGGTCGTTTGCAGCGCAGTAACTTCTGTGAAAAGTCCGGGGCTGAACGGAGTTCGGCCTGGGGCGAAGCGGAACTCCCCAGCACGCCCTGGCGGCGGGCCGATTCCGGCAGCCGACGGATTCGGCCGGGGCCGACCTCAAGGTCGGCGCTACGTTGCGGGTGGCGGTCCCACCGCTGGGCACAGCCAAGTGTGCCTGTGCCACCCGCCCCCTCCTGGTTCCCCCGACACTACCTCGGTTCGTCCATCGGCGGAATCTCGCCGCACCATGAGGGTTTCTTCCGGGATGAAGAAAGAACGGCCGCCATTCAAAATTCAAGATTCCGAATTTCTTCCCAGCAAGAAGTCTTTTCGCGTCTTGCGGATAGAGGCGGCAATGGGATCAGGGGAAACACGTTAACAATTTTATTGCACGGCGAGGGATGAACGGTGACATGCCCATCCGGCCTCTGCCGTATCTTGTTGTTCTCGCAAGTACTGGAGGGGGAAACCCTTACCTTTCGTGGTCGTGGCCGCGGCCAGGTGAAGCAAGTAGCGTGGACCACCGTTTTTGTGGTCCGCGTCTCTTCCCTGCCGGCTTGCGGACACTCCAGGCGCGCTGGGCCGAGCCGCAAACGGATCGATCATGGACTGCCTTCTCACTCACGGCTTCTTTCTCGGCGAAGATCCCAAGGAGCTTCAGATCATGAAGCCCTACGCGCCGCTCGGGATCCTGTATCTCGCCTCGCACCTGCGGGTGCGCCATTTCAGCGTGGAGGTGTTTGACACCACTTTCTCCTCCCGGCCGGAGCTGGAACAACTCCTGGCCTCGGAACCGCCGTCGGTGCTGGGGATTTATGCCAACCTGATGACGCGGGGAAGCGTGGTGCGCATCCTGCGCGCGGCGCGGGAACTGGGCTGGAAGACCGTGGTGGGCGGCCCGGAGCCCGGTGCTTACGCCGCGGAATACCTGGCGGCGGGCGCGGACGCGGTGGTGTTGGGCGAAGGCGAACTGACGATGGAGGAATTGCTGCCGGTCTTGCAGCGCGGCTCCCATGGCGATCTGCCCCGCGTGCAGGGCATCGCCTTCCGCGGCGAAGACGGCCAGGTGCAATTCACCGCGCCACGGCCGCAGATTGCCGACCTTGACGGGCAGCCCTGGCCCTGCCGCGAGGCTGTTTCCATGGAGAAGTATCTCGGAGCCTGGCGGCAACATCACGGCGCCGGTTCCGTATCGATCATCACCGCCCGCGGCTGCCCTTACGAATGCCAGTGGTGCAGCCACGAGGTATACGGCAAGACGCACCGCCGGCGCAAGGCAGTCGCGGTGGTCGATGAGCTCGAATGGATCCTTGGGCGCTACGATCCCGACATGCTGTGGTTCGCGGATGACGTCTTCACCATTCACCACGGCTGGCTGGCGCAATTTGCACCGGAATTGCAGCGGCGCGGCATCGCCATCCCCTTTGAGTGCATCTCACGCGCCGACCGCATCAACGAACGCGTGGCCGACCTGCTGGCGGAAATGCACTGCTTCCGCATCTGGATTGGCTCGGAAAGCGGCTCGCAGCGCGTGCTTGATGCCATGCGCCGCGGCGTGACCGTGGAGCAGGTGCACAAGGCCATAAAGCTCTGCCAGTCGCGGGGCATGCAAACGGGAATGTTTCTGATGTGGGGATACGAGGGCGAAGAGCTGGAGGATATTCACGCGACCGTCCGTCACGTCAAGGTATCGAATCCTGATGTGTTCCTGACCACCGTGGCATATCCCATTCGCGGCACGCCCTACTTTGAGGCGGTGAAAGGCCGCGTTGCGGGGCCGGCATCGTGGGCGGAGGGCTCCGACCGCGACTTCCGCATTCGCGGCCGGCACTCCCGCGAGTTTTACCGCAACGCCGATCGCCTGCTGCGGGCGGAAGTGGACCTGGAGCGCCTCGTGCAATCGCAGGTTCCCTCCGATGATTCGCTCCTCGCGGAGCTGCGGGAGAAAATCCGCCAAGCCCAGGAAGGCATGACGGCTACCTTCGCGGAGGCGGAGATGTGACGATGCCCGCTCCGACGGATTTAGCTTTTCGCGCCGAGCCCTTCGACGCCATTGCGGAATCCTACGACGACCACTTTACCCGTTCTTTGATCGGAACAGCGCAGCGCCAAGCAGTGTGGCAGGAAATGGACCGCCACTTCCGGCCGGGACAGCGAATCCTGGAAATCAACTGCGGCACGGGTGTGGACGCCGAGCATCTCGCCAGCCGTGGCGTCCGCGTGGTGGCCTGCGACTCGTCGCCCGGGATGATCGCGGTGGCCCGCCGGAACGCCGCAGCGTGGAGCCACCTCGTCAACCTTCGCGTGCTGCCCACGGAACGAATCGGCCAGCTTGCCGGCGAGGCGCCGTTTGACGGCGTGCTTTCGAACTTCGCGGGCTTGAATTGTGTGGAGGACCTGGCGAGCGTGGCGCGGGACCTTGCCCGTCTGGTGCGGCGCGGCGGTAAGGCCGTGTTTTGCGTATTTGGCCGCCACTGTCTGTGGGAAGTTCTCTGGTTTATCATTCAAGCTCGCACGAAAAAGGCATTCCGCAGGGTCTCCGATGACAGCATCACGGTGAACCTGGCGCCCGGCCACCGCGTGGTGGTTCGCTACCCTTCGCTGCGATATCTGCGCCAACAGTTTGCGCCGTACTTTCGTTTGAGGAACTGGAAAGGAGTCGGGATCGCGGTGCCACCTTCGTACCTGGAACACCTCGCCATTCGCCACTCGCGACTGCTGCGCGGGGCGGAAAGGCTCGACTGCATGCTCGGCCGCTGTTACGGTTTCCGCGCTTTGGCCGATCACGTGGTGCTGGTGCTGGAGAGGTCGGAAACATGAGCTCCGCCACGCTTGCGGCCCGGCCCGATTCGCCCGCCACACTCGCGCCTCATTACATCCGCGAACTGCCCATCCTGGTGCTCTTTCCTCATAGCCGCTGCAACTGCCGCTGCGTGATGTGCGATATCTGGCGAATTCGCCAGGTTCGTGAAATCACCGTGGCCGACCTGGAGCCGCACCTTGCCGGCCTGCGCCAACTGCGGGTGCGCTGGGTGGTCTTCTCCGGCGGCGAGCCCTTGATGGCCTCCCATCTGCCGGCTTTGGCCCGCAAGTTGCGCGACGAGGGCATTCGAACCACGCTTCTCACCGCCGGCTTGATTCTCGCCCAGCACGCCGACGCCGTGGCCGAGTTGATGGACGACGTCATTGTATCCCTCGACGGGCCGGCGGAGATCCATGACCGCATTCGCGGCGTGCCACGCGCGTTCGATCGCCTGAAGCAGGGAATCTACGCCTGCCGGCAGCGCCGCGCTTCCCTGCCCATCCACGGCCGATGCACCGTCCAGAAGGAGAACTTCCGCCAGCTTCGCGCGCTGATTCCAGCCGCCCGGGAATTGCAGTTGGACTCCCTCTCCTTCCTCGCCGCGGATGTGACGTCAGAAGCCTTCAACCGCCCGGTTCGCTGGACCGAAAATCGCACGTCGCATATAGCGCTGGATGCGGCCGAGGCGGACGAAGTCGAAGACGAAATCGAAGCGCTGATTCGCGAATACAACCAGGAGATTCACTCCGGCTTCATACGTGAGGACCCCGAAAAGCTGCGGAGCATCGCGCGGCGCTTCCGCTGTCACCTGGGACAATTAGTCCCATTGGCCCCACGCTGCAATGCGCCCTGGGTGTCGGCCGTCATCGAGGCGGACGGAACAGTCCGGCCTTGCTTCTTTCACCGGCCTGTGGGCAATATTCAGGAAGGGCCATTAGCGGAGATACTAAACGGCTCAGAAGCGGTGGGGTTTCGCAGTCAGCTTGACGTGGCTCACAACGAAATCTGCCAACGGTGCGTGTGCTCGCTTTTCCTCGATGCGGGGCACGCCAACCGGTAGCTCTGTTGCGGGGGGTCGTATGGCGAGAAACTTGAGAGCATCCCGATTCATCGTGGGGGTCGCTGGACTGCTGCTGACCGTTGCGGAATATCCATTGTGCGCCCAGACTCCCGGTGTGCCCGCGCCACCGGCCAAATCGCCCGCGCTGGAGGACGCAGTTCGGGCTCTGGTGGGGCAGATCCAAGAGCTCAGCGCCACGGTCCGCGACCTTCGTTCGGAAGTCTCACAATCGCGCGAGGAGACGCATGAACTCCGCAGCGAGTTGCGGGGCGCGCTGGAAAAGCTCTCGGCGGCGGGTTCAAACCCTGTGGCCTTGGCCAAAGCTGCGCCACCGCCTGCCGCCCCAGCAGCATCCGCTCCGCCCCCGGCAGCCAAACCCGATGCCCAGACGGAAGCTCGCCTCACCCGGATGGAAGAAGACCAGCAGTTGCTGGAAGGCAAGGTAAACGATCAGTATCAAACCAAGGTTGAAAGTGCCTCGAAATACCGGGTGAAGCTGAGCGGGATCGCCTTGCTGAACGTTTTCGGAAACAGCGGCACCGTGGACAATCAGGATGTTCCCAACGTGGCTCTGTTCCGCGGGACCACCGAACACCAGCGGCAGTGTGGGCGCCACGGTGCGCCAATCGGAAATTGGCTTGGAAGCCTACGGACCCGAGTTGGGTGGCGCCCAAATCAGCGGCAATGTGAACTTTGACTTTTTCGGCGGGTTCACCAACACCGCCAACGGCGTCACCAGCAACGTGGTGCGGCTGCGCACGGCCACGGTGCGCCTGGATTGGACACAGACATCCGTGGTGGCGGGGCAGGACGAGCCTTTCTTCTCCCCGCTTTCTCCCACTTCCTTCGCTTCCCTGGGATACCCCGCCTTCTCCGACGCGGGAAACCTTTGGACGTGGACGCCCCAAGTGCGAATCGAGCACCGGATCAACCTTTCCGGCGCGGAGCAACTGCTCTTGCAAGGCGGAGTGCTTGATCCGCTGTCCGGAGAAGCTCCGTCGTCCGGGGAGTATTACCGCACCCCCGACGCGGGAGAGCAATCGCGCAAGCCCGCCGTGGGTTCGCGCCTGGCTTGGAGGCATGGCGATGCGGACCACGCGCTCACCGTGGGAATCGGAGGCTACTACAGCCGCCAGAATTACGGGGCTGGCCGTACCATGGATGCCTGGGCGGGTACGGCGGATTGGGACCTGCCCATGGGCCGGCGTTTTGCCCTGTCGGGAGAGTTTTACCGCGGCCGTGCCTTGGGCGGCTTGGGAGCGGCGGAGGGCCGGAGCGTCCTTTTCAGCGGTACGGAATCGTCGCCCACTTCGGAAATAGAGGGACTCAACACCGTGGGCGGCTGGACGCAACTGAAGTTCCGCGCGACCGAGAGCATTGAATTCAACGCCGCCTACGGCCAGGATAATCCCTTTACCAGCGATCTCCGTTATTTCTCCGCTCCCACCAGCGCGGGCTACACGTTCGTAGGGAAAAACCAGAGCGAGTTTTTCAATGTGATCTTCCGCCCGCGCAGCGACCTGCTGTTCGCATTGGAATACAAGAATCTGGACACCCAATCCATGCACAATGGCTTGTACAAAGCTGGCGACGTCAACCTGAGTGTGGGAGTTTTGTTCTAAGGAACGAGGGGCAAGGCCTATGCACTGTTGGCGATGGAAGGCGATTGTGGCGGGAATCCTGCTGCTCAGCACGGGGGTCGCTGAACCGGTGCAGGCGGCGCAGGTGGCGGGCCATGTCACGGTAGTAGCCGCGAACGGCAAAGATCGTGCGGCGCGCGACGCCCGCGTGGTGTTGTGGCTCAAACCGGCTACTCCGGATGATGAGCTTCAGGCTGTCGGCCGGACCCCGGCTCCGCATGCCCGGCTTGTGCAGAGGAACAAGACCTTCGATCCCCACGTGGTGGTTGTGGAAGTGGGGTCCCTGGTGGAATTCCCCAACCGTGACCCCTTCTTTCACAATGTATTCTCGCTTTTCAACGGGAAGCGCTTTGATCTTGGCCTTTACGAAGCCGGTTCGACGCGCAGCGTGCACTTTGACCGGGCGGGAATCTGCTACATCTTCTGCAACATCCATCCCCAGATGAGCGCCGTCGTAGTGGTGGTTGACACGCCCTTCTTTGCCGTATCCGATGAGAAAGGGGACATTGCTATTCCCAATGTCCCGGCGGGAGATTATCAATTGAGCGCCTGGGAGGAGCAGTGCACGCCTCAGGTTTTGAAGGAATTGTCACGCAAGGTGGTGGTCGCCGAGGGTGGGACATCGCTCGGCGCCATTCAATTCCACGAATCGCTTGAACCCACCACGGCTCACCTGAATAAGTACGGAAAGCAATACGATCCGCAGGTGTTTTCCAGCCCGGTGTACGTCCAGCCTTGAGTCATTCCCCGGAGGATTGTGGCTCAGCCGGCCGCCTCGATGGTCAGCCACGTATTGCCGTGCGCGGGCAGTGTAACGGTCACGTCGGCATCAAACTGGCGGCTGAGTGCATACTTCCGTGGGTCGCCCTCTTGCTCGCGAATAAACGCGCTCTCCGCAAGACCCGTGTAATAGAGTGGTATCCGAAGCGTTCGGGTGACTTTGACGGCGAGGGGATTGTAAACCATCGCCAGCGCCTTGGTCTTCAACTGCGGATTCACGTGCAGAATGGCGTCGATGTCACGGCCATCCGCCCGGCGGACGTGGATGATGTCCGACTCGAGAATCCCGCGGTGCGCCTTGTAGAAATCCACCCACTTCTTCACCACGGCTTTGGTCTCGTCGGTGTCGTAGAGTTGGAGACCGCGATAGGCAGCCTGTACGCCGGAACCAAGAAGCTGGATCAGGATTTGCTCATACACGTCCAGGTGTTCGTGCAACGGCTCAATGGTCGCCGCGGCGCCTCCGCCGTGATATTGCACCAGGGGGACGTGCATCCATCCCATGCTGGGGGTCTTCAGCCACGTGCCGTCAAAGATGTTCTGGCGCGCAATGATGACCTGTTCGGCGCGGGGCAGCGACCAGTCCGTCTCCCGATAGCCCATTCCGGTTTTGTGCGAACCATTCAGGAAGTACCAGTCCGGCACGTACAGATAGACGCCGCGCGCACGGCACCAGCGGTAAAACTGCACGATCTTGATCCACTGCGTCCATTGTGAGTCGAGCAGGTCGCGATGACCGGGATGACGGGTGGAGGCACAGACGTCGCCCGGGTACGAGCCGTCGTGTTCCAGCACTCCCATGCCGGTCTTCTCGATGAACGCGTATAACTTCTGAAAGTAGTCGATTCCCCAGTTGCTTCCCAGGCAGGGGGAGTGGCCGAAGATTGCCCCTTGCGTAGTGCCCGTCGTGGGATTGATCACATCATCGTCCGGACCCACATTGCGGCTTGCCAGTAGCGAATAACCACCCAGAACGATGCCTTTACTACTTGCATAATCCATCAGCTCTTTCATTTGCTGAACGTAGCCGGCATCCAGGTTGGTGGGCTCAAAGTGGGAGCCAAACGACATGACCACCATCTCAAATCCCACTTCCGCCGCCTGGTCGATGGCGCTGCGAACCGCCTCGGACTTGCTGCTGGTCACGTGCATGAAAATGGGATTCTCAGTTGCCCAGGGCGCGATAGTGCGATACATGCGCCGCAGTGCAAGCCCCTTGCGTTCGCGGTCGGTACTGTCATAAATGAGCTCGAAAGTGCGGTAGGACTCAAAGGTTTCGCCGGGGAGAATATCCACTTCCGGCCCCGTCGGAGGGTGCACCTGAAGCAGGCAGGGCGTTTGCAGATTGTAGTTCACCTGCGTCGTGTACGTTGGGTCCGTATCCCAATGCACGGTGTGATTGGCGCCGGCATCGACTTCGCCGCCAAACTCATAATCGGATTCGACATGAATATTGGGAACAGGCACGAGTCCCTCACTCACCGTGGAGGAGTACTCTACGGCGGCAAGGACTTCATTGACGAACCGGTTTAGCCGCACCCGTTTTCCTGACTGGTTCTGAATCGTCAGCCACTTCGAAAGCAGCGGGATCCCGTCATACATCTCATAGTGGATGAAAACCGAGATGCCTGAAGGTCCGGGTTCTCCTGAAGCGAACTGGAAAGTGAGGGACGACCCAGGTGGCGGCCAGGGTTGATCGCCTGAATAGGGCGTGCGCTTCCAGGGAAATCGTTCCCGGGTTTTTCCTACCGTGAATCCCGTGCAGCGGAAGGCCTTGGGGTCAGCGGTCATCTGTGTCCAACCCTTCCGGGGTCAAATAGGCTCCGTCTGTTTGCCCCAACAGGCCGCCGACGGCGGTTTCGGCCTGCCAATCCAGCTTGACGTAGGCCTCCGGCTTCACCGCGCGCAGAATGGCGGCTCCGGTCATGAGGTTGTCAAAGCCCACGGTGGCGGCGTTGGGCCGCAAGCGCCAAGTGCGGCGGATCAGGCCGTTGGTCATGGTGATTTCGTCGGCGTGGCTGGTCCGAAACACGCTGGTCTTAAAGGCAGTGGGTGTGATCAACCAGTCGGACGGCGGCGGCGTCACGATGGCGTCATCGGGAAGAGCCGCCAGTCGTGCGGTATCGTCAAGGGACAGGAATTCCGCCGGTTCCTGCGCGGCACTGCCGAGTGCTGACGCACCTGCCCATGCCGCGCTCAAGCCGGTCGCGGAATTCTTGATGAATTGTCTTCGGTCCATATTTCGAGTCTCCTGGCTGGCCCTCAATTTCCATGAAGAAGCGGAATCCACCTGCTCAATCGCCGTCCCTGTCGTCAGCTAGCCTCGCCGCAGGTGAATCAGCGACGCGCCCAATACGGGCAGGGTAATTTCCTGGCCGGCGCCGGTCAGCGCGGCGGGGTCGAGCTTCGTCGAACGGCCATCGCCCTCGATCGTCGCCGTCGCGATTTCGCTCAAGTTGTGAGGCAATGCCTGAGGATGAACGATGCACCTCACTTTGCTCGCGACCTCCTGGAAGTTCGCCAGCACGATCCAGGCCTCATCGGGCCGGCTATAGACCGCCGCATAGCAATCCGCGCTGCCGAGACTGACGGATTCATTCCGGCAATCCTGGAATTGATACTTAGCGAGATTGCCCAGGGGCGCGAGCAGCTTAAAGAGTTCCAGCGCCCCATCGCTGGCGGGCCAAGTGGCTACGCCGGTAACCAGCGCGGTAAGGTAGAAGCGTTGCCGGACGGCGGCGGACGCGTCGCGCGCGAGCGATCCGTATTCGATCACTGCCCGCCGCCGCGCGCCCACCATGTTCCATTCCAGGGGCAAATCCGCGGGCCGGGGCATGGCCGTGGAAATCCGGCCGTAGCCCCACTCCATGGTACACACGCCATTCACAAAGTTTTCCACCGCCAGCATGGGATTCATCGAATTGTGTACGAAGATCAGGCCCTCGGGTCCCACGCGCTCGCGGGTCCACTCCATGAGTTCCAGCAGTTCGTCCACGTCCCAGTGCCCGGTGGGGGAGACCGCGAGGGCACCGAGCCCGCTTGCCGCAGAGACGCCGTTCGACGTCTTGCCCACATGGAGCGGGTTGTTGCAGTACAGCGCCTGGTTCCAATCGTAGTAAACACCGTCGAAGGGATAGTTTTTGAGCGCCCGGTCCACGGTAAGCTTGAAGAAATCAAGCCACCCCGACTTCAGGCACATCAGAGCCCCCCAATTGAGGTTGGGCCGCAGGGTGCCCTGGTCGTCCGGCTTGCAGCCCCACTCTTCCCCATGCGTCTTGATCTCTTTTGTGCCGTAATTCAGCTCGTGATTGGAAAAGTACGGCACGGTCTTAAGGCCGGATTTATGGCAATTCTCGATGACCTCCGCCATTTTCTTCATTTGCTCGGGTGGGTAGGGCGGCCAGTCACCGTCGCGCCAATAGAGGCCGTCGTGATTTGCATCGCCGTCGTCATGCAGAGTCATGGTGCCGACGCCCAGTGCGGCGTTGTGCTTCACTTCCTCTTCGCTCACCCACTTGCCGCCGCCGGGATTGAACGAGCGCTCCCACCAGGGCTCGTGTGCCTGACCGTCCAAAATCGGAATGCCCAGGTAATAATCGAAGCTGTAGGTTCCGGTGGCGGTGGAGTAGCCCCCGTGCGGCAGGTTGAAGGTGGGATCCAGATTCAGCGGATCGATGGAAACGGCCACGCCGGCCGGCTCCACGTTGGCGTGGATGGTTGCGGAGCCCGCACCCGTCTGGCCAGCGACCTGATAATCCCACTGCTCCAGCGCGTCGGAGACGAACCACTCAATGCCCTCGACGCCCGGGTTGCCCCACACGAGGTAGCGCGGGATGTAACGCGTCTGGAACGGCACATCGAATTGCGTTCCCGGGCGAATCCTGCCCCAGAAGCAGCTTCCATTCTGAAGAATCTCGGAACTGAACGACTCCTCCGCGTGAGGGTTGTAGCCGTAATGCGTCAGCGACGGATGGAGCATGGTGGAGAACATCGTTAGCCGCCGGAGTTTGAGTCCACTCTCGGGAAAGCGCAGTTCCCTGTGAATTTTGATGTATCCCCACCGGTAGGTATAGGTGGTGGTGCTGACAATCCCGGAATCCTGACCGTCGTGGTTGAGGAGCTTGCCGGCGACGGTAACCACGTCCCACTTGCCGTTTTTGGCCGTGGAGACAGCGGGCGAGGCGTCGGCAACATCCGTATAGACGCGCTGGCGCCGCTCGCGCCCGCGGATTTCCCCGGCCGGTTCATCTCCCCTAACCTGCACCGACGCGACGAGGGGCCGCAGCAGCAGATTTTCCGCCTGGCCGTGGGTATAGTGAATTCGGCTGATGGCGCCGCCCTTTTTCAGGTCATGCTGAACGGCGTAGTAAGGTGTGGCCAGCGTGAGGGTCCCTGCCGCATCGTCCCTCTGCACGGTGTAAGGCTGGGGACACCACGAAGGCAGCGACGAGGGAGCGTCGGATGGCCTCGCTTCCGCCGGCGCCGCCTCAAGGCGCCCGGCCGGCGCCAGCATGCCGGCGCCACCCAGCGCGGCCAACCCGCTTTCCAAGAATTCCCTGCGACCGATCTGAACAAGTTTGGGCATAAGCAACTCCTATCGCGGCCAGCGCTGCGCGAGTGGCGGGAAGGGCGGGAACGGCGCGTGCGGCTCCGCCTGGTACCAATAGGCTACGGAGGCGACGTCGTCAGCCAGGGGCTGGTAGCGGCGGTTGGGCCACCATCCCAGGGCCTGGATATCAACCCGGATGTCACGCCGGAAGCTGACCGGGTCCATGATGTGCCAGCGGTAGAGGCTCCACTTCCGCGGGCCATTCTCCTCTTCGCGTTTAAGCGTATTGCCCACGTAGGCCGTGGAAAAAACCTCGGGGAAGCCGTAGCTGCCGCCGAAGTAGTCCTCCGTGCCGGTACCGCAGATGGTGGGAAACTCGCCGTCGCCGTCGAGGTAGAACTTCACTTCGCCCTCGCCGAACCAGCCGTCGGAGAGCTGCGCCCAGGCAAGGAAGGTGCCCACATAGCGGCCAGCCCCGCGCACACCGTCGAGAATGGTATGCAGGGGATGGGAGCGATCCGTAGTGGCGCGCCGCCATTGCGCGTGGAAGTAGCCGACCTGCTCCGGCACTTCGGTCTTCATAAAGTCGATTTGATAGGTCAGCAGACTCACCGTGCGCGACAGCTCATTGGTAAAGGTCACGCGCGCGTGCCGGCGGAAAGGCATGGGCCAGTAGCAATTCAACGCGGCGGTGGGATTGACGATGACGGCAAGAGAGTTCACCGGTGCGAAGCGATCGTTGCCCACCGCGAAGAAGTCGGTCATGGGGACTTCGATGGATGGCGACTCCTCGTGGTCCCAATAGAAGCGCAGAACGCACCCGCGCCCATGCGTGTCAAACTTCTCTTCCGTCGCCATCCAGATGTGTTCGATCACTCCCGGTCCGTCAACGTCCATCAGGGTGAGCGTCTCACCGGCCTTGGGTTTGAGAAACGGGCTGACCTTCCATCCGCGGCCCAGATCCTGTGACGCTGCCGAGAAAGGAAGATTGGGGTCGCCGGGATTGGGCGTAGCGCGCGCACCCATGCCCCTCTCTCCCGTCGGATTCTCCGGCGACGCCTGGCGGCTTTCCGCGTCCACCAGGACGGGCAGGTTTCCCAAACCGGGATTCAGCCAGGGAGCGGAGATGGAACCGGCGCGCCCAAAGCCCGATCGCGGGCTGGCGAAAGAGAAGGTCGAAGCTGCGCCAAGAGCCTTTAAGAATCCACCGCGGGTGATGTTTTTCATGTCGCCTCCGTGCTGGATAGTGCTTTAATTGCGGTCGCAACGCCGGACCGGCAAGAGGTGCCCGACCGCCAGTGCCTCGAATAGACCCCTCACCCGCCCGTCAGCAGACGGTCAACCTCTCCCCTCGGAGAGGTCGGTAGTCTCTCTTGGCCCGCGGTCGCACGCCCAAAACGAATTCCGGCCTCTCCCGAGAGAGAGGCCGTCCCGATCCATCGGGATAGGTGAGGGGGCTTGTACCCTGCCACACTTCCCGGCTCTGCATTAATCTAGAACCGCACCGCCTCCGTATTACCGACCGCCCAAACAGTCACCTCAAACCGCGATTTGTCCGGCGCCGAAGCACCGAGAGTCTGAACGCTGAGTGTCGAGTTGCCGGCGGACAATGTCGTGGCGTGCGGCAATTCCAAATCGGCGATTTTCCTGCGGAAACGGTCCGCCACATAAGCCGCATCGCCTTTGCAGATCACGAATTCCCCTGCCGCCAACTTCTGAGTGGTCTTAAGCTGCTTGCCTCCCGGAAGGGTGATCACAAAGCCATCCAGCGAGGAGTCTCTCGGCCCCACGAACCGCACCGCGAATTGAAGGGGCTGCTCATCATACGGGTTTCTGATCTCCAACGGATGCGTTTGGGTGTCGGCATTTGCGGCGAAATCAATTTCCTTGACCGGCGAGAGCAGAAACGATTTTTCCCCAGTCTGTTCCAGATGGAACTTGAGGTTAAGGTCCGCCAACTTCTGGCGGGTTGCCTGCGTAAACACACCAGCGTTCCGTGCATTCTCCCAAGTACGAAAGGCTTTGAAGATGGCTTCCTTTTCGGCGCTTCTCTCCACCGTGTTCTGGTCCATGCCCAGCATATAGGTGGCGTTCCAGCCGATGGACTTCGCCTGCAAATTCTCCACGTCATAGGCAGTCCAGTCACCGCGATATCGCTGCACTCCAAACGTCGCGGGGAAATAGCTGCTGCCCCATTGGTAGCGGATGTCCTTGCCTTCGATGCCCCACTTGTTACCCACCGGATCGAACATGTGGCTCCCTCCGCCCACGTTGCACACACTCATGTAGTGCCACGAACCCTCCGTGACGGTGGAGCCCATGATGCGCAGATAGTCGCCGCCGCTGATGCGGTGATACGTTTCGAAAAGCCGGCGCAGAAACACCTTGAAGGCGTAGTCGCCCTGGTTCTGGTACATGCAGCTTTCGAAACCGTCAAAATCCACGTAATCCATGCCCAGATCGTACAGGCGCTGCGCGTAATCGTCGGCGTAAGTCAGCATCAACTTCATGTCGGGGATGAATCCGTGGTAACAGGTGATCTGAAGCTTCACCAGTTCATCGCCGGCTGAGTGAGCGCTAGCCTGGGTCCCATACTGTCCACGTTTGACATTCTGCAACGTCCAAGACGCGGAATTGGTGATGCCGTCGTAGGTCAGGAGCTCAGTCCCGATCCGCAGAACGTTCATGTTGTTATCATGCCAAGTGCCCTTCTCCGCGAGAAACGAGGGGTCCGTGACCGTAACAGCCGTGTCCGTGGGAGAAAGACCATTGGCAAGGTGCGTTCGCAGCACGGTCTGGAAGTGTTCGTTGGGAATGGGGTGCACGTCGGCGCTCTTGGTCTGGACGAACATGCACAGCGTGTGCAGACCGTAGTGAATGCCATGCTGGTGGGTCTGATCGGTGAATTCCCGGATGGTCATCCGGTGGCCATCGGCGAACCGCACCAGTTTGCCATCCCAGCGGTTGGCGGGATCGATGTAAAACTCACCCATCCCGTCGTCCTGAACCCACTTCAGGCCCAGTGCTTGGGCGTATTCAATCAAGTGGTCGTGCGGCCCCAGCCAGAAAAGATCCGGCGAATACCCGGCCGGATCCTTCACCCACTTGCCGCCGGTCGTGGGGTGAGGCAGACCTTCGGCAAGCACGGCGCTTTCAATCACCGATAGGCCCAGATCATCGGGGCAGGCATAGAGGGCCACGGAAGAGCCGATGAAATCCACATCCACGGCATCAACCGTCTGATGGCGCGGTTGCGTAGGGGGAAGGCCGGGAATGAGAGTGTAAAACGTTGTGTAACTCTTGCGCCGGTCGCGCGCGTGATAGGCAATCACCGAGCCGGAGCCGGGCTCCAGAAGAGCGCCGCTCTCAAACCCCATGTGGAAGTATTCCTCCGGGTGCGAATAAAACGCGACGTCACTAATGCCATTGCCCCCGATACTGAACCGCTCGCCTTCCTTGTATTCCGGGGGAACGGGATACTTGGCCGGGTCGGGAGAATGAATGTAGTAATACATCTGGCCAAAATCACTAGGCGCCGGCGGTCCCTGCGTGGTTTTGTCGTCGAGCGCCAGCATGCCCACGGCCCACTCGCCGTCGCGCACCACGCCGATGATGTCGCCAATCGTCTGCGAGATCGTGGTGTGAATGGGTCCCCAGACGACGTTGTCCACGCCGCCGCGCCGGTCGAGAGCGAGAAGCTGCAGACGGATGTACTTCTCCTTTTGCAGAATCGCCACCGTGGCAGTTGCGCCGTTGGGAAAGGCGAGGGTCAGCGTCTGCTTGGCGCGGTTGTACTTCGCAGAGGACGGAAGTATGGGTTTTCCATTTTCGTACAAGGAAAGGATTGGCGAGGGTTTAGCCGCCGCCAGGTATTCCCTTCCCGACTCGCGGGAGGCCAACGAAGTGAGGAATCCATGGCCATCCAGGGCGATCCGCGTGTACGTAGTTTGAAGCGTCAGAAGGGGTTTGGCCGCCGCGGCTTGCGGCATCAAAGATAAGATCAGTCCCGCAATGGTGCTAACAAGAACTTCTTTTTTCATACCTTGTCTTCCCTTCGCGCGCCACTACCTCACCTACAAGCTTTTAGCACCCACAAACCCTCACTTGTCATCCCAGGCCCAATCTTCAGTGCGATTCTCCCCGCTCAGTTTTTCAGCGCGAATCCCCCCTCACTGTCATCCTGAGCCCAGCTTTTCAGGGCGAAGGACCTCCGTATTTCATCCCACCCCGGTGCGCCGGGATGGCGCTGCGACTGGTCGCTTCCGCGCCCCGCTTCCCAAGTGCCAATAAAAAGGGTCCTTCGCCCTGAAAAGCTGGGCTCAGGATGACAGCGCCATGAGAAGACATGAAAACTTAAAGCACCGTGAACCACCGCGGAAATCCCCTCACGAGCAGGGCCACGCAATCTACCCTACGCACCCTCCTCCAGCACCAGCATCCACCCCTTGCCCGGTTCCACGGGAATTTCCGACGACGGCGAAAAAGAGGCGGCGGCTTGGAAGCCCTCAATCGCCGGCGCGGTGAGCTTTGCCCGTTGCGAATCCAATCCCAGTTCCTTCCAATCAATCGAGAGGAGGCAACTTGTGGAATCCTTGGCCCAACTGGCCAGCGCGATGAGGCTCTTTCCGCGCTCCTTGTAAACGGTGGCCAGAACATCGTGCTGAGATGTTTTAACCGGGCAGGAGCGCGCCCAGTAGCCGATCATTTCCGCATCCTGAATGCCAAAGGCGTCCCAGAATTTCCAGATGTGCTTGGGGTCGGCGCCCTGATAGTAGCGCGCCGTCATGCCATACACCATGCCTCGCCACGGATTCCCATTGTTCTGGAGCATTTCGCTGAAGAGGCCAAAGGGAATTCCCGAGATCTCCACCAGCCAGTAGTCAGGTGACTCATTGTAATCGTAGCCTTCACCGAACCACAGGCTGTTGATGTACGGGAAGTGCTCCATGTACTTGTTGGCGGGGCTGACCCGCAGGTCGTGAAAAGGAAACTCGTTGCCGGAGTGGAAATCGATGAGCGAGTCGGGACGGTTGCGGTCCAGCACCTTGCGCACCCGCTTCATGATCTGGCGGTCGTAGCCGATCCCGTCGAGATACAGGCCGTCGATCTCAACGTTGCGCAGCAGCCAGGCCAGCCCTTCGAGATAATAATTGTGCCAGCGCGAAAGTCCGGTGGTGGCAATGGCCGCGTTGACCTCGCCGGTCGACAGCGTTTCGTGCCAAGCCGGCGTGTAGTGAGAGACAAGATGCTCACGCAGCCATGCGCCGCCTCCGCCCGGACCGTCGGTGTAGATTTCATCGCCCAGGCTGCGCAGCGCCCAAATCTCCTCCACATGGTTGCTGAGTTCGCGAACCGTGTAATAGATCTTCACCTTCAAGCCCAGGCCGTGCGCTTCATTGACGTAGGCCGAGAGTTTGTCCACGGTGCGGAAGGGATAGTTTATGTACGGATTGAGCTCATTGCCCTGATGCACGTTGATGATGCTGGCCCCGCAGCGCACGGCGTCTTCCGGCGGGCCGAAGATGTGGTAGTAACGCTGCTTCCAGTGCTCGCGGTCGAGCGGCTTGACGGGCGTGACCAGTAGGGCAAAGCGAAACAACAGTTCCTCACCCACCGCGATGGCGCGCTCGCCACTGTACGCACGCACCAGTACGGCGCCGCCTTCTTCGCTGACGGTGCACCCGCCCTTCCCGTCGTTTCCCCAGGATTGGGGAATGCCGGAGCTCTTCAGGTCGAGGATATCCCAGGTGTCCTCCGGTCCCTTGAGTTTGACTTGAAGGCCGGCATCGTAATCACCCAGCCACACGTTGTTGACGGCGCGATTGATGTCCCAGGTCCACTTCCATTCCGCGGGCCGATATCCGCCCTTGCGCGTGAGGCCCATCATGTAAACGGCCACGTCTTTGCGCAGCGGAATTTCCAATCGGATATCACGCACGCTGGTCGCCTGGTGGGCGCGCAGGCGGAGATCAAAGCTGATGTGCCCGTCAAACTCCATGCGGGCCTGGCAATTCAGACTAAAGTTGCCGCCCGCATTTGAAGACTGCCAAGTCACTGCGCCCGCCGCAATCTTTCGCACTTCTGCGTTTCCGCCGCTCCACGCGGCTTCGCCGGCAGACGTTTCCACCACCAAACCGATGGGCCGCTCCAAAATCTCTCGGCCACGGCTGCGAATGCTTTCGGGGAAACCCGTGGGCGCCACGCGAACTTCGCGCCCCAGGCAAGTGATGGTGCGGTCGCTCGCGGTCATCGGCGTGTAGGGCGCCGTCACCTCGTCGTCAAGCCCCACGGTCGAATCCAGCCAACGCAGCCGCGAGTGCCGCCATAGCTCGCTGTCGCCGCCATCGTCCCAGTGCTGCGACGATACGTGAAGCGACAACTGCAGCGGAAGGGGCGCGTGGCCGGGGACGCGAATGGCGAGCGTGCCGCGGTAATCGCCGGGAGCCGCGTCTTTGGGCACTTGCACGCCGAACCAAAGTGCCCCAATCTTGCCTTGCGCCACCGTCACGCTTTTCTGGATCCTGCGGCCCAGCCAATCGGTGCCGCCCAGGTTGAAACAACGAATGGCGCCGGCGGGGATTGCCCTGCCCTCCGACGATTTCAAATCGCTGTAGGTAACCGAGAGTGACGGAACGGCGGCACCGCAGGCAAACACGCCGAGCTGAAAAACAAAGAATTCCCCGCGCCGCGCGACGCCGTGGAATTCTCGGGCGGGCCCGTTCTCGATCCACCGTAACGGCAAGTCGTCCGTCATGCGGATGGGAAACTGGCGCTCTTCCGGAAACAGCAGGAACGCTTCGCCGGCGTGCTTGGCGATCAGGCCGCTTGTTTCGTCTGCCGTAGCGATCAACTCCATAGGGTCAAAGCGGTCAAAGTCACTGCGCGCCTGGATGGCCATGAGTCGCGCCTGGGGCAACTGCTTCCAATCACCGCCGGGAAGCAGCGTGGGAGCAAGTCGATTGTGCTCCAGCCAGATGGCCGAGGCGCTGGGCTCCGCGTGGCTGTATTGCAGCGAGTAGGCATAAGGAGTGGGCGTTACTGTGTACGGCATGTAATAGAGGAAGTATTCGCCGGGGACGGTGGCGGGCTCAAAGACCACGTCGCCGAACTCGCGCGAGATCTCCACTCGCGCCACGTTCTTCAACTGTTCGCCCGTGTGGGCATCGACTACCACAATATTCTTGGCCTCGGGCGCCGCGTCTCTTCTGCGCCACGGGATATGCACCCACACGGCTTCGGCCGCGTGCATCACGCGCATCTGCGCGCGCACGTCGCCCAACTCGGGCGCCCAGCAGGGACCGACCCCGTAGCGAAGCATCTCGCGGAAGGTCTTGCCACGGGGCGCGGCCGCACCATCCGCCAGCCGGAACGGCTCCGAACCAAGGCCGGTGCTCAAAGTCCCCACCAACCCGAAAGTCAGCTTGGTAAAGGCGCGGCGGCTGATGCCCGCTTTCTTGTTTCGGTTCTTTGTCATCATCCTCCTCGAGAGGATCTCGCCAAGGCAGGGAACCCCCGCAGTGTGGTGGATTCGAAGGGAATCGGTTCAACGCCTCTTCACGAGGTGTTGGCCGAGCCGCCGGGTGTGGCGCGTGCCTTGATTCGAACCGCCGGTCCCGCCGGGTTGGTCGGTTGAAGGTCCCACTCGCCGGGCGCAACCTTGGCGAGATGAAACTCGCGTGTCACATCCTGCAATGCCGTCTTCACGCTCTCCGGGAATGCGCCGCTCAGCCGCGCCGTTTCCCACTGCTGAACGACGTCGAGAATCGCCGACCGCTTGTCGTCCATGGCGCTGACCGCACTGGCGGCTTGCGTGGCGCGGCTGCCAAACCGCGTGGCCAGGGCGAACCCGGCGTCATAACCCGCGGCGCGCGCGCAAAGCCACTCGGCGTCTTCAGTGGTGGTCTCGCGGCGAATCGAAAACCAGCCCAGCATGCGCGGAATAAGGTTGCGCGTGTAAAAGAGTTGGTTCTTCAGGCGATAGAGCGTTTGACTCTGGCGGAAGCCCGCGTACCACGGCTCACCCCAGTTGTAGCGAGTGGCAATGTGCCAGTTGAAATGGCCGGGGTTGCTGGCATCGTTGATCATGCGGCCTTGCAATTCCGGCTTCAGCGCGTCGTACCACGCTTTCGTGAAAATGCGTGCGCCCGTACTGCCCCATGCCCGTGGACCAGTTACCTTCCAAGCCGTCGAGCGAGAGCTGGATGGCCCCGGTGTGATTGCAGAACGCGGCAATATTGCGGGCAATCTCTTCCGATAGCGACGCGTCCGATAGGAACACCTTGTAGCCCTGATCCATCAACTTGCCCACCGACTCGCCCTTTTGATGAGCGACGGCTTTGGTGCCCCACTCGCCACGCCGGCAACCCAACAACCGCCAGGGCGCTTCGGCGGAAACGGCGTCGTAGCGGACCAGTTCTTCGCCGATCATCACGGTGTTTAAAACACTTTTTTTCTGGAACCAGCTTGGATCGGCGACCGGAATTTCCGCCTGGAGGGGTCAACCTCGGCGGTCAGTTCGCTGGAGCCGATGCGCGCCAAACGAGGGTCCGGCACGGGCGTTACGTAGGCATCGTTGGGCGTGATGAAATTTGACAGCGTGTGGAATCCCAGGCCCAGGCCCGCCTTCCGGCCTTTTTCCACGCAGTCGCGGAAGCCGTCCCACCCCCGGGGAAACAAGGCCGGCTTGAGTTTGAAGTGTCCCCAGGTTTCAAAAGGCGAGCTGTGGTACAGGTACTTGAGGCCCGCCTGCTGGGTCATGGCAATGGCCCGATCGATGGTGGCCTCGCCAAAATCCACAATCAGGTAAGAAGCCGTCGCACTGGGGGCGGTCTTTGCCCACACGTTGTCCAGCATCGGATGCGGCAGGCCTTCCGCCACTTCGATCTCGCCAATCGTTGTCAGCGCCTCGGAGGCGGGGCTGGCGAACAGCGCGACTTTGCTGCCGATCACCCCGCCGTCATTAAAGGGCAGCGCGACAAATTTCTCATTGCCCCAGTTGCTGATGATGCGCTGGCGGTCGCGATTCCGGCAGTACGCCTGCAAACTGCTGCCGAAGGGCGTGATCCTCGCCGTGTCACCGCGCCAGCGCTGCTGCTTCTTGAGTTCCTCCGGCAAGCCCGGATAGGTGCCGGGATCGTCGGCCTCGTGGCCATCCGGCTCGATGTCGCTCTCCTCGGACGGGTAACCGCCCAGGGTTTTGGCATTGAGCGCCTGAATGCCCACGGCAATCTCCGAGTTGCGCACCACACCCACCACTTCGCCCACCAGGTCGTGAATGTCGATAGGATAGGGACCCCAAAGGACCAATTCGACGTGCTGAGGAGAGCGGAGCTTGGTCAACTCGAACGTCACGTGGGTCGGCCTTTCCAGCGCTGCCACGACGGCCGTTGCGCCGCCGTCGTAACGCAGGGTTAAGGTGTTGCTCTTGGCGTGCCATGTGGCTCGGCTGGGCGTATGCAATTCGCCGCCCACGCCCAGGCTCAATAGCGGCGCCCGCTGGCCGGAGGCGACAAAGTTGCGCCCGTGGCCGCTGATCGCGCTGAACGCCCCTGTCTTGTCAATGCTTAAGGCGGCCGCACGCGTTTTCAGAGTCAGTATCGCGCCCGCCGGAACAAGCCCGGCAGCAGGCCCCTCTGTGCCGCAGATTGCTGGACGGGGCGCAAGAACTGCAGCAGCACCCGCGGTAACGACACTATGGATAAACTGGCGTCGGCCAACGCTCACAGGAACTCCTTTTTGCGGCAGGGTGGATGATCACGACTCGGCGATCTGAGATAGGTGCTGACCACGTGCGGTGAAAGCCCACGAAGCCCAAAGTGTGAAACCTACTGGAGCTCCCCCGATGTTCCGGGGGGAGCTCCAGACCAATCGTTAGAAGGTAATACGCAGTGCCACTTGAATGGTACGCGGCATCCTGTCGGCGGTCAGTTGGCCAAAGGCGGTATTCGATTGTGCGCCTGTGGAGGGGTTGAAGTTTGCGGTGGTATTAACGCCCGAGAACGAGGGGTGGTTCCACGTGTTGTACATTTCGCACCGCAGTTGACCGGCAACTCTTTCTTTTACGATAGGGATCATCTTGGTCACGGCAATATCCCAGTTGTTCATGCCGGGTCCATAGATCTGAGGCGTCCAGCCGTTCCCGATGTATTGGGTGGTCAGCGGAGCCCCAGCAGTGTATACCGAGGGCAGAGCCCAGACGCTGGTATTGAAGAATTGATTGAAAGTGCGCTGGCTCTTCGGCAGCACCGCGTTGCCCGTGCGGATAACCTTGGCGCCGTCGCCTCCGCCGGTGATGTTCTCGCCGTTTGTCGTGCTCAGGCTGATACTGGTCGGAACACCGGAAATGAAGCTGGCGATACCCGAGACTTGCCAGTGATCGAGCACGCCGCGACTGAACACGTTGTTCCAGTGGTCGCTCGCCTTGGGCAGATTCCAAACCCAGTTCGGGACCAACCGATTCGCCATGTTGACGCTGGTGGGACCGTACTGAAGCTTGCCGGGAAGGTAGGTGTTGGACCAGTTATCGTCCAGCGACTTGGACCACGTGTAGGCAGCCCCATAGGCCAAGCCGTGCGACATGCGGCGTTCGAGCATCACTTGGAGGGAGTTGTCGTTCCCGTTATCGCCCCAAGCGCTGAAGTTGACGCTCGAATATCCCGGGTACGGGCGAAAGTAATTGTCCGCCAGGGGGTACCCGTAGTCGGATCCTGGTTCTGGGGCAGGAACTCCGCGCCGTAGGGCACCTCATTGAGATTCTTGGTATATGAATTGTTTCGGTTGAGGTTTGCCACGTAAGCCACGCTCAGAACGCTACTGAAGCCTAGCTCACGCTGGATCCCAAGGTTCCATTGCAGCGTATAGGGCATCTTGGCGGCGTGATCGAACCAGGTCATCGTGGATGGCGATACTGAACCCGCGGTCGCATCGAAGGTCGCCACATTGCCATAATATTGTGTCGGGTAGTAGATCGACGGCGGGTTAATGATTACGCCGTAGATGGTACCCGAGTACGTCCGTTGGTTTTGGTACTTCCCAAACCCGCCACGGATAGCCGTTTTACCATCACCAAAGACGTCATACGAGAAGCCAATCCTGGGCGCGAGGATTACGCCGCGCGAAGCAAAGACGCCAGGATACGCCGATGACGTTACCGGGACGGCGCCTGGAGCTGGGTTACCCACGCCCGGGACAAATCGGTTGTAGTAAGCAGCGGGGTAGATTTGTCCATTGAGAGGATCTTCCATCATCCGTTGTCCGTTGACGAGCACGGGTTGAAACAGCGGCGGCGCGTTCGACGCACTGTACAGGCTAGGCACGAAGATTGCGCCATCCTTACCGGCAATTCCTTGCGGACGATCATAGGTGAATCGGACCCCATAACTCAGAGACAGCTTCTTGGTGGCTTGCCAATGGTCCTGTGCATACCATTCGAGTCTATTCGCATAGTTCCTATCGTCAATGCGCGCGGTAACGTTCGAATAACTAACAAAATAACCCAGCAGCGCCTCGGCGTAGGAATAGCCGGCATTGTAGGGGTCGGACGGGTTGGGATCGGAGAAGCTGAAGGCTCCCGCAATGGCTCCACTTCCACCATGGTGGGGCTGGTCTTGGAATTCGGAATCGACATAGATACCGAATTTGAGTTGGTGCCTGCCGCGGATGTAGGTGAGATTATCAGAGTACGAGTAGCCCCTCGGATTAACATCTTGCAGTGGCAAGCGGCTGATGTAAGAGAAGCTCGGGCCGTAGGTGAAGCTCATGGCAGGCATGAGGCCTAGCGGATTGTTGGCAGGATAGGGTTGTGGAAAATTAATCCCGTTGCTCGCCATGGTGAACTGGTTCAGAGTCAACTGCGGTAAGACATTATACTCATATTGCCTCATATGACCGATTGCAAACTCGTTAACCAGGTGCGGATTGAAAGTGTAGGCGAGGTTGAGCTCAAATCGCTCGACCCTGAGGTCATACGAATCTGTGCCGTTCATCCAACCGCTGTAAATTGCCGGCTCGGAACGTCCCGTGGATCCCACATATGACCGCTGCCAGCGACCGAAGATATGCCACTTTTCACTTGCGGCATAGTCGATGCGCACCGATTCCATGTTGGTGGGGTTATTGTTGCTGTCGTTGATCACGTAATTGTAGCTGCCGTTGCTGATGGCGGTGTTGGTGAAGTTCGGCATGGGGAAAAAGTTCATCACCTTCTGCATCGTTGAATTCTGTCGAACTGTTGGCACGACGTAGGCAGGGCTGAACGACTTGCCCGTGAGGGGATCGAGCACGGTAACGTGGGTCGTCGTCCCCGGAACGTAGCTGTTGGTGAAATCGCCAGTCCGCTCCGCGGCCGTAGGCATCAAATACGTTCTCGGCCCGGCCGGCACGGTGCTTGGCTCGTCGTCTAAGTCCGCAAAGAAGAAGAGCTTATTGCGTAACTTGGGTACATGCGGGAGGTAGATCGGACCGCCCAACGTTCCGCCGAAGGTGTTGTAACGATAACGGCTTCGCTTCAGGCCGAGGCGGTTATTGAAAAAGTCGTTGGCGTTCAAGTCTTCGTTACGAAGGTAATAGAAAAGGTTGCCGTGCAAGTCCGTACCGCCCGATTTCGTCGTCACGTTGATCACGGCGCCGCTTACGCCGCCGTATTGGGCCTCGTAATTAGAAGTAAGAACCTTCACGTCCTGGATGTTGTCCATCGTCGTGGTCGAGGAATCCGAACCATAGTTGCCGACACTTGAGAAGACACCATTCGTATTGACGTTTACGGCCTGCGGATGAGCATCACCATTGAACAACACTTGTGCGGAGCCCGTCGAGAATGAACCATTGCCCTCACCCAAGTATGTCGAGCCAGGCAGCGTCCGAACGAGGGCCATGTAATCCCGTCCAATGGAAGGGAGCGCGCCCATCTGGGAATCGGTTACGACCGCCGATTGGTCCGAACTGGTAGTCTGCACCCGGGTTACGCCGGCCGAAACGGTGACCACCGCCTTCGTCGATCCGAGCCTTAGTTGCAAGCTGCCCGCATCGATTCGATCCGCCGCAACGACCGCAATGCCAGTCTGTTCGAATTTTTGAAAGCCTTCCTTCTCGACCGCCAAGGTATACGTGCCCGGCAGCACTTCCGGAAACACAAAGTAACCACTCGTATCCGTCTGTGCGACCTGCCGGGCCGCCGTATGTTGACTGGTCACGGTCACCGTGGCGCCAGGGATGGAGGCACCCTGTTGGTCAATCACTCTGCCGCTAATAAGCCCGTGGCTCGCCTGACCAAACACCATGCCAGCCGGCAGAACCAAAGCCAAAGCCAGCGCCACCAAAGTTAGAGCAAAACTATGGGAATGCTTCTTGGCGAAACCGGTAGAACCAAATCCTACCATCGTCATTCTCCTCTCACAATCAGTTGTCCCGGACCCGACGCAAAAGTGAAGATATTTAAGAAGAGGCAAGGTCAATTGAGGGGATCCGCGAGCCGATGTAAGCTCCGTCCCAAAATGCACACGCGCTGATCTCCCCTGACGGACGCCAGTCTTACCAATTCTTGCCTACCGGCGTAAAGTAACTAGGGGTAAAGTAATCAGAATGTCTACGGAGCAACCTCCGCGTGTCAACTGTCATGCTGGCTAATGTTTGTGTGGAAAGTGGCATTTGGAGGTGTTACAGTAACGTAACTGTAACTCCGTGCAGGTGCCCATGTCCTCGGTTGAACGCATCAGCGAGCAACGTGACATCTCGAAAGAAGCAGTCCTCGCCTCTCTGCAAACGGTGTTGCAGAGCAAGACCTTTTCCCACAGCCCGTCTCTGCGCCAAACTCTTGAATTCATTGTGCGCAGCAGCCTTGCCTCTTCCACCGAGCCCATCAAGGAGTATGCCATCGCCACAGAAGTGCTAGGCCGGACGAGGGAATTTGATCCTAAAGCCGATAACATCGTCCGCGTACAGATGCATCGTCTCAGAGAAAAGCTGGACGAGTACTACGCGACTGAGGGCCAGGGTGAGACAACCCGGATTACGATTCCTCGCGGCCAATATAGCCCCGAATATTCCAAGCAGACTCCGTATCAGCCCCCTGCGACCCAAGCTGCGCCGGCAGAACCAGCTCCGGTACCCGAAAAGAAACATCGCCTCAATTGGCCTTGGTGGATCGCTATCGCCTTAATACTATGCAACTTAGCCATCCTGGCAGGACACATCGCATCGCTGAAAAGGCTGCCCTCACCGTTCAAGCCGATTTGGGACCCGTTCGTCGCCTCCAATGGCTCGCCTCTCATCGTTTACGCGAATCCCGCGTTCTTGGTGAGCACGCGAGGCAATTTCTACTTTTACGACCCACCGACCATTCTTTCCATGCCGATGGGGAGCCGGGTTCCAAGTTTGGGGAATCAGGACACGCATCCCGGCCGGTCAGAAGAAAGCGGTCCGTTTTATTATTTCGATTCCTACACCGGTTCCGGCGAACTGGTCGCCGCGGCACGGATTTCTGAATTCCTTACCAGCTATGGCGGGCATTTTCTTATCAAACGAAGTCGAATCGTTTCCTACGAGGACGTTAAGAACCAAAATGTGATTTTTCTGGGCGGGACCGGCCAGGATCAAATCCTGAGGAATTTGCCATTCTCACAGGAACTGGTATTTGTGTCCGCTCCTCCGGATCAGGTTCCGATGGGCTCTTACATTAAGGACCTTAACCCTGCGCCCGGGCACCCCGACGCTTATCGGCTTCAAACCGACCCATCCACGGGCGCCATCCAAGTGGAATATGGTTTAATTAACCTGCTCCCCGGTGTCTCGCCGGGACGGGAAGCGCTGGTCCTGGCTGGTATTACGACGCTAGGGACCCAGGCGGCAGCCGATTTTGTCACCTCGGAGCGCTCGATGGCCCTCCTGGAAGGCATGCGGGCCACGCTTCCCTCCGCGAAAGCTCATTCGCCTTACCTTCAGGCGGTACTCGAAGTGGAAGTCCGTGACGGAATACCGCTCGATGTCAAGTGCGTCCTGGTGCGAGATGTAAACCAACAACCTGCCCACTGAAACGGGGTGTACCCCTGTTATGCCCCGCCTTTAAGTTCCTCAACCGCCCCCTGGACCTTGGGAATCAGGTCTCCGTAATCCCTCGGCGAAGCCTTTTTGAGGAACTCCTGGTAATAGCGCAGTGCTGTGGCCTTATCTCCCGACGTCTCAAAGTAAACGCCGAGGTTCAAGAATGGCTCCGGATTGCTGGGGTCCGCTTGTGCGGCCTGCTCGAAGTCCTGGCGCGCAGCCGCCTGATCTCCGCGCTTGATGGCTACCAGGCCGAGACCATTCAGGGCCGGGCTGTAGCGGTCGTTCTGGAGCAATGCGGCCTTGAAAGCTTTTTCCGCTTCGTCGCTGCGTCCCATCTGCAATTGTGTCAGGCCCAGGCTGGCCAGGTTTTCGAGATCGGTGGGGTTGATCTGGCTGGCGCGGGTCATGGCCTCCACGGCCTTCTCCGGCTGGTGCACCCGCAGATAGAGCTTGCCAAGCCGCGCGTTGACAACGTCGGTGGAAATTCCCCGCGCGATGGCGTCCTCGTAAACCGCGACGGCCTTTTGCGGCTGGCCGCTCCGTTCCAGCGCCATGGCCAGATCGACATGGACAAGGGGATTGCCGGGATCCTGCTTCAGCGCCTGCTCCAGCAGTTGGGCCGCGCGAGCATCGTTGTGTGCGGCGAGCAGTTTCCCAGCCGCTTCGACTTCCTGCAAGACGGCAACCTCGTCCTTGGGATCGGGGGCGTCCGACCCCAGTTGGATGTCGCGCGTCGATCCGCCGTTCACGTATCCCAACGAGGCCAGTTCCTGCCGCGTCTGCTCGTCCACGGGCGCCGTGGTGACCTTCTCGGTTCCGGCGGGAACGCCGGCCGCCTCCCAGATCTTTTTCTGGAGCTGATCCGCTTCCGCGGGATGCCGGGTGATCACGTTGTTCAGTTCGCCGGGGTCGGTTGCAAGGTCATAGAGCTCCGGGTGGGGAGCCAGCACCAGTTTCCACGTGCCGGTGCGCATGGAACGCAGTTCCGACCACCCCATACTGGTGCGGGGGTAGATGCTTTCGGCGTAAGAGTAATTCGAACGCACGGCAGTTCCCTGCTGAATCAGCGGCCACAGGCTCACCCCTTGTGATTCGGTTGAAGGCGTCACGTGCAGGAACTCCGTTACCGTCGGAAGGACGTCAACGGAACGAACTTGCTCGTCGATCACCTTGCCGGAAAGAACCTCGGGGCCGGCTACAATCAGCGGGACATGCAGCGTGGCGTCATAAAGAAAGATGCCGTGCGTAGCCTCGCCGTGCTCGCCCAAACCCTCGCCGTGGTCCCCGATCACGATCACCAGCGTGCGCGCTGTCAGCCCCAGTTCGCCGAGCCCGTCGAGCAGCCGGCCCACCCGCTCGTCAATGTAGGCAAGTGCTCCGTCGTAAGGGGCTTGGGCGTACTGGCGCTTGTACGGTTCGGGAGGATCGTAGGGCGCGTGGGCGTCGTAATAGTGGGCCCAGAGGAAGAACCTTCGCTGGCCGTTCTGCTTCAGCCAGTCGAGAGCGCGGCCGGTGACCACACTGGCGCGACGTTCCGCGAAGTCGCCGGGCAGGCCGCCTTCCGCGCTCGCACTGCTCATCTCGTCGTCGTAAGTGTCAAATCCATGCGCCAGACCATATTGCTTTGCCAGCACCCGCGACCCCACGAAGGCCGCCGTGGAGTAGCCGGCCGCCTGCGTAAGCGTGGCGATGGTAGGGTGGGAGGCGCTTAGAACAAACCCGCTCATGTCGCGCAGGCCGTTCTGCGGAGGGTAGGCGCCGGTCATGATGCAGGCGTGCGAAGGGATGGTCAGCGGCACCTGCACGGTGGCGTGCGTGAATCGTGCGCCACGCGCTGCCAGTGCGTCCAGGTGCGGTGTCCGGGCATGTCCCGCAGCGTAGCAACTCAGGTGGTCGGCGCGCGTGGTATCAAGCGTGATCAACAGGACGTTTGCGTCACGCGGCGCCGATGCCGGTCCTGGCGCCTCGCGATGGCGGCAAGCGAACAGGAATAGTAACGGCGCCGCCATCACGGCAGCCGCGGCACGATTTGCCTTGAAACCGCGACTAAACCAGATCGTGTTTTTGCCCTCACACATCTTCGTGCCTTATCGTACACCAAGCCGCCAGCGGGACCAAAGGGCAGAAGATCACCGAATGGTCTGGCGCCGGCCGTCTCCGCTGAAGGGCACGTGCGAATTAAAGCACCCTAGCCACAAGTGACCGCAAACCAAGTAGCGCGAGTCGGCATCTCACATTATGATGTATCTGTGTCGGCTTCGTGATGCCGCTAGAGCCTGCCGAAAAAGGGCGAGGCGAAAAAGAACAGGGCCAAGTCAAAACTTTGACAACGAGAGGAGTCAGCATGCTGACTGGTAAGAAGCAAACTACTCGCGTGGCAGTTGCGTGCCTGTTTTTCGCGGTCATTGCCGTTTGTCCTGCCTCCGCGGCACAGGATCATGTTGTCAGCCCCGCGGAAATCCATAAAGCGGCAGTGGCCGCCACCAGCGCTCGCGAGCGGAACATGGAGACCGTTACCCAATTCATGTCGTCGCCTCGTGCCAAGGAAGCGTTGAAGTCCGCACACCTGAACACCGCTCAGGTAAAAACCGCTATCGCCAAGATGAGTGACGATGAAGTTGCTCAGTTGGCTGAGCGCGTGAATAAGGCGCAGGCTGATTTCGCCGCCGGGAGTGCTTCCGATCGCGATCTGATTTGGCTCATCCTGGCCGTCGCCGTATTGATCCTGGTCATCATCGCCGTCCGCTAGGCGGGTGCGGCGGTTTCGAACTGGCGGGGGTGCGGGGATCCGTCACGCACGATGGGACTCGGGGGCTGGCGCCTCGGGCCGATCCAATATTCGCGCACGACTCGAGGTCGCCCATGGTTGGCTCTCTCGCCCTGTTGATCGTGGCACTGTCTTTCAGCGGCCCATCACTGCCCGGTCCACAGACTGGCGTGTGGCTCGACGTGCCTTTCGTGCGACAGCAAAGGAAAGGTTGCGGCGCCGCCAGTCTCGCCATGGTGCTGCAATATTGGCAACGTCAGCAGCATCTAACCACGAAGCCAGCGGCGGCGGACCCCGGGCAGATCCAGCGGGTGCTCTACTCCCGCGCGGCAGGCGGAATTTACGCCTCCGACATGGAGCACTACTTGCAACAGCAGGGTTTCCGCACGTTTGCCTTTCGCGGTGAGTGGAACGATTTGAGAGAGCAATTGGAAAAGGGGCGCCCTTTGATCGTTGCGCTGAAAGCGCAGCGCGCCGAACTGCACTACGTGGTGGTCGCCGGCCTGGACTGGCAGCAGGACGTGGTGCTGAAAAACGATCCGGCGGAGCGGAAACTACTGAAGCAGGAACGCGCCGAGTTTGAAAAAGAATGGAAAGCCGCCGGCAACTGGACTCTGCTCGCCGTGCCTCGCGAAGAGGAACGCACACCGCCGCGGTGATCCTGCTTCTTTTCGTTGGCTGCACGGCAAGCCTGCTCTTTCCGCAAAGCCCACCAACCGTCGATCAACTCGCACGAATCAGAGATCTGTTTGCCGCCGAGCAGTGGGAGCAACTCGTGAACGACGTGGCGATGCTCCCGGGTCGCGGACCTGACGTTGACTTTTATTATGGCAGCGCCCTGGCCCATTTGGAGCGGTGGGACCAGGCGCGCTCTGTCTTCCTGGCGTGCCTGCAAACGTACCCTCGGGACCGGCGTTTCCCGGTAGAGTTAGGCGGAATCGCGTTCAAGCAGAAGCGCTACGCCGAAGCGGCACGATGGTTGCGCCAGGCACTGCGACTTGCACCAAACGATACCTATGCTAACGACCTTCTGGCGACCACCTATTTTCTGGAGGGCAACACTGAGGCGGCACTGAAGTATTGGAACCGCATCGCCAAGCCTCACCTCGAACAGGTGCGAATCGAGCCCGATCTGAAAGTCAAGCCGGCCCTATTTGATCAAGCCTTCGCGTTCGCGCCCGCCAGCACAGTGCGCCTTCCCGATTTCCTGACCACCCAAAGCAGGGTCGAAGGCCTTGGCATCTTCGCCGCCCCGACTTTGCGCTTGAATGCACTCGACGACGGGGGATTCGACGTCGCCTTTTCAGGACAGGAGCGCGACGGCTGGGGCGACGGCAAGTGGGCGGCCCTGCTGTCCACCTTCCGCGGCACGATCTACCAAACGGCTTACCCCGAATACTTAGACTGGAAGGGTAGGGCGATCAATTTCGACTCGTTGGTGCGCTGGGACGCGCAGAAACGCCGCCTATTAGCTTCCCTTTCGGGCCCCCTTGCGCATAATCCCAAGTATCGTTTCGACGTCGGACTGGATCTCCGCAATGAGAACTGGGATCTTCGCCAATCGGCACAAGGGCCGGCGCCCATTTTGGGCGCACTCAATCTGCGGCGAAGTGCAATTCATAGCACCATCACGTTTCTGAACAGCGGACGCTGGAATTGGCTCGCCGGGGCCGAACTCTCATACCGTGACTATCGCAATCTCTATCTGGGACCCTCATTGCCAGCGCAAGTGTTGTTACGCGGCGTCCAGGTTAAGCAAACGACGCAATTGAATTATGAATTGATCGACCTGCCGGAGCGGCGCTTCGAAGCCAAGGCGAGCCTTGCCTCGGATGTCGCGACCATCTGGTCGGCTCCCGTTCAGTCGTTTGAGAAACTGCAGGGGCGCGTTTCTGCTCACTGGTATCCCCAAACCACTGGCGACGACTATGCCGTTCAGGGCCAAATCCGGTCTGGCAAAACTTTCGGCAATGTGCCCTTCGACGAACTTTTCATGTTGGGGATGGAACGCGACAACGATCTGTGGATGCGCGCCCACGTAGGCACGCGCGATGGCATCAAGGGCAGCGCCCCGTTGGGCCGGGACTACTTCTTATCGAACTGGGAAATCGACAAGCGGATCTATAGCAGCGGATTCTTCACCGTGAAACTCAGCCCGTTTCTTGACACCGGCAAAGTTGCCGACCCGTTGCCGGGATTGGGTTCCAGACGTTGGATGTGGGATACGGGAATTCAGGCAAAGTTCCGCGTCCTCGGAATTGGCGTCACGCTGATCTACGGCAAGGATCTGCACTCCGGCCACAACGCCTTTTATGCGACGGCCCGAGTAACTGCCGGGCTCACCTTTTAGCGGTCGTGCGCGGGATGGTATGCTACCACTGCTGCCATGGATCATAGACGCGCCTTTCCAGCACCGCACCCGTCAATTCGCATAGGAGTCGATACCGGCGGTACGTTCACGGACTGCGTGGTTCTGGAAGGCGGACAGGTCAAAATTCTCAAACTCTTCTCGACTCCCGCCGACCCCAGCCGCGCGATTGTGGAAGGCGTGCTGCGACTCTCGGGAGTGGAAGACGCGCCCGGCGCGCACAAGAATCCGCGGCGCATGCCTTCTCTGCTCGAAGTCATTCATGGAACCACGGTGGGCACCAACAGCCTTTTGGAGCGGCGCGGAGCGCAAGTCGCGCTGGTCACCACGGCAGGCTTTGAAGATCTTCTGGAAATCGGCCGCCAGAACCGCCCGCACCTCTACGACCTGAATGTGCAGCGCCAGCCTCCCCTGGTTGAGCGCGCGCACCGCTTCGGGATCAAGGAAAGAATCGGCGCCGATGGCAAGGTTGTGGTCCCGGTTTCGGAAGCAGAGATTCGCCGCCTGTTGCTTCGGATCAAACGCTCAGGGGCCTCGTCGGTGGCCATTTGCTTCCTGTTCGCCTTTGCCAACCCAACGCATGAGCGAAAAGTGGCGGCGGCGCTGAAGACACTGGGTCTGCCGCTCTCCGTCTCGCACGAAATCCTGCCGGAGTTCCGCGAGTTCGAGCGCCTTTCCACCGTGGTTATCAACGCCTATCTGGCCCCGCGCATGGGCAACTACCTGGGCAATCTGGAACGTGGCATGAATGACGCGCGCCACCTCTCCCGCCGCAGCCGGATCTACGTGATGCAATCGAACGGCGGCATCTCCACGGCGGCGCGCGCGGCGCAGCAACCCGTGCGCACCATTCTCTCCGGACCCGCGGGCGGCGTGGTGGCTTCCGCATGGCTGAAGGACCGGATCGGAATCCAGCGCGCCATCAGTTTTGACATGGGCGGAACCTCAACGGACGTTTGCCTGCTCGACGGCGCGCCTCGCACCACGAATGAAACCTCGCTGGCCGGCCTGCCCGTGGCGGTCCCCGTGCTCGACGTGCACTCGGTGGGCGCGGGCGGCGGCTCGCTGGCGCGCATCGATTCCGGCGGAGCGCTGCGCGTGGGACCGGAAAGCGCCGGCGCCAGCCCGGGACCGGCGTGCTACGGGCGCGGCGGCACGGGGTTGACGGTGACGGACGCCAACCTGATTCTCGGCCGCCTTGACCCCGAACACTTTTTGGGCGGAACGTTCCGGCTGGACGCGCCTGCGGCCGAACGCGCATTCGCGAGGTTTCTTGCCGGCCCGGCGAGGGGCTGGGCATTCGCTTCGGCCGCGCAACTGGCCGCCGGCATCGTGGCGGTTGCTAACGCCACCATGGAAAAAGCCCTGCGCGTCATTTCCGTCGAGCGTGGTCACGACCCCCGCGACTTCGCGCTGATCTGTTATGGAGGAGCGGGCGGGCTGCATGCCGCCGATTTGGCGCGCGCGCTGGGATTGCCCGCCATCGTCGTCCCGCAAAATCCCGGCGCGTTCTCGGCTCTGGGCATCCTGCTTTCGGATGTAGTTCGTGACGTGGCGCAGTCCGTGCTGCTTCCCCTCCCCGCCGCCACGCGATCCGAATTGCAGGAACTTCTGCACCAGATCGGACGCCGCTACCACCAACTCTCCGCGCGGGCAGTGTCCGAACTTCGCCGAGAGGGATTTGATCCGCAACATGCGCACCTTTCCCGCCGCCTCGACGTGCGCTACCAGGGCCAGTCGTACGAACTCTCCGTGCCTTTCACCCGCAGTTTTCGCGAGGAATTTCACCGCGAGCACGCCAAGGCATACGGCTATGCCTACCCCGAAAGGCCGCTCGAAATCGTCAACCTGCGCCTGCGCGTGGTTATTCCCACGCCCAATGCACGCTGGCGCAAAGCGAAACCGGGCCCAACGGGGCAAGCACGCGTGGCCCTTATCAAAACCGCTCCCGTGTGGTTCGACGGCAAACGGCAGGCCACAGGAATTTACCAGCGCGAGCGCCTGGCGCCCGGCGCCCGGCTGCGCGGTCCCGCAGTGATTACCGAATACAGCGCCACCACCGTGGTGCCGCCGGATTACACGTGCAAGGTGGACGAGCACGCCAACCTGATTTTGCAGAAATACTCGAACAAAACAGCACTTGCAACATAGAATATCGGGCTGAGAGGGTACTCGAAATTCCTGAATCAAGGTGGAGGTAAAGCAGACAATGCCGAACATGACGAGAAGCAAACATGCAATCTGGATTTCATTCGACCTTGGCGTTCAAGGCGATTACGAAGGTCTGTATCGCTGGCTTGACGAGCATGGGGCGGAAGAATGCGGTGACAGTGTTGCTTTTGTAAGATGCAAATACCAAGGGGACGTGCTTGAAAGTCTTAGAAAAGACCTCGAGAGCAACGTCCAAATCAACAATCGGACCAGAGTTTACGTAATCCACGAGCAGTCAGGGAAAGCCAAAGGGAAGTTCCTGATCGGCGGAAGAAAGCGGCCTGCTTGGAGCGGGTACGCGCCGAAGCCAGGCCGGGAGGAGGATTCCAGTGTCTAGACTCCCGCGAACTGCTGTCGTTGACGCTGGCTTCTGGTTCGCACTGTTCGAGAAACGGGATCAGTACCATGAACGAGCTCTCGCCAGGGAAGGACTCATCGAGTCGCTTCAATTAGTCATACCATGGCCTTGCCTTTACGAGACATTGAACACCCGTTTCGTCAAGAACCAACTATCGATGCGTTCGTTTGAGAGGGTTCTCCAGCGGCCGAATATCCGCTTTGCCGACGACGCCGAATATCGAGACACCGCCTACCGCGAGACCTTCGATCTTGTGTTGAGGCGGCCCATGTCCCTCGTTGACAGGGTCGTTAGGTGCATCTTGGATGACGTGAATATAAGAAAAGACTCCTTACTCACATTCAATCCCCCCGATTTCATCGATATCTGCCATCGGAGGCAGATCCAATTACTTTAGCCGGCTCCCATGCGCGTTGACGCTGCCGAACTCGAAATCTTCAAGAACCTCTTCCACTCCGCGGCGGAGGAGATGGGGGCGGCGCTGCGCCGCTCCGCCTTCTCCCCCAACATCAAGGAGCGCCGGGACTACTCCTGCGCGGTGTTCGATGAGCGCGCGCGCGTCGTCGCCATGGGCGATCACATGCCCGTGCACCTGGGTTCCATGCCCATGTCCGTTACCGCCGCGCTCGACGCGCTGGAACTCGGCCCTGGCGACATCGCCATGCTGAACGATCCCTACGCGGGCGGCACGCATCTGCCGGACATCACCCTGGTCATGCCGGTGTGGCCGCTGAATCCACCCCCTCACCTGGCGGCACATGGCCGCCACCCTCTCCCCCAAGGGGGCGAGGGTAGTAAATCAACTCCCCCCTCGCCCCCTTGGGGGAGAGGGGTCGGGGGTGAGGGGGTCTCATCCCAAACGCAGTTTGAAACGGAACAAAGTCCGGCCTTCTACGTTGCCAACCGCGCGCATCATGCCGATATTGGCGGCGCGCAGCCCGCTTCCATGGGTTTGAGCGAGGAGATTTACCAGGAGGGCCTGCGCATACCGCCCGTGGCGCTGGCGCGAGGCGGCAAAATCCAGCGCGACGTGCTGGCCGTGCTGCTGGCGAATGTACGCACTCCGCGCGAGCGCGAAGGCGATTTGATGGCGCAGGTGGCCGCCTGCCGCCTGGGAGAGCGCCGCCTGCAAGAATTGCTGCAACGCTACGGAACTGCGCGCTCCGGCTTCTACCTGGAGGCGCTGCAGACCTACTCAGCGCGGCTGATGCGGGACGCGTTGTCAAAAATCCCCTCCGGCACCTATGCGGCGGAGGATTTGCTTGATGATGACGGCCACGGCCCCGAGCCGGTGCGCGTGCGCGTGGCGATCAGGATTCATGCGGGCAAGGCCATGGTCGACTTCGCGGGCACGTCGCCGCAGCGCCCCGGCTGCGTAAACGCGGTCTTCGCCATCACCTACTCGGCCACGTTTTACGTCTTCCGCTGTTTACTGGGCGAGAACGTTCCCGCCTGCGCCGGTTTGATGGACCCCATCGAGGTGCACGCGCCGGAAGGCAGCGTGGTGAACGCGCGTCCGCCCGCCGCCGTGGCCGCGGGAAATGTTGAAACTTCGCAGCGTATCGTGGATGTCCTCCTGCGTGCGCTGGCCAAAGCCCTGCCGCAGCGCATTCCCGCCGCCAGCAGCGGCACTATGAACAATCTCTCTTTTGGCGGCGTTCAACCCGCGAACGGGCCAGCCCTTCGCGTACTACGAAACCATTGCCGGCGGCATGGGGGCGCGGCCATCCGCCGACGGCCTGAGCGGCGTTCATACCCACATGACGAATTCGCTCAACACACCCATCGAGGCATTGGAGTCTGCCTATCCGGTGCGCTTGCGCCGCTATTCGCTGCGGCGCGGCTCGGGTGGAAGTGGAAAGTTTCGGGGAGGCGAGGGCGTTGTGCGCGAAATTGAGTTCCTTGCGGAGGTCCGTGGGAGTATCCTGTCCGACCGCCGCCGATTCCGCCCTCACGGGTTAGAGGGCGGCAAACCCGGACGCCCCGGAATCAATGAAGTAACCGTGCAGGGACGCAAACGCCGGCTGGCGGGCAAAACCACCTTCGCCCTTCCCGCCGGAGCCACCCTGAAGATTGAAACACCGGGCGGCGGAGGGTGGGGGAAGGCTCCGAAATTGCCATGATGCGGGCGCGCGAAGCGCTTTGGAGTGCGGTAGCAGCAGCTACCGCTTTCCGTAGGTTCTGCACCCGGCACGCTTTAAAGTTGGAAACGCGATAGCTGCTGCTACCGCTTTCCGCCAAGGCAAATACCGGGACGCACTTTGGCAAAACAAGAAAAGCGGTAGCTGCTGCTACCGCACTCCAAAGCGGGCTTCGCCCGCAGGAAGGCATTACCATGGACACCGTAGGTCGACGAGATTTCATCAAGACGGTAGCGGGAACCGCTGCGTATGCGGCTGTGGAGGGGCGGGCAGCGATGTCGCCCAACTCCGGTCCCGTATTCCTCGCCACCTGGGCGCACGGCAAGCCCGCCAATGAACGCGCAGCAGAGGTTTTTAAGAGTGGTGGAAGCCTGCTCGATGCCGTGGAGAAAGGCATCAACGTGCCGGAGAGTGACCCCAACGTCACCAGCGTTGGTTACGGCGGCATTCCCAACGCCGAGGGGGTGGTGGAACTCGACGCGGCCATCATGGACGGCACGCGCCATCGCGCCGGCTCCGTTTGCAGTCTGCACATGATCAAGAATCCCATATCCGTGGCCCGCCTGGTGCTGGAAAAGACGCGCCACACGACGCTGGCGGGCGAAGGTGCATTTCGCTTCGCGCTGAAGATGGGATTCGAGCCGCAGACGCTTCTCACTCCCCAAAGCCTGCAAAAATGGCTGGATTGGAAGGCCGATCCAAATCGCAAAACGTTTTGGGTGACGCCGCAGAACCACGACACCATCGGCATGGTGGCCACCGACGGCAAAGGCCACGTGGTTTCCGGATGCTCAACTTCCGGCCTGGCTTTCAAGATTCCCGGCCGCGTGGGCGATTCGCCCCTGGTGGGCTGTGGCGTTTATGCGGACGACAACGTGGGCGCGGCGTCCGCCACCGGCGACGGCGACATGATGACGAACTATTGCACCAGCATTTCCATTGTTCACCTGATGGCGCGCGGGGCGTCGCCGCAGGACGCGTGCATGGATCTGCTGAAGCACATGGTGAAGACCGACCCGCAGAACGAAAAGGCGGAGGTGGCGGTGATTGCCATCAACACGCGAGGAGAGATCGGCGCGGCATGCATGAACGACGGCTTCCACCTGAAGTATGCGCTGTGGCGTGACGGGCAAAGCCAGTTTCTGGAATCCGTCAAACTGATTTAGCTTTTTCGTCTGCCGGCCATAGCGCCCACGCCAGGACCAGGCCGGCAAGGAGGGCCAGAGCCACGCCGTTTTGCAGGTAAAAGCGGTTGTGCTGCGAAAACAAATCCATCAGGCCTGCCGCCACCTGGGAGCCGAAAATCGCCAGCAGATAGGCAAGGATGTTGTTGCGGAAGAAGAACCCGATGAGCAGGGCCGCCACCGCCAGCGGCACAAAAGCCATGGCCCAGCCCACACCGTATGCAGCCAGCGAGTGGGCGCGCGGGGGGCCGAGCGCGACCAGCACCAGCGCCAAGGCCGGCCACAGCCACCAGGCCCGCAGCTTCCAACTGGCCCGGACGATGTAGATGGTCAAGCCCAGCACGGTGGCGTAAATCAGCGTCCGGGTAAGACTGGAGAGGAAGAGGCCGGCAGACGGCCACAGCGTGCTGAAGGTGACGGAGAACAACTCGTCTTTGATCGGTGCATAAGCATGGAACACGCGGGTCAGAATGGCATCAAATTGACTCAAGCCGGCGCCGGCGGCAAGGCTCAGCACCAGGGCCACCACCGCGTCACGCCGCCACACGCGCCGGGCCGGAGCGCGGAAGATCTTCCAGACGTCGGGATAGAGAGCGGCTGCGCAACCCACCAGAAGCCACACAAACAGGCCCTCCAGGAGAGGAAGCACGGTTAAGCTGACGCCGACCACCAACCTCCAGATCGTCAGCGGCATTGAGGTATCGTAACGGAGATTGATGAGAGGCAGACTGTTGAGCGATCGGAAGACTTCCAGGAGGCCCACGACAATGCCGAGGATCGCCGACTGCCGCCAGGGTATTTGCCCGGACCGGACCAGGTGAACAAAGATAATCAGGGCAGCCGCAACCAGGATCAGTACAGCAACTACTGAAATCGCAACAAGTATATTACCATGTAGAGTATTGGCTTCCTGGGTTCGCACCCAGTCTTCCGGCAATTTAAACGAGCGCGAGAAGCCCACCACCTGGTCGCCGGCAATATCCACCTCCAGCCGGTAGTGCGCGTCGCCGACGTTGCGCGGGTCGCCCGCCTTGGCCTGCCAGACCAGCGTGTAATCTTCGCGAGCCTTGCGCTTGGTGGCGTCGGAGCTTTGCAGTTCAAAATCGTCGAGGCGATAGCCATGGTCGCGCACTTCCTGCTCCGCCATCGCCCGCGCCTGGTCGGCGGTCAAGGAAGCGCCCGGAGCGTTCTCTTCCAGGACATGATCAAAGCCGAACACCTCGCCCGAGCCCGGGTCGATGAAAACCAGGTACTCCTCTTTCTGTAAGGGCCGGTAGTAGCGCACTTCCCAGAGCGCCAAGCGCGTGGCCTGGCGGTAAATCCGGTCGGCCTCCTGGAGCGGCTTGCGCTCCGCCAAATAGTGCAAGGCCGAGGCGTTGACGTTGTCGTTGATCCATACCACGTGACGGTAGGTGGCGGGGTCAAGCTTGCGCTGCCGCATGAAAATGTCGCCGGCGGCCAGGGCGTCGCGGGACGACACGCGCAACACGATGCCCTTGCCGAAGCGATAAACAGGCACGAACGCGAAGGCCGCAAGGACCAAGGTGATCACACCCGCCAGGACCAGCCGCGAGCGGGAGAGCGGTTGGTAAGCGAGTTCGGTTTCAGCGCGTTCGGCCGAAGCAGCAAGTGGTTCCGGCACGGCCTCGGCGGCGTTCAACAACGAGTCCTCCTCCGCGAACGTTCCCGTCTTCAGGTACGCCGCCAGCGCCACGACGAGGGGAATAATCATGATCCCCGCCGAGATACCGCCTGACACCATGAGGTAATGATTGGGAGAGCGTAGCAGCAGAAAGGCGGTGTAAAGCGCATCGACGGAATAATGCCAGATCAGCGTGGCCAGGATCCCAAAGCGCAACATGATGAGGCCAATGATCACGCCTCCGCATCCCACCTCCAGACCGCGGATGTAGAAGGGTTGATTCGGATAGAGCGAGTGCAGGAATCCCCAAATAAAGGCGGCGAGCACGATGGCCAGCGGGCCCGATCGCAGGAACTTCCGCAGGAAGGGAATGGCGAAAGCGCGGAACTGGAACTCCTCCGATACCGCGGGGAAGAATCCGACGAAGAGGACCATGATCCAGGGGAAGCGCGTATTAAGCAGGTCCGAGAAGGGTACGTCCCTCGGAGCCCAGGCGCCCAGCTTGTCCGCAGCGAGGTAAAACACCGTTTGGTAGGCAAAGAAGAAAAAGGTAAGACCGATGCCAACGACGTTGGCCAGGAAGAAGGAACGCGTGCGCAGTCCGTGCCAACTGAAGTAGCGGCGAAGGGACAGGGCCTGGGGAAACGCGTCGCGATAGACCGGCTCCGTGCTCGCCACCAGCAGGAAGATCAGCGCGCCGAGTCCCAACCCCGCCAGAAGGTTTTCCACGAAGTAACTGGTGACAAAGCTGGAGTAGGAATCGGTGGTGTGGTAGCCGAATTCCGATTGCGAGAACATGTTCAACTGGCCGAGGAAGTAGAGCGCGGCGGTAGTCAGCGCGAAGGCCAGCGCCAGGCGAGTGGGCACGTCGCGTTTACGAAGACGCAGGATCAGCAGGGCCAGGCCGGCGATGCACAGCAAAAGCCACGGCACCTCGTCCACGATGCTCGCCGCTTCGTTGCGCGAGCGGAGTTTCTCATAGTCGCGCGTCCAGCCTTCCGGAATCTTCACGAACTCGCGATAGCCGCTCACTTGGTCGCCGTCCACTTCCACTTCCACGCGCAAGCTGCCATCACCGAGTTGCACGTCGCGCTGTTTCCACGTGAAGGTGTGATCCGTGCGCGCCGGACGCTTCTCACTGACCGAATCGACAAAGTCCAGGCCGGGTGGATCGCAGTGCATAACCTTGAGGAGGAAGTCCTCCGCAATGGCGCGGGCATTGGCCGATTCAAGATTCGCGCCCGGCGCCGCTTCGGGCAGGTCGTGGTCAAATCCCACCACCTGGCCCGCGGGAGTCACGTCCACTCGGAACTCTTCCTTCTGTTGGGGCTTGAACCAGCGATGCGACCATCGCCAGAGGTGAATGGGGCCGCGCGTGAGGGCGTCCATTTTTGCCACGCCTTGGGTGCGCTCCAGATAAGTCTTCGCGTCATCGTCAAAGTCGAACACCGCCGCGTGCCGGTAACCGTTCAAACTCCAACCACGCTCGGCCAGGAACTTGGCGGCCAGCGGCGCGGAGTCATCGCGGTTCACGCGAAACTCAATGGCGGCTTCGGGAAAGACCTGGGAGAAGTACTTGACGGCAACGGCGAGGGAAATTCCGGCGGCGACGATGGCGATGACAATGACCCGGCGGTCGGAGGCAGTGAGCGTAGTCGACATCAGTTCCCCTTCCCTGCCTCGAAAGGCAATGGCGATTATACCTGCGTTTGGCCGTCGCGCGCCCATAGCGGCCGGCCCTCGCGGAATGCTTGCACCCTCACACGAGTTCTTTGACCATCACCCAGGCGTCGGTCCCGTCGGCATAGTAGTGCGGGATCTCATCGACCTTGCCATAGCCCCGCGCGTGATAGAACCGCTGGGCGGCAAGGTTGTCCTGGGCGGTCTCAAGGCCGATCAGACGCAGACCCTGGTCGTGCGCCCACTGCTCCGCGGCATCCATGAGCAACGAACCCACGCCGCGGCGGCGGGCCGCTTTCACCACATCGATGGTAATGATGTGCAGGATCTTGCGCGGTTCACGATTGGCAATGAGGAAACCGACGATGGCGCCGGCCTCTTCCGCCACCCAAGTCTGGGAATGGCGGTGCCCAATGAAAGCCCGCAATTCGTCGTGCGTGTACGAAATGCCCGGAACGAAACATTCCTGGTCGATCTCGTAAAGCGTTTGCAAATCGGCAGGACGATAGGAGCGGAGGATCATGGCGCGGGCTCTGGCCGGTTGTTCAGGCCGGACGCGAAACTTGCAGCAGACGCTCGATGTCAGCCTCGTTTCGGTAGTCGCGCATCAATCAATTCCATCGCCGGGGCGGAATGGCCCTCGCCTACTTGCCGAGCATGCGGCCAAGCAACGACGTTTTGCGTTTTTCCTGCTTGACCGGAATCACGGCCAGCAGGGCCTCAATCTTCTCCGCCGGCAAGGGTTGCCGCAGGCGATCCCATGCCGTGACTTCCAGCAACGACGTCCACAGTTCCAGGCAATGGAGGCACTTTGAGCGATGGGCTTCCGCGGGCGACTTGTCGTACCAGCTCGCCTGGCCGTCCAACATGCGGACAAGCTGGCGAAGCGGCGTGCAATCCTTCTGCGTGTCCCCACGCGCCCCGCGGCAAATGCCGATCCAGGCGGAGGGCCAGAGGCAACGATCGCCGGTTCGCTCCATGACCGCCGCGTAACTGGCGCTGAGGCGTTCCAATCCCTCTTTCGCTACGGCAGGAGTTATTCGAAGTAAATTCTCAATACTCGCCTGAGAATGTCCCGCCAGCGCCAGGAAGGCAATTTCCTGGTGGAGCAACGGCAATCCGTCGAGCAAAGCCGTCAGCGTCGCTGCCGTGGGCACGGGTGGATTCGCCGCGTCCAGCGTGGAGTCGAGCCTGGGGGTTGCCCAATCCTGGAGAAACGCCCGCAAATCCACCAGGAATTCGCGTTCCGACTGGTGCGAGAACCCGCGTAGCGCCGCGAAGTTCTGGGCGGTGAGTTCACGCAAGGCGTCGCGCCAACCATTCAGACACGCCTCGGCTCCCCATGGTGTGTAAACACCGAAGATCCGGAGGCCCGTCGAGGCGTAGTCTTTCAGAAAGGCTCGCCAAGCCTCCGCGTTACCTTCCTCGCAAGCCGGAAGGATGTTATGAAATATCATCAACTTTGGCATGGTGAATATTCAGAGGTCCATCGACTCTGATCGTTTGTCTGCCGTCTTCCCTTCCGAGCGGGGAAAACGGCAAGTGCAAAGTCGTCCGTCACTGCCGCTCGGCCCGTGCGATGGTGGCCTCCAGGTGTGTGGCCACCAGTCGGGCAGTATCATCCACCGCTTGCTCCAGAGACGGCGGGTTATACGGGCGGTAGATGATGTCCTGCCAAACCGACTTACCTGCATGGTCAGAAATGAAGATCTCAGAGTGCAAATGTTTAAGATGTCGCGACTCCAGGCACGTGCCCCGAACCGTGGCGTCGGCTTCTTTCTCTTTAGTCACCAAACGAAATCGGCCCCACTTGCCCAACGCCTCAACCAGCCGGTCGCTAAGGTCGTTGTCGATGTTCTCGATGTAAATCGTGCGAATCCGCATGAGTCGCCGGATATCGATGACCGTGGCGGTAGTTGGCCCAGCCTCAACCCCCGGCCCGGCTTTCGGACCCAGCGTCGGGCGCTGAGTTTGCTGAGACCCCTGGTCGGGTGAAGTTGACGGACCGGGACGATCGGAACTTTGCCCTGCGTCCGCCCGCATCGCCAGACCCGCGAGCAACAAAATCGCCAGAGACCGGACAGTCCATTTCATGGCGACCTCCTCGGACCGGAAGCGAGGGAATACCGCCCAAGAACCGACTACTGGCCATTCACTCGTTGCATCGACCGCAAAGCCTTCTGGCGGTCTTTCAGGTCCTGCATCGAGTCCTTTTGCTTCTGCTTCAAGTCACGACTCGTGCGCTGCATCTCGTGGTTCATTTGACTGCGTTGGATGCTGGACACGTGGCCGAGTTTCCACGAATGTTTGATATTCCGCTGCTGGACTTTAAGCGCGTTTGACTCGCGCTTCTGCTGAACCTTGAGCATTTGTTTCTGGGCTCGAAAGTCGGCATTATCGGCCCGCAGCACGCTGCTTAGACAAACCACTCCCAACATCGCAGCGACCATCACGATCAGATATTTACGCATTCTGCCTCCCCTGCGCTCAGATGGCGGCTCGACGCGAGCTTTCCCTCCGAAGGCGTTGCGGTCTGGAGTATCCCCTCTCCAGCATCATCTTAGCGATAATACGGGCGGAGTACAATAGATTCGATTCACGAGAAGGTCGGCTATCTCGGATCGTAGCGGCGAGTTTATCTCGCCAAATGGCGGCGTAAAGCCGCCTCTACATCGATTTCGAGCGTCACCAATCCACGGGACCATCACCGCGTCTCGCCCGGTAGCCCCTCCCATGTGCGCAGGCCCGTGCGGCTGAGATAAATCGGGATGTTCTTGTAGAGGGAGTTTTCGGATTCGATCTCCCGGATCATGGCTCGCTTCACGTGCGAGAGTGCACCGCACAGGATACTGAGCGAGCCCCCGTCTCCCCCTGCGCCATTCACCTTCCACCCCAATGCGCCGTGCGCCTTGGCGATCTCGATGACCCGCCGCGCGTCCGAACTGACCAACTCGGGATGAAGCCGCTCCTGCGCCTGCGTGTTCTCAATCATGGCACTTCCGAGGCCGGCAAAGTCCCCGGCGTAAACCGCGTCGCGGGATTTTTCCGCCGTCGCCCGCAAATCCTCCAGCTTCCGGCAATCCGGCCCCGCACCCTCCAGCTCCCGAATCACCTTCTCGTGAACGGCCGATGAAGTGTGGGATTTGCCAAAATAGATCAGGACCAGACGCCTTTCGAGCTCCCACCAAGTCGCGTTTGGCACCTGGATGGTGGAAACGCTCGCGTAGGGATAGTCGAACATCTCAATGTAACTGATGCCGCCGTACGCCGAGCACAACTGGTCCTGAATGCCGCATTGGAGCTTGAGCATCTGGGTCTCAATCGCCTGCGCGGTGTAAGCAACCTCATGCGCGGTCAAATGCCCGCGCGTAAGGCGGTCCAGCGCGCCGACCAGCGCCACACCCACCGCCGCCGAGGTTCCCGTTGACGCTCCACTGGGCGCCTCGGAGAATATCGTGAGAGTCAGAGACAGGTCGGAAGGCACCTTCATGCGCTGGATGGCCGCTTCCAGCAGCGGATGCTCGCCCCATCCGCCGGCCTTGGGGGTCACGGTAAAGCGCTGGCCGTAGTTTTCCGCAAAGACCACCACCTGCTGCGGCTGCTGGTCGCGATGAAATACTTCCACCTGCACTTCCACGTACGGATAAACACCGATGTTGAAGATCTTGCCGGTCTTGGCAAACCACGTGTCGGTCCAGCCGCCGTTGTCGCAAATCCGTATCGGCGCAACACCATTGATGATCCGCAGCGGTCGTTTGTCAGCCATCGCTATGCCCCCGCCTCCTTGCGCGAATACCTCACGCCGGGCAGCCATGATCGTACCATAACCGGGGAATGGGACGGACTCTGCCGGATGGCATTCATGGCCTGGCTAAAGGAGTGGATCGCCACTTGGCGTCGAGGCAGCCATACGAGGCTGCGGAAAATCTCGTAGCGGCGGGTTTACCCCTCCACCCCAGCGTTGCAACGCTGGGAGTTATGGTCCGTCAGTCGCACAACCGTCCGCCGACCGGCCACAGACCCGCCCACTGCCGGGCTGACGGGCAAAGTCGCCGCTACATCTCCCATGCCAAGTTTTTCCGTAGCCCCTTTAGCTTATGTCCGAGCGGCCGATACAGCCGGACCTACCGCGCCACATGCGTGCATGGGCTGTCTTCCCTCGGCTGGCGCAGAGATGCGTTTCAATCTCTGCGTCGGGCATTGTAAGATCGAGGTCCCTTCGGGGTCGCAGACTCCCAACCCCAGGAGCCCGCGCCATCCCGCTTTGCAAGCGGCCGAGCCCCGGTTGAGACGTGGTCCACCGCCTGGCAAATTGGAGAAGCGGATGTACGCCGCGCCCCATGACGGCGTAAAGCGCGCTTCCGCACGCCCCTGGAGTCTCTACATTTTGGGGGCCACGGGACGCGGAGATACTGCTTTCCATGAAATGACCTCCATCTTCAATTTGCACCACCAACGAACCTAGCTGTCATCCTGAGTCCGCACTTCAGGACGAAGGACCCTTTTCATTGTACGGAGGAAACGCAGGGCGGGAGCGCCCCATGCTTGCGCGCCGCGCTCCCGCGGCGCACTTGGGTAAGACGAAATACGGGGGTCCTTCGCCCTGAAGTGCGGACTCAGGATGACAGCTCAACGAGTGGGCATCGACACTGCGGTTGCCGCGAACGTGGCTCGCGCAGACATGTCTTTCAATGTCTGCGACTCCGATGTTTCCACTCCGGGAGAACGCAGACTCGCACAAGCACGGAGTCTGCGCCAGCCCTGACGGCCTCCGCAAGACTCGATGCCAGGCGGTTCGCTGACACCTTTCTCTCCCCGCCGACGCCTTTTCCCCTTCCCCCGTCGCTATCGACCGATTAGGGGAAAGCCATCCCTCTTGCGCGCGCGTCCCGCCACGTACTACCATTTCCCACGCGCCATCCTGTACATTCGCCCTCGTTCTCTTCCTCGCCGCGTTGGCGGTCTCGGGATTTCGCGCGACGAAACCCATGAGGTCACTATGGTTCTCTCCGCTGCCGATCAGCAGGAATGCTGGCCCGCTCTGCCTTTTGATTCATGGAAAGACACCTACGCAACGCTCCACCTGTGGACGCAGATAGTTGGTAAGGTTCGGCTCCGTCTGACGCCGGTCGTGAACCACTGGTGGAATGTCCCGTTGTACGTAACGGCTCGCGGACTGACCACCTCTCGAATCGCCTACGGCGACAGAGCCTTCGAGATCTGGTTTGACTTCATTCGACATCAGCTCGTGCTGCAGACGAGTGACGGACTCATGAAGACACTTCCCCTGGAGCCACGCCCGGTGGCGGAGTTCTACCGGGAATTCATGGAATTGCTTCGCTCGGCGGAAATCGACCTCAAGATCTGGAGCATGCCGGTTGAAATTCCCGACCCGATTGCGTTTGATCAGGACCGGATGCATGCCTCGTATGACCGCGCCTCAGTCGAAAAGTTCTGGCGCATCTTGTTATCCGTGGATACGGTTTTGAACCTGTTCCGGGCCCGATTCATCGGCAAATCGAGCCCCGTCCACTTTTTCTGGGGAAGTTTCGATCTTGCGGTTAGCCGCTTTTCCGGCCGCCGGGCACCGGAAAGACCCGGCGCCGATTCGATAACTCGAGAGGCCTATTCTCACGAGGTGAGCAGTGTTGGCTTTTGGCCCGGCGGCGGCAGCATCCTCGGTCCGGCGTTCTACTCGTACACGGCTCCCGAACCGCAGGGATTCAAAGACCAGCGGGTCCGTCCGGATGCCGCCTTTTACGACCGGCAGATCGGCGAGTTCATCTTAATGTACGACGATGTACGGAAGGCGAAATCGCCCACGGCCTCATTACTCGATTTTTGCCAAAGCACATACGAAGCAGGGGCAACGCTGGGCAACTGGGACCGAACTGCTTTGGAAAGGTAACTTCTCCTCGGTGGGGAAGAAGGGCGCCCGCGGCGGCGTGCGGTTGCCTCTCCACGCCCGCACCACATTTTTCGCTTGACAAAACGCCTCCGATATGATAGTCTACAATCAGTGGCTGACAGTGCTCAGGAGTGAATGCCAATTCGCCGCCGGGACTCGCACACGACGTCCGGGGGATGTCGGCCTCCAGGTTTGTGTAGCCTCCCAACCATGGAAGCAGACCGGCAAATTGTCTGATTTTCCGCCCCAGCAACCCGCCAAAACAAAAAATCAGTGAAAGAACCCGATGAGTTGTTGAAAACAAGCCACTTAATATCAGACACAATGCCCGATGCCGATGAGTTTATGATTCAGAAGGACTTAACTCCTGTCGAAGCGCATTTTCAACCTTTTTTCCTCTATCCCCAATGATTTCAACTCACTGCCCTGATTTTCGTCCGCTTTGGCGTGAATCGGCAGTGCGAAATTTCCCCTAAAATCGAGCAAAAATCGGTGTTTTGACCGGCTTTTTGGGACCCCTCGCATGAGGGTCAAACTAGCCTCTGGTGCTCGCGCCGCGGGTCATCGGCAAAACGGTGAGGCCGAATGTAAACAGGTCATTACAATTTCAAGCTGAAGCGCCAGGGATGATTTCATGCGCCCGCCATGGGGTCCGCACAACTTCTGCCCATCTATTTCCATCCAACTCGGAAGCGAAAGTGTGGCAGAATCAACCCTCGCACCCGGCGCCGCAAGCGGGCAGCATCGGCGTTGGGGAGCAACGGGAAGTCGGGCGAGGCATATAACCTCCGCCCAGTTGCCACGGTGCTGGGAATGCCGAAATTCTTACCGAGGAAATATCCTGGATGAAAAAAGCTCCGCAATGCTCCTACCTTGACTCCGCGCCGGGATTCAAAGTCTGGCGGGTCGTCTGCATGCTCCTTCTGGTCTTGGCACTATTTGCCGCCGGCCACGAATCGCTGCGCGGGCAGCAAGCGACGACGACAGGCGCGCAACCCCAGACGCCGCCGATCACCGTGAACGTCAAGGTTGTCAATGTGCTCGCCACCGTCCGCGACAAGAAGGGTGACATCGTCCGCAGCCTGACTAAGGATGATTTCGAAATTAAGGAAGACGACCGGCCGCAGACGATCCGCTACTTCTCGCATGAGACCGACCTGCCGCTCACTCTGGGAATGTTGGTTGACACCAGCATGAGCCAGCGGCGCGTTCTGGGCGAAGAGAAAGACGCCAGTTCGACGTTTCTCGACCAGGTGCTGCGCGTGGACAAGGACCGCGCCTTCGTCATTCATTTTGACAAGGAAGTCATGCTGGACCAGGACCTCACCTCGTCACGGCAGAAGTTGCAGGCGGCGCTGGGGCAACTCCAAATTGCGCAGCGGTCCGACCCCGACAATTCATCGGACTCCGGCGACCGGCCAAGCGGGGGGTCGGGAGGAGGCGGCGGTCAGGGAGGCGGAGGTTGGGGCCGCGGACGAGGCGGGTATGGCGGTGGCACCCAGCTCTACGATGCCGTGTATCTGGCCTCAAACGAAGTCACGGCCAAGCAGCAGGGGCGCAAGGCGCTGATTGTGCTTTCCGATGGCGTCGATCGCGGCAGCAAGAAAACCCTGGCCAGCGCCATCGAGGCGGCCCAGCGCGCTGACACGCTGGTGTACTCCATTTATTTCGCTGAAGAAGAGGAGGGACACGGCCAGGGTGGCGGCGGGGGCTACGGCCATCACGGTGGATGGGGAGGCGGGGGCATGGGCGGAGGGGGCATGGGCGGAGGCGGTCACCACGGCGGCGGGGGCTATCCTCGCTCGCAGGAGTCGCGTCCGGACGGCAAGAAGATTCTCGAGCGGCTTGCCAAGGAAACCGGCGGGCGCTTTTTCGAAGCCTCTAAAAAGCATCCTCTTGACCAAACCTTCAGCCAGATTCAGGAAGAACTGCGTAATCAATACAGCATCGGATATACTCCCGATCCGCCCGACACCGCGATGGGATATCACACGATAACCCTGACCACCAAGAAAAAGGATCTGGTGGTGCAGGCGCGTGCCGGCTACTACAGTGGGAAATGAACGTGCTGGTTGTCGGAGCGAATCAGGCTAGTCGAGTTGCAGCACCATGTGCTCATCGTCAAAGTAGCGGTCATCCACTTTCAGACCGCGGGGTTCCACGCCGTACACGACGAAGCCGAGCGAAAGGTAAAAGTTCTTGGCCGCTTCCAGTCCACACACGACGGTCAGGGAAACCTGTTCAAGCCCCGGATACGATCTGATTCTCGCCAGCAGAGCTTCGAGCAACGCCCTCCCGATGCCTTGGCCACGGCAACTCTGGCGTACGTAAACACCCCAGATTCTTCCTCTGTGCCGCGCCTTGACGATTTGATAGCGGTAGAAACCCGCCATCCCGACCATCTCGCCGTCGAGGAAGGCGCCCAACACAAAGTTCTCGTCGGGCTTGGATGCCAGACGCTCAGCGGCTGACTCGACGGTTGTCCGCCGGTGCTCTTCCGCAGCTTCACCAAAAGACTGCGGTTCGCGTTCCAAGGCCTCAAGCCGCAGACGCCAATAGGCCTCTGCGTCACAGGCCGTGAGAAGGCGGATCTTCGCTTCCGCCATGGTTTATGCTTCCCCCGGGTTATTTCAACGCGCGTTCAATGGCAGCCTCGGCAACGGGAGCCAGCAGCTCAAATCCCCGCGCGTTCGGGTGCAACCCGTCGTCAGAGTAGCCCTCGCGGAACATGCCCTTGTCGTTGACGACGGCAGAGTAATAATCGGCTACTTCGGCATGAACATCAGGGGCAAAGCTCTCGATCCAGTGGTTGAGGGCCAGAATATCGTCTGGCGGCCGGCGCTCGGTCTGTTTTGCCTTTGTGTAATCGCTGATCGGCGTAAGCAGGCAGAGCACGATTTTGATCCGGTGGCTCGCGGCGAGCTCACACATGGCGCGGAAGTTGTCCTCAATCATCTTCAGCGTTTCGGGCCCCGTATTGCCGGCGATGTCGTTGGTGCCGGCCAGCAGGATAAAGGCTGCGGGCTGTAGGTCAATGACGTCGGCATGCATGCGGACGAGCATTTGCATGGTCGTTTGACCGCTGATGCCTCGGTTCACGTAGGGCTTGCCCGGAAAGTACTTCTCCAAGTGCCATCCATCGGTGATGGAATCTCCCAGAAACACCACTCGTCCCGGGACGGGTGGCTGACTCTCCAGGCGCTCGTCATCGGCGTGGTAACGTCCCAACTGGTTCCAGTCTTGAAGCTGGGCGGCGAGCTGCGATGCCGCCACGGGCAAGCAACACCGCGTCGGCGGCAGGTTGAAGTCCTTCATAAGCTGGGCGCGTACGGAGAAAGGCAGAGCTAGACTTAGACACAGGCCTGCGAGGATTTTCCTCAGATTGTGCATGACTCCCTCCCTTGCCGGTGTTATATCCGAGTTCGTGAACGCCGTCAAAGGAATGTGCAAGCTTGTCGGGTCATCGCAAGTGAACTAAGCTCTTGCGGTGGGAGGCGCCATGCGTGTTTGTTGTGCTGTTTTGTTCGTCATGGGATTGCTGAGTTGGATGGGTACCGCTGAAGCGCAACGTGCCGAGCCCGGCTTTCCATCGTATCTCGGCCGCGGTTTTGACTACGCCGAATTCACGCGCTTCGATGCGCTCGGCCCGCCCAAGGATTTGATCTATCAGTCCAATGGCTACATGGCGCTCCGCGAGCGCGGATTCCCAGGACAAGTCATCATCATCCCCGCGGCCGTCGGCGCATTTCCAACCAACACCAGTGACCGGCTGGAGGCATTGGCCGTTGCCGCGCCGGTGCTGATCGATCCATCCCATCAAACTTACGATATGGATAAGACCCTCGCGACACGGGGACTCACCTATTACGCCGACCGCACCGTTTATCGCGCGACATTTGAGAATGGCGCCGCAGTGACCATGACGGTCTACCCGATCTATGGAGTTTCGGCGGCGGTCATTCGCATCAGGCTCGACAAAGCCAACGGCCCGATGGGTGTTTCTCTGGCGATTCGCGGCACGGGTTTCCAGATGCTGAGCGCGGCGTCCTCCGGAACGCTCAGCTTTGGCTCACCTCGCTGGCCTTACCGCTTGCTGATTTCGGCCAGTCCAACCGCCCAGGTGACAGAGGGTAATGTGGTGTGGGAAGTGCGACCGGGCGGCGAGGCGTCCGTCATCATCGCTTCCGGAGGCAGCGAGCAGGCCGCTGCGGCGGCTCTCGCCAAGGTCAGCGCCTCTCGCGATCTGATGCAGAAGGCCACCCACCAAGCCTGGAACGACTACTTGGCTTCGTGCCCCCTGGTCGCTCCTGCTCAACCCATCGCCTATACGATTGGAATCTCAGGGCAACAGAAAACCATCACGCCGGAGGAACTCGTCCGCAGTGAGCTTTGGTTTTGGCGCGGCGTATTGAACACCACCTGCCAGGTTGATTACCTGCCCGCCTCCCCCTTGGTGATCGCGGACTGGACCGTCTTCATGGGCATGTGGGGCAACGACGGCATTTCGGAGGCGCTGGCTTTGGCGGGAACCAGCAGGAAGGACCTGGCCCGCAGCGCCATCCTGAATTGGTTTCGCCATGCCGTAAATGTTGCCGGCGACGGCACATGCGCGTGGACCATCTTCCCTTCCGGGAGGAACACCTTTCAGGCCAAGAAGCGTGAGCGCGAAACTCAGAGTGTCCCCATGCAAGGGATGCTGGTGGGCCAGTACGTCCGCATGACCGGCGATACAAGCATTCTTGACGAAGTGGTGGATGGGCCAGCCGGCAAGCGAACTCTGTGGCAAGCCTTGGTGGCCTACCAGGAGAATCTGCCTCGCATCCGCGATTTCAACCACGATCACCTGATCGATTGGCTGCACACTTACGAAACTGGATGGGATGACAAGGACGCTCCGTTCGTTGATAACAAGAAGAGCCCCACGAGTGCGGTAAACGAGCAGGTTTTCAATCTCTGGAGCCTGGCCGAGATGGTCTATCTCAGCCGCCTGCGGGGAGACGACCCATCTCGCTGGCAGGCGGAATTCGACGCCGCCCGGGAAGCCGTCCGCACCAAACTCTGGGACAGCTCCACCCAGCGCTACTGGGACCTTGATGCTGGTACGGGGAAACTCTGGACGCAGGGCGAGAACCTGGACGCGTACTACTTCCTCTATTACGAAACCGACCCCGCTCGCATCGACGCCATGATTAAGCGTTTGCACGACCCTGCCAAGTTTAATGGCGTGCTGCTTCCTACACTGGCGTTCGATACTCCCAAGTGGGGTGGATATTGGCGCGGGCCGGCCTGGCCTCGCGTTCATTCCTACGTGGCGTTGGCCCTGACGCGGGCAGGCCAGTCGCCGGAAGGATTCGATTGGCTGGCGCGCGCCATCAACTCCAATCTCGGCCCTCTTCTTCCGGAGACGGTCGATCCTCGCACCTATCCGCCCGGCGAGCACGCCCGCGGCCAGGTCAGAATCATGGGTTACGACGCACTCGACTGCCTGGTCTTCCCCGACGTGGCAGGACTTCGCACGTGGGCCGGCGAGGACTTGGAGGTTGTCCCGGAACCCGGCCGGGGTAAAGTTTTTGTACGCGGGCAGAAATGGATGGGCGATAGCTACGACGCCCTGTTCGATCCCAGCCACCCCACCCTCCTTTGGCGCAACGGTAAGAAGCTTCGTCCCCTAGCCGATGACCAGCTCTGGCGGGCGAAACGAACTGGGGCGTCGGTTTCCTTCGGAGCTGTTCCGTCCGGCGGCAGATAAGCCTCTTCAAAATACCAGGCTGCGGGCTCGCGGCGGGTTGATCCCGCCCAGCGCCTGGAGTTCCAACCTTCCACGCGGCGCCCCCGACCTCCGCCATAACTTACAAGCCTGAAATGACTTACACGCCATCAGAAATACCTCGGAGATTCTTCGGGAAATCTTGCCCTGCTCCACAGGACATCTTCTGCGCGCGGGCGCTAAACCTCGATACAGAAATTGCACGATCGAGGGCGTCACATGCGTATAGCAGGCTTGATGGGTTTGTGTTGCACAGTTGTAACATTGGCGGTTGCTCCGCCTCTTACGGCTAACGAAACGAGTCTTCCCTTCGTCCTACACAGGGGATATACCATCGTCGTTCAGGGATCAATCGGCGACCGCAAGGGCCTCAACTTTATAATCGACACGGGCGCTGTACCCAGCGTCGTGGATCAAAGACTCAGCCGCCGGTTGGGACTGGTGGGGCAAGCGGATCAGGTCTCCGTGTTCGCGCGCACGGTCGCGGCTGAGCGTGTGGTGCTGCCCAGTGTCAACGTGGGTCCCATTCACGCAGATGGCGTCGAAGCTCTGGTCCAGGACCTTTCGTTCATTGAGAGGGGTTTGGGAGTCCGCATCGACGCCCTGATCGGCCTGGACGTCTTGGGGAGGTCGAACTTCAGCATCGACTTTGGCGCCAAGTGTCTGAAATTCGAGACACTCCCGGCTTCGAACGACCTTTGGTCAGAATTGGTCGGGACTGTAGACTATCCCGTCGTGGAGGTCGAGCTTAACGGAGTTCCGGTTCGACTGATGGTGGATACGGGCGTCAACCACCTTATTCTTTTTGAACGCAGAACTCGCGGTGTCTTTGCGAGTAATCGCCTTTCGGTTCAGAAGGTATCTTCGACAATAGGAGGGATCATACCGCTCAAGGAGGTCGAGCCTCCAATGGCACGACTGGGTAACACTCCTGTAACGGTGGCAAGTGTCTTGGTGTTGGAAACCCCGGAAAACTTGGCTCTCCCGATTGACGGATTATTGGGAGTTGCGGCCCTCAAGCCTCAGCGTGTAGATTTTAACTTTGAGCGGCGTGCGATTGGATGGAAATGGTAAGAGCGCGGCACGCAACTTGACACGGGCAACGTCACTAAACTTTCTTGGTACCTGGTCTAATCGTTGTGCAGGCCGGCGGTCAACCTCGGAACGTACGAAGTCGCCGGCGCACTCTGCCGGTGACCTCGCGCTAAGACTTACCCAAGGCTGACTTGACGCAGGAGCAGAGGGTTGAACGGGGAATTCCACCTCGGGCCATGGCTGGTGCAGCCGCGGCTGAACGCGATTGTGTTGAATGGCCAGTCGGTTCGGTTGGAACCTAAGGTCATGCAGGTACTCGTGTGCCTGGCCCGCGGCGCCGGGGATGTGGTGGAAAAGGAACACCTGATCCGCGCCGTTTGGCCCGACACCTTCGTTACCGACGACGCCCTCACCCGGTGCATTTCCGAACTCCGCAAGACGTTTGAAGACGACGCCCGTGAAGCACGGGTGATCCAAACCATCCCCAAGATCGGATACCGGCTGGTGGCGCCCGTGCGGGAAGCCGCTCGGCCAGCCATGGAGCGCGTTGCTCCTCACGTACCCCCGCCTCAGCCGACAGCTCAGCCGGCCCCGGTCCTGAGCCCTGCCAGGCAGCCACGGCCGCAGGTGCTGTGGGTGGTCGGCGTGTGCTTGGCCATCGCGATGGCACTGGCCGCAGTGCTCTGGCTCCACCGTCACGCCTCCTCGATCCCGCGGGAGTCCATCAACTCGATTGCCGTTCTGCCGTTCACCAACGGCACCAGCGATCCTGGAATCGACTACCTGAGTGACGGCATCGCCATGAGCGTGAGCAACGGCTTGGCGAAGATCCCGAGCTTAAAGGTCATCTCGCAGGCATCCACGTCCTATTATCGGGGGCAGAGAATCAATCCCACATTGGTGGGCGAGCAACTCGGAGCCCAGGTGCTGGTGACTGGCCGCATGCTGAAAAAGGGCGAAAACCTGGTGGTCAACATCGAACTCATCCAGGCGCGCGACAACAGCCACCTTTGGGGAGCGGAGTACGAGCGGTCTGCGAACGAGGTCATGGCGCTGGAGGAGGAACTGGCGCGTGACATCATCTCCCACCTGCAAATCCGACCGTCGCAAACCCCTGCGCCGTCATTAAAGCGCCACGTCTCGAACAACGAGTCGTATCAACTCTACCTGCAGGGTCGGTATCTCTGGAATCAAAGGACGCCTGAGGCCATCGACAAGAGCATCGATTACTTCCAGAAGGCTATTGCCAAGGATCCGGAGAGCGCCTTGGCATACGCGGGCCTGGCCGACGCTTACAACCTGCTGAGTGATTACAACTCAGTGCCGCCGCGCGAGGCGTTCCCCAAAGCCAAGGCTGCGGCCCTGAAGGCGCTATCGCTGGACGATTCGCTGGCGGAAGCGCATACCTCGCTGGCCATGGTCAAGTGCACCTATGATTGGGACGACGCCGGCGCCGAGGCGGAATTCCAGCGAGCCATCGCCCTCGACCCGAGCTACGCCACGGCCCACCATTGGTATTCCCTGCTGCTGTTAACTATGGGAAAGCAGGCTGAGGCGCGAAACGAAGCACAAAAGGCCGCGGACCTCGACCCCCTCTCGCCGATCATCAATTCCAACCTCGCTAAAATCGATATCCACGAAAAAAGGTTTGACGACGCGCAGAAGATATCCCAGAAACTGCTGGATCTGGATCCGCAGTCTCCCATTACTTACGGCACTTTGGCTGACCTCCACCTGGAACAAGGAAACTGCCCGGCGACGCTCGCCGACATCGACAAGTTGCAGGAAATCGCTCCGGGTCACGTCGACACATATTTCATGGCCGGGGAAACTTTTGCGCGTTGCGGACAGAAGCCGAAGGCCCGTGACCTCGCCCGCAAGTTGGAGGAACTGGCAAGGAAGCAATACGTCGCTCCGTCCTCGTTGGTCGCGATTTATGCTTGGCTGGGAGATAATGACCGCGCGTTTGACTTCCTGGAGAGAGGGACTGCAAGTTCGCGACGACGGCGTTCTGCACGCCAAAGATGAGCCGGCTTGCGCGTCCCTGCGTGCCGACCCCCGCTTCCAGAAATTCCTTCGGGAAATCAAGCCACTGAACTGAGGATGAGTAATCAGAGTCGACGCAAGAATCGGGTGGAGATCGGCCGCCCGGTGTGGAATCATTGGGGTCGCGGGCGCATCGAAACAAATAAAGGGGGAAAGGGTAGGCACCATGCTGGAAAGCGACTTCCATATCGGGTCGTGGCGGGTACAACCGCGGTTGAACAGCGTGTCCATGCATGACCAGTCGGTGCGCCTGGAACCCAAGGCCATGCAAGTACTGGTGCACCTGGCGGAACACGCCGGCGAGGTGGTGCCGAAGGAACGCCTGATCCGCGGCGTTTGGGCGGACACCTTTGTGACCGACGACGTTCTGACCCGCGCCATTTCGGGGTTGCGCAGGGTGTTTTGCGACGACCCCAAAGCCCCGCAGGTGATTCAAACGATTCCCAAGACGGGCTATCGCTTGATTGCCGCGGTTTCGCCCATCGAACCCGCGAGTCGGCAGATCCGCTCGATCCTGGTATTGCCCTTTGTGAATGAAAGCCCCGAGCCCGAGGCCGATTACCTCAGCGACGGAATCACGGAATGCCTGATCAATCTCCTCTCCCTGCTGCCCCAGTTGAAGGTTGTGGCGCGAAGCACGGCGTTTCGGTACAAGGGCCTGGGTCGTGATCCGGCTGTGATCGCCCGGGAGTTGGGTGTGGCGGCGTTGGTGACCGGCCGTGTGGTGCTCTGGAACGGCAATGTAAGCGTCCAGGCAGAACTGGTAGACCCCACCACCGGCAGCCAGACCTGGGGGCATCGTTGGACGCGTCCGCGCGGCAATTTGCTGTGCCTGCCGGAAGACCTTGCGCGCGACATCGCGGAGACGCTGAAGGTCCAGGTGAGCGGCGCGCAGCGCCGGTTGATCTCGCGCCAGCCCACCGCCAAACCGGAAGCTTATCAGCTCTATCTCAAGGCCCGATACTCCTACCATCAGGGAACAGAACAATCCGTCAGGAGAGCCATCGAGCTGTACGAACAGGCGGTGGGATGCGACGCGAATTATGCGCAGGCGTATGCTGGCCTATCCGACTGCCATTCTTTTCTCACCTGCCAGCTTGACTGGGGAGGCATTTCGCCGCGCGTGGCCGTACCCCTGGCGGAAGCAGCGGCGCGCCGTGCTCTGGAACTCGACGGTCAACTCGCCGCAGCTCACAGCGCCATGGCGAGCATCTACAAGAACTTCCATTGGAATTGGGAAGCATCGGAGCGGGAGTTTCGCGCCGCCATTGCCCTGTGCCCAAGTTATTCCAAGGCACATCAATCCTATGCTGATCTGCTCATGGTGCACGGGAGGTTTGACGAAGCCCTGGCGCAAATCGCGATCGCCCACGAAAACGATCCCTTCTCAGTAACGATCAACACTGATCACGGCTTCATCCTGTACATGGCTCGCGACTTTGCGCGCGCCGTCGAGCAGTTGAAGCTGACTCTCGACTTGCGGCCGGAGTACATTCCCGCGCGTTCGCTTCTCAGTTTCGTCCTCGAACGCACTGGCGCACAGGAAGAAGCGGCGCAGGAATATCAGCGCGCGCTCGCGCTTACGCAGGAAAGGGATGTCTCCATGTCCGTGCTGGGCCGGGTGCTCTCCGCGGGTCATCACGAAGAGCTTCGCCGCGGGCTTGAACTCTTGAGAAGCTGTGCAGAACGCCGCTACGTGCCCGCCTGCTGGTTTGCCGCTCTCTATACCCGGCTCGGCGATCGTGACCAGGCTTTCCAATGGATGGACCGCGCCTGGGAAGAGCGGTCCAATTGGCTGATCTATCTTCTAGTAGACCCCTTGTTCGACGAGGTTCGGACCGATCCGCGTTTCCAGGATCTTGTCGGTCGCGTGGGATTGCCCTCCCGCCCAAAAACCCCTGTGCTTGCCGCCGCTCCGAGGCAAATGTAGTTCAACACTGGCGGCGTCAGATCAACATCGGCCGGTGTCATTCCAGCGGGCGTTTCCACCCATTCACTGGGAAGTATTGGCGAGACCCCATTTCCTCGCTAAAATATAAAATTCAACGATTACATTCACGCACAAAGGAGCCATACCGTAATGTCTGTTAACCCCCGGATGAATCGCTTGTTCACCGCGAGCGGTAAATGCCTGCAAGTAGCCTTGGACCACGGCATTGCCAACGTGTCCGGTTTTCTTGCCGGCATCGAGAACATGCAGCAGGTCATCAGCACCATGGTCGCGGCCAATCCCGATGCGATCCTTGTGACGCTGGGTCAGGCCCATTGGCTTCAGGATTTGGCGCAGAAGCCGAAACCCGCACTGGTGATGCGGGTTGACCCCACTAACTTCTACTATGTCCCCACGCCGAAGCACGTTTTCTGCAAACTGCTCGACGACGCCGTAGAACAAGCCGTGGCGCTGGACGCGGCGGCCATTGTCGTCAACTTGCTCTGGGCACCGGACCAGCCGGATCTGCACCGGCAATGCGTCGAAAATATTGTGCGCCTCAAACCGCAGTGCGAGCGCTTCGGTATGCCATTGATGGTGGAGCCGCTGGTGATGGTCCCTGACGGTAATAATGGTTACAAACTCAACGCCGACATCCAGAAGACTGTCGCGCTGGCTCGGCAGGCGGTGGAACTGGGCGCGGACATCGTGAAAGCGGATATCGCGGAGAATCTGAGTGACTACCACCTGGTAGTCGAGGCCGCTGCGCCACGGCCGTTGTTGCCGCGCGGTGGATCAAGAGTCCCCGATCAGCAGGTTCTGGAACGAACTTATGCCCTGATTCAGCAGGGAGCGGCGGGCGTGGTCTACGGGCGTAACATCTACCAGCATCCGCACCCGCAACGCATGGTTCGGGCCTGCCAGGCCATTGTCCACGACGGCGCAACGGTCGAGGAGGCCAAGGAAATCCTGGAAGCGGGTGATCGAGTGGCGGTGTGAGCTGGAGGATCGGGAGATCGGGTGATCCGGTGATCGGGTGAACAATAAATCTGGGCAGACGTTGAGCCTATCGCCTCTCATACGACAGCCGGCCGACCTGCATTCACAATTGCTGAGGTAAGCGGTCACAATCGAGGGGTAATGTGTTCACCGGATCACCCGATCTCCCGATCTCCCGATTACAGGCTCCACTTGAACTCGACTTCCCCGCCCTCATATTGTGGACGCCAGGAATCTTCGGTAATCCAGCCCACTTCCATTCGCCGGCTCTTGCACCGATGGAAGAGATCGAGAATCTTCCCCTGCTGCCCGGCGGTCATATCGCTGAAGCCAATGTCGTCGCCGAATGCGCCGTTGGAGATGGGAACCGGCACGCGAAAAGTTTCCACCGCATAGCGGCTGTAATCGAAGCGCGTGACCGGCGACCAGTTACATGACCAGATGACGTTGCGGTAATTCGGAAACAGTCCGTAAGACCAGCCCACGGGCGTGCACGCGCTGTCTTGGTACGTCCCGTGGGCCATCAGGCAATAGGGTGCGCCAAGATCATAAACCGCCCACGCGCCGATATCGTCAGAGGCGAAGAACGCCAACTCAGGGCTGAAGGCCGCCACCTTCGCCGCCACTTCCTTCACCAATGTCATCATGGCCCGCGCCGGATATCCGGTGATCGAGGTAAAAGTGGTGTCATTGCGAACCACAAAAGTCTCGTCCCAGATGAAACCATCTACCTCCCTACCGAATTCGTTGAGCAGTGCCTGGATGTAGCGCAAATAGAACTCGCGCACTTCCGGGTGCAGTGGATTTTGGGCGTACGCCCGCCCCTTCGTGTCCGGGCCTTCCCATCCTCCCCAGCGCAACACCTTGTTGGGATCAAACACGTCCTTCACGCCCTCGCAGCCGTTAGTTCCGTCAGCATAGTAAATGCCGACCCGGAAGCCTTTATCCTTCGCATAGCGGATTCGCCGATGCATGTCGGCAAGCGACATCGGCACAGGCCGCATTGCCTTGATGGAATCAACGGGCCAGCCGATTCCACCCTCGGGAGGCGGGACATTCGCCAGATCCTGCACCTGCGGACTGAGAGCGCTGGGGAAAGCAGTCCACTGCTGGTCAAACGCGTTCTTGCGCCAGTCGAACGCGTACCGGCCCACATAGTCGTACCATCCGTGCAGAGCGAGAAAGATCTTGCCGCGGTCTTGCGGCGCGGTGCGGGCCGCCAGCGCGTCAATATCGCGGAACCAGCCCTGCCCGTTCTTACTCAAGTAATCGTAGTCCACCATCGCCACGTCGTGCAGCCAGTCGGGGCCAGGCTTCACATCCGCCACGGAGGTGGCATAGAAAACCTGCATGGCCGTCTTCTCGTCGCCGCGGTGGACAGTGGTGTAAATCACGCGCTCTTCGTTCTCCACTCCCACCTGCACCGCGTACGTGCAATTAAATCGTCCGGTTTTATCTCCGTGCGCCAGGAAGAAGTAGGTGGAGAAGTACGGGTCAGTGGTGTGGGTCAGGCGCAGATCGCTACCATCCGCGTATTCATCCACCATCGGAATGGCGAGCAACTGCGGCTTGCCCATGGCCCGCGTTCCACCTGCCATCGGATAGACGTACTCGTTCTCGCTTTCGTAGCCCTGGATCAGTTTGTGCCGGCCGATTCCGTTTTTCAGGGGGACAAATACCTTGCGGTTTTCAGAGGGCAATTGAACGTTTCGAGGCAGCGTCAACTCAACGGTGAATCCGATCTTGGGACTGGCGTGAAGGCCCACCGTTTGCTTGAGCGTGACAACGCCGGGCGCCACATCCTGAAGCTCAATTTTGTAATGCACCGAAAACTTGTCGTCGCCGGCGAAATCGTATTGAAAGATCAATGCCTCGCCCTCGCGGCGCGCCACGCTGGGCTGCTCGCACACGTACCGGCGTCTTCCACTGATCAGCAATCGTGGCCGATTATTCGGCAATCGGCGGTTGATCAGCTCCGAACTGCCGTCGGTGAAGGAAATGATTTCTCCCGCCGGGCTCACTTGCAGCCGCCAGCCGTTCTTTTTCAGTTCACCACCGCCCTCGCCTTGCATGTCGGCGAAGCTGCGATCTGAAATCGACGCGGCGACTGACACGCCCACCATCGAAATGAATTCCCTGCGGTCAAGTTTGGTCATGGGATTATCCTTGGTCTATGGGTGCGAAATCCTCTATGGGCGAATTAACCGACACGTGTGTCGGGGCGGCAGGACGGCATCAGGATTGTTTGCGCCGGCGCAACTATCGAGATTCTCGCTTCAACTCTTCGCCCAGTTTGGGTAATGTGGCGTCGCTGTAGTCGGTGCAACGGCCTGCGTTTAGATCAGCCTCAGCTTCGTCAAGGCTCGCAAGCAAATCGAATCGGGCGCGCTCTCTTTCCTCCCAGCGAGCTATGGCGTCGCGTAGCGCGGCTTCGGCGGTTGGGTAACGTCCACTCGCAACAGCCCTTTGGATGAGGGCTTCCTGTTCGGGTGTGAGTTTGACTTCCATGCGTGTCAGGGTGCCTCGCTCAACGGGGCGTGTCAACACGCCCCCTACGCGGCCAAGTGGTGCCTGATCTGCGCCGCGCGGTCGAAAATCTGCTCCCGACTGATTCCCGCCTCCTGGTACATGGCGAATATATTTTCATCGGGAGTTTCCGGCGGAACGGTATGGGAGGCGGCAAGAATGTAACCGCCGCCGTCGCGCGTCATTCCTTCGATCAAGCGGGCGGTGGCCCGGCGTACTTCGCTCACTGTCCCCACGGGCAGCAACCCTTGCGTATCCACGCCGCCCATAAAGGCCATTTGTTTGCCGAACTCCGCTTTCAGTTCCAGCGCCTCCATCCCCGGACAATTACACTGGATGGGATTCAGCACGTCGATGCCGATCTCGATGAGGTCGGGAATGATGGGCCGCAAGGCTCCGCAGCAGTGGTACGCAACCCATTTTCCCTTGGCCTTCCCCAGCGCGGTTACGCGAGCCAGATGCGGTTTGATTAAGGCGCGCCACGTTGCCGGGCTCATCAGCATGGAGAACTGTGAACTCACATCGTCGCCCGTCCACAGCCAGTCCAGATCATAACGATCCAGCGCCATCTGCGAGAGTTCCAGGGAGAAATCGGCGCAGCGCTTCAGCATTTCGTTGGCGAAGCCGGGATCCTCCACCATGTCGAGCAGCGCCATTTCAATGCCGCGCAATCGCCAGTACATTTCGTAAACGCACGGCGAGACGTCGCAGCCGACGAAGTAGTTCTGCTGCTGAGCCATGACCGGAAGCATCAGCCCCATCAACTCCTCCATGCGATCGACGGGGAATTGATAGCGAAGCACCTCTTCGTGTGAGGCGGCCGCGAGCGGGAATCCCGTGATCTGGTTGAACCCATACTGCTTGGTCCACTGCACGCCCCAGTAATCCACGTGCGAGTCACCGTCGTTCTCGTGGACAATGCCTTCCATGGCGTAGTTGTTGTTTACCCAGGTCATGCGCACGTCGTCGCCCATCGCTTCCGCCACATGGGACACAGGGATTTCCAGCAACTGGGCGAGATGCTTCGCCGTCTGCGGATGAAACCACATGAAGACGGGCAGCCTATCGACAGGTTCCCGTCGTAAGGCGGAATGCACGCGTTGCTTTGAGTTCATCGTTAAACCTCGAATGGGGGATCCGGTGATCGGGTGATCGGGTGAACAAAAACATCTCCGGATCGCGGGTCATTTCCCTTTTGCAGTTTTCTGTGAAGCGACAAATATGGCCACGAGCTCGTTCGCTTCGGCTATCAGATTGTCCAGGCGCGGCTTGGTCATGATTCCACTGTTGACTAACAATTCCAACCAAAAGACCGTTTCGTCAGCTTCCTCGATGACGATTCCCATCTTAGAGATGAACTCCGCTCGGGACCGCGCTCGGCCAACGGCGCGATAATTCGCCGCGACGGAAGTCCCTGAGCGCAGCAGTTGGCGATTGATCGTTCTCCCAGCATCAGTCTTGGGTAACGAATTACAGAGCTTCAGCACGCGCAGTGCAAATTGCTTCGATCGCTCCCGCAAACTAAGATGTTGTTCTAACATTTCCGCAGCTCACAAAATTGGGCGACCTGACAAACCGCTGCCCCGCCCAGGAAACGACGCGAATCTGAGGTCGCACGTCCCAGTTCACCCGATCACCGGATCACCCGATCACCCGATCACCCGATTATTTCATTCTTCCAGCGCGTTCACCTCACGAATCGCTCCGGCCGCTGCCAGGGGCACGCGCAGGGTCTTGATCTCCAGCGGGTGGAACTCACCGCTCCAGTGCCGGTGCACCAATCCTAGATCCAGCGTGGCCTTGGTGGCGTGTCCGGCGGTTTCGTAGCAGCGAATAATCAGGTCATTGCCGTCCTCAGACTGTTTCACGTCCGAAACCACAACGTCGGGCACATCGACAGAGAGGAAGGAAGCCGACTGCGCGCGCGTGCCGCGGTGGATTCCCTGGTACATCAGCGGAATGGGCGCGGTCAATTCCTCGGCCATGCGCACCACGCCGGCGTCCTGCCAAGTGCCGGAGTGCGGCGCCAGTTCCATGTGGAAGGTCTGGGTGCCCTGGTCCTGCCAGATGTATTCACCGTTCGGATCGATGGTGCGGGGCCGATGTTGCGCGTAAGCGGCGCCGCGGACAATGGACACTCGCATATCGTTATCCTGCACACTGTACCCATACTTCGCATCATTCAATACTGTAAGGCCGTAGGTCTTGCCGTCACGATCGCCGGAAACATCAATCCAGCGCTGTCCCGGATCTTCCGCGCCATTCGCCTTGCGCACCTTGAAGCCGTAAGCGATTTCGTAAGTAGGCACGGGGTTCTGCACATCAACCGGGAAGGAGAACTTCAAGATCTTTTGGTGCTCATGCCAGTCCAGTGAAACTTTCTCATCCACCGTCCGTGCACCGGCGTAGAGCATCCAGTCCGTCGTCATGTGGGACGCGCCGTAGCTGGTCCGCACGCGCACGGTGGCGCGTACCGGTCCGTTTTCAAGCACGCGGAAGGTGGCGCCGGAGAACTGCCCGATCTCCTGGGTGTACGACACTACGTCGTGGCTCCAGGTATCGCTGTGGTCATCGATCACCACCGCGCGCTCACCACCAGCGCCTCCGCGGAAGACCTCGGCGTTCGCGTCTTTATCAAACAGGGAAATGGTTCCATCATCGGCAAAGGTGACGCGGAGATGTTCGTTCTCCAGGCTTTTCTCCGCTGCGTGGACTGTTGACGCGGGAGCGGCCACCGGCTCGATCTTATGCACGTGGAATTGCCGGTAACCGAAGGCGGGCACAGGCGCCTCGAATACCAGTCCGCTGCGATCGCCTACCACCGTCTGGCCGGCGACCCATTGGTGCGGGATGGAATGGCCATCCTCGTCCTCCACCTGGGAATTGATTAGGCCGTCGGCGGCTTCGTGCCAGTTGAAATCGTATTGAACCTTCAGCTTCGCCGGCCAGGCGTGGGGATTGAAAACAACAACGTACTGGGAAGCAGGATCGGTGGCGGGAATCTGCCACGTGATCTTCTGCACGGCCTTGTACATGGCCTGATCCGCAACTTCCTGGGCATATCCGTAAGCATCGTGCGAAACCACGTAGTGTTGAGGAAGCGCCGTGCCTGCCATGCTGTCGTGGAACTGCATCAGCAGCACCTTGCGCCAGGACGCGGCGAAGTCGGCTTTGGGGTAGGGGAAACCCACCAGTACGTTCGCCAGTTCAGCCATCTTCTCGCCCGTTACGAGGGCCGCTTCGGTAGTGCGGTTGTCCTTCTTGATCTCGGAGACCGCCGTGTAGCAGCCCACCGAGTGATGCTGCAAATCGTCGTCAACCACGGGAAAATCCTTGCCATTCGCGATGTCGGTAAAATAGCGGTCGGGCGTGCTGAAGATTAATTGCGGCGCGCCTGGCTGCTTGCGTATGTCGAGAATTGACTGGATGGTTTCCCGCGCTGGTCCCCCGCCGTGGTCCCCCGCACCGAAGAAGACCATCATGCTGTTCGTGGGCTCGCTCAAGCCAACGTAATAGTGCAGCGGCTTGTCGAGGTTGCCCGTCAATCCGTAACTGGAAGGTATGCGATACGTCAGCACGCGCGTGCCGTCGGCGCCCTGCCACCAGAACACGTCGGCGGGCAGGTGCTTTTCTCCCTTGCCCGGACGCATGAACATATACCCGCGCATGCCTTGCAGTTTCAGAATCTGGGGCAGCGTGCCGGTGTGACCAAACGAGTCGGGGTTGGAGCCGATCTGTGCGCGACGTCCCGTCAATTGCTGGAAGATTCGCTGGCCGTAGAGCCCCTGGCGGATCAACGACTCGCCGTTGGGAATGTTCACGTCGGGCTCACACATCCAGCCGCCGATCACGTTCCATCGGCCCTCGGCCACACGCTTGCGGATCTCCGCCATCATGCCGGGATCGGCGGACGCGGCCCACTCGTAGAGGATCGCAGAACTGGCGGTGAACTTGAAATCCGGGGACTCATTCATCCGGTCGAGCGCGGAGCGGAAGGTGCTCAGCCCTACGGCCATGGCTTCCGGCCACGGCCACAGCCAGGGAATATCGATGTGCGCGTTGCCGATCATATAGAGTTTGTGCTGGGGCGCATCCGGCGGCCAGGGGGTGGAGGATTGCGCAGTCATTTGTTTTGCGACCAATGAGAGAGCGCCGATCAAGCCTATTAAAACCATGAAACGAATTGCACGAGAATGCATAGACATTACTCCTAGATGTAAGAGTCGAGTTCGTTGCTTTGCGCCTTTGCGCCTTGGCGTGAGAATGTTTTTCTGGGCCGTCGGAAAGGCAAAACAGTTTCACGCAAAGGCGCTAAGGCGCAAAGACCGCAAAGACTAACCGATTGATTTGCTCCTTCTATTTCCACCTTTTGCAGTTGCCCTCCCGCATCTTTCTTTGCGCCTTTGCGCCTTGGCGTGAAATTGTTTTCAGAGATTGTTTACCACCCGGGCGATTCCATCTTTGATGAGCTCGGTGTCAAAATTGATCAAGATTCCCAAGTGGATACCCGACAGACGCAGATAAGTCAGCAACTGTTTTCTGTGCACGGGCGCTAATTTCTCCACCGACTTAATTTCAATGATCACCTTGCCTTCTACAATAAGGTCAGCGCGAAACCCCGCCTCCATGTGGACATCTTCCCAGACCACCGGTATAGGCTGTTGCCTCACTACCTTCAAACCCCGATTCACCAACTCCTGCGCCATGACCGTCTCGTAAACGGACTCAAACAAACCGGGGCCAAGGGTCGTGTGGATTTTGAACGCCGCATCGACGATCTGTGTCGCGATTTCGTTTTCAGTCACAGGAGGCACTCAAAGGCAAAACAGTTTCACGCCAAGGCGCAAAGACCCAAAGACCGCAAAGAATTAAACAAGATAAATGATTGCTTGCCATCCACTTTACGCTTTTTCCCCTGCGCCATTCTTCTTAGCGCCTTGGCGCCTTTGCGTGAAATTGTTTTGCTTTCAGGAACTCATTCTCTCGCCAAGGCGCTAAGGCGCAAAGACCGCAAAGCGAAAAACCGCGTCTTACTTAACACTTCTGCGGCAGCGGGTCAACAATCAATTCCGTGCCCAACCCATTCCGGCGCCTGCGCCAAGCTATCGCATATGCTCGGCGCACAAAAAAAAAGGGGCCAAGCCGAAGCCTGGCCCCCTCGAGGTGCGGCGCTGTGCCTAACCGCGAAGTTAGAATTTCAACTGCAAAGACAACTCGATGACCCGCGGATCGTCTCCGGGGGTGTTGTACGGAGGTCCTATCATCTGAATATCACAGCCAAGTAGTAAGCCCCGTCAGGTTCAAGTTTCGGGGCTCTTTTCCGTCATTGCGAGACTCCCAGTGACGAAGGACAGGTGACAACGGACCAATCGCTAAAACTCAAGCCTGCCCACCAGCTCGATGACACGCGGATAGTTGCTCTGGCCGGTATAGTTGGCATAGGCCCCGAACGTGCCACTGGTGGCAGCAAGATTTGGTCCGCTTTGGAACCACTGCGTGGTGTTGGTGGCGTTTTGAAAATCGGCATAGAACTTGAACGTGAACCGTTCGTTAATTCGCGTGGACTTCCCAAAATTAATCTCCAGGTCACCGATCTCAGGCTGGCGGAGCTGGCTGATGTAAGGAGAATAAGTCTCGAGCTGGTCGGGTTGGAGAATCGCCCACGCGGGCTTTTCGCTTCCCGTGCAGTGAGAAGTTGTCCCATTAGTGTTGAGCGTACAGGGATTGAACCATTGGTTGACGGACTGGTTGGGAATGCCCATAGGATTACCCGTGGGCGCCACGCCGGTAGGAAATGGCGTGGGGAACCCGTCCATCCAGTCGAACATGAAGCTCGTATACCAGCCGCCGATAACCCGGCTTACGATGGAGTTCGCGTGCGGGGCAAACCGCATGCCCGGCCCGAAGGGCAGTTGCCAATACGCGCTAAGCTTAAACTGGGCAGGGACATCGTAATAGGAGATCGTCCACGCCGGGGTGGGATCGGTAGGATTGAGATAAGCCATCGCTTGCATGGTCTTTGACCACGTGAAATTGGCGTCAAAATCCAGGCCGTGACTCATGCGCTTATTCAAGTCCAACGTCAGGCCGTTATACTTCGACTTGCCGACCGGAACGTAATCCTCCGTCACGCCATTGATGTTGAACTGCGGGTAAGGGACGAGCAATTGCTGTGCTTGGACGCTAGATGATGTGAGAAATGTTCCCGCGAGCAAGGGCAAAATAGGCGCATCCGCCGTCACCGACGAGGCCTGCAGAAACGGGTTGGGAGTGACGCTGCTGGTGAGGGCGGAAACGGTGGCCGCTGAGGGGTAATAGGCTGTTGATCCTGCCAGGCCCAGGTCCTGAAGCGAAAGATAGTTGAGATTCCTGTTGACCGGTAGCCGGGAAATGTAGCTGCCCACGTAAGCGGCGCTGGCCAGCCAGTTGCGGCTAAATTGGTGTTGAATATTCAGCGAGTATTGCTGCACCCTCGGCATATTCATGGCGGGGTCCGGGAAAGTGATACTTTGACCGAGGCCGGTGGCGAGCCCATCGGCGCTGCCGACCGGATGGAGGACTCCAGTCGGAAATGGGTTTACCAAGCTGATGTTGGGGTTGGGAATGCCTGTCTGGATGGATGACACCAGGCTGGTGGTCTGGCTAAATCCTGCAGGAACTCCGGGATCGTCCCAAGCGGCAGCGTAAATCATCCCATAGCCGCCGCGGATGACCGTGTTGGGGCGGACGGCGTAAGCGAAACTAAGGCGCGGACCAAAATTGCTATAGTGCTGATTGGGGGTCCCGCGCGGATTACCCCCGACACCCGCGAATTCCAGCCCTCCTTGCAGGTTCATTCCAGGAATTTGCAGCGGGCTGGCGCAGGTGGCGCAATAGCCATTCGCGAGCGCATTGTAGCGGTCGGTTAACGGCCCTTGATAATCCCAGCGCAGGCCCGCGGTGAGAGTCAACTTTCGCGAAACGTGAACATCATCCTGCGCGAATAGGGAATAGAAATGGCTCATCCTTGCCGGCTCTTCTTGAACCTGGATGTTCCCGCTCGCAGGGTAGCCCAATAGAAAATCTGCGATGGAGTTTCCGGTGGCGGCGGAGAGGGCGAGCGGATTGGCGGTGGTGTAAATGCCGGTGAAACTGAAGTTGCCGGATGCATTCCCCGGCGAATTGCTGAGATTCATGAGGTCCATCATCTGGAAGCCGAACTTCAAACTGTGCCGGTTAAGCTGTTTGGCCAGGACGGCGTTGGCCGAATAAGTGGGTTGCACAGTGATTGACTCTATCGACGCACCAGCCCCCTGGTAATTCGACCAACTGAAAACGGGAAAATGCGGCAGGGCTTGGCTCACAAACGTAGACGAAAAGCCCAGGTTGGCAAGGTTCAACCCATTGGTGATGGTGCTGCCGCCGCCTGACAGGAACCGGCTCATGCCCACGCGCGCTTCGAGCACGGTGGTGGGATTGAAGGTGTGCGTCACCTGGAACGCGAAATCATCCTCCGCTCTCGAAAAGGGTGAATTGCCGCTGGTCTCCGCAAGGTTGTAGCCGGAAAGTGTCGAATAAGCGTACCCGCGCGTTTCCGACAGTTGGTTCCAGTAATAGCGGAAGAAGGCGTGCGTCTTATCGGATAAATTGTAGTCGGCGCGCCCGCCAAATTCCGGCAAATTATCCAGAAATTTCCTCGAGTTGGAGGTGTTGACCAGGTTGCCGAGCTGCGTATACTGGGCTCCGGACACATTGCCGAGCGGGATGTAGGCAAGCACCTTTTGGGCCACTGCACTCTGTCGGTTGGCCGGGATGATGTTCCCGGAGAATGCGGTGCGGGTATAAGGGCTGGTCAGGGTGGTCGTCAGCGGATCGTAGATGGTTTGGACTTGCCCACTGCTGTTCAAGACCCCCGAGAAATCCCCTTGCTTCATCGCGGCGGTGGGCACCGAATCGGTAAACGGATCCGGCTGGTCCCGCTTGACCTCTTGCCAGTCGAAAAAGGCGAAAAGCTTGTCTTTCTTGATCGGAGCGCCCACGCTGAGGCCGTAGACGTTAAAGTGCCAGGGCGCTATGGGAATGTGACTGCGGTTGTTGTTCCAATAGTTGGCGTTTAACGGAGTATCCTGAAAGAACTCGTAAGCATCGCCGTGGATTTGATTCGTTCCGCCTTTGCTGATCGCATTGATCGCGCCTCCGGTGCTCCAGCCGTATTCGGCGTCATACATCGTATTCTGAACGTTGACTTCCTGCACGGAATCCGAGATGGGAAGATTGGGCACCCCTCCGCCCGTGTCGCTGATCACAACGCCGTCTATCAAATACACGTTGCCGCAACAGCCGGATTGTCCCTCTCGCCCGTTGCCGCCTCCCTGCGCCGAGAGGCCGCCGCCAATGTCGAGCTGCTGGCTGCCGGAAGTGTCGAACGGCGTAAGCGACCGGCTCGACCCGACCATCGTGACCCCCGCCGCGTACCGTACAGCCTCAGTGAAGTTCTCCCCACGCAGCGGTAACTGCGTCATCAGGGTGCTATTGAGCGTCCAAGTCTGCTCGCCGGACTCCGCCTGGACGCGAGTTGCGTTGGCACTGACGGTAATTTGCTGGCTCACGGCGCCGACTTCGAGAGTGAAATCCATCACCGCTTTCTGAGCCACTTCCAGCGTGATCCCGCTGCGGACAAGCGCTTTGAAGCCTTGCCTTTCGACCGTGATCGTGTAAGGGCCCGTGTTCATGAAGGGAAGCTGATACAGCCCGGTGGCATTGCTCGCTGCGGTGTAAACCGCGCCGGTGTTTACTTGCTTCGCTGTTACCGTGGCGCCCGCCACGGCAGCTCCGGAAGGATCGTAAATGTGTCCGGTCACCGTCGCCCCGACTTGCTGACCCAAAAGGGGCAGCGGCAGAAGGATCGCGAGAACAGCAACTCCAAGAATCTTGCTTTTCATGGTTATTTCCTCCTCGTTTTTCTGGACGCTCTGTCAAGCCCTACGCTGGAGATGGTCGCGCCCCGATCGCCGGACTCCAGATTGAGCACCGGGACGTCAGCCGTCACGCTAACCGATTGGGCCACCGAGCCGAGTTGGAGCGTGACGTCAATGACCGCCTTCTCACCCGCCAGCAGGGCGATTCCCGTTTGCTCGTATTTCTTGAACCCTTCCTTTTCCACCATCAGCGGGTAGTTTCCTACGCCCACAAAGGGCAGTTGGTAAATTCCCGCAGCATCCGATGCCCCCGTGAGACCGCCCCGGTAGTCGTGGACCTCATTCCCACGAAATGGATTGCGGACTGGCGTTTTCAAAGTGCGCCGGGGAGGCATTTTTATCCTTGCCATGGCGCGAGATATTCGGAGTTGGGGCCAACAAAACTGACGCAGTCTTCAGCAAACTCGGTCGCAGGAGGTCCCGGGGGCGGAAAAACTAGATCTCGTCGCCGAAGAAAACTTCAAATCGCTCAAGATAACGACATCCATATTCCGAAATTCGCGGGTATCTTATAGCGTTTCGATCAATAATTCAATCAATCCTCGGGATTTGGTTTTTAGGGCAATCCTGTTTGGGCAATCGTAGCGCGGATCTCCGCCTTTGACGTCCGCGGTTCTTCCTTGGCAAAAACCAAAAATCTCAAACATGGATGCCTGCCTTCGGCTGCCGGTGCGCGAGCCCCAAGAAGAGCCGCGGACCCCAAAAGCGGGGTCCCGCGCTACGCTTCTTCAAAGCTGCGCACAAAAAGAAAGAAGGGGCCGGGCTTGCGCCCGGCCCCTTGGTAAGTGCGGCGGTGTACTGCCGCGAAGTTAGAATTGGAACTGCAACGACATCTGGATGACCCGAGGATCGTCCGACGGGGTGTATTTCGGGTATCCCGCCTCACCAAAGCTCGGAGATCCATCCGTGTAAGCTACATCGAGGTCCTGGAAACACTGAGCACTGTTGAGGGCATCAATCATGTCCATACGATAGGTGAGCGTGTAGCGCTCTTTGATCGTAGTTTTCTTCATAATGCCCAACCGGAGGTCGTGAACACCAGGATAGCGAACGTTGTGGATGGTGTAACCCCACTCCTGAAGCTGGTCAGTTTGTGTCTCTGCCAGGCGGGGGTCGTGTCGCCATGGGTGCAACTGCTCAGATTGTCCGTCGTGGAGGGCGTGAGCGCGTCCGTGTTGGGGTCATAAGTGAGCGTAGCCAGGTGCAAGTATTGAACCAGTGCAACAGGCTCTGGTGCGAGTGGCATCGGAGACGCCCCTGATGGGCATCAGGCCGCGGGGCACGGGCGCCGGAGGGCCATCCTCGATCATAGGCGTAGCGCTGAGGACCAACCGGAAACCAGGCGGCTAATAACCGGGTTCGAACGATTCAGGAACTTCTTCCCGGCCCAAAGGGAGCAAAGTAAACAAAGTTCAGCTTGAACTGCCGGGGGAAGTCATTCTGAGATTCGTTCTGTCCGGGGAGGGGTCCTGGGGTTAATGAACGCCGTCGATTCCATGGTCTTCGCCCAATAGAAGTCGGCGGTGAATTCCAGCCCATTACATCCGCTTGTTCACTTCCAACTGCAGCGCATTGTAATGGGACCTGCCGATGGGGACACCATCCTCGGTAACCTGCGTGAACTGAGGATATTGATAGAGCAGTTGGGTTTGCGAAACGTTCGGCCAGCTCCGCAGCGAAGGTGCCCTTGGCCTCCGAGCTGGCATACTGTGCGGGCATTTCCCACGAAGGGGTTCGCAACATTGTGGTCAGGAAACTGCGGTATTGGCGCCGCCACCCGGTGCAGTGGTGTTCTGAGAAGTTCGGGGTGTAAGGCATATCCGCCAGGGGGATGTAATTGAGGTTCTGGTTGACATTCAAACGGTTGGCTTTGGAACCCACATAGGCCACGCTAAACATCCAGTCTTTCCCCACCCGCTTCTTGGATCTCCAACGAATATTGCATGGTTCGCGGGATATCGATGTTGGGATCGATGAAGCTGATGGCTTCCCCGATATTCGTAGCCAAACCGTAGCCGAACCCACGATGGGGAGAGACCGGTCTGGATGGGATTGGCAAAGCTGATGTTGGGGTTGAAGACGCCGGGAAACGACGGCTGGGAGACCAAGGAGGTGGTCCCGCTGAATCCCGGAGCAGCGCCGAGCTCGATCATCTGCTGGCCGTAGATAACGCCCCAGCCGCCACGCAGCACCATGTCGTGCCCCATGTCGTAGGCAAAGCCAACGCGCGGACCGAAGTTGTCATACTTGGGATTGGTAATGCCGCTGGGAGCGCCACCAGCTCCGGCAAACGTCGGACCACCCAGTAACGCCGGCCCCGCTACCGTGGTGCCCAAGGAATTTACGTAGGTGCCGGCAGTTCCGGGGCTGGAGCAGGTGAAGCAGAAGCCGTTCAACAGCCGGTTGTATTTCTCGTGCTCAGGACCGGCGTAATCCCACCGGATACCCAGGTTGAGCGTCAACCGGCGATTGAGGTGCCAATCATCCTGGAAAAACAACGACTCCTCGTGCTGCCAATACTCGGGGTAAGTCGGTTGGTTAATGGAGCCGGAATTCGGCAGGCCCAGCAGAAAATCCGCCGTGGAATTCCCGGTAGCAGGTTGGGTTGCGCTGGACGTCGAGTTGGCCGCGGTGAACGTCCCGCTGAAACCGAAAAGTCCCGTTGATGGCGCCTGGGCCCTCACTGTAGTCGGCCAGGTCAAATCGCTGCCAGCCGAACCGCAGGTTATGCTTGCCGTGTGTGGGCGCTACTACCGCTTCGTGGTTCCAGACGTCGGAAGCGGTATAGCTGGGGAGGGTTCCGGCATTCCTGGTTATGCATACCCGGGTTGAAAAGTTGATTTGGGGGAAGTAGTGGCCCACTAAGCCCTTCCAGGTGGAACTGAATCCCAATGAGGTCGGGTCAGTGTTGGCAATGGTCGAGTCGCCGCCGCCATTGGGATAGCGGTCCATGCCGGTGCGCAGTTCGATCACCGTCGTGGGGCTGAGGGTATGGGTAACCTGCAAAGCATACGCCTGGTTACCACGGAACAGCGGGTTGTTGCCGCTGGACTCGGCGGGGTTGATGGACGATACCGTGGAGTAGACGTAGCTGCGCGTCTCCGCCAGGTCATTCTTGGAGAAGCGGAAGAACGCCTTGGTGGCATCATTGAAATTCCAGTCGATGCGGCCGGTGTGCTCAGGGAAGAAGTCAATAAACTTCCGCGAACTGGAGCCATTCGTGATGTTACTCGCAAAGGTGCCGCAAAGACCCGCGGTGGGGCTGGTCTGCGCGCTCACAATGCCATTGCACGGTAACAGGGCCCGGGATGGTGGGCTCCGGAATGATGCTCAGGACGTTTTTCGCGATGGGGTTAATCACCGCCGGGTTGATGACGTTGGCCGCCATGAAATTCGGACCCACTTGCGCCTTGCAGGGGTTGGTCCCGGCAGCAGCGCGGGGGACCCGGTGTTGGAGGTAGCACCCTTGCTATCGGACGTCGAAGTGGACATGTCCGTGAGGGTGGCGGGATCGTAAAGCTGGAGTTGGATGCAATTCCCGCTCTTGTCGGCGCTGGAGCAAACTCCCTGGAAATTGCCTTGGCGCTCGGCCGCCGTCGGTATGGTATCCGTGAAAGGATCGCGTTGAATCGACCACATTTGCTGAAACCCGTAGAAGACGAAAATCTTATTCTTAATGATCGGGCCGCCTACTTCGCCGCCGAAATAATTGAAGTGCCAGGGAAGCCGGTTGCAATTCCCGGTTGGTGCACATCCACCATGTTGACTGCCCCAGTCTTCGGCGTTCAAAAGGGTGTTTTGCAAGTAGTCGTAGCCGTGGCCGTGCCAGGTATTGCTGCCGCTCTTGCTGATGGTGTTGACAAAGCCTCCGGTGCTCCACCCGTTCTCCGCGTCGTACATGGTGGCCTGCACCTCAACCTCGTCAACGGCTGACGCCATCAGGTTGAATCCCGTGCCGTTGCCGCCGCGGTTTTCGGAAATGCCGTCAACCATGACCTGGTTGCCGCTATTCTGGCTGTTGAAAGTGCCGTTCGGCACAGACATGTTGCCGCCATTGCCATCCTGGCCGCCATTAAAGGATTCGGCCTGGGTGCCGGCGTTGTCCCACGGACGGATCTTTTGATCTCCCGAGGTGACGGTTACGCCCTGAGTGAACCAGGTGGCCACAATGGCGTTCTGGCCACGCAGAACCTCGGGATCGAGCTTGATGTTGTCAATCGTCGCGGTGCGGTCGCCGGATTCCATCTGCAACACCGTGGCGTTGGCCGTCACGTTAACCGTCTGATTCACCGCGCCAAGTTGCATGGTGACGTCAATGACGGCCTTTTGGTCACCGATCAAGGTGATGCCCGCCTGCGAGTGCTTCTTGAACCCTTCCTTCTCGACGGTAAGGGTATAGCTCCCGATCAGCACAAAGGGAAGTTGGTAAAGGCCGACGCTGTCTGACACCGTGGGGTAGACGGCCCCCGTAGTGGTGGAGACCAACTTGATGGAAGCACCGGAAATCGCCGCACCGGAAGGGTCGAGAACGTGCCCGGTGACGCTTGCTCCGGTCTGCTGCGCATGCAGTTGCAGCGGGAGAAACGCCAGAAGCAACAGCATTGGTGCGATTCTCTTGATCACTGTCATCCTCCTTCTCAATATATGAAATCAGCAAAACCCAAGACCCAACACCCGGGTGGGTGGAAGTCGCGCCAACATGGCTCGCAGAGCGGTCACCTCTGTGGGTGACCTAATATCTGAAGGGCATTATACGCGCCCGCGAGGCCAACTCGTTCATAGTGATGGCGCGATCAATTCGAAGTTTAGGCGAACAAGACGACGCAAGTGTTCAAGCAGAACAAATTGGAACAAGACCAGTATTGTGAAACGACAAGCCATAATATTTCAAATTTACGGAATGTCAAGATCATTTTTACGCGTGAGTAGGGAACAATCTGGCACGATCATAACACCGGCAACACGCACCCATAATATGGGCTAGATGAATTGTTGTCATGATTTATATCAAAATTATTCGAGCGCTCCCTTCAGTCCAGCCGCAGGCATCCAGATGGCTGCCCCATCCAAGCGGCCGGCGTGTCACCTCTGGCAAGACAAACGTCACCCTCCTCCGGGCGGGGGTGCCAGAAGCATCGCTGGTGCCACTCAAGCCATATCGACAGTCTATACCCTGGCCATGAACCAAAGTGTCGGGTGGGCTTCCGACACCGGCCGGCGGTTCGTCGGGCATGAGAAGCTGGTAGCGACGGGTTTACCCCGCCAGCCGGGCGCTGCGACAATTTGCAACATGGTCGATGGGCCGAAGGACTCTATGCCGCGTTGTCCTTCACCTTCCGGCCCCCAATCGTCAGCGCTTTCTGAAACGGGCGGATGCGCCGGCACAATTTTGTGATATAACCTTAACGAAATTGAAACATCGGTTTTTGCATGGAGCGGTGGCAATGAATCTCAATAAATTCGCTTCCACGGCTTCTTCGGCCCGGCCGTCCGTACCTTCGGACACCTCACGTGGCTTGGCGCTGGGACTGAAAATCCTCAACTACCTTCGTACCGAGGGCCGGGCCTTGTCGCTGGTCGAGCTTGCCGCCTATACCCGGCTGGGAAAGCCTTCTTTGCTGCGCCTGCTGCGGACCTTGGAAGGCATGGGGTATGTTACGCGGGACGCCAATCGCAATTATCGCATCGAGGTTGAAACCTCCATCAGCGGCGTGCGCGAGATTCTGCGCATTCTGCGCAAAGTCTCCGGCCGCTTCTGCCAGGAAATCCAGAACCACTGCGGCGAGACCGTTTCCGTCGCCTACCTCTTCGAGGATCACATTCGCGTGATCGACGTGCTGGAGAGCCCGCAGCACATCCGCATGTCAAACTTTGTGGGACGCATCCTTCAACCCTACGCTTCGTCGCTGGCCAAATCGATTGCCGCTTACCAGGAAGAGTCGCTCGTCCAGACGCTGCTGGATGTTTACGGCATTTATCGCGCCACCAAGTACACGCTGGTGGATCAACTCGCCATCCAGAATGAGTTCGCTCTGGTGCGTTCGCGCGGCTATGCCGAAGACAAGGAAGAAACCGTCGAGGGCGGCTACTGCATCGGCGCGCCGGTTCACAATCCGGAGCGCAAGGTGGTGGGCGCCATCAGCGTCTCCTCTCCCAAGTTCCGCGTCACCCCGGACTTTATCGAGCATTTCCCTGCCCGCCTGATCGAAACGGCGGCAAGCATTTCGCAGACGCTGGCCGCGGAATTGCGGAAAATCTAGCATTAATCCGCGCGCGGCGTCTTGGAGTGGAAATTCTTTTCCCTTCGAGGGGATTTGATAGTTTAGAAGGCGGCGCCAAGTCGCCGCAGTCCAAGGTGCCTTGGGCACGGAGGAGGGAGCATGGCGGATTGGCCTCACAGTCCGGTGCATCGCCTCAGCCAGGCAGGGGCCTACATGGTGACGTGCGGTACCCTCTACAAGCGTCACCACTTTAGCGGCAACAAACGTCTGAGTTTCCTGTGTGAGTCCCTCCTGGCGCTGGCAGCGAAATATGGTTGGAATCTCCAGGCGTGGGCGGTCTTTTCCAACCACTATCACTTCGTGGCGCTTTCACCGCCCGATGCTACCAACCTGCGATCTTTCCAGAATGAACTTCATTCCCAGACTGCCAGTGCCGCGAATGCGCAGGACAGCACTCCCGGCCGCCAGGTTTGGTATCAGTATTGGGAGACCCAGTTAACGTTTCAAAAGTCCTATTTCGCGCGCTTAAGTTATGTGCATCGCAATGCCGTGCATCACGGCTTGGTCAAAGAGCCCTCCCTTTACCCGTGGTGTTCGGCGGGATGGTTTCAGCTTCATGCCACCACTGCCTTCTGCAAGACGATTATGAAATTCGGCATTGAACGCCTGAAGCTACCCGACGAATTTGAAATTGAATGGTCGCCAGACTGGGAATGAACGTGCGCAGCACCTTGGGCTGCGGCGGCTTGACGCCGCCTTGGAATGTGGCACCGACGAAGACTGTATCGAGAACCCTTGGCCATACGATCGAAGTCGACGGCTAATAAGACGGCACCGACCAGGACTGTAAGCTGAAGCCTTGGCCGTACCGTTGAAGTTGATGGGGCAGAAGGCGGCGTCAAGCCGCCGCAGTCCAAGGTGCCTTCGGCACGAGCCCCGCAGGTTTTCGTGCTTCCACGTTAGGGCAACATCTTCCGGCACACGTCACTCGCGGGTGTATACTGACCCCGGAGCAAAACCAACCATGACAAAACCTTTGCGGATGTCTGTGTGCATCATTTTCTTTATCGCCGCCGGCGGCGTTCGCGGCATCGCCCAGGAAGCGCCTCCGCTGCAACCGCTCGCGCGCAATGTGCGGCAAATCGAATCGGCGCTCGATTACCTGGGCTCGCCGTTCTCAGCCGACGAGCAGCGCCGGATCAACGACGCGCTGGCGGGCACGGATGACGCCTCGGCCGTGCGCAGCATCGAGAACACGCTCGACCAGCGCGCGCTGCTGACGGTCACGATCAACCCGGAAAGCCGTGTGAGTGTGGAAGCCGGCGCGGCCAGGCCGGAGCTGATCGAAGGCGGCACGCGCGTGTTCCTGGTGAAGGTAATTAACCAAGCCGGTGTTACCTCCCCGCTGGTGGTCGAAAGCCCCAACAGCGGCCCGGTCTACGTCAAGTCCACCGGCAGCCCGGAGCCGCCGCGAGAACTGACGCCCGAACAGGCACGCGAGCGCTGGGCTGACATCTCGCTCTACGACAAGAATCCGCTGGCCCCCCGCCTTTCCGGACTGAGCGTGGAATACCGGATTCTGCAAATTTACAGCCACGACAGCGGACAGCGCTCCGCCAAGATCGGCTTCAACGTCGGCCAGGGAACCCAGGACATCGGCTTTCGCAATGAAGTCGTTGTGCTGTTCAACATTCTCCCCGCCCATCTCGTAAGCTTGCATGTAGTGGACGAAAAGGGTGAGCCCGCCACGGCCGCCTTCACGATCCGCGATGGCATCGGTCGGATTTACCCCAATCCTTCCAAACGGCTGGCGCCTGACTTGTTCTTCCAGCCGCAGATCTACCGGGCCGACGGCGATAAGGTGGTGCTGCCGGCAGGGACTTACCAGGTGACGTGCTCGATGGGACCGGAATACGTCGCGCAAACGAAAGAGCTCACCGTTTCCGACTCCGGCGATCCAGAGATCTCGTTTGCCATGCAGCGCTGGATCGATCCCTCTAAAGAAGAATGGTATTCCGGCGACCACCACGTACACGCCGCCGGCTGCGCTCATTACCAGAACCCGGCGGAAGGCGTGCCGCCCGCCACCATGATGCGCCAGATCGCCGGCGAGCGCCTGAACGTGGGTTGCGTTCTGACCTGGGGCCCCTGCTACTACTACCAAAAGCAGTATTTCTCCGGCAAAGATGACCCCCATTCGAAACCCGGTGAGTTGATGCACTACGACCTGGAAGTTTCCGGCTTTCCCTCCAGTCACGCCGGCCACCTGGTGCTGCTGGGCTTGGTGGATCAGGACTACCCGGGCACGAAGCGCATCGAAGACTGGCCCACGTGGGACTTGCCCATTCTGCGGTGGGGAAAACAACAGGGCGCCATCGTGGGATTCGCGCACTCGGGCTGGGGACTGGCGGTTTCCACCAGCAAGCTGCCCAACTATGAGATGCCCGGCTTCGACGGCATCGGCGCCAACGAATATATCGTGGACGTGACCGAGCCGAACGCCGTCGACTTCATCTCCACCATGGATACGCCTTATCCCTGGGAGCTGAACATCTGGTACCACACCCTGAACGTGGGCTTTCGCACGCGCATTTCCGGCGAAACCGATTTCCCCTGCATCACCGACGAACGCGTCGGCCAGGGACGCGTCTACGCCAAAGTTGACGGCCCTCTTACCTACAAGGCGTGGCTTGACTCCGTCCGCGACGGCCGCAGCTATGTCTCCGACGGCAGAAGCCACCTGATGGACTTCCGCCTGAACGGCCTGGAAGTGGGAACGCGCGCCCCGGGCCAACCCGCCGACAAGATCAGCGAAGTCGATTTGCCCGCGCCAGGCACCGTCCACGTGACCGTGAAGGCCGCGGCCCTTCTCGACGCAGTGCCGCACCCGGAGATTCAAAATGCGCCCGTCGACCATCAGCCGTACTGGCATATCGAGAGGGCGCGCATCGGCGACTCGCGGCAAGTGCCCGTGGAACTGATCGTCAACGGCCAGTCCGTGTCGCGCCAAACGCTGCTTGCCGATGGAACCGTGCGCGATCTTGCCTTTGACGTGCCGATCGAAAAGAGCGGTTGGGTGGCCCTGCGAATCCTGCCCTCTTCGCATACCAATCCCATCTTTGTGAACGTCGCAGGAAAACCCATTCGCGCTTCCCGCGACAGCGCCGAGTGGTGCCTGGCCGCCGTCAACCAGTGCTGGACCCAGAAAGCGGCCAGGACCTCCCAAGCCGACCTCCCGAATGCCACCAAAGCGTATGACCATGCCCGCGACGTCTATCGCGAGTTGATCAAGGAGTGCTCGACAGGACAGTAGGCGGAGAACAGTAGGCAGTAGGCAGTAGGCAGTAGGCAGAAAGCAGAAGGCAGTAGGCAGAAAGCAGAAGGCAGAAAGCAGTGGGCAGTAGGCAGTGGGCGGTAGGCAGTGGGCGGTAGGCAGTGGGCGGTAGGCAGTGGGCGGTAGGCAGTGGGCGGTAGGCAGTGGGCGGTAGGCAGTGGGCAGTAGGCAGTGGGCGGTAGGCAGTGGGCGGTAGGCAGTGGGCGGTAGGCAGTGGGCGGTAGGCAGTGGGCGGTAGGCAGTACACCACTTGCTCCTCAGTTTAAGAACGCTGCCGCACGCGGAGCCGCGGAGCGGCGACAGATCTTAGCCCACGGCGTAAGCCGTGGGTAAGGGTACGGCCGTTACCGTTAGCCCCGGAGGGGCGAAACAAACCGTCTTCGCGTCGCGACGGCCTGCGACATTAACCAGCAACGGAGACCCCACAGTGCAAAATAGACGACAGTTTCTCGGCGGCCTGGCAGGCTTGGCGGCGTGCCCGAATTTGCTCAGCATGGCGGCAGGCTCGCAGCGGCGGCCCAACATCGTGCTGTTCCTGGTGGACGACCTGGGCTGGGGCGATTTTGGCTGCTACGGCGACACCTTTCATGAAACGCCGAACGTGGACCGCCTGGCCGCCGAAGGGATGAAATTCACCAACGGCTACGCCGCGGCTCCCGTGTGTTCCCCCAGCCGGGCGGGACTGATGACGGGCAAATGGCCGGCGCGCCTGCATTTGACGCAGTGGATCCCTGGCAACATCTATCCCCACAAAAAGCTGCTCGAACCCTCGCAAGTCCAGCATCTGGACCACAGCGTCCCCACCCTGGCGCGGGAACTGAAGCGCGTGGGTTACCAGACAGCGGCCATCGGCAAGTGGCACCTGGGAGGCGAGGGCTATCTGCCGGAGGACTTCGGCTTCGACGTCAACATCGCCGGCGACATTCACGGCAGCCCGCCGCCACCTAATCACTACTTTGGCCCTTTCAACTTTCATAATCTCACCGGATATACTAAAGACGATCTTCTAACGGAAGTCCTGACGACAAAAATGGATGAGTTCCTGGCGCAGGCCGCGCCCAAGGGACCGTTCTTCCTGTACATGGCCGAATATGCCGTGCACATCCCGCTGCAGGAGCGCGAGGCCCTGATCGAAAAGTACCGGCGCAAGAACGGCGGCAAGGACGAGCCCGATCCCGTCTACGCCGCCATGGTGGAGAGCGTGGATGCGGCGCTGGCCAATCTGCGCGGCACGCTGGAGCGGCTGGGCGTGGCGGACAACACCGTAATCATTCTGACTTCCGACAACGGCGGCGTGGGATTCCAGGGACGGCGCCTGCACCGCATCGCTGACAACGGCGGTTTGCACGGCGGCAAGGGCTTCCTGTACGAAGGTGGCATTCGCGAGCCCTTCATTGTTTACTGGCCCGGCGTAACCAAACCGGGAAGCGTGTGCAACGTTCCCGTGGCTGGACTCGACATCATGCCCACGCTCCTTTCCATTGCCAACGCCGGTCCGGCGCCGCAGCTCTGCGATGGAGTCGATCTCAGCGGATTGTTCCGAGGCTGGACGGGTCCGAAGCGGGACGCGTTGTACTGGCACTATCCTCACTATAGCGATCAAGGCGGCACACCCAGCGCCGCCATTCGCGAGGGCGACTGGAAGCTGATTGAGTTTTTCGAAGACAACCACGTGGAGCTTTATAACCTGGCGCTCGATCCCGGCGAGCAATACAACTTCGCTTCCAGCTATTCCGACAAGGCCGCGGACCTGCTCGGCAAGCTTCAGAATTGGCGCGAGGGCTTGAACGCCAGCATGCCGCGTCCCAATCCGCAATACAACCCCAACCTGGCCGAACTGCGCGTCGGCCCGCCCGGATGCAGTTGGCTTCCACAAAGAGGTTGCCGCGAGGACTGAGCGCGCGGTGTGGCAGTCTCATGTGGCAGGGAACGCGGTGGCAGTCGATAGAGGGGAAGGAGCGGGGTTGAAAACGGCGCCCTGACACCGTTCTCTTTACTGAGAATGACCCGATCATCCAATGACTCAATGATCCCATGGCCCAATGACCCGATGGCTCGATGGCCCGATCACCGGATCAGTCCCATGTTTTTCAAAAGGGCCATGCCGATGGCGTTTCCGTCCAGAGGAGGTAATGGTCCGGGGGTTTCTTCCGGCGGTGCGGCCTTGGCTTTCTCGGCTTTCCTGGCTTCCTTGGCCTCCCGCAACTTCTGCGCTGTGGCAGCCCTTTTCGCCCGCTCCGCCTCGAACACGGCGGTCTGCTTGGCGGCTGCCTGCGTCAGCATCCCCTTGCTGCCCTTGATGAACTCGATCTGCTTCATCACGTCAGGGTTGCTGGCGGCGAGCGGAATGGCGACGATGGAGGCGCAGAATTCGTCCAGCTTGGCAAATAATTTGTCGAGTTGGTATGGGTCCTCCGCTTTTTTCGGTTCCTGGGGCGCGGGGGCGGCCGCCGCGGCCGGCGCGGCCTCGGTGAAATTCCACATGTAATCGCAGGAGGGGCAGCAGACCTGTAGCCAACGCCGTACGACGCAGCCCTCTCCCACGCAGCCGATGCCGGCAGCCGGGCGCAGAAAGACCGGCTTGCCGCAGCGCTGGCAGACTACCGCGAGGGGAAGGGGGGTCCGGCAAATCTCGCACGCCGCCTCACGCGGCCCGCGGGGGGCGATGGCAATCATCGTCTCCCCCACAATTTCGGAATTGGCGCCGGGGTCCCAAAGCCGCATCAGCTCGCCCTGCGTCATGCGGCGTGCCGGGCCGAAATAGGGATCGTGCAAGGTCACATCGCGGTCACCGATATCGACCAGCACGGAGTAGTGCCCGATGGGCGATTCTTCCTGCAGGCGGTGATTCAAAATCACGCGGATATTGGCTTCGCGGCAGCAGCGCAAGGCGAAGAGAGGGTGGCGCGCCTTGAAGGCCACGGCATCAAAGCCGCGCTTTAAGGCGTCGGCAACCATCAAGTGGGTAGTACAGGCCAGGCTGCCGAAGCGATTGACCTTGGCAATCGCCTCCCAAATTTCATCCTGCGGCACTTCCTGCCCGAGCGACCGGTACACCATGCTCAGGCAGGCAGCCCCGCACGTGCGGTTGCTCTCTACACTCGACTGTCTTTCGTAAGGAATAGGGTAGGTAATGACGGGCTCGGCGCCCATGTTGCAACTCCTCTCCGTCGCCTGACACCGGCTTCTACGCTTTCGGCCACACAAAGCGGCCTTGTCCCACACCCACTCCCATTTCCACAAATTGCCGCTGGGTCGCCGTGATTTTAGGTGGAGGCATTTTCGTGCTCGCCAGCTTGACGCTGTTGGCGATCGATCGGGCCGGGGAAATGGGCACGGCGCCTTGCACGCCCACCAGATGCGCCGCCATGGCCAGGGCCCCTCCGGCCGAAGCTAATCCTGCCGCCTGCGCCGGCGCATAGGCCGCGACCCGGTAGTTTTCGATCGGCCATATCACCCAGACCGTAGCGGCCTGCAAGGCGGCCCGGTCCGGCGGCGTCAGGTTCTCTCCGCAAGCGTATTGCAGGCACAGACAGCCCCACCACAGGGCCTCGCGCGCCGGCATGGCGAAGGCAATGAACTCGATGGCGCTGACGTAATCCTCATGCTCCACCAGAGCCGCGACGAAATCCTCCGGTGACATCCCCTCACGCAGCAGCGCCCACACCGGTTTGCTGGCGCCAAACCGGATACAGATGTCTCGCAGTGGCTCCATCACTACCATTGTACCGGTGCCCACAGCCATCTCCCCCCCGATTGCTATAGAATGCGCGTCTCTTTCTTGGCGGTGGCCTCCGACCTCCGACCGACCGCCTCCCTTCGCCGACGGCGCGCCGAGAGCGCCGCTTCGGCTGACCACACGGCCGGCGTCAATTGATTTGCACCAGAATGCCCTTAATCTGGACGCCTTCCGGACCCAGAGTAATCGTGGACGTTCCTCCCGCCACCGAGAGCGTGATTTCCGTCAAGCTCGATATCGTGATCTGCCCTGTGTCACTGATGGTAACTTCGGCGCCGCCGCAGGACATGGTAGCCCCCTCCTCCGTCAAACTGAGTTCGGCCTCGCCGGAGGACACGGTAATCCCCTCCGGCGTCATCACGACCATCTGTTCCTCGGGTTCGCCGCGCTGGAGGGTGATCATCTGTTCGTCGGCCACCTCAATCTCCACGCCGTCGGTGGTAACGGACCAGGTGGGCGGATCCTCGAGCGGCCCGGCCGTGATGCGGACCCCTTGCGTGCCCCGCACATCCACCACGCCATCCCCGGGTTCCCCGGCAGCGATCACCGTAACCACGCAGGGTTCAGGCACTGCGGGTGGAAGCGGCGGCTGGCTGATCAATTCCACCTGGTTTGCCTGGATTTGGTACGTCGCCGTGGCCATTGCCGAATGGTCGGGGCTCTCGCCGCCGCCCGATCCCCCGCCCAGATTCTCTTGATGCTCGGCCATATCGAGGTTTCTCCTTTTTGTTACTGGCAAAGGCGCCTAGGGCTTGGGATTCTTTGGTTTCGCCTTGAGCTGGGCCTTCTTTGCCTGTGCGTCGTCGTATTGCTTCTTGGCGCCGTCGGCTTTGGTTCTGGCTTCCGTGGCCTTGGCTTTTGCCTTATCGATTTCGGGCTTGGCTTTCGCGGCGTCGTCCTTGGCCTTGTCGGCCTTCGCGCGGGCTTCCTTCGCGTTCTTCTCCGCATCGTCAGCGGTCTTGCGGTCTTCTCCCGCTTTCTTCTGCACGGCGTCAGCGGTCCTGCGGTCGTCCCCCTTTTTCGTCTTCTCACTATCAGCGGTCTCGCGGTCTTTCGTCGCTTTCGTCTTCGCATCGTCAGCGGTCTTGCGGTCAGTCGCGGCCTTCTCATTATCATCGTTGGCTTTTTGCTGGGCCTTTTCAGCGGTCTGTTTCTTTTCGGCGTTCTTGGGGTCCTTGTCAGACTCCGCTTTGGTGTCGTCGGCAGCCTTTTGGGACTTCTTGGCGTCCTCCTCTGACGTCTTGGCCGTCCCTTCCGCCTTTTCGGCGTTCTCCTCTGACGTCTTGGCCGTCCCTTCCGCCTTTTGGGCGTCCTCCTCTGACTGTTTTGCGGTTTTCTCTGCCTCGGTCGCGGTTGTCTCGGAGTCCTTAGCCGTCCCTTCCGCCGTTTTGGCGTCCGATTCCAACCCTTTGGCCTTCTCATCCAACTCGGTGGCCTGCTTGTTCATCTTCTCGGCCTTTTCGGAGTCCTCTTCCGCTTTATTAGCGGCTTCCAGAAGCTGGCCAAGAGGCACGGGCACCGCCACGACTAGCTTGTTGGCATCCTCGACGAAAGTTACCATCCCCTCCTGGTATTTCTCCGCCGCCGCCATGATGAAGCCCTGAATGGCAGCGATCACAGCCTGAAAGATGGGTGCCGCAGTGATGTTGGCGCTGTCAACGCCAATGGGTACGTTAGCGTCAGTGCCGAGGGCCTCGCAAACTTGAGAAGCGACCATGAGCGCGTTATAGACGAGGATCCAGAGGGCAACGATGGTCCCCATCAAGATGCATAATAGAAAGATCCACGGGGTCTGGACCATCGATGCCGTCAGTTGAAAGGTGTTTCCTCCGTCCTTCTCCGGAGTCAGGGTGACTGTGTATTGCTCCCCATAGTTAAACTGTGTATTCGCGCAGAGGTTAAAGGTGCTGTTCGATGCAGTGCCCATCCCGGCCAAAAAGCTTTTGATTATCGGTGGCAAGGGGAAGAATTCAGCTAAGGCCAGAGGGTTGATGACCAGAGTTTCCGCCGCGCCGCCCACCAGCGTCAAGCTGTCCCCCGTGGTCAGCGCTATCCCGTCCCCGAAAACTCCGCTGATGCTGACGCCGGCTGTTCCGGAGAGGCTCCCGCCGGCCGTTCCGGCGGTGTTGAGGCCGCCCGTGGTCTGATTTTGTAACCCCGCGGTGACGCCCTGGAGGCCGGAACTGTCGCTGGAGCTACTGCTGGAGCTGCTGCTGCTGGAACTACTGCTGGAACTGCTGCTGGAACTGCCGTTCAAGCTGCCGCCATTGCCACCTCCACCGCCGCTACCACCGCCCCGGTTGCTGTCGCCGTTGCCGCGGGCCTGGTCTCCCTCGGACTTCCTGCCGCCGCCGCTGCCGCCGCCGATCGGGAGGCCTATGCTACCCACCGTCATGATGGAGGTGCTGGCCACCCGTTCACCTTTGTTCTGTCCGGCGTTGAACTGCTTGTCCTTCTCCGCGTTCAGGCTCATGTCATTTTCGGAGTGGATCGCCAAGTGCTCGGTGCCGAGCGTGTCGTTAAAGATGATGCCGTTAAAGTTCTGGCCGGAGCTGCCGCTGACGCTCGCCGAGCGAATACCCCCCAGCGTGCTATTGGCAGGCAAGCCGTAAGCCGGCATGTTGACGGCGTTATAGACGCTGCCGACAATGAGGGGTCGGTCTGGGTCACCGTCCTCGAAAGCGACCACCACCTCATTACCCACGCGCGGCCAGAAGAAGGCTCCCCAGCCGTTGCCCGCCCAAACCTGCGCCACTCGCAGCCAGCAGGAACTGTTGGCGTCCATGTTGCCGTCGCGGTCCCAGTGAAATTGCACCTTCACGCGCCCATACTCATCGCAGTACACACTCTGGCCGGAACTACTGGGTGTGGACGACGGCCCCGTGACGGTGGCGGTTTGGACGCTCTCCATCACCGGCTTCGGCGTGGCGCGGCGCGGGCGGAAGGTCAGGCTGGCAGGCATGGCGGTGAAACGATTATCGTAGGTGAACTCGTCCGACTCCTCCGCCCGATACCCCGTTTCCTTGGCGTGGTGCTCCACGCGCGTCAGCAGATAATCATCATTGCCGTCGGGATGTCCCTGAAGGGTTAAAGTGTATCCCGGCGAGAAATTGCCGCAATCGCTCGTGCCGGTCACCTCCAGGCTGGCGCACTCTTCCTCCTCCATCCGCACCCGCACGATACGGCTGCGATCGTCGAACATGTGGCTCAATCCTTGCGTGGAGGAATTACCCCGGCTGCTGACGGCGTCATAGCGCTTGGCGTAGCCGCCCGGATACTCGTAGATTTCCACGTCCGAGCCCGCCAGGTTGAGCTGATGGGTCACTGTGCCCACTTGCACCTGGTCGAGAATGGGATTGCTTCCTTCCAGGTTGCCGCTGGGCATCTCGAAGCAGTAGTCCCGTGCCGTGTACTGGGCGGAGCGCAACTCCTGCGCCTTCTCCCAAGTTCGGATCCGCATCCCCTCCACGATACCCGCGGGAGTGGGATCGTAGGTGATGGTGGACTGCCCGGCTACGTCCGGATAACCTGTTTGCCCGTCCGAGATCACCATCTGGTGGCTGCTCTCGGAATGGTTGAAGTAGTAGTAGATTCCTTCATCCTCCATCAGGCGGCTGGCGAAAGCAAAGTCGGATTCGCAGTACTGCACGCAGTAGATACGCGGGTAATAGGTTCCCGAAAGCTGCAGGTTGACGTCGTATCCGGAGAACACCTCGCTCAGGATATCCGGCACGGACAGGTTCTGGAAAATGCGCGACTGGATGGTCTTGGTCAGCATCCAGAGCTTGGGCACCACCTCGGCATGGTAAGCGGTGAAGACGGCATCGCTGTGGCCCTGACTGAAGCGCTTCACCATGCCATTGAAATAGCGGATATCTTCATTGGCCAGGTGCGCCTGGACGGTCACGGCCTGTCCGAGGATGTCTTCAAAATCGAGCGGCGAGTCCACTTCGGCCAGCAGATCCAGTTCGAAGTGAAAGAGCTGGGAAATGGTTTCCTGGCCGCGAAAGCCCACCACCAGCAACTGGTCAACCGCTGGGGGTGTAGTGATTTGGAGGGAACGACCTGCCTGCGAGTATTTCAACATGACGGCGGCCTGCCTATGCGGAACTGACCCGAGCGTACGGCCCGCGGTTCGGGGCGAATCGTACAGCGCTTCATTAGAGGTGTCAATCGGATTTACGGCGAGTGTCGGGTTTGAACACGCGGCAGGAAGGCGTCGCAGTCAGGCGCTGGTTCGAGAGAGAAACGGTGAGAGCGAAAACGACTCATGAATTGCGGTAAGGGGGGAGCCACCGGTGGCCGCATGCCCGGCCGACGATGCCGTGTCGCTGCCGCGTCCGCGCGGACCAAGTTGACTCTCTTCCCTGCTCTCCCGTCATATTGTCTACGTGGACATTTAGTCTCTTGCACCGGCGCATCTTCCCTTTTACCATTCAACCGCAAAAATCCGCGTTCTTCGCCCTGTTCGGACAAGGAACTCGTCAAAGAGCGCTCGCACTCGCTCTCTTCCGGAACCAGGCGAAATGGGGGTAACGATGGAAGGCGACGGTACGGCGGAAAGTGACTTCTTCAGCCAGTTCGTTTTCTTCCAGCCGCGCAAGAAACGCACTCCCGCCCCGGTTCGCATTTGGCTGGCCTCGTTGATGCTGGCCGTCGGCCTCTCCACAAGCAGTCTCGCCTTGGCCGCCGGCAATCGCTCCACCTATATCCCGTATGACATGCAGTGGATTTCGGGGCCGAATTACACCGGGATGGCGTTCGACGCGGTGCACCAGCAGATCTTCACGGCCTGGACGGCGCTGGACCGCATTGATGTGCTTTCTGCTGTTGATTACCACGTGATTCAGTCGATTCGTGTCCCATCCCCCGAGAGTGTGGACATTTCCCCGGACGGGACGACGCTGGCCGTGGCTACTTACTCCGCGCATATCCTCTTCTTCGACACGCAAACATTTGCCAAAACAAATGACCTCGTTTTTGCCAACTCGTCCGTGGGGGTCAGCGCGTTTGTTTATGCCGCGAACGGAAATGGCATCATCCGCGCCGAAGAAGGTCTCTCCACGGGCGGCGGAATTACCGCGTATTGGAACCAGGCTGCCAACGCCTTTCCCTATATATCGCAAAACGTTTATGGAGGGAACGGAAGTGCCTACCAGTATCAGACCACGGGACCCATCGCCCGCAGCGGCGACTACTCGAAGATTCTAATCGGCGACGCCTCCAGTGGAGGAAACTTCCAGGTTATCGACGCAAACTCCGGCCAGGTGATACAACAGACGAGTTTTGGCGGTTACATCCTTGCCCTTGCGGCGAACAAGGACGCAAGCCGCTTCGCCGTTTGTGTCGAGCCCGCGGGTTACGCACCCGGCCTGGTCATTATGGACTCCTCCCTTAACCAACTCTATGAGGACGAGGCTGGGTGCTACGCGATAACCATAAGTGCCGATGGAAGCACTTTGTATCGCGATGCCTCAGTCAATAACACGCTGGTGACCCAAGCCCTCAACTTGACCACCTTTGCTACCACTAATGTTACAACGTACTTCTCCGCCGCCGGTTCCGAGGACACGATCTGGCAGGCTGCAGACAGCACCGGCATGGTTTATGGGGTGAATCACGGTAGCAGCGGCGTGCCGGTGTTTGTGGCGGTGGATACTACCCAGTCTTCCACGCCCGCCATCCCGGCGGCGAATGACCCGGTGAAAATCGTGCGAGTCGTTGATAACATCGGCTCGCCTCAGGGCGGCGATCTTATTCGCATCCTGTGCACCGGAGCTGACAATGCCGACGCCAGCTCCGCCTCCGTGACCATCGGGGGACAGTCAGCCTCGGGCGTCACCATAGCGCAGATATCCTCCCTCTATCTGGCATCGACGACTCTTCCCAACTTGCGCCTGGTGGAAGTCAGGACACCCGCCGGAACACCCGGCTTGGCGGACGTGACTCTGACCGTCGATGGCAAGTCCGATACCGCTTCGAATGCATTTCAGTACGCACAGAGCACCAAGATCTACCCGTTCTCAACCAGCCCCACCTTCCTGCTCTACGATAAGTTCCGGCAGAAACTGTACGCGGCGCATACCAATCAAGTGGAAGTCATCGACCCCATCGCGCAGCAGGTGCTCACGCCGCTGGTTCCGGTTTCGGGAAGGCTCACCAACTCACAGTTTGCCGGGCTGTCACTATCGCCGGACGGGAATCGACTTTATATCGCCGATGCCGGCGCCAACCTCATTCACGAACTCGACCTGAGCAACCCGGGGACAGGTGCCAGCATTAATCCACAAACGGCCCTTGGGTACTTTGCCTCACTTTCGCCGGGACGCGTTTTTGAAACCGCCAGCGGTATGCTGGTCGGTTCGACGGTCGGCACCAATACGGCTTACCATGTCTTCGCGATCAATCGGGCCAGCGGAACCGGCGCGTGGATTCAGGATGCCTCGGGAAGCCCGGTCACAGGATACGCCTGGAATTCCGCCAACAAAGGAGCCTATGTCGTCATCTCGCGGGATGTTGACCAGCCCATAACCGGCCAAGTGGGCATGTGGGTTAACGGCACGTCCAGCTACGCGGGAGCCACGAGCATTGCATCCATTGATAACGAAATATTCGACCCTATAGAGGTGGCTGCAAACGAGGACGGCACGATAATCGCCACGCTAACCGGCTTCGACTTTCAATACAATCCTGAGGTTGCTGATTTCACTCTCCATTCAGCGGGAATTATCGCGGACCGCCGGGATATCCCGATCCCGACGGGTACTGCCAGTCTTTCCTTGCATCCCAGCGGCGCCCTGATGTACCAGGCCGGAACCGCCCAGATGGCGGAAGGAATCAGCCCCTTTGGAGGATTGGTAGAAATCGACGACCTCCATCAGTTGCAGCCGGTGGCCACCCTGGAGTTTCCAGAAGCTATCGTCACCTCCGCCAACCCCTTTCTCACCAGTCACATGCTAACCGCGGACCAGACGGGGCGTTACTTCTTCGGAGTGACCGCGTCGGGAATCACCGAAATGGTGCTCAACACCATTCCCCTGTCGATCGGCCATCTCCAGCCGCCGTTTGGAACGCCGGGGGGCGGAGAAGCTGTCACCATTCGCGGCAGCGGGTTCCAGGCCGGGGCTATCGCCAGTTTTGGCGGCGTTCAGGCCAGCACAACCTTCGTGGACCCGAATACCCTTACCGCCACACTCCCGGCTTTATCCGCAGGATGGCAGGACGTCACGGTGACGAACACGAACAGCAGTTCTTACACTGCTCCGGGAATATTCCAAGTGATCGCCCCGCCGCCCACACCCGCGATTGCAGCCTCTGCCCCCTCCGTACTGCTCGCGGGCAGCGGCACCACGGTGGGGGGCGATACGATCATAAGCGTGACGCTCCAGGGTTCCGGTTTTGCTCCGTACGACACGGTTGAGATCAATTGGCAACCCATTGCGAGTGCGTTTCTCGATGCGTCCGATCTTCAAACGACGATTGACGCGAGTCTTGCCACTCAAACTGGGTCCATCACCTTCACGGTAATTTCTCCTTATACCGGTACATCCAATACGTTCTCGGTACCGGTCATCAATCCCGTTCCCGCCATTGATGACGGCGGGGATCTGCACTTCGTTACTTCAACCGATGGTACGGGCCTTTGGGTTTACGGTACGGGCTTCGTTACCGGATCGGTGGTGCAATGGAACGGACAAAACCTGGCTGGCTCCTTGTTGGGCGGGGAATCAACGAGTGTAGACGAGTTGATTATGTCTGCGGTGCCCGCAAACTACCTGACCGGGACCGGAACCGCCACCATCACCGTGGTCAATCCTCCACCCGGAGGCGGAACGTCCAACTCCGTCACTGTAAATCTCGCTTCCGCTTCTCCGCAGATGAGCATCCCGTCGAGCATCGATTTCGGGCAAGTGGTGTTGAACTCCCCCGCCTCGCAAACCGTCCAGCTCACGAACACTGGCACCGCGGACTACAAAATGGCCTCTTTCATCACCAGTTCCGGCCCTTTCTCGGTTCAGGCGAACGGGTGCGCCGACGTTCCGCCCAAGTCGTCCTGCAATTTGCAAATTCAATTGTCGACGACGACGGCAGGCACAGCGATGGGGACGGTAACGATCACGGACAACAGCTCCTTCAGCCCGCACGCGACAGCGCTGACCGGAACGGTCGTTGCTTCGCTTGCTCCCACCGTTGCGATCACCTCCGTTAATGCCGTTGACCAGACGTCGCAAGCCTACATCTCGGGGACGGCGGCATTAGGCGGCTCGTCCGTGCCGGGAACCGCATGGCTGGAGTATGGAACCAGCCCAACGTTGGCCACTTACTCACAGTCTTCCTCTTGGAGCTTTCAGGGAGATGGCACAGCATACCTATCCGGAGGCCTTACGGGCCTGTCGCCCGCTACCACCTACGCCGTGCGTCTTGCGGTGCAAGATGCCAGCGGCATCGGCAAATCTCCCATCCGTCTCTTCGCCACCATGGCAGCCCCGCCGACGGTGGCTTTGGGTGTCGCTTCGGGAAGTTCCTCGACGGCGACGATCAGCGCCGGCCAAACCGCCACCTTCCAGCTTGTCGCTTCCGACGGCGGAAACGGCTATATCGGCACGGCCACTCTTACCTGCACGGGCGCACCCTTTGCAAGTACCTGCGCGGTGAGCCCCTCCACCGTGAACATCGGGTTGAATCCCGCAGCCTTTACGGTAACCATTACAACCACAGGATCGGCCTCGGTTTTGTCGCCGCCTCCCCCCACTGGCCGGCTCTGGGCAATGGCGCTCTTGCTCATCCTCATGGCAATGGTGGTCACAGTCCTTCCCCGAAGGCGCTACGCGCTGCGACTGGTCATGTGGCTCGCGGCGGTGGCGTTGTTTGCTTTTGCCTGTGGAGGCGGAGGGGCCTCCGGTGGAGGCTCCTCACCGCCCGTTACGATCCCGACCCCTTCCGGCACGTATGGCATTAGCATCAATGCCTCGGCGGGTAGCGTACAGACGACTTACCTGCTGCTGCTGACCGTGAAATGAGCGGTGTCATCTCCAGCACTGCTACTCCCAATGGAACCCTGCCGGATGCTGGCGGCACTGGTATCCGCGCCGCCTCCGCCATGCCAGTAGGATTGCCATGAGTGCGTCACAGCGGCTCGCCGACCAGGAAATCAAAGTTTCCCCGACCTACACGCTCTTCGAGCTGTTCCAGGTCGTCTTCCACCCGCTCGGCAGTGTCGTGAGGACCGGAGACATAGAAGGGCTTGCCGTCACGCCCGTAGGTGAACGTTTGCGGACAATCAGTGGCCAGCACATCGCCCAAAAGCTGCCGGGCGGGAGCATAATCCTCGTGCGGGTTGAACCCCAGGTTGCTCGCGTATGCCACGCCGCCTTCGAGCAAGTTGCGGAAGCAAGCGGGTTCCAGCGGATCCAGGCCTTCGGATGAGCTCCATGTGTTCCGCTGCACGCCGTACTCACCTTTTGACAGGATGGAAACAAAAGCGTCCTTCACCCCACGGCAGTACACGTCGAGCAGGAATGCCGCCAGGGCAATGCGTCCGTCCGGCAGCGAACGGCTGAAGACCAGGTGCCCTATACCCACCTCGAAGAGCTTCTTCGAAACCAATGCCTCGTGAATGGGGTAATGCGCAAGGGTGGCGATCTGCCCCGCCAGCCGCGCCGTGTCGCTGCCGCTTCCATGCTTTTGCCGCTTGCGCTCAAGGTATTTCTGATAGCGCCTCTCGTGTCTCGACATGATCCCATCCCTCGCCCGAGTGATTTAACGGTTCCAATGAAACGCGCGGCCGTGCCGCGCGTAGAAATTACTTTACGCGCCGTGCCGTGTTGGAGGCAAGCCGATGGCCCCAGTTGTTCGTTGGAGGACTCTCAAGGCATTGGCTACCCAGTGGGCGCGACCGTGCGCCGCAAGCGGTCCAACCAGTCGCGAAAATGCCGGCATTCGCGCTCCATGGCAGGGATGCCTACCGCTCCAGCGGCGCGCGTGCCATCCAAGACCTTGCTATATAACGGGCAAAGTTGAAGGACGCGCTTGGAGGGCGCTTGGGTGGGGCTGTCGTCAATATCCTCCGGCGTAGGAAACTTCTGGCGAATATTCCGAAGCGGCTCGGCAATATCCGGCTGGGAGATGCCGCTGGCAAACGCATCGGGATCGCTGAAGAGCAACGCCTCATATTCGTGCAATTGAAGGTAGGGGACGAATCGAACGTCCGGACGAAGGTCCGGTACCTGCACAATAACGTCTGTCTTCATCGCGCGCTCGAGATGAATCACCTTGTCTACATTGGCAAGGTTTGGCGGCAGCGGCATGCCGGGAAAGCCCTTCCCCAAACCGTAGAAGTCGATCATCGTCGAGCAGTAGGCCCTCCGGTCCTCACCCAAGACTCGCAGGACGTCTTTCTTAACACGGGCATAGTTTGTTCTGCCTCCCTTATGGCCGGGGACGCCGAGTACTATGGGAGTTACATAGATATTGGCTGGCCAGAGAAAAGGCGCAAGAATTTCCTGGACGAATGCTCTTTCGGTAGGTCCCTCGACGATCACAGTGACGCGCGTCACGAGTGGCCGTCTCCTCCGCTCTGACCGGCTTCGGAGATGGAAGGTGAATCTTGCGCACCCGCGGGCGGCAGAGGAACCGCCTCATTTCGCGGTCCGCCACCGAATACGTTCTTCTGCCATAATTCGCCCAAGGAATAGTCCTCCAGCCAGCCCGCCAGCCTCGCCGACTCTAGGCGCCGAAATACCGATTCGCCCTGAGTCCGCTCGACAACGATGACGTCCTCCGGCTCAAACTCGCTCACCAGTTGCGCCGATTGCGTTGAGACAATCACCTGCTGGGACGTGCGTGTGCTCGCTTGTTTGAACAAAGAGGCCAGAAGAGTCAACGCCTGAGGGTGGAGTCCGATTTCCGGCTCGTCGAAGACCATTACCACTGGCGGCTTAGGCTGCAGCAAAGCCGTCGCGAGGCAAATGAATCGGAGCGTCCCGTCAGAAAGGTGGCTGGCAAGGAAGGGATAGTCCGAGTCTATTTGTCGCCACTCCAAAAGAATCATAGCCGTACCGAGGGGATTCGGACGCAGTTGAAAATCGTCGAAGAAAGGGGCAGCCGAACGGACAACATCCCGAATGCGTCGGTAGCAGTCCGGGGCCTCGTACATCATACGGTAAAGAAATGCTGCCAAGTTGATTCCGTCCGCATAGAAATAAGCGTTCTGGTTGATCGCGATTTGGCGTCGAACGCCGGCTGTGGCGCTGGTATCATGAAAATGGTACACCTGAATGTTGGACAGCATGGCCTGAACCACACCCACGTTCGGCCTTTGTGCGTTTAGCTGCATGTTGCTGTCGAACCCGGCCTCGGTATGCCCTGAGCCCAACGACACTCTCTCCGGAGGCCCAGAACTCCGGTCAGAAGAAAACAACTCGTCGGAGACAATGACTGTTTCGGAATCAAACAAGAATCGGTTGTCGATCGTTGGAATTAATGTAAATTCGTAGCCGCTGCCATCGTCAAGCGTGATCTTTCCTACAATTTGCCGCGTGATCTTCGGTCCGAGATAAAGAAACGCGTCTACCCCGCCAGCTTGACCAATCGCTGTCTGAAGACGGTGGTTTACCAACTCCCTTAACACTCGAAGGAACTCAACAAAGTTACTCTTGCCGGCCCCGTTAGTGCCGATGAGCACATTGAGAGGGCGGAGCTCAAAATCCTCTAATTTCCGGATGGACTTAAAACCCTCAATTGTGATGCGCTTGATCGTGTCGCTCATCGATGCACGACAATTCCCGCCGAAACCTGTTTTCTCGACTCTTCTATCTAGCTTCGTCCCGTATCATGGCGCTTTTCAGGACGAATGGCAAGTTGCGCTCGAGTAGTCATCGTCCGGCAGACCCGGCCACTCGCAATCATCCGGCTGGCGTGCGCAGATAATGGCAAGTTAGTCTTCGCCGCAACCGCGGCTTCACCCTTCCGCATTCAGAATTCTTAATTCAGAATTCCTTTGCCTAGCCTCATTTCTCGCTTGACAAAAGGCTAGTTATGTGAGTATACTCAGTTTGGTGATTTGCTTCCGGGAGGTAAGAGTCCCGGCGGATGCCGAACATGCAAGTTTCCACCACCCGCCCGAGGCGGCGGCTCGCGAGCCATTCCCCAAAACTAAAGGTCATCCGCAAGCGGCTCACAGCGACAAAAAAAGATGTTAATTTTTGCTGAACAAAGCCGGAATGTGTATGAAAACAAAGAAAACATGGACAAACTGCCCGGCGAAAAAGCAGACATTTTCGGCAAACGGATGGGGAGTGAGCTACATTTTGGGTCTTGAAGGCGGTTCATTCTCACGAATGTGGGTTCAAAATGACCGTATCGGGGGTGTACAGTGCAACACGCGAGACGAGTCCTCGGAGTGCTACAAACGTCGGGGGCCTGACCCCAAGCTGCAAGGAAAGCATCGCGCTCAAGGGCCCCAAGACTCGAAGCCTGACGGGGGCGCTGCGGCGGCAAATCGGCGGTCGGAAAACGCGCCGGTGACAGGATATCCCGAGAAGTGACTGAAAATGCAGGGGCGTTTGAGAATGCGCGGCGTAAGTCTTCATCACAATTGGCGTGGCACAGCGCGGCGAGTCCGCAACGAAATCGTAGGGCCGAGCAGCGCTCGGCCAAGGCCGAACGCTGTTCGGCCCTACGGTGTTTCAGCAGAGATCGACACTATAACGAGGGAGTTCAAGTCGTGAGCCTTCAACAAAAATTCCTTTTGGCGTTTTTGGTGGCCGTGACCGCCGTCGGTTATTCAGCGCGAACCCCGCGAGGGCAATCTTCCGACTTACAGGGGATATTTAAGAAGCTTGACGTTATGATTCCCATGCGCGACGGCGTGCGGTTGCACACGGAAATCTACGTGCCCAACAACGCCTCGCAGCCGCTGCCCTTCATTTTCGAGCGCACGCCCTACGGCGTGGTGGACGATGAGAACGGCATCACCACCAAGTTCGCCATTTACCGCGAGTTGGTTCCCGAGGGCTACATCTTTGTCTTTCAGGATATTCGCGGCCGCTACAAGTCCGACGGCCAGTTTGTGATGCAGCGTCTGCCGCGCGACCCGCATGACAAGAACTCGATCGACGAAGGCACAGACACCTACGACACCATCGACTGGCTGCTGAAAAACGTGACTCCGAACAACGGCCGGGTGGGCCTGCTGGGAATTTCCTACGGCGGCTGGTTGACGGTGATGGCGATGATCGAGCCGCACCCCGCGCTCAAGGCCGTCTCTGAGCAGGCCTCGCCCGCCGACATGTACCTGGGCGACGACTTCCACCACAACGGCGCTTTCCGCCTCAGTTACGGTTTCGAATACGCCACCATGATGGAGACGGGCAAGACCAGCTTCCACTTTCACTTTGACCGCGACGACACGCTGGAGTGGTACCTGGCGCTCGGTCCGCTGGGGAATGTGAACGCCAACTATCTACGCGGGCAGGTTCCCACGTGGAACAACTTTGTGAACCACCCCAATTATGACGAGTTCTGGAAGCGCGACGCCACGCCGCCCTACCTGAAGAAGGTCACGGTGCCCAATCTCAACGTGGCGGGCTGGTGGGACCAGGAAGATTTCTACGGGCCGCAGAAAATCTATGAGGCGCTGGAAAGGCACGATTCGCGCCATTGGAACTACTTTGTCGCCGGTCCCTGGAACCACGGCGGCTGGGCGCGCAGCGACGGGGCCTCGCTCGGCAGGGTCACGTTCGGCAGCGAAACCAGCAAGTACTTCCGCGAAAGAATCCAAGCCGCCTGGTTCGCCTACTGGCTGAAGGACAAGGGCCAGTTGCCCTTCTCGGAAGCCATGATTTTTCAGACCGGCACAAACCGCTGGGAAACTTATGATCAATGGCCGCCGCGGCAGGGAGTGGAGCGGCGCAAGCTCTATTTCCAGGCGGAAGGCGCGCTATCCTTCGACCCGCCCGCGGCCGGCGACGCGCCGGGATTTGACCGCTACGTCTCCGACCCCGCCCATCCCGTTCCCTACCGCCATCAACCCATCCAACCCACCTACCCCGGCGGCGGGTGGCCTACGTGGCTGGTGGAAGACCAGCGCTTCGTGCAAAACCGGCCCGACGTACTGACGTGGCAGACGGCTCCGCTCGAGCAGGACCTGACGGTGACCGGCGATATCGTGGCGCGCCTGTTCGCCTCCACCAGCGGCACCGACAGCGACTGGGTGGTGAAACTCATCGACGGCTACCCGGACGAAAATCCCGGCGACCCGTCCATGAGCGGATACGAATTGATGATCGCCGATGAGGTTTTTCGCGGGCGCTTTCGCGAGAGTTTTGAGAAGCCCAAGCCGCTCGTGCCCAATCGCGTGGCGGAGTACACCATCGATCTGCACACCAATGATCACTGCTTCCTGCGCGGCCATCGCATCGTGGTGCAGGTGCAAAGCACTTGGTTTCCCCTGATTGATCGCAACCCGCAGAAATTTGTACCCAACATTTTTCTGGCCACCGAGTCTGACTACCAGCCGGCCACCCAGCAGATCTATCGCACGCGGGAGTTTCCGTCGGCGATTGAACTGCCGGTGAAAGAGCGGTAGACGGTAGGAAGTAGACGGTAGGCAGTGGGCAGTGGGCAGTGGGCGGAAAGTAGGAAGCAGGAGGCAACAGACGGAAGTCAAAAGGCAAAATGCAAAATGCAAAAGGCAAAGTGCAAAAGTGAAGAACGTGAGCCTTGCCCTTTTGGCGGCGGGGTTTCTCGGTTGGGCTCCTCGTCACCCCGTCAACTGACGGACGCGGTTCGTCCGGAGGTGCATCCGTCACCGTGCGGCAGTGGACTCGGCAGGGCTGTGTGGCTCAAGCGTCAAATGCGAAAACGGGAAAACTCGGAGCAAAGAATGTCCGTCGTCGCCCGCTACCAACAAAACGCGAGATCGGCAGCAACCCAGCAACGACAAACCCACCCATCGAGGTGTTACAGCCTTCTGCCTTCTGCCTTCTGCCTTCTGCCTTCTGCCTTCTGCCTTCCTACGGCTTACTGCCCGCGGCTGGCTCGTCAGCCTCCGGGCTCGCGCCATCGGCGTGGGCGGCGGACATTCCGTTCGCGGGCAGGGCCGCATTCCGCTGTTCCGCGTTCAGCAGGGCGCCCAGCAGAACTTCCAGCGTGTCGAGGAGGCGCTTGTCAGCAGTTTGAATCAGGTAGTTGGACATGCGGAGCAGTTGCAATTGGCGTGGATTGTAGCTTTCCTCGTGAGACTGATGGTGTTTACCCTGGCTGGAACGAAGCAAGTCCATGACGCAGTGGCCCGAGGAGGTAATCACGCATTGCAGCGTGCCCAGTTGCGCGGGCCGCTCCTGGAAGATCTCGCTGACCGGCACGCCCAGCGCCACGGCAATCTTGCGCAGCGTATTCGGGCGCGGCTCAATGTGGCGGTTCTCGATGCGCGAAAGGTACGAAGCGGCAAGGCCGGTGCGCCCGCTCAATTCCTCCTGGGTCAGTCCTTTCTGGTTGCGAAGTTGAATGATGCGCGTACCGATGCTCATGGAAGGTGCCCCTCGTTGATTAAGCCGATCCAATCTTACCATATATGTAATAAAAATACCCGATCCGGCTCAGGCATTCTTGACAGTTCTGTAAAGGAGTGTATTGTTGATGGTGAACACGGGAGACGCGGAACAGTTCTTAGTCGCGCGCTCAATCAGTTCCGGAATCCTGTTGGTTCTGCCGCCCACGCGAGGTGGCGGGCAGCGCGAGAAAGGCGAATTAGCCGCGGGTTGCGGCACTCTCGGCGCTCCAAGGTGGAAGTCGCAGGGCTCGAGGTCGAATGAGGCGCTCCGTGTTCGGCCTGTGAGGAATGCGCCCGGTCTCACGGGAGCCCGGTTCTTGGCAACAGGATTCCGAGGAATTCAAGTTCTGGTAGGAGGAAAAGCAAGAGGTACGGAAGCTGTTCGTGCTACCAACAAGCCCACCGACCCGTCCGGGATTTGTATAGCAACCCCACAATCCTTCCTTATAAGCCCTGAGCCGGACGGGTCTTTCCTTTTTCAGCACTTCCACCCATCAAGATTGGCCATTTCTCATCCCGCCGTGCTCAACGACGATCAGTGGTACTTCGCTCTCACTTCCCGGTTGCGCGCCCCTTCGCCAAGGCGCTATGGTTGCAAGAGACTTACGAATCATACTGAACGTGGCGAGAGGGGAGCGAACGCATGAAAGTTCTGGTCACGGGCGGCGCGGGTTACATTGGAAGTCACACGGCAAAAGCACTGGCGCGCGCCGGACACGAGCCCCTAGTGCTGGACAATTTGAGTTCGGGGCATCGATGGGCGGTCAAGTGGGGACGGCTTCTCGAGTGGGACCTCTCGGACACGGAACTGCTTCCACAATTCATCGAGAAGGAGAAGGTGGAGGCCGTCCTGCATTTCGCTGCCAGCCTGCTGGTGGGTGAGTCGGTGCAACAACCGCGCAAATACTTTTGGAACAACATCGTCAATACCTTGCGCCTGCTGGACGCCATGTTGGAGGCAGGGGTGAAACGCATCGTCTTCTCGTCGTCGGCCGCTGTCTATGGCACTCCGCAAACGGTTCCGATTACCGAGGATCACCCCAAGCTGCCCACCAGTCCCTATGGCGAAACCAAGCTGGCCATGGAGCGCGCCCTGCAATGGTACGGCAACGCCTACGGGCTGAAGTGGATCGCATTGCGATATTTCAACGCGGCAGGGGCTGACCCGGACGGCGAACTAGGTGAGAACCACGATCCGGAGACGCACCTGATCCCCCTGGCCATCAAGGCGGCGCTTGGGCAGCGCCCCCCACTTGATGTGTACGGCACGGACTATCCCACCCCCGACGGCACGGCCATTCGCGATTACATCCACGTCAGCGACTTGGCGGATGCCCACGTGCGCGCGCTCGACTACCTGACTGCCGGTGGCGAAAGCCGCGCGCTGAACCTGGGAACCGGGCGGGGCTACTCGGTGCGCGAGGTGATCGACACGGTGGGGAAAATATCGCCTGTCCCTTTTCGCGACGCTCCCCGGCGCGCGGGTGACCCTCCGGCCTTGGTCGCCGACGCCGGCCACGCAGCTTCTGTGCTCGGCTGGAAGCCTCAGCGCTCGGGCTTGGAGGCCATCACTCAGGATGCCTGGAACTGGCACTCGAAAACCAGGGTGTGAGTCCATCGCGCCCCCGTGTTCCACCGGGAGGACGGCAGAGGTCCAGCGTAGGGACATTCGAAGTGGGGCGCTGCCTGCTCCAAAAAGGTATGTAAGAATTACCGGCGCAGACCGCCAGGAATGAGCAGTGGAGCTCTCTGACAGCCGACAAGCTATTTACAATGATGATGTTGCGTGACTGGGAGGCGCATTGGCACGTTAATTGCTCTACGGTGCTGGGAGAGATCGGTCGCCTTGCCGTGGAGGCTGTTTGGTTAACCTCTTATGCGAGCGGTCGGACGAAGGCTGACGTCAGAACGATGAGCAGCACCAGTCGGCATCACCAAACTTCCAGTGAGGCAGAGGAGTGGCGCCAATGGCAAAGCATATGACGAATGGGATTCACAGCAGAACACGAACCTGGGTAGCATTAGTGGCACTGGTCGTGGCGGCAGTCCTAATTCCCATCCCGTCGGCACAGGCGGGATCGATCGCCGTGGGCATCTCCGTTGGGGTCGCCCCGCCTCCCATGCCCGTTTACGCGCAACCACCTTGCCCGGCTCCTGGCTACATGTGGACCCCGGGTTACTGGGCGTACGATCCTGATCATGGCTACTACTGGGTTCCGGGAACCTGGGTACCCGCGCCGCAACCGGGCTTCCTGTGGACGCCCGGATACTGGGGGTGGGGTGGGGTGGCATTCATCTGGCACCCTGGCTATTGGGGCCCGCACGTTGGCTTCTATGGCGGCATCAACTATGGCTTTGGCTATAACGGCATGGGCTTTGTCGGTGGTGAGTGGCGAGGTGGGCACTTCTTTTACAATCGCGCGGTCAACAATTTCGGCGGAAGGCACTTTGACAACGTCTACTACCACCCGGTAACGAACAACTTCGCGGTCAATCGCGTGAGTTACAACGGCGGCCGGGGAGGACTCCAGACGCGGCCGATTGCAGGCGAGATGGCGGCGGAGCGTGACCGCCACATTGAAGCCAGCTCGATGCAGCGCCAGCATGAACTGGCCGCGCACAATGACCGTGGCCAATTCGCCTCGGAAAACCACGGCAGGCCGGGCGTAGCAGCTACCGGACGGCCGGGAGATTTCAAGACCGGCGCCGTCGCGGCGAATCGCCCGGGCGGATCTTACAGTGGTGCCAGCTACCACGGCGCGAATGGCACCCACGCGAGCAGCAGTCCCGGCGGCCACGGCACTTATCCCAGTGGGGGCTACCATCCAGCGACGACGGCCCATCAAACTGCGCCAGCGCAGCACAACCAAGCATGGCACGGCACATCGTCCAGCCACCAACCTTCGAGCCGTCAGCCACAGCCGCAGGAGCGAAGCGTGCACAACTCCGGTGGAGGCGGGTCACCGCACGGCGGAGGAGCGCCAAAGCACGAGGGCGGAGAATCGCACGGAGGCGAGTCTCACCATCGCTAACGGCTGGCAATCCGCGAGCGACGGGGCGGGACAGCGCCTGCCCCAGCTTCCGCTAGAGGTAGCCGAGTTCTTTCCCCAGCGCCCGCAGTTGGGCTTCATCGATAAAGAGTTCGGCCTGGGTCGCGTCATAACCGCGCTGGATGGTGCGACGCAGATGTAAAGCGGCAATCTCCGCCAGGTGCTGGTCGGTCAGGTACTTGCCTTCCTTCTCGCGCAGTTGGGTGAGGGCGGGGCAGGAAATCGAAACCGTCACGCTCTGCCCGTCGACACGAAACACACAATCCATGGTGTCGCTGTGGCGGGTGGCGATGGCGGGAAACAGATGCACGAAGCGCACTTTCGCCGGCTGTGCCAGTGCCAGCGAGCTGACCTCAAACGGCGTTACAATATAGCTCATAATGTGATATATCCCTGAGAGAACACCATTCTAAATCCGGACGACAAATTTATGCAACCTTTCCGCTCTCATCCTCGTCTAATCTAGTAACTCTATTCTATTGACTACCTGGGGAAGTGGGTAGTCCTGGGGCTTCCCGAATTATCCACTTCCTCCTTCCTTTTCTCAATAGAATTCCCACTTCAAAAGCGGTTTACACTGGCCGTGAGGAAGCTATATACTGGCTTTCCCCGCGTATTTCCACACCCCAAACGGGTTGACATAAGTTGCGCAACATAGGACGAGCGAGCAACTTACAGGGAACCACGGCGGAGAGATCACGCATGAACCTTCTCAATGAAATCGACGAACTCAGCCGTGATTTCTGTATGCCGCTGGAGCCTCAGGGAGTAATGGACGCCCTCGTCTTGCGCCTGGTGGATCGTTACGCCATGGCTGCGGCGGCGATCTGGCGCCTGGACCCAGTCCAGTGGCAACTTGCACTGGCGGCCTCGGCGGGCGATCCACCGCTTCCCGCGTCGCTAAATGAGATTCCCGCCGGCCACACGCTGCTGGGAAAGGCCCTGCAAACCAACCTGCCGCAACTCCGCGAAGCCGCAGCCACTGCCGAAGACGACTTGGCACGTTGGGCGGAACAGAACCACTTCCAGTTTCTCGGCGCGTACCCGCTGGCGGACGAAGCCCAGACATCGGGTGTACTGCTGCTGGCTGCTCCACAAGTGCCGGATGAGTCGCAGTTGGCGCTGTTTCGATTGCACGCGCGCCTGGGCTCCATCGCCCTGCGTGACGCCGAACTGTTCGACGGCGTACAGCAAAACCTCAACCGGCTCCAATCCATGGTTGAGGCCAGCAAGGTGTTCAATTCCACCCTGGATCTCGCAGAACTGCTGGGAAAGATCCTGGAACTGGCCAAGAACATTACCACGGCGGAACGTGGAACTCTCTTTCTGGTGGATGAAGAGACCGACGAGATATGGTCCATGATCGCGCACGGCATGGAAAAGGAGGAAATCCGACTCCCGCGCGGACGGGGCATCGCCGGCCATGTCGCCTTGACGGGTGAGATCGTCAACATTCCCGACGCCTATGCCGACGACCGCTTTGACCCCGAGATCGACAAGCGCACCGGATTTCGTACCCGCAACATCCTGACCCTGCCGATTCACAACAAGGCCGGCAAGATCATCGCCACGCTCCAACTGCTGAATAAAGCGGAGGGCAGCTTCACCGAAGACGACACCGACGTGCTGCTGACGCTCTCCGGCCAGATGGCGATGAGCCTGGAGAACGCCCAACTTCACCACGATCTGCTGGAAAAGGAACGGCTGGAACGTGAGATGGCGCTGGCGCGTGGGATTCAACGCAGTTTACTACCCGAGACCGCGCCCGTCATTCCGGGTTTCGACCTGGCCGTGCTGAACGAACCCTGCTTTGAAGTGGGAGGGGACTACTACGACTTCCTGAGTTTGGGACAGAACACGCTGCTGGTGGTCATCGCCGACGTCGAGGGCAAAGGCATCAGCTCCGCCATGGTCATGTCAAACCTGCAAGCTACGCTGCGGGCGCTGGTGCTGCACCTGCATTCGCTTAACGACATTGCCGAATCCGTGAACAAGATGATCCTGCACGACACGCGCGGTGAGAAATACATGACCATGTTCATGGGTCTGATCGATACGCGTCGCAAAGCCATTCATTACATCAATTGCGGGCACGTTCCTCCCGTCATTGTGCGGCCCGGCAGTGAACCCATCGAGCTCACCGAAGGAGGCATGGTGATTGGCCTGTTCGAGAACGTGCAGTTTGAGCGCGGCCATATCAAGTTCCAGCCCGGTGACGTCCTGGTGCTCTGCACCGACGGCATCAGCGAAGCCATGAACCCTCAAAGTGAGGAGTTCGGCATGGATCGGATTGTCACCAGCGTGAGCCAGGTGATGGACCGCAAGGCCAAAGAGATCGTCGTGAAGGTCTGTGATGACGTGACCGAGTATTCGAAGGGCGGCACGCACATGGACGACAAGGTCATGCTGGCCATCAAAGTCGGCGATGAAGCAGGGGGGCAGTAGGCGGAAAGCGGTAGGCAGTAGGCAGTAAGCAGAAGGCAGTAGGCAGCCCAGCCACCGGCCGGGGCCGGAATGGATAGTCTGAGTCTTGGCGGAAGTCGCAGGCCAGAGAACAAAAAAAGACATGCAGTAGGTTGAATGCCGAAGCGAGAGCCGCTCGTGCGTTTGCAGATTGCCAAAATCAGCCTGCGAGGACGAGCCCGTTAGC
>CAVRBF010000092.1:0-65147 GCA_963719115.1 uncultured Acidobacteriota bacterium | reverse complement strand
TTCCCGGAACATCTTGAATATCTTCACTGTCTGGCTTTCCTGTTGGTTGGTGTGCCTACCAAATCCTACGCAGCAGGAGGGCCAACTGTCTGCTATCACCGATGTGCTAGCATCATCGCCGGACTTACGATTTCTTCACAAAGTACAGTTTCAATCTGCAATTCGCCTTTTCACCACGAAACCCGGAGACGACCGATGTCCTCGCGTAGAAACCGCTCGCTTCGGTTTGATTTGTGCCGCGCGCTTGTGCTCCACCGTGTTGCAGGGGCCGGCCTCCGCCGCGGGATATTGCTCAGCTCGACGGCGTACCTGAGAATCAACACCTCGACCACCTACCAGGTCGTCGACCGCTTCGGCTCAAGCCCGCCGACGTGGCCTGGGGCCAGACGCCCGGCGTGGCCGTCGACAAGCTCGACAACGTCTGGGTCTTCACCCGGGCCAAGCCCTGCCTAGGTCTATCGGCCCGACGGCACGCTGCTGAAGACCTGGGGCGACGACATCATCAAGACGGCCCATCAAATCAAGTTCGATTCGTCCGGCAACGTCTGGCTGGTCGACGTTCCGATGCCTATGTGGTCTTGCAATGCACGACCGAGGGCAAGGTGCTCAAGACCCTGGGCATGCGCGATGAGCCGGGCTGCGACGCAACCCATCTGAACAAGCCCACCGACCTGGCCATCACGCCCGACGGACAAGTGTTCGTCACCGACGGCTACGGCAACTCGCGGTGGGCGGTGCATTTCGACCGCGGCCGGCAAGTTCGTCAAGGCCTGGGGCAAGATGGGCGTTGGGCCGGGCGAGTTCAACCTGCCGGTGGAGCGAATGGGGCCTTTAATATCCGGGTAGAGAATTTCGGCGAGAAGATGAATTGCTCAAGCGCCCGAGCAAGATTTTCATGAGCAAAACACCGGGGCGTATTGCTCAGGCGTTCTCGTGGGTAAGGATGTGGTTGCGACGGCAGGTCATTGCGTGCGGGAAGTATGGGAGAAGGGAGATAGTAAGTCGGGTACGCCGCCGGCGGTAAGCGATATTCGCGTCGTATTTGGCTTCTACGAGCAAGCTGCCGAATCCGGGCGTGACTGAAATTGCCGCCGGCAATGTTTTTCGGGCAGCGAAGGTGATGGACGGCTCGTGTTCCGCAAGGGGGCTGACTGGGCGCTAATATACTTATGGTACAGTGCCGCCGTCAGTCGCGAGTCCCGTTGCGCGGCTGCGCAAAACGATCAAGGTTAACGATCCGGTATTCGTAATCGGTTATCCATCCGGCCTGCCTTTAAAATATGCATAATGATCGTCGTGAGAGATAGCGCCATGGATACCCATTTCGTCGCCAATCGAACATTTGGCGGCAACTCCGGTTCTGGTGTTTTTCACGGAAAAACGAAAGAGCTGGTGGGACTACTCGTCCGCGGAGAAACCGATTTCGTCTGTTGCACCGGCGATAGCTGCTATAAGGATGTCACGGGATATTGCCCAAAGCCAAAGTGCAGAAGAGTATATACATGCCCTTCGACGGGCTGCCGGGGCGAGGATGTCACTAAAATCGCTAAGCTGCCCCTGCCATAGGGCCGCTTCCGCGAAGGTCACGGTGCATGCACTTCGGTTCCTTCTACGGCCGCTAAAGATCTTCAGCAAGAGACGCGCCGGTGGGCAGACGGAATGACAGCAACCGGCCTCTTGCGCCCCATGGCCTCACACCGCGCTTTCCGTATCCCGCCGCGCCACCCCTTGCGCAATGAACGGCGGCATAGGCAGAATCCGCGGCATCTGCAACTGCGCGCCAGCCTCGCGCAGCGCCGTTAGAAAACTCTTATATGGCTCGGCCGCCCGATACTGCGACGCCACAATCGCCACCGTCTGCCGCCCAGCCTGCCCGGTGGCGTAGAGATCGATCCCCTCCGGGCTGCACCCATTGCCGCAAACCGCAAGCGCCGGCGCTAGGCACACGCCCAGCCCCGCCCGCACCATGCCGAGCGCCACCTCGTAGCTGCGGCATTGCGCGAACAGCCGGTGGCGCGGCAGCATTTCCTGATACCAATAGTCGATCCACTTGGAATGCTGCGAGGCGAAGTTGAAGCGGATGCAGCTATTGAGCAGCTTGAACTCTTCCGCCGTCAGCTCCGTTCCGGGATCGGCGACGCCGGCCAGCGCAAGGCCCTTCGGCACGGCTGCATCACTACATCGACGGCGAAACACGATTGAAGGCCGCGCTGGCGCTCGACCCGCAGAACGTGGAGGCGGAAGAGTTGCTCGGCGACACGTGGCTGGCCATGGGCGACCGCGCGCGCGCCGAGGCGGAGTTCCGCCGATTGCTTACCTTCGCCCCGCACGACTACGAGGCGCATTTCGGCTTGGGTCTTTTGGCGGAAAGCGAGCACCGCTATGCCGAGGCTACAGAGCACTTCCGCGCCGCCCTGGCCGCGGACCCCGTTTCCGCCGAGGCGCATTACCAACTGGGCCTGATCCTGGAGACACAAAACCAGAGGGTGGAAGCAAGAAAGGAATTCCAAGCCGCCCTTCAGATCAATCCCCACTACGAGCCGGCGCATGAGCAACTCGCCAAAATAAACTCGGCCGATCGCTAACCTGATCGTTAGCTCTCTATTTCGGCACTTCGAATTCCATGCGGTCGTCCCAAGTCCACGACGGGCTGGAGAAGCCTGACGCCTCGAACGACTTCAGACGGTCGCGATCGAGGTTGATGCCGAGGCCGGGCCCAGGCGGCACGGGCAGGCAGCCGTTGGCGTCAAGGCGGAACGGCGTGTCAATCAATTCCTCGATCAGCGGGTTGCCCACGTTGAATTCCACGAAGGGCCGGCTGGGCAGCGTGGACATCAGGTGAATATCGGCGGCAACGCCCACGGCCGTGTTCCGGCCGTGCGGCACAAGCTCAATGCCGTGCTCTTCCGCCATCCAGGCGATGCGCCGTATTTCCGAAAGTCCGCCCACCTTGGAAACGTCAGGCTGGACGATGTCCATGGCGCGCCGGTGGAAATAGGGTACGAACGACTGGCGGCGGGTCAGGACTTCGCCGTGCGCGATCTTCACGGGTGAAAGCTCCGTCAGTCGCGCGTAGCCTTCAATGTCATCCGGCGCCAGCGCTTCCTCAAACCAGTACACGCCGTAATTCGCCAGCATTTTCGCGCGCTCCAGCGCGTCCTTGAATCGCAGCTTCCAGAAGGGATAACTTCCGCCAGCGTGGATCAGCAGCGTGGTCGCATCGCCCGCGGCCTCGCGCACGGTGCGCACCAGCTTTTCGTCCTCGGCCAGGCTCTGCTGCCCGAAGGGTTCCCAGCCCAGCTTCATGGCGCGGAAACCCAGTTCGCGCATGCGAGTGATCCGTTGCGGCAAATCCTCCAACGGGAGGAACAACGCCGAGCCGTAGGCAGGAACGGCTTCGCGCAGCCGTCCGCCGAGCAGAACCGAAACCTGCTGGCCAAGCGCTTTGCCAGCCACGTCCCAGAGCGCAATGTTGATGGCGCTGATGGCATGCGTGATCGCTCCACCGCGGCCCACCCAGAAAGTGATCTGATGGAGTTTCTCCGTGACCCGCTCGATTTCCAGGGGATTCTCGCCAAGCACGAATTTCTTCAGCCACGCGAAGGCGCCCAGAACCTGCTCCTTCGTCGAGTAGGACGCGCCCCAGCCCGCCACGCCTTCGTCAGTGATCAATTCCACGAAGGCGTAGTTGTTTTTGTCGGGAGTGTAGACGTTCATTTCGGCAATTTTCACGGCGGTGTTTTCTCCTGGCGGATGGGATGAGTTTCGCACAGTGGGCAGCGCGCAGCCCATGACGTACCACGGCCTTCCAGGCCGTGCCCCGGCACCGGCAGGAGAACGTGTGAAAAAATAAACAATCTCACGCAAAGGCGCGAAGGCGCAAAGACGCGCAACGATAACCGCCTTGTTTTCTTTGCGGGCTTGGCGTCTTTGCGCCTTTGCGTGAAATGCTTTTGCTTTCTCCCGATTTTTTCACAGGTTCGGATGCCCGTGGTACGAAATCTTCGTGACCGAAAAGATTTGTCAGATCTCAGACCGGGAATTTCCCAACGATGCGCAAATCGCCCTTAGTTTGCGCCGGCAGCAAGATCGTATCCTTCTCCAGCACTGCTGTCGAGGCTCCATTCACGGTGGCGGAGGTCAGCGGCCGGCCATCGCCGGAGCGCAGCCGCACGCGAGTTTCCTTCGGCATCACTGCCAGGTCGAGATGAGCTGCAACTTCAACCGCGTTTCCGTCTTTGGCAATTTCAACTTTCAAACCAACCTGGCCGCCGAAGTGGGAACCCACGCGATCGACGCCCAAGGTGCTGCCGGGCTTGAGCCACGAGCGCGGAATGGCCTGCAACAGCCACAGCGACTGCGCCGAGCCATCGTACCCGCCGCGCTCATTGACGAACATACTGCGCATCGCCTGCCAGCGAATGCCGTCGCCAGGCGGGCAGGAAGGCGGCCCGTCGAACGATTCCACTCCGACGCGAAAATCGCGGTGAATGGTGACGGCAAGGTTGTTAAAGAGCCATTCGAAAAACCGCGGAAGATCGTCGCGCTGGAGGAAGAGGTCAAAGAAGATGGGGATCATGGTCTCGTATTCCACGTAGTGCCGGCAGAAGTAATGGCGGGAAGCGCCGGGGTCGCCGACGTCGCGGAAATTTTCATCCGCAGTTTTGTGCTGGAAGTCGTCGCGGCGAATCCGCAGATAGTAACCTTGGCCTTGCGGCAACCCGGCGTCAATAAAGGCCAGCGACTGGTCCACCAGTTCATCGTCGGGATCGAGCGCGCCCCAGGCCCCCGCTCGAATGGGACCAACACACGTATACGTCCAATCCGTCTGCGCCCAATCCAATTCATAGACATCGCGGGGCACGTACGGGAATTCACTGCCATCGGCCATGGGGACGCGCCGCGCACGGTCGCGAGCTTCCACGTATCGGTCGCGCAGGCAGGAGCGGTAATCGTTCAGCTCCTTCGCCATTTCCGCCGCGCGGGGATGCTCGATCTCCCGCAACATCCGCACGGTTTCAATCATGCCGTAGATGCAGGTAGCATCGTTGGCAATCGTGTTGCCTTGCAGCCAGTCGTGCGTGGAGGCGGCCGGCAACAAGCCCCAATGCCGAACCTTCTGCCCGTTCTCCTCGCGCATGGTCCGGCGGCGCTGTGTCACCAGCCAGTCACACGCATCGAGCATGGCCTGGATCGGCGGCCGTTTGCCGCCTTCCAGCCACGCCTGGTCGCGGGTGATGCGATAGTGGGACGCCAGCGCCCACAGTTCCAGCCCATGGCTCAGCAGCAGCGTGTTGGCGGTCCAATCGCTCAAAGTTGCCCATAAAGCCGGGCCGCTTCTCAAAACCTTCGCCTTCCACAATCTCGCCCTTGCCCATGCTCCGGCGATTCAGCCCGCCGATCTCGTCGGTCTGCGTATCGATGAAGCTTTGCAGCACCGGGCGCGAATATTGCGAGAGCCCGCGTAAATCGAGCGTGGGCAGCGGCCAAGCGCGCGCTGACGGGCCAGTAGACTTCGTACCAGTTGGGGCTGGTCTTATACATCCAGATCTTGCCGACGTGGCGGAAGGCAATCTGCTCGGCCATTTGCCCCACTACGGCAGCGAGGTAATCGTTCACGAAGGCATCGGGAGTGGTGATGGCGCCGGGAGAATGATCGACAATGCCCATTCCAAAACGTCCGGACTTCGCTCCACAACTGGCCGGCATCGAGCTGCGCAATCTTTTTGCCGGTGGCTCGATCCACGGGCGCGTAAGGAATTGAAATCCAAAATTCCGCTTGCTCCCCGGACGCGAGTGGAACTTGCCATTCCATCATGCACTCCGCCGGATTTTTCATTCCGGGCGGCGGCGCGACTGCGGCGTGCCAGATCACTCGGCCCTTCTGCGGCTGGGGAACGACGTACCGCACGTCCTTCTTAAAGCTCCCGAAGGGCGCATTCAGCCACATGTTCTCCAGAATGCCCAATGGCGGCTCGAAGCGCTGGGGATACGCATCGCCGAGTTCGTCGCCGCGGCCCCCCTTGTAACCAAAGGTGATGTCGGTGGTGTCGCCAAAGTGCAGCCAGAGGTGACCCACGGACGCTGAGGCGCTACGGTTCTTCACCTGGAATTTCGCGTGAACCACTAGCATGTCATCCGGCGAGGGGTTCATACCCTCTTCCAGCCTGCGGTCCAGAAGGTGCGCGAAGACGGTCTCCGTCCAGAGCAGATCGCCGTCGTGAGTCTGAATATGCGGAATCGGCAGCCTACCACCTTCGAGGCTGCGCTGGATCGCCGGGCTCTCAATCCCCGCGACGGTCCCGGAACCGCGGAGGATCGCCGTACGCAACCGCCACGTTGAGCAGATTGCGGCCGAGCGGAGCGCATTCCTTCGCCATGGCAGGGCGTGGCGCGAAATTCGTTCAAGGGGCCGAAGAGGAGCGAGCCATCCCACAGCACGCCGCATTGCCACTGGTAACCCGGCACACCCACATGCTGCACGGCGCGCGTCATGGGCTTCCAAAGCTTCTGCGCCTCTTCGAAGGTCCACTCACGGCTTTCCGGTCGTCCGATGTCCATGTTGGGAGCAGCGTCCGCCATTGATTTTCCATCAAGACTGCATGCGGTTGTCAGGGCACCGCCGCCGATGATGGTCCGTTCGAGAAATTTTCGTCGATTAATCACTGCCACGTTTCCTTTCCTCGCGACGACCGGATCTGGCCGACTCGTTAGCTCTGGGAGATCTTTTCTCTAACACCAAGCGGTAGCTGCCATCCAAAAGTCCGCCGATTTCTTCCCAGTCCAGGGGCGCTGCGTACGCGCGCAGGGTCACCCAGCCGTGCTTGCCCGCGTACGGAGTCAGAAAGAAACGAGCATCGTCCAGAAAGACTCCTTGCATCAACTTTCCAACCTTAAGCGCAATGCCGAGCTCTCCCTTATACGTCTCCAGCACGGCGAAGGTTTTTCCCCCGACCTGAAACGTGGGGTGCCCAAAGGTCACAGTCTCGGTGGCCCCGGGAAGTCGCCGGCAGATCGTTCGCAGTTTGGACAGGATGGAGTCGGCGGATTGCATATCCGCAGCTTTCCCCTCGGGAGATCGAGAATTTCTCTGTGCTCTGTATGAGCTTTTCGCTGTGCCCCCTGTGTCGAACGCCTCTCCAGCCTCCAGCGCCCAAGGAATAAGCATCCCCGTCTCCCGTATGACGCTTTTTGGCTTTCGGCCCGTTACCTCTGCTATAATGCCCTCCCTCGCAGGACCCTGCAATAGGTGGGCGCGTCCGGGATCGCGTCCATGCCAATTTGCCTCGCACCGATTCCCGCAGAAAGTTGACCTCATGCTTTTCAAAACCTTGAGCGCCGCCGTGTTTGGCATCGATGCCTTCCTCGTGGAAGCGGAAGTGGACGTCACCGCCGGCAAGCCTCTTTTCCTGACCGTTGGCCTGCCCGACGCCGCCGTGCGCGAAAGCAGTGAGCGCATCCGCTCCGCCATCAACAACTGCGGCCTGCAATTTCCCTGGCAGAAGCATCACGGTGAACCTGGCGCCCGCCGACGTGAAGAAGGAAGGCTCGGGCTTCGATCTGCCCATTGCGCTGGGGATTCTAGGCACCACGGGCGCGCTGCTGAAAAGCGATCTGAAGGACATCATTTTTCTTGGCGAACTCTCGCTCGACGGCAGCCTGCGGCCCATCAAAGGCGCGCTCTCCATCGCCACCATGGCACGGCAGAAGGGCCTGCGCAAGCTGGTGCTGCCGCTCGAAAACGCCGCGGAAGCCGCGGTGGTGCAGGACGTGGCAGTGTACGGCCTGCGCTCACTGCCTGAAGCCCTGGACCTGATCAACGAGACGCGCGAGTTCAAGCCCGTGCACGTCAACACCGCGGCGATGCTGGCGCAGGCCGCCCAATACTCGGTGGACTTCCGCGACGTCAAAGGGCAGCTCCACGCCAAGCGCGCCATTGAGGTGGCCACCGCCGGCGGTCACAACATCCTGATGATCGGACCGCCCGGCGCGGGAAAGACCATGCTGGCCAAGCGCATTCCCACCATCCTGCCGCCGCTCACTTTTGACGAAGCCATCCAGACCACCAAGATTCACAGCGTGGCGGGCGTGCTGGAAGACGGGGCGGGACTGATGGGCGTGCGTCCCTACCGCTCACCCCATCACACCATTTCCGACGCCGGATTGATTGGCGGCGGCGTGATTCCCCGCCCCGGCGAAGTCAGCCTGGCGCACAACGGCGTGCTGTTTCTCGACGAGTTGCCGGAATTCCAGCGCAATGTGCTGGAAGTGCTGCGCCAGCCGCTGGAAGACGGCATGGTTTCCATCGCCCGCGCCGCCATGACGCTTACCTTCCCTGCCCGCTTCATGCTGGCCGCCGCGATGAATCCCTGTCCGTGCGGTTTCTTCAACGACCCTTCGCGCGAATGCACCTGCACGCCGCCGTTGATCCAGCGCTATGTCTCCAAGATCTCCGGGCCGCTGCTGGACCGCATCGACATCCACATCGATATGCCCGCCGTGCGCTTCCAGGAATTGCGCCAGGATACCGGGCGGCGAATCGTCCGACGCCATTCGCGCCCGCGTCATCGCCACGCGCGAGCGCCAACTGGAACGCTTCCAGGGCGAGAAGATTTATTGCAACGCCCAGATGAGCTCGCGGCAGATTCGCAAGTATTGCGACATCGCGCCGGAGAGCGAGCGCATGCTGGAAAGCGCCATGAATCGCCTGGGCCTCTCCGCTCGCGCCCATGATCGCATTCTGAAAGTGGCCCGCACCATCGCCGATATGGAGGGCGTGGAAAACGTCGACGGCTCGCACGTCTCGGAGGCCATCCAGTACCGTTCGCTCGACCGAAGTTATTGGACGTGAGAGCCGCAGGCGAAGGCAAACTGCGCCTTCGTCTTCCCCTTTGGATGCCCTACGCTGGACCTTACAGCGGAGGTGTGCTACAACCGGCTTTCGACAAAGGACTCGATCATCCCCGCCATGATCTGGCCGATTTTGATATTCCCGCTCCTGGCTGCCATAGGGTTGGAACGAGGCGCTTGCACGGTCCGGCATCTGGACGTTTCTGGTCCGTCAGCGATTGTCCAATATGTCGCCCTCTTCTGCTTGATTGCATATTGGCTCGACATTGACAGTCGAAAGCAAAAGACCCTGCGGTTATGGGACATGGGATTTTTCCTGTACGTCGCATGGCCCGTCATCATCCCGTATTATCTGGTCAGGACACGGGGGCTGAAACGCGCACTAGCGGTCTTCCTTCTGGCTGTCTTCGTTTACATCGGAGCGTTTTTCGCTGGCGGGGTGATTTTCAGAAATGTCCCGTGATCGAGCAACGGATCGCCGACCTATCCGGGAGGTCCGCGGGTCGTCCCGCGATTCACGGGCGAGCCGCCCGAGCTGGTAGCCACGGTCAGCGCTTTCCTGACCGTGGGTACTTCCGGGAATACCGGCGGACGAACCCAATTCGAACAAATCTGGTTAGGAGGTTGCATGAGCAAGAGCCCTCAAAGAAGCGTTGACCGTGGCTACGAACTTTCAGCAGTGCTCGCACCTCGTCTGATCGAGATTTTCCCCAGCCACCCGCTCACCCTTAATCGGATAGTCGAAATGGAAGCGTTTGCACAGACCCATGCGCTGGCATAGGGAACGGCACATCGCGACTCACCATTTTAGATATCGATTTTGGTGATCCCTTCATCGGAATCTAAAGCTTTATCAACTACTTAATGATTTTACTTGACATTCTTGACTGGATATGCTTAGGCTAGGGGGAGGCAGTAAGCGGCCAAGGCAGTGCTGTCTCGCGTCCCCGGGGCGGACAGTCATGGTGACCGGGAGGCGAGAGAGAACATCGGAGGGTGCAACATCGGATCGGGTGAAGGCTTTTCATGGAACCTGTGACGTGCAACAAAAGAAAGACGCTTAGCCGAGAAATCGACAGAATGTCTTTTGCGCTAAGCCACTGAATCAAAGCCAGTTAAGTTGGCCATAGGCCCCGAAAAAAGAGGGCTCCCAAGTTTTACTGGGATATCCTGTAATGTTGATGAAAACAAAGGATGAAGAAAGTCAAAACACGGCTTATCCTGTAATGTGAATGAAAACAAGCAGCTTGCCATTTCTAACCCGTGATGTTGATGAAAACAAAAATAGTTAGTAATTCTTGGAGCTACCAAACGTGCCCAGCCGCTGGGGTCCCGGGAAGGCGAATACCAATGCAGCAGCGCGAGAACAACAGCAGGCGGGGCGAGGACCGGCATCGCCGGGTTCTGGCGTTCCTAAGAAACGTCTGGGCCTTGGGAATGCTCGCGCTCACTCTACCCTTGCGCAGCCTGGGCCGCAAACGGTGACAGTTCAGTACCGATTCTTTACCGGCCTGGGCCAAATGGATGGCAACTGGGCGGCGCTGAAGGCGGCGAGTGACGGCAAGGTCTACGTCGGTCTGGCCCACCATGGCGCCGGCGGGCACCTGGTATTTTATGATTCCAAGACCGACAAGATGGTGGATGTCGGCGACCTGACGCGCCTGTGCGGCGAGAGCGGGCTCGACATGGGTCCGCAGTCGAAGATTCATGCCAAGTTTGGAGAAGGCAAAGACGGCCGCATTTATTTCTCCACGCACGGCGGCTTGTGGTTTGAGTACGCCCGCTTCGCCACACCGGAGGGCTACCCCGGCTCGCACTACATGGCTTACGACCCCAAGACCGGCCGCGTGCAGGACTTCGGCATCGGCCCCCATTATGAAGGCATGAACACGGGCGCTTACGATCCAAAATTCAACCGCATCTACGGTCTCACGCATCCACGCGGCCACTTTGTTTATTACGACGTGGCGACCGGCGCCAAAGCGGATCTGGGCAGGTTCAATAACTTTGAGTCGATTTGCCGCACGCTCGGCATCGATGACGAAGGCAATGTTTACGGCAGTTTCGGCGCGGGACGGATTTTCAAGTATGACCCGCGGACCGACGCGTTCGCGAGCTTTCCGTGCAAGTTGCCCATCCGCCAGAAGGGCATTTCGCTGGGCCGCGATTACAACAAGTCGGAAACAGCGTGGCGCACGGTGGTGTGGGACACGGTGACGAGAAAGTTCTATGGGGTGGACGAGAGCGCGACCACTCTTTTCTCCTTCGATCCCAACGCCGGGCCGGACGGTGAAGTGAAGCGCCTGGGGCAGATGTGCATCCCCGGAGTGGCCGACAGCCGCCAGGTACCCTATGCGACGCTCAGCTTGACGCTGGGCGCGGATCGAAAGCTTTACTACGCGGCCGCGGGGAAAGAGTTTGATTACGGCGGCAGCGCCGGGCTGGCGGCGTCTCACCTGATCACGTACGACCTGCGCAGCGGAAAGATTCAGGACTTGGGCGAGATGCACGTTCCCGACGGCCGCCCCGTGATCGGTACCAACGCGGCAGATACGGGCCCGGATGGCACGATCTACCTTGTCGGAGCGATCACCGTGGAGGCAACGTCGGGAGAGCAGGACTACGGCGGCAAGATCGGCGGCACTCCCTATCGGCTGGCCCTGTTCATTTATCATCCCAAGGCGGATTAACTGTTTATGAAATACCGCGTACTTCTACTCGCTTGCCATTGCCTTCCACCTCGGCGTTGCGGCTTACGCTCAAAGAGATGCCGAGGACGACAACGTGGTCGTGCTCCAGACGCGGATTGACGCGCGCGACCTGGGGTTATCCGCCGATCGACGTCATTCCTGACGGCGAGTCGGGCATCACCTCGCTTGCCGTTGCGCCCAACGGATATGTGTACGGCGCAACGAGCGGGAAACGCTCTCACCTGTTTGTGCTGATTCCGCGCCACGGTTACGTTCAGCCGCTGGGAGTGATTCCCGGTGCGACGGCCGTCACGAATGCCGTGGCCATATCCGACGAGGGTGATGTCTATGTCGGAACCTCGCCTGACGGCCACCTGCTGAAATACACGCCCAAGGATGAATTCAACCAGAAGATTCAGATTGGCGTGCCTCTGCCGGTCACGGACCTCGGCCAGCCGGTTCCGGGTGAGAGTATTTTTACGCTGATGTATGACCGTCATTTAAACGTTATCTATGGTCTAACCTCTCCTAATGTCCACTGTTTTGAGTACGCCATCGCCGCGGGAAAGTTCACTGATCTGGGCGTTGTCGCCACTAGGATTCCTGAAGGCGAAAAGTTTGAGAAAGACAAGATGATGTCGCGCATGCTGGTGGCGGACCAAGCAAGGACATCTGTTTGCGTCGGGAGAAGATGGCAGGTTCTACCAGTTCAAGCCTGGATCCGGAAAGATCGTGCCGCTCGCCATTCAAGCGCCGGCAGTGCCGGGGCGCGAACGCTGGACGCGGGTAGACGCGTTCCTGCTCGATCCTTCGGGAATCATTTACGGCGGCACGTCCGATGGTTATCTCTTCCGCCTTGACCCGGAAAAACTCACGGTAATAAACCTGGGCAAGCCGCTGATGCAATCCCGCCTTAACGGCCTGGTGCGCGGCGGCGATGGAAAGCTCTACGGAACGGGCGGCGGCAAGGACGACATGGCGCGTCTGTTCAGTTACGATCCCATTTCCGGAGAATACCAGATCTTAGGTTTCGTGGACGTGAACCGGCGGCCCTACTACTCGTGGCGGGCGTACAACATCGGAGCTATCGCCGCCGATGGCAACGGCACCATCTACATCGGAGAGAACGAGCGCATTTCCAAGCTTTACCTCTTCTATCCCTGGTGACGGGAGCGCGCCCTCAAGATCAAGTCATGCCGCCGTCATCTTACAAACGCACTGCAAGCCCCGCCTTCCTTTTGGTGTCGATCAGGCTCCTCCACACCGCAGTCTGGACGCTCATGGCGGGCTGCATCCTGGCGCTGCCGGTGATGGCCTTTATGCGGCGTTTCCGTTGGGCGCTCGCCTTGACGATCCTGGTCGTCTGCGAATGCGCAGTGCTGGCCCTGAACGGAGGCCGATGTCCGATGACGGATTGGGCGACCCGCTACACCGAGGATCGCGCGCCCAACTTTGACATCTATCTTCCCGCCTGGCTGGCGCAGCACAACAAAGTGATCTTCGGCACGCTGTTCGTGGTGAATGAATTGATTCTGCTCTGGTGCTGGCTACTCCACCCCTGAAGCCACGCTGGGCAAAAGGATGTATAGTAACTGTGATTGTTGAACAGCGCACCAGGAGCTGGGGCCTTCCCCATGAAGACGGCTCTGTTCCCTGCAAGGATTTGGACGATTCTGATATTCGCCTTTCTAGCCGCTATGCAGATGGAGCGCGGTGCTTGCGCGGCCCACCGGCCGATGTGCCGGGGCCGTCGGTGGTTTTCCAATACATCGTACTGCTTAGTCTTATGGGATATTGGCTCAACTTGGACAGTCGCGAGACAAGAGTGCTGCGGGTTTGGGACATGGGGTTCTTCCTATCTGTCGCATGGCCCGTCATTATCCCGTATTATTTGGTGGGAACGCGTGGGTTGAAAGGAACATTAATCGCTTCGTTGCTCGCGGCGCTTGTTTGCCTCGGAGCATTTGTCGCCGGAGCGGCGATTTGCAGGCCTCTCCGTTGACCCGAGGCGGTGACCTTGGGTGGAAAAGGGGCATCCCAGACATGCCGAATCGCAGAACTTTTCTTAAGACCGTGGGATTGGCTACCGCCGACTCTCTGGGTGGAAGCAGCTTGCCCGCACGCGCGCAGACCCAGGGCGAAGCAGCGAAGCCAGACACCACCGCTGGCACGCCGGAAGAACCGGTGCGGGTGTTGAACGGCAACGTCGATTTGGATCGTCACGACGGTGGACTAAGCCCGGCGATCGGTGTCGAACTGATCCAGGTGATGCGCGCCAATCGCACTCATCCCGAGTGGGCGGAAGGCTTCGGCTTCACTTACAACCACGCCCCCATGATCTGCTACTGGAACGGCAAGTTCCACGTGGAGTGGCTGAGCAACACCTACGGCGAGCAGTGTCCGCCAGGGCACACGCAGGTGGCGACCTCCACCGATGGCCGCACCTGGAGCAAGCCTCAGGTTGTGTTTCCGATCTATTACTTTGACGTGCCACCTTTCCGCAACTCCACCAGCGAGCCGGGCACGGCCATCATGCATCAGCGCATGGGCTTTTACGTGGCGCCCAACGGACGGCTGCTGGTGCTCGGCTTCTACGGATGGAACAATCCTTTTGGTCCCGGCGGCGTGGGCCGCGTGGTGCGCGAGGTCCACAAGGACGGCTCGTACGGCCCAATCTATTTCATCAAATACAATCGTCACTTCCGGCAGACCTTCGCGCGCGACATTCGCGAAGAAGATTCCGGCTGGAGTGAAGAGAACACCAGCCATCCCTTTACTCCCGGCGACGCGCCCATGCCGGTGCTCTACTACCAGCACTCGCCCGACGCAGGCTTTGTCGAAGCGTGCGACGCGCTGCTGGCCGATCGGCTGAAGACCATGCAGTGGTGGGAGGAGGAGGGCGACCCGTCCACGCTGTTCAAGACGCCGCCCTCGACTCGCTTCCCCAATGGGCACATGGAGCGATGGGAAGCGCCCTCGGTTTTTCACCGTCGCGACGGCGTGGCGGTTTCAGTTTGGAAGTGGTCGGGGACGGCGCTGTCACGCGACGAGGGCACGACATGGAGTAACGTTGTGGCCGTGCCCACCATCATCACCGCCGGCGCCAAGGTGTGGGGCCAGAAGACTTTCGACGGGCGTTACGCCCTCGCCTACAATCCCGCCAATGACGGCTACCATCGCTGGCCGCTGGCCGTGGCGACCAGCGATGATGGCATCACCTTTGATCACATGCTGCTGATTGAAGGCGACGTCTACCCGCGCCGCTACATGGGCCGCGCCAAGGACTTCGGTTTTCAGTACGTCCGCGGCATTTCGGAAGGCAACGGCGCGCCGCCGGGCACCGACATGTGGTTGACCTACAGCACCAAGGAGGATATCTGGGTCGCGCGAGTTCCCGTGCCCATTCGCGGCGCGGTCGAAGGGCCCGCACGAGACAGCTTCGACGAAATGGAAGTGGGCGGAGTGGTCAAGAACTGGAACATCCGCCGCGGGCCATGGACACCGGTGAGCGTCGTCGCTTTCCCCAGCACCACCCGTAAGAGCCTTCAGCTTGAGAGCCGCGATCCCTACAACTACGCGAGCGCCGAACGCGTGTTCGCCCAGGAAACCGCGAAGTCGATTTCCGCCAGGATCTATGCGCATCAGGCAAACACCGGGCAGTTGAACGTCGAAGTGTTGAACCGCACCGGCAACCGCGCCGTGCGACTGGTATTCGCATCCGACGGCCACGTGCACGTCACCGACGGCGGGCAGTCAGTGGACGGCGGCCCCTATCAAGCGAACACGTGGTACACGCTTGCCATCAAAGTCAATGCGGCGGCAGGCAAGTACGACGCCACGCTGGATGGAAAGCCGATCGCGCAGCAGGCTTCATTCATGGAGCCCGCCACGGACGTCAACCGGCTCTGCTTCCGCACCGGAGACTTGTACGCGGAACCGACGCGCCAGACCAGCCGAGACTTGGGTGGCCGCGATCTGCCCGACGCGGACGAGTCCGTTCCCGTTGCTGTTTACAACATCGATGATGTGTCAGTGGATTGAGAAGGTGTAATACTTTTCTTCCGTGGCGCCTTCTGCACTGAAGCACCTTGGTTATTCCGCCACTTTCCACCACAGTGGCAGGTAGTCCCGAAGCGAGCGCGCGTCCCCTCCTGAATCAGGAGGGGAGCCTTCGGCGCTGCGCGTGCCGGGCTGCCTACGTACAATGAAAAGGGTCCTTCGGCCTGAACGGCGAGCCTCAGGACCACAGCGCGGTTTGTTGGTACAGTGATTTCGAGACACTGTAATTTCGAGATCCTACCGAGCCTAGGGAAATCGTGCGAACACGGGATTGAAAGGCACCCGAGGCAATTTGCGACGGTTTCCGCAGGAGGGGATTGTGAGGCGAGGCACGAAAACAAGCCGTTCAACTCAGCATGGCGTGGCGTTTCTATTTGATCTGGATGGCACGCTGATCGACAGCGTGTATCACCACGTGCTGGCGTGGCGCGAGGCGCTGGAAGTGGCCGGCATTGAGCTCTCCGTGTGGCGCATTCACCGGCGCATCGGCATGAGCGGGGGATTGTTCATGCACGCGCTTTTCCGCGAGACGGGACACAAGGTGACGCCGGCGGAAGCGGCCGAATTGGTGCGTCTGCACAAGGAGGCGTACTTGCGGCGTGCGGCGCAGGTCCGCCCGCTTCCGGGCGCGCGGGAGCTGCTCGCGTACTTGTCGCGGGAACGTGTGGCCTGGGCCATCGCCACCAGCGGGCGACTCGAGACGGCGCAGAGCGCCCTCGATTCATTGGGATTGAACCGCCATGCACCGGTAATCACCCGCGACCAGGTTGCCCGCGCCAAGCCGGACCCCGACCTGTTTCTCGCGGCGGCGGAAAAGCTCGGCGTGCCGATCACTGACGCGGTGGTGGTCGGCGACAGCGTGTGGGACTTGCTCGCGGCGCGCCGCTGCCGCGCCCTGGGCGTGGGCTTGCTTTCCGGCGGCTATGGCCAGGATGAACTGGAACGCGCCGGGGCCTACCGCGTGTATCAAGATCCGGCCGACCTCCTGCGTCACCTCGACGAAGTGGGAGTGCGGGCGCGGGAGTAAGGGGAGACGCAGCGCAATTGAGCTGGTAGCCACAGTCAGTGCCTTCCTGACTGTAGGCTTATCTTCCGCGGCGTACGCGGACTGAATCATCGGCGCGACGGCCCGCAGTAATTGCTCGCGTGCGCGGCGCGACCAAGGACCGCGGTCAGAAAGGCGCTGACCGGCTACCACACGCCCGATTGCCTAAAGGCGTTAGGGCAGCGAGCAGGCCTGAGCGTCCCCCGATCCGTGTGGTTGGAAATCCCTCCGTCTGGGCAAGGGGCCACGTATTCATTTCTTCTGCTGACTAACCGAAGTTCCCAGGCACGGCACGCCAGTTCTGACGTGGACCACGGTTGGAAGATCAGCAGACACAAAAGTCTCGGGCGTGAGGGTTCCTTTGCCCGTGCATTCAGAATTCTCGTCCAGATCAAAGTTGACAGTAACCTCTAAGTTGTATGCCTCGCCGGTGCGACTGAATCGCCACTGTTGCAACGCATCACTCACTTGAGTTTGAAACACCGCATGTGAACTGAGGATGCGAACGTTAGTTACGTACCCATCAGGTGCCACGCTCACTTCAGAGATGGTCCTTCCCTGCATTCTATTGTCCTTCGCCGCCCGCGGATAAGGAGGAGCCGCAAATCTAACTACAAATGCCGATAGAGGATGGGTTTGGGAAGCTGGAGATTGAGGGGATACCAATACGCCAAGGAGCAGCACCGTCAATCGGATGGCTGGGTTTTTCATGATGAAGGAATGCTAGCTCACTTGCAGTGCTCCGTCCATCTGAGTCCATGACGCTCAAATGCAAGCTTGTATGACGTTTCCCGTGCCGAAGGCACCTTGGAGTGCGGCGGCTCGACGACGCCTTCCCCTCGATGGACGATACGAGTAAGGGGTCCGGAGAAAAGGCGAGGACGAGCAAGTGACCCCTCACCCGCCCGTCGGCAGACGGGCGACCTCTCTCCTCGGAGAGGTTGTTCGTTTTTCTTGGCGCGGCAGTGCCGCGCCGGTGCCGACCTCAAGATCGGCGCTACACGGTGGCGCAGCGCCGGGTCGCGCATTAGAACGAGAACTTCAACGCCAACTGGATTCCCCGGGGCCCGCCACCACCGATGAAGGGGTTGCCCTCGCCGACGTCGCCTGTAGCGGTGGTGGGCAGGTAACCCTCGCAAAAACCGTTCGCGTCGATGCCATTGTTATCGCAGGCGGCAAAGAAAGTCGGAAGGAAGGGGTTGGTAAAGTTCGGGTGGTTGATTACGTTGAAGAAGTCGGCGCGGAACTGCATTTTCACGCGTTCGTTAATGGCAGTGTCCTTGTAGAGCGCCACGTCCCACTGCTTGAACGGCGGTCCCCAGAGTACGTTGCGTCCTTCCGTGCCCGTGTGCTGAGTGCCCGGGAGGCACGCGCCCGCCGAGTAGGTGCAGGGCACTTTGAACGCCGAGAGGTTCACCACGTTGTCAGGAAGACTGCGGCCTTTGTAGGGATTGCCGACCAGATCGGGACGCGGGAAGTACTCGCCGGTGCCGTCCCAGTCGCCGCTGTAGTTGAAATTCACCTGGAAGGGTTGGCCGGTCTGTAAGGTCAACACGCTATCGACGGCCCAGCCTTTGGCGGCCTTGGCCAAGAAGCTCTGCGCTTTGGGCGACGGCAGCTTGTAATCCACCATCCACGTGAAGCGATGGCGTACGTCAAAGTTGGAGTTGCCGCGTTCCAGGTCCACGCGATCGCTGTTGTTCGGTTGGGAAGCGTTGGGCTCAAAATCCGTGCCGTCGCTGGCGTTGTCAATCGAGTGCGAGTAGTTATAATTAAGCGTGGATTCAAAACCGTGGAAATTGCGAAGCCGCAACTGCGACTGGAGAGAGTTGTAGAGCGAATTGGCCGAGGTTTCCAGATAGTTGATGTAGCCAAAGGCCGGATAGGGCAACGATGCGGACTCCGGCGTCACGCGCTGGTTGATGTCGCGGAAGCGGAACATGTGATGGCCTTCCGATCCGACGTACCCCACCTGGAGCACCACCGCCTTGCTGATTTGCTGCTGCACATTCAGGTTGTAGTTGAACATGTAGGGGGTAGGCAGGTGCTGGTCCACAGCGAAAAGGTTCGAAGACGTGCCGAAGTTCGTAAAGACGGGCTGGCCGGAGTCGATTTGGCTCACCACGCCACCACTCGAGAGAATCGGCTTGGGCCCGATGTCGTTGTAGGCGGCGCCGGGCGTGGCGACATTGTAAGGAATCTGGCCCAGAAAGAAGTCCTGAGAGAACACATCATAGAATTGGCCGAAGCCCGCGCGAATCACCGTGGCGCCCTTGCCGCGCAGATCGTACGCCAGGCTTGCGCGCGGTGAGAAATTCGTGTAGTCCGGTTTGTAGAGTCTGGAAAGCCCGTTCGTGCCCACCTGGCTCAGGGCACCCGTCGCCGGATTGAAATTGGAAAGCAGATTCTTCTGTTCCCCGATTACGCCGAAGTAATCCCAGCGCAGGCCATAGTTCAAAGTCAGCCGAGGCGTGGCGCGAAAACTGTCTTGGACGTAGAAGGCGTGCGAGTTCTGGAAAGTGTTGCGGTTGGAATCGCCTTGCAGGATGCTGCCGCCTCCAGTGGGCATCCCTTGCAGGAAATCCGTCAGGCTGTCGAAGACCAGGCTGCCGCGAAAACCTTCATCCAGGAACTGAGAGACCGTGGTACGGCGGAACTCGTAGCCAAGCTTCACTGCGTGCCGGTTGAACTTCCACGAGAAGTTATCAATGAACTGCCAGTTGTCATCGACGCGGCCCCGGGGATCGGAACCGGTGGCGCCGAAGGAAGTAAAGCCCACAATCGTCATTTTCGGGAGGCCGTAATCCTGCGCTCCCACGCCGGTGTCGAGGCCAATGCTGGCGGGATTAAACGTGTTGTCTTCCGGGAAGAAGGTTTCGTGGAAGCGGTTGTAGCCAAAGCGCACCTCGTTCACCTTGGTCAGCGAGATCATGGTGAGGTACGAGACGGACAACAGGTTGACATTGGTCGGCGTGACCGTGTTGTAACCCGGCAGATCGCCCGTTCCGCCCAAGCCCAGCGGGAAGCTCTGGTTGCTGGTCGAGTAGTAGTAGCGGGCCGTCAGCATGTTCTTTTCGTTGAAGTTGTAGTCGGCCTTGCCGATCACGCTGTTCACGCTGTTGAAAATGTTGGCGGTGGCGGAAACATTGTTCACCACGGCGCAGGAGTCCGGCGTGGAGGAATTTGCCGCGGGCCAGGGATTGCGTTTCAGCAACGAAGCGATGACGGGATTCACGCTCAACCCCTGCCCGGACAGTTGCGTGTCCGCCTGCGCGATGTTGTTGGCCGATGGCACACAGGCGGTGCTGTTCAGGCCCCCGGTCTCGCGCTGGCCTTCGTAGTCGCCGAAGAAGAAGGCCTTGTCCTTCACGATCGGTCCGCCCAGCGAGCCGCCAAACTGGTTGTTGTGAAACGCTGTCTTGGGAGTGGGCGCGGTATTAAAGAAGTTGCGGGCGTCGAGCGCGTCGTTGCGGAAGTAGTTCGCCGCCGTGCCGTGAATCTGGTTGGTCCCGGATTTGGTCACGATGTTGATCACGCCGCCGGCGTTGCGGCCGTATTCCGGCGCGAAATTGGAAAGTACAGCGAGCTCCGCCACCGCATCGACGGGCAGAATCGTGGCTGGCGTGCCAAAGACTCCCGCCTGGTTGATGGCCGGATCGTTGCGATAGCCGTCGTTCATGTCCGTGCCGTCGAGCAGGAAGTTGTTGGAACGCCCGCGCGCGCCGTTCACGGAGAATTCGCCGAACGAGCCGGGCGAGTCCGTAATCTGGTCCGGTCCGCCGCTCACGCCCGGCTGAAGGTAGATCAGCTTGGTGTAGTCGCGGCCATTTACGGGCATGTTCCCCACTTGGCTCGATTGGATGGTCCCGCCCAGAGTGTTTTCCGTGGTGCTGACCAGCGGCGCGGACGCCTCAACTTCCACGTGCGATTCGATTTTTCCCGGTTGCAGGGTCACATCCACGCGATGTTCGCCTGCGACGGTGACCTCGACGCTCCCGACGGCCACGGATTCAAAGCCCTCTTTGCTCACCGTCACCGCGTACAGTCCCACGGGAAGCTCCGGAACCGTGTAGGTGCCGGCATCGCCCGTGGTGGTGGTGCGGGTCTGGCCCGTTCCTTGATTCTTGATGGTTACCGTGGCACCAGGTATTGCTGCACCGGTGGCGTCCACCACCGATCCCAGAATCGTGCCGCGAAACGTCTGGCTGTTGCCTTGACTCGGAGCCAGAACAATGAATAGTCCCAAGGCCATCGACAAGCCCAGTGTTCTTTTCATCAAACTCATGCCACCCTCCCAAGCTCATACCGCGGCCCTGTTCAAAGCCGCTTCCGGGAGTTGCACGATCAGATGACCCGTGAGGGGAAAGAATAAAGACTGGAAACCAAGAAAGGTTTCGATCGACGGAGGCAATCGCTTTGAGCGGGGTTGTAGGGGAGTAAGCTCCTGCTGTCCTCCCCGAGCAAGCATTATCGAATGCCGGGTGGGACAAACGTCATGAAAACATTTATTCGCAGCGATAACGCTTTCTTATAGGTGCGATGAGGCACGTACATGGCAAGCGCAACGCGCTTGGGCGACCTGGCTGCGTCTGATCGTCACGCAATCTGAAAACACCGGCATACTCAGTGCCGCTTTTCAACGGTTATTCGCAACCACCAAACGCCCTGTCATCCTGAGGCCGCAGTTCAGGACGAAGGACCCTTTTCATTGTCCGTAGGAACGAAGGCGCGCAGCGCCTGGAAACCGCCGCGGCGAGCCGCGCCTCTTGGGTAGGACGAAATGCCAAGGGTCCTTCGTCCTGAACTGCGGCCTCAGGATGACAGCACGGTTGGTTGGGTAATGTAATCTCGAGATGGTGACAGCGGACGGAAATCGCTTCACCGCGGCTCTTGGACCGGGTCTCTTAGAGCGCAGCGTTCGGACCGCCGCTTTGGGATCGCGGCTTTTGGCCCTGCCCTTAGCTTGTGAAGATGTCCGATGCTTTTGTCCCTTGCACGCCGGAAGGACTGCGCGTAGATTATGGCTTCTCACACGAACGGAGCAGACCTGCAAAGCACAAGGAGTTTACCCATGCACTGGAACCGATACCGAATCGGAATGATCCCGATGTTGTTGGCGCTTTTGTTCACCGTAGCCGCAGCGCGGGCAGACGTGAAACTGCCGGCCTTGATTTCCGATGGCATGGTGCTGCAACAAGGGACGAAGGTCACCATTTGGGGCGCTGCCGAGCCGGGTGAGCGTGTCACGGTAACACTGAAGGACCAGGAAGCAAGCGCTGTGGCTGATGCGGACGGCCAGTGGAAGGTGCGGATGGGCCCGCTTTCTGCTGGAGGGCCTTTCACGCTTACGATCAAGGGCAAGAACACGTTGACCGTTCACGACGTGCTGGTGGGCGAAGTCTGGGTTTGCTCCGGCCAGTCCAATATGGGGATGACGGTCAAGAGCGTCAACAACGCTCCCGATGAAATCGCGCACGCGGATTATCCCAACCTGCGATTGTTCACGGTGGAACACGCCGTAGCCGAAAAACCGCAACGGGAGGCTAAAGGCTATTGGGTCCCCACGCGCCCCGACACGATTCCGGATTTTTCCGCTGCCGCCTATTTCTTTGGCCGCGACTTGCAGCGGGTCTTGAACGTGCCCGTCGGGCTCATCAATAGTTCATGGGGAGGAACGCTGGCCGAAGCGTGGACCAGCCGCGAGACTCTGCAATCCGATCCCGATTTCAAAACCATCATCGAGTCAGGCGCCAAGTTGCTCTCGCCGTATCCCCAGGTCTTCCAGGATTACGAGGCGCAATTCGCGCAGTGGCGGCGGGACTCGGATAAAGCAGAGACCGTAGGGGCGCCCGTTCCGTCGGCTCCGCCCATCCCCGACGACCCGCGGCGCAACCCCGGTCGGCCCTCGGGACTGTTCAATGCCATGATTATGCCGCTGACCGACTTTGCCATCCGCGGCGTCATCTGGTACCAGGGCGAGGGAAATTCCGGGCGGCCTATTCAATATCGCAAGCTCTTCGCCGCCCTAATTCGCGACTGGCGGCGCGTCTGGAACGAAGGAGATTTTCCCTTCCTCTTCGTGCAGCTCGCCAACTGGGGCGTCTCCTTGCCGGACCTCAATTGGCCGGAGCTCCGCGAGGCGCAAGCCATGGCCCTGTCGCTGCCCAAGACCGGCATGGCCGTGACCATCGACATCGGCGACGGGTCAGACATTCACCCCAAAAACAAGCAAGACGTCGGTTATCGGCTTGCACTCGCCGCACAGGCCATTGCCTACGGACGCGACGTTGTCTATTCCGGGCCTATCTATGAGTCCATGAATGTTGACGGCGACAAAATCCGCTTGCATTTCAAGTATGTTTACGGTGGGCTGGTGGCGAAGAACTTTCTGGGACCCAATCTGATGGGATTTGAAATCGCCGGCGACGATCGCAAGTTCGTGGGCGCAGAAGCCAAAATCGATGGCGACACGATTGTGGTGCACAGCGGTAAGGTGGCGCACCCGATGGCCGTGCGGTATGCCTGGGCCATGAACCCGTGGTGCAATCTCTACAATCGCATGGGCCTGCCGGCGTCACCGTTCCGCACCGACAACTGGGAGGATCCCGGAACCCGGTAGAGGAGAGGGAAAGTCTCCGCTCCAGATGCCGCTACCTCCGCTTCCAGACCAGGTCCAGACACACGTGCAAGGTGGAATTGGTCTGGGCGCTCGGGCATGCCTCGGCCAACTGGCATCGCGTGCGGGGCCAGCGGTCGGGCCCTCGACACCAGCAGATTAACGACTGCTTGACCGCCCGTTTGGCCAGCGAGGTGCCGGCTTTCACCAGGTCGTCACGCAGCTCGACGGCGGCGGGGTAGCGCTTGGCGCAGTCCTTCTCGAGGCAGCATCGAATGATGGCGGCAAGTTCCGTCGGCACGCTTCGCGGCAGGGCCGGAACCGCTGCGGTGAGGACGCCAGCGCCGATTTCGACCGTGGTCCCGCCGGTAAACGGGAGCTTGCCGCTCGCCATTTCGTAGAGTAGTACCCCCAGACTCCAGAGGTCGCTTTGTACGCCGGCGCGCTTGCCTCGCAGAACCTCCGGCGCCATATAAGGCACCGTGCCGCTCGCCCTCTCCATGTTCTCCTGCGACGACCAGGAGGCCGCGCGGTTCGTGGGACCAAAGTGCAAGCGCACGGCCAGCCCGAAGTCCAGCAGTTTTGCCTTTCGCTTGGGAGTGATGATGACATTGGTGCTTTTCACGTCCCGGTGAATGATCCCGCGCTCGTGAATGTGAGCGAGGGCGCCGGCGAGTTGCTCCCCATAATCCAAGACTTCGCGTGCCGGCAGCCCGTCCGGTGGTATGAGACTCCGCAGCACCTGCCCTTCCACATATTCCATTGCAATGTATGTGTGCCCGCCTTCCTCAGCGACGTCATAGATTGAGCAGAGGCATGGATGGCTAAGCCGGGAGGTGGCCCGCGCTTCCCGCAGCAAACGCCCCCAACCCACTTCGTCGGATTGCAAATGCCGCGCCAGAAGCTTAAGCGCCACCCTTCGCTCCAAACGCATATCGTAGGCGCGATAAACTTCACCGCAGGCTCCTGAACCCAAACACTCATCAATGCGATATTGGTTCAGTATTTCGCCAGGTTGAAGAGCTTGAGGGTCGAAGAAGAGATCGATCTCCGCGGTTGTCGCCATACCCATGCCTCAAATTCGAGCGCGAGAACTGATCTGCGCGTGGGACAAAGAGACATCAGGCGCCAGCCGGGATCGCAACGGCGAGCATCCTCCCTCCCCCGCGGCACATCTTGGGGCTTCAGGACAGGCGGCGGTATCAGTGTGCGCCCGATTCTTCTGTGGTTATTACCGGAAGCGTTGATGTAGGGCGATCCCTACAGAGTGCCGCCACTGGGGCTCTCGCGAGGGGCGCTGAGGCTCTGCCTTCGACGCGAGCCCGCTAATTGTCCAATAGGTTATGGACCAGGGCATAGCGGATCAGGTCGGCAGTGGTGTGCGTATGGGTCTTTTGCAGGATGCGGGCGCGGTAGGTGCTTACGGTCTTGTCGCTAAGCGCGAGCTCGCCGGCGGTTTGCTTGACGGTTTTGCCCGATGCCAACATGCGCAGCACCGAAAACTCACGGTCGGAGAGCTGATCGTGAAGCCGCGGGGAGATCCCTTCGTCCACATAGCCCGCCAGCATTTCCGCCACCGCATCGCTGATGTAACGGCCGCCACGCAGGACTTTGCGGACGGCGAGGGTCAGCTCCTCGGGTGGCGCCAGCTTGGTCAGGTAGGCGGCCGCGCCGGCTTTTATCGCGCGCAGGGCGAACTGATCCTCGGGGTACATCGTATAGACGATCACCGCCGGCACTCCTTGCAGGCCTTTGAGCTCGTGGAGCACGTCCAGCCCGGAGCGGCCGGGCAGGCCAATGTCCAGAATCAGCAGGTTCCACCTCTCGCCGGCCACCATTTTCAGCACGTCCGCAGCCGAGGCCGCTTCGCCAAAGTGACTCGTCCGGAAAGTCTCGTTGAGAAGCTGCGCGATGCCGCGGCGAACCATCGCGTGGTCATCGGCGATCAGAATGCGAATCATCGCGAGTCCCCCGCACTCAGAGACAGGCTGAGCGGCAGGCGAGCGCGTACCGTAGTACCTTGTCCCGGCCGGCTGACGATCTCCATGCTGCCGCCCAGAGCAAGGGCCCGTTCGCGCATGCCCGCGATACCCAAGGACCCGGTCCACTGCCGGGCTTGGAGCGCAAAGCCTTTTCCATCATCCTTCACTTCCAACACCAGCAGCCCTGCCCGCTGCATAAGGCTGATTTCGACACGATGCGCCTGCGCGTGCCGCGCGATATTGGTCAGCGATTCCTGGACGATTCGATACAGCGCCGTGGCCTGATCATTCCGCAGGGCCAGCTTCTCCGGGGGCAACTCCGTCAAGCAGGCAATGCCCGTGCGCATCTGGAATTCCTTCACCTGCGCTTCCAACGCTGCCTCCAGACCTAGGGCGTCCAGCAGCCCGGGCCGCAATCCGGTCGCGATCTTGCGAACGCGGATAATGGACGAGTCGATAAGGCGCATTGCTGCGCGTGCCCGTGACCGGAGGTCGCGCTGGTCGCGCCGAAGGCTGCGCCCGATGGCCGAGATCTCGAATCGCAGACTCGTCAGCATTTCGCCCAGATCATCGTGAATCGCGCGCGAAATGCGCAATCGCTCCTCTTCCTGTGCCGATTGCAAACGCGCCGCCAAGGCACGCAATTCCGCGCGCGAGCGACAAAGATCCTCCTCGGCCTTTCGGCGATCCGTCACGTCCGTCACCACGCCATGGCGTTCAATCACTTCTCCTGACGCCGGCACAAGGGCGGAAGAAGAGGAGACATTCTCGAATGCAATGCCGGGACGGGTGCCGGAAAGTGGAGAGGCTTGAGGCGAGTGAAAGGTTTGACGTGCGACTCTACGCCGCCCATGTACCCAATCGCGACCGCCGCAGTCGTCGAGATTCCAAGAACGAAACACACGTGCCCGGCTGAATAATGGCACGTTGCAGGAAGAAGCACTATCAGGGGATGGCGAATTCTTGCATAGGTATTTGCAGAGGCGCACTTGTAGGGCCGTCCCTACAAAACCAGCGACAGCGGCGACTTGCGCGAAATGGAAGAATGAAACCGTCATAGACCGACGCAGCCTATATCTGTTACGTTCTTGTGCTTCGCGTTACAGGAGCTATCGGTTATCAACTTAGCATAGCCGTAAATAGACTTCAATTACATTAGAAGATTTTAATCTACTTATAATTAGTTGTAATTAAACTCACTCACGCCGGGCCCGGCCGACGACTCTACAAGAGATTGCGCTGTGACGAAACCGCGCTTCGGAGAGATGGGCGGGCCACCTCGTCTCGGCAGGAACTCTGCACCTTCCGACCGTGCCCGGATACCTGCGGGACAACCGATGAAACACCCGCGCTGCGGGCCTCGTGCTCGCCGCAAATGCCGGTTGACCACGGCAAGAAGGCGTGACACACTGAGGTGATCCCGATAACCAGAACGAAACTTGCAAGGCGACTATCCGAGCCCCTATCTCGCCGAGCCACTCAAGATCACGAGGAGGTTCTATGAGAGAAGCAACTGGATACTGGCAGCCAGGAAAGATCGCCATCGCCGCGATCGTTTTTCTGCTGATCGTCGCAGTGCGGCCGTCGATGGCATCCACGGTAGCGGTGGGAGCGTGTCTGCCGAATGTGGTCCAATTCACCTCCATTCAGGAGGCCGTGAACGCGGTGCCGGCAGGTTCGACCGTCAAGGTTTGTCCCGGCAACTACCCTGAACAGGTGGTGATTAACAAGAAGTTGACTTTGGAAGGCGCGGAATCCGGCAGCGCCGATAATCCGGTGCTGGTGATCCCGCCGAATGGGTTCGCCGCGGACACGGCGCGACTCAGCAACGGCCAACCGTTTGCCCCGCAGATCCTGGTGCAAAGCCCCGCTACGGATGTCACGATCCGTCGCCTTGCCATGGACGGCACCGGCAACAATTTAAACAGTGGCTGCGCGGCGCCGAACCTGATCGGCATTTACTTTCAGAACGCCTCCGGAACCATCAGCCAGGTAAGCGCGCGCAACCAGGCGCAAAACGCGGAGAACTTCCCCTGCCAGGCCTCAGCGGGACTGGGCATCTTCGTCGAGAGCGGCGGCTCCGGAACGTCTACAGTGACTATCGAAAACTCCACGGTCCGCGGGTTTCAGAAGAATGGCATCACCGGCGACGAAACGGGAACGACCCTCACGATTCGCGGCAACTCGGTGGTAGGCAGCGGACCTACGACGACGGCCCAGAACGGCATTCAACTGGGATTTGGAGCCACGGGCCGGGTGTTGAACAATAACGTGGCGGATGTCGTCTTTAGCGGCGACCCCATGAACGGCACGGCATCCGGCATCCTGATCTACGCTTCCTCCGATGTGACCGTTACCGGCAACTCCGTGACCACCACGCAAGGCGGCATCGTCACCGCGAGCGACTCAATGCAGACGGCTAACGGCAACACCATTACCGGCAATTTGGTGAGCAACACCGTGTTCGGCGACGGCATTGACCTCTGTAGCGACCACAACACCGCCTTCGGCAACACGGTATTCAGCAGCGCGGAAGCGGGAATTCACCTCGACAGCACGTGCGGCGCCAGCGGGAACAATAACCACGTCGGCGGGAATACGATCAATGAGGCTTGCGCAGGAATACTGCTGGGACACGGCAGTGGCAACGTGCTCGCAGAGGAAAACGTCTTTGCCAACGTCAATTTCACCACCCTGGCGGGCGATGCGTGCCCTGTGGTGGCGTCGGATGTGACCCTGGCAAAGAACACGGCGACGTCAAACACCCTCTCAACCGCGCCGCATGCCAGTCTGGCGAGGCCGTGGTAAACAACTTCTACTCGTGCGCGGCCGCTCTCCACGTAGTCGCGATGCGCCGTGTGCTGTTATTCCCAAAACTCGTCACGGGCCACGAAGATTTCGCACTATGAGCTGGTTTATACACCCGGACTTGCGCCGGGCGAGAAATGGCCCCCCTCGTCCGCCCGCAGGCTCAGAAGAGCTTGAAGCTTACCTCGACCTTCACTTTGCACGCCACGGGCTTACCGGACTTCATGGCGGGTTGGAATTTCCACATCCGAATGGCGTCTTCGGCTTTTTGATCCAGCCCTGGATCAAGTGGCTTGGAAACCTCTACGTCCTTCACCGCGCCGTCGGCGCCAATGACCACCGAGAGAATCACGGTCCCCTGAATCTTGGCGGCCTTCGCTTTGGCAGTGTACTGAGGGTCCGGTTTGTAGATGGGTTTAGGCGCGCTCACACCGTTACCGACTTTGTAAACCTCGGGGCCGGTGTTCTGCTGCGTATTGTTTATGGCCGGCGGCGTTCCAGCGGCCTTTAATGGAAGGCTTCGGACCACGGCGAGCCCGACGAGCAGCGTCAATACCGAAGCGCCAACGAGAGAGACAAGAATCCTGCGTCTTGACATGTAATCCTCCTTCACCAGGGATCGAATGCGCTCCGCAAGCTGGCATTCGTTTAAGAACGCGGGCGCGAGCAGCCGGCGCGCGGCTACCGGTCCCGCGGCGATCTCCAAAAGCGCGTGCAGGTACGGTTGGCATGAGCCGGTCAGATCCACCACTTCCCTGTCCACGATTTGCTCGCGGCTGAGACGGATACGGGCCACCAGCCACCACACCACCGGGTGGAACCACCACAGCGCGAGGACGGCCTCTTCCGCCAGGTTGACCGCCCAATCCCGTCGTGCGACGTGCAGCAGTTCGTGAACGGCGATGGCGCGCTGGCGATCGGCCTCCATCGACGGGAAACAGGGCGGCACGAAGACGACGGGGTTTCGCCAACCAAACGTCACCGGGCCGTGTACGTGTTCGCTCACACAGAACTTGGGCACAACCGCCAGGCGCGCCGCGATGGCACCGATGCCGGCCGGGAGCGCTTCCACGCGCAGGGCCTGCTGCCGGTAACGCCGCAGCGTCGCGAGCCCCAACGCCAGCCGCAGCAATCGAAGCCCGATGCCTGCGGCCAGCAACAGCAGAATCAGCCGGGCAAAGGGAAAACCCCCCAGCCGCGTCGTCGCCACGTCCCCACGGAAAATCAGGCGGCTGCTCGCACTGATGCCGGACGCCGTTTCGGCGTGACGCCAGGGTTGGACGAGCGGCGCCAACAAACACAGTCCGAGGACCGCCTGCCAGTAGCCATAAAGCACGCGCGGCGCCCGGAGCTTCAAGCAACGCGGCAAAAGCACTCCGGCGCCACCCATCAGCGCGATTTGCAGGCTGTAGACCAGTAGATTCCGGCACCAGAATGGCGGGTTCATTGGCCCTCCTTGATGGCGCGCGCCACCTTCTCCAGGTCCTCGGGAGAGAGGTAGCGCTCCTTCACCAATTGCACCAGCAGCGGTTCCGCCGAACCGTTGAATACCCGGCCGACGAAGTCCCGGAGCATCGCGCCCATCACCTTCGTTTTCGCCAGCGCCGGCTGGTAGATGTAGGCCTTCTCGCCGGCGCGCTTCTTCAGAAACCCCTTCTCTTCCAGAATGTTCATCATGGTCATGACCGTGGTGTAAGCGACGCGGCGCCGTTGCCGCAGCGCCTCGTAAACGTCGCGCACGGTCACGCTCCGGAGGCCCCAGACCACCTTCATGATCTCCAGTTCCTGCGCAGCCAGCGTGCGGTTCCTCGTTTTCATACTAATGTATTAGTACGATCACGATAGTGTGTCAAGCGGAAAATGCGCAGCTTCGGCGAATTGCCTCAGTGGGTGAGTGGGCGGCAGGAAAGATCACCGTGAGCCCGTGTGTCTGCGCCCCAACGGAGCCACCTAACGAAGTCCAGGCTCGGGCTCCGCTTCTGGATGCCACCAAAATGGCTTAGAGTCCAATGATAGGAACTTCGGAGGGAGCGTCGCTATACCACCTCCGTGCCACCCGGTTTGGAAGCTCCGCCGGGCAGCCAGAACGCCTCAATCTCTTCCAATGACTTGTTTTTGGTTTCCGGCACGACCCCCCACGTGAAAATCGCTTGCGCCAGAGCCATGGCCGCCAGAAACCCGAACGTGACGGCCTTGCCAATCTGGTGAAAGGCGAATGGAAAAAGAAGGACGACCAAAGCATTGAACACCCACTGGGTCAACACGGGGACGGTCATGGCCGTGCCGCGGATATAGTTGGGGAATATTTCCGGGACCAGCGTCCAGAACACCGGTCCGATGCACGCCTCAAAGAATGCCAGGTAGGCAAGAATGAGCGCCAGAACGATTGTGCCGTGGAAATGACCGGTGAGGGCCGCCGCTGCCAGAAGGATCAATGCGAGCGTCATGCCCAGCGACCCGATGATGTAGAGCGGCTTGCGGCCGAGCCGGTCAATGGCCCAGAAGGAAATCAGGGTGAACCCGAAATTCCAGACGCCGATGACAAAGGTTGAAAACAGAGCCGCATCGATCTTCCAGCCGGCAGATTTGAAGATCGCCGGAGCGTAGTCCGTGATCGTGTTAATGCCCGACACCTGCACCAGGATCGCCAGCCAGAATCCCACCATCACCACGCGCCGAATCCCCGGCTGCCAGAGCGCCCGCCAGGAGGTGTGTTTGCTGGTGACGCTCTTCCGCATTTCTGAAATCTCGAACTCGGCCGTCTCCGGGCCGGAGATTCGCTCCAGAATCGTAAAGGCCTGCTGGGGCTTCCCTGACAGAAATAGGTAACGCGGAGTTTCGGGTGCGACAAGCAGTAAGGCAAAGAACAGCGCGGAAGGAATCACTCCCGTGACGAACATCCAGCGCCAGTTCGCAGCTCCGGCATTCCGCAGCATGTAGTTGATGCAATATGACACCAGTACGCCGGTAACGATGGACAACTGATAGAGTGCGCCCAGGCGGCCCCGCATGGTGAAGGGAGCGACTTCAGCAACATACATCGGCGCGATGATGGAGACGCCCCCGACCGCAATGCCCCCCAGGAATCGCGCAACGATGAAGAAAGTGAAGTTGGAGGCTTCTCCGGTCGCAATCGAAGTGGCGGCGAACAGCAGCGCCACCCACATCAAAATCCTTCGGCGGCCATAACGGTCGGTGATTCGCCCAGCGACGAGGGAGCCGACCACGCAGCCAAACAGCAGCGAACTGAACGCCCACCCGAGGCTTAAATCATTGAGCCTGAAATGTTCCATCAAAAACGGCCCCGCGCCGGTGATGATGGCAATGTCAAATCCGAAAAGCAGTCCCCCCAGAGCCGCAGTACCGGCCAGGAAGAAGACATAGGTAAGGTTTATCTTGGTTGTCATCATGAACTATCGCCAACGATGCTTTGGGCGAAACCGTGGCGACCTACTGAGCGCGCGCCAGGCGGACAAAGGCCACGCCGTGCGGGCCGACTTCCGTTGATAATTCGCCCTCAGCATCGGTCACGTCTTTTTGCCGCCAGACATCGCGCACATGGTAGCGGCCCTGCAAGCCCAGTTGGGTCCAACTGACGGTCAGCTTGGCCGGTGCGGTGTCCAGGTTAAATAACCCGACGACCAGCGCCCCGTCTTCCAGCGATTTCGCCAGGACGAAGTCGTGGTCCGTGTGCCGAACGATCGCGGCTTGCTTGCCCAACACGTCCTGGTCAATGTCAATCACTTCCGAGTTGCAAAGAATGTTGAGGGCGAAGGCGTCCAACCTGGGCATCACGCCCGAATAGAATAACGGCGCCGCCATCAACGACCACATCGACATGTAACTGTACTGCTCGTCGGGCGTCAGCGTCGTCAGTTTGGGCGGATCCTGCGCGCGGAAGGCGTTTCCCACCGTGCCGATCAATATGTAATCGGGATCGTTCCAGTGTCCAGGCCCGGCGTTGGCAGAATGCTCGGCGTTGGAGAAGCCGGCCTCGTAGAATCCGGGCAACTGCGTGGGCTTCATTCCCCCCACATCCCCCGTGGTACGCCACAAATTGCCGTTGACGTCCGCCGCCCAGTTCCACACGGCGGAGCGCCCGTATTGACAAAGATTGAACACCACATCGCGATTGAGTTTGGCCAGAATGCCGCCCATCAGCCGGTACGGGCGCTGGTCATTCTCCAGCGTCCTCTCCGGAAACAGGCGCGTGTAAGAGCATAAATCGTACTTCAGAAAGTCAAATCCCCAATCGGCAAATTGTTGCTGCATCGACTTGCTCGTGCTGGTAACTGGCGGTGTAACGGCCGCAGGTGAGAGGACCAGGGCCGGTGTAAAGCCCCGCCTTCAGCCCGCGGGCGTGAATGTACGCGGTGAGCGCCTTCATATCGGGAAAGTGGTCGTTGGGAAGAATCGCCCCCGTAGCGCTGCGCTGCTCACCACCCAGGGCGGGATCGTCCGAACCGGGCCGGCGCATCCAACAGTCATCGATGTCCACGTATTGATAGCCGAAGTCCGCCATGCCGGAAGCAATCATGGCGTCGGCGGCTTCGCGAATGTCCTTGTCGGTGATGCGGGAGTAAAAACTGTACCAGTCGTTCCATCCCATCGGCGGAGTCAGAGCCAGCAAGTCGCCGACCACCAGCTTGAACGGGCGCGAACTGTTTCCCTTCCTGTTCGCAGCGTGCAGCGTCATCGCGTAGTCGCCGCGTTGCTCGGGGACAGTGCCGGTGATGATCCCGGTTTTCTTGTCCAGATGCAGCGAAGGCGGAAGGCCGTCCACCGAAAATCGGATGGGGCGGTCACCAGTACAAGGAATGCGATAGAGAAAAAAGTGGCCGGGCCGCGCGCCGTGAACCTTCGGCCCGTTGATCTTCGCAGCGGGACCGGGCTTGGGCGTCAGGATGGGCCACGAGGATTCATCCTGCGCTAACAGTTTGGGCGAGGCCCAACCCGCGAATATAAGGGCAGCACAACCAATGAACAAGGGATAGTTCCATCTCGACAAATTACGGACCTTCATGCCCGGGCTCCTTTTTCCAACGGTTTGGCCGCATCGCGCTGGGTACCGTAAAGCATCCTTGGTCATCGTTACCCACACGTCTTTCCGGCGGGTGCGAGTATACACCGACATTTTGCTTTCCGATCACAGACTTGGACTAATGCAGCAAGCGCGCGCCGCGGTTCAATGACGATGGCAGATCGCTCGCACTTTCGCCCATCGCAAGCGACAAACCAACCACCGGCACCGACACTGGGGCGATTAAAAGTGCGTGCCTGCTGCGAAATCGCTCCGCCTTGTGGTACTCTGCTCGGCCCGACGGGAGAACGAACATGGAATTGCAAGGCAAGCCGGATTTCGAGAAGTCCCTCGAACGCATTGAAGCGTGGTTCAACCACGAGACGCTCGATCGCCCGCCCGTGCGCTTCGCCGAGCACAACGCCGAGTATGCGGCGTCGCACACGATGGCGGGCCGCACTTGGCCGAACCTGAAGGAACGCTGGTTCGACGCTGAGTATCAGGTGGACTACTTTCTCGAGACGATTCGCAACCGCACGTTTTATGGCGAAACCTTTCCTGTCTTCTTCCCCAATCTCGGCCCCAACGTCTACGCGGCCTTTCACTGCGGCGAACTGGAGTTCGGCGAAGTCACCTCCTGGATCGAGCATCGCGTCCGCGGCTGGAGCGATATCGAGCACCTCAAGTTCAGGCGCGACAATGAGTACTTCCGCGGCATCGAAGACCTCATGCGCGTGGCGCTGGAGAAATGCGCCGGCCGCTTCATGGTGGGTTATACGGACTTGCACGGCAGCCTGGATTGCGTGGCCGACTGGCGCGACCCGCAGCAACTGTGCCTCGACCTGGTGGACGCACCGGACAAGGTGCACGAAATGCTCGCCATCGCCAACGAGAACTTCCTTCCTGTGTTCGACCACTATGACAGCGTTCTGAAGGCGCACGGCCAGCTTTCCGTGACCTGGATGGGAATCCCCACCCGCGGCAAGATGCACATCCCAAGTTGCGATTTCACGGCGCTTACCTCCACCGAAGCCTTCTGCCACTTTTATCTGCCCACCTTACAAAGAGAAGTTCGTCACATGACTCACAATATTTTCCATGTAGACGGAGTGGGCGTGCTGCGCCACCTCGATCACATTCTGGCCGTTCCTCAAATTCAGGCCATCCAGTGGGTGCAAGGCGTCGGAGACGATCTGCCGATCCTGCAATGGCTGCACGTCATCAGGAAAATCCAGGCAGCGGGCAAGGGAGTCGTTCTCGACCTGCAGTTGAACGAGTTGGAGCCCTTCATCGCGGCCGTGAAACCGGACGGCCTGTACCTCTGCCTGGCCGCGGACGAGCGCGACCAACCCGACATCCTGAAACTCTTGGAGAAGTGGTGAAGAACCAAAGGGAGATCAGCCATGACCATTCTGAACCGTCGCAAATTCATGCAAGCTTCGGCGGCGTCATTATTACTGAACCAAGTGCGGTTGCAGGGAGCGCCTGACACGACTCAGTTCGTCCGCGACCTCGGCAAGACCATCCGGGTGACGGGCGCAAACTACGCGTGGGAGTGGTCACAGGAAACTGACCGTTTTCGCTTCTCGGATCGCGAGGGGCACCTGCTGGCATCCGGTGCTCTTCAGCCTGTGGTTGTCATACAGCCCTCCGGGAAAAAAGATGCACGGCACGCGGCAGCGGGACGGTTGGCGAGCCACAAAGTTCAGGGCAATCGCGTGACCTGGATCTACGAACGCGTGAATGGCTCGGCCCAACTTACCGTCGTGTGGCGCTTTGACGAACAGGGTCCGTGGGTGGAGCCGATCATCTACCAAACTACCGCCGCTGAAGACGTAGTGAGTGTAAATTATTTTGCCGAGGCGAGTGGTGACCAAGTCAAGCCGGCTCTGGAAGTGAACAACCTCGTGTTGCCGGGGATTTGCGAGTCTCCGGCCATCAGCCCCATCGCCAACCACCTTATGGATTGGAATCTCACCAGTTGGTTGGGCCGGGGCGCTCCCAGGGGAATGAGGCTGACGCAGCAGTGGGGGCTACCGGCGCACTACTTTTGCGGCTTCCGCGGCCACGAAATCGGAAGCGGCACAGACCTGCCGCTCGAAAGTGCTTGTGCGGCGTTCTGCTGCGGGCTGGCGGAACTTCCCACAGGTGATTTGTATTTGACCCAGCAACACTTCCGAGGCAGTCTGGTCCTCGACATGCGCAGCGACTTGTGGGGACACTTGCGCGGACCGGGTCGATTCAAGCTGGGTGCAACGCTGTTTTGGGCGTTCGGGCCGAATTTCTATGAGGCAACCCGGCAGTATTACCTGGGTCTCATCCATGCGGGCGTCATCAAGCGTAAGACGAATTCCGCCCGCAAGAACGCCGCCGCGCTGGCTCCGCAGTGGTGCACCTGGGGAGAGCAGGTGGCTCGACACCGGGAAGGCGGGCGCCTGGACGAGGCCACGCTAACCACCATGTACGATGAACTCAAGGCTTCCGGCTTGCAGGCGCAGATGTTCTCCATCGACGACAAGTGGGAAGGAGCCTACGGCAGCTTGGAGCATGACGCGGTGCGCTTTCCTCACTTTGAGCAATTTCTTGAGCGCCTGCGAGCCGACGGCCATCGCCTGGGCATGTGGGCGGCCTTCATGCGCTGCGAAGAGCCTTCGTCGCTCGGCCTCACGATCGAAGACATGCTGCATCGCGCCAGTGGCGAGCCCTACAAGGCCGGGAGATACTACCTGCTTGACTTCACGCGTCCGGCCGTGGCCAAGGTTCTGCATGACCGCGCGGCCAAATTCGCGCAGCGGTATAAGCCCGACCTGGTGAAATTCGATTTTGGCTACGAAATTCCCGCGCTCGACGCGGTGGCCCCGCACGATATGAGTTGGGCGGGAGAGCGGATGCTGTGGAAGGGTCTGGACGTAGTCACCAGCGCGATGCGCGAAGTGAATCCCGACATTGTGGTGATGTACTACGAACTCTCACCGCTGTTCACCGAACATCTGGACCTGCACAGCCCCGACGACTTGTTCATGGCAATCGAAGAATTTGACTTGGAAGCAAATCGCAGATTCTTCTTCAGCAGCCTGTGCGGAGAGTTCGGGATGCCGACATACGGTTCGTCGGGGTACGACTGGATCAGCGGACCCTCCACGTGGTTTGACTCGGTGGTGGTGGGGACGATCGGCACGCTGGCGAGCTTCTATGGCAGCACCGCGCCCGGGGATGGCCCTACACCGGAGCGCATGGCCAAGTACAACGGTCTCACCCATCTGGTGCGTGCGACAAATCAGTTCAGCGTTATCCCGTTGGATGCGGACTTTGAAGCGCCCACGCGCGGCGCCCACGCCTCGTCCTGGGCACGCCTGGAAAAAGGTGAGGCGGTGCTGGTAGCCCTGCGCAAACAGCGCCTGGATGGACTCGCTGGTTCAGGCCAATACCGCGATCTCGTGAGTGCAACAGCATCGGTCGTAACCGCGTCACGCACTAATGACGCGCTCGCAAGAGCTTCGAAGCTTGGCATCGTCCCCTACGGCGATGGCGAGATCACCCTGCGACGCGAGGCCGAACCATCCGGCTATGCTGAGATCACCGAGCATTGCTGGGGCGGCAAGACAGCGAAAAGCCACGTGGCGATTCGCGCGGCAAAGCTCACCGTAGCTCTCCGCGAACGCAGTGAAAATGGCCTGGTGGAGTGGCTGGAAGTCGAGATTCACGCGGGAAATCCTTAACCGCAGAGGCCCCAAGACGCAGAGGCCCCAGAGACAAAGCCATTACGGTCCAGATCCAACAGTTCCGGGTCCGGATGCAGTTCAGCGGCGTCAATGCGTCCCCGTCGATGTCTTCGGCAGCGTCGTGGCCACGCGGCCCAGCCGGATGTAAGCCGCGGCAGCACGCAGGCGGACCGCCCCCCTCCTGTCGTCCAGCAGCGGAACTAATTTCTCTCGGTATTGCGGAAACGGATACATGGCAATCAGATGGACGGCGGAGGCGCGAAGCGACCAGTCCTTCTCCCCCAGTGACGACGCCACGGCATCGGCCAGGCGTGGATCGCGCGAATTTCCCATGAGCAGCAATGAGGCGCCCCGGGCGGAAGTCTCAGGGTCCATCAGAATACCTTCCGCCGAGGAAATTCCAAAGCCCAGCCCGGGCACAGGCGCCATCCCGGCCGCCTGGGTCCCGATGTAAATGAAAAGCTTGGTGGGAGTATGCAGCATGTGCAGGGCGCTTCGTTTCTCTTTGTTGAAATAATTGGACGACGCCTTGGATTCGCCGTTCACCACGTCGAGAAGAAATTGTGTCCCTTGCGGATCGTGAAGTTGATAGAGCACCTTGGCAGCGGCGAAGTCGACTTCGGCGATGGGGTCCTGGAGCGCCTTTTGCAGTAGCGGAAGCGTGCGTCGATCCTTCAGGTCTCCCAACGAGGTCACCACCGCGATGCGCACGGTGAAGTCATGGTCGTCAAGCATGGGAGCCAGTGTTTCGAGGACGTTATCTCTGAAACCCATGAGGCTCAACGCCTCGGCGGCGGCCTTGCGGACATCCGGGTTCTTGTCGTGAATGGCGCCCTTCAGGATGTCTCGGCACCGCTTTACGGTATCCTCTGGCTTGGTCTGAGCCGTCTGCGTCGGGATTGCCGGAGCGGCAGCGGGTGGTTTGCCCTGCCCGAACGCCAAGGCGGTGGTCAACATCATGAGTGTCCAAATTCGCACGGTAGTTTGGCTCCTTTGGCGATTGAAACTTCCCAACCCAAGGCCGGGTGACACGAACGCTTCCCCTTCGTATAGACTCTGTCTGCGCCCCAGCGCCGCAATCTGCACCACTATAACATCAACCTGATATACTTTTGCCGAGGCGAAAAAGAGAGGAAGAACCGCGAAATGTCGCAGCGCATGGTGGTGTTTACCGAAAGAGTTGAAGGACCTGTGCCCGGTCTCGATGAAGAATTGATCAGGAAGAACGGAGGTGCGATTCGCTACGGCAAAGCAGAAGATGTGACTGATCGCATCCGGCTGGCAGAGGAGGCGGAAATCATCATCTCCGCGGGCGCGCCGCTGAGGCGCGAATTTCTTTCGGCCGTGCCGCGGCTGAAGGGCGTCGTCCGGCTCGGCATCGGCGTGGACAATGTGGATCTGGAGGCCGCCACTGAACTCGGCATCCTGGTGGCCAACGTGCCGGACTTCTGCTCCGACGAAGTGGCCGAGCACGCCCTGGGATTGATGTTAGGAGTTACGCGCAAGATCGTACTGGCCGACCGCAAGTCGCGCGCGGGCGAGTGGGTCTATGCGATGGATGCCAAGTTGCGGCCCATGCGGCGGCTCAGCGGCCAAACCCTGGGGCTGGTCGGATTGGGCAAGATTGGGCGGTGCCTGGCACGCAAAGCGCAAGGTCTGGGCCTCACCGTTATCGCTTACGATCCCCACGTCAGCCCGGAAGCAGCGCAGGCCGTTGGCGTTCCTCTGATGCCGCTGGAAGAAATGCTGCCCCGGACCGATATCCTTTCGCTGCACGTGCCGGATACGCCGGAAACTCGCGGCATCGTCAATGCGCGGACCTTGGCGCTCCTCAAGCCGGGAGCCATCGTGATCAACACGGCGCGCGGTGCAGTGGTAAATGAAGACGCCTTGTGCGCCGCGCTGACTTCCGGCCACATTGCCGGAGCAGGTCTGGACGTACTGCAAAAAGAACCGCTGCGCCTGCCGCATCCGCTGGCGGAATTCGAAAACGTAGTGTTCACCTGCCACTACGCGTCACTGAGTGAGGATTCGTATGCGATCATGCGCCGGGAGGTCTCCGAGCAGACCGTACAAATCCTGCACGGCGAGTTCCCGCGGAACTTGGTGAATGTCCGCGTAAAGGATCTGCCCCAGTGCCGATTGCGAAACAACATGGTTTGATCTTCTCGCCGATCAGACAGATGCGTCCGGCGCTGCGGCCCACTCTCCACCCAGAGAGGAGGGGGTTGAAGATTCAAACCGCAGTAACCGACGCCCTCACTGACGCGCTGGAAGTCTTGCAAGTTCGTTGAGTTGATCGTGCGCGGCGGAAAGCGTCGGGTCCAACGCGAGTGCGGTAGCAAACTCTGAGCGGGCCGCCGCCACGTTGCCCTGTGCGCGCAACACCATTCCCAACGTAAATCGATAGCGGGCGTTTTCCGGACTGATTTCAACCGTACGGCGGATGTTGGCTGCTGCTTCCTCCAGCCTGCCCATGCGATAGTCTGCAAGGCCCAGGTAAAGGTGGGGCTCCGGTTCGGCGGGACTCAGGGTGATGGCGCGAGCGAGATTCACGCGCGCATCCTCGAACTTACCGGCCCGGTACTGGCAATATCCCAGGTTGTATTGTGCCAGGGCGTAGCCGGCGTCGCGCGCCAGGATGCGCTGTTCAAGTGCAATCGCCTCGTCGTATCGGCCGGCGTCTGCAAGGTCAACGGCAAGGTTGTTGGTTGCCAGGTTGTTGCCCGGTGCCACCGCCAGCGCCCGGCCGTAAAGCGTCCAATCGCTGGCCCAGAAGCGCTCGTAGTAGACGGTCGCGCTGCCCATGGCAAGGCCCAACGCCCCCACGATGGCGACTTGCCGAGCGCGAACGGAAAACGAAGACGAGGGCAAAGAGACCAATCCATCCAACCCAAGCCCGAGCAAGAGCGATAATCCCACCGATGGAAAGTACATAAAGCGATCGTGGACGATTTCGCCGGGCGGAAAGACGCGCAGGTTCAAAAGCAGCGCCATGGGCAGAAATAGCCAGACTCCCGCGAATGCCGCCCTCGGCGATTTCCGCCCAAGCCATAACACCCCAAGCCCGGTAGCGGCCACAGCAACGAAGGGAAGGACGAAATTTACCAAACCGGGATGCGTAACGTACGGCACGTCGTAGAACGCGCTCAGTCCCACCGGCCACAGCAACAATCGCAGGTGCGACCACAGCAGGATGGGCCACGTAGCTACCAGGGTTCGCCAAGGGAGCGGCGTCAACGAGTAGCTCAGACCGCCCAAGGCCGCCCGGCGTGCCACGAGATAGACTGCGGTTACAAACCAGTATCCCCACGTGGGCATCAGGGCCTCGCGAAAGCGCGCGACGAACCGACGGCCTCTGGCGCGACATTCGGCGGGGTCCGGGGAAAAATCCATTCAAACACGAAGACGAGCGCCGGAAGAGTTAGAGCAACTTCCTTCGTTAAAATAGCGCCCGGTGTACATCAGCAAAGCGGCGCCGGTCCAAACTCTGCGGCTTCGGCCCTGGCTTTGCCGCCGAATGGATGTGGCACACCATGGCCGACACGCCAAGCAGCGTCATGAGCGGGTCAGGCAAGCCCATGATCCATGCGGCACTCTCCACATGCGCCGGGTGCAGGGCGAACACCAGCGCCGCGATTCCTGCTCCGAACCGCGTGCGTAGAAATTCCCGAGCCAGAACGTAGACGCTGAGTGAAGCCAGCACGTGAAGCGTCAGCGTGGAAAGGTGCCAGCCCACAGGATTCAGATGCCAAAGGTGGCGCTGTACCCAAAGCCACAACAACAAGCCAGGGCGGTAATACGTCCCCCGCGCGTGGGGATGCAGGAACCAGACGAGATGGGCAGTGAAGAACCTCGGAATGGACCCCCACGATAGCAGCAACGGGTTCTGAAGAATAAACGGACGGTCGTCAAAGACAAAATCGAAGTGAAGAGCGGGCAGATAACTCGCATAGGTGGCCAGGCATAAACTCGCCAGCCAAGCCAGATCCGCGCGCGCCCAAGCCGGAGAGGACGCCGGGGAGACAGGATACTGCCCGGTCGTCAGCGTCGCGCTCTGATCCGCAACTCCGCGCGCCATTCCTCGCCCCCCTTCACAGTCCAAGCAACTGATTCCTGCGGTCAGATGTCAAGAGTTGCGAAGCGCCATGACACTGGCCCGCGCCGGAAATTTACGCCGTCACCTTCCCTGGCAATTCCCAATGCTTCTCGATTGTACGCGATTATGCAAGCCGGTCAGAAACCACGCAGTTCGCCGATGGTTTCGATTAAGGCCCTGACGTTTTCGAAAGGGAAGCCGCTGTCAATCTCAACGTAAAACCACGAGCCGCCGGCGTGCATGGAGAAGGTATCGACCAGTTTCCGAACGTTGGACCTGACTTCTTCCGGTGTGCTCTCGAATCATCAACTCGCCGCGATTAGGGTGAAGGGCAATGGCGATTCGGGCGTCACGGCACCGCCGGGCGAGTTCAGCGGGATCATAGACGTCAATCTGCGGCCAGATGGCGTGGACTCCGAGGTCGGCGAAGTCATCCAGAAGCCGCAGTCCACATCCGCAGGTATGGAAAAAGACCTTCTTTCCCGCGGCGTGAACGGGCTTCATGAGTCGCTCAAATCGCGGTTTGAAAAAGTTTCGCCAGGTCCGGATCGACATCATCAGATCGAACTGGGTGGAAAAGTCGTCGCCGAACTGAATCGCGTCAACATCGCGCGCCAACAGGTAATTAACCCGCTTGAGTTGATAATCGGTAATCAAATCGGCCAGGCGGTTGATTTCCGGAGTGTCGGAAGCGATGTCCATCAACACATCTTCGAAGCGGCGAACGCCGATCATGACCTCGAACAGGTTGATCCAACCGCTTTTGTGAAAATAGCGCTGCTGATGGCATTCTGCCCGCGCCCGCTCGCGCTCAAACTCAGGGCCGGACGTCGCAGGATCAGGAGGCAGTTGGTACCGGTCAAGGTTCGACCAATCGTCCAGCGGGCGTTCGAGCGGATGCCCGGCCGCGCCAAAGATCAGGTGTTCCCAAACCACTCCCCACTCGTCGCGGCGCACTTCGCGATAGCGGCCGCTGGCGTCCACCCACCGGGCATCAGGGCCGGCATGCGGAAACGCACTGGTGAGCCCGAAATCCTGTGGATATCGCTCCCAAAGCTGGTGCAGCCGTTCGCCGTGTTCGAATGACCCGGAAGGAGAAGCGTGGTATTCAAGAGGAAGGATGTCGGAAGACTGAAAACCTAGCGCGGCAATAACCCTTTCACGTGGAAGCATGGAGGTTGTATTCATCAGGAGATATCGCGCACCGACGTGGCCCAGGCGCACGCCGATTGCATATTGGCGCGCAGACTTTCCAAGCGGGCCTTTTCTGCCACGAGGGAAAACTGAAGTGTTTCCAAAAGGGTCTGGAGCGTTTTCAAATTTTCGCGATACCTCATCAACTGGTAAGCAGCCTCGGGATGGTGCGCGCCCGCGCGAGATGCAGAATCAAGATGTTGAGCGACCTGCTTCAACCTCTGGTCAAGCTTGCACAGCCGCTGCAAAGCGCCGCGCGACGCCACCACTCTCGCGCCACCCTGTGAGACCTTCTCGATAAACTCCTGGAACTCACGATTGGCAATCCGGATCACGTCAAGCAGTTCATTATCCATTGAGACCTCACCTGTTCTCAATGGTAAATCGGCAGATTCCCTCCGGGTCTTGAGGGTGATTTATTCCTCGCAGTGGTTACCGGAAGGCGGATCTGGGAGCCGTTAAGATCAAGGTGGCGGAAAGAATCCCAAACTCCTCTCCGCCACCTCGGCGAAGAATCTTACACCGGCCTCTGGCGCACCGGGCAACGCATCAACAAATCAGGCTAGTGACGGCCCGGCGCCACGGCCTTTACAAACGCCAAGCCGTTCGGCGTTCCGACGCCGGTTACGTTGTCCCAGCCCCAATTTGTATAAAGCGACGTGTCAGTGCCGAAGGACATCACGAACCAGGCGCCGTAGTAGGTGGCGCTGCTGCCCTCAAACATGGCACTGACGAAAGGCGACCAGGTTTGGGGCGCGACGAGCTGAGCGGGACCTTCGTAAAGTACCTGGCGGTTATTCACCGTTATGGTTCCCGCAACATTGAAAGGCGAGGCGATCGGAACGACGTCGGTGATAGCGTTCCCGGGCAAGCCATAAACCGAACGAGCCGCCTGTCCCAGAGGATAGCCCGCGCGCTGGTTGGCGATGGACCAAAGAGCGGAGAACATCGGACACGCCAGGCTGGTGCCGCCGACAAGCCCCACGTAGATGTCACTCGAGGGTACGCCAAAGCAAGTACTGCCCGTGCAGAAGATCTCGATGCCGGTATCGGGATCGGCCAGGAAGCTGATGTCAGGCACCAGGCGGAATCGGCCCGGTAACCCTCTCTGGAACGACGGCTTGCGATAGACCGCGCTGGTTCCTCCTCCGGCGCCGTACTGGAAGCCAAAACCGTCGGCGGCGGAGGTATCGGGCGGAACTAACGGATCACTGTAGCCGGCGGTGTCCGTGGGAGCGGCAATCTGGGTGACGTTGGTTCCCCACCCGGTCTGGAAGGCCATCGTCTTGTTCTTCGTAAGGAACAGGCTGGTGCCGCCCACGCCCGTGGCGTAGCTTGAGCTGGCGGGGTAGCTGACGTCCGTGAATCCCTCGATCGTGGAGAAATCGCCGTAGTCTCCCGAGGAGAAATTGACCGACACACCCTCGGAAGCAGCTACCAGAAGGATGTCATCAAAAGGGGTGTAAGGAGCGCCGCCGAGTTCGGATTCCGGCGCGCCGTAGCTGTTGGAGACAACATTGCCGAGTCCATTGGCAACCGCGGCGAGAATGGCCGCGCCCAGATCATCCGTCTCGTTGGAATAGGCATAAATCAGCGCGATGTTGGCGCCCGGAGCCACGGCGTGGGCCGACTCGACGTCAAGCGTGGTCTCTACCGACCAGCCCTCGTCTTGGGGAGTCGGGCAACCCGGAATGCCATCGGTGGGGGCGGGACAAGCGTAGTAGACGCTCAGATTCAGCGGAGCGAGGCCGTAAAAACTCGAGTACGTCTCGGCGTCGGTCGCGAGGGTGGGCGAGCCGTAGGCGTCGATGATCACCACGGTTTGTCCGGCGCCCGTCAGGCCGGCATTGTAAAGCCCCGTCAAGTTGTACGCGGTCTGCAAATCGCTGGGCTGATAACCACAAGGCGACAGCATCCCCACGGTCGTATTGGTGATCGGCGCTCCATAAGTGTTGCCGAAGTAGGTGGCCTTGGGGCGACTGCCATCGCTGCTCAAGTTCAGAAGCTGCGGGGTTCCCAAACAATAGGGCGAGAAGAACGCCCCGTCGGGCGCGGAGGAGAGCGGCACGGCATCGAAGGGCTTTTGCGTCTGGGGATTCACCGGGCGCAGAACGTGCGGTTTTAATGCATAGTCGGACAAGCCACCGACGCGCGACACCAAGGCGCCCGCCGGTCCCTCAATGACCGGATCGGTGGTGTTCGCCCGGTACGTACGACCGCGCACGTTGAAGCGGTGGATCGCCACCTCGAAGGCAGTCTGCGCGTCGGCGACGGTTCCAGATGCCTTCACGTACATGTTCAGTTGTCCGACGCCTGTGACGGAGAGGTTGTGAGCCGCAAGGAACGCCTTCACCGTGGCCACGTCCTCCGCGGTCGGCGCATAGGCGGCACTGAACTGGTCCGGCGTCAGCCAGCTCTGGTAATTGCCGGAGCCGGGATCATACTGCTGCTCGACCAGTTGCCGTGGGGCCTCGGCATTGTGCAATTGCAGCCACACATAAACGGTCAGGGGCTTCGTCAACGCCTCGGCACCGAGATCTTTGGCGGTTGAGACGAACCCGTATTTGCTGTTGGGAATCGTGCGGGAAGATTTGTCTTGGGCGAACAAGGAGATCGCTGCCACCATGCAAAGCGCAAACAAGGACACGAGCACCACGCGGAGTTTGTCAGGTCTCATCGGAAATCTCCTCATCTGTGCAAGTCCCACGACGCGCCGAAGCGCCGCTACCAGCCATGAAATGTGGGTGGAAATTCTTTAACCGAATCGATTTTCTTCTTGAACTGCACGATTGTCAAGTAAGTTGGCAGGCAATGTCTTCTCTCAATAGTAGCGGCTAGTCCGGTCGCTGCGGAGACGTTCGAAAAGGCCCCATAAAACCGCCATATTTAGCCCATTTTAGGGCGGATTTGCCTCAACGCATGTCGGATGAAACGAGCGAAAACAACAACAAAGCCTTGTGGTTCAGTGGATTACACGGAAAATAATCGCAAACGTTCTTCTGGGACGACTAACTCCTTTTGAATCAGAAACTCATCGGCATCGGGCATTCTGTCACTTTTTAAGTGGCTTTGTTTTCAACAACTCATCGGGTTCTTTCACTGCTTTTTTATTTTTCCAGCCTCGGGGGCGACCGTGGCGGACAGTTTGACGGCTAGAAATTCCCGCCGCGAGCCTACAGGGTTTTTGCGGCGGACAGAGATGGGGCGGCGTAAGCGGGGCGCGGCGGCGGGTTGAGATTCCACAAGGCTCATGATTAGCCACCTCGCCTAGACTATCGAAAGTGTGTGGGCTTGTCAAGATGGAAAATTGCCCGAATGTTTGCCGCTCCCGCCCTGCCGATTTGGCGTATCCTGTTGTGCGCAAGAACTGGCGCGGAAGGGATTTGCGCGCCAGGTCAGGAAAATTAATTCATGGAGGCATTATGGAAGGTGAAGCAAAAGTTAACCGACGGGAATTTCTGCGCACAGGCGTGACGACAACCGCCGGCGTGGCGGCGCTGGGAGGCATCACGATTATTCCCCAAAGGGCTTGGGGAGCGAACGACCGCGTGCGCGTGGCAGTGGTGGGAGTGCGTGGCCGAGGCGGAAGCCATCTACAGGGATACGGCAAGCTTCCGGACGCGGAAGTGGCCGCCATGTGCGACATCGATGACAGCGTCATCGCCAAGCGCCTGGACGACATCAACAAGTGGGGCATGCCCAAGCCCGCCGTCTACAAGGACGTTCGCAAGCTGCTGGAAGACAAATCCATTGACGCCATTTCCATCGCCACGCCCAACCACTGGCACTCACTGATGGGAATCTGGGCCTGCCAGGCGGGCAAGGACGCGTATGTGGAAAAGCCCTGTTCGCACTGCTGGTGGGAGGGGTATCAACTGGTGGCGGCGGCGCGCAAATACAATCGCATCGTCATGCACGGAACGCAGGGCCGCTCCGCCGGAGGTTACATCGAGGGTGTGCAGAAGCTTCGCGAAGGCGTAATTGGCGACGTTTATCTTGTCGCGCGGAATCTGCTTCAAGTGGCGCGACACGATCGGCATCGCCCAACCAGAACCGGTCCCGCCTGGCGTGGACTACGATTTGTGGACCGGCCCCGCTCCGCTCAAGCCTTTTACCAGGAACCGCTTTCATTACAACTGGCACTGGATCTGGGACACGGGCAACGGTGACGTGGGCAACCAGGGTGTGCATGAAATGGACCAGGCGCGCTGGGCGCTGGGCGTGGGCTTTCCCAACAAGGTTTCCGCCATGGGCGGCCACGTGATGTTCAAGGACGACCAGCAGACGCCCAACATCCTGAACTGCTCGTTCGAATTCAACATGCCGGACGGCACGGACCGCCACCTGGAGTTTGAAGTGCGCCACTGGATGACCAATACGGAAGCGGAGATTGGCATGCCGGGCTTTGGCGCCGGTGCGGCCAACCTTTCGGAAACGGCGGGGCACGCCCACATCAAGCAACCGAAAGCCATGTGCGGCGATCTGGTGTACGGCTCAAAGGGATATATGGTCTTTGCCGGCTACGAATCGTACCGGACTTTCCTGGGAGAAGGCAACGAGCCCGGCCCTAGCGCTACGCGCGGCGGAACTTGCTTTGCGAACTTCATCCGCTGCGTCCGCTCGCGCAGGCAGGAGGACATTCCCGCGCCCATCGAGGAAGGCCACATCACCGCCACCTTGATTCACCTGGCGAACACGTCCTATCGGCTGGGAAGGACGCTGAAGTTCGATCCCGAAACGCAAACGGTGATCGGCGACGAAGAAGCCAATCGCTACATGCGCGGCGAGGACCGCGGTTACCGCGTGCCGTTCACGATTCCGGAAAAGGTATAGGTCCCGGCACCTACAGTTGCACGTCAATACCCGGGGGCGGGTTTCAGAAGGTAGTTGTGCACCGACCCGCCCACGCCCACGCCGATGTGGGCGATGGAAGTCCAACGCTCCAGTGTATGGTGACCGGTGCGATGGAACAGGTAGGAGACGCCGATGGAAGCAGCCGTACCGGCCAGTTCGATGCCGACAAAGAGCGGACGGTTATCGACGATGGCGTTGGTCAGCAGCACCTCATTGTCTCCTTGATCGCGCAGATAGCGGGTGGAAGCGTAGTCCAGCATGCGCGCGCCGCCGACGCCGGCAAACAGGCAGATGTTCTCTTTATCCCAGAATTTGTGGGACGGGGCTTGAACGATGGACTTCGCCGGCGGCTTGGGGGCAGCGGGCGGGGAAGTTGGCGCCATCGGCAGGTCCTGCGCCCACGACTCCCCCACTTATACTGAAAGCCAAAACGACCAGCGAAAGATTGCCACGGTTTAGCACGGTCGGCATTTTAACCCAGATTTCGAGTCCGCACTGCGGAAACGCAGCGCCTCGGGCAAATTTCTGCGAAAACTCAGCGCGGTCTTCCGTCTCACGAAGCGGTTGCTTACCGCATATCCGAAAACGTATACTTTTTCGGTATCCCGACTGAGCAGTTTGGGACAAAACCAGACAGGGCGAACAACGAAACTGAAAGCAAGACCGGAGGACACACGTGAGTGCCGACAATGATCTATTGCTAAAGAAACCGATGGAGTTTTTCAAACATTACGCGGTCTCTCCCCCGGACGACGCGGGCGGGATGATCGTGCCGATTGAGGGCCAGCGGCCGGAGTTGCGGCCGATTCAAACCTTGTCGCCCTCCCTGGAGATCTGGTCGGATCCCAACCACATCGTTCTGCCCAAAGACGTCGAGCGCATTGACTATCAAATCGTCAAAAAGAACAAAGTCGTCTTTGCGGATGTGCAGGACGTTCCGCGCGACAAGCCGGGCGCCAAAACCTTCAAGATATCGGGAAAGCAGAGTGGCGGCCTTGTTCCCATCTATTACCTGCCCTGGTCGAGTGGCAAGCTGATCGAGATCCGTTTGGAAGACGTTAAAGCGGACATGGACAATATCGATGAATTTCCCCGTCTTTTCTTTACCGCCGCGCTGAGCGGTTGCAGCGTCTATGTGGACGGCGACCCGGCACGGCCCAGAATCGTGCACGCCGGCATCAATGGTGCATTGAAAGACGACGCCGCAAATTTCTGGCGGCGCATGCTCTCCGGCGTGGGCACCAAGACCGGCCGGACCCTCGATGATCATCTGCAAGAAGTCAACAAATCGCAGTACATGAATACGGTGTGGGGCATGGCCTTCAAGAATTTCCTTCAGGCCGATCACAAAAATGTGCTGACCATTCAGGATGTCAAGGAATGGGCCTCGGTCTTCGGCATTCGCTTCGGCCGCCTCTGGTCGTTTTACTTGCAGCGCAACGCGACCGTATCGACCCTTCGGGTGGTCAAGAAATCGCAGGTGAGCTCGACCACACGGACCGACCCGACGGGAAGCACCACCGAACACTCGCTGAAAGGCACTCCCTTCAACGTGGACAAAGTCGTGCAAAAGGGTAAGGGCTTCCTGGGGTCTTCGAAGACCATCTACATCGCCAAGGAACAATTCGCCAAGCCGCTGATCATCGAAGAGTTTTATCCCACCGGGAAGGCGCGCATTCAACCCGCGCGAAGCTTGCTGGTAACGTGATGCGGGACGCTAGTGCCGTGCCCCACCGAACCCTTTACCGTGGCACAGGCACTCTTGCCTGTGCCGCACAGGCAGGAGTGCCTGTGCCACGGTCAAAAGTTAAATGGGACAGGACGCTAGCTTTCCGGCAGGGGCGGGCAGCCGGGAAATTCCGCCAGGTACGTATTGCCGATATATTGCAGATACTTGATGCCGATTTCGCTGGTAAAGAAGCCGTCGGTGGTCAGGTCGCGCAGCAGAGCGAAGAACTTCACGCCCGGCGCGAGTGATGGATTCTTCCCGGCGTTCTCGCGGTAGGCGATCAGATCGAGCATCTCTTTTTGCTGCTCCGCTTCACATTCCAGGTACACCTTCCCATAACGATCGTTGCAGCGGGAATCCAGCCAAGCCACACCGCCGCCGAGGGTGAGCTTGTAATCCTCGTTCTCGCTCGTCAGCAGGTCAATGAACTCCGGCGCTCCCGCTTCCAAGGCGCCCCCCGTCTCGCCGTCGGGGGGAATGATGGTCTGGCAGAGCGACCGCACCGTTTCGTAGGCGTGCGCGGAGAAAAACTTGGGCGTGTACGCCGCTCGCCGAGGCCTGGCCACGCTCCTCCTTCACCATCTGGTGCACATGCTCCGCCGCCTGCGAGGGGATCAGGTTGCAGCGCCGACCCTGCCGTAGCACCCACAGCAAGGTTCTTCAAAACATCGCGACGAGAAATGTTGATCGACATATGAGTCCTTCCAAATGGGAGCCCCCAGGCGTTCCTGAGCATCACGAACTGAAAGCCTGCATGTGCGTGAGAACACCGAATGCAGATCCTTCGCCCCAAAGAGCGGGGCTCAGGATGACGGTATTTCGGGCGTTTTTCCGCAGCCTCTAAAGACCGCCGCGGTTCGTTCTCCAACCACTGGTCACTAACCCCTAGCCACTGCTCTTAGACGTTTCCCTTCCTCGCCTCATCCAGCAGATATTCCGACGCGCGCCAGGAAAACGCCAGAATCGAGAGCGTGGGATTCTTGTCCGGATTCGTCACGAAGCCCGCGCCGTCGGTGACGAACAGGTTCTTCACTTCGTGCGCCTGGCAGAATTGATTGAGGGCTGAAGTCTTGGGATCATTCCCCATGCGGACGGTTCCGACTTCGTGGATCACATGGCCGCCGGGCAGCAGGCCGTTGGGGAAATGGCCGTTGGTCGCTTCCGGGTGATAGGTCCCGCCCACGGCTTCGATGATCCCGCGAAACGTCTCCTGCATATCGCGCGCCATCTTGATTTCATTGTCTCCCCATTGGAAATGGAACCGCAGCACAGGAATTCCCCATTCGTCCACCACGTTGGGGTCAATTTCGCAGTAGGTATTTTCATTGGGGATCATTTCCCCGCGGCCGGCCAGATGGATGAACGCCCCGTACTTCTCCTTGCACCGCCGCTTCAGGCTCAATCCGTAACCTTCGTATTGATGCGACACACCATGGAACATGCCCGCCGACGGCATGTGCCGGCCGCCGCCGAATTCGATGTGATAGCCGCGCAGGAATTCATTCTTTTGGTCCCACTTCCACCAGGGCACGTAGAGATGCATGCCGCCAACGCCGTCGTGATTGTGCGGCGGCATTTTCTCCATGACCGGAACGTAACCGCTGCCGCCGCTGTGCACGGAATCCATCAGATTGCGTCCCACCACGCCGGAGGAATTGGCGAGACCGCGGGGGAAGCGTGGAGAGCGGGAATTGAGCAGCAGGCGCGCGGACTCGCACGAACTTCCGGCCACCACCACGGCCCGCGCCCGCACGGCCTGGTCGCGCCGGGTGGCCTTGTCAACGTAGGAGACTCCGGTGGCTTTGCCCTCGTCATTCACCAGGATTTCCCGCGCCATGGCGCCGGTCATCAGGGTCAAGCGTCCCGTGTCCATCGCCGGCGGAATCAATACCTGGCTGGAGCTGAAGTTCGATGCCGTCTTGCACCCGCGACCGCACTGGTCACAGTAGTGGCAGGGTGGACGACCGTTCAGCGGTTGCGTCAGGATGGCTTTGCGCGAAGGCACGCAGAGGATTCCCAACTTGTCGCATCCGCGCTTGACCAGCAGGTCGGAACAGCGTGGCTTGGGCGGCGGCATGAAGATGCCGTCCGGCGCGCTGGGAATGTTTTCCTTGGACCCGAAAACTCCGATGTAGCGATCTACTTTGTCGTAGTAAGGTTCAATATCGTGGTAGGTCAGCGGCCAATCGTCGCCGCGGCCGTCGCGGGAACGGGCGCGAAAATCCATTTCAGAAAAGCGCAAAGCGATCCGGCCCCAGTGATTTGTGCGGCCACCGACGATCCGCGAGCGGAACCACGTGAACTCGGAACCCGGCGCCGTGGTGTACGGTTCACTTTCAATGCTCCAGTAGCAGTTGGGAGCCAAAAACTCCGTGGCCGCAAAATCCGTAAAGCCCGCACCGCCAATGCCTGCCCCTCGATGCGCAAGTTGATACGGCCAGACGTGCTCCTTGTAGTCCGTCCCCGGGTGCAGCGGAGGCCCGGCTTCCAGCATGACGACGCTGAGCCCCCCCTCCGTCAAAACCTTGGCCGCGGCGCCGCCCCCGGCTCCCGAACCGATTACGCACACGTCATAGACTTTTCCCGAACGGATGATTTGCGGCATTAATCGCGCCCCCCGGTAGGATCCCACTCAATAGCCAGTTGTAAGACACTAAGCCCCAACTAAATAGGATACGACAGATGGGCACCATTGGTCTAACGAGAATGCAGGTCCTTCGCCCCAACAAAAAGCCGTCGGTCCTCAGGATGACGTTGAGGGTCGGACGACCGATGAATAGTGTCGCTTCATCGCAATCACCCGGCAAACTGTCATCCTGAGCGCCGCTTTTCAGCGCGAAGGACCCTTTTCATTCACCAGTGAGAAGCCGGGCGCGAAAGCGCTTGGCGGCAGCACGCTGTGCCGAGGCAAGACGAAATACGGGGGTCCTTCGCCTTGCAAAGCCAGGCTCAGGATGACAGTGACCGAATTATTGCACGGTCAGGAACTGCGCCAACTTATCCGCCGTGCCGCCCATGGCCCGGGCCAGGCTCAGCTTGGCCAGGTTGTGGGCAAAGATGCTGTCAATGTAGTCGAGTTGGGCGCCGGACACCGATTCCTGCGACTGCACCACCTCCACATTACTATTGACGCCCGTCGCGTATTTGTCGCGCGTTTGGCCCAGAGTCTCGTGATTGAGGTCCAGGTTCTGCTTGGCCAAATCGACCTGGCTTGCCGCCGCCTGCAAGTCCAGGTAGGCGGTGCGAACTTCGCTCTCCACCTGGCTTTTGGAGTCTTCCAGTTCCGCGCGGCGCTGCGCCAACGCGGCCTCGGCCTGGGCAATGTCCCCTGCGGTTCGGCCGCCATTCCAGATGGGCACGTTGAGCGTGGCCACCACGGTGTAGGTGCGGCGCAAATCTGAGGGAGGACCGATATCGCCATAATCGGCGCTGACCGAACCCGAAGGATATCGCTCAGCGCGAGCCGCCGCCAGCGCCCGCTCCGCCGCCGTCACCTGTACTTCCGCCGCCTTCAGGTCCGCGCGGTTATCGAGTGCCTCCTTGACGGCCTGATCCAGGCTGATCGGGGGGGCAGGTGTGTAAGGAATCGAATTGGCGATCTCGTACTGGTCAGTCGGTGGCAGGCCGACCACTCGGGCCAGGGTGATCTTCTGCTTGGCAAGGTCATTTTGCAGTGTGGTCAGGCGCTCCTGGTTGAGCAACATCTCGACGCGGCTGCGGTTGACGTCCAGTTGCGCCACCTTGCCGAATTCAAGCTGAAGAACGGTCCGCTGATAGAGAGCCTTGGCCGTGTCAAGTTGCGTGCGCGCCGCGTCCACACGCGCGGCCGCCGCAATGACCTGAAGATACGAGCCCGCCACCGCCAGCACCACCAGGTCTTGCGCATCCTTGACGGAGTAGTCGCTGGCACGCGCCAGTTGTTGGGCCACGCGATAGTTGTTGATCGCGGTAAAGTCACCGACGCTCTGCGACACACGCGCGCGCACATCCAGCACGTTGAAGGGGCCGACGATGTTGGGCACGGAGAAACCGGGAAAACTAAAGCTGAAACCAATCGTCTTGAGGTTGAAGGTCTCTTCCGTATCGGCAACGTCGGCGGTAACGTTCGGCAGCAAGCTGCCCCGCGCGGTTTTCAATTGACCGTGCACCTGATTCAACGCCTGTTTCACTCCCACCGCGCCGAGGTTGTAAACAAGCCCGCGTTGAATGGCATCCGCCAGCGAAAGCTTCCCCGAAAACGTCATCGTCGCTGTGCTGCTGGTGCTCCCGCTGTAGGCGCCGGTAACCGAGACGGTGGGATTCACCGTGTTGACGCTGGTCGTGGTGCTGGAGATCGGCGATTCCGTGGCCACCACGCCGCCACTCTGACTGCCGCGTCCCGAGAGCGGCAGCGTTGTCGGACGGGCTGTCGGCGGAGGCGGACCGCCCACCTGGGCGAACCCGCATACCGCAAGGGCCAAAACCGCGGCAAGAACGCCTGCCAGACGGACCGACGATGGCTTGCTGCTAAAACGCGTCATTTGATCTACCTCGCCTTTCTAGGGGTGGTGCAGGCCGTGGTACGAAATGTGTGCGCCGCGCAAGGATTACTGTCCTCGGATTTGTCGCCGTACCACGGGCATCCTGCCCGTGCCCCGGCACGGCCTGGAAGGCCGTGGTACGAAATGCCAAGATCGGTGCCCTCAGATCTGTCGTTTGAAAAGCAGAATGCAGCCGCTGATCAGCACCAACGACAGTCCTGCCAGGACAAATACGTCAAAAGAAATGCCCGCAAACCCCGTGTCCTTCAGAAGCAGTTTCTTCAAGGCGTCAACCGCGAACGTGAACGGATCGACGTTGGAAATCCACCGCAACCAAAAGGGGAATCCCGCCGTGGGGTAGATGGCGCCGGACGGGAAAAAGAGCAGAGTGTTCAGCACTCCGAAAATGGCGCGCGGCACCAGGGGATCGCTGACGCGCACCATCAGCAGGAACATGAAGCTGATCATGGTGAGCGAGGTGACGGCCAGAACCAGAATCAAGTAGAGCAGCCGCATGGGCTCCCAGAGCCGCGGAATTCCCGCCAGCAACCCGCCGATGAAAGTGATGATCAGCCCGGCCATCAGCCCCTTGACCACGCCCGAACCGATGAGTCCCAAAACCAAATCCGCCTTGGTCAGCGGCGTGGTGAGGTATCCCTCGTGCAGGCCGCGAGCTTTGTCGTCGATAAAGGTGATGCCGCCGCCGATCATGGCCGTCACGAAAATCGCCAGCGAAATCGATCCGGCCAGCAGGTACTTGATGTACTCGACGTACGGGTAAACCTCGACGGTCTGAACCCCCACCGTCGCGGGCAAGCGATTTGGGCTGAATATGCCGGCACCGCTTGAGGCCAGCGATTCGCCGGGCTGGAGCCGCGGAAGCGTGGGCCCGTTCAGCTCGCTTTGAAGCTGCTGCATGCGCTCCAGGATGCCGCTGGCCGTGAACGTGTCGGTGTTGTCCTCGATGAACGCGATGCGCGGATTCTCACTGCGCAGGACGCGCTGGGAGTAATCGGGAGGAATATAGATGACCGCCTTGATGTTGCCCGCGCGCAGGTCCGTCATGGCGTCGGGCAGGCCGGTGTATTCCTGAAGGCGGAAGGTGCGGGGATACTGCACGATGGCATTCAGCCGTTGCCGCACGTCCAGCGCCGGCGTTCCTTGATCTTTATCCACGAAGCCAACCAGGACATTGGTAATCTGGCCTCCGAAGGCATATCCCAGCACCACAAGCTGCACCAGCGGGAAGACCGTGGAGGCCATCATCAGCGCGGGGTTACGAAAGAACTTGCGCATGTCGCGCTCGATTAGGGCAACGATCCGGTATAAACGCACAACCTTGCTCCTCTCTCTGATAAGTCATCGATAAAGATGACTGACGTCGAGCTGCCGACTACCCGCCACTTCGTCGCGAAGTTGCCGCCCCGTGAAGTGCAGGAAGACGTCGTCCAGCGTCGTGCCCTGCACCGTGACGCGGCGCACGATCACACCGCGCTGCTTGGCCAGATCCATGAGCCCGCCCACCGTGGCCGGACCGCTGCGCGAAACGATATGCGTCGCGCCCGCCTGCTCCGTCACACTCACCGCTTCCGGCAGCGCAACCAAAGCCTGGTGCCAATCGGCCGGGGCGCGGGCGAATTCCGCCTCGACTACGTCGTTGCCCGGTACCGCATCTTTGAGTTTTGTCGGCGTATCGAGGGCAACGATCTTTCCGTGATCGACAATGGCAACGCGATTACAGAGATTGTCAGCCTCGTCCATGTAGTGGGTGGTCAACAAAATCGTCAGCTTGGACTCATGCTGAAGTTTCTCAATCATCTCCCACACGTTGGTTCGTGACACAGGATCCAGCCCCGTGGTCGGCTCATCCAGGAAAAGTACCTTGGGCGAGTGGACCAGTCCGCGGGCGATTTCCAGCCGGCGCCGCATGCCGCCGGAAAATGTGCCGACCAGGGCGTTGGCGAAATTGGTGAGGTTCACGGCTTCCAGCAAATCGCGGACTACCTTCGCCCGCCCGGCGGCGGGAATGCCATACAGCTTGGCGTGAATCGCGAGGTTTTCCGTGGCCGTCAACTCCGGGTCGGAAGTCAGCGCCTGCGGAATGACGCCGATGGAGTTGCGCACGCCGTCCGGGTCTTTGCGCACGTCGTGGCCGGCCACCTGCGCCGAACCGCCGCTGGGCGGCGTGAGCGTCGTCAGCATGCGGATCAACGTGGTCTTGCCGGCGCCGTTCGGGCCCAGAAGGCCAAACAGTTCCCCTTCCGGCACGGAGAAGCTCACATGGTCAACGGCGCAGAAGTCGCCAAAACACTTGGTCAAGTCGTGCGCTTCAATGGCATTCACGTCGGGTCACCTCAAAACTTGAACCAGCGATGTTCGCCGGGCGGCTGAGGCAGAAGCACGTAGGCCGTCATGCCTTCGAAGAGCCGCCGGTCAACATTCGGAATGGAGACTTTGATCTCAAAGGTTTTGATGTCGCGCTTCGTGCGGCTCACGTCGCGCTGCGTGGCAAAGTCTCCTTCCACGCCCTTGAAGAACACCGTCCCGGTGATCACGTTTCCGGATGGCAGCCGCACGCGCAGCTTTTGCCCAAACGTGAGTTGATCGATGTAGGTTTCTTCCACGTCCGCCTGCACCCAGAGATGGTCGATGTTGACGATCGTAACAATGGGACCGCCGGCCTGAACCGTCTCACCCTGGCGCGCCACCCGCACGGAGACGATGCCGTCGGCGGGAGAATAAATTTCGGTATAGCCAAGCTGTGTTTGCGCCTGATCCGTCTGCGCCACGGCCTGTTGTATCTGAGCGCGCGTGGCAGCAATGTCCGACTGCTGAACTTGCACCTGGCGGCGATTGGCCTCAGCCACCGCCACTTCCGCGTCTGCGGACTTCACCTGGTCCGCCAACGCCTTCACGTTAGCTTGCGCGCCTTTATAGGTCTGGGCAGCCGTGTCCCGCTCTTCCGCCGCCAGCACGCCACGCTGGAACAGGCCTTCGTCGCGCTTGAAGGTAACCTCGTCCAGGGCCAGCGCCGCCTTGGCTTGTTCCAGTTGCGCGCGCGCGGCGGTGGCGGCGGCTTGTGCCTGTTGAAGCGCGGCAGCGGTCTGCTGGTCGCTCATGGTGCGGGTCTCCCTGGACTGCTGAAGGCGCGCCCGAAACGTGGAGATGTTGGCGGCAGCGGAATCGCGCGCCGCTTGCAACTCCAGGGGATCGATCTGGGCAATCAGTTCGCCCGTGTGCACCGATGATCCCTCATCAACCAGAAGCCGCTGCAACCTTCCGGTCAGCAGCGGGCTGGCGATGTAGTCGTTGCCCATGATGGTGCCGGTGAACTGAATCTCGTTGCCTCTCGGCGTGGAAAGCATATAGGTGACCAGCGCGATGATGAAGATCACGCCGACAAAACCGAAAAACCGCGACACTCTCATCGAGTCCTCCGAAAACTGGTAAAAAGGCCGTGCTCGAGGAAGTCCAGCACGGCAGCCCGGCGCGCCACCAGGCGGGCAGGCTTAAGCGGATCACAGCGCCAAAGCTCCCCCAGCACCGGCGCACCGGCGAAATAGAACACCATCATGGCCACCAGGGTCAGCGCCGTCTGCCGCGCATCCACCTTGCGGAACTCACCGGCGGCCGTGCCGGCGCGAATTGTGGCCATCAGCAGATCGTTCAGCGGCCGAAAGTAATTGTCGACAATCCCCCCGAGCCCGGGACCGTGACTCATCAGTTGGCGCTGGATCAAGCGCGGATAAGTCGGATGCTCGGCCACGAAATCGAAGTAGGCGTTAACGTATCCCCGCAAACGTTGGTGCGGCGGACCGGAACCCTCCAGCGCAGCTCCCACTTGAGTCCGCAATTGGCTGAAAACCATTTCCACGGTGAAACGGTGAATGTCTTCCTTGTCGCGGAAATAGTAGTAAAGCAGCGCCTTGTTGACGCGCGCGGCGCGAGCGATGGCGCTGGTGCGCGCGCCGGCCAGGCCGCGCTCGGCAAAAATGGTTTCGGCGGCGCGAAGGATGCGTCGGATGGTTGCCGGCCGCTTGGCATGGGCCAAAACGGGGGGAAGATTGTCCCCAAGGTCGCGAAGTTCTGTGGAAAGCGATGCTGGCATATTGTGATTGCCCCATTCCATTTTAACAAAACGTTTAGTTAAAGTCATGGGGACAAAAATGTCGTGGCATGCCCCAGTTTAATCGTAGCTCTGACCTTGAGCCGACAAGCGCCGATCCTTCGCAGCGCTCAGGACAGGCTCTAAATGTCGGCGCTGGAGTTTTTACATTTTGGGGACCACGCAACGCGAGAGACGGTTTTCCATCAAATGACCACCATCTGCGATTTGCACCACCAAGGAATCTAACTGTCATCCTGAGCCCGGTGTTCAGGGCGAAGGACCCCCGTATTTCGTCTTACCCAAGTGCGCCGCGGGGACGCGGCGTCCATGCACAGGGCGCTTCCGCGCTGCGTTTCCTACGTACAATGAAAAGGGTCCTTCGCCCTGAAAACCGGGCTCAGGATGACAGCCTAACGAGTGTGCATCCACGCTACGATTACCGCGAACGGCAACGTAAACCTTTGTTTAAAATGTGGCAACTCCACTGCCGACCCAAAAGTCGGCGCTACAAAAGGCTCGACCTGAGACGCACAAATAAGGAGAACACCCTGATTTGGCTGTCTCCAATCAGATCGATCAAGCAATGAAGACGAATGTGTGCCCCGAATATTTTCATGAGTTTAGATAATTTAACGGTTCGCCGAGGTGAGCAACTCTTTCGACCTGAGTTTCTCCATTCTCAGGGCACATCGGCGGCGAGGACGTTAAACCTCCAAGTGGAGCCCAATGGACGGGAAAGAGACCTTTCAGTCCGAATCCCCAACGCGCAGCGGAATTGTTTGGGCGGGACCAACTTACAGGGAGAGGAGCAAATAGATTCTTCCACGCCCTCCTCAGAGTAATTTTCGAGTTCGACGCTAGAAATGTCGAGCAACTTAGCAACACCCCGCCCCGTTGGTCGCAACCAATCCCGTACCACAAACTTTCTCGTAGGGAACTTTCGGAGAGGCATATCGAGGAACGTCCCTCACCTCGCGACGTCGCTCCCAACCTAGGTTGGGGAGGAGGAACCCTGTCAGGCGGCGCGCTCCCGCAGGAGCTTTCGCGACGCCGGGCGCAGCTCTTCCGGACGCTCGCGGAGGTAGGCGAGCAGGCGCTGCTTCTTCTCCTTACCTCGGGGCGTGCGGCTGTCCGTCGCGAAATTACCAGGGATTAAATCCGGGAGGGACGTTGCCACGCGCTCGTAGATCAAGCGCCAGGTCTTCTTTACGGTGTCGAGCGAGATGGCCAGGCTCTCGCTCAGCTCTTCATCGGTTCCCCCCTCCAGCGCGGCCAGCAGGAGCCGCTGTTCACTTGACCGGAAACCGCATTGGGGAGGCTGATAGAGGAAAAGAGAGCTAATCCACGAAAGAGCCCCGGTGAGGGCCAAATCGCGCGTAATGCCAATGATATGAGGGGTGCGAAGGAGCTTATCAAAATTCTCGCCCAGGATTCGCTGTAGCGGCCATCCGTACCATTCCAAAGATGCGAGCCGGATAGACGCATTCCCTGCGCTTGCCCCACGCACTCGGCGTGCGTCACCAGCTCTTTCACCAGATAACCACGGTGATGCTTCATGAAGGCCGCCATCATGACGTTCCAAGCTTCCACGCTTTTCATATCCTCCAGGCGCATGCTGGCGTGCCATACGGCGAGATTCAACCCGCCGCGGGAGTTCGCCTCGCGCGCCTGCTTTTCGGAAAGCAGGGGAGAATCCCCTCGCCCCATCCGCCTGACCAGTTCGGGGCCGATCCAGAAAAACGGCGGGGTCTTCAGTTCACGCACGAAATCGTCAGATACAAGAACGGTACCGCCAATGCCCACCATCCGGACCTGGGAACCCTCCACTTCTTCAATTGTCGTGGTCCCACAGAAAGCCTGGGCGGCCAGCACGCGGAGCCATGCCGGGCGCAGATCCGCGATCGAACTCCCATAGCGCGCGCTGACCAACGGGTTGGCCGCAATAATCTCTACGCATTCGCGGACATCATTCGGGCGCATGGACCTATGCCGAATGCTCATGGAAGCTGCCTTTAGGTTATGTGCGAAACAGTTAACCCCTCTTTTAGGGGTCTTGTTTTTCCTAATGACCCAGTTCTATGCTTAGTGTGAGTTAGTCTATTACACGCAAATCCAGGGCGCAAACCTGAAATTCGGACTTATTACTTTTTGCCAGTGAAGTCGTTGACCGCGGCATTTCGCGGCCTAGATTGGCGAGCGTTAGGCAGCGGTCAATTTGTTGTAGAGGCGGCGTTACGCCGCCATTTGGCGAGGTAAACTCGCCGCTACATCTCCAAATTGACCCACTACCAAGCGTTAAAGGAAAGAAGGGTAGCGCCTGTCTTGTAGGTCCGCGGCATTCCCTTAACCACCGGGGAAGAACTGCGGACCTCAACCACGGAGGCGCGCTACACGTGCGTCCAATCCAATCGGAAGAAGTCTGTATGGGTGCTTTGGGATGAGGCCAGAACAGATCTGAAATTAGGAGGCATGAAATGAGCGAGAGAAAAAGCAGTGGAAACGTGGCGCAGGCGGGAAAGCGGATTTTTGCATTGGCGACGCTGGCGGCGTTGGTGTTGGCTATGGCGGGGTCGAGCCGGGCGCAGGCACAAAGTACGGCATCGAAAACCGCTCGTGCAAGACAATCCGCGCCCAGGGGTCAACACGAGGGCATCACGGTCCACGGCCACTGGACCATCGAAGTGCGCAAACCCGACGGCAAGGTCGAAACCCACCGCGAGTTCGAAAACTCGCTGGTCCCGGGTGCCGGAGCGCAGACGATTGAGAGCATACTGGTGGGTGCTTTAACGCCTCAGGCGTTCCAAATCGTACTGAACGGCACGAGTGCCAGTCAAAGCCCCGCAAGTCAACCTGCTCCGTGCTTAAACGGCACATCTTCCGCCAAATGTACAGTCCAAGAAAATATTCCGCCACAAACTGCCCAAGCCCCCGTGAACTGCCCGACGGGATCCCAGAATATATTCTGTACTCTGACGAGGACGCCACCCCTTGGTACTTATCCGAGCGTATCGCCGGGCCCTCCACCTAGCACCCTACCGCTAACCTTCCAAGGCTCCTTCACTGCCGCTCAGGCAGGATATGTTGGAAATGTAGCCTTGAATATTAGTCTATGCAATGTCGGCAATAGCTTGGGGAGTACGACCTCTCCGGCCGACTGCCTGGCAGGTAACTTCACCCCCGTAACAAGCGGGCTCACAAATCCACAACTTTCTGGTCTTACCGGAACAGCCCTCAGTGCACCTGTGCAAGTCGCGGCGGCGGGGGAGACGGTCACCGTAAGCGTGGTCCTCAGCTTCCAGTAGCCGTCCGCGTGTAGGGTTGCGCATCGAAAGGCGAAGTTAGCGTGAAGGCGCGGGAGGCGGGCGAGTGAGGGGCAGAACGCGAACCAAAGATTACCGGAAGCTTGCGGCGGCGATTGGTTTGAACGCAATCCTCGCTGGCCGGCCTCGCGGGAGCGGGCCACTGGCATCACGCCGCGAAAGCGGCTGCCATATCTCCGCCTGAGTCGATTTTGGCATCGAGCGGTCGCACGGCATTAGGAAAGTGCAAGTCAAAAGTCAAAAGTAAAGGCCAATGTAGCGCCGACCTTGAGGTCGGCACATGCCGGACTAAAGTCCGGCGCTACATCCCCGCGTGCCGACCTCAAGGTCAGCGCTGGCCCGGGGCCGAACGCTGTTCGGCCCTACAGGCCGTTGGCTCCTTCCAATCAATTGGTTGCGAATTACGGCAAGCTGCCTTTAGGCTTTGAAGCCAATCAAGGGCAGGCAGACCCGCGGGTTAAGTTCCTCTCGCGCGGGCGAGGTTACGCTTTGTTCCTTACCGGGGACGAGGCGGTTTTGAAGTTGGAAAGTGCAAGTCAAAAGGCAAAAGTAGAAGATCGGAATTCGAAACTGGAAACTAGAAACTCGAAATTCGAAGCGCGAAATTCGAAACCTGCCGCTCGGCGCTCGTCAATGGCCACTGTCGCCCAGGCCGACCTACCGACCACCGCAAAATTGAGTGACAAAGACCCCCTCACCCCTGCCCCTCTCCCCCATAGGCGCTAGAATAAGGAATTGACTTTCGCTGCAACTGATGTATGCTTCCGGCATGGACAAGCGCCTAATCGACGAGGACTGGAAATATCTGTGCCAGTATTTGCCGGAAGATTTGAGTGAGTTGGCCAAAGCGACGGGGACCGTCAAACGCTGGCGCAATGTCAAGAACGGTGAAGAATTGTTGAGACTTATTCTAGCATATGCCATGGAAGATCTCTCTTTGCGCAGCACCGCGGCTTGGTCCACGCAGACCGCTCTGGAACTGAAGGACACTTCCGTCCTGCATCGTTTGCGCCAGGCTCCGCCGCTTTTGGAGAGGGTCTTGGCGCATTTGCTGACGCAGCGACTGCGCGCCGAAGCCGCTCCGGGGCCGGTGTTTCGAATCAATGATGCGACGGTGTTGAGTATTCCGGGCAGCGAAGGAACCGATTGGCGTTTGCATGCCGTCTATGATCCCGCCCAGTGTTGTCTGCGCCGGGTGGAAATTACCGACCAGCAAGGGGGCGAGCGCTTGGATCGAGACCGGCCGCAGTCCGGCGACATTGTCTGTGGCGACCGCGGACTGGCGCATGCCCGCGGCATCCACGCGGTGACCGACGCGGGAGCGCATGTGCTGCTGCGCATGCACTGGCAGAATATCCGCCTGCACGATGCGCAGGGACAAGCGGTGGACATGGACCAGACGCTGAAAAGGGCGGAAATTGGCGATGCAGGGACAACAGTATATGTCCCCCTGGAAGGCAAGACCCCGGTGCCCGCCCGGTTGTTGATTCGTCCGCTGCCCACCGAAGCGGCCAACCGCAACCGTCAGCGCCTGCGCCGCAATGCCGCCAAGAAGGGCCGCACCCCTTCGGTCACGGCGTTGCGCTTGGCCGGCTACTTCTGTGTGCTCACCACCTTGCCGGAAAGCCTCGCCAGCGCCGACGTGGTGCTGGAACTCTACCGTGTGCGCTGGCAAATCGAGCTGTTTTTTAAGCGCTGCAAAGGGCTCTTGCATTTTGATCACTTGCGGGCTTTCGACCCGCATTTGGTGCGCACCTACTGTTTGGCCAAACTGATTGAGGTGGCGCTGATTCAGTGTTTGCATGAGGAGGCGATCGCTTTTTCCCCCTGGGGAGTTCCCCGCTGCCGTCACCGTGCGGCTTAGTTTGTGGCGCCTCGTGCATCTGCGCCGCTTGGACTTGACCTTGGCGATTTACGGCAGCTTGGCATTAGCCGCCAAGCAGCGGCTCTGGCCCAAGGCGCGACAGGCTCTTACGGAGGCCCCGCGCCAGCGCGTCTACCGCGCCCAGCAGTTTCAACCGCCGCTTGCTCAACTGATGAACCGCCTCCTCACCGCACAACCCGTTCGCCAAGGAGCATCGAATGACTTATTCTAGCGCCTATGCCCCTCTCCCCCAAGGGGGCGAAGGGAGAGTTAGCTTGAACTTACGCCCTCGCCCCCTTGGGGGAGAGGATGGACCGCAACCGGCGCTTTCATCAGCCGGGGCGGGCCGGGTGAGGGGGTTCATCCGTCAGCCTATTCGGCAGAGCTCAGTAGGAACGCCGGACACCGGACGTCGGACTCCGGACGCCGTTCTTCGCATGCGCCTGGTGGGTGCGAACAGGACAGCCGCAGTCACCGGCGCGGAGGAACTGCCGGGCAAGAGCAATTATTTCATTGGCAACGATCCCAAGCAGTGGCGCACCAACGTGCCGAATTACGCCCAGGTGAAATACCATAATGTCTATCCGTGCGTGGACCTGGTCTATTACGGTAACCAGAACGGACAATTGGAATATGATTTTGTCGTGGCCCCCGGGGCCGACCCCAGTGCGATAGAACTCGATGTAGGGGCGGGCCTCGTGCCCGCCCGCACAGGGCACCCACGAGGGGCGCCCCCACAAATCGATCCGAGCGGCGATCTGGTGGTCAAAAGCGACACCGGCGAGATTCGTTTCCAAAGGCCCGTAGTCTACCAACTCGCAATCAACAATGGAGCTCGGACTTCGGACTCAGGACTCCGGACGGCGGTTCAGGGCCGCTACACTATCGATGCCCAGAACCTGGTTCGCTTCCAGGTTGCACCCTACGACCACTCCAAACCGCTCTTCATCGACCCGATCCTCAGCTATTCCACCTACCTGGGCGGCAATAATCAGGACGTTGGCAGCGGCATCGCCGTCGATTCCTCCGGCAACGCCTACGTGACGGGCTACACGTACTCGACTGACTTCCCCACCCTCGCCCCCTTTCAGGCGACCAATAAGGCTTCTGCAACCTCGTCAAATTTTACGGCGTTTGTAACGAAACTGAACTCGACCGGCTCGGCCCTGGTCTACTCCACTTACCTGGGCGGGAGTGGCGGTGAATTTGGGGGCGACAGTGGCAACGCCATCGCCGTCGATTCCTCCGGCAACGCCTATGTGACAGGGGGCACGTACTCGACCGACTTCCCCACCCTGAAGCCGCTTCAGGCGACTAACAACGCCGAATATGGAACCGCGTTTGTGACGGAGTTGGATGCCGCCGGCTCCGCCCTGGTCTACTCCACCTACTTGGGCGGGAGTGGTACGAATTCTGAGGACGCTGGCAACAGCATCGCCGTCGATCCCTCCGGCAACGCCTATGTGACCGGCTTCACGTACTCGACCAACTTCCCGACCCAGAACCCGCTTCCGGGTCAGGGGACAAACAACGAAAGCTCGCAGGGCACCGCCTTTGTGGCGAAATTGAATGCCGCCGGCTCGGCCCTGGTCTACTCCACTTACCTGGGGGGGAGTGGCAGTGATATTGGGGGTGAAATTGGCTACGGCATCGCCGTCGATTCCTCCGGCAACGCCTATGTGACGGGGCAGACCTTCTCTGCCAACTTCCCCATCATGCCCACCTCAAACCCGCTCCAGACTTATGGCGGCAACGGTGACGCGTTTGTGGCGAAGTTGAACTTCAACAGCTCGACCCAGACCCTGATGTTGGTCTACTCCACCTTCCTGGGCGGCAGCAATTTTGAAAGTGGCTCCAGCATCGCCATCGATTCCTCTGGCGACGCTTACGTGACGGGGGGGACCGTATCGGACAACTTCCCCACCACCGAAAACCCCTATCAGGCGACCAATAATACCCCTGGCAAGGGTACGGCGTTTGTAACCAAGCTGCACTGGACCGGCTCGGCCCTGGGCCTGGTCTACTCCACTTACCTGGGCGGCAGCACTGGTGAATCTGGCAATGCCATCGCCATCGATTCCGGCGGCGACGCCTACGTGACGGGGCAGACCTACTCTACCGACTTCCCCACCGTTGACCCCATCCAAGCCACCTGCGCCGCCTGTACCAATGCCTCCAACGCGTTTGTGACGAAATTCAATTCCACCGGCTCAGCCCTGGTCTACTCCACCTTTTTGGGAGGCAATAGTGCTGCCAAACTTGGCCTCGGTGACTTTGGCTACGGCATCGCCGTCGATTCCACCGGCAACGCCTACGTGACGGGGCTCGCTTGGTTGACCAACTTCCCCACCGCTAACCCGCTCCAACCGACCGCCAGCGGGGGTGGTGACGCGTTTGTGGTGAAGATCTCACCGATAAGTCTTTCCCCGAGCAGCCTCGCGTTCGCCCCGCAGGTCCTTAACACCCCTAGCGCGCCCCAGACGGTGACCCTTACTTACAATGGTGCGACCAACCTGATCTTCAGCGGCATTTCGATTACCGGCACAAATTTGAGCGATTTTGAAATTGCACCCGCGACGACTTGTTCAACGAGTGGCCCGGTGGAGGCGAACGGCGGGCAATGCACGGTCAGCGTGACGTTTTCGCCCGCCGCGACGGGGCCCCTTA
>CAVRBF010000091.1:0-54981 GCA_963719115.1 uncultured Acidobacteriota bacterium | reverse complement strand
CCATTGCTAACGGCCACGCTGTTTGCACATGAGAGGGCACCGTTCCGTGAGCACGGCTCGGCAGGCCTCTATGAGCATGGCGGTCCTCTCGCCGCCTCCATGAGCACGCTCAGTCCCGGGTGAGCTCGGCGGCGGCCTCTTTCGCACACTCCGTCGTCGACGAGATCCTTGTTTTCGGCGGCCGTGGCGATGAGCGCCGCGGTGGCGGCGTGCGAGCGCCCGGGGAAGTCCGTTCGAAACACGGTGAGGCGTGCGACGGCGTCATCGGCGAAGAGAGGCTCCTCCCTCCCCGCCAGCGCCAGGTGGTGCCGGAGGTAGGCAACCGACGAGCGAGGTTCATCACTCTTATGGAAAATGGGCCGATACAGCCCTTTCCTGAAGTGGGATCGATCAACCAGTCGGGTCAGGTCGATCAGGACGTCTTGGTCGGATGCCGTCGCCGCGGCCGGGTGACGGCATCACCCAACAAACGCGGGGGTTTCTCGCCCGGAGGTGAAGAGATCGGCGCTGGCGAGCCTGCTGCGGCCCGCTCGGCGTGCCGCTCATGGACTTGGATTGGCGTTGGAAGTTTGGGTTGAGATGACTGAGCTTGGATAGCTCCCCATAGGGGACCGGCCTCACTGGCGACCTCACGCGTACCTGGCCTTTTGTTATGGAATGGCGGGCCGGCACGAGGCCGCCCGCATCATGACCGGTGCTATAGTCCCCGTTGACGCGGCGATACGGTATGTGCAAGGCACACAAGGGAAAACGTCTGTGAAGATGTCTATTGCGAGCAGCTACACGGTCTTCATCGGTGCCCTCTGCGGCACGAGGGAGGCACGGCACGACGGCGTCCTGACAGTCGCCCTGTCGAGCTCTTCGGCGTTGAGTGCCCAGGTCTGCTTCGGTCGCCACGCAAGGAACCGAGGGCGGTCGTCGTGCTGATCAGCGTTCCCGTCCGCGACGCCCCTCACAGCAGCGGAGTGTGTAGTTTCTCACGTGACGCGAGTCTCGATGTCGCCTGACCGCCCGCCCTCCGGGTCCAACAACTTGCGAGTGGAGACGATCCGGATGCCGGCGGCCGTGCTTGGCCCGGAAAATCCCCTGCCGCCGCTCGTTCTTGGTTCGGAGGTGCATGCAGGAGGCAGCGAGTATGGGCAGTCGAAAATCGGTCCTTCCATACCTGATGCAGGACGACTGACAGTCGAACCGGGCCGAGACGGCGTTCCGAGTGGCGGTGCTGGAAAACGATGTGCTGCGCGCAACGTTCCTTCTGGGGTTCGGGGGACGACTTTGGTCACTCATTCACCGGCCGTCTGGTTGGGAGCTGCTGTTCCGTAACAAGGTTTTCCAACCAGCGAACCTAGGGCTGCGGAATGCGTGGTTCGCCGGTGGGGTGGAGTGGAATATCGGGGCAACGGGGCACTCACCGCTGACCTGCGTGCCGCTGCACGCGGCGCGGGTTTACCTGCCGGGCGGAGGTTGTGCGTTGCGGCTGTACGAGTGGGAACGAATCCGCGGAAGGGTTGTCTTCGCAATCGATTTCTGGCTGCCTGCTGGCTCGTCGGTGTTGCTCACACATGTGCAGGATCGTCAACCGAAACCGGCGGGAGGTCCCGAGTATCGGTGGTCGAACGCCGCAGTCCCGGAAAGCGACGGGCTACGGGTGCTGGCGCCGAGCGAAACGGCGCACCAGTTGAGCTACGGCTCGGCGCTACGGCCGGTGCCGATCCCGATCCATGACGGAACAGACGCGACCTATCCGGCCCGCGCCGCTAACGCCAATGACCACTTCTTCGACACCGGCGGGCTCACCCAGCCGTGGATTGCGGCACTGGACGCCGCCGGGATGGGGCTGGTCCAGGTTTCGACGCGCCGTCTGTTTGGACGCAAGCTGTTCTGCTGGGCGCGGCATGGCCGGGCAGCGGTGGCAGGAGTTCCTCACCGGCCCTGGCCAGCGGTACATCGAGGTCCAGGCCGGGCTGGCTCACACCCAGCTCGAACGTGTGCCGATGCCGGCCTGCAGGCTCGCTGGTCGCTAGAAGCCTACGGCCAGCTCGAGGAAACCCGGCCGTCGTGCACGGGCCGGACTGGGCAGGGCGCGGGCCCGTGGTCTGAAGTGGCTCTGGACGTTCTTCTACCGGCCAGGCTCGATGACCTAATCGCTGACGCCGAGCGGTGGGTCGACCAGCCTCCTGATGCCATGCTGCACACTGGTTCCGGCTGGGGCGCGCCGAATGCCGGCGGCGTGCCGCCAGCGGCGAAGCACCGCTTGAGCTCCCCGGCACGCCGTTCGGCGATGAGACGCTCGGGTCGGAGCAGGAGCCCTGGCTCGCCCTGCTCGAGCGCGGCGAGTTGCCCGATGGCCCACCGCGCTCCTACGTCATCGGGTCGACCTGGCGGGGATTACTTGAGACGGTCACAGACACGCCCCAGGTATGGCTGCACCGTGGAGTCGCGGCCTGGCATGCCGGGGACCAGGATGCAGCCCGCTTTGCCTGGCAGCGAGCCGGCGATTCCGCTTGGGCGCTGCGCAACCGCGGAGTCACCGGCACTGACCCGGCTGAGGCTGCCAACCTTCTGTGACAGCCCACACCCGTGAACCGTTGCTGCGACCGCTCACGCTGGAGACGATCCGCGCGCTACTCGCTGCCGGCCGGCCTGCTCGAAGCGCTCGCACTGATTGATAACCAGCCCACCAGTGCCGACGGCCGGCTCCGGCTCCTCGAAATCGAAGCCGCCCTCGCCGCCGAGGACCCCGACCGAGCAGGCCGCGCGCGTTCGCCAGGAGTTTACCCTCGCCAACCTGCGCGAAGGTGAAGACTCCATCGACCGGCTCTGGTACGCCTACCGCGAAGCCCTCGCCGTTCGGGCCAGTGCCCAGCCCCTCGACCAGGCCACGCGGGAACAGATCCGCCGCGACCATCCTGTACCACCCGCTTACGACTTCCGCCTCAACGCTCAGACCCCGACAGGCTCGACGTCCTCAGGCATCCCGGACTCCACCGAGTGAAGGATCGCGTCGTTCACGGCCACGGCACGCATCGCCTCCGCCACGGACATCACGAAGGGAGAATCGTCTTGGACGGCCCGCACGAAGTGGTGTAGTTCTGCAGCGGTGTCACCTCGGATTCGTCCGTTCACCTCGGGCCAGTGCAGCCCATCTGGAAGCGCCAAGCCATCGGAGCTCCAGATCCTAAGGCCATGGTCCCGAACGTCAATCTCCACGACGCCCTCGGTGCCATGCACTTCGAGCCGCCCATCGATGATGACTGGGTCGACCGTGGCACGTGTCCACCCGTTGAACAGCTGGCCGATGCTGCCGTCCTCGAAGTCGACCACGCTGAGGATCGCTGTCCTTTGACTGTACCCCCAGCGCTGGCATGAGCCGAGATACGGCGCGGGAATAGACGCGACGGATCGAGCGGCCACTGACCCATTGGATGGCGTCCGCGTCGTGCACGCCCAGGTAGAACAGGACGCTGCTCGCCCCGTTCATCCTTGTCCCGATGACGCGACTGGAAATGCGACCTGCTTTAGAGTGAATTGGCTCACCGATGAGCCCGTCGGCGACGGCACGAGCGGCACCCACGTAGCGCGGATCGAAGCGGAGATTGTGGCCGATCATGAGGCGCGCGCCGCCTTGGTCAGCGGCCTGCGCTATCTGGCGAGCCGCTGCCAAGCTGTGGGCCATCGGCTTCTCCAGCAGCACGGGCTTGCCCGCAATCAGCAGGGCACAGGCCACATCTACGTGCAGTCGATCAGGCACCGCGACGATGAACGCGTCGGTCCCGCTGTCGCTGAGGGCATCTGACACGTCCCGGTAGTAGCGGACGCCGTACTGCTCAGCCACCGGCTTGCCCGCCTCCTCCTTCATCTCGACCACCGCGACGAGCGTGGCCGACTCAGACTCGGCGATGATCCTGGCGTGGAGCTGCCCCATCATACCAGCTCCCACCACCGCCACTCTTAGTGACACCTTCACACACTCCTTCCTGCGGGATGGCACCCTTGCCCACCGGTCCCGTCTGGGCGCTAGACCGCCCAGCTCGGTCTCGCCTAGCGGCTGGAGGACATCGATCACCACCGAGACAATGATCGGCGCATCTTTCGTGGCGCCACGAGCATAGGCCTCCTACAGAGGCGCTCCTCCTGGGTCTTTTCTGGCCAGCCACCGAACCGCCTGGCGCCAGAACTGCCCGTAGTACTCCCAAGGCTGGAAGTACGCGGCCCAGTGAGGCGAACAATCGCTCGCGAACGCCATTGACCGACCTTCACCAAACTCCTGCGTAACGACCAGCGGGCTCTCACCCTCGTCGCCGCCCACGGTCGCGATAACTCTTGCGCCTTCCTTTGGGAGGATTCTGTTGTAACCCGCGAACTCAGGGCACTCCTGCCACGGAATGCCTGCCACGACGGGGTGGCCCTCCTCATAAATCCGCACCCTAACTCCCTCAGGCGCCTCTACACGATCGTCCACCCCCTTCAAGCAGGTCACTGGGAGCGCTTCCTCCACTGGCGTGTCGTAGTAGCCGCCATGGCCGAACCGGCCGCTGAACGACGTCCAGCCCCCGATCATCAACAGCCCGCCGCCTTGCCTGACGTACTCCCGAATCCCTTTCAGCCGGTTTGCCCTGGGCAGTGGTGTTCCCGGGATCCAGAATGGGTACAGGGCAAGGACCTCGCACTCCACGTCGCTGAGGATGACGGCAGCATATTCGCCTAGTCCTTCGGCCGACCTCGGAAACTCCGAGATCGCAACGTGAGGCGGCATGTAAGTGACCTCGATGTCGCCATCTGCTTGGAGCGCGTCGATCAGCGGCTGGCCCCACACGTTCACCGATAGCCCTTTTGTCTCCAAATTGAACGGAGAGGCTACAAATAGCGGACCAACATTTACAGAGAAATCACCAGAGTATAGAACCTTCACCTATGATCACCACCCAACTATACGCGTGCCCTCGTTGCACCGGCCTCTGGACCGGCGGATCGGTTCTCACTAGAGCCTCCTTTTTCCTACCTGTCAGCGCACCCGCCTTCCCCCGCATATGGGGCAACCTCACTGTGAATACCCCGCCATAGTGGCAACTCCTCTCGTCATGTACCGGGCCAGCACCGTCGCGATCAACGCCGGAGGCACCATTGCCAACGTGACGCACGTCGCCGTAAGGGCGAGACTTGCATCGGGGTTCGTTGCCACTGACGCTAAGATCACCGGCAGAGTCTGCGATCGGATCGTCTCAGTCAGCAGTAGCGCCAAAAGGAACTCATTATACGAAGTCATGAACGCAAACGCACCGCTGGCCGCAAGTCCTGAGGCCGATATCGGCAACACCACTCGCAACAATGCCCGCATTGGAGTGCATCCATCGACTAGCGCGGCCTCCTCGACCTCGCGTGGTATCCCCTCGAAGTATCGACGAAGGAACCAGACTGTGAACGGCAGGGTTAACGTGAGATAGACGAGTATGAGACCAGTGTAGGTGTCCAAAAGATTAAGAGTCTTAATAATCACATAGTACGGGATCGCAATCGCGATCACCGGTAGCAACCGGCTGCCAAGCAGGAAATTGAACATAGTCTCCCTGCCTCTAAAGCGAAACCGCGCAAACGAGTAAGCCGCCAAGGCCCCGAACACCAGATTTATCAGCATCACAGCCGCGGCCACGATCGAACTGTTCTTCATGGCGCGCAGCACTTCCCGCGCTTCTTGGGACACTCTGGTGGCGGGCCCGGCCCCGTTTTCCGCGGAGCTCGTCGGTATCTTCCCGGTGAATACGTAGAGGTAGTTGGCGATGGTAGGATTTTGCGGGATCAGCTGGCTCGGTCGGCTGGTAAGCGCCACCTCCCCCTGGAAACTTGAGTCGACCATCCAAAGGATGGGACCGAGGACGAATAGCAGAAGGAGTACGGTTCCTGCCCAAATGGCTATCTTCTTAGCCACATGAGCATTCCGGTACGACTCCATTATGCCTCCGCTCCTCGGTAAAGAGCCCACAAGTAGATGAAGATCACCACCAGCAGCGCCAGCGCAACCATAAAGGCTAAGGCCGCCCCGTCGCCGAGATTGAGGAACGTGAACACTTCGTTATACACGAACCAGCTGATCAACGATGTCGAGTCGCCGGGGCCTCCTCCAGTCATGACGTACACGAGATCGAAGGTCACGACTGAGAGCACTGTTTCATAAACGAGAATGATCAGAAGCGTTGGCTTTAGCATTGGGAACGTCACGGATCGGAAAATAGTCCACGGGCCCGCGCCGTCGACGTGCGCAGCTTCGTAAATCTCGGCGGGTATCGCCTGGCGGCCCGCGAGCAGGAACACCGCGGCGAACGGGCCCTCATGCCAGGTCTGGGCAACCACCAAACCGATACGTGCCAGCGAGCTCTCTGCCAGCCATGGCACGTAATTGTGGATCACATGGAGGGAGTGAAGAATGGAGTTCAAAACCCCGTAGTCCCCGTTGAAAATCCAGCTCCAGATTATCCCGCTGATCACAAGGGGCATCGCCCACGGGACCAGGATGGCGACGCGCAAGATTTTAGACCCTACGAACCTCTGGTTCATAATGTACGATGCAAACAGCCCGAAGATAACGATCGTAGGAACTACAATGACAAGGAAGTGGCCGGTCGAGGAGATCGAGTCCCTCACTTCGGGGTTACCGAGCACGTCGGAATAGTTAAATAACCCTGTGAAGTGGTGGTCGTACGGCTCAATGAGCAGCTCGCGATGCAGGCTTAGCCACGCAGCATAGGCGATTGGATACAAGCTGAAACCAGCCATGACCAGCAGCACTGGCAAGATGCTCAGGTAGGCGTAACGTCCACCACTCACAGCGAGCGTAACGCCGCGCTTACCCGGCCGTTTCTTACTGACGGCCGGGTAACGAGCGCTGTGCAACTTCGGGAGTCTGGCTCTCACTTCGGGAGTCTGGCTCTCACTTCGGGAGTCCGCCTCTCACTTCGGGAGCCTGGCTCTCAACTTTCCGCCTTCAGGTCTTCCCACTCCTTGGCCAGCGCTGACATGCAAGCCTGGGCCGACTCGGACCGGGTATAGGCCTTCTGCAGTTCGGCTCGCGCAAATATGTCGAACTGCGGGTAATACGAGGTCAGCCCTTCCTTCAGCCGCGCTAGCCGCTGGTTCTGCTTCAGCATTGCCGGGTCCCCCCAGGTGCTGAAAGCCTTAACAACCTTGGGGTCGTCCCATAAAGACTCCCAACCAAAGCCGAGGCCTTCCTCGACCGCCCAGCGCACCACCACTGGGCTGAACTGGCCGTTGACCTTCCCCCCGAAGTAGTTGAGGAAGTTGGCAGCATCGGCAATGGTTTTCTTGTCGTGGGCCAAAAGCGGGTTGGTAACGGCGTAGAAGCGGACATAGCCGACCGTGTTGTGCGTATCCCCGGGCATTTCGGCCATCTTGAACTTACCTGCGTACTTCCCAGAGCCTGACTTGTTCAACGCCGCCTGGTTATACGTCTCGAGGATCGTAAAGGTATTGGCCCCCGAGGCCATTGATGTCACGGTCGGAATCTCCATCGATACGAGGGAGCCTGGGTCAAGGATCTTCGAGTCGTGGAGAGCGCTAGCTATCCACTCGATCGTCCTTTCTAGGGCTGACCCAGGGTGGTTGAAAACCGCGTTGTTGTTCTTATCGAACAAGTGGCCGTTGCTCAAAGAGAAGACCATAGACTGCCATACTTCGGTCGAGTCTGGGTCCTCCTCGGAGAAAGTTAGAATAACCGGGAACTCCGCGATGCCCTTGGCCTTGATTTGCTTGGCCTGGTCGGTCAGCTCATCCCAGGTGGCCGGCGGTTTGGCAATTCCAGCCTTCTTCAGGTGGTCCTCATTGTAGAGAAATGCCCATGTGTCAGCGTAGTAAGGGACGCCGTAAAGCTTGTTGTTGAAGGTCATCCCTGCTCTGACGTAGGGAAAGAAGTCGGTCGCGTACTGGTTGACGGCCGGCAACACCTCTGCTATGGGATGGATCCAGGTCGCCGCCGCCCACTGCTGCAGCCAAGCATCGTTGCTGTAGCAGACGTCAGTGGGCGTTTGGCCAACGAACCTCGCGACCATGGTGGCATCATAGTCAGACCAGGAGAAGTCCTCGAAGCTGACCTTCACTCCTGGATGCGCCTTCTCGAACGTAGAGATGTTCGACTCGATCGTCGAAACCCCGTAGGACCAACCGGTAAAGGTGAGATCACCCACCGCCTCTGCACTGTTTGCGGCTCGGAGCTGTCCACTCTTTGCGAACTTCGGGCTGGCCAACGCCCGGGAAACGGGGCCCACGGATATCGCCGACCCCGCGCCCACAGCGAGCATGCCCTTTAGGAAGTCGCGACGCTTGATATTACTAGGCAGCGCAGTGTCGGTGGAAGGATGGCTTATGTTGCTCATTTCTCTGCTCCTCTCTATCAGTGAATGAGACACTTCTAGACAAACTCTGTTTCTATAATAACAACCAAGTTCCCGGCCAGAACCCCATTGATACTTACCTGATCGACAGGAGCCTAGGATCCTCAGGGTCGGGGAAATGATGACTTTGGGCTCCTCGTCTCGCGCCAGACGCCGGTGACGGTGTATACGTGGCCAGGGCCACAGCATCGTGGGGTGCCGCAGTCGTGCAGCCACACTTCGTCAGCGACCGCGTCCTGGATCAGGGCGCGGTGTTTAAGATTTTTTGGATGCGGCACCACCCGATGTCGCCCGTGCCCGACACCACGACTGGGGCGACGAGGGGCCAATGCTCCCGAGTCGAGACCATCCACGGCAGTGTTGGAGCTTGAGAGTCGGACCAACGTGCGCACCTCTTCACTCGCCTGACGTGAGAGAAGCCGAATAAATTTTCGAAGCTAACGGGAGACCGGAGATGATCGATGTTCGTATGAAACGAGCACAAGGGCGCAATCTAGCAGCCGACCGTAAGGCAGTCAAGGCGCTCGCCGCGGGCCGCGAGCATCTCGGGCGCCGCCCCGGCTAGGCGGTCACGGCGCGGGCCGCCAGCCGCTCACGCCATCACCACCCGGATCCCCCGTTCGCTCAACCGGCTCACGATGGCCGGGTCGGCCCCAGTGTTGGTCACTAGGGTCTCGATCCGCTCAGCCGGCCACATCCGGGCGAAGGCGACGATCCCCAGCTTGGAGGCGTCGGCCACCACCACTACCTGGCGAGCCTGGGTCGCCATCAGCTGGTTGATGGAGGCCTCGTCTTCATTGTGGGCGGTGGCCCCCTGGTCGGGGTCGATGCCGTTTACGCCCAAGATGGCGATGTCCAAGGAGATCTGTGCGGGCAGCAGCATGGCCAGCGGCCCTATCAGCTCGTAGGACTGGGGCCGGACAACCCCCCCGGTGACCACCACCTTGACGTGGGGGCGGAGGACGAGCTCGTTGGCAATGTTCAAGGCGTTGGTCACGATGGTGACGGCGGCGGCGGTGACGTGCTGTCGTACAGGTCGGCCCGGGTGGCTAACGCCCTCGCTACCTCGGTGGTCGTGGTCCCGCCATTCAGCGCGACGGTCGCCCCGGCCGGCACCATGGCCGCAGCCGCTAGCCCGATCCGCTGTTTCTCAGGGACATTGCGAGCCGTCTTGTACCGCAGCGGCAGGTCGTAGGACACGGCGTGGGAGACGGCGCCGCCCCTGGTCCTGGTCAGCATCTGCTGTTGGGCCAGCTGGTCGAGGTCGCGCCTTACGGTGGCCACCGAGACCTCAAGCTGCTTGGCCGCCGTTTCGACCGAGAGCCGCCCCTCATGGGCGAGCAGGTCTAACAGGGCGTTCCAGCGCTGAGGGCGGTCCACTCAAAGCACCTCCTCCCGGCGGCCCGGCCCCGGCCGCTTTGGCTTTCGGACCCCTGCCGTGCCGGCGCCAGAGCGTGAGATTACACCATTGTGGCACGCCTGAGCGAGGCTGCTCGGAGCTGAGAACGATGCTGCGTGTTAGTGAGTGTTTTTGGCATACTGTGATAGTGATTACTCGTGGGCTCTCACTCACGCACTGGCTGACCACGGTGGCCTTCCTGGCCCTGCTCGTCACCGGAGTGGAAATTCTGATCTCGCATCCGCGCTTCTACTGGGGCGAAACCGGCAACGTGAATATGCATCCGTTATTCACGATCCCCATCCCGGCCTCGCGGCATGCCGTCCCGACCGGCTACGGCTATGTGCTTCCCGATCAAAACGGCTGGAGCCGCTACCTCCACTTTCAATCGGCCTGGCTGGCGGTATTGACCGGCCTGCTTTATCTCGTCGTTGGGATCTTCATGGGGCACTTCCGGCGGAATCTGCTGCCCGCCGCCTCAGACCTTTCGCCAAGGAGCCTTACCGCCGACATCGTTCGACATCTGCGCTTCCAGCGGCCGAGCGCGGAGGAAGCCTGGTCCTACAACGTGCTCCAGCGTCTGACTTATCTGGTGGTCATCTTCGTACTGTTTCCCTTGATCATTTGGACGGGCCTCGCCATGTCACCGGCCGTTGCCTCCGTAGTTCCGGCCGCGGTCAGCGCGTTTGGGCGGGCAGCAGTCCGCGCGCACCATTCATTTCTTCGTGACGGGATTGCTGGTGCTCTTCCTGCTGGTTCACGTCGTTGAGGTTTTTATCGCCGGATTCCTGAGCCGCATGCGTGCCATGATCACCGGCCGCGCCGCACCACGCAAGGAGGCAGCATGATCAAGCTCTCACGACGCAAGCTCATTACGGGTGGACTGGCAACCGTCGCGGGCGCCTCCGGGCTCGCTGTCGCGGCCAAACTTGCCCAGCGCTATGGCCTGATTCCGCCCGATTCAGCGGGCTTCTACGGCCCGGGCGAAACCCTGACCTATGCGGCGCAGCGTTTGTTGACCCGCCACTCGCTGGCGCGCGAGTTCGATCGCAGCCAAATCTCGCAAAAGCCGTTCGCCAACGAGGTGGATCCCCTGGGCGACGATTTTAAGCGCCTTCAACAGGATGGTTTTGCCGACTGGCGTCTGACCGTCGACGGCATGGCCGCGCGCCCGGCGTCGTTCTCGCTGGCCGAACTCCGAAGCTTCCCTTCACGCAGCCAGATTACCCACCTCGCGTGCGAGGAGGGCTGGTCATACATCGCCGAATGGACCGGCGTGCCGCTGTCTTACATCCTCGACCGCGTGGACGCTCTTCCCCAAGTCCGCTACGTGGTCTATCGCTCGTTCCAAACCGACTGGTGGGAGAGCATCGATATGGCCGACGCCACGCACCCGCAAACGCTTGTCGCCCTGGGAATGAATGGCGCGGAGCTTCCCGTCCCCTTCGGCGGCCCGGTGCGCCTGCGCGTTCCCCGGCAACTCGGCTACAAGAACGTGAAGTACATCACTCGCCTCACCCTGACCGACAGCCTCAAACACTTCGGCAAAGGCCTGGGCTCAGCCTCTCCGGAAGGCGGATATGCCTGGTACGCCGGGATTTGAGCGCGAGTAGCGGGGGTGAATTCTCGTCGCCCGCCAGACTATCGCCGACGCTGAAGAGCCTGTGCGAAGACTCCTGCAACCGCCCGCGCCGCCGGCGCTTTGGAGTGCGAGCGCGAAGCTCTCGCTTTGCTTGTAGGTTCCTTCGGAGCTAAGTTTTTTCCGCCCAAGAGCTTGAAAGCGGTAGCTCCGCGACCGCACAAAACAGTCCTCACACCTGCGCCATCCGCGAGTCAGATTGACAACCTGTACAGGAATACTGTACGCTCACAATAGGAGGCAAAGACGATGCCGGTGGAGACTACTTACACGAGCTTGCGGGAACGGTTGGCTTCGGTTCTGGACCAGGTCGCGAACGATCAGGAAGTGGTGATTGTGCGGCGCCGGGGCGCCAAAGACGTGGCCTTGATTCCGGCAGAGGAACTGGCCAGCCTGATGGAAACAGCCCATTTGCTGCGATCCCCAAAGAACGCCGAGAGGCTGCTGGCAGCGCTCCGGCGGGCCACTGTGCGCAAAGGCAAGCCGGAATCCGTTGAACAAGTTGCGGCGGGAGGTGGGTCTTGGCGCGACCCACTGAGCGCGAAGCCGTTTTCCACCCGGAGTTTCGTGAGGATCTGAAAGATTGGGTGGAGAGCGACCGCAAGGTGGCCGTTCGGGTTCTGGAGCTTGTGGAAGCGGTAATGAGGGACCCGTTCACCGGCATCGGCAAGCCCGAACCGTTGAAGTTCGTGCTCGCAGGCTGCTGGTCGAGGCGGATCACGCAGGAGCACCGGCTGGTCTACAAGGTCAGCGAGAATCGAATCGACTTCCTCCAGGCCCGCTACCATTACTGAAATGCGCAACGCCCGGCAAGGCAACTTGTCCCGGCGAAGTCGGGAGCCCTACCCCTACGTCTCCGGATTGCATTCACCTGCTCGAACCGCGCCTGAGGTTGTGTGACCCGGAGGCGGCCACGCGGCTTACGCGGATTGACTTCGAAGGGGGGCGCGCCTATCCTTACAAGGTGAAGGTTCGCGAAATCGTTCGAATGCTTGAAGACGATGGCTGGCTTCTGGTTAGGACCCGGGGAAGTCACCACCAGTACAAGCATCCCACGAAGCCCGGGCTGGTCACCATACCCGGCAATCGCAACGATGAGCTCGCGCCGGGGACCTTGAACAGCATCCTGAAACAGGCAGGGTTAAAACCGTGAAAAAATACCTTGTGATCATCGAAGAGACCCCTACGGGATATTCCGCGTATTCTCCCGACCTGGAAGGTTGCGTTGCCACCGGACAAACGCGCGAAGCAGTCGAAAAGAACATGCAGGAGGCGATCGAGTTTCACTTGGACGGCCTGCGCCTCGAAGGGCTCCGCGTGCCTCAACCTCACTCGTATTCCACCTACGTGGAAGTCCCCGCGTAAATTCGCCGGCTCGTTGCTGGTAGCCGCGGTCAGCGCCTTCCTGACCGTGGGTTCTTCTCTGCAGAAACGTGAACTTGCGGCGAGGAACAGGTGCTTCAAATTGGGGATGCACATGCGGGAAGAGCCCACAGTCAGAAATCCGCTGACTGTGGCTACGCGCTACGCCTCTGCGCCAGCCCGACGAAGCGCGGACCTGTCTGGTAAGTCCGCAGCCGCTGGGCATGGTCCGTAAGAAGAGACGCAGACCTTGAGAAACAGGTCTGCGCCAGCCGGCCCGTTCGAACGGCGCCTGAGGTTGTGTGACCCGGAGGCGGCCACGGCCAATTCGCCTTGGGAATGGCGTTCGTCGTCGAAGGAAAAGTACACAGCCGTGGGATTTCTGCAAAAGCATTCTGAATTCGCTACAATGGATGAGTGGAATTTGAGTGGGATGCCCGCAAAGCCGCTAGGAATCTGCGCAAGCACAAGGTTTCATTCGTGGAGGCGGCTACGGTATTTGGCGACTTTCTCGGCACCACCGTTGCTGATCCCGCCCACTCCGCCGACGAGGATCGCTACATCACGGTGGGGTTGTCGAACTTGGGGCGCCTGCTGATGGTCGCTCACCCCGAGCATGATGAGCGAATCCGGATGATCAGCGCTCCAACCTTGACCGCAAAAGAACAAAGAGCTTATGAAAACACCGAAGAATAAGATGAACGACGAGTCGCGCCCCGAATATGATCTGGGCCAGTTGCTCAAAGGGGGCGTGCGCGGTAAATACGCGAAGCGCTACCACGCCGGCACAAACCTTGTTCTCCTGGACCCCGACGTTCACAAGGCCTTCCGCAATGGAAGAGCCGTTAACGACGCCCTCCGCCTGGTGATTGAGTTGCGCAAGGTGGGAAGCTCCAAACAAGCATGACGCGACATGTTTTGTAAAACCGCACAGAGTCGCAGAGCTTGAAGTGCGGCTCTGATGCGCCAGCCGGCCGAGTACAAAAGCGCGCAAAGTTTTCAGTGCCCTTCTCCGCAGCGGTTGGGCTGTTAAGGAGCAAAAAGGCTCCTCGCACGTCCAGCTTACCCACCGTACAAGGGGTCAGTTCACCTGGGCCTTTCATGACTCGGAAGAAATCGGCCCCAGAATGCTTGCCCGAATCGCCAAGCACGCCGGCCTGAAGCCGGAAGACCTTTGAATGTCAACTCGTAGCCCCGATATCCACATGGCCCTTCGCCGTAGGGGGACGGCTGTCCCCTTCGTTCCGCATTCACCCTGCGGAACGCCGGGTAGGGCGAGCCCGGCATCGCGTGGTGGCATTCCCCAGCTCGAACCGCGCCTGAGGTTGTGTGACCCCGATGTGGCCACAGCCAATTCGTATCAGGAATTGACCGCGGGTTCGTTATCGACGGGGAAGCGTGGTAGCGCTGACATGCTTTTCAATGTCCGCGGCTTTGGGGCCGAGTGCCATGAAGCGGACAGGTCGAATCGCGCCCTGTCACGCCTGCCGATGCTACGTGAAATCTGGTTAAAAACCGCGGACATTGAAAAGCATGACCGCGCTACTTGCTGTTCAACGTTACCAGGTCCACGAATTCGGTGGATAATATCCTGGTGCTCTCCTTGACTTCCCGGTCAAATGCGCCGGTGGGGAACTCTCGCACCACTTCATATTTACTCCGCTTCCTGCCTGACTTGGTTTTGCCGATTCGAACGAAGTGCTCACCAAAAATAGCCAGCCGTTCGTTTGTGCGTGAGATATCAGGGTCGGAAGGGTCATGAAGCCCCTTGCCAAAAAGATATGCTTGAAAATCCTTCTCCAAGCGACCTGGAGTATCATCATCGCCGTGGTCAGAGAAGTCACTGCGAACTACTTCTCTATCAGGTCTATCGGTTAGCTCCTTAATGCTATACAGTTTAACGTTGTTATCCGCCTTCAATAGGGCAATTTGCAAATGATTCGCCTCTGCTAGGTAAGACACTCGCCGCTTTAAAGCCTCATATTGGCATTTAGCGAGCAGCGTGTCCGGAGATCGCAGTGAGAATGTTAGGCGAAGTGGTTTCTCGCTGAGCGCCTTCTTGGTGAGTTCCTCGACTTTGTGAAAGAATGCAAACCCCCAAGGATCGATTCTCTTCCAGACACCATCTTTAGCCGAGCCAGCATCGCGTATGGTAACCTCGACAAGATCAGCCCCCTCAGTTGCTTTAAAGGTTAAGTCCCGAGGCCACCCAGATATGCCGCGCTTCTTTTTCAACTTCGCGATTCAGGGATTCAATGGTCATATTCATACCCTCTTATTCAAAAGTGCTTTTTAGTATCCGAAGCGACCACACTATACACCCCGCCAGTTCTTTCGCCGCCGCAATCTTGCACTCCAGACACCGGCGAAGCGGCGCGTAGCGCCGCAAGAAATGCCTCGCTTGCGCCGGCGGCCTTGAGGGTTTGGATAAAATCGTCGGACGTGGCGAAATCAATCCCGCGCTGCTCGATCAGCTTGGCGCCCGACTCGTCGCCGAAGCCGTCACGCACCATGCTGCTGACCTGCTCCTGGGTAAAGGGCTTTTGTTGCGCTCGGGCGGGGCAAAAACCAACGATGTCGCAAGGATGAGGAAAGTGAACGTTTTGGCGGATCTCATGGCCACCTCGGGGCGCGATGCGTGCCTCTACGCATCAGCGGTACGCTTCCTTGCGATGGCGGACGGAGTGGATGCGCAACGTGTCGCCAGTTTGGGAAATGAACACCCGATAGTCGCCGGAGCGCAAGCGGAGCTTTCCGGCAAGTTCTCCCTTCAACTGCTTGATGTCCCCTTGCCCAGTGCGTGCGAAATGTACCAAGCTGTCAAAGAGGCGTTGTGCGGTAGGCTTGTCGAGGCGGCGGACGTCGGCCCTGGCTTCTTCAGACCACTCAATGTTGAGGGCCATCTTTACCCGCCGGATCCTCCAGCGTCAGGCCGAACTCGGCCATAACTTCTTGCATGGGGATACCTTTGCCCCCTCGTTCTTCAAACCAGGCCTCCGAGCGGGCCACGGCTTGGCTCTCCTCTGCGGTGACCGGCTCGACGTCGCTGGGGGCGGTGGCGATGGCGCGCGAGACGGGATCCAGCATCGCCTTGAGCAGGCCGACGACGGCGGACACCTGGCTTGGCGCCAGATGCTCGATCAATTCATGCGCTTCCTGCTTTTCGTGGCTAGAAACCTGTTCCATCGCAAAACCCCATCTCGCCATCGCCCTCACCAAGAAGAAGCGTAGAGGACATGCTATGCTACCCACATCATATCACGGGTGGGCCGGCAGTCGTAGCGCCGCCCTTGAGGGCGGCATCCCGTAGCGGCAGCTTTATGCCGCCATGGCGAGGTAAACTCGCCGCTACGTCAGCATGTGCCGGGCTCAAGCCCGGCGCTCCGGCGGCGCGCAGCGCCGCAAGGAATGCCTCGCTCGCGCCGGCGGCCTTGAGGGTTTGGATAAAGTCCTCGGATGGGGCGAAATCAGTCCCGCGCTGCTCGATCAGCTTGGCGCCCGACTCGTCGCCGAATCCGTCCCGCACCATATTACTGACCTGCTCCTGGGTAAAGGGCTTTGCCGATGTTGCGGCTGTAGCGCCGTCCTTAAGGGCGGCATTCTGTAGGGCCGAGCGGCGCTCGGCCTGTTGTCGTGTCCCCACCGCCGGGCGGCGGTCGGTGACCGCCGCTACAGCACCACCGCCCATGAGGGCGGCACAAGCAACGTAGGGCCGAACAGCGTTCGGCCTGGGCCCAGCGCTGCTGGGCCCTACGTTCTTCGGCTGCGCCACGGCAAACGGGGCACCGATCAAGGCCATCGCCAGAATGAGAAAAGTCAGCGTTTTGCGGAATCTCATGGCCACCTCGCGGGGTTCGCGCGGACTGCGAGGAATCCATGGGGGGATTATACCGGAAACAAGCAAGCATTGCAGCGCAATGGCGCCGCATGGTTGCCTGCTCAGGGCGCTGTGGACAACTCGGCGGGATGGACTACGGAGAGATCGGCGAAACGCCGGAAGTCTCGTACGTTGATGGTCAGCAACAACCCAACGCCGTGGACATACATGCTCGCCGCCAGCCGGGCGTCATGAACCTGCACGCCCCGAACGTCATGCGCGACAAGCAGCGACCGCCAGCGGTCGTGGACTTCCCGGCTGTCCGGCAGAAACTCGAAATCACGCTCGATCACGCGGGCCAAGCGGTCCGTCTCGCTCACGCTCAAACCGAAGCCATTTTTGTCGAGCGGGCGGGTGGAGGCGTTCCAGAACTCGCCCAGCGTTTGTGAGGTGTAGCACAGCACCACTCCCCGCCCAACCAACACGTGAAGCGCACGGCTAATCACCTCGTGCTGGGGGTCATCACGTTTGCCGATCCGCAGCAGGATGTTACTGTCAAGTAGACAGGCGTTGCCGCTTGGCATCAGTCGTGATCCCGATAGAGGCTCTCGCGCGAGAAGGCGTCATCCGGAAGCAGGGGAATCTTATGAGAGAACTGCGCCAACTCCTGAAGTGTGTTGTCAAGCTGGCTGGGGCTGAGTTTCTTCGGTCCGGCGGAACCATAAGCCGCCTGTTCGAGCAAGGTCGCGGCGTAGGCGCCAACGTCCACGCCCCGGGCGGCGGCCTGGCGACTTAGTTCCGCCTGAACTTCCGGGTTGATGTCCAGAGTGATCGACATCGGCTTGGCCCCCTTCAATAATGTCTTGCTCGCAAAAGTCTACCACACACCGCCCCTCACGGTCATGCGTGGACCGAGAGGAATCGGTGGGGCGATTATACCGGAAACAAGCAAGTCTTGCAGCGCGGCGGAGCCGCAACCAGACGGGTCTTATGCGTGGGAGTTCGGCGTGGCCACACTTGAGGCGGGCGAAGCCCGCTTCGCGCGGGCTCAAGCCCGGCACACCCAGCGGCGCCGGCAGGGCGGCGCACGCAATGTTGGGACGACGAAGGGAGGCAGCGGCCCCCGCGGATTTCAGCATGCAGAATTCAGCCTTCAGGGTTCTTCGCCTCGCCTCAGATTTTTCTTGACACAAGCCTAGTTATGTGGGTATACTCATTTTGGTGATTTGCTCTCTGGGACGAAAGGTCAGGGCGGATCCCGCACATGCAAGCAGCCCTCACCCGCCCGATGGATCGGGTCGGCCTCTCCCCGCGGGAGAGGCTGTTGGTTTCTCTCCTGCGCGCCAGCGCGCCAGGGAAAAAGACGAACAAGGTGTCAGGTACAAGATGTCAGGGTACTCGTCTTGGCTGGGAGGTCTTCGCAGGCGCATTGGAGACTGCGCAGAGCGAAAAACGACGTTCCAAGCCGGAATGTGTATGAAAACAAAAGGAAGAGCAAGGTGTCAGGTGCAGGGTGTCAGAAGACTCCTGCTTTTCAAAATATGAAGGTGCATCCGGAGATGTTCTTGAAAATAAAGGAACGCTGGGCACATAGGTACGGGCCATGGGCAAACAGGTAGAGCAAAGTGCTCCTGCCTCCTGACTCCTGTTTTCTGACTCCTGCTTTTTGAAGATATGAAGGTGCATCCGGAGATGTTCTTGAAAATAAAGGAACTCGGGAAACGCCGGCACGGAACACGGGCGATGGGCAAACAGGCCGAGCATGGTGGTTGTGCGTCCCGACTCCTGTCTTCTGACTCCTGCTTTTCAAAATATGAAGGTGCATCCGGAGATGTTGTTGAAAATAAAGGAACGGCGAAATCAGATATCACGCGCTCCGCAGATTTACATCAGTGGCCTATGCGCGCTAGCAGCAAAACGCGCCTATGACGGGATATCCCGAGAAGTTATTGAGAACACGCAGCCCGACACTTGGCCGCGCCTACTTCATCAAGTCCAGCACGGCGCTGGTCATGGCTTTAACGCCCGTGCGCAGGGTGGGCTCGGGGATGGGCGCCCACAGAGCGGAGTGCAAACCAGGCAGCGGCACGCCGGTGCGCTGGCTTTCGGCCAGCTTCTCCGCATCGACCGCGCCCAGCGTGAACTGGCAAATCGGAATCTGGTGATCATCCAAGCCAAAGCGGCAAAAGTCCTCGCTGGCCATCACCGGCGGCAACTCTACCACGTTGCCCGTTCCGAGAACCTTCTTGAAGTCCTCCGCCAGGCGCAGCGTCAGTTGGGGATCGTTGTACGTTGCGGGCGTGAACTCGCTGGTGGTCGTCACGGTGGGAGCGCGCGACGCGGGCACATCGTCGGCGGCGGCGATGCCGCGGGCCATGCGGTCGAGCGCCGCCAGAATGTGCTGCCGCACCTCTTCCTTGTAGGTTCGAATGGTGAGTTGCAAATGCACTTCATCGGGGATGATGTTGTAGCGCGTGCCGCCATGGATGGAGCCCACCGTGACCACGGCAGGATCGAAGGGCGAGTTCTCGCGGCTCACAATGGTCTGGATGGCCATGATGAATTCTGCCGCTTCCACGATGGGGTCCTTGGTGACCTGCGGCGCCGATCCATGGCCACCGACGCCGCGCAGGGTGACGTCAACGGCCGTGGAACTGGCCAAAGCGTAACCCGGCGTGTATCCCACCTTGCCCGTAGCAATCGAGCCCGCATCGTGCAGTGCGAGCACAAAGTCCGGCCGGGGGAAGCGGGTGTAAAGGCCGTCATCCATCATGGCCTTGGCGCCGTTGATGGCCTCCTCCGCAGGTTGCGCCAGCATCACCAGCGTGCCGTGCCATTGATGCTTCAACTCCACCAGCATTTTTGCCGTGCCCAGCAACGAGGTGATGTGAATGTCGTGCCCGCAAGCATGCATCACGCCTACGTCGCGGCCGGCATCGTCCTTGGTCCGAACTTTGCTGGCATAAGGCAGGCCGGTCATCTCTTCCACCGGCAGGGCGTCGAGTTCCGTGCGCACGTAGACGGTGGGGCCGGCGCCATTCTTCAACACGCCCACCACGCCGTAGCTGACCCATTCCGGATGTCCGGCGTACTTGCCGATGTGGTCCGTCACCGTGAAGCCCAGGGCACGAAGCTGTTCGGCGACAAACGCAGCGGTCTTCTCCTCGTGATGCGAAAGCTCCGGCGCAGCGTGCAACGACTTGTAGGTGGAAAGCAGCGTGGGCATTTCGCCATCGAGCAGGCTGTCAATCTGCGCCTGCCCGGCCCACGCTGGAAAAGCACTCAGCAGCAACCCGCTGAATACGAGGCAAAGAGATTGAGTTCGAAATTTCACACGGCCCTCCTGATTGATGGCCAGGCGTTTGATGTGCTGCGCCGCAGGCACCTGGAAGCGCCACTATGCTCCCCCCCAGGCAGTATCTCGGAAGTGGCAGTGCAAGGCAAGCGAAAGCGCGTGCCGGCGTGGGCAGCAACATCACACTCGTGTCCAACACAAGAAAGGCGCGCCGACCGAGGATCTGCGGCTCCGCCGCCTGCTATGCGGGATGGCTCCGCCTTCCCGAAGCGCAAGCCTAACAACCAACCTGCTTCTCACCGCGCCGGAGGCTGAGCCTCCGGCGCGTGAGAGAAGGAGAAGAATGAGCGATTTGGGCCGGAAGGGCAAAGCCCTTCCCTGGCCTTTGGCCCATTGGGGTATCAGGCATTGGCGTAGCAGACGGCAGAGGCTAAGGGGAAGGAGCATTTCTCGGGCTTCGTGGTAGGGGTGGGTGCGGGCACGAAGCCGGAGAAAAGTTCGAGGCCGAGTCCGCGGCACCAGACTTCGGCGCGCAGTTGCTGCAAGGCCTGTTGAGTGGAGAGGTGGGTGGCGGGAGAAGGTTGACTCCACTTGGGGCGAGGCAGGAGGCCGAGCGACGGGTCGCGGCCGGCGCGCTGGGTGGCGAGGAGGAGGAAGGCGTAGGCGGCGACGCTAAAGGCGGGGGCGGATTCCACCGAGTCGGGGCAGCGGACTTGGGCTTGGCCGACGCCCAGCAGGGTTTTCTCCTCGCGAAAGTTGACCTCGATGCCCCAGCGATGCAGGTAGGCTTCGATGAGGCGTTGGGGGTCGAGGTAGGGGTCGGTGCAGAGCAGAAAGGCAGGCTGACGGTAGAGGAGTTTGGAGCCCTTACGCAGGCGATAGCCGAGGGGAGCGATGACGACCAATTGCAGAGTGCGGTCCCCGCCCGCGGCGCGCCACATCAGGCCGGTGCGTTGTTTGAAGCGCAGTTGGTGGGTGGCGCCGCAATGTATAAAGGTGAAGGTCTGCCAGGGGGAATCGTTGACGCGGACCTGTTCGGGCGTGGGAGCGGGAGAGCCGTAGCAGCGGCGGCGGCCGCGCGCTTTGCGGATGGCCGGATCGGGTGGGAAGAACAGCTTGGCGTCTTGGCGGATGCGGCCGATGGCCGTGGTGTGGTGGGGCAGGTGTTTGAGCACGGTTTGGTTCGTGTAGCCGCCGTCGAAAGCGACGAGCAGCCAACGGGTGGCGGAGGCGGGGTCGGCATCGAGAGCGGCGCGCAGCTCGCGGATCTGCTCGACGGCCCGCTGGCCGAGGCGGGCGGTGCGCACGGCGACGCGGTATTTCGCCTGCTCGGCTTCGGTGGCTTTCTTCCCCGGCTTGGGGGGAGTGGGAGCGTGGCGAAAGGCGATGGGAACGACGCGGCGGTCGCCGTCACGGGAGGGAAGAACCAGAGAAGTCTGGAGAAAGCGCTGGGCGCGCACGAAGTTGGTTTGAAAGCGCGGTCCGAGCGGGTCGCGGCGCCAAGCCACGCCGGGGGTGCGCAGGCCGGAGCGGCGCACCAGCGTGTCATCGAGCACGGCGCCGACGGGAGCGTCGGGCGGCAACTCGCTCACCACCGCGCGCCGCACCACGGCAAAGAGATGGGCGAGGGGCAGACGAGATTTGGAAAAGAGCCGGTAACTGGAGGTCCAGTCACGAAACTGCCAGCCGCAAGTGGTGAGCAAACCGGTCACGGTATGGCGTCCCAGACAAAGCAAGGTGCTCAGCGCGAGGGCTTGGGCGTGCGCGCCGACGCGGCGCTGGCGGAAGCCGGAGCAGGCATTGCCGCCAGAGTTGTTCCAGTTCGGGGAGGATACCGGCAGAGTTTTTTTTAGTACCGAAGCCGGTGGGGCGGCGCGGCGCAGGGCCAACAGCCCCTTGTCTTCGACGAACCATTCGACCATCTCGCCGCGCGAAAACTCCATGGCCTGGGCGAGGGCGGAAGGGAAATTGATGTACCACTGCTCGCTGGCTTGGCGCTTGATCAGTTGCACTTTGGTGGGGAAACCCATGGGGAAAGCCTCCTTTTGATATCTAGTCAAACAACTAGATATCAAAAGCGCGACTTTTCTGCAAGCTAATTCTCTCCAGGGGTTTTTGTCTAGTTAAAGGCCAAAGACCAGGGAAGGGCAAAGCCCTTCCGCATAGCGAAGCGGCCGAGCCGCAACGCTCAGCATTCTTGGATAGCAGTGGCACCATCATTGCCGTGCGGGAGGGAAGCATAACCCTGCCACTTCCATGCAAATCAGCCCTCTCGGCCTTTGCCGCAAAGTGGTACGATACTGCCCGCGCCGGTGGCCGTAATGAGCCGCGGCGAATCTACGAACTCATGGAGGGATCATTCTTATGTCACGATTTTGCTCGACGATCTTGGCCGTCATATTCAGCCTGGGGACGTTGCTGGCGCAGACGCCGGCGCCACCCAAAGTTAAAGTCCTGATTCTCACCGGCGTAAACAATCACAAGTGGGCTGAGACCACGCCCGTTCTGCGCCGAACGCTGGAGATGACGGGGCGCTTTGAAGTGCGGGTGAATGAAGAGGTGCGCGGCAACGGACCGGAGACGTTTGCGCCCTACGACGTGCTGCTGCTCAACTACAACGACATGAAGCACACCGCCGGCCCCTGGTGGGACGATCGCGCCCGCCAGGCCATGCTCGACTTTGTGCGCAACGGCAAGGGCCTGGTGAGCTACCACGCCTCGAACAACGCCTTCTGGGGTTGGGACGAATTCGACAAGCTGGTGGGCGGCACCTGGCGCGATACCGCCGGCCACGCACCCAAGCACACTTACACGGTCAAGTTCGTGGACCGGGAAAACCCCATCACCAAGGACTTGCCCGCCAGCTTCACCGAGACCGACGAACTCTACCACGGACTCTCGCTGCAACCGAACATCTACATTCTGGCCACGGCGTACGACGACCCCAAGAATTGCAGCAAAAATGGCAAGAGCTGCGGTACGGGCAAGGATGAGCCGTTGATCTGGACACTGAAGTACGGCGCGGGACGCGTATTCCAAACCGCCCTCGGCCACGACGTGGAAGCGATGCAAAGCTCCGGCTTCCAGACCACCTTGGTGCGCGGAACGGAATGGGCAGCCACGGGCCAGGTGACGATTCCAGCTCCGCCGGGGATGAATTGATGCGATGAGCTTTCCAGCTTATTACGACGCAGTGATCAACTGGCAGAAGCGCCTGGCGCGGGAAATGCCGCTGCTGGAGGAGTTGGCGCGCCAGGCGGATGGCCGTGTACTGGTTCCGGCGTGCGGCACGGGCGGACACCTGGTGGCGCTGGCGGAAGCCGGCTTCGACGTTCTGGGCTTCGACGCCGATGCGGATACGGTGGAGTTCGCGCGCCAGCGAATTCAGGCCGCTCTCCCGGTCATCGACGCCGCCAAGGGCAAGGCGGAAGTCCGGCTGCTCGCCATGGAAGCCGCCGCTGACCTGGGTCCGAACTTCGCCGCAGCCTTTTGCTTAGGCAATGCCCTTCCCGGCCTCTCGGCCGAAGGCCAGTTGCTCGCGGCGATGCAAGGAGTGGCCGGCGCTCTAAAATCCGGCGGCATTTTCCTGACGCAAAACCTGAACTACGATCTGCGCTGCAAGCAACGCATTGCTCAATTCCCCTTACTGAGTGGCGAGACGCCGCATCGAAGAGGTTCTGCTGGTCAAGGTGGCGGAGTATCACCCCGACCACATCAACTTCCACGCCGTGTTCCTGGCACGGGAAAAGCCCGAGGGCAAATGGCAAGCGCACGCCCGCACCTCCCGGCAGATTCCCCTTACCCAAGAACTGCTGGCCCGCCACGCGATGCACGCCGGGCTCGGTGACTTTACCCGTTGGGGCGACTTCGCCGGCACACCTTTTGACTTGGAGCAATCGCACGACCTGGTCTTGCTGGCGCGGAGGATTTGATGAGCGTTACGGTTCCGGCTCGTCGGGGGTGCGGGCCGGCTGGGCGGAGCTGGGCAGGAGCTTGTTCAGGCCCGTCAGGATGTCGCGCTCGTGCGGAGAGTACTGCTCGCGGACGTATTGGCTATCCAGGTACGCTTGCCTCTGGTCAGGAGGAAGGTCGCGGAGGTGGCGGAAGGCCACCAGCACCGCTTGGCGTCGGGGTGGAGTAAGGTCGCGGTATTGCGGAAAAATGAACCGCGCTTCCTGACGCTGGGCGGGCGACAGGCCCAGCAGGATCTCCTCGCGCTCGCGCACGTGTTCCTTCTGCTGCGGGGTCATTTCGTTCCAATTGCGCAGGCGCTCCCGAATCATCTCCTGGCGCTCGGGAGGCAGGCGCTGAAACTGCGGGTTGTTCTCCATGATGCGCCGCTGCTGGGCGGGCGGCAATTCCCGCAGGCGCTGGAAGAACCCCTGTCCGGGATGCTGTTGGCCTTTTCCGGCGGGTTGGTTGGGGCCTCTCGGGCGTTGCTGCGGTTGCTGGTCTTCGCGGGCGGGAGGCCGAGTTACGGCTTGGCGCTCCAAGCGCGGTTCCTGTCCGCTGCGCGCTCCCGCCGGACGAGCCATCGGCAGGAAAACCAACGGAAAGAGCATCAGCCAGGTGAGTTCGCGGCGTGTGGGGCGGCTTCGTGTTAAGGCGCAAACCGCGGGCCCGAAGGGCTCAGTTGGCAACCCGTGACTCAGTCCTGGGGAGTTCCGAGAGGAGATCGAAGTTCGCAGCCAGATCATAGTCTTCCAGTGCTTGGGCGTCTTTGTCATCGCTCAGATTAGCGCCCGCCGACTTAGACTCCGGCAAGACGTGAGCTGAGTTCTTAGCCACGGCGGAAGGGGAGTGCTGGTTCGCCGCCGGCGGCAAAGTCCGCGCGCCACCTTCGCGTTGTGCGAGTCGCTCGGCGCTCTGAGGCGGCCGAGAGAGCCGGCCGGGGTTATATCTGAGCAGGGCCACGCCGGCCACGATCATAATTCCCAGCGAGGCCACGGCCAGGCCGCGAGTCCACTGCCAACTCCAGCAATTCCAAGCCGACCGCCGCGCCTCCACGGCTTGGCGCACGCGTGCTTCGAAGCCCGGAGTGGGACCCGCCACTTTCCACTCGCTCAGCACGGCATCCAGCCGTCCGTGTTCTTCCACGATTTCGCGGCAGCGTGGACATCCCCGCAAGTGCGCGCGCACCTGCGATGCTGCCGACTCATCCGACAGACCGTAAGCGTAACCAATCAGTTTCTCAGTTTCAAGGCATTTCATACCGCACCCTCCCGGAGCAGCGGCTCCAGGCGTACTCGCAAGGTCTCATAGGCGCGAAAGAGGAGGGACTTGACCGCACTCTCCGACACGCCCAGAATCCCGGCAATTTGCCGGTAATCCACTTCCTGATACTTGTGCAAAATCACCGCTGCGCGCTGGTTTTCCGGCAGCGCCTCCACCGCCTGGCGGATCAATCGCTGACGGTCGTCCTGCACCAATCGCTGTTCGACGGTGGGATGAGGATCAACAAATCGTTCCAGCACGGCGCTGCCGTCATCGTCCTCGCCCGCCGTATCGGTGACCTGATCCTTCCGGTCCCGAATCGCATTGAGCGCCAGGTTGGTGGCAATCCTGTACAGCCAGGTGGTAAATCGAGCCTCGGGTTGATAGCGTTCCCGCGACTTGTAAACGCGGAGGAAAACTTCCTGCGCCAAATCCTCCGCCAGAGCCTCATCCCTCAGCATCCGGCGAAAGAAACTGACCAATGGCACCCGGTGACGGCGCAGGAGTACCTCAAATGACGCTGCGTCGCCGTCGCGGACCCGTAGCATCAGTTCGAGGTCGGACTCGATGGCCATAGTTGCCACATTATATCTAACACGCAGGCCGCGAAAGAGTTGCGTTACCCATATAGAATTCCGGCTTATCCAATGGGTAGTAGCCATGAAACCGACTACTACGACAATTGGTAGCGCCGAGCGCGATCTTTCCGTTTCCGACAGCCCGTGCTATAACCCTCAGAGGGGCTAGCTGACCATCGGTAAACCTTTGTTTTCAAAACATTCACGGAGGCACCGCATGTTGACGGAGAGCAAGATGATCGGTTTCGTTTCGACCACGGACGCGGCGAGGGCCCAAGACTTCTATGAAGGCAAACTGGGATTTCGATATGTCTCCGATGACTCGTTCGCCTTAGTGATGCGGGCGGGCCAAAACATGATTCGCATCGGCAAGGCGAATGAACTGACTCCGGCTCTCCATACCGTTCTCGGGTGGGAAGTACAGGATATCGAGGCGATGGTTGCATGGCTCATCTCTCGGGGCGTAGTTTTTGAGAAGTACCCTTTCGTTCAGGATCAGGAACGCGGCATCTGGACCACGCCTTCGGGCGACAAGGTGGCGTGGTTCAAAGACCCCGACGGGAATGTGCTGTCGGTCAGCCAACATGTATGAAGCTGAACGGAAGCCATTCGCAATTGTGAGGGCCTCGCTCATTCCATTCCGGACGGTATGGACGGCCCTCCAATCACGCCTCTTGGGCGTTATCGTCCTTTCCACTTCGCCGCCAGAATCGCAACCTGCTCCTCGAACGTGAGCTGCGGTTTGGGCGGAGCCTTAGGCTTCGGTGACGGTTTGGCGCTGGCTTTGGACTTCGGTTGCGGCTGCGCTTGCGGTTTGGGTGGGCGCTTGGCAGGTTCTTGCGAGGCTTTCATCGACAGGGCGATGCGCTTGGTCTTGGCATCGGCGGTCAAGACTTTCACTTTGACGATCTGGCCCACCTTCACAATATCCGAGCGTCCTTTACGTAACGGTTGGCAAGCTCGCTGATGTGGACCAGTCCGTCCTGATGAACCCCGATATCCACGAAGGCTCCGAACTTCGTAACGTTGGTCACCACGCCTTCCAACACCATACCCGGTTGCACGTCGGTGAGCTCGCGCACCTGCTCATCAAAGGTCGGGGCAACAAACTTGTCGCGAGGGTCGCGGCCCGGCTTGCGCAATTCCTCCAAAATATCGTTCAGAGTATAGGTGCCGGCGTCGATCCGGTTGCGGTCCACCTTTTCCAGGAGTTCTGGGTTCTTTATCAGTTCCTCGATGGGAACACTGAGCGACCGGGCGATTTGCTCGACGATCTGGTAGGACTCCGGGTGGACGGCGGTCATGTCCAGCAGATTTTCGCCGTTGCGGATGCGCAGGAAGCCGGCAGCCTGCTCGAAGGTCTTCGGCCCGATGCCCGGCACCTTGCGCAACTGCGCGCGTGAACGGAAGCTGCCATTCTCATTACGGAAAGTAACGATGTTCAGCGCGGCGCGCTCATTGATGCCGGCAACGTAGCGCAGCAGAGTCCAGGAAGAAGTGTTCAGGTCAACGCCCACGCGGTTCACGCAGCTCTCGATCACGTTCGCCAACGACGCGTGGAGTTGCCGCTGGTCCACATCGTGCTGGTATTGGCCCACGCCAATCGATTTGGGATCGACCTTCACCAGCTCAGAGAGTGGGTCCTGCAAGCGCCGGGCAATGGAAATGGCGCCGCGCACGGTGAGATCGAGATCGGGAAACTCCTGGCGTGCCACGTCCGAAGCAGAATAAACGCTGGCGCCGGATTCACTGACGGTTACGGAGAAGACACTGTCCAGGTGCCGCTCACGCAGGAAATTCCGCACGAAGGCGTCCGTCTCCCGTGAGGCAGTACCGTTGCCGATGGCGATGGCCCGCACGTTGTGCTGCTGCAACAGCGCTTCCAGCTTCTGCGCCGCGGTCTCCGCCTCACCCTGGGACCGATGCAGGTAAATAACGTCGTGGGCAAGAAATTTGCCCGTCTCGTCAATCACGGCAATCTTGCAGCCGGTGCGTAGACCGGGGTCAATTCCCAGAACGGAGATGCTGCCCGCCGGGGGCGCCAGCAGCAGGTTGTGCAGGTTGTCGCGAAAGACCTGAATGGCTTCGCCGTCGGAGCGCTGCTTTGCCTCCAAGCGGATTTCCGCCTGAATGGACGAGTCCAAGAGACGCTTCCATGAATCTTCAATGGCAAGATCGAGTTGGGCTGTCCAGTCGCCCTGCGCGTGCAAGATGCGGCCCTTCAGCAGGGAAATGGCCCGCGCCGAGTCCAGCTCAATAAGGAAGCTGAGCACACCTTCACTCTCGCCGCGGCGAATGGCCAGCATACGGTGCGAGGGAATGACTTTTACCGGCTCGCGGTAGTCATAGTACATTTTGAACTTCTCTTGCTCGTCCGCGGCATCGGCAATCCTGGTGCTCACCACCACGCCCTCATCCATCATCACCTGGCGCAGAGCTTTGCGCAGGTCGGCGTCCTCACTGATCATCTCCGCAACAATGTGGCGCGCGCCTTCCAGGGCCTCTTCCAGAGTGTTCACGCCCTTTTCAGCGTTCACAAATGTGACCGCGAAAGTCTCCAGCGGCTCGGCGGCAGGCTGCTGCGCCCACAGATAAAGCGCGAGCGGCTCCAGTCCTTTCTCTCGCGCCATCGTGGCCTTGGTGCGGCGCTTGGGCCTGTACGGCAGATACAGATCTTCCAATTCACCCTTGTCCGTGGTCGCTGTAATGCGTGCTTTCAGTTCATCGGTCAGCTTGCCCTGGTCGGCAATGGAAGCCAGAATCGACTCGCGCCGCGCCATCAATTCGCGAAAGTAAACCAGCTTCTCTTCGATGGCGCGGACCTTGACCTCATCGAGGTTGCCGGTCGCCTCCTTGCGATAGCGGGCGATGAAAGGCACGGTGCCACCGTCATCCAACAATTCGATGACGGCCACCAAAGCGTGCAGTGGAACCTGAATCGTTTTGGAAATGTGAAGTAGCAGGTCGGTGGAAAGGATAGTCCGGTCAATCGTCATAAAAGCGATGCGTCCTCGGGTTCAGCAAGCTCGTGCGCGAAACCGAACGATTATACATCCACCCGCAAGGCAAAAGCCGGAAGACAGGAAACAAACTTTCACCCGCGTTTCCGGGGTCGCGGCTGTTGAGAATGCGATCCTGAAATGCCGGTCCCTCAGGTGGCTAGCGCGCTCTCCAGGTCGGCGATCAGATCGCTGATGTCTTCCAACCCTACCGAAATTCGAACCAAGTCAGGCGTGATTCCCATCTTCAACTGCACGTCGCGCGGCATGGAAGCATGCGTCATGGTGGTGGGATGCTCAATCAAGGACTCGACCCCGCCCAGGGATTCCGCCAGAGCGAACAGGTGGCAATTCGCAAGCAAACGGTTGACGGCCTCTTCCCCGCCCCGCAGTTTGAAGGAGAACGTCCCGCCCGAACCGCTCGACTGGCGCAGCGCCAATTGATGCTGGGGATGGCTTTCCAGGCTCGGATGCAGCACCTTTAATACCTTGGGATGTTTTTCCAGCCAGCGAGCGACGGCCTGGGAATTGCGGTGGTGCTCTTCCATGCGAATGGGCAGGGTCTTGATGCCGCGCAAAACCAGGAAACAGTCTTGCGGGCCCGCACAGGTTCCCATGGCGTTTTGAAGGAAACTGATTTTCTCCGCCACGGCCGCGTCCTTTACGATGAGTGCCCCGCCCACCACATCGGAGTGGCCGTTGATGTACTTGGTGGTGGAATGCGAAACGATATCCGCGCCCAACTCCAGCGGCCGTTGAAAATAGGGGGAAAGAAACGTGTTGTCACAGATCGCCAGCGCGCCAAACTCGTGGGCAAGGGTCGAGACCTCCCGAATATCCACAAGATTCATCAAGGGGTTGGTGGGTGATTCCATCCAGATGGCTTTGGCGCCCTCCTGGAGCGCGCACCGCAACTTGGCCGTGTCACGCAGGTCAACGTAGCGGGCACGAATCTGCTTGTCGGCGAAAACTGACTCAAACAGACGATAGGTACCGCCATAAAGATCGTCATGAACAATGATGGTATCGCCGGCGGCGAACATCATGAGCGCGGTCGTTTCCGCCGCCATACCCGTGGCAAAAGCGAAGCCCGCCGTGCCGCCTTCCAAATGCGCCAGGCAGGATTCCAAAGTCTTGCGCGTGGGATTGCCGCTTCGTGAATAGTCAAACGGCCCAGGTTCACCCACTCCCCGGAAAGCAAACGTGGATGTCTGGTAGATGGGCGGCATCACCGAACCGAAATGTTCTTTTGGGTCATGCCCGGCATGAATTGCCAGTGTTTTGAAGTTCATAATCCTCGAAAGGGATGAGAACTACCATCGGCCCGAAGGAGGCGATTCGCGGTGTCATGCCCGGAAGCATCGAAAGGGTTTTGACGAGATTCCGTAATTCCGAATTAAAAAGATGCCCGCTTTTTCAGCATAGGGACCAGTCCCAGTGCTGTCAATTGCAAATCTATATGCGAAGAGCGCGAGGCTTCACGGGTTGGGGGAAAACGGTGGGACTGTCATTCTGACCATCGTTTTGGCGTCGCTTTTGGCATTGACGGTCCCGGACGTGAGTGCTATCTTTTCTGCAAATTTTTCCGGGAGGTCATTGAGGATGAACCGGATTCTGGCAACAGCAATCCTTGCCTTTTCTCTCTTCAATTTTCCATCAATCCTTGCTCAAAACCAAACCGGAGCTGAACCACAAGCCGTGCAAAACCACGTGATCACGGTTACCAGGGGGAGCAACGCGTATGCCAAACCCGATCTGGGTATTATGGTGATGAGTATTCAATCCTCTTCACCCATCGCCGAGGAGGCGGTGGCGGAGAACGGACGAAAGGCGAAGGCCGTTGAGTCGGCTCTCACCACGCTTGGATACACTCCCGAAGGCTTTAAGATTACATCTGCGACCTTTGGGCATGGCGGCCCCAATTACGGGCCCATGCAGCCTGGGATGGTCGCCTACGAAGCCACTCAGTTGGTCTATGTGTTTTTTGAAGCCGCTGACCTGAGCGACATGGCGAAGTTGACGGAGAAGACGGCTGCGGTGATTGAGGCTCTCCGCAAGGCGGGCGCGGTCCCCGGCAACTCCGCCATCTCCCGTCTGCCCCAAATGCAGGGAGAACTAATCATTTACACCGTCAAAAACTCCGAACCCTATGAGAAGCAGGCTTTACAGCAGGCGATTGCCCGTGCGCGCGATGCGGCTCAGGACGTCGCCACGGGATTGGGAGTGCAGATTACCGGCTTGCGGAATGTCAAGACCAGCGGACCCAGTGGCGATCTGCAAAACAGCAATATCGCGCTGGAGGGTCTGCCCTACCGTTTCTTCTCAACGAAAAGCGATGAAATAAGGATTCACGCCGCCGTTACCGTGGAATACGAGTTCAAGTGACATACAATTTTTCAGGCCGCAAAAGTCATTATTGACGGCCCGAACATGAGATCTGCCAACAGGCAAGCCCCATTTAGGAGGTAACCAGATCATGAATCGGATTCTGTTAGCAGTGACCTTTGCATTTTTCCTCTACGCACCCCACACAGTTCTTGCCCAGAACCAAGCGGGGACCCAATCCGAGGGCTCCGCTGAACATGTCATATCGGTCAGCAGGAGCGGTCAGGCGTTCGCCAAGCCCGACGTGGGGATTTTGGCGATGACTATTCGGACGCCCGCGCCGATTGCGGAGGAGGCTGTGGCGGAGAACGAGCGCAAGGCCAAGGACGCTGGCCAGGCTCTGGCAGCGCTGGGATATGCTCCGCGGACGGGCTACCAAATTACCTCGGTGATTTTTGGGCAGGTTGGGGGGAACCCCATGATGTACGGCCCCAACGAGTCCGAGACTAGAGGGTACCAGGCGACCCAATATGTCTTTGTGTTCTTCGACGCCGCCGATCTGAGCGACGCGACGAAGCTGGCTGCCAAGTCGGCCGCGGCCATGGAGGCACTCCGCAAGGCGGGGGCGGTCCCCGCCAATACCGCAAGCGCCCGTGCTCCCATGTTGTCGGGAGGGGGAATGATCATCTACGCGGTCAAAGATTCCGATGAGTACGAAAAGCAGGCTGTTCAGCAAGCGCTTGGCCGTGACCGCGAGGCGGCCCAGGGCGTTGCCAAGATCATGCAAGTTCAGATTACCGGCCTGCGAAACGTCAGGATCGGTTACCTCGGTGGTACGTTGCTGTCGCAATCGGGCCTGCCCTTCCTAGAGAGCCTGCCCTACCACTTCTATTCGACGAAAAGCGACGAAATAAAGATTGGCGCAAGCGCTACCGTGGAGTATGACTTCAAGTAGAGTCTCATTTCTCCAGCATGCCCAATCCGCGCAGCCAGTTGATCAGCAGCTTGGGCCACTCGCCCAGGGCGGGATCGCCCAGATCGAGACCCACGCCATGCGGGCCATTCTGAAAGATGTGCAACTCCGCCGGCACGTGCGCCTTGTGCAAAGCCAAATACATTGCAACGCTGTTTTCGGAGGGAACGCCCGTGTCTCCGCTCGTGCTGAACAAGAAGGTGGGGGGCGTCTGGGGTGTGACCTGGGTTTCGTTGGAGAGGTTCTCCATGAGCTTGGGATCAGGGGAATCACCCAGCAGCGCACGCTCCGATCCACGATGGGTATATGGGGCGGTGAAGGAAATAACCGGATAGCAGAGGACGGCGAAATCCGGCCGCGAACTGACACGATCGATGGGATCGGCCGCGTCAGGATTGCCGTTGTCGAAATGGGTTTCGGCGGTCGAAGTCAGGTGCCCGCCGGCAGAGAACCCCATCATGCCGATGCGGTCAGGCTTGATGCCGTACTCGGCCGCGTGCGCCCGCACCAGGCGGATGGCACGCTGCGCATCACCGAGTTCTATCGGATGGTGATAGCGAGGCCCCAGCCGGTACTTGAGAACGAACGCCGACACGCCCACGGCATTCAGCCAATACGCCACCTGCCAGCCTTCGTGATTCATGGCCAGGGCTCGATAGCCGCCGCCCGGCGCCACGATGACTGCCGTGGGAACTCCGTGCAAAGCCGGATAGTAAGACAGCGTGGGGATGTCTTCATCTTCATGGCCCAAGGCTCCCGGCGCGCCGTCCGGCCAGAGCGGGAACGTGGTGGGCGGCTGCGCCGATGCGGGGATCGGCGGCTTGGGAGCCGGATTCTGCGCCATCGCCATCGATGCGGCCAAGGCGATCAGCAAAACGGAGAAACCAACGAGCACGATTCTTTTCATGCATCCTCCCGAATACTTGTGAATGTCGTAGCGGCGACTTCACCTCGCCATTTAGCGGCTTAGTGCCGCTGCTATCTTGATATCAGTTACCGGCGCGCGCCGGCGTCCCATCCCTCAATGCTGAAATATGGTGTCCTGCTCCAGGAAATTGGGATAATTCGCCGCATTTCCGTCCGCGTCCACGGCCTCAAAATAGTACAGAATTCCCTCCGGCGTCAGCGGCACGTTCGCGCTAAACTGGCCTTGACCCGCCGGGGACATTTCCATGCTCACCCATTCGTCATACGCGGGCATGCGCTTGTAGTACACGCGCACAGCGGAAAGCTTTCCCGGCGCCCTCACTTCCGCGGTCAACGCCACGCTGGAACCACGCACCGCGCCGGCGGGAGGTTGATGGGCGATCACGGGCGATGCGTCATTATCCGTAACAAATACGACGTAGGGACGGTGCGCATCGAGCGTGCCCCCGTAGCTGCCGCCCACGCCCAGGTTTTCCTGGAAATAATACTCGAATGGGCCGCGAACCATTTCTTCCGCCGGGTATAACCGCTGACCAGGTGCGCTCAACCTTGCTCTCCGGCTGCATGGCCAGCATCGTGTATCCCGGCTGCTGCGCGTTCTTGTAGAAAACCGCGACGTGACCGCTGCGGTCCTGGCTGACGTAGGTCACGGTGAGCTTCAGCGCCTGGCCGGGCCGAACCTTGAACGGCGGCAGGTGACCCAGCACATTCTCGCGCCGGTTGGCCAAGCCTTGAAATTCGTATTCCAGTTCGTTGATCTGGTCCCAATCGACGCCCAGCGATCGGCCTTCGTCGCGCCAATAGAATCGATTCACCCCCATGCGAATCAGTTCAGGAACATAGCCAAAATGCTGCTCGGTCACATCGGAAAGGTGGTCCCAATCGGCCACGGCCGAGTGGAGATCATCGAACGCTGCCGACAATTCCGAGTGCTGCCAGGTGCTTCGGTAGAACGCCAGGTGAGTGACGGAGCGGATGCGGTCGCGATAGTAGCGCGCCAGCCAATCCAGCGCCTGAACGTCGCGGGCGATGCAGTCAAACTCGACGGGCGAGGCAGGATGGAGCGTAGCGGCGGAACCTCGATCGCCTTCGCACTGGTACCGGCCGCTGAGCCAAGATAACGTGCAGCCTCAAACGGGTTCATTTTGCCGGTCGCCACATGATGCAGATAATCGTGAACGTAATGCTCAGGGTCGATCATGGCCGTGCGGTCCAGCGGTTCCACGCGCAGGAAGTCATCATTGTTGCCGCCATAAGGCACCAATCGGCTTCCCTGCCACAGCCGGTGGCGGGAATCGAGCGCGTGATCGCCGGTTTCAAATTCCGGGGCGAAGTTCTGGTGGTCCAGGCCCACGCTGTGATAGGAATAAATGAATGGCACGATCTTGCTGCTCTCGACCACCGCTTTGTAAACCAGCGGACCGGCTTGCGGCCCAAACCGGCGATCGAACTCGCTGGTCCAAACCTTCTCCGGCACGTCCGGATCATAAGCAGTACGTCCCCAAGTGAGATGCCACAGCCACTCGCGCTCAAACATCCACTTGTAGATGCTGTGATCGACCTGGGGATTGTGATGAAGGTATTCCGCCGCGGGGCAGTAAGCCTCCATCGGTTCCATGGAAAATCCTACTCCCTGGCCGAACCTGCAACTGCGCACGGTGCGCCGGGCAAACTCCGGATCGCCCCAGAAGAAAACCCGCGTAGTGCCGTGCGCGCGAATCTGCCACAGGATGGAATAGTTCTTGGGGTAATTCGTGTAATCCTCATAGGACCCGCTGGGAGGATAATGCCGGCCGCCCAGCGCCGCCTGATAAGGCAATCCCAACTGCTCGCCGTTGTACTTGGGCTCGATGTAGAGATGATGGCGCGTGGCACTGGCGAGTTCGCGAATCTTCGCCGGGTCGGCAATCCAGGTGCGAACGTAGACATTCAAGCTGTCAGGTAACTGCGCCAAGGCCGCGAGGTAGGTCTTCTTGTAAAAGTCTTCGGGCTGACCCGATTCACCCACGCGGAAGCCAAACATCCAGAGTTCCGGAACTTGCTTCAAAAAGTTGAGCACGGCCTCGCGGGTGTAATCCTCCAGGCGGGACTTGTCCAGATACTCCTGCGGGCGCTCTACCCAGCGCTCATCCACACCCCAGACGCGGGTTTTCCATGGACCGATCGGTGCGGCCGCCTCATAGTTCATGTAAGCCACTTTAATTCCGCGGTCGGCGGCCATGTGGACCACCTGGCGGAAGCGCTCGAGATTTCTGGCCGCCTTCTCCGGCCCCACGCCCACCTGGGGGAAGTCCGGAAGGCTGACGAAATAAGCGAATCCGTTGGGAAACGTCAGCGTGACGGCGTCGCAAGGCCCGTGGATATCCAGAAGGTTATAACGATTCCTCGCCATCATCCCGAGATAGCCCTGCCAGTATTCATCCGACCAGAACGCGCCATCAGGATTGTCGATATCCTGCGTGGTGAGAAACATATTCACGCCGCGCAAGGCAAGGTAGGGAGACTTGGTGGCCGGGTGAACCCCACGGAAGTAGTCGGGGCTGCCGGCCCACGCGATCTGCTCCGCCACGTCCATGGCACCGTACATCGCACCGACGGCGTCGCTGCCCTCAACCACGATCGTCTGCGGCGCGATCGGGGAAATGGCATACGATTCCGCCGCGGCGGACGGGTGCGTGGCCTGCGAGCCCTCCGCGCTTCTTTCCCCAGTGGTCCTTATGATGATCTGCACGCCTGGCGCGGAAGGTGCCTCCGCAGTGCGCGCTTCGACGCCTGCCTCTTTAAGAGTTCTGCGCAATTCCTGAATGCCGAAGCGAATGGGCCCCGGCGCATGGGATGACGTTACGATGGTCGTAGATTGCTGCGCCGCGAAACCGCGCACCGGGCAAGTCAAAGTGGTAAATGCAATCGTGGCGATGACAATGAAAAATAACTTGGAGCAGACCAAGCCGATCGGTCGCAACATTTCACCCTCCGCTGATTCCGATTGCGTTGTCAGTGCGCTCCTCCCGGCGCGGCGCTGGCGCAGCACGCCGGTGTGGGCGCAGGAATCTGCAAGAACTTTTCGGTAGTGACCTCGGCGGGCGCAGCGATCAGCGCCAACCGGCCGATGTCAAATTTCTTGTAGAGGTCGAGGCAAAAAAGCTCAGGCGCGTCGCCGAACGAAACGGGCCGGTCCAGCAGGTACCCGAGGCTGGAAATTCCTTCGTGAACCACGACCTTCTTGAACAGACTGGGCTCCAGCGCCGCGGCAATCAAACCCGCCATCTGGCTGTGCATTCCCGTGATTTCCAGCCGGGCATTTTCAACTCCGCCGCGCCGGCACGCCCAATGCGCGAGCGCAATCAACTCGGCTGCTCGCAAGCCCAGCGGCCGATCGCCTGTTCCGTGGAGGATTTCCGTGTAATCTGCCACTCTGGATTTGTAATTCCAGGCGTCCCCGGTGAGCGCCAGGTCGAGGGCCAGGACTCGCTCGCCGCGATTGATCCTGCCTGCCACTTCGTCCGCCGCGGCTTTCTTTCCCTCGTCGTTAAGGACTACGGTAACGGGCGCATGTTCACCGACCCCGATGGCATTCAGCCAAACGCCATCAATGGCAAGGTCGTTGCTCATCATGAACAGAAAGGTCTTTGGTCTCTACGCCACGATGTTTCGTCATGGCAATCGCCTGCGCGTCGGTGATCTTCACCGGCTTGTATCGCACCACTTCGGCCAAGTCATGTCGCGCGGATTTTGCCCAGGCCGCGCGCTCAACCGGCGAGGACGGGACCGGTGGCCGCTGGATTTCAACGGCCATTTTGCGCGCCAATCCCAGGATCGTCAGGTTGTCCTTGGGCAGCCCCACCACCAATTCGTCATAGGTTTTCAGCTCCTGCCCCACGGGAATCTCAGCGTCCGGCTGGTTGAGGCCGAAGACTTTGTCGAAGAAACGGTAAGACTGCTCACGATTGTCTTGTTCATAGTTGTGCGTTCCGGGGTCGAGGTTCTCGTGCCACTGCAACGCGCCCTCCTGGCCGTAGAGCTTGTAGATGGGCAGGATGCCATCAAATATCAGCGGCTTGACCAGCGCCGCGCGGAAGCAGCAGTTGTCCTCGGCGTTGTAGGCGAGCATGGTCGGGCGGGGGCCATCATCGCCATCAAATGGGTATAGTCCTGGCCGTCGAGCAAGTCCGTGCCCGCCTGCTCGATATCGCCAAGGTCGCCGTGCTCTCTCACCTCAACGCGCGTGCGAAAGGATGAAAATCCCGCCACCGGCATGGCCGCCGTCACGCGTTTGTCCAGGGAACTGAGCAGGATGGTTTGCCAGCCTCCGCCGGAAAGGCCCGTCACGCCGAGGCGAGTCCGATCAACGTTGGGGTGGTTATAGAGGTAGTCCAAACCGCGGCGCATTTCCAGATAGAACAGACCCAACTCATTCGCGCCCACAAGATCCAAATGCGCTCCATTCCAATGGCTGTCTTCGGGGCTGCCCAACTCGCCGAACCAGAGCCATTCTACATTCAGGGCCATGATGCCGCGCTTCGCGTAGTTGATGCAGCGCTTCTGTTTGAACTCCACCGCCTTTCCTTCTGGTCCCACATGGCCATGGACGTTCAGAATGGCCGGAACCTTTCCCGCCAGATGATCCGGCTCATAAAGGATCGCCGAAGAGTAAAAGCCGGGAACAACCTCGTAGCGCAACTTCCGCAATTTGTAACCGTCGCCGGTCTCGAGGACGCCTACCTCCTCAAACTTGGGCGGAGAATTGACCCAGTCCGCCGGCCAACCGTGGAAGATCACGTCGCGCAGGACGTGCTGCCGAATGCGCTCGGCCTCCGCTGTCCAGGCCTCGGAACTTTGTGGTGCCGGGGGCGGAGCAATGCGGTTCAAAATGTACTGCCGCATCTGAAACGCGGTAACCGCCGGCGCAACATTCTCGCCGCTGAGGATGTCTTTCAATGGGCCGGCTTCGGCTTGTCCGAACGCTGAGACAGCAGTCAGAATGAGAGCAAATAGTAGGAACAAATATTTCGGAATACGAGCGGGAACCATGGTTGCATCTCTCCCCATCCACGAGATTTGGAACTGGCGGGCGGAAGCCTAACACTTTTGCACTCGTTCCTGCAAAGCGTAAGATGGTCAAGCTGTCGCGAACTTGACTCCCGCCCAGCCCGGCCTCAAAATGAGATGTCGGGGCAGGGGGCTTCCATCTTCAGGCTCGATCACAACCGGGGTTGATGTGCGCAGCGTCGGCCGGCGTCAACGACTGCCCCACCTATCTCTTGCTTTGCTCACGTGCACCCTGCTCGCCGCGTCGCTTTATGCTCAAACCGGCGCTGCGACGGTCGATTGCTCATCCATTTCCAGCAGCATCCTCGGCCGCACGGTGGATTATTGTGTGGCCTTGCCGCCCGGTTACGCCGCCGGCAACGAACGATACCCCGTGCTCTACTATCTTCACGGTCTCTTCGAACACGACACCAGTTGGCGTGATCACAGCGGGCAGCAAACCTGGGAAAGTCTGATGAGCGAAGGCAAGATCGGGAAGTTTATTGTCGTCATGCCCGAAGGCGGTAAGAGCTTTTACGTCAACTCCTTTGACGGCAAGGAACGATACGAAGACTTCTTCATTCAGGAACTGATCCCGGCGATCGATCAGAAGTATCGCACCATCGCGCGTCGGGAAACGCGGGGGGTCAGCGGCGTCTCCATGGGAGGTTATGGCGCCTTGCACCTCGGAATGCGGCATCCCGACTTACTTGGATCCGCCAGCGCCCACAGCGCGGCGCTGATTGCCAAGTTTCCCAACCCGCTTCCCACCGAAGGCCGCTGGGGGTTCTACGCACGAGTCTTGCAGGAACCATTTGGTGATCCGCTGAACCAAGCGTATTTCGACGCGAACAACCCGCTGACCCTCGCCGAGCATCCCGATCGATTCTCCGACCTGAAGCTCTACTTCGACTGCGGCGACCAGGACCGTTACGGGTTTGACGCCGGCGCCAAAGAGTTGGATCAAATATTGACTGCGCACGGTTTCCCGCACGAGTTTGTGCTGCGTCCCGGCAACCACGGCTGGAGCTATCTGGACCAGTACCTGCACTTTTCTTTGGAGTTTCACTCAAAGATTTTTGGCCAAGCCGAGGGGGCCACCGCGGGGAAGCGAGGTTCACGGTGAGGGCCGGACTTTGCGGGGCGCTGCTAATTCTTGCGCTGGGCCTGGGGATCGCGACGGGACGAGCCTCCACCGAGGCCGAAACTCGTGTGCTCGAATATGTCCGCACGCACCTGCAACCCGGCCAGCCGCTCGAAGTCACTGACCTGTACAATAGGGTGTTTACCCAGCCCGATGAACGGCAAGCGCTGAACAAACTCTACAACGCCTTCTTTCGGATCCCGCTGTTTGTGGCCAACTATCAGGAGAAATTCAATTCACCGCCGTCGCTGGCCGTGATCGCCCAACAATTCGACATGCACTCGCCTGGCGCCGCCGACATTCTGTTGCGGGTCATGGAATCGGACCCCAGGGTTCCGCGCTTCCTCACGCGCGACCCGAAGACGGGCGAAATCACCCACGTAGACGTCGAGAGCATCAAAGCCGATCCGAAGTTCGGCCAGGCGCTGGCGCGGCAGATTGGCGGATGGGAAGGCAAACCGGCGCCGGATGCAACCCTGGCGCGCCTCGGCGGCGGGGAGGTCCACGTTTCCGGCCTCCAAGGCAAGGTGGTGCTGCTGGAAGTCTGGTTTACCGGTTGTCCACCCTGCATGCAGGAGGCGCCTGCGCTCGTTGCCCTGCACCAGGAGTTGGCGGCACGCGGACTCGTGATTGTGGGCGCCAACGCCGACCATGTGCTGGGACTCGACTATGACGATTCCATAAGACAGCATTACGCCCAGGAGCATCAGATCTCGTACCCTGTTGTGAACTGGACGAGCGAGAGCGATCGTGCTTATGGCGGTATTTCCATTTTCCCGACCTTGTTTCTGATTGATCGTCACGGGGTGGTAAAAAACCACTGGATCGGTTACGTCCCCGGCGATACTCTCCGCACTTCGATTGTCGATACACTACGTCAGAACTGATGCTGCTTGGCGGCGCGACACCAACAAAGCTGCACAGCGCCCACAAATACCAGTAAAATGTCGATGACTCTATGCCCATGCTGACTCGCGTTTTGGCACTGTTCGCGCACCCGGATGATGCGGAGTTCCTTTGTTCCGGCACCCTGGCTCACCTCGCCGACCTAGGTGCCGCCATACACATTGCCAGCATGACAGCAGGCGATTGCGGCAGCTCCATCTTGACCTCGGCAAAGATTTCGCGGATTCGGCGGCAGGAGGCCCAACGCGCCGCGGCCAAGCTGAACGGGCAGTACACGTGCGTAGGCGAACGGGACCTGTTGATTGCCTACGATCGCCAGACGCTCCGCAAGGTGATGGAATTGGTTCGGCAGGTGGATCCGTTGCTGGTATTCACCCATTCGCCGCAGGATTACATGGTGGATCACGAAACCACCAGCCGCCTGTGCCAGTCGGCGTGCTTTGGCGCTTCGGCGCCGAACTTCCGTACCGGAGCGCGCCGCCCTGCTCCAGCCGCACGCACCATACCCCACCTTTACTATGCCCAGCCTTATCGCGACCGGAACATCCTCGGCGACGAGATATTCCCTCGCCTCGTGGTGGACATCACCTCTACTCTTGAGCGCAAGGAAAACATGCTGGGCTGCCATGAGAGCCAGCGCGCGTGGTTGCAATTTCAGCAGGCCCTGCGCAATTTCGATGACCCGCTGCGGCAGATGGCCGCCCGCGCGGGCGAACTTGCCGGAGTACCGTGGGGAGAAGGCTTCCGCCAGCACCTGGGCGCGGCGTTTCCCCATGAAAACTTGCTCGCCCAACTGCTCGGCAATCTGGTGCGACCGACGCGCGCAAGCTAAGAGAATGGCGGGAATGGAATGCAGGGTGTGCGGATCGAACGGCGGCGACCTTGCCTGTTTATCGTTGCCTTTAGAAGTTGGGTGACGGAAGTATAATGAAGTTTGCAGCTTTGAGCATTCTAACGCCGGGTTAATGGGAAGACTTCGGGGTGTGTTTCCACAATCGAGGCTCGATCATGCCGTCGGCAATTCCTGCGCGCCTGTCAGCGGGGCGCCGCGGCACATCCTCCCACGGCCCGCGCCTCGGCCCCGCGGTTCTCCTTCTCCTGTTGCTGATCGGATGTTGCCACGGACTGAGCTTGGCACAGAGTGAATCTTCGCTGTGGGGCCGACCGGTCACCCGCCTTCAACTTCAGTGCGATTGCAATCTCAAGCTGGAAGGTTTTCCCGGCGCAGTTACACTGCACGTCAGCGAGCCTCTGGATGCAGTGAAGGTCTCCGAAAGCCTGAAACGCCTTTATGCTTCGGGACGATTCTCGGAGCTTCGAGCGGAGGGAACTCCTGACGGGAACGGTGTGTCTGTCACCTTCGTCGCGCGGGCTCAGTATTTTATCGGGATGGTAACGACAGAAGGCAATACTGGCTCCGTTGAACCCAGGGCACTCGTCACCGCTTCTCGTCTCCAGTTGGGTCATCCCCTTCGGGATGATGAGCTCACCACCGCCCACCAACGCCTGAACAACGTGATGACCGCCAACGCCTACCACCAGGCGCGCATTACCCATCAAATCAAACGGAACCCTGACACACTGGAAGCGAACGTGAATTTCACCGTTGAAGCCGGCCGTGCGGCTCGCCTGAGCGCCGTGCAGATCCACGATGATTCGGGCTTTGCTCAAGTGCGCCTGTTGAAGGTTGCGGGTTGGCACCCGCGCATGAGCCTTACGGCCGCGCGCCTTCAACGTGGCCTGGACCGTCTGCGCCAATTCTACATTGCCCACGGACGCGTGCAGGCCAACATCAACCTGGAACAGCGAAGCTATGACGCGAAAACCAACACGGAGAAAATGGTCGTAAGAGCCGAAGGCGGGCCGATGGTCATCGTGCAGGTGCGGGGAGCGTCCATCTCGCGCTCTCAGCTTCAGAACCTGCTCCCCATCTATCATGACGGCGTTACGGACGACCAGGCGCTGGCCCGAAGCGAAAAACTCCTGCAATATCGGTTTCAGCGACTTGGGATACTTTGCTGCCAGGGTGACCTCCAGTCGTAGCGTTTATCAAGCCCCCCAGCCGCACGCGCAGATCCTTTTCCAAATAAGCCTTGGGCAGCGCGGTGATTTTGCGGGCTACGGCATCAAAGACAATACGTCAATTCCTACCCCGGAACTAGCCGCGGCCATCGCCCCGCCCGATGAGGGACTGCTGCCGCCTTCCCCGCAGTTTAGCGACGAACTGGTGACACAGAAAGTTGCTGCCCTCACGTCTCTGTACCAATCGCGGGGGTATCTCGACGTTCAGATTTCGCCAGAGATTAACGATAACTACGCAAACGTCGCAGGGCGCCGTTTCGTAACTCTGGTCATTCGCGAAGGCGCCCGAACCACCATATGCAAACTCACTCTGGAGGGAATCGACCGCGCCGCCGAAACGGACCTGTGGCCGCTCCTCGTCAGCAAGCCCATGCAACCTTATTCGCTCGAGAGGGCGCACGCCGATCGCGACCGCATTCTCGACTATCTGGCTGACCGCGGTTACAGCCACGCCGAGGCAAGCTGGCAGACCACTCCAGCGACGTCCCTCCATCAAGTGAACCTTGAGTTCAGAATCACCCCGGGAGCGCAGGATCGCATTCAGCACATCGTGATTCTGGGCAATGAGCACGTCCGCAAAGGCCTGGTGAACCGTGAACTGCTGGTTCACGAGGGCGAACCGCTTAATCAAAACGCGGTGCTCAATTCCCAGCGCCGTCTTTACGACCTGGGAATCTTCAATCAAGTTCAGATCACGCCGCAGGAGCAGCCCGATTCGGACCCAAACCAAACCCTGCTGGTGGGGCTGGAGGAATCCCGCCGCTGGAGCCTCGGATACGGCGGCGGATTTGAAGTCCAACGACTGGGCAGCAACACGCCGGGTGGCTCGTACGAGGCAAGCCCGCGCGGCTCCCTGAGTCTTACCCGGCTCGATGTCGGCGGGCGGGGCCAAACCTTCAGTATGGGTGGGCGGCTTTCTTACATTGACACCGGGGCCGACGCAGGGTATTTGATTCCGCGTCTGTTCAATCGCGATGACCTGGACCTGCGCATCAAGGGACTCATCGATCGCTCCCGGGAGGTTCTGACCTTCACGGAGGACCTCAAGCGCGCTTCCCTTAGCGTCGAGAAGCGCCTCCACGGCTCGGCGCTGCTGATTGGCGAGTACAGCTTCGAGCGCGTGGAAGCACTGGACATTTCCAACCGCGTGTCACCAGGCGAGCAGGCTCTTTTCAGCCAACCGGCGATTGTCGGGATCATGGAAGGAACTTTCATCAACGACACTCGCGACGACCCCTTGGACGCCACCCACGGTTCCTACACGCTGGCCGACGCCGGAGTGGCATGGAAGAATTTTGGTTCCCAGGACGACTTTGTGCGCTTCAATGGCAAGAATTCAACTTACTACTCGCTGGGGACGCACGTGGTGTTTGCGCGCCTGACGCAGTTTGGATTCGTATCGCCCTTCGGGGGCTTGTACAGTGTTAAGGTGCCGGCGAGCAACGGCATGCCGGCCCAGACCATCCAAACGGATTCCATCCCTCTGCCGGAGCGGTTCTTTATGGGGGGCAGCCAATCCATGCGGGGATTTTCCATCAATCAGGCCGGCCCCCGCGATCCCCAGACCGGGTACCCGATCGGGGGCAACGCGCTTTTTCTTAACTCACTGGAACTGCGAACGGCTTTCGCGCAGCGCCGCTTGGGAATCGTACTTTTCGAGGATGCCGGCAATGTTTACACCACCGTCCGCAAAATGCGGTTGTTCAAGTTCACGCAGAGTTCGCCGGAGGATTTTGACTACACTTCCAATGCCGTGGGCGTGGGGCTGCGGCTCAAAACCCCCGTGGGACCTTTGAGCTTTGATTTCGGCTACAATTTGAATCCTCCCCGATACAACGTCGTCAGCGTGATCAACGGCGTCTCGAATACCGAGGTGCAACGATTAACGAACTTCCAGTTCTTTTTGAGCTTCGGGCAAAGCTTCTGACGGCAACGCTGGGATTGTTGCTGTTCACCAGCGTGTTGGCAGCCCGCACTGCCGACGCTGGCGGGCAGACCCTTGACACCGTGGTGGCCTCGGTCGGAAACGTCGCCATCACTGCCCGTGATGTTCAAAACGAGTATCGCTTCGAGTGTTTTCTGCGAGCCCAATGGCCGCCACCACCGCCTGATGCCGAAGCCCTCACTGCGGCCCGCCAGCACCTTGCCTATCAGATCCTCTTAACCAAAGAGGAGAATCCGGGGCCGGCAGAGAGGTCGGCCGCGGAGCGTGAAGCCGCGGAAACTCTGAGCGGGCTGCAAAAGCAATTTCCCCACCCCGAAGACTTTCAGCGGGCGCTTAAGGAATTAGCAATGACCGAGGCGGAGGTAAGTGCCAGGGTCGCGCAAGGGGAACTGATATTGCGGCTGATCGACCAGCGCCTGCGGCCTTCCGCCACACCCAGTGATGATGACGTTGCGGCCTACTATCGCTCCGTCTTCGTCCCCGCATTTCAGAAGAGTAACGGCGGCACCGCCGCGCCTCCACTTTCGGCAGTGGAAGACCAAATTCGCGAAGTGCTCGTTCAGAAGCGTATCAACGAATTGCTTGACCAATGGATTGAGGAGCTGAAACCCACGACGCATTTGCGGTTTCATTCATTCTAGACTCGGAGAGGTTGGCTTACGCGCTGGAAAGTTTCCAAACCGGTTCGCTTCGTCCTGATCCTGGTTGAAAACCTGCTGGTAGTGGCGCTTGCCGCGCTGCTTGTCATGAGCAGCGGTTGGTTTCAGCGTGCGCTGGAGCGCCGGGTTATCCGCGAGTTGGAGAGTGCCACGGGCGGACGGGTGGAGATTGCCGACTTTCGCTTCAAACCCTGGCTCTTCCAGATCACGGTGCACCGGCTGGTAGGCCATGGCACGGAGCCGCCGGGTTCACCACCCCTTCTTTCGGTGCAGCAGGCCGACGCAGGGATCAGCCCACGTCAACTCCTGCACCACCGATTGCGGCTGCGTCACCTCGACATCGATGGGATGGAGGTGCACATTCGCACTGATCGGCACGGCGTTACCAACCTTCCCGGCCCCGCGGGGAAATCCCCCGCCCAGGCCCGGCTCGACGACCTGATGAATCTTTCCATAGGGCGGCTCACCGTTTCGCACTCTGCCTGGTACTGGAACGATCAACAGCAGCCGTTGGACATCAACGCGCAAGAGCTGGCGGTCATTCTCCACATGACCCAGGGACGGTATACGGGCAGCCTTTCCTCCGCCGCCACGACCATCCGCTCGCCGCATTGGACGCCCGAACCGGTCAACTTCAACAGCCGATTTGAACTCTCCTCCGACGGTCTCGTATTCTCCCCGCTGGCTTGGGAAGCGCATGGCGTCCGCGGAGACGCTACCTTCACCGTCCAGTTTCGTCCCGGCGTGCAGGCGACCGGTTCGTTTCATGCCTCGGGCGACGCCCCTGCCCTGGCGCGCATATTCCACACGCCCGAACTCCGTGGCGGCACAATTCAAGTCGAGGGAACGGGCGTCTATCAAGGCGGTTCCGTGTCCGCGCGCGGCCGCGCCCAAGCCCGCCAACTTGCCATTTTCACTCCCGCATTCCCATCGTTGCCGCTGGATGTCTCGACCAGCTACACGCTCGAAGGAAGGCAACTTGACCTCACCAATCTGGTGGTCTCCATCTTCGGCGGGACGGCGCAGGGGACAATGCAGGCGAATTTCCAGGATTCACCGCCGAAGTTTCGCTTGAACTGCCATGTTTACCAGATGCGACTGGATAGCCTGCTGCGGTCGCCGCGCGCGTCCATGCTCTTTGCTTCCAAATTGCATCCGGTATCGGTGGCAGATGGTGCCGTGGGGGCGTCGTGGGCCGGAATGGGGCAAAGTTTGGAGGCCGATTTTGATCTCCATTTGCAGGGTCCGCCCACCCCAGTTCCCCATTCGCTTCCGGTAAGTGGCAAGGCGCGGGGCACACTCCAGGACGGAAATGGCCTGACGCTTCACCTTGCTGACGCGGAACTACAAACGCCGCACTCCAGGATCACGGCGCGCGGCACGATTGCGCAACGATCCAGCCAACCCAGTGCGGTCGAACCCCTCGCTTTCACCGTCAGCACGGACGACTTCGAAGAATGGCGGCCATTCTTCGAATCCCTGGTGGCCGCGCCCGCCGGGATTCCACTGGCGCTGAAGTCGCCGGCGGAGTTTTCCGGGCAACTCAGTGGTAGCGTCGAAGAGCCCTTCCTGCAAGGGCGTGTGAAGTCAGGCCCGTTCGAATATCACGGCTGGGCGTGGGATCGGCTGGCGGCCATCGTCGCGCTGAACAGCGGTTTCGCACAGATCACCGGCGGGAGAGTCGACCACGGCAGGAGTTCATTCGAGCTGAATGCCACGGCGCAGCTCGATAATTGGCGCCTGACGTCGGCTTCCAGGATTCATGCTGCAGCCCGCGCCCAGCAAACCGCCATCGAGGGCGTGGAGGCTGCTCTTGACGCGAATCTTCCCGTGCGTGGCGCGGTCAGCGGCCACCTGGATATCGAGGGCACCGTGGGCAACTTGGCCGGCACGGGTACGGCGCGGATTGACCAAGGCACACTCGCGGGCGAGCCCTTTGAGGCCTTGACCGCCCAATTGCAGGTTTCCAGGTCCATCTGGAAACTCGAACACATCGAATTGAGAAAGAAGCGCGGCCAACTCAACGGCGAGATCACGGTGGAGCCCAAGCGCCGCTTCGCCTCGGGACAATTACAGGGGTCGGGCATTCACCTCGCCGACGTTCAGCGCTTGCCCATCGCCGCGGCCAGAGATTTGTCCCGAGGGAAATTGGATGGCGTGCTGAACTTCGCGGCACACGGCGGAGGAACCGTTGACGACTTTCATTTCCAATCTTCCTGGCATCTAGAAAACCTGAGCGTATCCGGGACGTCGCTCGGTGAACTCCATGGCACGCTGACGGGCGAAGGAAAGCAGTTGACGCTGCAAGGTGACGGCCAGACTCCCGGCGGAGACATCCATTTCAGGGCGAATACGCAGGCCCAGCGCGCGTGGCCCTTGGTCGCGGACGGACGATATTCCAACTTGCGCGCCGATCCGTGGATTCGCGCTTTCTTTAATCGCGAATTTGGCGCGGCGGTGAGCTTTAGCGGAAGCTTTCCACGCGACTGGGCCGTTGCACCGGCCCGAGCAAATCCAGTTTCGATCCCGTGCCGATGAAGTGGCGGTGGACTTCCCCACCGTTCACTGGCGCAATATCCAGCCCGTCGAAGTAAATTACGCCGGCGGCGAACTGGCGCTGCCGCGCTTCGTCATGCGCGGGCCGTCCACGGAACTCGGCATTCAAGGAACGGTTCGCTTCGCCGATCGCGTTTCGCTGGCCATCAGCGCCGAAGGTTCGGCCAACGCCAGCGTGCTGACGATATTCGACCCCAGCCTTCAAGCCACCGGACGGTCTGACCTGCACATGCGCCTCACCGGCACGCCCGAACGCCCTCTACTGAATGGCGTCGTCGATATCCAGAGCATGAGTTTGGGCTATAACGACCTCCCCTTTCGCTTTAATGATCTTCAGGGAACCATCAACCTCGAAAGCGACCGCGCCCAGATCACCTCGCTGCATGGGACGTCCGGCGGAGGCAAGGTCAATCTGAGCGGCTTCGTGACGCTGACGGACAATCCCCGCTTTGAAGTGCGCATCGACGTGAGCCAAGCTCGCGTGCGCTACCCCACCAGCTTCACATCCGTCCTGGATGGCAATCTACGGCTCACTGGAGACGCCGACCGGGCACAGATTCAGGGCGACCTGGACGTGCGGCAGATTTCGCTGAACGAGAACATCAACATCATCAGCAAGATCATTGAATCTTCAAATCCTCTACTGGAGCAACCCCCGGCGGTGGCCTCGCCGATCGCCTCTAAAATGCGGCTGAACATCCGCGTAACCTCCTCGCCACCGGTACAGCTCCAGACTCCCAACCTGCGCCTGACTGGCGATATCGACCTGCGCCTCCAAGGCACGCTGGCCAATCCCGTAGAGGTGGGAAGCATCCACCTTTTGAATGGCGAATCCGTATTCCGGGGCAACCGGTTTACGCTGGAGCGCGGCGACATCAACATGACCAACCCGTTCCATACGCAGGCCAACCTGGATATGGAGGTTCAGACCAGCGTGCAGAGCTACGACCTGACGCTTGATATCTCCGGCCCCTTCGACCGGCTGAAGTTCTCTTATCGCTCTGACCCGCCGCTGGCGCAGAACGATATCATCTCCCTGCTGGCGCTCGGGTACGCGCCGCAGCAACAGTATTTTCCGGCACTCCAGGGAAATCCCACGTCCAGCATCGGCGCTTCGGCCATCCTCTCGCAGGCTCTCTCCAGTCAGATCGGCGGGCGCATCCAACGCCTGTTTGGAGTGAGCCGAATCAAAATCGACCCCTACGTTGGCATGCCCGGTCTCGGTTCCGGCGAACGCGTCACTGTCGAGCAGCAGATTACCCACGAACTCACCCTCACCTACATCACCGACACATCCTATTCCCAGTACACCATCGTGCAATTTGAATGGAACGTCAGCAATAACGTGTCAATTCTCGGAGTGCGCGATCCCAACGGAATCTTCGGAATCGAGTTCCGGTTTCGAAGAAGGTTCAAGTGAGGCGGGAGGATTCAGGAGCATGGAGCCAGGAGTCAGAAGTTAGGAGCCAGGAGCATCGTCTAAGTTGGACGTGGCGGCGGGCTTGAGAGGCTGCGGAAAAACGCTGCGAGCGCCGTCATCCTCAGCACCGATTTTTGGAGCGACTTGGAGTTGCCTTTTCCGTCCACGGGAGAAATGCAGGTCCTTCGGCCCGACAAAATCGGTCGAGCCTCAGGATGACGTTAAAGGGGTGGTGAGCGATAAAAGTAAGAGTTCGGTGAACCCATCTTCGCTGGTTCGATAAAGACTGTTCCTTCGTCGCACCCACTCGGCAAACCGTCATCCTGAGCGCCGCTGTTTGGAGCGAAGGACCTGCATTTGCTTTTACCTCCCACAGTGGAGATACCGGCCCTCGCCGTGACAAACCACGTCGGAACTTCCCTACTTCGAAGAGGAGGGGTGGCGAGGTAGCAGCGGGGGTGGTGCCGAACGTAAAATGTTGAAACTCGAGAGGGCGGCGTAAAGCCGCCTCTACATCAAACCGCGAAACCACCCACCAGCAGCGCCGAATCGCTCCACGCAGCAAAGCGCGGCGCCGGCAGTTCAGACGTAGCACGGAAACTCGCTGTGCTATACTCGCAAGGTTGTCGTCAAAGCATCAGCCCGCTTTGATGGTCGGTCGCGGAGAGGTGTCCGAGTGGCTGAAGGAGCACGCTTGGAAAGCGTGTTTGGGGGAAACCCCAACGTGGGTTCGAATCCCACCCTCTCCGCCGTACCTTTAGAATGAACCACATAAGGTCATCCTAAAAATTTCCTAGAGATTTTTTCGATTTCCCAAATTCCTCGGTATTAGCCACGAGGAGGGGAATCGAATGCTGACCAGGTTGCCAATCTATAAATATTGCAAGGTGGCCAAGGGAGAACCACGTCGTGTGGCGATACTGCAAGGCGGCCATTGGCCAGAACAACAAGCCAAAGCCCCACATTGTGCTGGTGGGCGGCCAGGAGGAGACGCACCTGGAGGGGTATTACGTAATATGGTCGAAGGGCCAATGGGTGCGGGCAGGCCAAACGGCAACCGATGCCGTAAACGCGTTCAAGCGAATCCAGGATACCGCGGGGGCAGAGAAAGCGTTACAGAAGATAGGAATGATACTTCCCCAAGCGGAGCCCAAGCAGCAACAAGGCGGGACGCCGCTCGCGGCGGCGGTAAAGAAATACTTTTCCAACCTGGAGGCGCAGGGGAAGGACCCCAAGACCATCCGGGCTTATCATTCGGCCATCGACCCTTTCGTGGCCCAATGTCAGAGAAACTACGTCGAACAAGTCGGGAAGCAGGACATCCTCGATTTCATGGGATGGCTGCGCCGCCAGCCGGTTCCGCAGCGCAAGCACGGGAATCCAGAACGGACTTACGCCAACAAGATTGGCCACCTGGCCATTTTCCTGAAAGCCTTCGGCGTTTCCAAGCTGCTCAAGAAAACTGAATACCCGCAGTATGAGGAAAAGGCCGTGAGCGCCCATATCGACGAAGAACTGGAGTTCCTGTATTCGCGGGCTGACGCCGAGCAACGTTTCCTTCTGGACTTCGCCCTCGGCTCGGGATTCCGCGACGGCGAGATTGCGCACAGCGAATATGAGGACCTCATGGGGAACGTACTGGAGGTGAAGCGCAAGCCTCACCTGCGCTGGCATCCCAAGAAATACCACTGCCGCAAAGTTCCGGTGCCGCAGGCGCTGGCAGATGCCATCCGCGCCCGCAGGAAATCCGGTGGACAAACGGGTCTGATCTTCCCGAATGAGAAGGGCAGGCCAGACCAGCATCTCCTGCGGAAGGTGCAGGCGTTGGCGGTGGACAGCGGATTTCATACGGAACTTCACAAGCTTAGAAAAACATGGGCGACCCGCCTTGCCCTGGCTGGTATGCCGCTGCACGTTCTGCAAGATCGGCTCGGCCACAAGAGCTTGGCGACCACGCAGAAGTATCTTGCCGACGTGGACCTGAGCGGCGGGCAAATCAACAAGGTCGTGGAGGCAGCGAGCTATGTGCCCAGGGCCAGGAAAGTGGCGGAAATATGGGACGCGACCTGCGTGGCGCAAGTTCCGCCAACGGCCAAGGCGGTTGTCCAATAGGTACTTCTGCGAGCCCTTCTGTCCTTGACATGCCAGAACCCGAGCGACCGTCGCAACCTGCCCGCCGTGGTCTCGACCCCGCCGGAGCAACGCACGCGAGTCCTCTGGATTCCTGGTTTTCCCAATTCGGTTTTCATATGCGGGAGAACCAGCACGCCAACCAGGTCGGCAAGGCCGCGATTATCGGCTGGCGGGACGTGTTCGCTCCGGCCCTTCGGGGTGAGAGCCCCGTCTCGCTGTGGCCGTTCGACGGGCCTCTGCCCTCGGTGCTGGTGCCGGGGAGCATCGTTGTCGCCGAGACGTATCCCTCAGAGTGCTACGGCTGGTTTTCCAAGGAGCCAGTCGGTAGCAAGCGCAAGACGGACAACAGGAAAAAGTTCGGGATATCGCTTCTGGGTTGGTCGGAAAGCCGACACGTCACGCTTACGAATTGCCTCACTGAGGACATTCAAGGCGGATTCCCGCAGGGGAACGATGCGTTCGATGCCGTGGTCGGCCTTTTCGGGATGCTCCAGGTATGCCTTGGCCAGCGTGGGTCCGGCGAGCCGGATGAGCCGGTAATCCGGGAGATTGAGGGCTGGATTCTTGGCCGCCAGGTCCGTGCCGGTTCCGAACGCGCCCAGACAAGGTGAGTGACCCGTCCCCACAGCGACTTCCCTGCCGTCCACGCCGCCTACCCGGAGTACAATGAACAATCCAATGGCTCCATCAAGCCCAACTCATTCGACAGATATCTCCGGCCGAATCCTCAGGCTTCAGGTATTCACCATGTTGTGGATGACGATGGAGGCGGCAATTTCTCTCGGGTCGGCTTGGCATTCCCACAGCCCGGCGCTATTTGCCTTCGGCGGGGACAGCCTGGTCGAACTGCTCTCAGCAACGGTTGTCTTTTGGCGGTTCCGATTCGCGTTCAGCGAGGCGCGTGCCGCCCGGATTGCGGGAGCATTGCTTTTCGTGCTGGCAGCACTCGTGGTGCTGGCTTCCGTTCTGAACTTCATAGGGTATCGCGAAGCGCAGCGGAGCCTTGCAGGCATGGGAATCCTGCTGGCCGCCGCAGTGGTGATGCCCTGGCTCGGCCACCGGAAACGGCGCTTGGCGGCCGTTGCGTCGAGCGCCGCCCTGAAGGCGGATGCGGCGGAATCTTCCCTCTGCGGCTATATGGCATGGATTGCCCTTGCTGGTTTGGCGGTGAATGCAATTTGGCACAAGCCGTGGGCCGACCCCGTGGCTGCCCTGGCTCTCATCCCCCTGATACTGCGCGAAGGGTGGGAGGCCGTGCACGCCGCCCGGCTCGGATGCGGCTGCTGCTAGAACCGCCATCGGCAATACCGCTCAACTCGGCCACTGCTCACCATTCCGCCGTTGACTGCGATTGCATTTTTCCCCGTGCGTCCGGTCCTCGGCGCTCAGGCACGTCGCTGTCCGACGAACACCGGGATGGCCGCAAATGCCCCGAGCGTCAGGAAGTAAACCGTTCCCGAAACGGGGTCACGGGATTCCAAATACCCGCGAATTGTCAGCCCCCGAATCCACAGCACGACCGTGAATTCGACCAGAAGCATCAGGCCAAGCGCGATGCATCCCATGACCAGCCGCCTGGACCAAACGGGCGGAATGCCGACATGCCGAACCACCCACCGGGCCGCCAGGATGGAGACGCCAAACATGATGGGCGCTTCCAGCAGTTCAGCCGTCCTCACGCCCAATCTCGGGACCACCCAAAGCGTGCGAATTGTGCCGAGCACGAATCCGGCAGCAAACACGAGGACGAAATAGAGCACGCCAGCCTTGAGAGTTTCTTTCACGGTCGGACCAGCCATCGCCAGAGCACGATCAATTCGTTCACCGCAAACAGGGTGCCGAATATCGCCTTGTTGTTCCGAGCCAGCCATTCGGGCAGGTAAATGTCGAAGTTGGCCGCCCGGTCCTCGGTGTAGCGGGCCGCCCAATCCGTCAGCGGGCATCGGCCCCGGTTCGCGGCGAGCACCCCGCATTCGCAGACAATGAATGCCGTCAAGATAACCGCCCGGCCGAAGTGCCGAGTGAAGGCCGCAACGGGCAGCGCCAGGATGGAGCCAGCCATTATTGCCCATACGGCGGTGTGCAGCAGCTTGATTCCCACCAGAAGATAATCGGGATGAAGAATCTGTCGATGCGAGTGTGGCAGCATAACAAACCAGCGGATGGTAGGGACATCCTAGCCCCGCAATCCCCACAGGTTGCGGATTGGCTTCCGGGCAGGCTAGGAAAGGTACTCACGGTTGACTGATTCTATCCTGCAAAACCAGTGGTCATGTCGGGTGTCGATGTTCATCTTCATATCTTCGGGTGTCGAATCTATCTCCTTCTCCACGCGAACCTTCCTTCGGAATTCTTCCAGGGTAGCGCAGCCCTTCAACTTGAACTTATGCGGGGGCGAATTTGGCCCAGAGTGAGAATAGTCTCTCAGGAAATAACTCGACCCACGCGTTGAAAGGTGGATGAATGATTTTGCGTTAATCTCAGGTGCAAAGATCATCGAGCCCTCTCGTGCTCCACCGCCTAATTTGCGAGGACGCTGGGATTTCTTCACCGAGGCGGCCCCAAAAGGGGATACCGACTCCTCCTTACCGGTGGCAAGGTTCAAGATATTCCAGCCGGTCAACGATTCGGCGTTGTGCTTCCCGAACGCAGACTCAATCTCGAACGCATTGCGCTCTTGATTGCCCGTCAAAGTTAGCCTCCGGGACAACAAATAGTTGGGGCTAAGGGCAATACTGTTCACTTAACGATTCTGATGCACTTTGCGAACTCAATTCGCACGCTACAACAGGCCCCGCGTGGGCGCAGGGGGAAATTGCTCATTTTGCGCTTCACGCCGCGCGGACGTCGTTGGCCGCGACTGGAAATGACTCGCTCTTGCAGGATTTCATTCAACACCGCCTCATGGAACGCCTTCCTCTCCCGAGGGGGGAATAGCACCGTAGAGGGGCAGCTTGCGACGCACGACCCGCACGGCGTGCAGAAAAGCGAGACGGTCGGGGTCCTCTCCCACCTTCCCGGCCGCCTCGTGCAGCAGGCCGCGGATGGCCAAATGCGCCATCAGCAGACCATAAAATTCCTGCCGCACCAAGTCGGGGGTTTTGCTGCGCAGGATGATCTGGGCTCCCCGCAGATGCGTTTTCAGTTCATCCAAGGCTCCCTCGATCTCCCAGCGTTCCTGGTAGAGCGCCGCCAATTCCCCGGCGGGCGCCTCGGGGGGATCGAGAATCGTCGTCACCAAGCGATAGAGCGGCTCGGCATCGGCCACCCCTTCCAGCCGGTAATCGATCACCCGCACCACGACCCCGTCCGTTCCGTGCCGCCGGTCTTTCTCCGACGCAAAGATGCGACTCAGGTAAGAACCATCCGGCAGGGACTTCTCCGCCGGCAAGCGCATATTCTTTTTCACCCGCCAGAGCAGATCGGCTCCCCAGGCGCGGGCTTGCTTCCCCAGGGTGAAGCCGAAGAAGTTGCGGTCCGCCCAGCACAGCATGCCCTTCTGGAGAGAGCCGATCACTTCCTGGGCGAGGGTGATTTCTCCTGTGGCATAGTCGCTCAGGCGCGTGCCCCACAACACGTGGGTGCCATTCTCCACCAGCGAGACAAAGCGAATCTGCGGATAGGCACTGCTCCCCCGACTCGCCGCGGGGCGACCGAAAGCTTGCACGTTTTCTTTCTCGTCCGCCACTTCCAGCGTACTACCGTCCAGACTTACCAGACGCCAGCGCCGCTACCAAGCTCCCGGGGTGTTCTTGCTGGCGACGGGCTTCACCACTTCGTCATGCAATTGCTGCAGCACCGCCCAGCCCAGCCGGGTGCGCGCTTGCGAAATTGCCGATTTGCCGGTGATCTTCACCCCCGCCCGCGGCCCCCGCAGCCACGCCAGGCCTTCCAGCAAACAGCGCAACACCTCACGATAGGACACTTGCATGAACAACGCCAAAGCGATGACATAGTAAACGACCACGGGCGCAGGCAGATCGCGTTGCCGCCGGCTCGTCTTCTTTTGGCTCGCCAGCACACCTTCCACCTGCGGCAAGGGAAATGTCGTGGCCAACACCCCGAGACTGATGTAATCGGTAATTCGCGTCCCCTTGGGAAGTTCAGCGATAGTCCGGGCCATCGGAATCCTCCTCTCACATGTTATGAGAAGAGGATATCACAGATTTCGTTAAGTG
>CAVRBF010000090.1:0-91647 GCA_963719115.1 uncultured Acidobacteriota bacterium | reverse complement strand
CTCCTTCGCCTGGCCCCTGCTTCCTAATACGAATGTGAATCGCTCGACTCCGGCACAAGCCAGAGGAAAGCGTTTTGCTTTACTCTCCAGTGCTACCAAACCCACGATCACTCCGCTCGGTTGGCGAAAGTCGATCTACTTCCTCAAGCGCCGCCTGAAGTTGCCGGACAAGCCTCAAGTGCGCAATTCGCTCACCTTTCTTGAGCGTAAATTGCTTTTTGGAGAGATTCACCATAACGACCTTAATCTCGCCTCGAAAGCCAGGGTCGATCACGCCTGCAAGCGTGGTCAGCCCTTTAAGTGCCAACCCCGAGCGATCTTCGATAAGCGCGCCAAGTCCTTGAGGGAGTCGATTGCCAGGCCAGTCGATATGACAACGGTTGTCCCAGGCTGGCAGATGACTTGTTTCCACCGCGTAGAGATCAGCCCCGAGGCCGGCTGGCGCAGAGCGAGCCCAGCTCTGCGACTCACGCTCTCGTCTGCATCTGTCGATAAAGAGTCAACATGCCGATTTACGCGCGCCATTTCGTGCGAGGCGAACTGCAATTTATTACCACCTGCACTTATCGCCGCGCCCGGTTGTTTTCTTGCCAGCGTTTCCGCTGGATCTTCGTCGAGGTCCTGCGTCAGCTCCGGCACGAAACCGGATTCCTTCTCAACGGCTGGGTGCTGATGCCCGATCATTTCCACCTGCTGATTCGACCTGAGCCCCCCGAAGCGACGGTCCGCTTTATGCAAGAACTGAAGAAGCGTACGGCGCAGCAGATTATTGCCGCCCTGACCAGAAACCGCGACAACCCCGATGCCGGGCCCTGCTGGGCCGTCTGCGCCTGCCGCCCACAGTCCACAGCGACTGTTATTACCGCGTCTGGCAGAGGCGTTATGTGCCGTTCAATGTGTTCACGCATAAAAAACATATGCAGAAGCTCGACTACATGCACAACAACCCGGTCACAGCGCGGCTGGTGGCTTCGGCCGATCAGTGGCCCTGGTCAAGCTTTCGCTTTTACTACTTGAACGATTCCTCCGTCCTGGCCATGGACCGCATCGCCTAATGCCCGAGTCGCAGAGCTAAAGGCCGCTCTGCGCCAGCCGGCGGGAACTACTAACCCGAAGGCAAAACCAGTAAGAGAAGCTCGCGCACGACGGCGCATGGGGCAAACGAGAAGGCACAGTGTCACTACGACGCATCCAGCGGCGAAGGTGTAAACCAGCGCAATCCTCTCCTCTGGACCAATCGAAAAATCGCGAAAATATATATGTTCGCCGACAATCAAGCCTCCAACTACAGCGGCCCAAGCACTCATCCCATTAATGAAACGTCTCATCTTCTTTTCACCTGTCGCCCGCCGACTGGGGCGACACGCTGTCTAGTGTCTGCGTCTCCCGATAATACCAAGCTCGATAAGCTCACCGCGATGAGTCCTTTCGAAATCGCGGGCTCACACCCCGGAGTCTGAGCCAGTTCCGCGCTCCCCGTGTGACTGGCTGCGCCAAGCTCGGGATGAGATCATCAAAAGCGCCAGTCCCAATACTCCGCATGCAAAACCCCACGCGATTTCAGTGGGGCTTGACACACCCTGCTCTGTGACCTCAAGGTGGCCTAGTATTCTGTAGCCACCCGTGATGATTGTAAGCAGGAGCCATGCCACATTGAGTATAAACACCACCCTCGCAGCCACTCGATAAAAGCCAATCTCTCGCATATTCGGCACAAATGCAAAGCCAGCCAGAAAGGCCAATACCTGTGAACCTAGACTACAGCCGATGGCAAAAGGCGGGTCCACGTTTCCCATTATGGGGAAGATTGACAAAACTCCCATGAAGTATAACAACGCCGCAACCGCAAGCAGCACGAGTGAAAATAGGTTTGAGAAGAATCTCATCTCAGTGTCCAGAGCAGCACTTCAAGCATTTAGCCTTGTATTGTCGAAGGATAGTAGCCGTCGCTTCGCGGGCCGCGTCGAGCAGTGGGAAATTCGCGGCGGGCCGGGTGAGTCTGGAGGGCTATAAGGAGGACCGTGTAAAAATCCTAGGAATGATGCACGAGACGACTCGTAGTGAGTTTTCGGGTCCGCGTATGGGCCGCTGTGCGCAAATTCATCTTGGACCGAGTGAAGAGCCCCGCCAAGTTCGTCAATATCACATGATTGAAAGGCTTGGTTTAATCTTTGGGCAAGATCGGGATCGCTGGGAAAGTGCTGGCCACCCTTACGCCAAGCCGGACCTTGGCCAAGCAGGAATTTTATCTTTTGCCCGAATGTCGCGACGTCATTATTGTTCGACAGCGGCATTTGCTTCAGCGACTCTGAAGGGCCAGTACCAACACCCGTTATACGGGCCGAATATCGCTCGCGCCAAATCAAATGTCATTTCGTAGTGCTCTCGCGTGCTAAATCGACCAGTCGGGTCCACGGAATCGATCGGATCGTTCCCTGCATACGGGTACATGTTGATGCCCCCCGAGACCCCGATGGATCTTCTGAAAGAAATCTTCCAGAACCGGGGCTGTAGTATCTTGCGCGGTAATAGTACAGGCCGTCTTCGGTATCGAATTCTCGCGCTGTGAACTGGAACGGGTTCGTGATCGTCCCGGTCGAAGCTGTGAGGTTGCCGAAGGAATCGTACACGTAACTCGCGGCGACCTGGCCGGAGGAGTTGGTGAGTGATGTGATCGATCCCAAACCGTCGGCGTGGTAGTAGCTGGGCACGCCGCTGTACATGGCCAGCAGATCGTCTAGATCTACGCCTTGCGTTAAGTTTGCCAACAATAACCCCGTACTGCTAAGTTCCTGGATGACATTGTCGCCGTCGTAGGCGTAGACCGTTATTGCACTGGCAGAACTCTTCCTGATGCGCCTACCGAAGGGAGGGAAAAGGGGGTCAGGTACCCTTTCTGTCTCATCAGGAACCCTTGGAAAGGATATCAGGAAAGGGTACCTGACCCCCCTATCTGTCCCCCCTTATCTCTCTGACCCCCTTATCTCTCCCGCCATGAAATTGCGCCCGCCGATGTTTTCAAAGCCGTAGGTTGTGGTGCGGTTCATCGAGTCGGAGAGTACCGTCTGGCCGCTCACGGATGCCACGGTAAACAGCGTCCCATTGCTGGCAGTCGCCTGCCACGGTCACCAGCCGCTCCGGTGGTGGTTCCCGGCGGCACCGGCACTTCAATGCTGGTGTCACTCCAAGCGGTAGGCGAAGCCGCCGTGCCATTAAAGCTCACCGTACTGCTTCCCTGCGTAACCCCAAAATCCTGTCCCGAAATCGTGACGAACGTGCCGATATTGCCGTTCGCTGGGATTGAGCACGCTCGGGTGACGGGCACGCTTTCGCCCCGCGCTGCGCGCTTTACTGTCCGTAAACCAGCACGCGGAACGTTCCGGGCACGGCCATGCGCCGGGGGTGAGGCTGGCTTGCCGTGGGGGCGGCCGGAGCGAAGTCGGCGGTGTCCACGAACACGTGGTGAGTTTTGAGGTCGAGTCCCATGGTCTTGGCGCCGTATTCCGTCTTGACCGTCTCGACCTCGCTGAATTTCTCCGGGGAGTCCTCGTGAAAGACGTGGATCATTCCGTCGCGAGTCGAGGCGAAGACCTTGCCGGTTTCAGGATCAAAAGCCGCGGCATCCACACCACCGGAAATGGGAAACGACTGGATGACCTTTCCGCTGTCGGCATCCATGACCACCAACTTCTGAGGTTCGCGGCCAGCGCTGAAGAGACGGCGATGCTTGACGTCAATCGCCAGCGCCGTGGGTTCTCCCGTCGGAGCGACCGGCCAGCGCGATTTGATCTTCAGCGTGTGGGAATCAAGAACGGCGATCTGATTCTTGCTTTCCAGGTTGATAAAGATGGTCCCGGCGCCGTCGGCAACGGCGAATTCCGGCTTGCCGCCCAGGGCGACGGTCTGCACCACGCTGCCGGTCTTGGCGTCGATCACCGTGGTGCTGGCGGGATCGCCTTCCATGACGAACACACGCTTGGAGGCGGGATCGTAAACAACGCCGTCGGCGTCGTCCTCCGCCTTCGCCTCGCCGAGCACTTTCAGGGTCTTCAGGTCAAAGATGATCACTTTGCCCTGAGCCCCGTCGCTGATGAAGCCGCGGCCGAACTCACTGGCGATGGCGACGCCGTGGTCCTGTTTCAGGCCGGTAATGTTGCCGATCAGGTCGCCGGTATCCGCGTTGATCACCTTGATCTCCGTTCCGTGCGAAAGGTAGACGCGGCGCGCCGTTGAATCCACCGTGATGTAGTCGAAGTATTCCCGGGTACTGCCCTGGGCGGGGCCGAAGGTGTATTTCGTAAGCAGGTGATAACCACCCGTAGCCGCACGGGCGAGAGCGAGTGAACCGAGGACGATCAATGACACGATGGTGACAAAGCGGACGGAAGCTGGTAGAGCCTTCATGGGAAGAGCTCCTTTCAGGGAAGTTAGAGGTCAACCGTTGCGGACGTTCGAGAGCGAACGTCTATCATATCACCGACCATCTAACTCGCCACTGACCAGGCGTTCCACCGCGCGAGTGGTGATGCCCCAAAAACCGGAGGCTGTGCGCTGGCTAGTCCCTTAAAAGGGGCCTCGACGACGACGCTGGGAAAAGACCCCTCACCCGCCCGTCCGCAGACGGTTCAACCTCTCCCCTCGGAGAGGTCGTTTTGTCTGGTGCGGGCGCGCGCAAAGAAGAGCCAAAAGCCTCCCCGAGGGGAGAGGCCGTCCCGATCCTTCGGGCGGGTGAGGGGTCTTGTCGGCGGCCTAACTTGCCAGAACCGTCAAAATGCGATTGCTTCCGCAGCGAATCCCGCGGCAGTACTTACGGCTTAGTGCGTGTGTGGCTGCCCGATATGGAATACCACTCCGGCCGAGTATCGAATGTTGTTTTGGTAGTTGTTGATGTAATTGGGAAGGCGCGTCATCAGATAATCCAACTGAAACAGCCGGATGGAAAAGCGCTGACGAAACATTGAAGTCCAGCCCTCCACCGGCGCTCAAGGAGAACCCGCTGGCGCTTCCAGAAGTGGTTGCGCTCGAACCGTAAAGGGTTCCGCTACCCAGCGCCCCGCCGAAAAGACCCTGGCCGTAGAGAGTCCATCTCTTCCAATGGTTGGATGAATAGCGCGGGCCGAAGAGGAAAGTCTCCACTTGCAGTGAGCGGCCACTGTTGACCACATTGTTCTGAAAGTATCCGCCCACCTCGGCGACGGCGCTGATGTTGTGGCCCAAAAGGGTGGCGAATCCACCACTGCCGCCATTCATGCTGAAGCAGCCACACCCTGCCGGAGGCGCATTGGAGCGCACATAGCTGTAACCCAGTGAAATCTCGACGGGGCTGATCCCCTGGCCGTGGGCGCCGGCGGCACCGATAAACAATGCAGCCAGGATCAGTCCCAGCCTTTGGCGATAAGCGGTGAGCATAAGCCTCTCCTCAGGACGCGATGACCGTCAGCGTGACGATGGTGGAATGCTGAAGCGACCCGGCGGTTCCCGTCACGGTAATGGAATAGGTGCCGGCGGGAGTGCCTCCGACCTTGGGCAGGGGGAAGCCACCCGCGCCGCAGCCTGCCATGAAAGTTGTCGCCAGCATTACAAAGAAGAGCAGGCCGCCGGCAGCGGCCCAGCGCGGCGACCTGCGGAAAGTCCGCCAGAATGCTGCGAGCGCTGCCAAGCACACCGCGAGTAGCAAGGCCGGAAGACCCGTCGGCGGACGCCCGGTGAAGGGTGGCAAGAGCCGTGCCGTCGCGGGCGCCGTGGTGCTGAGCGTCAATTGCGTGCTGGCGCCATTGGCTCCGGGCGTTACGGGGCTAGTAGCGAACGCACAAGTCGTCCCGGAGGGCAGTCCCGAACAAGCCAGCGTGACCGGGTTTGAGAACGTGCCACCCAACGATCCAACGTTGACCGTGTATGCCGCCTGCGCGCCCGCGGAAATGGCCTGTGAGTTGGGGGTCGCGCCCACCGAGAAGTCGATGCCCGTCCCGCTCAGGTTGAGCGTTTGCGTGCTGCCCGCCACGCCGTTGTTGTTGTCGGTCGCCGTCAGCACGCCGCTGAGCGGACCGGGCGCCGTGGGCGTGAAGGTAATAGTAATGGTGCAGGAGGTTCCCGCCGCCAGGCTCGCGGGGCAATTACTGGTTTCAGCATAGCCAGAAGTCACGGCGATGCCGCTGATCGCCAGTGGGGCGGCACCGACGTTGCTGAGCGTTGCCGGTTGCGATGCACTCGTCGCATTCAGGACCGAAGATCCAAGGCTCAGCGTCGTGGTGGGTGTCAGGCTGGCCAGCGGGACGCCGCCGCCCGTTCCGCTCAGAGTCACGCTCTGGGTGCTGGCCGCTACGCCGCCGCTGTTATCAGTGACCGTGAGGGTCCCACTGAGCGCGCCGTTCGTGGTGGGCGAGAAGGTCACGTTGATGTTGCAGGAACTGCTCGCCGCCAGGCTGCCTCCGCAGGTGTTGGTCTGCCCGAAGTTCGTACTGGCGGCAATGCCGGTGATGGTCAGCACGTCCGTCCCGGTGTTGGTCAACGTAACGATTTGCGAGGTGCTGGTGGTTCCCACCGCCTGGCTCGCGAAGGTGAGGCTGGGCGGAGACACGCCAGCCAAGGGAGCCGTGCCTGTGCCACTCAGGGCCACGGTCTGGGTGCTGCCCACGGTTCCGTTGCTGTCGTCCGTCACCGTCAGGGTGCCGCTCAGGGCGCCGGTAGCCGTCGGGGTGAAGGTCACGTTGATCGTACACGAAGCGCTGGCAGCAAGGGTTCCGCCGCACGTGGTAGTCTGGCCGAAATTGGAGCTCGCGGTAATGCTGGCGATCGTGAGCGTGGCCGTGCCGGTGTTGCTCAGAGTGACCGGCTGAGGCGCGCTGGTGGTTCCCTGAAGTTGATTCGCGAAAGTCAAGCTCGAGGGAGCCACGCCAGCCAGGGGCGCGAGGCTGGTGCCGCTGAGACTGACGGTCTGAGTGCTGCCCGCCGTGCCGTTGCTGTTGTCAGTAACGGTCAATGTGCCGTTCAACGCGCCGCCGGTGGTGGGCGCGAAGGTCACGTTGATCGTACAAGACCCGCCCGCTGCCACGCTGCCTCCGCAGGTGCTGGACACTCCGAAGTTGGCCGTCGCGGTGATGCTGGCAATGGCCAGAGGCGCGCTGCCGGTATTACTCAGAGTAACGGGCTGCGATGCACTCACTGTGTTCACGGCCTGATTGGCAAACGTCAGGCTGGATGGCGAGACGCCGGCGATGGGGACGGCAGGCGTGCCGGTTCCGGTCAGGGAGACCGTCTGCGGGCTGCCCGGACCGTTGTCGGTGACCGTCACCGTGCCGTTGCGCGTGCCCGTCGCAGTGGGCGTAAAGGCCACATCAATGGTGCAGGTGCCTCCCGAAACCACTGTGCCCCCGGTGTAAGGGCAGGAAGTGGAAGTACTGACGGGGGCATAGTCCCCGGTGATCACGATGTTCGTGATCGTCAACGGACCGGTGCCGGGATTGCTGAGCGTGATCGATTGCGTGGGGCTGGTGATCCCCACCGGTTGGTTGCCAAAGGGAAGGGGATTGGGCGAGAGGCTGATACTCGCAGACAGCGCCACGCCCTGGACCTGCGCCACGAACGCCTCTTGTGTTTCCGCAGAGTCCGCGTTTTGGAATGCGTTGGGGCTGGTGGGAAAATCGCTGGAAGAAGTCTGCCCGACCACGTAGGCGTTGCCGCTCGAATCCAGAGCGATTCCGTACCCATAGTCATAATTGTTCCCACCCAGGAAGCTCGAGTAGGTCAGGCTGCTGCCGGCGCCGTTGAGCATGGCTACAAAAGCATCAGATTCTCCATAGTCATTGCCGTGCGAACTCTGGAAGGCGTTCGAAGTGGGAAAATCCGGGGAGGTCGTTGATCCCGTCACGAACGCGTCGCCGGCAGAATCAAGCGCAATCGCGTAGCCGATGTCCTGCCCGCTGCCCCCCAAATAAGTGGAGTAAACCAAATTGTTGCCGGAGGGTGTAAGCTCCGCCACGAAAGCGTCCGCGAGGCCACCGGCGTAATAGTATTGGTAAGCGTTGCCGGCGATGGGAAAGTAGTAGGAACCGGTCGCACCGGTTATAAAGGCATTGCCCGCAGAATTGACCGCAATACCGTAACCGTAATCGAATTCGTAGCTGCCTACGTACGTGGAATAAACCAAACCGTTCCCCGCGGGGTTCAGTTTCGTTACGAAGGGATTCGTCGTACCCGGCAGAGATGACTGGTAGGCGTTCAGCGTTGGGAAATTATAGGACGATGTATAGCCAGTTATATAAGCGTCGCCGGAGGAGTCAATGGCAATACCCTGGCCGTAATCGACGTAATTGCCGCCTACGTAGGTGGAGTAAACCAATGCCGTCGCCCCGGTATTCAGCTTGGCTACGAAGGCGTTGGTATTTCCGTTCAGCGTCGACTGATAGGCATTCGCAGTGGGAAAGTTTGACGATGATGTGTAGCCGGTGACGTAGACATTTTGGGCGGAATCGACAGCGACACCACGACCGTAATCGTTGTTATTTCCGCCAAGATACGTAGAGTACGCCAGGGCGCTTCCGCTGGCGATCAACTTGGTGATGAAGACGTTGGTGGTGCCCCCCAACGAACTCTGGTACACGCCCCCAGTAGTTGGAAAATCGGACGACGAAGTTGTGCCCACGACGTACGCATTGTCGAGAGTATCGAGGGCGACACCGTAACCTTCGTCGTCGCCACTGCCGCCCAGGTAGGTGGAATACACCAGGGCCGTGCCGGTAGGATTGAGTTCGGCCACAAAGGCGTCGCGCAGCCCGTTGTCATTGGCATGGTTGGGCTGCTCGGGATTCATGGTGGGAAAGTCTACCGAAAACGTTGAGCCCACGACGTAGGCATCTCCGGAGGCATCCACCGCGATGCCGCTGCCAAGGTTCGCACTGCTGCCACCCAGATATGTGGCGTAATTCAGAACCGGGTCAATGACGAGAGGACGGCTGTGATCGTACGGCCCCAGCGCGAAGCGAACCTGGTTCGAGGCTGTCAGGATGTAGTGGGCCTCAATGAATTGGCGATTGGTGATTGGTGATTGGTGATTGCCGGTGCGTGGGGCTTCGAGCTTGGAATTTCGAAAGCCGTCGCGGACTCCGGACCCTCCCTGATAAACGACCGGCTTGTGGAACACCACCTGCCCGCTGTCGGCAAGGATGACTAAGTTGCCGCTCGCATCAATCCTCAGGCGGCAGCGGCTCAGGACCGTTTCACGACTGTGTCTGGCCTCCTCACGAACTCTCGAGTTTTCAGTTTGGCTCGGGACTTCGGACTTCGGACTCCGGACCTCGGACTCTGAAGTTATGTTCAACGCAATGGCAGCGGGGTCCGCACCGGGCGCGACAATGAAGTCGTACTCAAGATGCCCACCCTGGCTGCCGTGATAAGCCAAATCCACGCCGGGATAGATGTTGCGATACCTTACCTGCGCGTAGGTCGGAACGTTGGAGCGCCACTTTTTCGCATCCTTTCCGACGAAGTAATTGACCTTGCCGGGAAGTGCATCGCTGCCTGCCACGGTGGCGTCGGGATCAGCATGGACGAACTTCATATGCAAGATAGCATGCTCGGTTCGACCGCACCTGGTGACGCGCCTGGAGAGGTCCGATTCGATCCGCCGGCGAAGAACCAGCGGACAGGAGTTCATTCCTTGGTTCGGCCGGCTTCTGAAGTTCCAGCACGGCCTCCTCGCCCGACAAAAACAGACCATAACCGCGACCGTGCGAGAGGAACTGCACTTTTTGTGGAGCCTGGCCCAGGTTGGGTTCGAAGCTCAGGGGAAGCTTGCCGTAGTTTGCCGCCAGCGATACACGCGGGCGCTCGTTCAACCCCTGATTTCGCGCCGACATCGATTCAGCCCGAAGGCTTCCTGACGCCGGGCCCTCTCTGCCGAGCGGATGTCGAGGAGAAGAGATCATCGCCCCCCCGGCCAGGGCGAGTGCCGTCATCGTGGCGTAAGCGACGACGCGCTTGAGCGATAGGCATGTCCTCTTAGTCATCGATTCCTCTCCTCGCAAATGACCGACCACCACGACCAGGCGGTCGTTGCCGCCTGTCGCGCGCAGCTATGGTTATCCAGGCAAAACCTGCCGTCCTTCGCTTTCACTCCGTGCAGTCGTCCTGTGGACAAACAGCGTGTGAGTCACGGTCTTGCCGGGCTGAAGCTTGCAGATGTTGAGTTGTGCGCTGAGGGGCCCCTTTGTAATGGGTTGCCTACCCCTGCCTCGCAGGTGCTTTCTGTTTCGATTCCCTATACCTCGCTGTACGAACGCAAGGACTCGTCGAGCGAAGGCCGAGTATCGCCGTGGCCGCTTGTCAATTTGAGTGCATGATTTGGTTGACGACAGGCTCCATTGTACCCGAAATGTCAAGAATTGGTGAGCGCTGTTAGGCGCCTGCGCCGGTCTCGTTCTTCTTTGTTTTCTCCTGCGCTTAGGTGGTGTACGATGCGCCGTGCACAAACCGGAGGACTTATGAGTAAACAATCAGAATTAAGCCGAAGAGAATTCCTGGGAACAGGCGTAAAGGGGGCGTTGAGTGTTGCCGCGGCGGGCGGCGGGCTGGCCATTTCTTCGCCGCGGCGCGTCCTAGGTGCAAATGACCGCGTGCGCGTCGCCATCTGCGGAGTGCGCGGCCGGGGATTTGACCACGTGAAGTTCGCTTCGCAGATCCCCAATGTTGAAATCGCCGCGATTTGCGATGTGGACGAGAACATTTGGCGAAAACGTTCGGCGGATATGGAGAAGCGCAACATTCCCAAGCCAGCAAGCTATTACACCGACGTGCGCAAACTGCTGGAAGACAAATCCATTGACGCCGTCTCCGTGGCCACACCCAACCACTGGCACTGCCTGATCGGCATCTGGGCATGCCAGGCGGGCAAGGATGTGTATGTCGAAAAGCCCTGCTCGCACAACTGGTGGGAAGGCCGCCAACTCGTGCGCGCGGCGCAAAAATACAATCGCATTGTGCAGCACGGTACGCAGAGCCGCTCGGCGCCTTCCGCCCGCGAAGCCGTACAAAAGATTCACGACGGACTGATCGGTGAGGCTTACCTGGCCCGTGGTCTTTGCTACAAATGGCGCGACACCATCGGCCACGCTCCCGTGCAACCGGTGCCCGCCGGCGTTCACTACGACCTCTGGACCGGCCCCGCGCCCGCGCACGACTTCACGGAAAACCGCTTTCACTACAAGTGGCACTGGTTTTGGGACTACGGCAACGGCGACCTGGGCAACCAGGGAGTTCATCAACTGGACGTGGCGCGCTGGGGATTGGGCTTGAAGTTCCCCAACAAGATTTCCGCCCTCGGCGGCCACTTTATGTTCGATGACGATCAGCAAACGCCCAACACGCTGAACTGCGCCTTTCAATATGACCTGCCGGGTGGCAAACGCAGGATGATTGAGTTCGAGGTTCGCCATTGGATCACCAATCGCGAGGCGGAGATTGGCAGCGCCAAGATGGGCGGTGAGAAGGGCGACGTGAATACCTACGGCGATATCTTTTATGGGTCCAAGGGATATCTGGCCATGGGAAATGAAGACATGTTCAATCCCTACCTGAGTTGGTTGGGGAAGGAGCAGACGCCGGGCCCCAGCCATGGACCGGAAGACGGCCATCATTACGCCAACTGGATCGATTGCGTCCGCAGCCGCAAGCAGGAAGATCTGCACGCGCCCATCGAGGAAGGGCACATTTCCGCCACCCTCATGCACCTCGCCAATGCTTCGTACCGGCTGGGCCGAACGCTGAACTTCGACCCCGAAACTGAACAGGTAATCGGGGACGACGAAGCCAATCGGCTTCTGCGTGACGCCGACCGTGGCTATCGCGCGCCGTTCGTTGTGCCGGAGGAGGTCTAGCGCGGCCTTCTGGTGCTTGAGAAATGTGGCACGCACGCAGACGCTGCGAAGCAAAAGATGGCGTCATGCCGGAGGGTTTCATGCGCCAGAGGAGACTTCTTCCGCAGCATCTATGTGTATGGACGCCCGTAATTCCAAAAGGAGAAGACATGAAGCCGCATGGGTTTTTATGCGATTCGTCCAAAGGTGTCCTTATAACGTTGGCAGGTTTGGTCCTGCTCTCCCCGCACAGGGAGGGCCTCGCGCTCGCGCAGCAAAGTGTCGCGATCCCCAAGCCCCAACAAACCGATTTGTTCGTCGGAGGCGAAGGTGGGTACCACTCTTACCGCATCCCGGCGCTCATCGCCACCCCCAAGGGCACGTTGCTGGCGATCGTCGAAGGACGCAAAGACAGCGCTGATGATCATGGCCACAATGAACTCTTGATGCGGAGAAGCCTGGACGGAGGCGACACGTGGACTCCGGTGCAACTGGTCAAAAGCGACGGTGCCAGTGCGCTGAACAATCCCACGCTGGTCGCTGATCGTGACACGGGGACCGTCTGGCTGGTATTCGTCTGGACCTCAACGAAGAAGTTCAAGAATAACGACGAAGTGGCAAAGGCCACTGGCAGAGTCAGCGACATGTGGGTGATGCACAGCAACGACGACGGCGCCACGTGGTCCGGCCCCGTTAACATCACCAAATCGGTGAACCGACCGGGATGGAAGCGAATTGTACCGGGTCCCGGCGTGGGAATCCAAACGCACAGCGGACGATTGGTGATTCCTTGCAACCACGAGATCGGGTCCGTGGCCACCGACCATATTGTCTACAGCGACGATCATGGAAAAAGCTGGCGCCTCGGCGGTTCGACGGACGACAAAACCGATGAAGAGCAAGTCGTGGAACTTGCCGACGGCGGGCTCATGATGAACATCCGGAATTATCGCCAGAAGGGCCATCGCAGCATTTCCCTGAGCAAAGACCAGGGCATGACGTGGTCGCCCGTGGTAAGCGATCCGACGCTGATCGAGCCGGTGTGCCAGGCCAGCTTGATTCGCTACACGCTTTCCCCGCAATTCACGAAAAGCCGTCTGCTGTTCTCCAACCCTGCCACGCAGGATAAACGCATCAAGATGACCTTGCGTGTCAGCTACGACGAAGGCCAGTCTTGGCCTGTTGCCAAGCTGCTTAACGCCGGCCCTTCCGGCTACTCCTGCCTGACGGTTTTGCACGATATGCGGATCGGCTGCCTGTACGAACGGGGCGACCGCAGTTCCATCGACAAGGTTACGTTCGCGCGATTCACCTTGGAGTGGCTGACTGACGGCGTTGACTCCACGCCCCACGCACCGCGGTGAATAACTGTGTCAGCACACGATGCAAGGCGAGCATGCGGTTCCCTCGCCTTGCGCAAAACATCGGGCTCTGTTAGATTCACGGCAAATCCAGAATGCGGGAAAAGAGTTGGGAAAAGTAATTGCAATAGCCAATCAGAAGGGCGGAGTAGGCAAGACCACAACAGCCATCAGTTTGGGTGCGGCGCTGGCGCAGCACGACATGTGGACCCTGGTGATTGACTGCGATCCCCAGGCGAACACCACCGGCGGCATGGGATTTCCCCGCGACCCGGCGCGCCGCTCGATTTACCATGCGCTGATGCATGATGTACCGCTCAAGGACCTGGTTTTGAAGTGCGCGGTGGAAGGCCTGCACCTGATCCCTTCGGAGAAGAATCTGGTGGGCGCTTCCGTGGAACTGGTCGATCAACCGGAACGTGAGCAAGTGCTGCGGAAGAAGATGACCGATGTTCGCGACCAGTTCAACTTCATCCTGCTGGACTGCCCGCCGGCACTCGATCTGCTGACGCTCAATGCGCTGGTGGCGGCGGATACGGTAATTGTGCCGGTGCAGTGCGAATACTTCGCCTTGGAAGGCGTTTCGGAATTGATTGACACGTTGATTCGCATTCGGCGCTCGCACAATCCGCGGCTGGCGGTGGAAGGAATTCTGCTGACCATGTACGACGACCGCACGAATCTTTCGCACCAGGTGCGCGACGACTTGCGCGACTTCTTCGGCGAGCAGGTTTTTTCCACGGTCATTCCGCGCAACGTGCGCCTGGCGGAGGCGCCGAGCTTCGGCAAGCCGATTTTCCTTTATGACCCGGATTGCAAGGGCGCCACCAGCTACCTGGAGTTAGCCAAGGAGGTCATTAGTCATGACCAGAAAGGCGTTGGGGCGCGGCCTTAACGCGCTGCTACGCACCGTTGAAACTGCTCCGGCGGCCGGACTGACGGAGGTTGCCGTTGACCAGATCGACGCCAACCCCTTCCAGCCCCGGCGCACGTTCTCTGCGGACAAGCTGAAGGAGTTGGCAGATTCCATCCGCGCGACTGGCGTGGTGCAGCCCGTGTTGCTTCGCCCCGCCGGCGGTCGCTACCAATTAATTGCCGGCGAGCGGCGTTGGCGGGCGTCGCGCCAGGCGGGCCTGACCACCATTCCCGCTGTGGTGCGCGACATTGGCGACCGCGACGCGCTGGAACTGGCGCTGACGGAAAACCTGCTGCGGGAGGATCTTAATCCTGTGGAGGCGGCGCAGGGATACGCCGCGCTGCAACAAAAGCACGGCCTGAGCCATGAGGAAATTGCCGAGCGCCTGGGGCTTGACCGATCTACCGTCACCAACACCCTGCGCTTGCTGCGACTGCCGCCGGAAGTGCAGCAGATGATTGGCGAAGGCGCGATTTCCGCCGGCCATGCGCGCGCTCTGCTGGGGCTGGAGACTGCCGCAGCACAACTGGAACTGGCAAACCTGATCGTGAAACAGGGTTGGTCCGTCCGTCAGGCGGAAAACTTCGTAGCTCTACGTGGGGCAAAGCCTACGAAGAAGAAGGAACCCATCGAAGAGCCCAAGCTCGATCCCAACGTGCGCGCCGCGGTGATAGAAATGGAACGCACCCTGGGCACACGCGTCAAGGTGCACGGCGACGAAAAGCGCGGTAAAATCGAGATCAGTTATTATTCCGCAGAAGATCTGAATCGGATCTATGAGTTTATCGTGAAGAGGCAGTAGGCAATCCTGAATTATGAATTCTGAATTATGAATTGACCCTGGGCAGTCGGGTACTACTCCTCGATTGCCAGCTTTCATAATTCAGAATTCATAATTCGTAGCCGCCAACCACTGCTCTCGGAGGTTCCAATGGCATTCAGTTTGAGCAAGCCCGCAGCGCGACGACGTGAACTTTCCGACCTGCCGGACGATTGGGTCGGCTGGCTCGAGCCCGGCGTGGAAGTGGAAGGCAAGATGAAGGTCACAAGCGGGCTCGTCCGGCTGAATTCTCATTTCAAGGGGGAGATCGTTTCCGAAGGGGCGGTGGTGGTCCACGATCAAGGAGAGGTGGAAGGAGATATCCAATCGCGAGTGGTCAGTATTACGGGCAAGGTTAAGGGGACGGTTCACGCCAAAGAGCGCCTGGAGATCAAGGAACACGGCATCGTGTTGGGCGACATCTATACCCCCTGCCTGATGGTTGACCCGGGCGGGTTTTTTGACGGCCAGTGCCACATGCCGACACCCGGACCCGCCAGCCAGACTCCCAAGAGTGTGGACTCGAAGGAGCAACCCTAAGTCACGACCGGCGATAAGCGTAACGCGGCGGGGGCCTGCCACCACGGCACGCAAAAACGGGAGTGCGTACCACCAGGAAAACGGCGGGGGAGGAGAACCCCCTCCTGTGAGTTCCCGCTTCCCCCAGAAAGTCATCGAGCGTCAATCAGAAATTCGCCTCCACGTTGTTCTGGGCACAGAGGAGCCGCGCCTTGAAGGTGGTGATAAACGGGTCATCGCTGAGCTTCAGTAATACCGAAGCGCCGCGAGACTCCTTCACGATGGAAGGAGATGCGCCGGGAATCAACGACTCCTTGGGGAACCTGTACAGGTCCCCCGAGCCGCGCTCAACGTAGGCGCCCGGATCATTAACGGATTCCCAAGTAACCTCGGAAAGAACTTGCCTTCGAGTGCCTTGAGCAGATTGCATTGCATTCTCATCGGATCTTGCCATAAGGTTTTCCTCCTTTGAGCGTTCAAGTTAAATTCGGTGGGCTGGAAGACACCACACCTGTCCCCGGGCAAAGGTTGCCAGGAGCGAGTCGGCAATATGCTTGATCGACCTCGAGCGAAAAAACGAAGAGAAACCGGAGGATATACCTTTATGCGGCAAGAGAGAGGTATTTACACCTCGGCCCTGTTCAGCGACCAAAATGATCTGTCGAGTAGCCCTGCGCTCCAAGCCAAGCCTTTCAGCCCGGAACATCTCCGAGGCTACGCCCGCGATTGAGTGATGTCAAGAACTATATTGCGAAGGGATTGAACAACTTACCGAGTAGCCCTCAGAAGTGCATGAATACAGGGCCGAAACCGTGTCTGGAAGTCAAGTGATTGATGATAGTGGCGAACCTGGGTGCCGTTATCTCGGCAGTCATGCGACGTCGGGCAGCTTTACCGCGAAGTTGAGGAACAGGAAGCGATCCATGGCCGGAGAAGGGGCGCTCAGCTTCGGGTTCGCACTTGGCAGCGCAAATTTTGATCCGCGGGGAAGGCGGCAACCCTTGCTGGTGTTGGTTGTGGCAGCGCCGCGCGCCCCATGCCAGCAAACGCGCTTGCGTTTCCTTCCGCGCTTACCAATAATAGTTCCATGCTGACAAGGAATAACGTCCGTCTGACGCTGGAAGGCGCTCGTGCCATTCTGGCTGCGGCGGAAGCCAAGGCCCGCGAGATCAAGGTCCCACAGAACATCGCGGTCTTTGATGAAGGCGGCCACCTGCTGACATTTGCGCGCATGGATGGTGCCAAGCTTTCATCGGTGGAAGTGGCGTTGACGAAAGGGCGCGCGGCAGCCCTGCGGCGAGCGGCCACCGGCCCCTCACCTATCAGTGAGCCAAGCGTCATGCTTTCCATCGGTCTCGCCTTGGCCACGGATGGAAAACTGACTTGCATTCGCGGTGGCTTACCGCTGATGGTGGGTGCCCAATGCGTCGGCGGCATCGGCGTCAGCGCGGGCACGGAAGACGAAGACGTGCAAGTGGCGCAGGCCGGTGTGGACGCCTTGGCGAGGCTCTCCGCGTGACACCAACTCCTTCCAAACCGCCTGATAAGCCAACCTACTCCCACGGCAAGCAACTGGCGCAGCAGATTTTCCATGACACCATGGCGGCCATCGATGTGCGCCACGCCATGCTCGCGAAACTGAAGCTTGACGACGGTGTGCTGAGCGCAGGTAATCTGGTGGTTCCCCTGGCGCGTCCCCCCTTGGTGGTGGCCTTCGGCAAAGCGGCAAATCGCATGTCTGCGGCGCTCCACGAGCTGCTGGGTGGAAAGATTGAGGCAGGTGTTTCCGTGGCGCCGGCGGAGACGCAGCAAAAGCTCGCGAATTTCCAATACTTTGTTGGCGGCCATCCCTATCCTAATGCTCAGAGCATGGATGGCGCGCGCGCCGCGCTGCAACTGGTCTCGCACCTGACGCGCGACGACACTGTTATCTTTCTGGTTTCGGGCGGAGGCTCGGCCATCCTGGCTCATCCCATGGACGCCGGTATTTCGTTGGCCGACTTAACGGAGTTCAATCGCATCCTGGTAACGTCGCACCTTCCCATTGAACAGATCAACGTCCTGCGCAAGCATATCTCCGCGGTCAAGGGCGGAAGGCTCGCCGAGCGCGCTTATCCGGCGCGGCAACTGACGATTTTTATTTCCGACGTTCCCGATAATGTGCCTTCCATGGTGGCGTCCGGTCCCACCATGCCGGATGAGTCAACCACCGAACAGGCCTACGACCTCGCAGAGAGCAACAAGTTGGTAAGCCGCTTCCCAGCGGGCATCCGTGGGGTTTTCGAGCGCCGGGAACTGCCTGAGACGCCCAAGCCGGGGGATCCGCGGTTCGCCTATTCCCACTACTTTCCCCTGCTGTCCAACAGCGATGCGGTAAACGCTGCCGTCGCTTCGGCGAAAAAGCTCGGCTTCGTAGCGGAAATTGAGCGCGGCAACGGGGACGCAGATTATCGCGAAGTAGTGCATTCCAACGTCGCCGCCCTTGACGCGCTGGCGCGGGCTCACGAGGGCCAGCCCGTCTGCCTTGTAGTCGGAGGAGAGGTGACTTGTCCGGTCACCGGCCCCGGCATCGGCGGACGCAACCAGGCCTTTGTGCTTTACGGTGCGCAGAAGATTGCGGGCCACAGCCGGGTGGTATTAAGCGCCGGCACCGACGGCCGCGACGGAAATAGTCCGACCAGCGGAGCGGTGGCCGATGGGCAAACGATTTCCCGCTCGCGGGGCCGTGGTCTGGATCCAGCAGCTTACCTCGCGGCCAGCGATGCCTATTCGTTCTTCCGCACGCTGGGAGATACTCTCGACACGGGATTCACTGATAACAACGTTCGCGACGTGCGCGTGTGGCTCGATTTCGGAGCTTGAGATAAGGTATCAGCCAGAGCAAGGAGCAACTCATGTCACAAACGATCGGATTCATCGGACTCGGAATTATGGGCCAGCCCATGGCGCTGAACCTGGCCAGGCACGGCCACAAGCTGGCGGTTTGGAACCGTACAGCGGGCAAGACCGCAGCGCTTGAGGCCGCCGGTGCGCGGGTGGCAGCGTCTCCCGCTGACGCCGCACGCGATGCCGATATCGTGATGATCATCGTAAGCGACTCAGCCGCAGTGGAAGCGGTGGTGACGGGCAAGGACGGAATTCTGGAGACCCTGCGCTCCGGCGCGATCGTTATCGACTCCAGCACCATCAGTCCAGCCGTAAGCCGCAAGATGGCGTGCCTGGCAGCGGGCAAGGGAGCCAGTTGGCTTGACGCGGCGGTTACCGGTTCCAAGCACGGCGCGGAGAAAGGTGAACTGACGTACATGATTGGAGGCGACCGCGAGGTTTTCGACCGCGCCATGCCGGTTTTGCAGTTGCTGGGAAAGAAGCATATCTACTGCGGCCTGCATGGGCTGGGACTCTCCGCCAAGCTCGCCCAGAACACCATTCAGGCCACCATGGTGGAGGTCTTCTGCGAAGGCTTCGTCCTGGCCACCAAGGCCGGAGTGAAGCCGGAGACGATGCTGGAGATCATCCAGTCCAGCATGGCGCGCGCGGGCATTACCGACTTCAAAGCGCCGTTCATCTTCAAGGGCGACTTCACTCCGTACTTCCCCCTCAAGCTGATGCATAAAGACCTGGAGTTGGCCGCCGAGGCGGGCTACGCACAGGGTGTTCCCATGCCGGTGCTGGGGGCGGTGAAAGAAGTTTATATGGCGGCCAAAGCGCAGGGGAAAGGCGAACAGGACTACGCCGCCATCGTGACCCTTCTGGAAGAGTTCGCGGGCGTGAAGGTGCGAACTTGACAAGAGCACGAAAACCTCCGGCGACCTTAAGGTGGGGGCAAAAGTAACCATCGAATACCAGATGACGGCCACCACGATCACGGTCAAGCCGGCGACCACGCAGCCTACTGGGTCAGCCCCGAAAGGCAACTAGCGCCAGGCTGGGTCTGCCCGCGCCCTCCCTCCACAAACCTTGACATGCCGGAGCCGGTGTGGCATTCTATATCCGACTGAATCTGTCGGATATCGATATGCTCAAACTATCCAAAAAAGCGGACTACGGGTTAATTGCCGTAAAGCATTTATCTGAGCAGCCCTTGTCGGCGGCGTGCAGCGCCAAGGAAATCGCCCGCGCGTATGGAATTCCGACCGAATTGCTCGCCAAGATTCTCCAGAAGCTGGCCAAGAACGGTTTGCTGATCTCCCAGCATGGGACGAACGGCGGTTACGCCCTGGCACGCCACCCCAAGGAGATCTCCGCCTTCGAGGTGATCCGCGCCATCGAAGGGCCTCTTTTTATCACGAGCTGCGTAACCGACAAGCGCGAGTGCGGCCAGATGACCCGCTGCACGGTCCGTGAACCCCTGCAAAAAGTAAACGAGACACTGGTAAAGGCGCTGAGCGCCGTCACCATGTCGAGCCTGGCGAGCGAAGGCAGCAGCTTGGTGCAAATCGAGGGAGGCCTGCGTTGAAGCTTCCGATCTATCTCGATTACCACGCCACGACGCCTGTTGACCCGCGCGTGCTGGAGGCAATGCTTCCGTACTTCACCGAGAACTTCGGCAATCCCGCCAGCCGGAACCACAAGTTTGGCTGGACGGCGGCCGCGGCGGTGGACAACGCGCGCAAGCAGGTGGCCAAGCTGATCAATGCCAGTCCACGAGAGATCGTCTTCACCTCCTGTGCGAGCGAGTCTGACAACCTGGCAATCAAGGGCGTGGCGCAGCACCATCGCCATCGCGGCGATCACCTCATCACCACGGCAATCGAGCACAAGGCGGTGCTCGATTCCGCCAAACGGTTGGCGCAGGAAGGCTTTAAGGTCACCTACGTTCGCATCAAACCCGACGGCTTGGTAGATTTGGACGATCTGAAGGCGGGACTAACCGATAAGACCTTGCTGGTCAGTATTATGGCGGCAAACAACGAGATCGGCGTCATCCAGCCGCTGGCAGAGATTGGGCAGCTTTGCCGGGAGCGCGGAGTGCTGTTTCACACGGATGCGGCGCAGGCCACGGGCAAGGTCCCGCTGGACGTCGAGGCCATGCAAATCGATCTGCTCTCCATCGCCGGGCACAAGATGTACGCCCCCAAGGGAATCGGAGCACTCTACATTCGCCGCCGAGGCACACCCGTGGAACTGACTCCCTTCATGGATGGAGGGGGGCACGAGGGCGGGTTGCGCTCCGGAACCCTGAACGTTCCGGGCATTGTGGGTTTGGGGAAAGCCTGCGAGATCTGCCGGCAGGAAATGGCTGAAGAATCCCGGCGGCTGGCAGGGTTCCGCGATCGTCTAAGGGACGGCTTGGTGGCTGGGCTGGAAGGGATTCAGATCAACGGGAGCTTGGAGCACCGGCTGCCCAACAATCTGAACGTCAGCTTCCCGGGGATCGATCTGGCGACGCTGATGGGAACTTTGAACGACATTGCCCTTTCATCAGGCTCGGCTTGCAATACGGGGACGCCCGAACCTTCCTACGTCTTGCAGGCCCTGGGGGTTTCCGAGGAAGTGGCGAACACGCCGCTCCGCTTTGGATTGGGCCGCTACACGACGGTGGAAGAAATTGATTATTGCATCGGCCGGATCGTGGAAACGGTCAAGAGGCTGCGCAAAATGGCGGGAACTGCCGCCGCATGAGGGAAGTGGTCAGTGGCTGGTGGCCAGTGGTTAGAAAAGCCACTTCGCCCCGCTCGCCACTAGCCACTAAGCACTAACCACTGGAGGTTTTCAATGGCAACGCCGCAGACGGATGTCGAATTTCTGGCGACACAGGAATACAAGTACGGCTTCGTTACCGACATCGAGCAGGAAACCGTGGCGCCGGGATTGAACGAGGAGGTCATTCGCCTGATCTCCGCCAAGAAGGATGAGCCCGAATGGCTGCTGGAATGGCGCCTGAAGGCCTATCGCCATTGGCTGAAGATGACTGAGCCGACGTGGGCGAACGTAAAATTCCCTCCCATCGACTACCAAGCGATTCGCTATTACTCCGCTCCGAAGAAGGCGGGGTCGGGGCCGAAGAGTTTGGATGACATCGATCCTGAACTTCTCAAGACCTACGAGAAGCTGGGCATTCCCCTGAAGGAACGCGAGTTGCTGGCGGGCGTGGCCGTGGACGCGGTGTTTGACAGCGTCTCCGTGGGAACCACCTTTAAGGCCAAGCTGGCCGAACTGGGAATCATCTTTTGTTCCTTCTCAGAAGCGGTGCGCGAGCATCCCGACCTGGTGCGCAAGTACCTGGGTTCGGTGGTTCCCTATACCGACAACTTTTACGCGACCCTGAACTCTGCGGTGTTCAGTGACGGTTCGTTCGCCTACGTACCCAAGGGCGTACGCTGCCCGATGGAGCTTTCCACCTACTTCCGCATCAACGCCAAGGACACCGGGCAGTTTGAGCGTACCTTGATTGTGGCGGACGAGGGCGCGTACGTGAGCTACCTGGAAGGCTGTACGGCCCCCATGCGCGATGAGAATCAGCTTCACGCCGCCGTGGTTGAACTCGTGGCCCTGGACAATGCCACTGTGAAGTACTCGACGGTGCAGAACTGGTATCCCGGCGACAAGAACGGCAAGGGCGGAATCTACAATTTCGTGACCAAGCGCGGCAAGTGCGCGGGCGTGAACTCCAAGATTTCCTGGACGCAGGTGGAAACCGGCTCGGCCATTACGTGGAAGTATCCGAGCTGCATTCTTCAGGGTGAAAACTCGGTGGGTGAGTTCTACTCCGTCGCCGTGGTCAACAATTTCCAGCAGGCCGATACCGGCACCAAGATGATCCACATCGGCAAGAACACCAAGAGCACCATCGTATCCAAAGGCATCAGTGCCGGACGCGGCCAGAACAGCTATCGCGGCGCGGTGCGGATCCTGAAAGGCGCGGCCAACGCCCGGAATTATTCCCAGTGCGATTCGCTGCTGATTGGTGACAAGTGTGGCGCCCACACCTTCCCGTACCTGGAAGTAAAGAACTCCACGGCGACGGTTGAACACGAAGCGTCCACCTCCAAGATCGGCGAGGACCAGATCTTCTACTGCCGCCAACGCGGAATCTCCACCGAAGATGCCGTCGGCATCATCGTCAATGGGTTCTGCAAGCAGGTGTTTCGCGAGTTGCCCATGGAATTTGCGGTGGAGGCGCAGAAGTTGCTCGGGCGTGAGCCTCGAAGGCAGTGTCGGGTAATTTTGGAAGCTATGTCCAAACTCGAACCCTTCATCCTTGGCGTGACGCGAATCGTTTTCGCCTTGTTGTTTGCCTGCCACGGAGCACAGAAGCTCTTTGGACTTTTTGGAATGCATCCGATGTATCGCAACCCCTGGATGCTGGGGGCGGGAATTATCGAGTTCGGCGGCGGCATCATGATGGGTCTGGGATGGTTTACGCGGCCGGTAGCCATTCTGCTTTGCGGTGAAATGGCGGTGGCTTACCTCAAAGTCCATTTCCCGAGAGGCTTCTGGCCCATCCAGAACCAAGGTGAACTGGCGGTGCTTTACTGCTTCTTCTTCCTATATCTGGCGATTCGCGGCGCGGGCAAATTGAGCATCGACGGAGGGTGAAGTGAATGATGAATTCTGAATTACGAATTATGAAAGCGGAGGCGCTTTAAATGCTCAGGTAAGGCGCTGGGCAACGCTTCGCGACAAGACGAGTTTCGAATTTCAAGTTTCGAGTTTCGAACACAAACGGAGAACTGAATGTTAACCATCAAGAACTTGAAGGCGCAGGTTGGAGACAAGGAAATCCTGCGCGGGATTAATCTGCAGGTGAATGCTGGGGAAGTGCATGCCATCATGGGCCCCAATGGCTCAGGCAAGTCCACCCTGGCGCAGGTTCTTTCCGGACGCGAGCTTTATGCCGTTACTGGCGGAGAAGTGACGTTTGAAGGCAAAGATTTGCTCGAGATGTCACCGGAAGAGCGCGCACGGGAGGGCATCTTTTTGGCCTTTCAATATCCCGTGGAAATTCCCGGCGTTTCGAATACCTATTTTCTGCGAGCGGCACTGAATGCGGTCCGCAAGCACCGCGGTATCGAGGAACTCGACGCCATGGACTTTCTCACCATGGTGCGCGGCAAGATGAAGTTGCTGGAAATGGACGAGAGCCTGATGTCACGCTCCGTCAACGAAGGCTTTTCCGGCGGTGAAAAGAAGCGCAATGAGATTTTCCAGATGGCGGTCCTGGAGCCGAAACTTTCGATTCTGGATGAGACAGACTCCGGCCTGGATATCGACGCGCTCAAAACCGTGGCGACAGGCGTGAACGCTCTGCGTTCGCCCGAGCGCGCCATCATCGTGGTGACGCACTATCAACGCCTCCTGAATTACATCGTACCGGACTTTGTCCACGTGCTTTCGAACGGCCGCATCGTCAAATCCGGCGGCAAGGAACTGGCTCTGCAGCTTGAGGACAAGGGATACGGGTGGCTGGAGGAGACCGTCGAATCGGGCGTGGAAGCCCGGTAAGAAAAGAGCAAGGCAAAAGGCAAAGTGCAAAGCGTAAAAGTCAAAGTCGGGAAAGCATCTTCTCAGCGGGCACCCACAGCGGGCGGTGGTCAGGTGCGGATCGGTTTTTCACTTTTGCATTTTGCCTTTTGCACTTTGCCTTTTGCCTTGCTCGCGCTTGTGACATGGGAAGGGGACTTGGGAATTCATGACAACGCTTAAGGAACAAGAAGGAACCTATCTCTCCACTTTCACCCGGCTGGAGAAGGCGCTGAATGAGAACGCGCCCGCGTGGCTGCCCCGGCTTCGCCACGCGGCGATCGAGAGTTTTGCCGAGCTGGGATTCCCGACCACGCACGACGAGGAGTGGATCTACACCAACGTCACGTCGCTGGTATCCACCCCCTTTGTACCTGGCAGCGCAAAACTAACGGAAGAACTCCGGCACCGGATTGAAAACCTGCCATTGGCCGATTTGGGTTGCAGCCGACTGACCTTTCTGAATGGACGCTACGTGGCGGACCTCTCCAAGCTGCGGGAAGTGCCACGGGGACTGAAGGCCGGCAGCCTGGCTTCCGCCTGGAAGAATCACGGTCCAGTGCTCGAAAAGCATTTGGGCCACTACGCCGATTGGAAGACCCATGCTTTCGTGGCGCTGAACACCGCATTCTTTGAAGATGGGACATTTATTGAAGTTCCCAAGGGCGCGGTGCTTCAAAAACCCCTGCACATTCTGCACATTTCATACGGCAATGGAAAGGCCACCGTTTCCCATCCGCGCAATCTGATTGTGGTGGGCGACACGGGCCAGGTGAGCGTCATCGAAACCTTCCTGAGCATCGAGGAGGACACGACCTTCACCAACACGGTCACGGAAATCGTGGCCGGCGAAGGCGCCCTGGTGGATTACTGCAAGGTGCAGCAGGAAGGCGACGCGGCGTTCCATTACGCGCGCGTGCAGGTGCAGCAGGAGCGCTCCTCCACCGTGGCCACGCACTCCATTCAACTGGGGAGCATCCTGACCCGCGAGGAAGTGCAGACGGTGCTGAACGGTGAAGGCGCGGAGTCCCTGTTGCACGGCCTCTACGTCATCAACGGCCGGCAACACGTGGACAACCACACGGTGATCGACCACGCCAAAGCGCACTGCTCCAGCCGCGAGATTTACAAAGGTGTATTGGAGGGGAGATCGCAGGGCGTGTTTAACGGCAAGATTATTGTCCGCCCCGATGCGCAGAAAACCGACTCCAAGCAGAGCAACAAGAACCTGCTGCTTTCCGAGGACGCAATTATCAACACCAAGCCGCAACTGGAAATCTTTGCCGACGACGTGAAATGCACGCACGGAGCGACCGTCGGCCAGATCGATCCGGAAGCGGTCTTTTATCTGCGCTCGCGCGGCATCGCCGTGGACGAGGCGAAAAAGCTCTTGACCTATGCTTTCGCCAACGACGTGATGGAGCGCATCAAATTTCAGCCGCTGCGCGAGAAGTTGGCGGAACGGCTGTTTACGCGACTGGCCAAGAGAATTGTCGATTGACGATTGTCGATTGAAAAGATCGTGGCCGATGGAGTGACGGCTCAAGGAACGATGATTGGCGGCCGATGGCTTGCCGGTTTTTCAATCGAAAATCGGCGATCGTCATTCGACGATGAAGGGGATGTTTCATGGCAACAACACGCAATCTAGTCCAGGCCCCAGTGACAGAAAGGCCTGTGGCTCCTTCGTTTGATGTACGCAGGATCCGCGAGGACTTCCCCATTCTCAAGCAGAAGATGCACGGCAAGCCGCTGGTGTATCTCGATAACGCCGCCACCAGCCAGAAGCCGCAGGCGGTCATCGATGCCTTGATGCAGTATTACACGCAGTACAACGCCAACATTCACCGCGGGGTTTACCTGCTCAGCGAGCGTTCTACGCAGGCATACGAGGATGCGCGCGTCAAGCTGCAAAACTTTCTGAATGCCGCCGACCACCGCGAAATTGTTTACGTGCGCGGTTCGACGGAAGGCATCAATCTGGTGGCGCAGACCTGGGGCCGGCAGCACATCGGCTCTGGCGACGAGATCCTGATCACCGCCATGGAGCACCACTCGAACATTGTGCCGTGGCAGATCCTCTGCGAGGAAAAGGGAGCGCGCCTGCGCGTGGGCCCCATCAACGACCGCGGCGAGCTGATTCTGGATGAGTTCGAAAGATTGATCAACGACCGGACGCGATTGGTCGCCGTGGCCCACGTTTCCAATGCGCTGGGCACCATCAATCCGGTGAAGCAGATCGTGCAAATGGCGCACGCGCGGAACATTCCTGTGCTCGTGGATGGCGCCCAGGCCGCTCCGCACCTGAAGATTGACGTGCGCGCATTGGACTGCGATTTTTACGCGATCTCCGGCCACAAACTCTTCGGGCCGACAGGGATTGGCGCGCTTTATGGCAAAGCCGCACTTCTGGAATCGATGCCCCCGTTCCAGGGCGGCGGCGACATGATTTTGTCCGTGACCTTCGAGAAGACCATTTATAATCACATCCCGAATAAATTCGAGGCGGGTACTCCCAACATCGCGGCGGCCATTGGCTGGGGCGCCGCCATCGACTACTTGACGCAGATTGGGATGGAGAATATTTCGTCTTATGAGCACGCCTTGCTGACCTACGCCACTGAGGCCATTGGGCAGATTCCCGGCGTGCGCCTGATCGGCACGGCCCGCGAGAAGGCGGGCGTTCTCTCCTTCGTCATCGAGGGCGTTCACCCCCACGACGTCGGCACCGTGCTCGACCAGGAAGGCATTGCCGTGCGCACCGGCCACCACTGCGCCCAACCGGTCATGGAACGCTTCGGCGTGCCCGCCACCGTGCGCGCCTCCCTGGCGTTTTACAACACCAAGCAGGAGATCAATGCGCTGGCCGCGGGCATCCAACATGTGAAGGCCATGTTTGCGTAATTTGCTGATTTTCGATTGAAAGGAGCGTGGATTTTCGATCTCAAATCATCGATTGGGTTGGGGGACGCGCGCAGAATCGGCTTGCTGTTGCAGGCCACTGAATGACTTCCCGTTTTCCGAGGACGGCCACCGGCGCGACGGACTTGCAATCGAAAATCGACCATCGGCAATCGAAAATCCCCAAGGTTATGTCCGACTTAAGTTCCCTCTATCAAGAAGTCATTCTGGATCACGGCAAGCGGCCGCGCAATTTCCACGCGATCGATAATGCGGAGCACCACGCCAATGGCTATAACCCACTCTGCGGCGATAAGGTCACGATCTTCCTTCACATGGAAGGCGATCGCATTGCGGATATCAGTTTTCAGGGTTCGGGCTGTGCGATTTCCACCGCGTCGGCATCGATATTGACCGAGACGCTGAAAGGCAAAACCCGCGCCGAGGCCGAAGCGCTGTTCGAGGCCTTTCATAAACTCGTGACGGGCCGCCATGTGGAATCCGCCGGCACACCTTCGTTGGGCAAGTTGGCCGTATTCTCCGGCGTGTCGGAGTTTCCGGTGCGCGTCAAATGCGCGTCCCTGGCCTGGCACACTCTGCGCAGTGCGCTGGAAGATCGCGCGGCCGTCGCCAGCACGGAGTAATGATTCAATTGCCAAATGGGGATTTGCGATTTGTGATACTGGCAATTGAATTCGAGTCCTCGTTATTTCGTTAGGCGGGTTTCAATCAGCAATCACAAATCGGAAATCGCCAATTGATCTGGAGAGGTTAATATGTCTGACCGCAACGACCAGGACCGTGGCTACGAAAGTACGCCTAAACGTCTCCGAAGTGATTGCGCTAAACGATAAGATCGTAGAGAAACTGCGCACCGTCTACGACCCGGAAATCCCCGTCAACATCTACGACCTCGGTCTGATTTACGAGGTGAAGGTTCAACCTTCGGCGGATGTCTACGTGAAGATGACGTTGACCTCGCCCGGTTGCCCCGCGGCCGGCACCCTGCCCGGTGAGGTGGAAGACAAGATCGTCACGCTCCCCGGCGTCAAGAACGTTAAGGTCGACGTGGTCTGGGAACCCACATGGGATAAAGACATGATGTCGGAGGCGGCCAAGCTGCAGCTCGGGTTCTTTTGAGACCGGCAATTCCAGGAATTGTCGATTGTCGATTAAAAAGCTCAATGACCGCGTGACCTCGATCGAATGTGTTCGAGAGGCTATTGAGCAATCGAGAATCGAGGCTGGTTTTTCAATCGACAATCGTCAATCGACAATCGAAAATGATCTCTTCTCCGCTCGCTGAATATCACCAAACACAGGGCGCCACGCTGGCGGAATATCACGGCGTGCTGGTTCCGGCGCGATTTACCGATGCTGCTGCGGAGAACCGCGCGGTCCGCGCTGCTTCCGGACTTTTCGATTTCTCCTTTCGCGGCAAGTTCCAAATGAAGGGCCGCGACCACGCCAAGCTTCTCCAGCGGTTGGTGAGCAACGACGTCAAGAAGCTCACTCCCGGCCAAGGCCTCTACGCCACGCTGCTCAACGCCCAGGGTCACATCGTCGTGGATCTGCGCTTGTACTGCGCCGAGGGAAGCTTCTTGGTGGACGTCGAGTTCGACCTGCGCGAAAAAGCCATGCGCGCCTTCCGCCGCTACATCATTGCCGATCAGGTGGAAATCGAACCGCTTGATCTATTCACGCTGGCCTTTCAGGGGCCACGGTCGCGCGGCCTGTTGGAGAAGACGCTCCACATCGATCTGCCTGCGATGCAGGAGTTCGACCACTTCGAAGCCAATTACGCCGGCTTCCCCATTCACGTAGTTCGTGCCACCAGCACGGGCGAGGAAGGCTACGAGGTGTGGGTGAATGTCCCGGGGATGGCCGCCATTTGGGGCGCGGCCTGCGGGCAGGCGCCTTCCTATGACATGCTCGCCTGTGGTTGCGAGGCGCTGGAAAGCCTGCGCATTGAGGCCGGTATTCCGCGCTACGGGACCGAACTGGGTGAAGACGTGATTCCCCAGGAGGCAGGCCTCTATAACGCGCTCAGCTTCACCAAGGGTTGCTATATCGGTCAGGAGATCGTGGAGCGCACCCGCAGCCGCGGTCACGTGAATTGGAATCTGGCGGGATTGATCGTGCGCGGTGATCAACCGCTAGCGCTGGGCGACAAGGCGGTGGTGGAAGGAAGAGAAGTGGCCGAGGTCACCAGTTCCTGCGTGTCGCCCGCACTCGGCAAGCCAATCTCCCTCGCTTACGTCCGGCGCGAATTCTCCGAGCCGGGGGCCAAGCTGACGTTTGCTTCCGGCATGGCCGCGGAAGTTGCAGCGCTGCCGTTTGTCACCCACTCGGCCGTAGCCCCGGCGTGAAGAACTGTAGCGCGGACCTGCTTTGTAGTCCGCGGCTTTTCCCTACCCATATGGTACGAACCGCGGACGTACAAAACAGGTCCCCGCTACTCTCTTCAATCGTCAATCGACAATCGTCAATGGCCAAGTTGCAGCGCCATCAGCACAAAAGACCCGGCAATAATCAACACGGATAATACGGCCAGAGAGTTCCAGAGGTTTTCGCTGGGACGCGTCGCCGGTTCACCTTCCGGAACGAAGTAACCCAGTGCCAATCCTGCAATGAGTCCGCCGAAGTGCGCGGCGTTGTCAACGGCGAAGAAGAGGCCAAAGATCGCGATGTAGATCACCCATCGCCAAAGTTGGCTGCGGTATTCTTTGCCAAGATGGCCGTGATGAAAGCTCGCTCCAATCAAGATTCCAATTAATCCCATTATCGCGCCGGAGGCTCCAATGGAGAGCCCGCCTGGCGACCACCAGAGGCTAAGCACATATCCCGCGACCCCGGTCGCCAGGTAGAGCACGATGAACTTTGTCGTGTTGAAGAGAGATTCGACTTCCGGCCCCAGATCGACCAGGCACCACATGTTCATGCCGATGTGGAGCAGGCCAGCGTGCAGGAATATCGCCGTAACCAGGCGCCACCACTGATTATACGGGGGGAGGATATACGGCGCTTTGGCGCCCAACCTTAATAGTACACGCGCGTCGATGCCCCCCATTGCCGGCGCTCCGTTCAACTGGGCGCTTCGCCGTATTCTGCGTCATGTACCACGATATGGCGTACAGCGCCAGGCAGGCGACGACCATCACCGAGGTGGCGGTGGTGGGGATCGGGATCACGCCCATAATCCTGCCGGGTGTGCTGGCGGCACCGCGCGCACGCCTGGCGCCGATGGCCTCGCCACAGAGCGAGCACACCTTGGCATCCCGATCAATCAATGCCCGGCAGTGCGGGCACATGCGAACGCTGGCGCCGCCTTCCTGCGCGTCTAGCGAAGTTGCAAATAGTTTTTTGAACCGCTGCCACTGAAACCAAACTTTGGGGGGTAAATTCATGCCAATGTCCGACGTCACCTGGGGACCGCGCCTTTGCCAACGCGATACCCTTTCGATTATATCTGAGTTTTCGACTCCGGACTGTGAACAGCGCCGGCGGCTGGTGTCTCAGATTGAATTTGTAGCGGCGGGTTTACCCCGCCATGCAGCCAGAGGCCGCCGGGTGGCGGGGTAGACCCGCCCCTACGTCCAACTGAGACGCTGCCGATCGGCGGAACGACGCAGATTTTCCTTGGTCGCACGTCGGTAGCTTAGCTAGAATAGCGACCATACCGTGGGAGGTGCACCATGAAACTCGAAGACGCCGGCCGCACCCTCGATCGCGAATTTGAGAAGCTGCGGAAGTTTCTGACTGACGAAGTCCGCCCCCAAACGCGCAAGGACACCGCGGAGTTCTTGCGAAAATCCGCTGAGCGTCTGACGAAACTGGCGGAGCGGTTGGAAAAAGCCAGCGAAGAGCCCAAAGCCTGACGCGGCGCGGAGTCTCGTCACGGAAGGACCACTCGTGCGATTGCATTCCCTCGCTGCACGAATCAGCGTGGCAACGGCGTTGCTCCTCTGCGTCACCGGTTGCCTGCACCGTCACAAAGGGGCGCCTTCCGCGCACACCACGCCCCCACCCAAACCCCAGCCCACTACTCAACCCGCCGGCCAACCCGTGGGCACGCCCGCCGCGCCCATCGTCCAGGGGGAAACCGGCATCGCTTCGTGGTACGGCCATCCTTACCACGGGCGCCGCGCGGCGAGCGGTGAGATTTACAACATGTACGACATGACGGCGGCGCACCGCACGCTGCCATTCGGCACCATGGTGCAGGTTCACGACCTCGAGAACGGCCGCGACGTCACCGTGCGCATCAACGATCGCGGGCCGTTTGTGGAGGGCCGCATCATTGATCTCTCCTATGCCGCGGCACAATCCATGGGGATGCCGGGCCTGGCGAAGGTGCGGCTGGAAATCCTGGGTGTCGGCGCCAGTCCGGAGGCCCCGGTTTTTGCCGTGCAAGTGGGCGCCTTCCGCGACCCCGCCAATGCCGACCGCCTGAAGGCCCTGATCGAGGCGAACGATCAGTCGGTGCCGGTGCAGCGCTACGATCGCGGCGATGGCTTTTACCGCGTGCGCGTGGGCGCGGAGAATTCCGAGGACGCGGCGAGTGCGCTGGCAGCCAAGCTTCGCAGCGCGAATCTTGCCACCGACACTTTCATCGTCAGGGTGAACTAATGGCGGATTGCCTGTTTTGCAAGATCATCGACCGCAAGTTGCCCGCCAAGATCGTTCATGAGGACGATCGCGCCGTGGCGATTGAAGATATTCATCCGCAGGCGCCTGTCCATCTGCTGGTGCTGCCGCGCAAACACCTGCCCTCGCTCAAGGAAGCCCTGCCCGAAGACGAGGCGCTGCTGGGCCATCTCCACCTCGTGGCGGCGCAACTGGCACGGGAGCGCGGACTGGAGTCAAAAGGCTACCGCACCGTGGTCAACAACGGTACCTGGGCCGGGCAATCCGTGTTTCACGTTCATGTTCATGTTCTGGGTGGCCGTACTTTTCACTGGCCGCCGGGATAGGCCTTCGCACGACGACTGGCCCTCGACTCGACGTGCAACAAAGCCCTGTTGTATGATGCCCACAGGATGTCAGGGCTGCCCTATTTTCGTATGCGCATAGCTCGCCATGGGAAGGCTGCGCGGGGCCGGACACTGCTCTGCCTCCTGCTCCTCTTCCCCTCCCTGCTGCTGGCCGACGTCATCTTTCTGAAAAACGGCCGCAAAATCACCGCCCAGGTTACCAAAGAAGACGACAAGCAGATCACTTACGAGTTGGATGGCGGCGAGGTCACCATTTCCAAATCCATGGTGGACCATGTGGAGAAGTCCACCACCCCCGTCGCGACGCCCTCCTCTTCGCGGTCAAGCCGGGACGTGCCGCTGCCGCTGGCGAATCCACTTGAGTCCTCAACCGACGAAGGGTCGGCGGTCATCCATGACGATGCGGTGGATGAGCCCTACCTGACTCACCTGTCGGACGAGGCAATGCTTCATCCCACGCCGGACAACCTGCACAAGCTGAAGCAGGGTTTTCAGGCCGCTGGGGTCTTCCTGGCGCGGAAGGGTGATCCGGAAGGGGCCATCAGCAAGTATCGCGAGGCTTTGAAGTACCTGCCGGACGACCAGGCCCTGGAACTCGCGCTCGGCTACCTGCTGTGGAAGCAGGAGCATTATCTGGAAGCTGCAGATTTGCTGCTTCCGGCGGCCGATCGCCATCCCCATTCGCCTGACTATCACGTGCTGTTGGGTTCAGCCTATTATGGGATGGAGAATCTCCAACAGGCCATCATCGAGTGGAACAAGGCCCTCGCCATGGCGGACAACAAAGCCATCCGCGACGCCGTGGCGAAGGCCCAACGCGAGCTTGACGTTTCCGGCAACTATTCCGAATTGCGCAGCGAACACTTTCTGCTGCGCTACGACAGCCAGCAGGACGAAAACCTGAGCGGCCAGATCCTCAGCAGCCTTGACGGCTCATTCAACGATCTGGTGCTCGATCTGGACTATTCTCCCACGGAGGCCATCGTCGTCATTCTCTACCCCAATCAAGCCTTCCGCGACATCACCCGAACTCCAACTTGGGTGGGTGCCCTGAACGACGGCAAGATTCGCGTACCCGTTTCCGGCCTGACCCAGATGACCCCCGATCTGGCCCGGGTGCTGAAGCACGAGTTGACTCATTCCTTTGTCCGCCAGATCACGCTGGGCAAATGCCCGACCTGGTTCAATGAGGGTCTGGCGCAACTGGAAGAAGGTGCCACCACCGCCGGGCGAGGAGGCCAGTTGGCGCACGCCATGGCGGCCAACCAGATCCCACCGTTCTCCTCTCTGGAAGGGTCGTTTGTAAGCCTCCCGGCTGACCAGGCCGCGTTAGCATACCTGAAGTCTCTTGCGGCTCTTGAATACCTGCGCGACGTTTTCGGCATGGGGGAAGTGCGCCAGATCCTCAAGCAGATGGCTTCGTCGGATTTCAGCACCATCCTGCAAAACGAACTGCGCATGACCTATTCTTCGTTCGAGGATGAAGTCGCCAACTACGTGGCCAAGAAGTACGGGTCGTAGGGCTGGAGTTCCAACTCGGCGACGGCTCGTGCCAGAGATCCGCGCTGCAGGTGAAGCGGCGCGAAGCAACCGTTGGGTGTATTCTAGTAGTATGGCGCCTGGCGGCACAGCTACGAGGGTCTGGCGGTGGGCACGGCTCATACTTGCGCTCTCAGTCCTGGCCGCCACTTTGCTGTTGAGTTACCATCTTTCGGCCGCGCAGGCTCCGGAAAAGCCCACCAACTCCCCGAACTCCGCCGCGCCCGTGGAGAGAAGCACACCTAGCGCACAGGATCTCCTGAAGCAAGGCAATGAGGCAGCGCGTCTGGAAAAGTGGGACCAGGCGATTGCCGCATACCGAAAAGTCCTGGCGCTCAAACCCAGCTCTGCGGAGGCGCATTACGGTCTGGGCAACGCCTACGCCGCGCAACAGAAGACCAGCGAGGCGCTCAGGGAATATCGACAAGTGCTGCGCCTGCGGCCGGACTTTCCCGGAGTTCATGCCAACATCGCGGCGCTGGAAGAAGCGGATGGCGATGTTTCCGGGGCGGTCGCCGAATATCGCACCGAAGCCGGCTCCCATCCCAACAGCGTGGACGCACATGTGAGTCTGGCCAACGCCCTCGTGCTCGACCGGAAATTCAGCGAGGCGGCCATGGAGTTCCGCAGTGCCATGGCGCTGGCTCCGCACGATGCGGAAATCCACGTCGATCTGGCCAGTGCGCTTCTGCAATCGGGCGATGCGGCCGGAGCGGGCGCGGAATATCGCCAGGCCATTCAATTGGACCCTAAAAATGCCGACGCCCACACCGGGCTTGCCGGTGCATTGATTCAGGCCGGAGACTTTGCCGGCGGCATCACCGAGTTTCGCACCGCCACGCGCCTGCGCCCCAACGACCCGGAAATTCACATGAACCTGGCGGCGGCCCTGCGCTCCACTGAGGACCTGGGCCATGCGCTGGAGGAATACCGCGTGGCGGTGCAGTTGCGCCCCAATCAAGTGGATTATCGCTTTGCCCTGGCGCTGACTTTGCGCGAAGCCGAGGATTACGGAGGGGCCATCGAAGAGTTCCGGCGTGTTATCCGCCTGCGGCCCGATTATGCCGCCGCCCACGCGGAGTTGGCTGCCACCTACCTTTCCATCAGCGACCATCCCGCCGCCGTCGGCGAGTATCACGAGGCGCTACGCTTGAAGCCCGGCGATCCGGCTCTGCACGAAGCGCTGGGCCTGGTCTTGCGGAAGACGGGCGATCTGGCGGAGTCCGTGCGGGAATTGCGCAAGGCTGTCGAACCTGGCACCCGATGAGGCGGACTACCATCGCAACATGGCGGAAGCGCTGCAATCCTCCGGAGACGTTGCCGGCTTCGTGCAGGAATACCGTGAGGAAGTGCGCCTGCGGCCCGACGACCCGGACGCCCACGCTCACCTGGCCAATGCTTATCAATCCGCAGGTGACCTGCCCAAGGCGCAGGGCGAATATCAGGTGGCACTGGAGTTGCAGCCGGAAAGCCCGGAATTTCACTTCCGGACCGCGCTGGTGTTGGAGGCGCTGGGGAAGGACGCCGATGCGCAGACGCAGCTTGAGCAAGCGGTGCGAATCCGGCGGGATTACCCCGAGGCGCTGGTGGCGCTGGCCGATGTGCTGGCGAAGGAAAAGAACTACACCTTGGCCGTTCCCACGTACCGCGATGCACTGCGACTGCGCCCGGATGATCCCACGCTGCACTCCAGCCTGGCAGCGGCGTTACGCGGCGCCGGCGCCGCGCAGGAAGCCGCCGCGGAGGACCAGGAAGCGGTACGCTTGAATCCCACCAGCGCCGCGTATCAGCGCGACATGGGCAATACTCTTTACGCCAAGGGAGACTACAAAGGTGCGGCGTCCGCTTATCGCACCAGCCAATCGCTCCACCCCGATCCGCAGACGGCGGAGAGTCTGGGCCTGGCGCTCAGTCAACTGGGCGATTGGCCCAGCGCCGAGGACGCCTTTCGCGCGGCGGTCAAGGGCCGGCCCGACTGGGGCGAGGCCCATCTGAATCTCTCTCGCGCCCTGGCTCAGCAAAACGATTTCAGCGGATCTGCCGCTCAGGCAGAGGCGGTGTTGCGCATCACACCGAATCTCCCAGAAGCACACTTCCTGCTGGGCAGCGCGCAGGCGCACTTGGGCAAGACGGATGACGCTGCCAAAGAGTTCCAAGAGGCGCTGCTGAACAAGCCCGATTACCCCGATGCCCGCCTGGCATTGGCCAACGCCTTGCGCGATGAAGGCAAGCTGGACGACGCCATCTCCGACTATCGCGTGTACGTGCAGGCGCGGCCACAGGACTTCAGCGGTCACGCCGGCCTGGCGGATGTCTTGCTGGCGAAGAAAGATGCCGACGGCGCCCTGCACGAATACGAGGAGGCCGTCCGGTTGAAGCCGGATTCTCCCAACGTTCATTTCAATCTCGCTTTGACGCTGGAAGGTCTGGGCCAGTTCGCGCGCGCCCGCCAGGAGTTTGAAGCCTACCTGCAACTCGCCCCCAACGCTCCCGACGCCGAGAAGGTTCGTCAACACTTGAAGAGAGTCGGGACCACACCAGCCGTAAAATAGTCACCGTAGGGCAATGCCGAAAAATTCGTCGAACGGATGCGCCGGCTCGCATACGGTCCATGACTTTGTGTCTCTTGCGAATCATCCCCGCCGAGCGTATAGATAGCCGTTGTGGCTTCGCCATTTTTGAAGGAGGTCAGGCATGGAATTAGGCACCAAGGCTCAAATCGCCAAGATTACATTATCGGCGCTGACCGTCGTGGTTTCTTTGTTTCTTCTCGGCATTCTTGTTCTCGTACTGTGCGCAGGTTTTCAAATCAATCCTTTCCGCGAAACTACCAGTTCATTTCTTCTGGCGGCGTTTACCGGGCTCATTGGAGTTGCGGCCGTTCTGGTTCTCCTGAATGTCGCGACCAGTGTGAGCTTGATTGCCGATGCCAAAATTGCCGAGCTCAAGATTGAACCGCGACGAGGCCTGCTCAAGAAGTGGCTCATGGCGTTTCTCATCATGGCAGGTATATTAGTCGGAGTTATTTTTGCCGGTACGTACCTCTCCAAGAAACGTTATTTGGCCGTTGTACGGACCCAGGCAGAGGAAGTCCTGAATGACAACAAGAACCTTCTCGATGAGGTGAGCAACCGGTTGTCGGCTGGAAAGTTCGAGGATTTTGAAAGGATTTCAGACATTAGGAGGTTCCTCGCGAATCAGCGGGCGGATTGCCGGAATTGACTTTGGTCTACTCGGCGAGATTCGGGGACAAGCAGGCCTTCTATCAGGTCACCTCCTACTTCCGGGGCGACGAGGAGAAGAAAATCTTCACTCCAACTTATTTTTCCTGCACTGAGGGTCGTGATTGCGATTACCTGGGGCGATTCTTTGCCGGTGGAAATGTGGGTACGTTGGAAAAATACACCTACCGTGACGACCGATTTTTCATTTACATCCCATTTGTCGGTAGAGACGCACGTTTCATCCTGGTATTTCAGAAGGAAAACAGCTACGGTAAGTTGGGGTCGTAGAGCGGAGCTTCGCTTTTTCTAACAAACTGAAGCGCGCGCATTCAACGCTAAACGCGAATCGAAGAAGCCGATGGCGCCGGATTGAACCCGGCCTCTTAGCTTTCCACGATGTGTGACAAGTGGGGCGCTCTGAACTCCAACGGGCGGGCATACCGCAAGGCGTGTGAAAGCCACGTTTGGCCGGAATCCCCAGTGTCGGTTCGAACCACCTCACCGGGTTTGCAGGTCCCCCGTCACCCTGGCGCCGACGCAAGTCTAAGCTGGCAGATTGGCGGCAGGTAAAGCGGCGGGGATTTCCGCCGGCGCGATCTCGCTGAGTTTCTCCAGGTCGAGCACCATGGCGCCCTGCTCGTCCGGTTCGAAGGCCGGGGCGAAGCGCGCTCCCCACACCACTTCGTCGAAGCGGTAAGAATGGCGAACGTAGACCGTCTGGAAGAAGGTGTCGTCAAAGCCCTTCACCATGATGAGGAACTCTGCTTGGCGCTGGGTGAAGTAATCGGCATCCTTCCCCCACAGCGGGCTGTCCGGGTCGATGGGGTGAACGACGGTCCAGGTGAGCGGCAGAAACTGTACCTGCGGGCGCTCGAGCGTAAGATACTTGTATTTCCTCACCAACCCCTGCTCGGTGGACTCCACCGTGCTCAGCATCATCCGCGCTTCGATTTCCATCAGATTGTTGCTGCGGCGGTTGGCCAGGCGGAACTGCAGGCTGGTTGCGGACTGATACGGCGCCACCACCATTTGCTTGCTGAATGCCAGCCGCGCGGCGGGACGTGAGAAGCGCCCAAACAGAAGGCCCGTGCCGATGGCCAGCGCCATCAATCCCAGCAGGGCTTGCAACGCGGCCACCAGGTTGGTCGCCAGGCTGTCCGGTGAGATGCGCCCGTACCCGACCGTGGTAAAGGTCTGCGCGCTGAAGAAGAAGGCGCTGAAAAATTGATCAAGGGGGGTTTTGGTGTCCGCGCCCAAAAGGTGCTGTACACCCAGCTTCATGTAGATCAGCGCGAAGATGGTGTTGGCCACCAGGTATCCGCCAAAGATGATGGCGGTGAACACTGGCCACTTCGCGTTGATCATGAAAAGGTACGGGTGGACGTCGCGCCACGTCGTGCCCTGCCGGCGAACGTTGAATGCTCCGTCGGGGTTGATGATCCGGCTTAAGCCGCCTCGGTATTTTTCCGTGAAGCCCGGGTCAAACGATGGCTGGTTCATGTCTTACCGCTTTAAGAACGTGCCCTCTTCGAGTTCCTCGAACGCCTGGCGCAGTTGCTGCTGTGTATTCATCACGATCGGACCGTACCACGCCACCGGCTCCTCCAGAGGCTTTCCCGAAACCAGCAGGAAGCGGACGCCGTCCTCTCCTGCCTGTACCATCACTTCATCGCCGCGGTCAAAGAGAATCAACGAGCGATTCTCCGCCTTCGTCGGCGGGTGCGTGTCCGACCAACTCACCGGTTCGGTGGGAACAGCGAGCGGTCCCGAAGCATTGCAGAACTTGCCGCTCCCCGCAAAAACATAGGCAAACGCATGCCGCGTAGTCTCCACGGGCAAGGCCTTTAGCTTGCCGGGGGGCACGGACACATCGATGTAGATCGGGTCAGTAGCGATGCCATCCACGGGACCCGACTTCCCCCAGAAATCTCCGCACACAATGCGCACGCGCGTGCCGTCGTCGTCCTGAACCTCGGGGATCTCGAGCGATTTCACCTCCTGGTAGCGCGGCGGCGTCATTTTGAGCGCGGAGGGAAGATTGGCCCACAACTGGAATCCATGCATGCGGCCGGTCGCGTCGCCCTTGGGCATCTCCTGGTGGATGATCCCACTGCCCGCCGTCATCCATTGCACGTCACCCGCAGCGATGGCGCCCTTGTTACCCATGCTGTCGCCGTGCTCCACGGTGCCGGCCAGAACGTAGGTGATGGTTTCGATTCCGCGATGAGGATGCCACGGAAAGCCGGCAAGGTAATCCTGCGGAATGTCGTTGCGAAAGTCATCGAGAAGCAGGAACGGGTCGAAGTCCGACGTGTTGCCGAATCCAAAGGCTCGGCGCAGATGCACGCCCGCGCCTTCCAGGGTGGGCTTGGAAGTAACGATGCGCTTAACGGGTCGAAGAGACATTTTGGCCTCCTGAAGGGCAGTGTAGCTTTTTTGGTCCTGCGCCGCTAGTCTTCGCGGAAAACCTCGCAGCACTCGGTTGAACCGTTCTCGTCGCCAACCCCGAAAACTCTCTGCGGGCAAAGCCCGCTTTGGAGTGCGGTAGCAGCAGCTACCGCTTTTCTTTGACTCACGCCGCCCATTGCCGCCAAGCGCAAGAGGAAGGCGGTAGCTGCTGCTACCGCACTCCAAGAACGCGCCGTGCAAATTCATTGCGCGACCGCACCAGTGTCAACGGTATCCCCCCGCAATGACAAGCGCTTCACCGGTAATCCACGATGCATCGGGCGAAGCGAAGAAGGCCACTGCGGGAGCGATGTCCTCCGGTTTGCCCAGGCGGCCCAGAGGGGTTTGTGCTTTCACGAACTTGGTCATGTCGTGCTCCGCGAAGCCCGCCGCGTGCCAACCCTCGGTCTCAACCATGCCGGGATTTATGGCGTTCACGCGAATCTTGCGCGGGCCCAGTTCCTTGGCCAGCGACTTGGTTACCGCATCCACCGCCGCCTTGGTGGCGCTGTACACGGAGGCGTTCGGAGGCGCGAGTGAGCTAACGATGGAGCTGATGTTGACGATGCTGCCGCCATCGTCGCTAAAGTGCTTCACCGCAGCCTGGGAAGCAAGGATCAAGCCCCGCACGTTGAGGTCAAACAGTTTGTCGAAATGGTTCGCCGTAATTCCCTCGAGCGGAGAGAATTCGTAAATCCCAGCGTTGTTGATCAGAATGTCGAGCTTGCCGAACGCCTTCGTGCCCGCGTCGAAGAGCCGCTCGATCTCTTCCGGTTTGGAAACGTCTGCTTTCACGGCAATGGCGCGGCCGCCTTTGCCCGTGATTTCGGCCACCACGCGCTCCGCACCTTCCTTACTCGAGGCATAATTCACCACTACGCTTGCACCTTCCGCCGCCAGGTGTTTGGCGATGGAAGCGCCGATGCCTTTGGACGCACCCGTGACTACAGCGACCTTACCCAAGAGTTTCTGTGACATCAATGAACTCCTCAGCCCAAGAATTTGTGTCGTAAAGTTGAGATGATTAGCGCGGGCGGAAGGATTCAGTCCCAGGACCTACCCATATCGGGCGCCTGGGTAGAGGAGTCTCAATGCCAGGGTGAAGAGCGGGTCGTAGATGTATCCAAACACCTTCCAGCCGATGAGCAACCCGAAGATGGCAAGCGTGGGGTTGCGCGTGGCTCGCGTGAAGCGGCGGGCAAAGTCCTCGGTGAAAAACAGACAGATGGCCCCATGACCATCGAGTGGCGGTATGGGGAGGAGATTGAACAGTCCGAGCAGGAGATTCAGCGAGAACATGATGCTAAGGAGCACGGCCACACCTTCGAATGGGCCGGGGCGGACGGCCGCCACAACGTGCGTGAAGCGGGCAAACTGGGGCGCCGTGAATACCTTGGCGAGGATTCCGATTCGAATCGCCAGGACCGCTACGAACATCAGGATAAAGTTTGCCGCCGGTCCGGCGAGGGCCATCCACGCGGCGCGATGCGGGTGGCGATTGCTCCAGCGTGGGTCGTAGGGAGCGCTGCCCCAACCGATCATCCATCCGCCCAGCGCATAGGAAAGAATGGGCATGATGATGGTGCCAAAAATCTCGCGCCGCATATGCGGAAGTGGATTCAGCGTCACCTGACCTCCTTCCGCCGCCGTCAGGTCGCCTCCCCATTTGGCCGCCAGGGCGTGCGAAGCCTCGTGGCAGGTCAGGGAAAAGAGAAAGGCAACGTACCAGAGAAGTCCCAGCGCGATAAGTTCAGGGTTCATCGAGATCAGCCGCCCAAAGCGCCACCCCCGCCGGTCGGCGATGGCAAAATCAAATTCTTGTGCGTATCAGCGCGAGTGAATATAGCATATCCATGGGCGGTCGAGACGCTTCCGTTCAAAGCCGGCGGATGTGATTCGCGCGACTCGCTACGTGACGTCAGCTTTCAAGGTGAACCAGGATGAAGGTGATTCTCTTCGGCGCGTCAGGAATGGTGGGACAGGGCGTTTTGCGCGAGTGCCTGCTCGATCCTGAGGTTACGACCATCCTCTCGATCGTGCGAAGCAGCACCGGCCAGCAACACGCCAAGCTGCGTGAGGTGGTCCACAAGGATTTCTCCGACTTCTCCTCGCTTGAATCTCAGCTTGCGGGTTTTGACGCCTGCTTTTTTTGCCTCGGTGTTTCCTCGGCAGGAATGTCGGAGGAGAATTACCACCGCATCACCTACGACATCACCATCGCGGCAGCACAGGCCCTGGTGAAAGTGAACCCCGGCATGACGTTTGTTTACGTATCCGGCGCCGGCACCGACAGCTCGGAGCGCGGCCGCATGATGTGGGCACGGGTAAAGGGACAAACAGAGAATGCCCTGCTCCGCCTGCCCTTCAAGGCGGCGTATATGTTCCGGCCCGGAGTGATTATCCCGATGCACGGCATCAAATCCCGCACGCGGCTCTACCGTGTTTTCTACGCGTTGTTTTGGCCCATTCTGCCGCTGCTGAAACGCTTCCCGAAGTATGTCACCACCACGGAGAAACTTGGGAAGGCCATGCTGACCGCCGCCCAACGCGGCGCACCGAAACCTATATTGGAAAGTCTCGATATCAATCAGCTTTGAGGGTGGTGTGAGAAAGAGCCGCGGACCTACACAGCAGGTCCTAGCTGCTAGTCTGCTGGCCCCTCAAAGGGGCCTGACCGCAGCCAATAAGAGACCCCTCACCCGCCCCGATGGATCGGGCCGGCCTCTCCCCTGGGAGAGGCTGTTAGTTCTTCTTCGGCGCGAGCGCGCGCCAAACAGCCTCAACAACCTCTCCCAGGGAGAGGTCGACCGTCTGCTGACGGGCAGGTGAGGGGGCATGTCCCCGGCCTTAAATGCAGGAACTGTCAAACTCTCGCTGCCACCTCGGCAGAGCCGGGGGGATCTCCCGAGTTGATTAGCGAGTCGACGTCAGCGCCTTGAGGTACCGGTAGTAGAAGTCAACTCCCCGATAGAACGACTCGATGGGAACGCGTTCGTCACGACCATGGGCGCGCACGTCGTTCATGTCGATGGCGATACCGGAAATGCCAAAGGTGGGCATGCCCGCGGCGTTGGTGTAGACGCCGTCGGATGCGCCGGTGGACATGGTGGGGATGACCGGCGCTCCCGGCCACAATTCACCCGGCAATCTTGTCCAGGGTATTCATCACCTCGGGGCGCAGCTTGACGGGAGGCCGAGCTTCGGCCTCAGGCGCACTGTCGAGCACCCGTCCGCTGTGACCGACATAGTCAACGGCCACCTTGGGATCGGCGAAGATGTGAATGAGAGTCTGGCGAATTTCCTCGCGCGTGTGCCCCGGCAGAATCCGGCAGTTCACGTTGGCCTGAGCGCTTTGTGGAAGGGCATTGTTGGCGTGTCCGGCCTCCAGCCGCGTGGCCACGCAGGTGGTGCGCAGAGTGGCGTTCTGAAGCGGGTCTTGGCAGAGGCGTTCGACGGCGTCGGAGTCCGGCGGGTCACTTAAGATGGCCCGCATGTCGGCAGCGGCCTGGCCCTTTTCGATGGTCGCCATGCGCTGAAAGTAGGCGCGCGTGACCTCATTCAGCTCCACCGGGAATTGATAGTGTTCCAGGCGCACGAGGGCATTGGAGAGATGATAGATGGCGTTATCGGGAACCGGCAACGAACTGTGCCCTCCCGGGTTCGTCACTTTGAGTTGAAAGTCCGAGTAAAGTTTTTCGCTGGCGTCCATGGAAACCATGACGGGCTTGCCGTTGTCAGTATCGACGCCGCCACCATCGGAGTTGAGGACGAATTCAGCGTCGATCAAGTCGCGGTGATTCTTGATCAGCCAGTCCACGCCGTTTGACAATCCGCCTTCTTCGTCGGCCGTGAGCGCCAGAATCAGGTCGCGATCCGGCTTAAAGCCTTCGCGCTTCAGGCGAATGAAGTTGGTGACCCAGACGGCATCGTCACTCTTCATGTCCTGCGTGCCGCGGCCGTAGTAGTAACCGTCTTTCTCCACGAATTGGAAGGGATCGTAGGTCCAGTCGGAGCGGCGCGCTTCCACCACGTCGAGGTGGCCGATCAGCAGCACCGGCCGGTGCGCTCCGGTGCCGTGCAGGCGCGCCACCATGTTGCCCTTGCGGTCGTTCGGGCCCAGCACCACCACATCGCTCGCAGGGAAGCCGCCATCGCGCAGTCGTTGGGCCATGGCTTCCGCCGCCACCGTCGTGCTGCCTACGGAGTCCGTGGTGTTGATTTCAATCAGTTGTTTGAAGATGTCGTGCGCCAGTTGCCGCGTTGCGGGGTCGAGTTGCCCGAACAAGGCGGGCGCAGAAGAGATGAGGGTCAGTAGAACCAACAGAGAAGCCCGGATGAAATGTTTTTGCATCGCGGCATTATATCAAACACGCCCAACCGCGGCGGCTGCGGAAAAACTCTGCCGGGTCGTCGTTCTGAGGAGCCAGCAGGCGGCCCTGAGTCCGTCAGCCGACGGACGAAGGAAGAACCGGCATTTGCCTGAAAACACGGAATCCAGGTCCTTCGCACTCAGAGACGGCGGCGCTCAGGATGACGGTGTTGGGACCAGGTACCGCGGACGTGGTGTTTGGGTAGCGATGAGGTGTCCGTCGGTCGCAGACCCGTCTTCTGACGGGCTGACGGACTCCTCAACCGCACTTCCATTCGCCGTTTTCGCCTCGTCGCATCTTCCCCGGTCCGCGTGCACGGATCGCAAGGGACACAAGCGCGACAAAGGGAAGGTGACAGTCACCTCGTTTCCGGGTTTTTCTGCGGGACCTCATGTCCCAAGCCCGAAGGCTGAGCAGCGCAGGCCCTCGACCAGCCGTCTTCACCCGGTTTCGGTTCAGCATTCAGAATCCAGCATTCCGAATTGCCCCGACTAGCCTCACTTGGCGCTTGACAAAAGCCTAGTTATGTGAGTATACTCATTTTGGTGATCCGCCTTGGAGACGAAAGGTCCCGGCGGATGCCATGCATGGAAGTTGCCCTCACCCGCTGCGCGCGGCCGTTCGCGAACTATTCCAAAAAATGTCAGCTTCCCGCCCACCCAGGCAGGAAAAATAAAATTTCCTACAGTCGAAGCCGTTATGTGTATGAAAACAAAGAAAACATGGACAAAATGGCCAGAAATTATGCGGACATTTTCGGCAATTCAACCCCAATGGAGCGACATTTCGTCCGCAGGAGCGAACAGAAATCGGGCAAATTTCCTGATGGGGGCTCAAAATGACGAAGCGAGGGGCGCCCAGCAGGACGCGCGAACGCGGCCACGGGAATCGCCGGAGTCTCAAGGGAAGGTGCCGAGGCTGCAAAGGATGCACCGTCCGCCCAGGCATCATCGCACCGTTAGGTAGCTCAGAATCGTTTACTTCCCGGGAGAAGGCGCTGGCTGCGGCTACCGCAGCGAACCAAGACGCTGTTTGCAGCTCGCGAATGATTACCAGAAATCGAAGCGTTTTGGATCTTAAGTTAGGGAGTAATCGCCGCCAGCGCCGCTTGCGACTTCTCGACCACGGTGGCCGGCAGCGAGACGTACCCCAGTCCAGGCGAATACTGCTGCCCGCCAGACAACGCCCACGCAAACAGGTCGCGAATGGACTTGGCCCGTTGGGCGTCGGGGTACTTCTTGCGGAGGAGAATCCAAGTGAAGGTGGCAATGGGGTATGCGTCGGGGGCGGGGGGATCAGGCACGAAGGCCCGCAGATTCGCAGGCATTTCGACCGAGGCCAGGGCGGCCCGAATACTATCTGCGGTCGGCAGAATGAACTTTCCACTGCGGTTCTCGAGCAGGGCGGTGCGAAGGCCATATTTGGACGCGAACTCGGATCCCACGTAACCGATCGCCCCGACCGAATGGGCAAGGACTCCAGCCACGCCCTCGTTGCCTTTCGCCCGCATGGCGTTTCCCGGCCAGTCCACCAGGGTGGAGGGCCCGAAGCGGCTGCGCCACTCATCGCTGATGGCATCGAGATGCTTGGTGAAAGCGAATGTGGTGCCGCTGGAATCCTGCCGCACTACGGTGACGATGCTGAGCCTCGGAAGAGTGACACCGGGATTGCAGGCGGCGATCAGCGGATCGTTCCAAGTCTTGACTTGTCCCAGAAAGATCCCGACGTAAGCCTGGCGGGAGAGCTTGAGTTCCTCATGCACATCGGGAAGATTATAGGCAAGCGCTACGCCGCCCGCAGTTACGGGCAGCATCACGACGCCACTGGGAACCTGGGAGATCTCGGTGTCCTGCATGGCGGCATCGCTGGCGCCAAAATCCACCCGCTCGTCATCCTTGACATCCCAACCGACGAAGCGGCGTATTCCCTCCCCGCTACCGACGGCGTCATAGCTGATCACGGTCGTAGGGTGCTCCTGCTGGTAGGTGGAGAACCACTTCTTATAGAGCAACGAGGGAAACGTGGCCCCCGCGCCCGCGAGTAACACTCCGCCCGGCGGGACTTCGGGTTTTGGCTGGCTCTGGCCATGGTTGGCGCAGCCGGTCCAACTCCCAACGGGAAGGAGCAAAGCCAGAATGACAAGAGTTTGCTTTAGGCGCGCGCATAATCTGCTGGCTGAGTGGGTCATTCTGATACCCCCGGGCTGCCGGGATGGGTCCTGTCGCTCGCGGGTGTCGCGGCTCAGGCTCATAAGATCGTCGTGCACTCCATGGGCGAGCAGCTTTCCGCGAAGCGTTCCAAGGATGCTCAAAGCCCCGGCTTAGCTGAACTCACCGCGGATGTAATCCTGCGTATGTTTTTCCTTGGGATTGTTGAAAAGCCCCTTCGACTCTCCGAATTCCACCAGGTAGCCGGTCCGGCCGCCCTGGGTGGTATCGACATAGAGAAATCCGGTGTAATCGGCGACGCGCTGCGCCTGCTGAAGGTTATGCGTCACGATGGCGATGGTGAAGCGCTTCTTGAGCTCCAGCATCAACTCCTCGATCCGGCGGGTGGCAATGGGATCGAGCGCGGAGCACGGCTCGTCCATCAGCAGGACCTCGGGCTCAGTGGCGATGGCCCGCGCGATGCACAGACGCTGCTGCTGTCCGCCGGAGAGCGAAAGGCCGCTCTTGTGGAGCTTGTCCTTCACCTCGTCCCAAAGCGCCGCACTTTTCAATGCTCCCACAACCCGCTCGTGCTTGTCTCCCTTGTAGTTGTTCAGCCGCAGGCCGAAGGCGACATTATTGTAAATGCTGGTGGCGAAGGGATTGGGCTGCTGGAACACCATGCCGATATAGCGCCGCACGGCCACCGCGTCCACGGCGGGATGATAGATGTCCCGCCCGCGGAAGTGTACATGGCCTTCAAAGCGAAAGCCCCGCACCAGATCGTTCATGCGGTTAAGGCATCGGAGCACGGTGCTCTTGCCGCAGCCCGACGGTCCAATGAAGGCCGTGATGGTGTTCTTCTGCACGGGCAGCGCTGTGTCGCGAACCGCCTTAAACGGGCCGTAGTAGAGCTCCCGAATATTGCAGTCGATCACCACATGATGGTCCGCGTCTTTTTTCTTTCCCGCCACCGGAGCCTTGGGCTCGGGTTGTGCCATGGTCGATGCCATGATTTCTCACTCCTATTGTTGAATCTGACGCCGCGAAAGGGCTTGACCAGTCAGGTTCGTGACCAAGACCATCAAGACCATCACCAGCGCGGCGGACCAGGCCATTTCGATCTGGTTCTTGAAGGGCATCCCGGAAAAGTTGTAAATCAGCACGGCCAGGGATGCGGTGGGCTGCATAAGATTCAAGTGGTGCCCAGCTGACATAGGCCAGTAGTTGCTGAAAAGGGCGGTGAAGATCAGCGGCGCGGTCTCTCCGGCGGCGCGCGCAATGGCGAGCATGACGCCGGTCAGGATGCCGGGATATGCGGTGGGCAAAAGCACCATCAGCACCGTCTGCGTGTTGGTCGCGCCCATGCCGATGGCCGCTTCCTTCATCTTGTGAGGAACCATGCGAATGGCGTCCTCGGCCGTGAGCATGATGGTGGGTAACATCAGAATGGACACGGCCACCGCGCCCGCGACAGCCGAATATCCGCCCGTCGTCAACACCACGGCGCCGTAAGCGAAAACGCCGGCCAGAATGGAGGGGAAGCCGGTCAGCACTTTCGCGGCGAACCGGACGGTGCTGGCCAGGCGGTTCTTCTCGCTCGCCTGGGCCATGAATGTAGCGGATAGAACGCCCAGGGGAATGCTGATCAGGGCCGCCAGCACCACGATGATCGTGGTGCCAATGATGGCGTTACCGAAGCCGCCACCCTGTTCGAGCGGAGCGGGAGGCAGTTGCGTAAACAAGGCTACGCTCAGCTTGCTTCCCCCGCGCCAGAACAGCATCCACACCACCGAAAACAGGGGAATCAACGCCAGCAGGGTCATGACGGTGACCAAGCCACCCAGTAGAAGATTGATGAGCGTGCGGGGCCGGCGCAGGGATTTTTCCAGTTCCGAAAAATCCACGTCGGCGAAGGGATCCGTCTCCCCGCCGCCTGGCACCCTGGCAAGAAAGGCGTCCCCGGTGGGGTTATGAGTGGCCATCAGTGGCTCCCTTCCTGTCCCGCCGAGGCACGTTGCAGAATCGCCGCACCAATGATGTTGACCACCAGGGTGATGGCCAGCAGCACGAGCGCCGCGTACATCAGCACACCGATCTCTTTGGGATGCGCCTCCGGGAAGGTATTGGCCAGAAGCGCCGCCAGGGTGTTGGCCGGCGAGAACAGCGATACGCTGAGCGTGTTGGCGTTGCCCACCAACATGGCCAAAGCCATCGTCTCGCCCAGGGCGCGGCCGAAAGCAAGAATGATGCCGGCAAAAATCCCCCGCGCCGCCGTGGGCAGGATCACCGCCATGATCGTTTCCCACTCCGTCGCCCCCATGCCGTACGCCGCCATTCGCAGCTTGGGCGGAACGGAAACCAGTGTGTCGCGGCTGATGGCGGTGATGGTGGGCAGAATCATGATCGACAGCACGATGACCGCCGGCAGAACTCCCGGACCGCTCAGGTCGGTGTTGAACAGCGCGAACCAGCCCATCTTCAGGTGCAGCCAGTTGCAGGCCGGACGGATGAGCGGAATCACCACGAACAATCCCCACAGTCCGTAAACCACGCTGGGAATCGCCGCGAGCAGTTCAATCAAGTTCTTCAACACGCTTTCGACCTGATTCGGGAGCTTTCCCCAAAAAGGATGGAACTGAGCGTTGAAGATTTTCAGGACGCCGAAGGCAAAGTCGCCGAGGTAGCCCTCGCTCAGGAAAATAGCCGCCGCCACCCCGAAAGCGCTGCCAATCAGCAGGGCCAACAGCGAGGTGTAGAGGGTGCCCCAGATTTCCGGAAGCACTCCGAACTGGTCTTTATTGGGATCCCAGGTTTTGGTGATGAGAAACTTCAGACCGTACTCACGGAAGGCGGGTGCGGCCTGAGTGGCGATTCGCAGGACGATGAAGACCACCAGGAGAACAGAGAGCCACGCAAACGTGTAGCACAAACCTCGAAAGAGCTTGTCGGTGGCTCCCTGCAAAGTTGAGGGGGGCCGGGAAATTGTCGTTTCGTCTGCCACAGTGCTCCTATGTCGCGTTAGGCGCCAACTGAATGTTCTGGATGGCGGCCTTAACCTTGTCGGCCACCGCGGGAGGCAGAGGAATGTAACCCAGAGCTTCGGATTCCTTCTGTCCGTCCGTCAGGCAGTAGTTCAAGAGGTCGCGCAGAGTCTGGTATTTCCCCTTGTCGTGATACTGCTTGTAGCAAAGGAGCCACGTGTAGGTGGCGATGGGGTAAGCGTCTTTGGCATCGGGGTCGGAGGCCCAGGCAATGAGGTCGTCGGGCAGCGGAACGGAAGCCAGGGCCGCTTGCGCGGAAGCCGTACCCGCCGCAACGTAGGCGCCCGACTTGTTTTCCAGAATCGCCATCGGCAGGTTCTGGCTCTTGGCGTAACCGTATTCGATGTAACCGATCGCGCCCGGCGTTAACATGATGCTGGCGGTCACACCTTCATTGCCCTTCGAGCGCGTGCCCACCGGCCAGTTGGGCAAGGTGTTGGTGCCCGGGTCCTTGGCGAAGTCCGGGCTGATGGCGCTCAGGTGCTTGGTGAAAACGAAGGTCGTGCCGCTGCCGTCCGCCCGCACCACCACGTTGATGGGCTGGTCGGGAAGCTTTGCGCCGGGGTTGTCCTTGACGATCAAAGGATCGTTCCACTTTTTCACTTTGCCGAGGAAGATGCCCGAGTAGGCTGCGCGAGAGAGCTTGAGGTCTTTGACTCCCTCGAGGTTGTAAGTCAGCACGATGCAACCGGCGGTCATGGGCAGAAGCTGAACGCCTCCGTCCACCCGCCCCTGGTCGGCTGGTGACATGGCCGCATCACTGGCGCCGAAGTCCACCGTCTTGTCGATCACGCTCTTGATGCCGCTCCCGCTGCCCACGGACTGGTAGTCGATCTCGACTCCGGGATGGCTGCTGCTGTAAGTCTTGAACCACTTCTGGTAAAGCGGAGCCGGAAAACTCGCTCCCGCTCCTTGCAACTTCACCCCCTCGGACGACGAGTTGTTACCACTGCACGCATTGAGGATGAGTGCCATTGAACCAGCGAGGATGATGAGACCTTTCAGGGAAGTGCGCATGCATTCTCTCCTTATTAGGAATCGCCGCGTCGTGTTGTGTCTCGGTTTGATGGGGAGGAGGCTTCGTGCCGCCACCTGGTCCGTCGGTCGCAGACCCGTCCACTGACGGGCTGAGGGATAAACTCACCGCGACAAAATTCAAGCTGAGACACTAACCAGCCTCAATGTACATGAGACCCCGTTAAGCTATCCCCCCATTGTTAAGCCATTGTTACAAAGATGTTTCCTGTCGATTTAGAACCCTCATATCCAATTCGTTATTAAACACGTTAAACAAAATGTGGCACGGGCTTCGCCGCCCCTAAAGCCAAGGTGAGGAAGGGCCGATTCATGCCCATGGGGGAACCCTCGCCGAGGTTAACAGCACGGCAGCCACCCGTAAGTGAAAGGCATTGTGCGGTAAAGACTTATGATCAACCGGTCGCTCCCGAAGGTGCTTGTGGTTGACGACGATCCTGCCGTGCGGATGTTTCTCCACGAGGCGTTGAAGCCCATTACGGCTTACGTGGCCGAGGCCGGGGATGCCGGCTTCGCACTGCAATCCATTGAGAGCGGAGATTTTGACCTTATCCTATGCGACGTCTGGATGCCCGGCGCCTCCGGCCTGGACCTGCTGAGCATGGCGCAGCAAACCCGGTGGGATGTGGGATTTATCCTGGTGACCGGAGAGATTCAAGTTGAAACCGTCATCAATGCCCTCCGCCTGCAGGCCACCGACTTCCTGCTGAAGCCCCTGACCGTGGATGAAGTCACCGGCGCCGTAACGCGGGCGTTTGAGCGCCTACTGCTGCGGCGGCAGGCACGCGCCTACCGGGGCTCACTGGAATCCAGCATTCAGCGCCGCACGCGCGAACTGGAGACGGCGCTCAGCGAGCTGGAATCAAACTTCCAGATGACCTTGGAAGCACTGGTGGGGGCACTCGACGCGCGTGAGCATGAGACGTTTTCACATTCCCTGCGCGTGCGGGCCTATACCCGCTACCTGGCAAGGCGCGCGGGTTTTCCCCCGGCGCTGTTGCCTTCGCTGGAACAGGGCGCCCTGCTGCACGACATCGGCAAAATCGCCGTCGGCGATGCCATTCTGCTGAAGCCCGCCAAGCTTACCCCGGAAGAGTGGGTGGAGATGCGCAAGCACTCCGCGGCCGGCGATGAAATGCTGAAGCGCGTTCCGTTTCTGCGTCCGGCCAGCGCCATCGTGCGCCACCACCACGAACGCTTTGACGGCAGCGGCTACCCCGATGCGCTGAAGGGCTCCGAAATTCCCCTGGGAGCGCGCTTGTTCACCCTGGCCGACACCCTGGACGCCATGACCAGCGACCGCACCTATCGCAAGGCCCCGGGAATTGAGGCCGCGCGCGAGGAAGTGCAACGCTGGAGCGGAAAACAGTTTGACCCGCAAATCGTCCAACTCTTCCTCAAGATTCCTCCCGCTGCCTGGATGCAGGTGCGTGAAGCAGCGGGAAAGGATTCCGTGGCGCGTGCGGAATTGCCCGCGCCTGTGACCCAATAATGGGCCGTTCAGTATGACGGGCCGTTCATTCGCTCATGCGGGACGCCGGGAAGAGCAACTTGTCGCGGCGAAGTCGGGAGCCCGGCCCTGCGTCTCGCGATTGCACTCACCCGTTCGAACGGCGCCTGCGGTTGTGTGAGCCGGAGATGGCTAAGGCCAATTCGTCGCGGGAATGGACCGCGTGATCGAAGCTGGTAGCCGCGGTCAGCGCCTTCCTGACCGCGGGTTCTTCTCTGCAAAAACGAGAACTTGCGGCGAGGAGCAGGCGCTTCGAATTGCGGATGCGCGTGTGAGAAAAGCCCACGATTGGAAGGGCAACCGTTGTGGCTGCCTGCTGAGAATGCCTAAGGGCTGAGTTCCACTTGCTACGGTTCATCAAGCAGTGATTGCACTTCGCGGCGCAGGGTGGGCAGGTTTGTTTCGAGGACTCCCCAAACCACCTTATCGGAGACGAAAGCGTAACCATGGATCAGCCGGTTGCGGAAGGCGACGATCCGCCGGCAGTCGCTAACACGATTGGCAAGGGCAGGGTACAGGCGGAGGGCCTGATTAAGCGCTTCCCCCACGACTTCAAACTGTCGCTCTACCGCCGACCGCAGGAGTGCGTCTGCGGAGTAATCGGTGAAGGTTTTCCCTCCGGTGAACTGGGTGAGCAGATCACTCGCCTGAGCGATATCGAACAGGTATTTGCGTACTTCAAGGGGCAACATAGAGCTGCACTTGCGTCTCTTCGATGGCCTGCCGGAAATACGGATTGCGATTTGGGCCGGGCTCGACTAAGTCAACCGGCACCCCAAACAGCCGTTCCAGGTCTTCTTGCAATCCAAAGTAGTTGTCAGCGTGCTGGGCGGGACGTTCGGGCTGGAACTCGACAAGGAAGTCCAGGTCGCTGGACACCGGGTCGAACCGCCCGCTCGCTGCCGAGCCAAACAGAGCTAAACGGCGTACCCCGCGGTTGCTGCACAGCGCCACAAGATCCTGGAGCTTCTCTTGCACAATGGCATTCATCAGCACCCTCCCCGCCTATCATACCTCAGAACGGCGCCTGGGGTTGCGTGAGCCGAAGGTGGCCACGGCCAATTTGTCTTGGGAATTGACTGTGGGTTCGTCATCGAAGGAAAAGCTCGCGGGCACGAGTCTAGGGGAAGTAGCAGTAGACCTCACGACGGTGGAGCACTCTTACGAAAACGAGCACTTCCTCTTCCGTGGCCAAACCGACCCGGTAATCACCTATTCTGACGCGATAGAACCCGCCACCACCGTGCAATTTCTTGACGTTCGACACCTCGGCCAGACTTTGCGCGGCCTCAACGCTGGCAATCAGTTCCTTGATTCGCTACAGGAGGGCATTGTCCTTCAAAGCTCGCAAGCCCTTGGCAAAGCTTGCTTGGAAGCGAACGTTCAACGTCCGCCCTCAAGAACGGAAAGGACTTCCTCGCGACTTACCTCCCCCGTGAGCCGGCCTTCCTCGATGGCGAGGGCCAAGGCAATATCCTCCACGGTTTCCTCGATCGCGTCGCGCAGGAGATCTTTGCGTTCCTCCAGCACTTCCACAAGGGCCGTCTTGAAAAGCGCTTTCAGCCTTGCCTCATCCATGGTGACCTGGGCCATCGTGCACTCCTTGTTTAAGATTATAACTGACCGCACGCGACACCGCAAAGCCTGACCCGCTGGAAAAGCCGCGGAGCTTGAAAGGCGGCTCTGCGCCAGCCGGCCGTGCCTCATTTCGTGACAGAACGCCCCATATGCGGTATGGTAGGAGACGAAGGAGCCGCGGCCATGACGGTTACGCTAAACTTAAATCCCGAAGTGGAAAAGGGCCTGACGGCGCGAGCGCGTGCGCGGGGCGTCTCATTGGACGACTACATTCAGGAACTTGTCGCCAAGGAAGCCGGTTTGTCGGTCCCGACCGATCCGTACTCAACTCCTAAGCCGTTCGATAATCTTTCCGACTTGCTCCTCAATTCCCCTTTTGCCGGCGCCAATCTCGACCTTGATCGATCCAAAGATTTCCCCCGCCTGGTTGATCTTGCATGGGCGGTTTCCTGATCGACACGAATGTTCTGTCGGAGTACAACCGGCCGGGAGGCCCTGATGCCGGCGTCAAGCGCTGGCTTGAGACCACGGACCGCCAGTCCCAGTACGTAAGCGTCATCACCCTGGCCGAAATTCAGAAGGGAATCGAGTTACTTGCCGAGGGCAAGCGCCGCTTCCAGCTTGAACAGTGGCTGAAGCAAGACCTGGAAGCGTGGTTCTTCGGCCGCATACTTACTGTGGATCGCGCTGTGGCCAACCGCTGGGCATCGCTGTGACGCGGGGAGCGCGGGCCGGGAGGCCTCTTCCTACCGTCGATTCATTGATTGCAGCGACGGCGCTTGCCTACGACCTGACCATAGTCACCCGGAACACGCGTGATTTCGAGGGCATCGGCGCGACCCTCCTCAATCCGTGGAATGCCCCGTAGCGTCCGTCCGATTCCATTCTTGTCCGCGGGCCGCAGAGCTTGAAATGCGGCTCTGCGCCAGCCTGGCCCTACATTTCCCGATCGCATTCACCCCTTCGAACGGCGCCTGGGTTGGGCGCGATGGGTGAGAAGGGCCACTGCACTTCACTTGGTGACAGAAGGCCCCCATATCCGGTATTGTGGAAGAGGAAGGAGCCGCAGCGATGACCATCGAAATTCAGAGACCGGAACTCGAAGCCCTCATCCAAGAATGGATGAAAAGCGGCGTCTTCGGGAGCGTTGAAGACGTTCTTATGCAGGCGTTGAAATCAGCCCCGCCGGTAACGGAATTATCCGGCGAAGCCGCCACCCGCACCGGCGCCGACCTGGTAGCCGCCATGCAGGCCTCGCCTTATCGAGAAATCGATCTTAAACCCCCCAACGCCCGTCTACCGGTTCGAGGGGTTACGTTCTGATGGCATGGCTCCTCGATACCAACGTTCTGTCAGAACTGCGCCGCCCAAGGCCGGAACCGAGAGTAGTAGATTTTGTTGACCGGTGCCCACTTGCCCAACTTTACGTCAGCGCGGTAACCCTTGCCGAGATCCGCTTCGGCATCGAGCTTGTTGACGATCCCAACCACCGCGCCGAGTTGAATGACTGGCTCACCCACAAGGTGCGTCCGATGTTCGACCAGCGGATTCTCCAGGTCACTGAAGACATCATGCTCAAATGGCGGCTTTTGGTCGAGGAAGGCCGAAAGACTGGCCATACTTTCTCCCAGCCCGACTTGATTATCGCCGCGACTGCCATTCATCACGGCCTTACCGTGGTTACGCGTGATCGAAGCGATTACGACAAGGCACGTGTGCCTGTCGTCAATCCGTGGGACACGCCGTAACGTCCACCCGATTTCATTCCTGTCTATGGGCCGCAGAGATTAAAGAGCGGCTCTGCCCAAGCCCGCCCTTGCCACAACGTAGGGGTGCCCCTTGTGGGTGCCCGGAAGTCGGCCATGCCGACGCGGAGGGCAGGCACAAGGCCAGCCCCTACGGCGCAGGAACGAGTTGCGCAAGGTGTAGGGGGACGGCTGGCCGCCCCTGGTCCGCATTCACCCTGCGGAACGCCGGGTAGGGCAAGCCCGGCATCTCGTGATTGCATTCACCCGTTCGAACGACGCGTGAGGTTGTGTGACCCGGAGGCAGCCACGGCCAATTCGTCTCGGGAATTGACCGTGGGTTCGTCATCGAAGGAAAAGGCCGCGGTCTTGAGAGCAGTGACCGTGGCCGCTACTACTTCCACACCTGCGAGTGAATCTCTCGCGCTGTGTTCAACTTATCAGAGAAACCCAGGTCGCAGGAGTCGTTTAACGTGCTGAGAACAAACCAGAGGTTCGTGTGTGCCGTGACCAGCGCCTGCTTTATCCATGCCACCGACGGCTGCATAACGTTAGAACCGGTTGAACAACCCCTCAGCGTTCGCATGATGCATCGAACACGCGATGCTGTAAGGAAAGACGTACTCCTTGCCGCACCCGATCTCTTCCGCCATTTTTCTGATAGACTTCTTGGACCACCGGTCCCGGATCCGTCCTTTCTTATCAGCAAATCCATCTTTGACCTTGTTATACCCGTCTTCGACTTTCTTAACCGACTCCGGGGACAAGTCTTTCACCTGATCCGGGATGTTGTCCCGCAACCATTCATATCTGCGCCACGACATAATCAGGCCGAAGTCAATGTACTCCTCGACCTCTTCCGGGTTCCGACGCAAATACTCCGCCGTCCATCTAGATTCATACATCCCGCGCACGATCTTCATTGCTCCCAGCCCGCAACCATTCCCACAAAGTAGTAGCACATCGCACGCGCCCGCCATCGTGGCGCGAGTCAGCTCATGGCTGACCATTTCGACCGGCTCAGCGGCCTTGTTCTCGGCGGCCTGCACCATTTCATTCGCCAAGCCCATCAGATCGGAAATGGCACCGAACTGCTTCTGGTAGTGCCCATAAACGACGGTCCAGAATTCCTCAAATCCGAATGTAATCGGACGTTCTTGTTTTGCCGATAACATCGACGTTTCCTCCTCTAAAATCCCAAGTCTAACTCTTGCTCATTTCTGCGCCAAGAGGTGCCACCACCCAACTTCGACACCGTGATGATGGCAGTGACAGTTTGCCAAAGGGCGAGGGTTGCTTTGGCATGCAAAGGAATGTCAAATTTTGGCGTGAAGATGTTACCTTTCGGGTATGGTTGTTAGGTAGGTTCTATAGGCGATGTGCGCTTTTGCTTCTGCCGCATCCGGCGGTCCAGCGCCTTGAGCGCGGATGCGGTAAAAGTGAAGTCTGAATCTCCCGAGCCTTCCACTCCGGCTGCCGCTGCGAGAATGTTCGCCAGGTCCTCATACCTCGCTCGCCCCGTTTCTTTTCGGACAAAACTAATCAGGGCTGCCAAGACTTGAGTCCTGGGGCCGCTGCGGCGCGCTTCCCGCAAGTAACTCTTCATGGACTTGGAATGCCCGTCCACAAACGCGGCATAGGTCCGGAGCAGGCCAGGCATGGCCATTAACCGCTTGCCGAGGTAATCCAGTACGGGCTTAGAGTGCGTTTCGGAGATTCTCCGGCAATGAATCCAGACGTCTGGCCTCAGAAGCGGATGCCTGTTGAACTTTTCGATTTCGTCCGCCAAACGGTTGAGCCGTCCCGGAAGATAGGCGACTTGTTTAGGCGTCATGCCTAAGCCCAAAAGCCACTTCGGAGCCTTTCCTCTCTTGGGCACCGATACCGCCATTTCGACCAGCATTTCCAGCATCTCGGACGGCGAGGCACCCGCCCTAAGAAGATTGCGGAAACTCTCCTTCGCAGTTTCGTCGGAACGAACCCCATCCTTTGTCAGGTTCCTGCACCTGCTAATCGCGGGTTCCAGATGTCCAAGTTCTTCCCAAAAGGTGTGTTCCACGTCGCCTCGGCTGCTGCTCATCATCTGTTCACCTTCCGCAAGAGGCGCTCGTAATTCTGCTTACACGTCTCGTTCTTGGGGTCGAGTGTGTAGGCCGTGCGGTATTCATCGAGAGCTCCCCGCGCGTCGCCTTTCAACTCCAGTGCGACGCCGAGGTTGTTGTGCGGTCCCGCATCATTGGGATTTGACCGAACAGCCTCACGGTATTCCGCGATCTCTCCATCCCAGTCGCCCTTGTGTCCGAGCGCGACGCCGAGGTTGTTGTGTGCCGCGGCATCATTTGGGTTCAAGTGTAACGCCTCGCGGTATTCCGCTATCTCACCGTCTAGGTCGCCCTTCGTGCCCCAGTGCGCGGCCGAGGTTGTAGTGCGCCAACTCACTCTTCGGGTTCAGGCGCAACGCTTCACGCTCTTCGGCGATCTCTCCATCCCAATCGCCCTTTCCACCAAGCGCGACACCGAGGTTGTCATGCGCCTCCGTCATTCTCGGGGTTCAAGCGCAGTGCCTCGCGGTATTCCGCGATCTCACCGTCCAAGTCGCCCTTCTCGCCGAGCGCGAGGCCGAGGTTGATGTGCGCCATATCATTATTGGGGTTCAAGCGCAGCGCCTCGCGCGCTGCGGCCGCGGCATCGTCCCACTTCTTCTGCTGACCCAGGACATAGGCCAGGCTCATGTAAAGGTCGGCATTTTGAGAGTCAAGCAGCAAGGCCGCGCGATATTCCTGCTCAGCCTCCGCATACTGCCCTTTCTTTTCGAGTTCCGCTCCGCGCGCCACGTGTTGCCGGACCTCGGCCTGCCGCGCCTGCGCCGCCGGATCAACGGTCGCGGGCTTCGTCACCTTGGCGCTCTTGAGCGCGCTAATTAGTTCGTCCTCGCCGCCAGCCAAGCGGACTTCCTGAAGGTAGTCATCCGTGGGCTCAAAATCGATTCCGCGTTCCTGGACCAGCATGGTGACTCGGTGGCTCGGCACTTGGCCCGCCAGCAGGGCGAAAACCTGCACTTGGTTCAGCGGCTTCTTGGCGCTGGCGGGCTCGGGTGGCTTGGCGGCGCGCAGGGCGTTAAGAAATGCCTCGCTCGCGCCTGCGGCCTTGAGGGTTTGGATAAAGTCCTCGGACGGGGCGAAATCAATCCCGCGCTGCTCGATCAGCTTGGCGCCCGACTCGTCTCCGAAGCCGTCGCGGACCATATTGCTGACCTGCTCCTGGGTAAAGGGCTTTGCCGGTTTGCGGTCGTAGCGCCGTCCTTTAGGCCGGCATACCGTAGCTCCGGCCGCGGTCGTAGCGCCGTACCTTTAGGGCGGCACTTTGTAGGGCCGAGCGGGGCTCGGCCTTTTGTACGGTGTCCCCACCGCCGTGCGGCGGTCGGAGACCGCCGCTACAGCACCACCGCCCATGAGGGCGGCACAGGCAACGTAGGGCCGAACAGCGTTCGGCCCGGGCCCAGCGCTGCTGGGCCCTACGTTCTTCGGTTGCGCCACGGCAAATGGGGCAACGATCAAGGCCATCGCCAGAATGAGAAATGTCAGCGTTTTGCGGATTCTCATGGCCACCTCGCGGAGTCGCGTGGACGGAGAGGAATCGATGGGGGATTATACCGAAAACGAGCAAGTCGTGCAGGGCGGCGGAACCGCAACCGGACGGGTCTTTTGCGTGGGAGTTCGGCGTGGCCACCCTTCAGGCGGGCGAAGCCCGCTTTGGAGTGCGGTTGCAGCAGCTACCGCCGTTCTCGTTCCGGCTGTGGCGTGATTGCAGTATGAAGAAAAGACGGAAGGCGTCGCAGCAGCTACCGCTTTTCTCGTTCTGGCTGTGCCGCAATGGCGGTATGAAGAAAGGACCGAAGGCGGTAGCTGCTGCGACCGCACTCCAAAGCGCTTCGCGCCGGCTCAAGCCCTGTACATTCGGCGGCGCCGGCACGACCGCACATGCAATGTAGGGCCGAACGGCGTTCGGCCTGGGCCCAGCGCTGCTGGGCCCTACAAGATTCTGCCGCCGTGCCGAGGTAAACTCGCCGCTACGCCAGCGCGTGCCGGAATCAGCGGATGCGAATGGCTGTCTAATATCGGTAATAAGTGTTCGATCAAAAGGAGGTGGCGTAGAATAGCGCCGACCGCTCTTATGCAACGGTCCTTCGGAAACCCTCGGAAAGGAAGCATCGATAAATGGCACCGTTCATCAGGTCGAAAGCTTCCACCAAATCCGTACTTATTTGCATCCTTGCTGGCTTCGCGGCATCTGGCTTTGCCCAGACTCGCCCCACTACGGACACGGGACGCCCTGCTTCTCCTTCCACATCGGCAGTGTTGACGCCGGAGGTTCTGCGCATGTCCCGCTCGCAGATCACCATGGGCGACCGCATGATTCGGCTTTTCAACGGGCGGGGCAGCGTGTGTATTCGTGACAAGAGCTTGACGGGTCTGCAAACGCCGAATTTCCCTCCCCTGGACCTGCAAGCGTACCGTTTCTCCCTTGCCCTGCACGAAACCGGGGCGAACGTGCTCATTCAGGATGTGGTCCCCGACTATTACGACGCCAAGATTGCAAACGATAAGAACCCGCACCCGTTGGGGATGAATTTCACTCCCGGCATCCCCTATGTGATGCTCATTCAAAGCGCCTATTGGGAGCCCGGTACTTATTTCCGCACGGGCACATTCCACAAGGTTTATGACCAACGATGGATCTCCTTCGGGATCGCCACCAAGACAAATGTCTCCGCCGAGAAAGATGAAGTCTTCATGGAGGTGGAAATTGGGAATCGGGAGGCCGAGCCACTGAAGTTCATCGTGAGCGCCGACCAGCGGGCTTCCGATTTGACGCTCGCATACCCCAACCAGAAAACCCCGCCCGCGGGGCCGGTGGCGCATCCGGACGCCTTTACGCTCGCGAGTGACCAGATCCGAATCACCGTCATCAGCGACCTGACGGGGCAGGATAAAGATGGGTGGCGGTGGGAAATTCCCGGCCATTCCAAAGGCAAGGCGCACTTTGCGATCGTTCTTCAACAATCCTCGGCACCTCCGCCCAGCGTCGTGGCTCCAGACCTTTCGCAACGCATGGAACGGGCTGACCGAGCCCTGCGGGCCCGCCTGGAATGGGCAGGTCAAACACTGCCGCAAGTCCAGACCGGCGACCCCGCTATCGACGACCTCTATCGCCGGTGCATCCTCAGCGTGCTCGAGTCGCGCTGGGAAAGGGAGAATTTTTCCACCAAGCCCTTTTACGCCGTGGGGACGTGGATCTTTACGATCCCCTGGGATACCTCCTACGCCTCGGAGATGCTGAGCGTGCTTGATCCCGCAGGTCTACGCGAGGCCTTTCTGACGTACGTGCGCGCGGGGCTGCTGACCAACAGTTGGGTGCCATGGAATGGCAATGCCGCCACCCGTTTTGGCGGTACGACCCAAAATTATTGGTACGCACAGAACCCATTCGCGGAATTGCGTATTCTTCGGGACTACATCAATCAAACTGGAGACACAGCATTTCTGGATCACTCGGAACAAGGGAGCACCATCTTCGAATGGATGAAGCTGATGGGCCGGGAGCTGGTCAGGCAATACGGCCGCCCTGACGGCCTACTGGACTTTGGCGCCGGTTCACAAAGGATGCTGGAAATACGCACCGATGGTTACGACCACGTAGTCGCTGCCACCAATGGAATGGCCATTGCCTACTTCCGCCAGGTCGCCGAGTGGTGCCGCCAGCGGAACGACCCCGATGCCGCCCAATTCGAGGCTTGGGCAAAGACGCTTCAAGATGCCCTGAATCAGAAACTCTGGGATGACAGGAATGGTTGGTTTTTGAATCTCTATCCTGACGGCACCAAGCACCTCGTGCTGAGTTATCACCTGTTTGACGTTCTTGATGCCGGAATTCTCTCGGCCAAGCAACAAGACGCCCTGATCAGCCACCTGAAAGAGGGAGAATTCCTGGGCCCGTTGGGTATGTATTCAATTTCCAAGGCGGATCGGGTCCACTGGGATCTTGAAGACGTGGACTGGGGCGGCGGCGGGCAATACACGGGCGAACCATTGCGACTTACGGAAAGCCTGTACCGATTAGGGTACCCGGAACTAGCCTGGGACATACTGGCGCGATGTGCGCAATGGACAAAACACTTTCCCATCATCCCGCAAGAAATATTCGCGGATAACCCCCGCTCACCCGAGGTGGAAATGCCCCTGGAGATCGCCGCAGGCAGCGGCGTTCAGGCCGTTGTCTTCGGCCTATTCGGCCTTCGTCCCCACCTTGACGGCACGCTGGTGGTATGGCCTTCCTACCATCAGGAACTGGGCCAAGCCAGAATAACCAACTACCGCTTCCGCGGTCATTCGTATGACGTTGTCCTCGACTCCTGGGGATACGAAGTCTTCCGGGATGGGGGACTCGCGGCTCAATCTGACTATGCGCACTCGATCGAGTTTTCGCCGGGCGGTGGGTTGAAGAAATGAGGCTTTCGAAAGAGGCAAGGGCGCAGCGCGCGCAGTGCGACGTGCTTAGAAATCATGCTGGCCCGACCCATACCTGATTCTTCGCAAGTTTTGGGTACGGATTTGCTCATGTTTACGAACGAGTGGAAGGAGGCGCACATGGGCACGCTGATGATTGTACTCATTTTGTCACTTGTGGGCCTTGTAGTAGGGGTATCGATTTTTGCTCTGGTCAGGGGGTTCAGGACGTACCTGCGGACGCGGGGGAAGCGTCTGGTGACCTGCCCGGAGAACCACTGTACCGCGGCGGTGGAGTTGGACGCCCAAGGTGCCGCGCTAAAAGCTTTCCGGGGAGGCACTTACCTCTGCCTTCGCGACTGTTCGCGTTGGCCGGAAATGCACGACTGCGGGCAGGATTGCCTGACGGAAGTGGAAGCCTCGGGCCAAGAGTGCCTGGTTCGCAGCATCGTGGCCGGATGGTACGAGGGCAAGACCTGCGTCTATTGCCACAAGCCCGTGGATGACGTTGCGGACTGGACCGGTCACATGCCGGGCCTGCTGGACCCGGACTATAAGACCGTAAGCTGGGGCGACGTACCGCCGGAAAAGCTTCCGGAGGTCTTCCGCACTCACAAGCCGGTTTGCTGGTCGTGCCACATCGCGGAAAGCTTCCGCCGCGAGCACCCCGAACTGGTGACGGACCGCCCGGCGCGTTGGTAGCCTCGCCGCCCGCCAACCCAGTAGCTAGCCGGACCCTGGCTTCTCAGCAATTCACCACAGCCTTGTCGTACTCGTCCACGTCAATGCGCATGATCCACTCGCAATTGACGCGCTGGGATTTGTAAAAGTTCTCCAGCGTGGACATGTCAGGGGCCTCGACTTCCGTAATCATCCTTCCCCCAATCTGGCTGGCAACGCAGCGCCGCACCTTTACCTCTTTGGCAGCGAGCAGGGTCTGCATCAACGCTCGAATAGCCTGCGTGGTCAGGCAGGCGGTGGTGTGGGCGGCAAAGTAGAGCGGCATCGCTTCCTCTCGCGTGCGGGTGATTCCCCAGCTTCCTGACGGTGACGGGTCATTTGGATTGCGTGATTCGCAACCCGGTCAGCGATCGCGCCAGTGGAGAGGGGACATAGGCTATCCCGTAGACAAAGGTCTCCGCTCCAATGCCCAGTTCCTTGTGAACGATTCGGGCGGGAGTGAAGATGTTGGACGCTCCGGGAGAGTAGGGCAAAGCCACTTCCAGGAGGCTGCCGATGCCAAAGTCGGTCTGGCTGCGCACGCGAAAACCTCCGCGTGAGACGTTTTCCGTGGTTACGATTTCCTGGCCGTACTCGGGATGGCGGAGACAAACCGCCACCTTAACGGCCACGCGCGGCCACCGCCGCTCCTGAATGGTGTGGCGGGGCTTGGGTACCGCCTTCTGCGCGGCTCCGTCTTCTTCTCCTGCGGTCTTGACCCGCGTCCACAGGGTAGAGCCGAAGCACTGGAAGCAATGGCGCGAGATGCAGGCGTTGGCGAGAAAGACCTCCAGCTCAAAAACGTCGAGATGCACGACCTCCTGAGCGTGACATGCCGAGCAGGCAAGAAACACTCTGCCCGCCGGATTTTCCGTGCCATCCAGCAGGGGAAACTTGATGCCCCAAACATTCACGTCGGGCTTCAGGAAGGCAAGCCCGAAATGGCAAGCCTCTCCTTTGCCCATGATCGGGCCGATCACCCGAACCGGTGTGTCCAGGCCCGTCGTCAGGCATCTCACCGCGAGAACCTGTTCCGGAACCAGGGGTTCTCGCGAAATGATTCGCGCGCCGCGACGGCTGAGGACAAGTGCCCGGGTACTCTCCACGAACTGCCGCCCTGACGGGTCGGTTCCCGAGATGGTTATGGGAACCTCCATGAAAATACGATCGCTTGTGCGCATCTCTCAGCCCTCCCAGGTCAGTACCGCCGACGCAACGGTCACAAGCCTTCCAGCGGGGGAACTCTCATGTCTAAGTTTACCGCAGATGGTGGGGTGGGCAACCCTGTATTCACTGCACGACGCCAGGGGAATGGCCGGCTCGCCCATCTCGGCTCAAGGGCTAATGGCACGAGCTCAACGGTCGCGGCCTCATTTCAATCCCAAATGGCGGACGATCAGGCTGTCCAGCCAGCGGTCAGGCAGCGCGCGGGCCAGACGGATCTGCCAGGCGGATTGCGGTCCCACCACGTAGCGGGTGCGCGGCCGCCGAGCCGTGAGCGCGTGAACAACGGCTTTGACCACCACCTCAGTCGGAGAGCCTTTTGCAGCCTCCCGTTGGGTGGCATCGCCGACGGCGCCAAAGGCAGGTCCGTATAGCTCCAGGGCTTCCGGGGGAAGTTGCGCCCGCAATTCGTCGGCCGCGGCCAACGATTTGCTCGCGATGGGGGTTTGAATGAATCCCGGCTCCACCAGCGACACGTGCATTTTCCACGGCCGCAGTTCCATGCGCAAGGCGTCCGTCAGGGCCTCCAGCGCAAACTTGGAAGCACAATAGGCGCCGGTGAATGGCGTGGAGATCAGGCCGCTCAGCGAACTGATGTTCACGATGCGCCCCCGCGCCTTTCGCAGGCTCGTAAGGAAGGCCTGGGTGACGGCGATCTGGCCGATGACGTTGACCTCCAACTGTTTGCGCAGGGAATCTAGCGGCAGAAACTCCAGCATGCCTCCCACCACGATGCCGGCGTTATTGACCAGGCCCGCCAATCCCTTTCCGGCGAGCGCGTCAGCGACCATGCGACTGGCTTCTTGGACCTCGGTCTCATCGGCGACGTCCAGCCGTATGGGAATCAGTTGCGCGGAAGCTCGACTCCGCAGCGAGTCGCCGTCTGTGGACTTGCGAATGCCGGCGAAAACACGGTAACCCAGCTTGTCGAGGTGGAGTGCGCATGCTTCACCGATTCCCGTCGATGCGCCGGTCACCACTACTGCGCCCATGTCTGCCATCGGGTCTCCTTTTTCGCCGCGCTATCATATCAAAGGATGTTGGAGAAGGAGTTCGGAGGTTTATTCCAAAGCTTCAAGCAAAAGACTCGCTTTGTGTGCCAGGTTCAGGGCGCGCGGAAGGTCGCCGCTGTTGCTGGCGTGAGCGGACTGGACGAAGAAGGAACGCGCGTCCTCCAACGTCCTTCGATCGTTGCTGGAAAGTTGGCTGCGATTCAAACGCTCCAGGCGCTGGTGCACGTCCTCCGCCAACTTCTGGTACTGCTGCTGGAGTTCGGCCTCCTGAGAAGAGCTTTCGCGGGGTTCAAGGGCAGGCACAGCCGCAGGCGGAGGTGCGGGAGTATCTTCAGTCGTGTTTTCGTCCGGCTCCGCGGGCGCTGCGGCGTGCGATGGCCCCGGTTTGTGGTGTGTAACCCTCGGCCCCCCGCTCTTGGGCGGCGGAGTCTCCTCCGTCTCGGGTTGCGGCTCAGGCGGCGGTGCGGGTTCCTCAATCACCAGCACCTCCGGCTTTGCGGCCTCGGGTTTGGCAGGCGTAGCCACAGCCGGCGTAGTGGGAACGTAAACCACCACGTTCTGCCGTTCCTGGCGCTTGGGACAGCCGCCCATCCACAGCAACATCGCGCAAACCGATGCCAGAGCTCCTTGGCGCTGCATATCCAAAATCTTACCACCTGCGGGCATGGATTTAAATCATTGACGGTCCCCGCTTCGTCCCCCGATAATTTTTTCCGCAAGTGAATGGAGTACGGTGGTATGAGCAGAGTTCGGAAATGCCTCGGCGTGAACGCGCTAATCGCGATGTTCTTTGCTGCGGCAGTGTACGGGCAGCAAACAACCGCCAGCCTGCGCGGCACGGTGGCGGACCCCAGCGGCGCGCGTGTGCCCTTCGCCAAGGTCACAGCCACACAGGCCGAAACCGGCTACTCACGCGCCACGGCGAGCGATGCGGCAGGAAGTTATGTGTTCGTACTCTTGCCCATTGGGCATTATTGCCTGGAGGTTTCCGCCCCGGGCTTCCGCAGTTACGTGCAAAACGGCATCACGCTGAGCGTTAATCAGGTGGCGGTGCTCGACGTGCGCCTGGTGGTGGGCCTGTCGCAACAGACGGTGCAGGTGCATGCCGACGCGGCGCTGCTCGAAACCACCAGCGACCTGGGCGAGACGGTGCACGGTGGTCAAATCCTCGATCTGCCGCTCAACGGCCGCAACTTTTCCCAACTCGGACTGCTGCTTCCCGGCACCGCCCCCCTCACCCTCGGTCTGGAGCTCGCCGGCGGGACCATGCGCGGTGGTCAGTCCTATTCCGTCAACGGCATGCGGCCGGAGTCGAATCAGTTCCTGGTGGATGGTGCCGAGAACTACAACACGCTAAACGCGGGCTTTGTCTTAAAGCCTCCACCTGATGCGATTGCCGAATTCCGCATTCTAACCAACACCGCCGCGGCGGAATTCGGGCACAACGCCGGCTCCAATACCAACATCATCATGCGCTCGGGATCGAACCAGATTCACGGTGACATCTACGACTTCCTGCGCAACGACGCGCTGGACGCACGCAATTTTTTCTCCGCGAACGTGGAACCGCTGAAGCAAAACCAGTTTGGCGGCACCTGGGGCGGCCCCATCCGACGCGATAAGACTTTTATTTTTGGTTACTACGAAGGCTTTCGCAACCGCCAGGGTGAGACGCAGTTGACCACCGTCCCCACGGCCGCCGAGCGCCAGGGCGATTTCTCGGCGCTTTGCCGCAGCTATTCGCCTCAGGGAATCTGCACCGCGCCCCAAGGAACGCAGTTGATCAACGTGTTCGCGCCCACGCCGCAACCGTACGCTTTCAATCAGATTCCATCCGGGCAGCTCGACGCGGTTGCTCAAAACCTTTTACCCTTCTACCCGCTGCCCAACTTGCCCAGCTACGGCGCGAACGCCTACGGCACAACACAGGAGATGCAGAACTCTTCCGACCAGTTGGGCCTGCGGCTGGATGAGTACCTCTCCTCGCGCGACACGGTTTCATTCCACTACCTTTTCACTAACGGATCGCAATTGGACCCACTTCCCATCGCGGGCTCCAACGTGCCGGGATTCCCCGTGGGAGAGAATTTCACCGCCCAGAATCCCGCCCTGGAAGAAACCCATTCCTTCTCGCCGGCAGTCCTGAATGTATTCCGCGTTTCGTACCTGCGGAACAAATACTTTTTTGGCGAAGCCGAAAGTCACACCGTGCTCCCATCGTTGGGCTTCCAGTATTCGCCGACGCTCGCAAGCCAGGCGGGCCTGCCCTTTATTGAGGTCGGTGGCTACGCTTCCATCGGCAATCCCATCACTGGACCGGCGGACAGTTACCAGAACACATTTTCGGTGACCGACTCGCTGGCATGGGTGCGGGGAAAACACCAGTTTGGTTTTGGCGGAGAGTTACAGCGCGACGAAATCAATTCGCTACTGGGCATTTCCTCCAATGGCTTTTTCGTTTTTGCGCAGGATCCCATCGAGGGCGACGCCTTCGCGGATTTGCTGACCGGGCAGGCAGAGATTTTCCTGCAGGGCGGTGGCGAACTCCCGCGGGGAATGCGCGCGAGCAACTATAACCTCTACGCGCAGGACACGTACAAGCCGACGTCGCGCCTCACGGTGAACGTTGGGTTGCGCTGGGAGCTGCCGGAGCCTTACACGGAAGTGCATGACCAGAATGCCCTGTTCGTGCCCGACGTGCAGTCGCGCGTCATGCCTGCTGCTCCGCCCGGCCTGCTCTTTCCCGGCGATCCGGGCGTGGGCCGCGGCCTGATTCCCCGCGAATATCGAGCGTTCGCGCCGCGCATGGGGCTGGCGTGGGATCCGGCGGGGAGCGGTCGATGGGCGGTGCGCGCCGCCTACGGCGTTTTCTACGATCCCTATTACAACGGAGAGAGCGGTCCGGTGGAGGGTCCGGAAACCGCGCCTCCGTGGTTCAAGACCATCGAGGAAGTGTTTCCTCCGAGCTTCGCGGATCCGCTGCCGGCTGGGCCTGACCCATTTGCACCTACGTTCTCCGGTGCGCAGACGCTGACGCTGCTCACGCTCGATCCGCACATGCGATTGCCCTACGCGCAGGATTGGAACTTCACGGTCGAGCGCTCATTCGGGCAGGGCTGGCTGCTGGACGTCGGTTACGTGGGCACCAAGGGTACCAAGCTGCCGCGCTTTATCGAAAGCAATCCGCCCACGCTCTGTTCCACCTTGCCGCTGAGTCAGCAGGCTTCCTGCATCGGCGGTGAGCAGGCCAACGTTAATCTTTATCGCCCCTACTCCGATTGCGACTCCACGGGCGCCTGCGACTACGCGTCGATCGGCCTGATCTCCGGCATCGCCAATTCCGACTACCACTCATTCCAGGCCAGCCTGCGCAAGCGCTTGGGCAACAGCCTGGCTTTTCTGGCTTCCTATACCTATTCGAAGACGCTCGATGACGTTTCCACGTTTAACCTCAGTGGCGCCTCGCCTCAACTGGTCGCGGGTGAAAACGATTTGGCGCAGAATCCCTGGGACCTGGAGGCAGAATACGGCCGCTCGCTTTTCGACGCCCGGCAGCGACTGGTTTTAAGCTACCAGTGGGCACCACTCTATTGGCGGAAGCCGCAAAATTGGTACCAGAGACTGTTGGGCAACTGGCAGTTCAACGGCATCCTCTCGGCATCCACAGGAACACCGTTTACGGTTTACGATTCCAGCGACCCTTCGCTTCAGGGGCAGTCGCCGGAATTCTCCGGATTTGTTGGTGACCGGCCGAACCTGGTGGGAAATCCCAACGACGGCCCCAAAACGGCAAGCGCGTGGTTCAACAAGCAGGCATTTCAACACGTCACGCAACTGGGGACGTTTGGAAACGCCGGTCGAAACATCGTGCAAGGCGCCGGGCTGGGCCAGTGGGACTTTGCGCTGTTCAAGAATGTCCGCGTGGGTGAAAATCGGACGCTGCAATTCCGCGGCGAGTTCTTCAATATCCTGAACCAGGTCAACTTCGGCGTTCCCAATGACGATATCAGCTCACCCACCTTCGGCCAGGTGCAAACGGCCCTGCCGCCGAGACAGATTCAGGTCGCGGTGAAGTTTTTGTTCTAGACGTCTGTGATTGCGGGCAGTATTGCATTGACAGCCGCAAATACCGCAATTAAGGTAGGGATAGGAATCGCCCGCCCGAGGGAGGCCGTAACTTATGACCGGAGTTCAGTTCATCACCGACGAAAAGGGCCGCAAAACTGCTGCTGTGATCGACCTAAGGAAGCACCGAGCGCTCTGGGAGGATTTTGAGGACGTGCTCGTTTCGCGTTCGCGCCGGAATGAAAAACGAATCCCCTTCGAGAAGGTGAAAGCAGGCCTGATCAAAAGCGGGAAACTCCGTGGCTGACTACCGCGTCGCACTGACCTCAAGTGCAGCGAAAGAACTCAAGAACCTGTCAGGTTCTTGGATCGCACGCATCGCTCCTCGGGTGGAACGCCTCTCCGTGAATCCCCGGCCGCCGGGATGCAAGAAACTTCAAGGCGGCGACCGTGAATGGCGCATCCGGGTGGGAGATTACCGGGTCGTCTACACCATTGATGATGCTAAGCTGCTGGTGGAAGTGACGCGCATCCGTCACCGACGTGACGTGTACCAACGATGAGGCGAGAATGAAGGGCTCGTTTAGTGCCGCCGCCCAACCGCTGAGGACCGGCAGAGTTCCCCAAGGCTGGGAACGCGCGACGCCATGAAGCGCACGCCGTAATTCTGAAGATAAACCTGGCCAGGCATTCCCACCACACTCAGCAGAGCGAAGACCACGGTGGTCAGAAGGCCCATGCCGATGACGGCCGCCGAGATGGTAACGGGATTCCATGCCCACGCCAGGCCCACCAGCCGCAGAGCGAGAACGATCAGCGCGGCGGCAACCAGTGCTCCGGACGATACTCCCATCAAGACCGGAAAAAGCACGATAAGGACGGCGACGCTGATGCCGATTGACACCGCAAAGCGCAGTGCCAAATAGGCGAGCAAGGTGCCGCGATCGCGACGCGTAATTTTCCAAACGGTTTTCCACGCGGCCGGCAGGGAAATCCGGTCGGCGTACATCAGCGGGCAAACCAGGTCATCCGTTAGCGTGATAAGAACCGCGACCAGCAAGCCGATCAAGACGACCGCGACCAACTCCACAACCAGGAGCAGGGAAGCCACCCACCAGGGATGGCTGGCGTCGCGCAGCACACTTAGGTAGTGAAGGGAAACAATAATGGTGCCCGATACCCCGGCCAGAACAAACCCCACCACACCCAAGAGCCACAGGAAGTAGGAGCGTCCCACGGATTCCAGGCTTTTCCAAGCCGCGCCCACTGCGACCGTCTGCTTGATGACCGCATCAATCAGCACAAATCGCAGGACACATCGCGCGTAGACGAGGCCGAGCAGCAATCCCGCGCTGAGGACCACGCTCAGAATGATTAAGCTAAGATGCTGGGCAACCGTTTCGCGGAGACGCTGGAGTATTTCCGAGGTGTGCAAGTCAATCGGCAGGCTGCCAAAGCCCCACTGAAACGCCGCCGTGGATGTGCCTCCTCCCAGGAAAAGGCACACCACGCTCAGGGCGATCCAGCGGTGCCGGCGGAAAGGGCGAAAAAGCAGGCGCAGCGTCTCTTCCCATGCCGGGAAGAGCGATTCCACGGGAGAGAGCGGGCCAACTCCGGTGCGGCGCTTCGCCAAGGCTCGAGGTGGGTGGGGGATATGCCCGACAACTTCCAATCGTTCATCTCTCCGGCAAAGCCTGTCTCAGAAGCGAGTGGCGCTAGGCCGTTTTCACTTGCGTATGGTAAACCCGCCGCCATTCCTCGCGTTTGGCCAGAACTGCCTCTTTTGCTTCCTGCAAGGACTTGTAAACGCGCTTACCCTTAAGCAAATTGCACGGTTGGCAGGCGGTTACCAGATTATCCATGCTGCGCTGCCCACCTTTGGCGTTCGGGTGGACGTGGTCAATGGTGAGGATCAGCCAGCTTTCAAAATCCCGCAACCCATCCAGGCCGCAGTAATAGCAGCGGTAGCGATCGCGACGGAAGACCTTCATCGCATCTTCCCGGCTAAGGTGCGGTGAGGGCCCGGTGAAAAATTTGACGAGACCCCTGAGGCGCATCAACCCTCCGTTTGCGGATCGAGTCCGTGCATCGCTTTAAGAGCACGGTCGTCGATGCGGCGGGCGCCCAACCCATCCTCGCCGCCCGGCATGAGGCAATATCTTAACCCCCTTCCTAATGAATTGATAGTGCGGGAGCAGTAAGTAAATGCAAGGAAAAAAGCGGAACAAATCCCGATCGGAAGTTGTCAGTAGGGACAGATGCCCAGTCGCCGGCTAGCCGCGAGGCGGCTGACGCCGTTGGTTGAGGCGGGCCGTGCAATAAGCCTCAATGTACTTGCGGACTGGCGCGAGCATGCGGTGATCCAGGCAGATGTCACGGAGGTCCGCCACCGCCATGTCGGGCAGGAATTCGAGTACGCGGACAAACGGCGTGAGGGGATTGCGGATCAGCGCCAGACGCAAATGGTAGCAGTGCGACCAGCGGGGATGCTGAGTGAGTTGGCCCACCACGGCATTGGGCAGGCCTTCGCGGGCCAGCACCTTCAGCAGGTGGCCCTCGGTCAGATAGGGGTTATCCAGGGCGGCGCGAATGAGTTCGAGGTCGGAGCCCATCAGCAGGTCGGCGGCAAGGCGGCCGGTCCCCCTCCGTGCCATCGCGATCCGTTCGCCGCGCGGCATGCCCGTAAGCCGTTTGAGGATGGCTTCCTCAGCAACCATCTTGACGTCGGCGGGAACGGCCGGCGTCTGCGCCACCCGCAAGAGGTCAAAGACGTAGAGGAACTTCATCAGCGGCAACGAAACCAGCCGCGGAGTCTTGGGATGCCTAACCATGGCGAGTTGCAGGGCGTAACTTCGGCGGACGGCCTTATGCTGGGCGAGTTCGCGCACGACGTCGTGAGGCAGATCTTTGCGCTGCAGCAGGCGAAGCAGATCGCGTTCGTCCAGATGGGGATTGCGCGCCAGTCCCAGCAGCACCGCCTTGGCAGTTTCTTTGCAGAGGCGCTCTATTTCTGACCGCGAGGATACCGCCGAAGCCCGTTCGGCCTCTTGCCGTAAGACGTTCCTGGAAGGAGGGGGGAGCCATCAACGGGCGATTTTAGCAGGCGGCGGAAGAAGTGTGTAGCAGCGCGCCGCCACTCACTTACCGCTTGACGAGCGGAGGCAATGCAGTTTAGCGTGGCAGTTCCCCACGGCGCGCCGATGGCATCATACTTACGGGATGGATTGTACAAAGACGTGGGGCTAAGATGAGATTTTACTTGAAAATTCCTCGGATAATTGGTATTTGGAAGGAGAAAGATTCATCCGAAGATTCGCAGGTTGTTCAACGAACTGCTCCCGGCCGAGAACGCCGGAAGAGCTTCAGACTTTATGCTTGAAGGGTGCGCCCAGGTCACCTACGATTCACCATTCCAACATCGAGGTAGCTGTGCAATGATGAAAACCACTGCGCTCTGGACCCTCACAGTACTGGTAGTGTTCTCGTCCGGCGCCGTCGCGGCCAGGCCCGCAAACCGCTCCGCCCGGTCCGCAAACTTCGCTTTCGGGATCCGCATGCAGGCGCCCCCTCAGGCGGCGGCTTCCAAACCCACCACGTGGAGTAGCCGTGAAGAATACGATGCCTACATGGCGATGATTAAGGAGCAACCGGCCAAGCTGATTCCGTTGGCTGACGCGTTCCTGCAAAAGTATCCCAATTCGTTCGTGAAAGCTGACGTTCTGGCACGCATCATGGGTGCCTATGCCCAGACGAACGATATGCCCAAGGCGGTGGAAGCCGGCCAGAACGTGCTGAAGGCAGACCCCGACAATCTCGCCGCCTTGCGCTTCTTGAGTTTCACGTTTCCGTTCCTCTACAAGCCCGACGATCCCAATAAAGACGCGGCGCTCACCACCGCCGACGCCAATGCCCGCCATGGCCTGGACCTGCTCGGTAAGCTGCAGAAGCCCCAAGGCGTGTCCGACGGGGATTTCCAGAAGGGGGTGAAGGAATTTCGCGCGGTCTTCAACAGTTGCATCGGGTTTGTGGCGTTGCAAAAGAAGGACTACCCGAATGCCCTCACTTCCTTGAAGGCGGCGACGGATGACAATCCCAACGCCACTTACGCGGTCTATTGGATGAGCCTGTCTTATCTTTATTCCACTCCTCGCGATTACGATCATGCCATTTGGTACGGCGCGCGGGCCGTGGCCTTGGCCAAGGCGGCCAAAGACCCCAACGCCGACGCGTGGGAGAAGTTCTTAAAACAGACCTACGTGGCGTATCACGGTACCGATACGGGATTCACCGACATCGAGACCCAAGCGGCCACCGCCGCCAATCCACCCGATGGATTTAAGGTCCAGCAGGCCAAGGCCCCGGAGAAGACCGGCGACAACATGGTTGATAACTTCAATCTTCTCATCTACCCGCTCACACTGGGTGGTGAGACAGCTCAGAAGCAATGGGACGGGATCAATGGACAGGAAGTGGCACTCGGTGGACAAGTGGTGAGCGTGGAGAAGGGAACCGACCCGGACACCTACTTGGTGCACATTGCCATACTTCCCAGCACCAAATCTGCGGATGGATACGACATTGAGCTGAAGGACTCGAAACAGCCCAAGGTGAAGAACCTGCAAAAGGGCGACTTGGCCACCTTCTCAGGCACATTGGCCTCCTACGTGGCAACACCCAATGTGATCTTGACCTTGGTGGGCACGGTGACTTCTGACCTCCCGGATCAACCGGCGGCGAAGCCCAAGACGCCGACTCACCATGCGACGACGGTTCATAAGCCCACGACACCCAGCAACTAGTTTGCCCGAGGCGGGACCACCGGATATCCCCGATGGCCCCGCCTTTTCATTATTCCCCAGCTCCCTTCTCGACAAATGTGCGCAGCACCTTGGACTGCGGCGGCTCGACGCCGCCTTGGAATGAGCACGAGGCCTCCAGCGTTGGGTCGTTCCGTGCGGCGTTCGCGCGAACCGAAAGGAAAGGGCGGCGTCGAGCCGCCGCAGTCCAAGGTGCTGCGCACACTGGAATGCGAGCGCGGGGTGCTGATCGCGGATTCTGTAAAATGTTGAATCGTCGGGACGCCGACGCAGACTCAGCGGGCGGCCTGGACGCGGCGTCTTTGCCGGTGGTCCAGCCCCAAGTCCTCTACTTTTCGGCTCAGGGTGTTGCGATGGATACCCAGTTCGACGGCAGCTTTGGAATGATTGCCGTTGGTCTTCTCCAGCATCTTCTTGATAAACCGCTTCTCAAATTCTGAAAGGGCATCGGTAAAAAGAATCCCCTGGTCGATCATTTGATTGATGAGGGATTCAAGTTGGTCTTTCACGGTCATACTCCGATCAATCTGAATTCTTGGCGACGGGCTCTATCTTGAGGCTGGGCCCTTGTCGCTTTGGACCAACGCGTCGTGAAATTTCTCGAAGCCGCGATGGAACTGCTCGCGCAAATCTCCCGGCATGACGACGGCTATAACGCGCGCTCCGGTGGTCACGTAGGGGGCCAAGGCCGACTGTTGCACGGCCTCCGGTTTGATAGCAAAGGCCATCATGGCCATCATCAGAATGGCGCCGGTCAGCACTCCCCGCACCAGGCCGAATATCCCGCCCAGGAACCGGTCGAACCACTGAATTCCCGCACTCTTAATAAGTTTGCGGGCGATCACCCCCACCAGCACGCCTAAAATCATCGTCCCGAGGAAAAGGGTCATAAATCCCAAGCCCAGGGCGATCTGGTGCGACTTGGTCAAATCATCAAACCACCAGGCGCCGTGGGTATATCCCACGGCCGCCACCACCAACCCGACCACCACCGACGCCAGGGAGATCAACTCCTGGACGAACCCTTTCATCATGGCCATAACCACCGATGCCACGACGATCACGGCAAGAATACAATCCAGCCAATTCCATGCAGGCATGGCGTGGTCGCAAACTGCTGCGGTCTCACCTTAACTGAGGGATGCACCGGTCATTAAACGAAAAGCCTCGCGATATTTCTCGCTGGTCTTTTCGACCACCTCGGGGGGAAGAGGCGGTGGCGGTGGTTGCTTATTCCAATGGAGCGACTCCAGGTAGTCGCGGACGTACTGCTTGTCGAACGAAGGTTGGGCCTTCCCCGGCGCATAGTCGTGCTGCGGCCAGAAACGTGAGGAGTCGGGAGTCAATACTTCATCGATTAAGATAATTTGACCGTCTTTGAGCCCCCACTCAAATTTGGTATCGGCGATAATGATGCCGCGGCTCTCGCCGTACTCCCGTCCCTTACGGTAAAGCTTCAAACTCAAATCACGCAACTTCTCGGCCGCCTCCGCACCAATGCGTGCGACCGTTTCTTCCCAGGTGATGTTCTCGTCGTGTCCGGTCTGCGCCTTGGTGGAAGGCGTGAAGATGGGATTGTCCAGGCGCGAACTTTCCTGTAATCCCGCCGGCAGCTTGATGCCGCATACGCTTCGCGAAGCGCGATATTCCTTCCAACCCGAACCTGCCAGGTAGCCGCGCACGACGCACTCAATGGGAAAAGGCTGGGCCTTCTCCACCAGCATCGAGCGCCCCTCCAGTTGGTCGGCGAACGGATGCAACTCACGGGGATATTCGGCCACCTGCGCGGTCACGAAGTGATGCGGAATCTCGCCCTTGATAAAATTAAACCAGAAACAGGAAAGCTGGGTCAACACCCGTCCCTTGTCGGGTATGCCCTCGCGCATCACTACGTCAAAGGCCGACAGCCGGTCACTGGCGACCACGAGCAGTTTGTCGCCCAGCTCGTAGACGTCGCGAACCTTTCCCCGCGAGAAAAGCTTGACTCCCGGCAGATTCGTTTCGAGCAACACATTTTGTATCGTGGATGACATGGTTGTTTGGTCTTGAGGCTTGACATTCTAAAGCAACGGACAAAGTTGTCAACGGAAAAAGCACGGCAGGATTTTTTGTGACGACCACTAGTCACAGCGTAAGAGCGATCTAGCCACACAAGATTTCGAATCGTTCAGACCCGCATAAAATGCGGGTCCGGTGAGGGTGCGCGCAAAGCCGCAGGGAATCACGCCGGCACCGCCACAGGCGCGCGTTCGAACGCATCGAAGCGCACGGACACCAGGCGCGAGACGCCCGGTTCCTCCATGGTGACGCCATACATGACCTGCGCGATTTCCATGGTGCGCTTGCTGTGCGTGATCAGAATGAACTGCGTGTGGCGGCTCATGTGCTGAATCATGCGCGTAAACCGCTCCACATTCGATTCGTCCAGCGGCGCGTCCACCTCATCGAGAACGCAGAAGGGGCTGGGCGTGTAGCGGAAGATGGCGATCAGCAGCGCCAGCGCGGCCATGGCCTTCTCTCCGCCGGAAAGCAGCAGCACATTCTGCAAGCGCTTGCCCGGCGGTTGCGCCACCACGTCGATGCCGCTGTCGGGATCGTTCTCATCCGCCAGCCGCATCTCTCCGATGCCGCCGCCAAACAGCACCTTGAAGGATTCGGCAAAGTAAGTGTTGATGGCTTTGAACGCTTCCAGAAATTGCTGCTTCGAAACCTGGTCGATTTCACGGATAGCCTGCGTGGTGTCTTCGATGGATGCCAGCAGGTCCTGGCGTTGGGTATCGAGGAAGGTCAGCCGCTCTTCCGCTTCCTGCAGTTCCTCGAGCGCCATCATGTTCACCGGCCCCAGATTTTCGATGCGCGTCTTCAGTTGGCGTAATTCTTCCTCTGCGAGTTGCAAGGCCTCGCCCGCCAGTACGGATTCGGGCGCCAATTCCGCCAGCAGCGTTCCGGCGTCAGCGTTCAGTTCATCGCGGCATTGCTGCGCATGATGGGCGAAATCGGATTCCGCGCGCGCCAACGCTACTTCGCACTCGGACCGCTTTTCGCGCCGCGCTTCCAGTTCCAGGCGCGCTGCGTCCACGCGCGGGCCCAGAGTATCGCGCTGCGCCCGCATGGTGCGGGCTTCTTCTTCCAGTCCCAGCAACGTGGTGCGCGCCACTTCCAGTTCGAGTTGAAGTTCCTGCAGCCGGGCGAGGTGGGATTCGTTCTCCTGCACCAGCCGCTCGCGCTCCTGCTGCCATGATTCTGCTTGTTGGCGAAGCCTGCTGATGCGCGAGTAAAAGTCTTGCGCCGCCGCCGCCATTCGGGCAGCTTCCGCCTCGGCGGCACGGGTTCTTTCTTCCAGCGCGCGCGCTGCGGACTGCGCATCGGCAATCTCCTGCGCCAGCCGGTCGAGGTCGGCGCGCAGTTCTCGCGCTCGCTGCGCGGTTGCCGTGATGGCTTCTTCGCGCTGCGCCTTCACCTTCGCCGCTGTTTCCAATTCGGCGCGCAGGCTCGTTTGGCGCTCCTGGGTTGCGCCGCTCTCGCGCTCGAGCATGGCGGCTTCGGAAGTCAGCGCCTCCAGTTGCCGGCGGGTGCGTTCGCAGGTCTCGCGCGTCTGGCGCAATTTCTCGTCGGCCACCACGGCTTTCTTTTCCGCTTCCGACTTGCGGCTGATCAGGCTCTTCAGTTGCTCATCCAGTAGCTTGGCCCGCGTCATGGCTTCACTCAGCCCGTCCTCGCTGCTGCGGATTTGCGCTTCCAATTCCGCCGTGTGGCGCTCCAACTCGCGAAAGTCGCGGCGCAAAGCCAGCGGTCCGGCGCTCGACCCTTTGCCGCCGGAAACCATGCGGTGGTGGTAGTGCGCGCCCGTTGACGTCAGGAAGTGGCAGTGCGGGTAGGTGGCGGCCAAGCGCTCGGCCGTGGCATCATCGTCCACGAGATAAGCACTGGCGAGCGCGGGCAGCACCAGGTCGCCATTCAATCCCAGTTTCGATTCGAAGCGCACCAGTTCGCGCACCGCTGCTTTTACGCCGGACTCCGTCCGCACCGGCGAGTCGCCATTCCCCGACCCATGACCGCTGGACGGCACGTGTGTGACGAAGAACGTGGAGCGTCCCGTGCCCTGGCTCTGAAGCAGCGCAATTCCCGACCGCGCCTGGGCGTGCTGCTCCACCACCACACACTCCAGTTCCTGCTTCAGGAATTCTTCCACCACTTCTTCGTAGCCCGGCGACACTTCCACAAAGTCGGCCAGCAACCCCATCGGATGGAACGGTTGTCCTTCCATGGGGATTTCGCCGGAAAGCAGGCGTCGCACGCTCTCCGTGCTGTAGGCGTGGCGCGCCAGCGATTGTTCCAGCGCTTCCTTGCGGGCCATGCTGCCGGAATACTCCCGGCGGAGGGTCTCGACTTTGGATCGCAAAGAGACTTCTGCGCTGCGAGCCTCGTCCAGATCCTGCGTGGTCTGCGTGACGGATTCCGCCAGCTCCGCCACGGTGTCGGCGCCGCGCTGGTGCTCCGAGAGGTAATTCTCCAGTTCCGCGGCCAACCGCGAATGTTCCGCGTCCGTGCGCGATTTCTCGGCTCCGACGCGCGCCGCTTGACGCTCCACCGCCAAGCCCGCCTCTTCCGCCTGCACAAGCTGGTTGCGCAGTTCTGCCGCATGGCTGACCACCGCCATCAGCGCCTGCCGGCATGCTTCCACTTCCTGTTCAGCGGAGCCGAGCTGGGAATTCAAATCCTCCTGGCGCATCACCACCTGGGCCAGCGTTTCCCGGGCGGCGGCCCATTCCTGCTGCAACTGCTCCACATGCTGCGCGCGCTCGGCGGTCTGCTGCTCCAGCGTGGTGAGCTGCGCCTGGAGTTCCGCGCTCTCGCGCGTGGCTTCCTCCGAGCGCGTCTCCAGATTCTGACTCTGCTGCTTGATTTGCTCCAGGCGCGAGGCCAAACGCTCGCGCTCCAGCCCCCCCTGCGACAGCCGTTCGCGGCAGGCGGTGAGTTGGTCTTCCAGAGTTTCGTAGCGCTGCGTGGCGCCTTTCTGCTCGTGCTCGAGCGCTTCCAATTCCTGCGCCGCGGCCAGGCAGGTCTCCTGCACCTGGGCCAGTTCTGCCCGCAGCCGTTCAACTTCCACTTCCAGCGCTTTCAGGCGAGAGGTCAGTACGCTCTTCAGGCGGCCGCGCAACTCCTCATGCAATTCGCGGTAACGCCGCGCCTTTGACGCCTGGCGCTTCAGCGAGTTCACCTGCTTGGTGACTTCTTCTAGAATGTCGGCGATGCGGGACAGGTTCTGCCGCGATGATTCCAACTTGGCTTCGGCCAGGCGCTTGCGGGTTTTGAATTTGGAAACGCCGGCCGCCTCTTCCAGAATCAAGCGGCGGTCAGACGGTTTGGAACTCAGAATTTGCCCGATGCGGCCCTGCTCGATGATGGCGTAGGACTCCGGTCCCAGCCCCGTGCCCATGAACAAGTCTTGAATATCCCGCAGGCGGCAAACGTCGCCGTTGATCAGGTACTCGCTCTCACCGGAGCGGAAAAGCCGACGGGTCACCGTGATTTCGCCGGAGCGATGCTGGAATTTTTTCGGCTTCTCGTGCGCGCCGTGTCCATTTCCATTCCCGTTGCCATTGCCATTTCCGTTGCCGTTCCCATGACCGTTGCCGTTGCCGGAAGATTCCGGCTCGAACGGGGCGGCCTCGCCTTCGGCCGGTTCCGCTTGATGCTCGACTTCTTCCTGATACGCCGCCTCGTTGTACTCGGGATTGACGAGGGTCATGCTGACTTCCGCCATGCCGGTAGGAGGGCGGGTGCCCGTGCCATTAAAGATCACGTCCGCCATGCGCTCGCCGCGCAGGGTGCGCGCGCTCTGTTCGCCCAGCACCCAGGTGATGGCGTCGGAAATGTTCGACTTTCCGCAGCCGTTCGGTCCCACTACCGCGGCAATGCCATCGGCGAATTCCAGCCGCGACCGGTCCCCAAACGACTTGAACCCGAGCAATTCGAGCTTTTTCAGTTTATACAATTCACACCCTCATCGACTTTTGGATCGGCGATTGGCGATTCGCGATGGAAGAGCAAGTAGTTGTAAGCAGTACCTTCCCCAAAATCCAGGTTGAATGGGCCGTCCTTAAACGCCCACTGGCAGCAATTCTTTGCGCCGACGCGAGCCCCCGACCATCTCGACGAATAATTACCATATCGGTGGGTCGTTGTAAAGCGAAAACCACTACATTTCGGGCTTTAGAGCGGTGTTAACCGCTACATATTGTGGGGCTTAAATGGCAGAAGATTTTACCAGCCGGGTGTCCATCCATTCCCGGATCAGCGCCCGCATTTCGGGAAGCTCAAAGTGCGGACATTCAAACAATTCGATGTGGCAGTCTTCGGCCTTGCCATATTTCTGATAAAGAGGCAGCAGGTAGTCGCGAATCTTTTCCACTCCCGCGGGAGGAGTGAGTTCATCCAGCCGGCCGTTCACGCTGAGGTGGGCGCGCGGCACGATCAGTTCGTTGATCTCCGCCGTCTGGAAGTGTTTGAGCAGCGACGGAACGAAATAGTAGATCCCGTGATGGTTCAGGCCGTGGACTTTGACGAGTTCCTGAAAATCCGTCAGGCAGCAGACGTCCAGGCAGAGACGCACCCGCGGATCGAGCGCCGCCAGCCACCACGCCTTGGTGGAACCCATCGACATCCCCAGCACTCCCAAGCGGTTGGCGTCCACTTCCGGCCGGCCGGCGAGATAATCCATGGCGCGGAATTCATCAAACATCATCATTCCGTATAGAACCTGGCCCTTCCAGATCATATCTTTGAAGGCGTATTCTTCGCCTGCGTTGCCGTTTTCATCGTGCTTGCGCTCGCCGAAGCACCAACTGTCGATGGCCAGCGTCACCAGTCCCTTTTCCGCGCAGACGGGCGCATAGGCGGGTTGGGCTTTGACGCCGGTCAGCAATTGTTCCTTCCCCAGGTCATACATGCCCGCGTGCCAGTGAATGTACAGAAGGCCGGGAGCGCGCGGTTCGCGCTTGTCGGGAATCAGCAACAGGGCGGGAACCGGCTCAATGCCGTTCAGGTCGAGCACCAGGCGCTCCAGCGTGTACCCGTCGTGCTTCTCCGTCGCCAGCACTACCGCCGGTCCAGGCCTGTGGCTCCAAGGCAAATCTCCCAGCAGGCTCCACAGTTCCTTGCGCCGGCGCGCCTGATAGGCGGTGAATTCCGCGCGGGTTCGTTCGGTCATGGGATTTCCGTTCATGGGCGGTGCTCCCCCTGCGGTCAGCAGAGCGGCAGTTTGTTTCAAGAAGTCTCGGCGATCGGATTCCGGCATGCGTGCCTCCGGCTTGGGTTTATATCACGGTTGGCGATGATCGCGAAGTACCGCCGCCATGGTGAGGTAAACTCGCCGCTACGAATTCGAACTGAGCCACTAGCCCCGCATGGACGCATGGCACTTGCATCGCACGCCCGGAAGTTGTCTAATCTCCTCTCCTTAACTATGCAGCAGCGGATTTTCCAAGATGCCCGATACAGACAACTCGATCCTTGGCTACTTTCCGGAAGCGGAATTGGTGCTCGCCCTGGTTTATCCGCTGGGTACGGAGAAAGACGGGCTGGAGGAGGTCCTTCGGCAGCATCTCATCAAGTTTGGCTACGACACCCATCCCATCCGCCTGACGCGGGTTTTCCCTGATCTGTTCAAGCTGCTCGGCCGGAAGTGGGACGTCCCCGCCGGGCCGGCCGAACTGGCGCGCTACAAAATCGAAGCGGGCAATCAAATCCGCCGGATGACCCATTGCCAGGACACTCTGGCGCGCGTGGCCGCCGGACTGATCCACAACTCTCGCGCCGAAAAAGCGGACAAGAAGAAAAAAGGCGACCGGCCGGGAGGAGTGGCGCCGCCCACTGCCCCGTACCGCTCACATCATCTTCAGCCTAAAGCGGCCTGAGGAAGTCGCCACGCTGCGCCGAATCTACGGTAACGGCTTCTTCCTGATGGGCCTTTCCTCTTCCAAAGAGCATCGCGACGAATACTTTAAGCGCAAGGGCATTGCCGAAAGCGAGCAGGCCGCGCTGATTGACCAGGACGCCGCGGAAGTGGAGGCGTACGGCCAGCAAACGCGCAAGACTTTCCACCTTGCCGACGTTTTCTTCACCACGGAAAATGTGAAAATGAGTTGCCGCGGTTTCTCGACCTGGTGTTCGGCTGCCCCACCATCACCCCTACGCTGGAGGAGCAGGCGATGTTCATGGCTTATGCCGCGTCGCTGCGCTCCGGCGACCTCTCGCGCCAGGTGGGGGCGGCCATCATCGATGACACCGGCGACCTGATTTCCGTCGGCTACAACGACGTGCCGAAATTCGGCGGCGGGCTTTACGGTCCCGAGGCGGGCGGCGTCCGCGACCTGGATAGAGGTTACGATGCCAACGCCCGCGAGAAAAACCAGATGATCGCCGCCATCCTGCAGGAACTGGGCCGCAACGACCTGACCGTGGAGCAGGCGCGTTCCATCCTCAAGCCCACCGGCTTGACCGACATCACCGAGTTCGGTCGCTCCGTGCACGCGGAGATGGAGGCCCTGCTCTCCTGCGCCCGCACCGCCCGCAGCGCGCGCAATGCCACCTTGTACTCCACCACCTTCCCCTGCCACAACTGCTGCCGGCACATCATCGCCGCCGGCATCAAACGCGTGGTCTACGTCGAGCCTTATCCCAAGAGCAAGGCGCCGACGCTCCACAGCGACGCAATTTCCGTGGATCAGGTCGCCGAGCATCGCGTGCCGTTTCTTCCCTTCATCGGCATCGGCCCGCGGCGCTACTTCGATTTATTTTCCCTCAAGTTGAGCACCGGATATCCGATTGAAAGGAAGGAGGACGGCAAGTTGAAGTCGTGGCAACGGCTCGACGCTCCGCCGCGCCTCCAGATGCAACCTACTACCTATCTGGATCGAGAAAGTCTTGCTTGGGAGAGTTTAAACGCGTTACTATGGGACAAGAAGGAGCCGTAGTATGTCCGACCCAATTGAAAATGGTTTAACGGATCGCGAGTTCTGGGACCGCATGCTGAAAAACTCGCTGGTGGTGAAACGCATGCCCGCGTGGATGAAAGGCTCCCCCGTCAATAAACGCAGCCCGATCGCTTCCAAAATTACTGGGAACCGCGTCATCCTGAAGCCCGGGCCCAGTTGAATCGCCAAGCCTGACAGGAGCATCAGCTCCCTCAATTTGAAAAAGCCAAATCTGCGAACCACCAAGACACCAAGGCACCAAGAAAAGAAATGTTCTTGCTCTCAGAAGCGGCTACTTGGTGTCTTTGTGCCTTGGTGGTGAGAAAGTCAAACCTGTGAACCACCAAGACACCAAGGCACCAAGAAAAGAAATGTTCTTGCTCTCAGAGGCGGCTACTTGGTGTCTTTGTGTCTTGGTGGTGAGAAAGCCAAACCTGTGAACCACCAAGACACCAAGGCACCAAGAAAAGAAATGTTCTTGCTCTCAGAAGCGGCTACTTGGTGTCTTTGTGCCTTGGTGGTGAAAAAGCCGAACGGATTTAACCACCAAGACACCAAGGCACCAAGAAAGATGTCTTGTTTTCAGAAATGTCCACTTGGCGTCTTTGTGCCTGGGTGGTGAGAAAGCCAAATCTGCGAACCACCAAGACACCAAGGCACCAAGAAAGACGTTGTTATTTTCGGAAGTGTCCGCTTGGTGTCTTTGTGCCTTGGTGGTGAGAAAGCCAAACCTGTGAACCACCAAGACACCAAGGCACCAAGAAAAGAAATGTTCTTGCTCTCAGAAGCGGCTACTTGGTGTCTTTGTGTCTTGGTGGTGGACCACTTTCAAATCATCAGCGCGCCGCCGCACACGTTAATGGCCTGGCCAGTGATGCCGTCGGACTCGTCGCTGGCCAGCAGCAGCGCCAGGGGCGCGATTTCCTCCGGTTCCAGCCTTCGTCCCAGCGGAGTCAATCGCGCTTCCAGTTCCGCCACTGGAATTTGCAGGCGGGCCGCGTCGACGCGGATTCGCAGGTCATTCATCACGGTATGCACCGGCCCCGGACAGATGGCATTCACCGTAATCCCCTTGTCCGCCACTTCCAGCGCCAGGCTGCGAGTGAGGCCCAGCAGACCGTGTTTGGAAGCCGAATACGCGCAGCCATGGAGCAATCCGACTTTGCCGGCGATGGACGCAATGTTGATGATGCGACCTCTTCCTTTTTTGAGCAGTGTCGGCAGGACGGCTTTGGAAAGAAGATAGGGCGCCGTCAGATTCAGCGCCAGCGACAGGTTCCAGAACTGATCGTCGAATTCCCGCAGCGGGCGCGGGCTGGCCGAGCTGCCCACGCCGGCGTTATTTACCAGAATGTCAATACTCCCGAACCGGCTGAGCGTCTGGCTGGCAACGCTCTCCGGCGTGCGCGGATCGGCAAGGTCCGCAGGGATGGTCAAAACCTCGCGGCCCATGGCGGAAATTTCCGCCGCCACCAAGTCCAGTTCGGCTGCCGTGCGTGCCGTTGCGGCAATGTCACTCCCTTCCCGCGCATAGGCGAGAGCGATCGAGCGGCCGATGCCGCGCCCCGCGCCAGTGACTAATGCCACTTTCCCTTCCAGCCTGCTCCCCATCGTGATGTCCTCCGTGTAGGCGGTAGTTTACAGCGAATCGACGCGGCGCGAGGACGAAAAGCCGCGAAGCCTGGAATTCAGGCAAGCAGTTTGCCTTTGTGTCTTGGTGGTGAGAAAGCCAGACCGTTAAACCACCAAGACACCAGGGCACCAAGAAAAACGATGTTTCGGCTTTCAGAAGCCTCTGCTCGGTGTCTTTGTGTCTTGGTGGTGAGAAAGCCAGACCGTTAAACCACCAAGACACCAGGGCACCAAGAAAAACGATGTTTCGGCTTTCAGAAGCCTCTGCTTGGTGTCTTTGTGTCTTGGTGGTGAGAAAGCCAGACCGTTAAACCACCAAGACACCAGGGCACCAAGAAAAACGATGTTTCTGCTTTCAGAAGCCTCTGCTTGGTGTCTTTGTGTCTTGGTGGTGAGAAAGCCAGACCGTTAAACCACCAAGACACCAGGGCACCAAGAAAAACGATGTTTCTGCTTTCAGAAGCCTTCGCTTGGTGTCTTTGTGTCTTGGTGGTGAACAATCAAACCTGCGAATCGACAACATACGGAGGCGCAGGGAAGCCGGCCCCGGCTACTGCGCCACCTACGGGGGCAACCTGATTAAGCTGGCTCCCGGGTATTCCTCGCAATAGGCCGTGGCATCGCCTCCCGCCAAGGCATCCTCCCCTCCTCGACGCAGGGCGGGGAGTTGCGTCTCGTAATGGCGACGTGAGCTTTCGGCAAGGCTGCGTTACTCGAGGCGCTGACGGCAGGATGCCAAAGGGGGGCAGCAGTGCCGAGTCTAATGAGTAGTTGGGGTAGGAAGTCTATGACGGCGAGTCATGGGGAGTTGCGGTCTTTCGAATTGAGCGGAACTTCTTTTGCAGTTGTTGGTTCACGGCAGTGAGTGAGAATGCCTCAGGGTCAAAAGGACCTCGCCATTGCAGCACGTTCTCATGTTCTTCGTGCCCAGGGTCGGCCATCGCCTCCAAGTAGTCTTCGTACCCGGACGATCCGCCCACGTCCTCGGGTGGCGCGCTGCGTTCCCCAGCGAGACAACGAGGATACGAAGCCTCCGAATCCGGCAGGACGATGGCTTCCAACCGCAGGTCGTGCCGCCAGCTATCGCCGAAGTCGTACAAGTACTCGAAACGGGTTCCGACCCGCGGCACAACTTCCTCCAGCCGCACACGGCTTTCGTCAATAACTTTGCGCTCGTACAGATCGTCGTCCGGGTCGGGCACGCTATAGATGCGGCGCCCAATGGAGAACTCGTGGAGGTGGTAATCTTCCCAGCCCATGACCATCTGCAGGGTGCGGTGCAGTTGAGCCAGCGTCGCATCCTCCCAGATCTGGATGAGCCGCCAGACGGGTGGATGGATCTCCTGCAGGGTGACCTTGAGTTGATACAAGACACGGTTGTGCTTTCTCGCCATCACGATGCCCTTTTCGTCTTCAATATGCGCCGCACCGAGGTGCGGCCGATTTGCAACCGGCGGGCGATTTCGGATTTACTCGCGCCCGCGCGGTAGAGCTTCCGGATCTTATCAGCGTGGAGACCTGCCGTAGCGGGTCGCCCCAGACGTTGGCCGTTCTGGCGGGCGTGGGCCAGGCCGGCCCGAACTCGTTCCCGCAGAATCTCCCTTTCGAACTCCGCGAACACGGCTAAAAGGCCCGCCATGGCGCGACCGGCCGGGGTCGTCAGGTCCAGCGCTTCGGTCAGCGACACGAAACCGACTCCCAGATGCTCCAGTTCCTGCAGGGTCGCCAGCAGGTCGGTGACCGAGCGGCCCCAACGGTCCAGCCGCCAGACTAACACCACGTCGATCTCCCGGCGACGTGCCGCTTCCAGCAGTTGCTCTCGCCGCTCCCGCTGAGAAGCGCCCGAGCCGATTTCTTTCACTTGCCGGGCGATCGTCCAACCTCGGCGAGTGGCGTATTCCCGCAGGGCACGGGTCTGCATCGGGATGGTCTGCTGATCCTGGGTAGAAACACGGGCGTAGAGGCCTGCCCGCAACGGTGTTTTGGCCCGGGGAGGGGGGTGGCCAAAAACCCTTGGCGATTTCGCCTTTTCCAAAGCCCGTTTTTCGCCCATTTTCGACTGCCGCTCCGGCCTGGCGGCAGAGGATCGTTTTCGGCCAGGCAGAACCTATTCTACTTCAAAGGGATTTAAGCGGGAGGCTGACTGGTGCCGGCCGGTTGCAGTGCCTGCCGGTAATTCCAGGGCATCCAGTCCGCCGGGTGCTGGGCCAGTTCCTCGGCGTGTTTCTGCAATTCGATCAGGTAGTCGAAGGGATTGATCTCATTCAATTCGCAGGTATGGATCAGGCTCATGAACAGGTCGCCCACCTCGGCGCCGTTGGTGGTCTTATAAAATAAAGAGTTTTTTCGGTGAAGGATGGCCTTCTTCAGGGCGCGCTCGACGAGGTTCGAATCCAGCGGCGCCCCAGCTTCGCGGAGGAACAGGGTCAGCCGATCCCACCGTTTCCAGCAATAAGTGATGGCCTCGCCCAGCCCCGAGTTGGGCTCGACCCTCTTCTCGGCGAACTGGGTATCGAACCAAGCGTGAAGAGTGTCCATCACGGGCTGGCTGTGCTCCTGGTGGAAGCGCAGCCGCTCTTCGGGCGTGAGACCTCGTTCCTCGGCCTCGGCATCATAGCGGTAGACTTCGCGCAAGCTTTCCAGCACGAATTGGCACTCCTGGGGGAAGCTGGGTGTCACCTGGACAAAGCGACGCCGAGCGTGCGCGTTACAGTTTCCCAAGAGGATTTCCAGTTTCTCCGGCAGCTTCGGCAGGTTGCGCGACAAGGCATCACACATCTGTATGGGCGGCGCCAGTCCCTTGGCCCGCTCGGCCAACACGCGGGCGAGGTTCTCCCCGGCGTGCTTCCGCCCCGTGAAGAACATGACGATCCGCTGCCCCTGCCGCGTCGTCGACACGATGCCGGTGGTGAACAGTCCCGTGCGCTCGTGGGCGCTCGACGATTCCTCTTTCACCTCGGGGCGGGAAGGACTCGCTCGGGCCAGCGCCAAAATCTTCATGCTGGTGTCATCGTTATAAAAGACCTCGCCTTGCGCGGCCTGGCGGAGCAGTTCGTCGAAAGCGGGCCGGATCGGAGCGGCGATTTCCTCGACGATCTCCCACTGGGTCGAGGCCGGCAAGGGAATCCCCAGACTCGCCTCCAGTCCTTCCAGCCGGTAAAAGGGCACCCCGCTACCGTACTTCAGCAGCGCGATCATCGCCGCCGCCGTCTCGTCGTACTTCTTCTCGCCCACGCTCGCCGGAGCCTCCGCTTCAAAAATCTCGCCGCACAGGTTGCAACGGAGACGTTCCAGTTCGTAGACCGTGGCCGCAATCGGCGCCTGCCCCACCACCCGGATGCGCAGAGCGGGTTCCTTCTGTTCGTAAACCTTGCCCTTCTGGCACTCCGGACAACCGTCTCCCCGTTTCAGGGAAGCGTGCGCGATCTTGATCCGGCGAGCCCCGCCATACGCTGGGGCGCCGTTTCGACCGTGCCCCGGCTTCGGCAGACTCGGCGCGTTCGGAGGCGGACTGCTTTTCGGCGGGGCCTTGATGCCCGCTTGCTCCAGCACCTTGCTGGTCTTCTCCGTGCCGGGCTTGGACAACAGCGCGCGCAGTTGGCTGATCGTCGTGTTCTTCTCCCCGATCCTTTCGATCAGATGGCTCAACGCCTGGATCGCACCTTCCAGCCGCTGACAATCCTCTTCCCCCAAGGGCCCCTGGCGCGCCCGCTCCAGCAGCGCGGTCAGCTCTTCAAAATTCACCTCGATCACCTCACGTTCCGGCTTCATCCTACACCTCCGCCAGCCATTGGCGAAAATGCGGCGTGAGCGCATACCCCAGCACTTCTTTGATCGACCGGTTCGGTCGCTTGTTCGGGCAGTTCTTGCCCCGCCCCGTCGTGCGCCCCATCACCACCCAGTTCGCCGCCCGATAACACGTGCCGCGGTAGCGTTCGGGATCGACGAAGGTCTCGAGAAAATAGAGGGGGTGCCCGTAGATCCGTTCCCAGTCGGCCGCGATTCTGCGCGCCATCTGACCGAGAACGTGCGACGCCAAATGCGGGACGCGCACCCAAGGCAAAATGAGATAGCGAGGGTTGTAGGCGAGAAAACGGATATTGCGGCGCCGCGCCTCCGCCGACCAGCCGATAAAGCGATCGCGGGCGCCCAGATGTCGCGGCGCTGACGACCACGCCACACAGGCGATGGGGCGTCCCGCCGCATACACCAGGTATTTTAGGTGCTCGCCCACCGGCCGCGTGTAACCCAGCGGATGATACTCGGCGACGAGGTAGTTGAAGAGCGGCTCTTCCGGCGTGCGTCGCACCGGTTGAAATTCCAAGGGCCGCAGCGCCCGCAGGGATACCTCCAGAGGAGTCGTATCCAGGAGGAGCGGCGCCACCGCTGGTCCGCTCGTGGCGCGCCGGGCGGCCGGGTTGCGGTGTACATGGGTCGCGGATGGTAACTGCAGATGTCCGGCCCGTGCGAGTTCCAGCAGCAGCCCGCGGCAGACCATGTCGCGCAGTGCGCCATTGGCCTGCTTCCACCCCCACGCCTCGCATAATCGCAGCGAAAGCTGCCGCCGGTTGGTGTGGGGATGTTGGGCGATCAACTGGCGGATAAATTCCACTTCCGCCGCGGTGATCACCCGGCCTCGATAGCGAAACTCTCCTTCCATGCCCCCGAGCGTAGCAGAGAAGAATTTAGAACGCAAGTGCGTCGCGCCATTTTTTCTCAACTCCCCACGCTTACCGGCCGCCACGCCGGCGCCGCCCGGGTGGCGGTCGGGTCGCCCGCGGCTAACAAGACTTGTAGTTGATGCGCCGCCAAGCTCCGCGCCACCTCGCGCGGATTCCGCCCTTCCGGCCACCAGCGAAAACGCCCCTTCGATAACCGTTTCTGCGCGAGCCAAAACCCCTGGCCGTCATAGGCCAATATACGAACCGCGGTTCCACGCCGGCTCCGAAAAACAAACAAGCAGCCGGAAAAAGGATCCGTTTCCAGCCGTTCCTGGCACAACCGCGCCAGCGAGTCGATACCTTTCCGGCCGTCCACCGCTTCCACCGCCACCAGGATGCGCATCTGCGGGGTAACTTGGATCATGCCTCGCCGTCCCACAGCGCCCGGCTCAACGCCAACAACTCGGCGGGGGCCACGCCCTTAAACTCGATCTTCATCCGACCCCGCGGTCCTTCCAACTCCACCACCGCACTGGCCGCACTGCTGGCCCGCGGCGTAAGCAGTTCCATAAAGGTCGGCGCGGCGGCGGACCGCGCCTGGCGCGGGCTCGCTGACGGGGCCTTCCTCACCGCCTTCTTCGCCGCACCCGCCACTTCCGCCCAGTGTCTCAGCTTGCCATATTCCAGATGCAGAGCTTTCGCCGTGGGGTTAATCCCATGCTCCCGCGCAAGTTCTCCCGCCGCCGCCCACAACGGCTCCGGAATCGGCACGCGGCGAGCGTGCGAACTCCGCCACCGCCGGAGACGTCGATAGACCTTCCGCATGTTGGGGGAAATATCAGAAATCTCGTCAGCCATCGTCTGTCCTCCTCGCCCTCCTGGGCAAAAGACAGACATTAGCAATTTCGGTTAGATCAAGTCATGCAGCCTTGCCGAAAGGACACAATCGGCGAGGTCCTTCTTTCCCGTCAGAAGGTTCTCATCTCTCCCGATCTGTCGCTTGGTCTCGGTGATCTCGGCGTCGGTCTTGCGCAGGCGCTGTTTCAGGGTTTCGACCTCGGCCAGATGCGGCTTCCGACTTGCCTCCGCTGCCTGAAGCTCCAACAGTCGTTGTTGTGCCACACGCTTCTCCGCCTCCAGTGTCTCAAGACGGGACGAAACATCTGCGAGCTGGGCCTGTGCTTCCGCGGGATTTTCAACTACGGCCTCAACCAGTTCCTTCAGGCTTTTCGCTTGGCCATCCAGGCCAAGCGTGGTCCTGGCCACTTCGTCGCCTATGTCTTTGGCTTCAGCCGCAATCAGTCTTAGCCGATCCAGCCCGAGCAGCTCTCGGATGAACAGTTCCTTCCGCTCGCTCCTTTCAAGCGAGAGGAAGTTCCCAGTACGCGCTTGGCAGGAAAAGATGCTGGAGAGGAAGAAATCGGGGGTACCGGCACATTTGCGAACGAGCTCCTCATACGGTTCCTTTTTGCCGTTGGTAAGCGGTTTACCCTCCCCGTTGAAGAGATAGCTCTCCATCTGGCGGGACTTGGGATCGATCTTGAGGAGCGACCGGTAGCGGGCGCCGTTGACGCTGAAAGTGAGGTCGATTTCGGGCTGGGGATGAGTGGCGAAGTCATAAAGCGACCGCTTCTGGCCGGGCAGTTGGCGGAACAGAGCCGCGAAGACCGATCCGATCAGCGTGGACTTGCCGGCGCCGTTCTCGCCCACGATGGCGATTAGCCCCTCACCCAGAGTATCGAAGTCGACGCAGACTTCATTGGGGAATGCCTCGGTGATTCCCCGGAGTCGAAGATTATGCAGGCGCATGGGGTGTCCTCCTAGGGGGTAGTCAACGTTACGGTGGGTATATATATAAGGATGGGATTTGTAGCTTTCTTAACTTGAGAGAACTGCCTTTTCGACTTCCGCCAGCTTGGTAAGCAACCGTTCCTGGCGGTCGGCCGGTGGGGCCCCTTTCATCGTCCAGTAGGCGCGGAGCTTTTCTTCGGCCGAATGGGCAGCGGCGATGGGGGCAGGCTCCGCCGCAAGGTCTGCATCGTGCTCGATCTTCACCTTCAATTCTGCGGGATTGGCGGCCAATAACTTCTCCCGGAGATTCTCCTGCTGCTCGCGGCTGAGCTGGTGATCAGGGCCGTTGGGGACCGTCACCACGACTTTCACCCGAGAGTCTTTCAAAGTGACCAGATCCAAGTTGTCGGGTAGCCGCAGCTCGCCATCTTCGTAAACGGCGTGAAGCTCGACCATTCGCCGGGTAGGCGACAGCCTGAACTCAACGGTCAGGTCCGACAGGTCCGGGCAAAGCTCCGGAGCATTCAGTGTCACCAAGTGGTAGCCTTTGTCTTCAACCTCGCTGTAATCGCAGCGGGAGAGTGACCCGGAGTACCACACGCGCGGGGCGAGTTGCTGACGCAGGTGAACGTGGCTGAGCCCGACATACTGGGCCTTCAAGCTACGTAGCGGATCAAGGGGATACTCCGCGCATCGCCCGACCAGCGGCTGACCACTGCTCACCCTGGCGCCGGCCACCCCGAAATGCCCGAAGAAGAGCTTGTAGCTTCCAGGCCGCTGCTCAAAGCGCCGGTTGAACTCATCGAGTTGCCTGGCGAAGTTCTCACCTAGACTGTGCTCGTTACCAGCCATCTCAGCTTTCCGGGGATACGGGAAGACCGCGATAGCAGCCTCTCCAATCTCAATCATGTCCGGCTCGGTGCAAAGATAGATGGGGTGGGCGGCCTTGGCTCGTGCCAGAACGTGTAAGTCTCCATCGAGTTCCTTGCCGTGGTTACCCGCGACCAGGACAACCGGGGCGTGGTTGCCCATCTGAATGAGCGTGTCAACCCAGAGATTTCGCTCTTGGATGGTCTGCTTGTAGGTCGTCAGGTCACCGTTGACCACGAATAGGTTTGTGTTGGCTCTGATTGCGTCCTCGACGAACCATTCAAGACACTGAGCCGTGTCGGTGAAGTAGCGGTCTTGTTCCAGGTGAATATCGCCTGTTTGCGCGATTCGCAAGGGCATACGAGAACTCCTCTCACATCTGGGCGTCGATCCAATTTTCTGTTAATGGGGATTGTCGAAGCGAAAGATTCCCGAACCTGGGGATTAGAGCGATTAGGCCGCCGCCCCGGCCGCCATCGAGCGAATGCCGGATTCTGAGATTCCAGGTTTTGTTGGGTGTAGCAAGGAGTCCACTCTCGCCTTTAATCGGATCAACGCCGCGGAATGGAGCTGCGAGACTCGTGATTCGTCAACATGCATCAAAAGGGCAATCTGTTTCATCGTCAATTCCGCCTGGGAGTGAAGGCAGAGGATCCGTCGTTCGCGCTCCGGCAAGCTTGAAAGCGCGCGGCCCAGAATTTCACGTTGCTCGCGGAGGTAACACAGTTCAAAAGGGTTGTCCCTGCCGTCAATCAGAAGCTCGGGGTCAGTGGATTGCAACGTCGTGGTCGGGGCTGCCGAAAGGACGCGCGAACCGCAGTCAATCCCCACGCTCTGTATGTCGGTCAGAGCCCGATGCCACTGCGCGAGGTTCATTCGCGATGCCGCAGCCATCTCCTCGTCCTGG
>CAVRBF010000089.1:0-75073 GCA_963719115.1 uncultured Acidobacteriota bacterium | reverse complement strand
ACGTCCACTCACTCTCGATCTTTCCATGGACTGACTGATAGCTCCCGCGCGCCGATGTCAGCCCCGTGGCCAGATCCGGTTGCGGCGCCAGGATGAACTTTTGAAATCCGGGCCCTGACGGGTCAGGCCGGATGCCCAGCACTGACTGATACAGCCACATGCCCACGGCACCGCCGCAGGAGGGCATCTGTGCCCCGCCGCCGTGCCATTCCTCAGAGAACACGCCGTTGTGCATGAGGGTTGCCCAACTCGGTAATCATGTGGTTCACCATTCGATTGGCGATCGGCGCGACGCGCCTCCGTGAGCGTTTGCATTAGGAACGGCAGACCGACGAATCCCACGCCCACATGGTCTTTGTGAGCATGGATGGGATCGATCAACCTGGCCAGCACCAGCTTGCGCTTGTCCTTAGGAGCAATGCCCAGCGAATAGGAAGCACCATGGCTGTCTCCTGGTCTGGGTGGTCGCCGTATATTCCGGTTCGCGAGGGAAGTAGGCCGCGTTGTAACGACCCGCTACGTCCGTTGACCGCCGCATACTTCGCCGCAGCCGCGGGCTTTCCGAGTAGCTTCGCCGTCTGACTCACCATCGAGGCGTAATAGACCACGCCGGCATGGCGAGCATCGCCCCGGGTACCGCGTTATCGGACGGGACGCGCCAGCTTCCGCCAGTCTTCGGCACCGGCCAGCAACTTCGCCTGGCCGCCACCTGAGCCGCATCGGGACGGGTGGGGTTCAACCAGTCTCCAGCGCCGAGCCAGACGAGCATCTTCCGCCGGGCAGCGTCGGCATCCACGTCCTGATGGGGATCGGGAAATGAAGCGGGCGCCGGCCGGCTCCGGTTCCTGCCAGGAACCCCAGATAATCCACATACCGGTGCATCGGCTCGAACGCTTCTTCCAGGAACTCGCGGTCCCCGTAGTAGAGGTAGTGCTGCCACGGGAGCAGCACGATGACGCCGCTCCACCAGGGGCAGTTCCAATCGTGCACTTCCCGGCCCACCACGGGAACCACGGTGCCCAGCAATCCATCCGGTTGCTGGGCCTCTGCCCAGTCCCGCCACCACTTTCGATATTCGGCGCTGACATCGGTAAGGTAAGCGGCGGTTTCAAACATGCTCTGCGCATCCTGAGTCCAACCCTGTTTTTCGCGCATCGGGTCGAGCGGGTGGTCCAGGTTGTAATTCAGGTGGGTTCGGAGCAGCACTTCGTGCAAGCGGTTCAGCCACGGATTGGAACATTCAAACGTTCCCGCCGGCTGAAGGTCCGCGCGGACAAGCTGAATGCTCACCGCGTCGCGCGTCAACGGTTCGGAAAGCCCGCCGACGTCCAGTTCAAGCGGTCCGGACAAAACCAGGAATCGCGGCTCGAGCACGGCGGGGCCATCCTGCGCGAGCCGGAACGACATCTCCGGCAGGTTATAGTCTTTGGCGCAGCGCCCCGAGATCGTCACCGTCTCGCCGGCTTTGCCCATCACGCGAACGCTGGGCCACCCCGCCGTCAGAACATCGAAAAACGCGCGATGGCCCTCCACGCGAACCGGCTTCAACTCTCCGACGACGCGCACGGGCGGACCGACGCGCGAGCGCAGCGCTCCGCCCAGTCCCTCTGTCAGGCTCACCGCGCGCCAACCGGCATCGCGATGTCCGGGCCGGTCCCAACCGGGCTTCGCCAGCGTCCGGTCCTCCTTGTAGCCAAGCCAGATGTCATTGAACGTGATCTCACTCGGTGCCCACTTCCACGTTGCGTCGGTCACGATGGTCTGCCGTTTTCCGTCCGCCGATTCGATTTCGATCTGCGCCAGCAGACGCGGCGGGCCGTGCCCCGAATGCCGCTCGCCGAAGCCGCGGCCGGGCGTGCTGAAAAAGCCGTTCCCCAAAGTCGCGCCGACTACGTTTTCCCCTGGTCGCAAGAGCGCGGTGATGTCGCGCGTCAAATAGACGGTCTGCTTGGTGTAGTCGGTGAAGGGCGGCGAGAGGACGTCGGCGCTGACCGCCTGTCCGTTGAGAGTGACGTCGGCCATGCCCAGCGCGGCCACGTAGAGAGTCGCGTGCCGCACAGCGCCCTCCACACGAAAAGATTTGCGCAACAGCGGCGCGACGGTGATCGGCAATGCGTCCGTCGGGCAGGTGTCGCCGTCATGGCTGGAAGGCATGCCGTCCACCATGAACGTGGCATGGCCGGAATTCCATGCCGTGCCGAACTCTCGCGTCGGCCGCATCAGCGCCACGTTCCGGCCTTCCGACATCACAGTCATTTGCCGCACGATGCTTTGGAATTTCCCGGATCCGGGCGACGTCTCTGGCGAACGGGTGATGGTCAGCCGGACGTAGCGCGCGCGAATCCCGCTACCGGCAAAATCCTGAAAGCCCTCGCCTGCCAGATGATAGTCGCCGGGGGTCCAGTCGGCGATGGTTTGCGTGTGATCGAAATCCAAGGTATCGCTGCCTTCAATCTTGAACCGCACGGGGAAGACCGCCGGGGGGGAATACAACTGCACCGCATCAACAGTGCGGGGAGCACCCAGGTCGACGTCGGCCCACGCATACGTCTCGCGGGAGTTTGACAGTTTTGTAGCGAAGCCCTCCGGGCGCAGCGCCGGCGGCACGAACCAGCGCGAGGCGGTAATCCAGTGCGCCGTCCAGTCGGCGGGCCGAAGCAGCCCCATCGTCCAGAAGGACGCCGCGCTCCACGCCGAGACTTTTCCGTCAGCGTCCCAGACTCGCACTTTCCAGTAGCAGCGCGCGCGCGACTCCAGCGGAACGCCCGAATAGGGAACGTGAACGCTGTCCGCCGAATTCACTTTTCCGCTGTCCCACAGATCTCCCCGTGCCCGAGCGAGTTTTTCGAGGGTGCTCGCCACCAGCACCTGATAGGCGCTCTGATAATCGCCGCGCCGGTTGGAATTCATCATCCAAGTCAGGCCCGGACGAGCGGCGTCAATGCCGAGCGGATCTGTTTGGTCTTCGCAACGGAGTCCAGTGACGCTGGCGGCGCCGGCGACCCCAACTCCCAAACAGATTTGAAAAGTGATCAGCCAAAAAGCAGTCCGTATCATTTGCACCAACCTCGGGCCTTATAGACGATGTTCTTCCTGAAGAGTCTACATCACGGCTCAGCCCAACGGATCGACGCGGATCGACGCGGAGATTCACCGATGCTGCCGGCGGTCCGTGCGCGCCCTCGCGGAAGTGACCCCTCACCCGCCCCGAGGGATCGGGGTTAACCTCTCCCCTTGGAGAGGTTGTCAGTTCTTTTTGGCGCGGCAGCGCTTCAATAACGAATCCCAGACTCTCCAAGGAGAGGTCGTAGTTCTGCTTGGCGCAAGTGCGCCAACGAAAATCAGCAACCTCTCCAAGGGGAGAGGTTGACCGTTTCCCAACGGGCGGGTGAGGGGTCTGTTCCAGTGCGTAGCCTGGACCGCCGATTTTCCGGTCCACGTCTTTTCAGCCTGGTGAGGGTGCGATCAATTTCGGGCACGCGCACCAGAGGGCATCCCCGCGTGGTGGGCAATCACGTTGCAGCACGCGCTTGGTTTGAAGGAATTTCTGAAAGAATAGGATGGCAGCGCTTGGACCTGCCGGGGGGATAGGATCCGGCGGAGGAGATGGCGATGGACGCTTACGACGCGCTGCCTCATCCGTGCAGGTTCGGGTCCGAAGCATGCACATCGGTGGCGAGGCCCATATTCACTTGCTTGCTCCAGGTAACACCGTGCTCCCACGCCTCGCCCGTGCGGAAAGCCCACGCAATCCGGCCGGGCAGCGGACCCAGGTGCCGGTTAGGGCCCACATACAGTTCCACCCTCACTTCTTCGTCCACCTTGTAGGGTTTGGTACTCACAAAACAGACGCCGCGGTTGGAGACGTTCCGCGTGGTCGCGAACTCCTCCGCGCCGTCCAGGGTTTGAACTTTGACGCTCATCCCGATGGGAATGCGCTGCGACACGCGCAGGTCCTGGGCAGGCGCCTCCGCCGGGGGAGCGGAGTTGCCAACTTCTCCCTGGCCGTCCGGTGACCCCGTCGTTTCGCCGCCAAAATAGTCAAAGTAGGTCTTCTTCTCCACGTCGTGGCTCCTCAGATGACTGCGGGTTAGCTGCCGGCCGGCGTTCCCTCCGCCAGTGTTCAACCTGAGAAGTAGACGCCTCACGGCGGGTATGGGTCAAGGAAAAAGTTGGAAGTACGATAAAAATGTATGTCATATCTTGGTAAACCACTGTGAACGCACGGTCGCACGCCTAGGTTTGGGAATGGACTCGGATCGGGGAATTGCCGCCGCAAGCAGTGCAGCGTTTCAATGGGAAATGAAACCTCGCGCGGACAAAGCGCAAGCCTCCCAAAGTCCGGCGCGGTCTTTGAGCCCCAAAGGGGCGAAATAACGGAGCTCAGGCCGAAGGTCCGCCCTTTCTGTTGGCTGACCGCAGGCCTGGATCAGCGGGACCCAAACGGATGCCTGAGCCCTGAAAGGGCGATCTACCCGATCCCCAGACCAATGCTGATCACACAACCCTACCGTCACCGCTCTTTCTCGCTCGTCACACGTCACACATCACTCGTGACTTCCTTTGAAACCGGCGGATGCTCCACTCCACAGGCTGCCAGGGCGGGCGGACAAGCGGACGGGTTCACCTCCTGATTCAGGAGAGGCGTCGCGGTCAGCGCCGAGCGTGATTACAGGACCCTAATTCCCAAACACTAATCCCCGGCGGGGCGGCGGCGGAAGCTATTACATCGGTATATCGGAGGTATGGTCCCGGTTTTCCTGTATGGGTGTGGACCGAATGAAAGGTAAATTGACGGAGGTACTTAAAACCCGTGGACTTATTTTCACCAGTGATGATTCCATAAGTGCGCGATGAATGCGGACAGGGAAGGAAAAATAAAAAAGCGCTTCGGGGAACGGGTCCGGGAATTCCGAAAGCGGAAGGGCCTTTCGCAGGAAGGGCTGGCGCTGGCCTGTGACCTGGACCGGTCGTACATCGGTGGAGTCGAGCGGGGTGAGAGGAATATCAGCCTGGTGAACATTCAGAGGGTTGCTGATGCGCTGGGTATATCCCCACGGGAGCTTTTTTAATGCCGCGTAATCTCATCGGTGATGCCCCGTTTCCGCCCATCTTGCTCTTTGATGAGAACCGGGAGTTTACTCTTGACGATCTTCGCCGGATCACAAGGGAGCGTCCGCGTGGTGTTTCTATCTGCATACGCTACCCGGAAGGGCCAGAGAAGCGCGGCGGGTACTTCTTTCACTTCGCGCCTGACCCGGCTGGCCGCGCTAACGGGTTCGAGGTCTATGATTTTGAGAAACGCCCGGTGAAGACCTTTTCGGCGGCCTCCTTGGTGGCTTTTATCAATCACTGCACTGGCCGAAAGTTCGATGAAGCGTCGTTCGTGCTGTGTCAGAGAGAGCTTAATTTGCTGAAAGATAAAGAGCCAAGTGCTTAGGTTTTTTGCCGTCGGCGTGTCGTTGCAGTCGCCCGCCGTGCATTCGCCATTCTGACCATACATATTTGTCTGTCATTACGATCAGGCGCTTAAGTGCGCGGCTCCGCGCAAGTTCCCGCTGCTCATTCGTGCTATCAACTCGGCGCTTAAAAACGATGGCGAGCTTTCCACTGCTGTAGCCGACCGTTGTGCCGTTCACTAATATTGGCTCGGGGGCAGGCGCACCCGACTGCGCGATAAGGTAGGGCGCAAGGACCTCAAATCCGCTCCACACCGTGAAATCCTCAAATTGCCGATAGGTGGCAACGGTCGCGGTTAGGAGAGGGTTTAGTCCGGGACGATAATTAATCTCATCGTTCCAGATACGAAGTAGCTTCCCGTAATTGCCCTCTTCTTCGTTATATTTCCCTTGCTTGCAGTTGACGGCGTAGCGAAGGTCGAAACCTTGAAAGCCGTCTCCGAGGTCCTTGGGTGCGTTCGCAAGCCAGTTGTAATCCCGCAGTTCAGCGAGCGAAGATGCGTGGAAAACGAAGGCGCGGAGAATTTTCGGGGCGCGGTCCCATGCGACAGCCGCTGCATCTTTGAACCACTCCCAGATGAACACCACAACGTAATCGGTTTTCGGGTTTAGGTCCTTCTTCAATGTGTCGAAGTTTGCTGACTTCTCCTCGGCAATGGCTTGGAGACATTTCACCTCTACCCTAACGCCTCGGCGGCCTTGATGGTCGCGCAGTTCAAGGTCGGGAAAGCGATTGGCAACAACGTTTGTCCAGAAAAGATCGTTGATCCCGTGAGCCTCAAGAATGTCGTTGCCCGTCCATGCCAACTTATATTCGATGAGTAAGCTCATGCGGTTTCGTACGTCGGTTAGGTTGCGTTCGTTTTCAGGAATTCGGTCCCCCCCATACAGGGCCATGCGCCGCCGTGTTCTCGTCTCATTCAGCTTGGCAATGACTGCCGGGATAAATTGGTCCGTTAGGAAATCGAGAGTAGCTTTGGGCTGTTGTTGCCCTGATAGAAATTGTCGTATCTGGTGAACGTCCATGGTTAGACAAACTCCTTGGCGAGTTGCTCAACAGCGGCACGTTCCATATTGGCGGCGTCACGCAAAAGCTCATCGGCTTTTTCCTTGAGCCTTCGGGCCGCTGTTATGTCGGAAAGGTACCGAGAGCGCCAGTTTTGCTGCGCGGCATATGTTGCGGATGGTATAAGGACACGACGGAGATCACCGGCGGCGAGACGTGGGCGTCCGATGCCTGCGATGAGGTGCATTATCTGGCCGTAAACGAGGTCGGAGCGAAGCAGGATGCTCAAAAGGAGAGGGTCTATGATCGGGCGGCCATGGTGTTCTTTAACTGTCAAGACAATACACTCCGCGGATACATATCCTCCCTCGGCGAATTCCATAAGTGCGGCCTTGCGAAGGTTGGGGCGCATTTTGGCGAAGATAATATCTCCCGGTTCGTATCGCTTGACAGCGCTCTTGAGGGAATTCGTAGGCGTCGGGATTTGATGCGCTACACCTGAGTCGGCCTCGATATGAGCAAGTCCAGTGTAAAGAAGGATCTGGTCGGCGAGTTGCGTTGAAGGGATAAGCGTTTGATTCCGCTCTTGGCAAATGTCCGCCAGTGGCATGAGGCGGCCCTGGGCGCGAGCGAGTTGAGCGCGGCTGGATTTCCGGGAAGGGTGGTGATAGCGAAAGTCGAGCCGCCAACCGCTGGGTTCGTCGCGGAAGTTTTCGGCGACGTCCGTCGCATAGGCTAATTCGGATGTCGGGACATTTCCGGTCTGTTGGAAAGACCGAAATAACCTGAGAATGTCAGGCAGGTCAGAATTCAGGCGTCCCTCGCCGGATTCATCGTAAATGTAGTCGTCGTCGCCATTACCTTTGCGCCCGACTTTCTCGGCTTTTGCAAAGAACGTGTTGACGATCTGCGGCTTTGCGGTGCTTGGCTTTCGCAGGAGGAGAATCGAAGCGCTGACGGTGGCATAGGGCATGAAGGCGTTCTCGGGCAAGCTCACGATAGCCTGGAGTATGAAGTTATCCGTTATGAAATGCCGGACATCCTCGGCAGAGGGTAAGTTCAGGACGCCCTGTCGTCAATAATAATCGCGAGCATCCCTCCGGGCTTAAGCAATTGATGGCATCGTTCCAGGAACAGTATGCCGCGCCGTCTGCTGGTGCGATCTCCGCCGAGTTTATAGGTGGGAAGTAGGGCGGCATCTGTGAAGTCGCTGCCGAAAGGGGGATTTGTGATGATGGCGTCAAAGCTGGCGAAAAACCGTTCAGCGTCGCGCCCGAGGGTTCCTCCATGCGGCAACCAGTGCGCCCGTGAGTTTGTTGCACCATGACTAAAGAGGTTGATTCCCGCAACCCATGCTAGTCGCTCGTCTATCTCAAGGGCGGTGAGGGAGGAATACGATGCTCCCGATTTCAGGACCTGGACGAGGAATCCGGCGGTCCCTGCTGCCGGGTCGCATATGTCGCCCTTCAAATGTTGGTACATCATCTCCACCATGAATTTTACGATTGGCGGGGGGGTAAAAAACTGTTGGTTATCGTTCTTGTCGAAGGTGTTTTTAATCACCTCCTCATAGGCCAAACCCTTCACGTCGAATCCGACTCCCTTAAAGAAAACCTGAGCCAACGCGCTGGCGCTCTCGCAGATCGCCGCGTCGGTCGTACGTAGAGAGGCGAAAGTGCCGGGAATGATATGGGCATGTTTCTCAGCAGCTTCGGCGTAACCCGTCCGAATTCGAGTTGCGTAGCTGCTGTCGGATTCCTGTGATTTTCGTGCCAGAGCGTCGTTGGTGGCGGAATGTTCTTCCGTAAAGAGTTTCAAAAACAGGAGCTTGGTTAGCTCGTCAAATCGCTCGATGATGTTGCTGTGGCTGTCGTGATCTCGAAGGATGTTATGCAGGCGAGCAATGAGAGTTCGTGTCGCGCGAACGTCCAGTGCCGGGGCGTTCGGTTCTGGCAGCTGCAAGATGTCGAGGGGAAGCTGGGATTGAAGGTCTTGAAGATGCGAGAGTGCATAAACGCGGTACTGATTTAACGGATGACGGACGGCGCGGAGCTTGCCCGATTTGTCCCAATTCCTGAGGGTCGCCTTGCTGACGCCGAGATAGCTGGCGGCTTCATTGAGCGTGACGTATGTTGGCATGCTTGGTAACCTCCGAACCTTGTAAAGGGATAGTAAACGACTCAAAAGTCGAAAACAAGGGATCGTTGGGGCGACCTGAACGACAGCAGAGCCATTTTCTGGTATGGCGCCGCGCCATGGCGCGAATGGCTCGGGTGGTGGTGGCGAAAGTTTGGTACCATGTGGTCCGCGAAGAAAAACTACCGCAGCGTTCCATCTGTCCCGGGTTTTCCGATAATCCTAACTCCATTTGGCCTAACGCTAGCAATCTTATCGGCAGACACGGGCTTGAGCAAGAGTCAATTCGCGCCAAAAGGTTCGGAGAAAAGGTGTCAGGGAGCGCCGGGATAGACCGGCATATTGTAGGGGATGAAAGAGCCACACAGGAAGGAGCAGCGAACCGCGTGGCCTCAGGATGACAGTTGGGTTCGTTGGCGGTGCAAACTGAAGATGGCGGTCATTTCATGGAACGCCGTGTTTTCCGCCTGCCGTGGCCACTAAAATGAAGAAACTCCTGGTTCCCTCCCACGGAAAGGCCGTGAATCGTGAACCGGGGAAGATGGGTTCACCGGACGCTTACAATCGTGTGCGGCGCGCGATCGCGCGCCGGCACGGGCCGTCCATTCAGCATTCAGAATTCATCATTGCCTCGCCTAGCCTCAGTTTGCTATTGACAAAAGCCTAGTTGTGTGAGTATACTTATTTTGGTGATCCGCTCGGGGACGAAAGGTTCCGGTGGATGCCGAACATGGAAGTTTCCCCCCACCCGCACTGTGCGACGACTCGCGAGCTACGACGACCTTGGCACAGCAGAGTCCGGGGTCCGGAGTCCGGAGTCTCAAACCCAAAACATTCAAACCAGGCGCGCGACCGATTTGCGACGTTCCAACCCGGAATGTCATTGAAAAATAAGGAAGTCATCCGGCGAAGTCGCGATGCATCCGAGGATATTACAGAAAACAAAAGAGATAGCTTGATTTCCGGAGATATATTTGAAAACAAGGGACTTGGTTCGTCCCGGCCGGCGCAGAGCAAAGCTCTGCGCCCAACTCTGACGCACAGTTTCACTGTGCGCCAGCCGGGCTTCGTCAGGGTTGGTGAACAACAGGGAAACGCAGTTATCAATTTTTCGACGTTCCAACCCGGAATGTGTATGAAAACAAACGACGAAGAAGGTGTCAGGTGCCAGGTGCGAGGTGTTAGGGCGCCCATCCCCACTCCCGACTCAACAAGAGCCGGTTGGAGAAAGTGCAAAGTGCAACGCCAGAAATCTACGTTCCAACCCGGAATGTGTATGAAAACAAACGACACAGTCCGAAGTCCGAAGTCGAAAGGCTTCTGCGGCAGGCGCTCCGATTCTGCCTCCTGGCTCCTTGCTACGGACTCCTGCTACTTCAAGAAATGAAGGTGCATCCGGAGATGTTATTGAAAACAAAGGAGGGCAAAAAGAAAGGTGTCAGGTATCGGGTGTCAGGTGTCAGGAAAAGTATGTATTCGGGTGTCTGCAATTCATCTGCCAGGCCGACGGCGTATTCTGGCTCCTAGCTTCGGTCTCATGTCTCATGTTCTTCAAGAAATGTCAGGTGCATCCGGAGATGTTGTCGTGACAGTGTCAAAGGAGGGCAGATCAGGAAGGGGTCAGGTATCAGGTGTCAGGTGTCAGGAAGAACGTATGCATTCGAGAGTCTCAATTCATCCGCCACGCCGACAGTCGATTCTGGCTCCTGGCTTCGGTCTCCTGACTCCTGTTCTTCAAGAAATGAAGGTGCATCCGGAGATGTTGTTGAAAACAAAGGAAGGAGAAAAGGAAGGTGTCAGGTATCGGGAATGTCAGGTGTCAGGGGCGAGGTAAGAATTCGAGAGTCTCGAGACATCGGCCGCCGACACCCTATTCTTGGACGTACGCCGTCTCCGGCTCCATGCCCGGCTCCGGCGTTTCAGGCTGGACGGTCTTTGTACCTCAACTTTTCCCGGTTGAACTGCATCCATCGCGCGCGGGGCGTGCTAGAATTGCCGCCCGGGTTCGCTGACCCGTGAGGTTGGCGACTACCGTTCCCAAGGAGGATCATTCATGGCGAAGCGCACTACGTTGGGCGTCATCGTTGGTAACCGCGGTTTCTTTCCCGATATTCTGGCTCGTGACGGGCGCGAGGAGATTCTGCGCATTCTGGAGAAGGAGGGCTACGGCACCGTCTGCCTGACTCCGCAGGACACCAAGTTCGGCTCCGTCGAGACGCTGGCCGACGCCACGAAGTGCGCCGACCTGTTCCGGCAGCATCGCGATGAGATTGACGGCGTGCTGGTCAGCCTGCCGAACTTCGGCGATGAGCGCGGCGTGGCCAATTCCCTGCGCATGTCGGGGCTCGACGTCCCGGTGCTGGTGCATGCGTTTCCCGACGAAGCGGGAAAAATGCTCATCACCACGCGGCGCGACAGTTTTTGCGGCAAGATTTCCGTGTGCAACAACCTGTGGCAGTACGGCATCAAGTTCTCGCTGACGTCGCAGCACACTATGGCGCCGTCCTCCGCGGCCTTTCTCGCCGACCTGAAGTCTTTTGCCGCCACCTGCCGCATCGTCCAAGGATTGAAGAACCTGCGCGTGGGCGTGCTGGGGGCGCGTCCCGCCGCTTTCAATACCGTCCGCTTCAGCGAGAAACTGATGGAGCGGCACGGCATTTCCGTCGAGACGCTGGACCTGTCGGAAGTGTTCGGCCGCATCGCCCGCATGGCCGACGACGATCCCAAGGTGAAGGCCAAACTGGAGAGCATCCAGGGCTACGTTCCCAACCAGGGCGTTCCCGTGGCGCCGCAGGTGAAGATGGCCAAGTTCGGCGTGGTGGTGGATGACTGGATGAAGGCTAACAACCTGGCGGGGTCGTCCATTCAATGCTGGACGGCCATGGAGGAGTTCTTTGGCGTCGTGCCCTGTACGCTGATGAGCATGATGTCAAACAGCCTCATGCCCAGCGCCTGCGAAACCGATATGATCGGCATGGTCGGGATGTACGTGCTGCAACTGGCCGCCGGCGAACCCAGCGCCATCGTCGATTGGAACAACAACTTCGGCGAGGACCCCGATAAGGCGGTCATTTTCCATTGCTCGAACCTGCCCAAACACTTCTTTGAGGACGCCCGCATGGACTTCCAGGAGATCATCGCGGGCTCGGTGGGCAAGGACAACACCTTCGGAACCGTGGTCGGCAAGCTGAAGGCGGGGCCGCTCACTTATTGCCGCGTCTCCACCGACGACCTGAACGGCAAGCTGCGCGCCTACTGCGGCGAGGGCGAAATCACCGGCGACAAACTGCAAAGCTTCGGCGGCTACGGGGTGGTGAAAATCGCCGCCTTGCAGGCCCTTCTCCAGTACGTGTGCAAGCAGGGCTACGAGCACCACGTGGCCGTCAACCGCAGCCATTACGGCCGCGCCGTGGCCGACGCGCTGGGCAATTACAAGGGCTGGGAGGTCTACCATCACGGGGCGGCCTGAGGGCCGCTCAACGCGGCTGAAACGTGGAGGCCTGACAGCTAGGCTTGGGTGCTCAGACAAAGCAAGACTACGGTTTCAAGTTGTTGATATATAAGCACTTATATTTTAACTCGCGGAACATGTGGCGGGCCTCCAGGGGGCGCCCGGCGCCGCGTTCCAACCTGCCCTGGCGGGTTGCGTTTGGCCCCCCCAGGTGGTAGAATTGGCCTTCTGCTCGAGACTTCATGGAGAACTCATATATGCAAAGCGATTATCCGCTTTCACGTTGTCCTGCCTGCAAGAAAGCCTTTCGAATGGAAATCAGGAGACTGGCCGCTCCGCAGCTGAATTTGGGGCTGGTCGTCTGCCCCCACTGCGGGCTGAAGTTCCAGAGGTTCGATCCCCAGTACCTGCGGGGGCCTGTCCACCACGTTGCCACGCGTTAGCGCTAGACCATAGGGCGCAGTCTTTACACCCGAATAGAGCGAAGGCCAACCCGGCCGGGGTGGAGGTGTGCCCGGTCAACGGCCCAAAGCTATGGTTGGCCAAGCGCCACCGGCCTTGGAGATCGACTCAAACCCAATGCGTTCGGTGAATAACCGGGCTACAATAACCCTCATGCCCCGTACCGATTCCGGCCGAGTCCCCTGGCGCGTCATCATCATCCAAGCCGCTCTCCTGGCGGCTCTCGGAGTATTCTTCAAGTTCTATCTCCCCTACCACGCCCGGCACGCGGTCGAACGGGAAACGGCGGCCCGCGAGGCGAGGATCCAGGCCTTGTTCGAGAACGCCGTGGAACAGGACACTCGGCAGCAGATCGACGTACCGCTGAATGGAGAGATCGTGAAGCGCTATCCGCAGAGGCTCCGGATCGCGCTCTCGCCTCAGGAGGTGGAAGACTCACTGGGCATTCCCGCGAAGTCCACCACCGACTTCCGCGGAGGTCAGCATCTGACCTGGTTCGGCACGACCCACCGGCTGGAAGCGTCGTTCGACGGCGGCAGGCTCTACTGCCTGACGCTCGAAGACCGCGCGACCGGCCACGGAGTGATGGTGTTCGCTTCGCCCACTTCCTGGCACCCCTATTAGGGAGAAGGCGGTAGGCAGAAAGCAGTAGGCGGAAAGCAGTAGGCAGAAAGCAGTAGGCTGTAGGCAGGAGGCGGTAGGCGAGAGGCAGGAGACAGGAGGCAGTAGGCAGGGGACGGCGTGCGGGCGGTAACTGTCATCTGGCGGTAGTCGGGCGGCGGAACCTGCCAGCCACTCACCACTACCCACTAACCAGTGCTCTTAGTCCTTGGCTGTGATCTGGTAGATCTTGGCGTCGACGAAGAGGTCGAACAGCACGGGGTCGAGGAGCTTGGACTTGACCTCATCGCCGATGATCATCAACGCGCGTTCCACCGGCACGGCGCGCTTGTAGGGCCGGTCGCGTGCCGTGAGCGCGTCGAAGATGTCGGAGATGGTCATCATCTTGGATTGGAAGGGAATCTCCTCCGACTTCATGCGGTAGGGATATCCGGAGCCGTCCAGCTTCTCGTGGTGCGCCCGCGCGATCTCCGGGACGCGTTTCAGCTCCTTGGTCCACGGAATCTGGCTCAGAAAGCGGAAACTGTGAATGACGTGCGATTCAATCTGCAGCCGCTCATCAGGGTTCAGGCTTCCCTTGGTGATCGAGAGCAACTGCAGTTCCTCCGGCGTCAGCAGAGGCTCGGAGGGGCCGGAAGGATCGTCAAAACTCCATCCCGCGATCTGCATGAGGGTTTCCGAGGTTTTCTCCGGCAGCACGGTGGGCTCATTCGCCGTGAGGATGTTTTGCAGGAAGTCATCAAGGTTCTTCAGTTCACGCTGATGGTCGCCTTCAATCACCCCGAACAGCTCCTCGTAGCCCTGGTTGCCGTTGCGCAGCACGTGGTCAAGCTTCTTGCGATAAGCCTCAAGCTGGAGGGATTTGCGGATGTACTGGAAGCGCTTCTGGATCAGCTCGAGCTGCGGGGGGTAAAGCTTCTTGGCCTTGACCAGCACCTCTTCGCGCACGCCGACCTTGCCGAAGTCGTGCAGGATTGAGGCGTAGCGAATCTCGCGGATGTCCTCGCGGGTGAAGCGATAGTCCTTGTACGGGCCGGAGTCCTGACGGTCCACCATTTCCGCCAGCGCCACGGTGAGCTTGGCGACGCGTTCCGAGTGTCCAAACGTGGTGGGATCGCGAGACTCAATGGCCGTCACGGAGGCTCGCACAAAGCCTTCGAACAACTGCTCGATGTCGCGGTAGAGCAAGTTGTTTTCGAGCGCCACCGCCGCCTGGCTGGCCAATGAAGACGCCAAGTCCTGACTCTGTTGCGAGAATGGGCCCACTTCCTCGCCGACGATCTTGGGCGAGGTCAGCTTGGCGCCGGGATGCTTTTTGGAGTTGATGAGCTGAAGCACTCCGATCACCTCGTCCTTCTGGGTCTTCATGGGAAGAACCAGCATGGACTTGGTGCGATACCCGAACTTCTGGTCAAAGTCGCGGTTGAGGCGAAAAGGCAGGTTGCGGATGCGGTAGGCGTCTTTGATGTTCAGGATCTGCCCGGTGGAGGCAGCGTAGCCGGCAATGCTGCGCGTGTCGATGGGCATGGTGAACTGGCGAAAGGGCACCGAATGGCTGTCATTCTGCGTCAGCTTGAACACCAGGTGCTTGCCGCCGCCCATCTCCTCTTCCACCAGGTAGAGTGAGCCGGCGTCGGCGGAGGTGATCTCGCGGCTCTTGCTGAGGATCAACTCCAGCAACGCATCCGTATTGCGCTCGGTGGAGAGCGCCACGCCGATCTTGTTGAGCGTCTCGAGGTCGGACACGGCACGCCGCAGCTCCCGGCGCGTGCGGTGGTGCTCTTCCTGGGCATGCAGAGTCTCGAATGCCTTTTCGACGGTCTTCGCCAACGCTACGCACGACACTTGGCTCGGCAGCAAAGCGAAGATTCGCGTTTTCAGTTTGGCGGGAGGATGAGCATCGCCATCCTGGAGGCAGATAATGCGCCAGGCGTCGGACTTGGGGCAGGACCTTTCCAGCCGCGCCAGATCGCCTTGACCGGCATCGGCCACCAGCACCGCCGGCAATTCCAGCGACGGGATTTTGTCGCCGTCGCGCGAAATGGAAATCAGGCAGTAGTCCTTGTCCAGGCCCTGCAGGACTCCGCCGGCGGCACACGGCTCAAAATAGTAAAGGTTCGCTAGCATTGAATTTCGTCTTTACCAAGGCGCAGCGGCCTTTGTTGACGTCCCCCACCTCGCGCCCACCTGCGCGGCGCTGCCTTAGACGTTCGAGGTATCTAAGGATCACTTTGCATGCCTGTCTGATTCTAACACCGAGAGCTGCAAAGTTGACGAATTTCGTGATCGTAGATTCGCTCTGCGAAGGTAGACCTCAAGCGCCTTCTGCTGCGAATTGGCTGGTACGAAAGTGCTATGGCCAACTCCTTGCAACCACTGGCATTATCGAGTTGTAGAAGTTCGAGTAACCCTTTGGCTGGCGGCGGAATCCAAGTACGTGTAGGAGCCAGGTAAGAAGAGGAGATGACTACCGTGGCAAGCTTGGATTGGCAAGGTCTGCTGAATGGGTTGCTGCAATTGGCGTTGCTGGCCGGCGCGATCTTTTACATTACCCTGGTCACACTGAGTTACTTCGAAGACAAGACGCACGCGCGGCCGCGGTTTGACTTCCGCGATCCCGCGCATTCCCTGGAGCATCTCGCAGTCTGGGTAGGAGTTGCAGCGCTTGTACTCGCAGTGCGCGTGGTGACCCCCATCTTCGCGATGCTCGCGGAGGCTTCGGCGGAAGTTGGCGACTGGTTCCTAAACGGTCGCCATCATCCAACGCCATAAAGAAAGGCAGCCGGGAGTTGGAAGTGACCAACTAGAAGAAACGAAGTGAGAAGAACCGATTGCCCTCCTCGCTTCTGACTCCTCGCACCTTTTTCGGAGAGTTTGACCGCACGGACTGAGCCCCAGTGAGAAAGCCGCATTGTACCTACGCCTTCGGGTGCGTTTTATCGTAAACATCAATCAGTTGCTTGATTGACACCTGCGTGTACTTCTGCGTGGTCGCCAGGCTCTTGTGCCCCAGCATTTCCTGAATGGAGCGCAGGTCCGCTCCCTCCGTAAGCAAATGCGAAGCGAAGGCGTGGCGCATCGAGTGCGGGCTGACTCTGAGATTCGGACCAAACGATCGCACGTACTTCTTGAGTAGCCGATCTACGGATCGCGTGGTCAGCCGTGCGCCCTTGGTGTTCAGAAACAGCGCAACCTGCCCGGTCCTGCGATTGTCCATCAGAATCTTCTCGCGCACCGGCAGGTAGTCGTTCAGCGCCGCCTTGGCCTTGGAACCGAAGGGAACGATTCGCTCCTTGCGGCCTTTGCCGCGCACCAGCACGATGCTGTCGCCGAAATTCACGCTGCGAAGGTCGAGGCCGGCGAGCTCACTGACGCGCAATCCTGAAGCGTAGAGCAACTCCAGAATGGCGCGGTCGCGGCGCATCATGGGTTCGCCAGCCTGGACGGCTTCCGCCACGCGGTTCAGGAAATTGTTCATCTCTTCTTCCGTCATGATGCGCGGAAGCGTCTTGTCCAGCTTGGGTGTGGAAACCGTGGCCGCGGGGTTGGCCGACAGCACCCCCTCTTTGGCGAGGAATTTGTAGAATGCCCGCACCGCCGCCAACTTGCGCCCAATCGAGCTTTTCTTCTTCTCGTGCTCGAAAAGGTGCGCCAGAAAGCCCCGAATGGCGAGCGCATCGACGGCCGTTACGTCCACCTTCGCCTCCGGGTTTCCGTGCTTGAGGTGATCCCGGAATTGCAGCAGGTCGCTGTGGTAGTTGCGCACCGTATGCGGCGAGGCGTTGCGCTCATAGCGAAGGTAGTTGACGTAGCGGTCCAGAAGGTCGTCCATTAGTGTGTATAGTCGCTCGTAGTCAGTTGACTGCCGTCGGGTCTCATTTGCTGGCAATCGGTTCTGGAAAGTTCCAATGGCGGAATGCCCGTCAGGCTTCCCAACCACGTCTGGAAGTCGGACAAAGCTCGTTCGCACTGCTTCTGTTGACGTGCACGGCGGTCGCGCGCAATCGCTCGCGGCAGACCCGCCATGGGCGGCAGCAAATCAAAGGAAATGTTGGCAGGCTGATAATGCGCCGAGGCAGCGTGGGTGACGTAATGCACCAGTGACCCTAACGCCGTGGTACGCGGCGGCGGTACGTAGGTCCGAACTGCGTTCGGCTCCGGGCGAACGCTGCTTGCCCCGGCAACGCCGGTTTCGGCGCCGCCCTGCGCTCGCGCCGCCAGCGCTAAACCCGCCAGTAAGCCCGTCGCGATGCATTCGACATAGCCTTCAACCCCCGAAAGCTGGCCCGCCACAAATACGTTCGGCGCACTTCGAAAACTCAAGTCAGGATTCAACAACCGGGGCGAGTTGATGTAGGTGTTGCGGTGAATCTGTCCCAGCCGCAGGAATTCGGCGCTTTCAAGTCCGGGTATGAGACGCAGAATTCGCCTCTGCTCCGGAAACTTAAGGTGATTCTGAAATCCCACCAAGTTATAGCTGGAAAACCGGAGATTCTCGGCCCGCAATTGCACCACCGCGAACGGCTGCCGTCCCGTACGCGGATCGACCAGGCCAACCGGTTTCATGGGCCCAAATCGCAGCGTGTCATACCCGCGCCGCGCCAATTCCTCGATGGGCAGGCAGGCCTCAAAGAACTGCACGTCTTCAAACTCGTGAGCCTGCACCGTCTCCGCACTCATCAGCGCCTCGTAGAAGACGCGGTATTCCTGCTCCGTCAACGGGCAGTTCAGATAATCGTCCCCGCCTTTGCCGTAGCGGGAAGCACTGAAGATGCGCTCCATATTCAGCGTTTCCGCGTCCACCACGGGGCTGATGGAGTCGTAGAAAGCCAGGTTCTCTGAACCTGCAAGCGCTTGAAGCCGGCCGGCCAGGGCGTCAGAACTCAACGGTCCGGTGGCGATCAGCACCAGACCTTCAGCGGGAATCTCGCGCAACTCTTCACGGCGAAGGGTAATGAGTGGATGACCGGCAAGGGCGGCCGTGACGCCGTCGGCAAAGCGCTCGCGATCGACCGCCAGTGCCGCTCCTCCGGGGACAGCACACTCGCCCGCCACGCGCATCAGGAGGGAGCCCGCGAGACGCAACTCCTCTTTCAGCAGCCACGAAGCTGCCCCCGGCGCATTCGATTTCAGCGAATTGCTGCAAACCAGCTCCGCCAGCCGGTCGGTCTTGTGCGCCGGCGTGGGGCGGACCGGCCGCATCTCATAGAGCGTCACCGTGACGCCGCGCTCGGCCAACTGCCACGCCGCTTCGCTTCCCGCCAAGCCGCCGCCGGCGATCACTACTGAATGCATTCCCTCTCCGCGTTACTCTCAGTCCTGACTACGAGCGATTATAACAGCCCGAGGCGCTTGCTGCGGTTTCGCCGGTTGGGATGCGGTGGCGACTACCGTTTTCCGGGTGAGAACAATGAAACATCGGCCTATGAGTCCGTCAACGAAAGGCGGTAGCTGCTGCTACCGCACTCCGAAGGCGCTTCGCGCCCTTGCACCCTCGATGGCCTATGGAGAATCGAATCGCAAAAATCGTATTGACAGCTTCGGTTGAGAACGATAGTCTTGTTGTTTATGTCGCGCGCGCTGGCACACCACCATCATCACCATTTCAGCTACGGGGTGGAGTGTCGGCGGGCGAATGCTTAATCCACTTCGGAAGTTCGGCAAAGCGGCCCGCTGACACAAGTAATCAGCGGGCTTTTTCATTTCTTGGAAAGGGGGGCCTGTAGATGTTGCAGATCAAGTACCAGGAGGACGGCCTAATCCCGGCCGTCATCCAGGACCGCCACTCGGGAAAGGTTTTGATGCTCGGGTACATGAACGCGGACGCCTACGAGAAGACTCTGAACTCGGGATACGTTACGTTCTACAGCCGGTCGCGCAAAAAATTGTGGACCAAGGGGGAAACCTCCGGACATCGATTGGTGGCGAGGGAGATTCGCGTGGACTGCGATGCGGATGCCCTGCTGATCCAGGCCGATCTGTCGGGGCCAGGGTGCTGCCACATGGGTTATCGCTCATGCTTCTTCCGCAAGCTCACGCCCAAGGGCGAAGAAATCATTCTCGAACGCGAATTTGACCCTGCCCGCGTCTACGGACAGGCGCATCCGGAGAGCCAAACATGAGTGTGTTGAAGCTGGGAATACCCAAAGGAAGCCTGCAGGACGCTTCCGTGCAACTATTTCGCCGCGCGGGTTATGAGATCAGCGTCAGTTCGCGTTCCTACTTTCCCTCCATCGACGATGAGGAAATTCAATGCATGCTGATTCGCGCCCAGGAAATGGCGCGGTACGTCGAGGACGGTATTCTTGATGCGGGCCTGACCGGCAAGGATTGGGTGCTGGAAAATGAGTCCAACGTCGTCACGGCGGCGGACCTGATTTACGCCAAACAGACTTTCGGCAAGGTGCGCTGGGTGCTGGCCGTGCCGGAGAAATCACCTTTTCAAAGCGTGAAGGATTTACAGGGCAAGATCGTGGCCACAGAACTGGTGGGCGTCACCAAGCGGTACCTGGAGCAAAACGGCGTGAAGGCCAAGGTGGAATTCTCCTGGGGCGCGACGGAGGTAAAACCGCCGGTGCTTGCCGACGCCATCGTGGAAGTCACCGAAACCGGTTCCTCTCTGCGTGCCAACGGCCTGCGCATCGTGGAAACAGTGCTCGAATCGAATACACAGTTCATCGTCAATCCCACTGCCTGGGAAGATGCATGGAAGCGCCAGAAGATCGAGACGCTGACGATGCTCCTGAAAGGGGCGATTGAGGCCACGGGCAAGGTGGGATTAATGCTCAACGTTCGCCGCGAAGATCTGGACAACGTGCTTTCCGTGTTACCTGCGTTGAAGCGGCCCACCATCTCGGCCCTGAGCGACTCCGACTGGGTGGCCGTCAACACCGTCATTGAAGAGAAGACCGTGCGGGAGATCATTCCACGCCTCAAGGCCGCCAATGCGCAAGGTATTGTGGAATATCCGTTGAATAAGATTGTGGTGTGAAAAACCGGGACTGGGGGCTGAAGGGACAATAGGAATGGCAAATGTGAGTGACCGCCGCGAGGCGACATCCGGCACGCGCCGCAAAACGGCTTCACCCACCATTTACTATTCACTATTTTTGGAACTTATGCTCGATATCATTCGCAGCACCGACACGAAAGCTCTGGACAAACTGCTCCGCGCCCGCTCCACGACGCTGGCCGAGGCGGAGGCGGTGGTCGCGCCCGATTCTGGAGGACATCCGGCGGCACGGTGACCGCGCGCTGCTGCGGTACGCGAAGAAGTTTGACCGCCTCGACTTGAACAAACTCGGATTCACGGCGTCGCGCCAGGAGATTCGCCGCGCCTATCGGGAAGTTCCCCGGGATTTTGTGGAGGCGGTGCGGGTGGCGGCGGAGAATATCCGCAAAGCCGCTCGCAAGCAGTTGCCGCGGCCATGGACATGCCAGACGCGTCCCGGCGTCAGCGTAAGTCAGATCGTTCGACCGCTCGAGCGCGTGGCCTGCTACGTTCCCGGAGGCCGCTTTCCCCTGCCCTCCACCGTGTTGATGAGCGTCATTCCCGCGCAGGAGGCGGGCGTCGCGGAAGTGGTCGTCACATCGCCACGGCCGGCGCCGGCGGTGCTCGTGGCCGCGGACCTGCTCGGCGTGAAGAACATCTATCGCCTCGGCGGTGCGCAGGCCATTGCCGCGTTCGCTTACGGAACGGAGTCCGTGCCCCGCGTGGACAAGATTGTGGGCCCGGGCAACCGTTACGTTGCCGCGGCGAAAAAACTGGTGGCGGGTGAGTGCGGCATCGACTTCATTGCCGGCCCCTCCGAATTGGTTTTGGTCGGCGGACGCGGCAACGCCGAGTGGATGGCCGCGGACCTGGTGGCACAAGCCGAGCACGACCCGGATGCTGTGGCGATTTTCATTACGCCTTCTCTCAAACTGGCGCTTCAGGTACAAGCCGCGGCGCAAGCGATTGTGAGCGCGACTGGAATTGCCGGTCGCGGAACAGTCCCTCGGCGAGCAGGGCGCCATCATCGTGACGCGCAGCATGGCGGAGGCCGGGACCCTGGTGAATCGCCTCGCGCCCGAGCATCTCAGTCTGTTTGATGGCGCCACGTCGCTGCTGGGAAGCATCCAATCTGCCGGATCGATTTTTCTGGGCGTGTACAGCCCCGTGGCGGCTGGTGATTATGCCTCGGGAACCAACCACATTCTTCCCACCAGCGGTGTGGCGCGACTGCGCGGCGGCCTGAGTGCCGCGGACTTTGTGAAAGCGATTTCGGTCCAGCGGCTCACGGCGCGGGGTTTGGCGGGACTGGAAAAGACTCTGGTGGCCCTGGCAAACACGGAAGGATTGAAAGCCCACGCCTATTCCGTCGAGGCCCGCGGAGCGAACTCGCAAAAGCACAGGCAAAAGGCAAAAGGCAAAGTGATGTTGAAAATAACGTGCGCCTACGAGGTTCAACGATGATCAAACCTCGCCAGGCGATCGAGACATCTGAAGAAATACCGCCCGCCCCAGGAGGGTCGCGGCGGCAAGATGCGGCTGGACTTCAATGAGAACACCGTTGGCTGTCCAACTCAGGTCATCCGCGCACTGCGGCGCGCGCTCGACCCCGAGATGATGACGCGGTATCCCGAATATGACGAAGGACGCCGCATCCTGTCCGCATATTTTCGTGTGAAGCCAGAAGAAATGCTTCTCGCCAACGGCACGGACGACGCGCTAAAGATGATCTGCGACACCTTCGTTGACCCCGGCGACACGCTGCTGGTGCCGGCTCCTACATTTCCCGTCTACGAGTTCTTCAACAACGTCGCCGGCGGAAAAACCTTGCGTATTCGTTACGACGAACGCTTCCGCCTGCCCGTGGATGAGTTCGTCGCCACCTTGCAGAAGGAAAAAGTGCGTTGGGTGGCGCTGGCCAATCCCAACAACCCCACCGGCACGCAGATTCCCAAGGCCGCGTTGAAAACCATCCTGCTGGCGGCGCCGGAAACCGTGGTGCTGGTCGATGAGGCGTATCAGGATTTCTCCGGTCAGACCATTTTGCCGTGGATTCGCAAGTATCCCAACCTGGTCGTGACGCGGACATTCTCAAAGGCCTTTGGCTTGGCCGCCCTGCGCATGGGCTGCCTGTTCGCCAACCCGCAGCTCATCGATCCCTTGCAGCGCGGGCAGAATCCCTTTGCGGTGAATTCCCTGGCCCTGATGTGCGCCTGCATCGCGATTCGCTACGACGCCCAGGTGCTTAAGTATGCGGAGACCGTCCGCACCAACCGCGCCGCTTTCTGCCGCTGGCTTGATGCCCGGGGAATTCCCTACGTGCCGAGTTCCGCGAACTTCATTCTGACTCGCGTGGGCGAGCATGCTTCGGAAATCGCGCTGAAGCTGAGGCAAAAGAAGATTCTGGTGCGCGATTGGAGTTACGATCCACACCTGAAGGGCTATCTGCGTTTCACCATCGGCTCGCAGGCGCAGTCGCGCCGACTGATGGCGGAACTTTCGCGGCTGCAAGCGCTCATCGAGACCCGCAACGGCGCGGGTGCATGGAAGGACATGGCCGATTCGTCCACGGGATGGTTCGCATGAAAGCGCGCGTCGCCTCAATCCATCGCCACACCGCTGAAACTGACATTCGCGGGCGCCTGAATCTGGACGGCCAGGGCGCGTACAAGATTTCGACCGGCATCCGTTTTCTGGATCACATGCTGGAGCTTTTTACCCGCCACGGAGGTTTCGACCTGGAACTCACAGCGAAGGGCGACTTGGATGTGGACCAGCACCATACCGTGGAAGACGTGGGCATTGTGCTGGGCCAGCTTCTCCGTGAAGCGCTCGGCTCAAAGAAAGGCATCAACCGCGCTGGCTACTTCCTGATGCCGATGGATGAAACGCTCGCCGTCGCCGCTATCGATTTGAGCGGCCGTCCCTACCTGGTGCTGAAAGCTCCGCTGAAGGTGCGGTTCGTGGGCGATCTGCAAACTGAGTTGTTGGAGGATTTCTTCCACGGCTTTACGACCACGGCGGCGGCCAACGTCCATCTGAAGGTCGCCTACGGTCGCTCCAGCCACCACGCTATTGAGGCGTTGTTCAAAGCCTTTGCGCGCGCTCTGCGGTTTGCCTGCTCGCATGATCGGCGCCTGCGTTCGCAGCTTCCCAGCACGAAAGGCCTCCTATGATCGCGGTGCTTGATTATGGCGGTGGGAACGTGGGCTCGGTGCTCAAGGCCATCGAGTACCTCGGCTTCTCCGCGCAAAAAATCGACCAGCCTGCGGAGCTGGAGGCCGCCGAGAAGGTCATCTTCCCCGGCCAGGGTCACTTCGGCGCGATGATGAAGGGGCTGGAAGAGCGCCAGATGCTTGATCCCCTGAAGCAAGCGTTTGCCGGGGGAAAACCGTTCCTCGGAATCTGCCTGGGCCTTCAGGCGCTCTACGAATCGAGTGAGGAAGCGCCGGACGTGCGCGGTCTCGGCATCCTACCGGGCTGCGCGACGCGCTTTCAGGGCGTTTTCAAAGTGCCCCACGTCGGCTGGAGCCAACTCGTGCTCCGTTCTGATTCGGCGTTGTTTCGCGGCATAGCCGACGGCAGTTTCGTTTACTACTGCCATTCTTACTACGGCCCGGTAACGGCGCAAGCTTGCGCGGTTACCGAATACGGCCAAACCTTCGCCGCCGGAATCGAATTGAATAAACTCTGGGCCGTGCAATTTCATCCGGAAAAGTCGGGCGAAGTAGGCCTGAAGGTTTTGAAGAATTTCTTGAGCTTGTAAAGCGTCCCCTGTCATTTGTCCTTCGCCACCGGCACCGCTACGAAGCGTTGTCTGGTGAGGCGCCAAGAGCAAGGGACAAAGGACAGTTTTTCTTCTTATGTTCGCTAAACGCATAATTCCCTGTCTCGACTGCAAAGATGGCCGCGTGGTGAAGGGCATCCACTTTGTCAACCTGCGTGATGCCGGCGACCCGGGCGACCTGGCGGAGATGTACAACCGCGAAGGGGCGGACGAACTGGTGATGCTGGATATCTCCGCCTCGCGCGAAGGCCGTGCCACGTTGATGGAAACGGTCAGGCGGGTCGCACGACGCTTGTTCATTCCCCTCACCGTGGGCGGCGGCGTGCGGGTGCTCGACGATGCGCACCGACTGCTTTCCGCCGGCGCGGACAAGGTGGGCATCAATACGGCCGCCGTGGAGACGCCCGAAGTGGTCAGAACCATCGCGGAGAATTACGGCAGGCAGGCCATCGTGGTGGCGATCGATGCGCGGCGCATCAAAAGAAAGCCGGATGATAAAGCAGCCGACCAACCAACCCGATGGGAAGTGGTGACCTACGGCGGCACCAAGCCCACGGGCCTGGATGCTCTCGAGTGGGCTCGCCGCGTCGAAGAGTTGGGTGCGGGTGAAATCCTGCTGACCTCGATGGACGCCGACGGCACGCAGAAAGGCTTTGATTGTGAGTTGACTGCCACGGTGGCGCGTGCCCTGCACATTCCTGTCATCGCTTCCGGCGGCGCCGGCAGCCCCGCGCATATTGCCGAGGTCTTCCAGTGCGGCTGTGCAGACGCCGCCCTGGCCGCATCGATATTCCATTACGAGACGCATACGATCGGCAGCCTGAAACAATACCTGCGCAGCCAGGGAGTGGCGGTACGAATCTGAAAGGATGAAGGATGAAGTCTGAAGGATGAAACCGGGCACGGTTATTGTCGCACGCGTCAAACCCGCTGGCGGGGACTATTCATCGTTTAGTATTCGAGTATCATGATCCAATTCAGAATTCATAATTCAGAATTCATAATTCTATGATCATTCCTTGCATTGATTTGATGGATCGAAAGGTCGTGCAGCTCGTTCAGGGCAAGAAGAAATTCCTGGAGCTGCCGGAGCCGCTTGCCGTTTTGGAACAATTCGCCGCCTATCCGGAGATTCAGGTTATCGACCTGGATGCGGCCATGGGCAAGGCGGAGAACAACGCGGAGATCGTGCGTGAGCTTTGCCACCGCAAACCGTGCCGCGTAGGCGGTGGGATTCGAACTGCCGCGCGCGCGCAGGCGGTGGTAGGTGACGGCGCGCTGAAGGCCATCGTGGGCAGCAGTGCTTTTACCAAGGACGGCATCAATAGCAAATTCCTTAGCGAACTTGCCGATGCGGTTCCTCGCGATAAGATACTGATTGCCGTTGACTCGTTTGGCGACCACGTGGCCGTCCACGGCTGGAAAGAGACCCTACCCATGAGCTGCGCTCAGGCACTGCCCCAGCTTGAACCCTACTGCTCGGGTTTCCTCTGCACTTACATTGACGCGGAAGGAAGATTGCAGGGAACCAACATCGAGTGGTTTCGCAGCCTGCGCGCCGTAACCCAACTGCCCATCACCGCGGCAGGCGGTATCACCACTGACGAGGAGATCGCGGCGCTGGAGAAACTCGGCATGCACGCCGCGCTGGGGATGTCAATTTACCGGAAGACGTTTCCGGAGCTGTTCGCCGGCCGGCAGCCGGGCAACCCGTAAATCAGCGCCAGCCGTGAGCGGCAATCGATTTTGCCCGTGGAACCCAAACGCGCTGTCATCCCGAGCTCCGCATTGCAGGGCGAAGGACCCCTTGCATTTCGTCCTACTTACCCATCAATCTTCCAACCCTCGCGGTACGACCGGCGCAGATAGTCATTCGCTTCCGGAGCGTTTGTGATGCGGCCGGTCGCCGGGTCATATTCAAGCTTCTTCCCGGCGCGATGCGCCACCAACCCGAGCAGCATTTGCTCCATCATCGATCCTGAGTAGTCGAAATCACAGTGCGTCTTGCTGCTGGTACCGTAGACAGCTCTGTCAGATTGTCCCTTGCAGGCCGCAATCCACTCCGCCTGGAACGGGTCAGGCTTCAGCGGATCGCCGTTTTTCTCAGCTTCCAGCATCTTATCCACGTCAGTGTTGGGCAAACCCAACGCGGCAGGCAAGCCGTTGTCGAGGAACTGGACGACGGCGAATCCGTCCGGGCCGGGCTGAGCAGTGGGCCAAGCTGTAAATCCCGATGGCAGCGGGGGAGGAGAGGAAGCGTGATGGGACGCCCCGTGTTGGGAGCCGGCGGGCTGTTGTGTCGGCTGCCCCGTGCCGTTCACCAATGGCAGCAGTTGCTGCTTCGAACGCCGACGGTAGTACGTCATATCACCATCGTCATTATTGGGGATGATGACGCGCGTGGTGAAGTCGCACAGAATGGTGCCTTTCGTACCTTCGAAGATCGCGCCGTTGCCGATGTCCTCAACGTTAATGTAGCTTTCGGGAGACTTGGGCCTCAATCCTCCCTGGTACCACACCAACTCCACTGGCCCTCGCCAATGATTCGCCGGATGGATGAAGTGCGCCTTCAACTTCACAGGACAAATGTCGGGATTGTACTTGTCGCTGACGTCCTGATCGATCTCGACGGAGATCGGCGCGCCCGCATCGACGGCGTTCCAGACCAGGTCCATGGTGTGCGCGCCCATGTCGCCCATCTGGCCGACGCCGAAGTCCCGGTACATGTTCCAAAACAGGCAGTTCAGACCGCTGGTGCCGCCGAAATACTCCGGGGTGTAGGGATGATCAGGCGATGGCCCTATCCATTGCTGGAAATGCAGCACCGAAGGCGGTGTTCCCTGCCCTGCCGGATAACCCGGCCGGGGCAATTGCCGGCCGTCCCAGCTATGCACAACCTTCAGGTCACCAATCGCTCCGTCCAGAATCAACTCTCGCACGCGGGCGAAGTTGGGATAAGCGTGCCGCTGCGTCCCATGTTGCGTCGCCACCTTGGCCTTGCGCTTCAGGTAATTCGCGCGTACGGTGCGCACCTCGTCCACGGTGATTCCCAGCGGCTTTTCGCAATAGACGTGCATATTGCGATTCAGCGCCCAGTTGGCGATAAACGCATGGTGCTGGTCGTTGGTGCAGATCACCACGGCCTCGATGTCTTTCTGCTCCAGGCACTGCCGCCAGTCGTAGTAGGTCTTCGCCCGCGGAAACAGTTCCAGCGCTTCCTGGGTGCGCAGATCATTCACATCGCACAGCGCCACCACATTCTCATGGCAAAGCGTTTTGTAATGGGCGGTACCCCGGCCCCACACTCCGAAAAGCGCGATATTCAGTTTGTTGCTGGGAGCGTTGGCGCCGCGAAGCGTGCCACTTTTCAGAATGGTCAGTCCGGCGGCCGTGGAGGCAATGGATTTCAGAACGTCACGTCGTTGCATAGCTAGGTCCTTCCCGTAAGTTGGGATCAGATGCGACAGGTAAGATACGCTGAACCGCGGCGAAGGGCAATGGGCAGTTGGGATTTTGTGAATGGAAGGGCAGAGGGCTCAATCCACATAGATGCGCGGCACGCGTTTACCAATGGAGCAGAGAACCTCGTAGGGAACGGTATCCAGCAACTGGGCAATCTCCGTGGCAGTGATGGACGCGTGGTCTGCCTGTCCGATCAAAACCACTTCATCGCCGATGTTGGTGCCGGGAATGTCAGAAACGTCAAGTAGGGAAAGGTCCATGCTGATGCTGCCCACAATGCGCGCGCGCCTTCCGCGCACGATGGCGTAACCGCGATTTGAGAGCGCGTGGCTCAGGCCATCGGCGTAACCGACGGGCACGGTGGCAATGCGTGAATTCCGGCGCGTGTAGAAGGCGGCGCTGTAACCCAGCGGCGTGCCGCTCGGGACGTCCTTCATGTAAACGATGCGAGACTTGAAGGACAGCACGGGCTCGAACTCAGGAACTTTGGGAAGCTCCTGCCCTGGCGGCACGACCAATGGCAAACAGTACCCATAGAGCAGCGCTCCGATTCGCACCAGATTTTCGGGGAACTTCCGTCCCGACAAGAGCGCAGCGCTGTTGGAAACGTGAATCCATTCCGGCTCGAACGGTAGTCCGCGGATTTGCGCCAGCGCCGCTGAGAATCGTTCACGCTGCTCGTCGGTCTGCGCGGCCACCAGATCTTCCGCCGAGGCGAGGTGAGTGAACAGACCCTTCATCTGCAACCCTTGGAGCTCGCGATAGTGCCGCATGAAGGCAGCTACGCGATCCGTGGGCAAGCCCAACCGGCCGAGTCCGGAGTCAACCTTCAGATGAAACTCGATAGGCCGTCCGTAACGCCGCGCACATTCGGCGTAGGTATCAAGCCGCATGGTGGAGGAAATCGAAGGCGTCAAGCGGTACTCAATAAGATGAGCAGGATCGCTCATGTAAAGCCCACCGAGCAGCAGCACCGGTTGCTGGATTCCCGCCGCGCGCAATTCCAGCGCTTCCTCCACGGTCGCCACGCCAAACCAATCCACACCGCACTCGGCGAGACACTCGGAAACCGCCACGGCGCCGTGTCCGTAGGCGTCGGCCTTGATCACCGCCATCACCTTGCGCGGGCCTGCCAGCTCGCGAATGCGTTGAAAATTGCGGCGCAGTTTGGAAAGCGAGATTTCCGCCCAGGTTGGGCGCAGAAGTTTGTCAGTTGGAAGATTCACAGGCATTACTCGTATGATCCGCCATCGTGGACTTGATTCTCAAATTTCGCGAATGGTTTTAAGAAGACCACGGGCACGTCGCCGGTCGGACCGTTGCGTTGCTTGCCGACGATCAGGCGCGTTTCCGAACCACCGTGGACCGCGCCCTCTTCTCCCTCCTGCTCTTCGGCCGCTTTCTTTTCGCGAAAGATGAAGACGACCACGTCGGCATCCTGCTCGATCGAGCCCGATTCGCGTAGATCCGAAAGTTGCGGACGCTGGCCCGGACGCTGGTCGGGCGCACGGCTCAACTGAGAGAGGGCCAAAACCGGGACCTGCAACTCCTTGGCAATGCTCTTGAGGCTCCGCGAGATGTAGCTCACTTCCTGGTTGCGGTTCTCAAACTTGCCATGACCGGCAATGAGCTGGAGATAATCGACGATCAGCAGGTCCAGGCCCTTTTCCGCCTTCAGACGGCGGGCCTTGGCGCGAATTTGCATGATGCTCAAAGCCGGCGTGTCCTCAATGTAGAACGGCGCTTCCGAGAGCCGCCCCAGGGCCGGGGTCATGCGGTTCCAATCCTCACGGCTGGAAAAGCCCGTGCGTAGCTTGTGGCTGTCGATGCGCGCTTCCGAGCACAGGAGGCGGATCACTAGAGACTCCTTGCTCATTTCGAGGGAGAACATCCCCACAACCTTGCGGTTCTTAATGGCAGCGTGGGCGGCGATGTTCAGGGCGAGCGCCGTTTTTCCCAGGGAAGGACGGGCAGCGATAATGATCAACTCACCGGCCTGCAAGCCGGAGGTCATGTTGTCGAGATCTTCCAGCCCGGTCTCGATACCGGTCACGCGCTGGCCTTGTTCAAACAAGACATCGATCTTCCCGAAGCTTGTTTTGACGATGTCGCGGATGGTGGCAAACCCTGTCTGCACCCGCTGTTCGGCAATCTCGAAAACCTGGCTTTGCGCAAGATCGATCAGCGATTCGGAGTCGTCAGCGCCTTCCATGCAGCGCGCGATGACCTGGCTCGAGGCATTGATGAGGCGGCGGATGGTGGACTTCTCTTTGACGATCCGGCAATACTCGCCCATGGCGGCCATGGTGCCGATCGGGACTCCGTCAGTCAGCGCCGAGAGATAGGCCGCGCCGCCCGCCTTCTCCAGCAATCCGGATTTCGCCAGTTCCTCCGACAGCGTCACGAGATCAATGGGGCGACTCTTCTCCGAGAGTTCACCCATCTTCTCGAACGTGATGCGATGACCCTCTGAGTAAAAATCGTCCTTACCCAGCGATTCCAAAGCCTGATTCAGCGCCTGATTGTCGAGGAGGATCGAACCCAGCAGAGCGCGCTCCGCTTCGAGGTTGTGGGGCACAGATCGATCAGTGACGGTCGCAGTAGGCATCGCGGTTTCTTCAATTTTACACGATATTGGGTCGGCCGACCTGTGGCAGTTCAGAGTCGCCGCATGACGACCTAAACCTTATCACGGTCGAGTCTGGATCGAAATTACCCCGGGAGGAGTTCTGCGGAAATCTTGTGCAAAAACGGAAAAACCTGTGGAGAAGTCGGGCCGGGCTGTGAGAATTTTCCGCGCCTCGACGCCCACAGGTCTGTCGTGGAGACTCAGTTTGGAACACGGACACGCCGCTCCGCCCTCGCAGCGAGGAGGGCGGAGCGAGACCGTTACGCGCTTTCCGGTTCGGCGCCCGCGGCCGTATCCTGACCTTCCGCGGGTGGAGCGTCGGCGGCAGGAGCTTCCTTGGGAGCAGCCGGCTTGGCGCTCGCCCGGGCCTGGGCCTCGGCGGCAGCCTGAATCTTGGCTTTACTCTCCTCGTCAGGCTCCACGTGAACCTTGATTGCCGCGGTCACTTCGCGGTGGAGCTTGATGGAAACCGTGTACTCACCCATGACCTTGATGGGCGTGGCAAGGGTGATCTTCCGCTTGTCAATGTGGTAGCCCTGCGCCAGAAGCTTTTCCGCGATGTCCATGGAGGTCACGGAACCGAAGAGGTTGCCCTTCTCCCCAGCCTTGCGGATGACGGTGACGCTGACGCCTTCCAGCAGCGTCGAGAGATCGCCGGCATCGGCCTTTTCTTTCGCCTCGAGCTTGAGGAAGCGGACGTGCTGCTGCTCCACCCACTTGCGGTTTTGCGGAGTGGCGGCAATCGCCAGCTTCTTGGGCAGCAAAAAGTTGCGGCCATAGCCAGCCGCCACCTTCACCACCTGGCCGCGGCTTCCAAGTTTGTCGATATTCTCAATAAGGATAACATCCATCTTTAAACTCCTGTAGAAGGTAGACAGCAGACGGTAGCCGGGGCCCACAGCGAACCAGAACAAGTCATTGCGGGTCGCGGTGGCCCACCTGATTCCAGCTACCTGTCGCGCCCGTAGGCGAGAGCAGGACCGCATATGGTGACGACCATCTACCGTCTACCAGTAGAATCTTACGCCCCCGCGGCGAACGGCAGCAGCGCGATATTCCGTGCGCGCTTGATGGCTTCCGACAGGGCGCGCTGGTGCGTGGAACAAGTACCGGTCAGGCGGCGGGGCAAAATCTTGCCGCGCTCGGCGATGAACTCGCTGACCAGACGTACGTCCTTGTAGTCGATGACGTCAATTTTCTCGGTACAGAATTTGCAAACTTTGCGGCGCCGGAAATACTGCTTCCGTCCACCGCCCCCCCCACCTCCTTCACGCCGTGGGGGACGTTCACCGGCGGGTGCGCCTTCTCTGGGCACTGGCATATGGATCAACTCCTTTAGACTCGACCTTTAAGCTTGCGCGCTTTCGGCGGCAGCGGGAGCCGGAGCCGGAGCCGCCGGTGCCGGAGCGGTCTTGCTCCGGCGGCGCTTGGCTTCCTGCTTGGTCCGCAGGGCTTTGAACTTTGCCGCACGCTGAAGTATCTCATCGGTGCAGACCGAGAGGTGCTTGATCACCGTGTCAGTCACCTTGAGCCGGCGCTCAAATTCCTTGACCGTGTCTCCGGTGCCTTGCACGTAGAAGAGAACGTAAAAGCCCTCACGCTGTTTATTGACGCGATAGGCAAGCCGGCGGCGGCCCATCTTTTCGACCTTATCGACCGTGCCGCCAGCGGAAGTAACGACCCCTTCCATCTGCGTGATAAGCTTTTGAACCTCCTCGTCCGCCACATCGGGCCGGACGATGAAAATCATTTCGTAATTACGCATGGGACCTCACGATTCGGGGGGTTGAACCCTCCGATTAAAGCGATTCATCGCCTTTTGCACACCTTCCGAAAGTATCATCTGGACGGCCTCGGCCGCCTGATCGACCATTTCCCCGACCGACTGCCGGTCGGCGTTGCGAAACGGCCGCAGCAGGTAGGAAACATAATCTTCCACCGGCCGCTCCGGTCCTACACCCATTCGCAGCCGGACAAAATCATCGGTGTCAATCGCACCGATAATCGACTTCAAACCGTTGTGTCCGCCGGCGCTGCCACGGGGCCGAATGCGCAACATGCCCAGCGGTATTTCAATTTCGTCCACCAGCACCAGCAGGTCACGTGGCTCCAGTTCGTAATTCTGAAGCAGCCGGGCCACCGCCAAGCCGCTCAGGTTCATATAAGTCTGCGGCTTTGCCAGTACGACCTGCTCTCCGGCCAATTCGGTGGCAGCGGTTAGGGCCTGTGCTTCCCGGCGCGAGAGCTCTTTGCCGCATGCTTCTGCCAGCCGATCAATCGCCAAGAACCCAAGGTTGTGAGGCGTCAGGTGATACTCAAAGCCGGGGTTTCCCAATCCGACGATCAGCCTCATAAGAACAGTGACTAGTGCCAGGTGACGAGTGGCAAGCCAGGAATCAATTCGAGTGTTTGCTCGTCACTTTCCGGCTTTAACGAGTGGCCAGGAAGCGGCAGCCTTGCGCTTGTTCGTCACTTGTCACTCGCCACTCATCACTGCCCTTATCCCTTGCCTTTATCTTTCTTCTCGGATTTCTCTTTCTTCTCGGATTTCTCCTTCTTCTCTTCGCCGCCCTCTTCCTCGGCGCCTTCTTCCTCAGTCTTGCCCTTGCGGATCACCTCAGGCTCAGCCGGAGCAGCAGCCTCTACCGCCTCCGCCGGCTTTTCCTCTTCCACCTTGAGCGCCACAACGTGCGCCACAACGCGGCCGCCGTCCGTAATAACCTTCACCTTCGGACCGATGGGAAGTTCCGAGACACGCAAGCCCTGGCCAAGTGCGAGGGGCGAGACGTCCACGGTGATGGCGTCCGGGATGTCATCTGGAAGACACTCCACTTCCACTTCGCGCAACATGAATTCAAGGATGCCACCTTGAACCTTCACGCCTTGAGGTTCACCCGAGATATGGATGGCGACCTTCAGCCGCAACTTGGTGTCGAGAGCGATGCGCACCAAGTCAACGTGCAGCAACCCGCCCTTCACTGGCTCCGACTGCCAGTCGCGAATCATGGCGCGTGCCGGCGCCTTGCCGCGAACTTCCAGCGTAAAGATCGCGTTATGTCCGGACTCCGAGTGGAGGACCTCACGGATCTCCTCGGGATCGACCGAGACGGGGATCACCGGTCCGCCACCCCCATATACGATGCCCGGGATCCGGCCCGAGCGCCGCGTTCGCCGCGCGGCGTTCTTGCCGAAGTCCTCGCGGGGCTCTGCTGCAATTGTCAATGCCTGACTCATAGCTTTCTACTCCGTGGTAGTCCGAAACCCGAGATCGACCTTGGTTATTCCGCGCAGTATCGCGGGCTCGGAGTTGCGAGTTTCGATTTTCTAGTTTAGCAAATCCTTTTAAATGAACAGCTTGCTCACCGAAGTCTCATCGTGAATGGAGCGAATCGCGTCCGCGAGCAACCCACCGACGCTGAGAACCTTAATCTTCCCGCATTGCTTGCCCTCGGGCGACAGGGGAATCGAGTTGGTCGCCACCACTTGCTCGAGAGGCGACTCACAGAATCCTCTCGATGGCGTTGCCGGCAAAGACTCCGTGCGTGCAGCAAGCGTAAACCTTTAGGGCGCCCTTCTCTTTCAGAGCTTTGGCACTCTGAACGAGGGTTCCACCCGTATCAATCATGTCATCCACCAGCAAACACGTCTTTCCCTCAACTTCGCCGATGACGTTGAACACTTCCACCGTGTGTGCATCCTGGCGCCGCTTGTCAATGATGGCCAGGGGAATACTCATCCGTTTGGCGAAGGCTCGGGCGCGCTCCACGCCCCCGGTATCCGGCGAAACCACCACCAGATTCTTCAACCTCAGGCGGCGGAAATATGCAACCGTGACGGGTGTGGCATAGAGATGATCCACCGGAATGTCAAAGAAGCCCTGAATCTGCCCGGCATGCAACTCCAACGCCAGCACGCGGTCTGCGCCCGCCGAAGTCAACAGGTCGGCCACCAGTTTGGAGGAAATGGGAACCCGCGGACGGTCCTTGCGGTCCTGGCGGGCATAGGCGAAGTAGGGCATCACGGCGGTAATACGAGAGGCAGAGGCGCGGCTCAGGGCATCGAGCATCACCAGCAACTCCACCAAGTTGTCGTTCACCGGCCGGCAGGTGGGTTGGATCACGAAGACGTCAGCGCCTCGTACGTTTTCCAGGATCTGCAGCCGCACCTCACCATCGGGAAAACGTCCAACCTGCGCCTTGCCTAACGGTACTCCCAACTCCGCGCAGATCTCCTTGGCCAGCGCGGGGTGAGCATTCCCGGTGAAGATCTTCAGCTTGTGCCGCGTTCCTTGGTTTCTCATCGCCTGCCTGCGTGCCTGCGTTTCAATTCCAATGCCTTACCGAAATCTGGCTGGGAGGCCTGGATTCGAACCAGGGTTCCATGCTCCAAAGGCATGTGTCCTACCACTGGACGACCTCCCAAGAACAGTGGTGAGTGGAGAGTGGTTAGTGGTGAGCAACCCCACTGCAACGGCGCTTGCTCATCACTTATCACTCTTCACTCAGCACTGCACTTAGAACAGTGGTGAGTGGAGAGTGGACAGTGGCGAGCAAACCCATTGCGAGGGCGTCTGCTCATCACTCTTCACTCATCACTGCTCTTAGGTACTCGGGGCGCGCCAACGTGCGCGTCCGAAAAATAAGCCATCGTTTGGGGATGAGTTGCGAGGCACGGGCCATCTGACGAGATGAGGAAAAGAGGGCGTAAACTGCAGACCCACTGCCCGTCAAGGAGGCAACATCGGCCCCGGCCCGGATAAGCCGGCGCTTCAACCGCGCCAACTCAGGCCACCTCGCGAAAACGACCCATTCAAAGTCGTTTTCGGCCGGTCCCCAACTCATCAGGGGAAATTGTGGCCACGCACCGAAACTATCAGTATTACCTGCCCCGGCAGTTTCTGTCAACCGCAAACCCGCCTCGCGATACGCTTCTGCCGTGGAGATGGAGAAGCCCGGAAATATCACCAGGCAGTGGCGGGGCGGAAGATCGATCAAAGGATAGACTTCCTCGCCTCGGCCGCAGCCCAGGACGCGCCCGCCGAGCAGAAACAACGGCACATCTGAACCCAAGGCGGCAGCAAGTTTGTGCCGGGCCGAAAATTCCATACGGTCACCGGTCAAGCGCTCAAGTCCCAGGATGGCACTCGCCGCATTGGTGCTGGCCCCGCCGAGTCCGCTGCCCAGCGGAATGGTTTTGGCAATTTGAACCTGAATTCGTCCCTTCCACTCACGCGCCTGTGCCCATGCTGCGCACGTCCGATAGACCAGGTTCCCCGGCCCGCTGGGAACCGCCGGATTGTCGCACGCCACCTCGATTCCCTCGCCTGTTTTGGAGATGCCGATTTCCAGCCGGTCGTGCAAGCCGATGGTCTGATAAATGGTTCGGAGTTCGTGGTAACCATCCGGCCGCTTGCGGAGAATTTTGAGCCCGTTGTTGATCTTGGCGAAGGAGCGAACGCGAAGTGTCTTTGGCAAGTGAGTAGGCGGCCGGCGGCACACATTGCGGCCAGCCCTAAGCTTCCTTGAGATAGCTCCGCTTCATTCGTGGAGCGGCTACAGGCAGGTGAATTCTACCTTGGAAAAGCGACTAGCGTTCGGAAAATAAGTTCGTCGCTGCGCCATCCGGCGAGCTATTGCAGCGTCGAGCTTCAGATGCTGCGGAAAAACTCGTAGCGGCGGGTTTACCCCGCCACCCCAGCGTTGCAACGCTGGGAGTTATGGCGACGTAAAGTCGCCGCTACGTTACGGAGCGTCAGTTTTTCCGCAGTCTCTTTAGCTCGTCACCTGCGGGCCTGGAGTCCGGCGCCCTCGGGGTTCTGCATTTTCAGGCTACCTCGGTGGCAAGGGCGCTTATGGTCAGGCTGCCCGCCGGTGTCCAACTTTCGAGTACCGAGTCGGGATAGAATGCGTGGAGATCTCTGACTCTACCGGCGAAACCGGACCAAGCTACTCCTGCTTTAACATCTCGTCGATGGTCACGATATCGACCAGCCCAAAGCAGCCGTAAATTGCCGGTAGAATGTGATCGGCCGGGTGGATGCGCCGCCACTCGGCGACTCTCTCCGTTCCCGCCCGATAAGCCGGGAGATACATTCGGCCCAGTAACGGATGTCGACCCCAGGCCCCGGAGAGCTTGTCCGCACGCTCTTCCGTGACCAGGAAATCCCGGCGCAGTGTGGCCGCCACTTGCTCGCGCTCCACTCCTTCTCCCCACGTCAAGTAGGAAGATTGATTCTTGGCATCGTCCTGGAGCAACGCCAGCAACACGCCGATCTGCAAATCCTCGTCGGGCAGTTGCTCGACTTCCGTTACGCCATGGGCGATGAGAATGGCATTGTTGGCGATTCCCTCGTACAGGGTGCCGGAGCGGGAGTTCATGGTCGCCACCGTGGCTTCAAAGCCGGCCTTTCCGCGGACGTAGAGATTCTGCAAGTAGGCAAACGTGGTCACGTGGCCGGGCACCACTTCATGACTTACCAGTTGCTCGAACTCCGGCACGGACATCTGTAGCGAAGCGTTGATCTCATAGGTGGCTTCGTACTTCGGGCTGCCATCCGCCTTCCGCGCGCGCCCCAGGTAGTTCATCGAGCCGGAAAACCATGCGTCCTTAATGGGCAGGAATTCAATATTGGCCCGCGGCACGGGCGCGAGATCCGGCGGAAGATGACGGAATCAAGTTGAGGGCGCTAAGCTGGTCAAAGTAGGCAATCAAGGCGGCGCCCAAGGCGCGGACCGAAGCCATCGGAACCAACCGATCCCGCCGCCACGCGTCCACCGCACCCAGTAGGCCGGCGGAACCGGCGGTCGGGTAGCCCGACGCGGCCCAACAACTCCGCCACCCGGTCGCGCTTGGCTTCGGGACGGGAAGCTTCCGGCGGGCGGCCCGTCGAGGCCTCAACACTTCGGACGTAGGGAACCGGTGCCCCTTTCCCCAGCACCTCCATGGCAAGGTCCCACATGACTTCCAGGCAAAGCGCCAGGCCGGCGAGATATTGGCCGCGCAGGCCGCCTATCTTGCGTGCCTCATCGCGAACCCCGGCAATGGCTTGCGGGATATCCACCTCTCGCAGATACTCCTCCACCGCCTGGCGATCCACCTTCTTGTCTGCAACCCCACCGCTCGCCCGCACTCGCGCTGCCGCCGGAGCGTGGTAGGCCGCGGGCAGGGGCTCATCGGAGAACCACGAGTCAGCAATAAATCGTCCCGTGCCCGACGCACACATCACATCGCCACCCCAAAGCGTGTCGGTACCAAGAACTGCATCGGCTACAAATCGTCCTATGGCGTCCATTGATCCCTCCTCACGGTCCCAAGCCGGTCCAACGTATCGTGGTTTAGCGTCGTGCTGAAGCTTCAGCGCCTTTTCCGTTCGGATCCGTATGTCGTCGTGACCATGCGCTCGCTCCCTCACAAGGGCCTTGAGTGCGTTGCTAGCCGCTTCGCGCACAGAGGTAAGGTCAGGCTGTCGCAACATTGTGGTAAGAATCTCTTCGACCGTTTTACTGCGGCCATCAACAACTATAGTATCCCAAACGGCGACTCGGACCACTGGAACGTCGATTAGCAGGGGCGAGAGGTCCTTGATGAAGTCGTAGAAAGCTCGTTGCTTCCAGCGCGGCGCGCCATTTCCGCTCAGGTCTTTGGGCGAGGAGGCATCTCCGAACTGCGCCTCGCTACCTTCGTTTGACCATTTTCCGACGTAACCACCAGCCCGAAGGCACCGCTCCTCACGTTCTTTGCAGAAGCGACAGTAATTGTTCAGGGGAAAATGGGTCAACTCTTTGTAGCTTGCGGATTCCAAGGTGATCGCGCGATAGCGGTTGAAGTGAAGGTATTCGTCGAGTTCGACGGCGATCCCTTCAAACTCAATGTCCCAAGCGCGCAAATTCAGTGGAATCGACGTAAGTTTGCCGCGAAGAGCGCGATAGACGCGCTCGATTTCATGCTTGTGGTTAGATCTGGCGACATCGTCAACCCTGGGAAACCTTAGCGTAGGGCTTGAGGCCGCACCAAGGAGTCGCTTCAACGTCGATTGCATCTTTCCGGGCATCAGAGCAGGCAACGTGGACCGCCGTCTTTGCGGTCCGCGTCCTTTCCGCAGCCATCTTCGCCACCGTGCCGTATTCTAACGCGGTGTCGAAACTTCGGCGTGCTTTTCTCCATGATCGATGTTTCGTTGCCGCTGTGCGCAGGCCCAGGCGGTGAGACCAGTTGCAGCCCCAAGGGGGCGCAATAGCAAAGCCCAGGGCAACGCCCCATAAGCGCTAACTTGATGCCATGAGCCGCCCGAAAGCCCGCAAAGCGGGCGTGGTCGTTTAGCCCACGGCGAGCCAGCCGTGGGAACGCATGCACGACAACAATCATTTTGAGCCCTGTAGGGGCGACGTCAGGTCAAACGGCTGCCGGACGCCGCCCCCAACGGGGCTGGAGAAGCATTTTTCGGAGACTGTTAACCCACGGCTGGCTCGCCGTGGGCTACATGACGTCGCCGCTACGCGGCTTCGGAATGGGATCGGCACCTCAAGTTCGCGCTTATGGGGCGACGCCGTGCGCGGTGAAGGCATGCGGTAATCACGGCTGATGCGGACCGCGACTAACCGGTCCGATCCGTGAATCTGCTTGAAGTGCAGACCTGGATGACGAGGGTTCTCCATAAATTGCCGATAGGCTGCACGGGCCTGACGGCGAACCTCAGGAGGCAGCGCGGCCATGAGCTTCCGAAAGCCCTGGGTGACGTGCGAATTCACAATTGGTCAGGATCGAGCGGCGTCGTCAGACCACGGGCGTGCTCATCCAGAGCCTCGTCCGCCATCCGCTCCATAACGGTGCCTGGTCTTTCGAACAGATCACTCCATCGGCGCTCGGACTCTATCTCTGCGAGTAACCACGCGCCCAGGGCTTCCTGCTCGCTTTCAGGGAGCTTTGAGGCCTCGGAAACCGCCTTCTCCAGAAGTTTTTCCATTGCTAGCCATTGTACCACGTAGTAGGGGCGCATGGCCATGCGCCCCTACCTTCGGAATGGTAGATATCCGTCGGCTCATTGTAAGAAATTACATGGGACGGCTCGCTAGGATTCGTCACCTCAAAAGGGGAAATGAACGGCGAGGTTAGCGAACGGTCTGGATCTCAATGCCGAGTTGGAGGCGGCTCCAAGCCTGATCGGCGGTCAGTGCGGGGATGCTCCGCTCGCGCGCCAGTGCCAGACAGGCACGGTCACCCAACGAGAGCCCCGCCACCCGGATCATTTGAGCCAGTCCCGCTGCAATTGTCGCTTGTTCGGTAGTGAACTCAACCAGTTCCACCGGCATTGCCAAGAGGTTTTTCGCAATCAGGGGCACATTCTGGCCGGCGCGTCCGAAACAGACGAGCACCTCGGAAAAGTTAACCGTCAACATGCAAGATTCCCCGAGTACCTCCCGAACCTTCTGGTGTCCACGTTCGCGCAGCAGGAAGGCAAGCAGCGCGGAAGCATCCAGCGCGATCATAGCTGCCTTTCCTGGCGCGCTTCGCGACGGCGTTCACGAATCAGATCTTCCGTAAGGCGTGGCGGTTTGCCGTTAAAGAGCCGGACGACAAAATCCTGCAACTTCTCAGCATCAAAAGGCGTTCCGGTTTCCCCCTGAACAGCCTTGGTCAGAATAGCGCTTGCCTCCGCCTCCATACTCCGGCCTTTGCGCGCAGCGCGCAGACGCAAGCCCCGGCGGGTCGATTCAGGTACATTTCGGATATGCAAGCTCGCCATGCAAGCAATGCTAGCACTGCTTACATCTGACATCAACTTGTTTAGCTGGAGGGAATGATCTGACGTTTCGATCCCACCGGCTTGGGACCATCGGCAAGCGCCAGAATCTTCCGGTCGATTCGCTCGAATAAAGCATCATCCCGTCCGCGCCTCTTCCGCGCCATGGATCATCACGTGTCTTCGAGTGGGGTAGCGCGGAGGTAGAGCAGTTCAGCTTCCTCCGCGGTTCTTAAGATGGCAACAACGGCCTTAGGGCGTTCATAGATAGGTTAATGCCCAAGGGAACGGCCGCAGACGAAGCCCAACAGCGGCTGCGCTACCCCTTTTCTGCTGGGGATGTTTTCCTCAGCGAGCTGAACCATACATACAGGCACAGACCCACAAACAGCAGGGCGGAGACGCTTTGCGACACCGGTTCGTGCGCGTAAAAAGGTGTCACGATCCACTCTTCCTTAAAGTGCGGCAGCACGCGGAGCGCCGCGCCAATCACTCCGCCGAGTGCACCGCCTGCCATCAAACCGCCGGCAATGATGATGCCGCGCTCGCGGATGGTCTTGCCGTGCTCGCCGCCCACCTTTTCCCCTCGTTTGTTGACCAGGTGCGAGAGAAATCCGCCGACCAGGATCGGCGTGGTCAGTTGCAACGGCAGATAGATCCCCAGCGCGAAGACCATGGAAGAGAGGCCCAACATTTCCATGACCACGGTCACCATGGCTCCAATGCCGAACAACATATAGGGCGCCGGTTGGCCGCTCATGAATCCTGACACCACGGCTTTCAGCGCGGAGGCCTGGGGCGCCACCAGCACCTGCCGCGGGTCACCGGGTACGGCCTCTCCGAATTGGAAGGCCTTGGCGAGCAGGATGATGGTCAAGCCCGCGGCAACGGCCGAGGCGACCACCCCGATGAACTTCACCTTTTCCTGTGCTGAAGGCGTGGAACCCAGCCAGTAGCCGGCCTTCAGGTCGGTGATGAACTGCCCCGAGGCGCAGAGGGCTACGCAGACCATGCCGGCGATGGCCATCACGTACAACATGCCGGCGGTCCCGGAGAGCCCGAACTTCAACAGCACCACGGCGGAGACGATGACCGTCATTAGCGTCATGCCGCTGGCCGGGTTGTTGGCCGTGGTGGCAATGGCGTTGGCCGCCACCGTGGTGAAGAAGAAGGCAAAGAGCAGCGTCAGCGCCAGGCCCACCGCGACGATGGTCCACGAAACCTGAAGGTATTTGAAGAAGGCGGCCACAGCGATGGCCCCCAGAACGACGCCGACGACGATGATGAGGATGGGCATGTCACGGTCGGTGCGCTCCGTACGCGGCGCTTCGCCGTGGCGGAAGGCGCGCAAGGCGATGCCGAACGATCCGGCCACCACGCGCAATGACTTGACGATGCCGAACAGGCCGGCGGTGGCAATGGCCCCCACGCCGATGAAGCGTACATAATTGCGGTAGATGTCGGCGGCGGTCATGTGCGAAATGGGAATGGCGGCAGGATACACGATCGCGTCGCCCATGTGGCTGCCGATGAACCAGATCATGGGGACGAGCACGAAGTTCACCAGAATTCCGCCGGCGCAGAAAATCAGCGAAATGCGCAGGCCCATCACATAGCCCAGGCCGAGGACAAAGCTGATGGCGTCGAAGTCGAAGACCATGCGCCCGCGCTCGGCGAGAGACCGGACCACGGGTACGAACTGGAAGTTCAGGTATTCCTTCCAGACGTGAAAGGTGGTGGCAAAGAAGTCGTAAACCGCGGCGATCACCGTGGCCTGAATCAGCAACCGGGCGGGAGAGCCACCCTTCTCGCCGGTCACCAGGACTTCTGTGATTGCCGTGGCCTCCGGAAAGGGAAACTTGCCGTGCATTTCGCGCACAAAGTAGCGCCGGAGGGGAATAAGGAAGAGGATGCCCAGGCAGCCGCCGGCGAAGCAGATAAAGATGACCTGAATCGGATGCGGGTCGAGGTGGAGAATGTAGAGAGCCGGCACAGTGAAGACGGCGCCCGCCACCACGCTGCCGGAGGCGGCGCCCATGCCGGTGATGATCATGTTCTCGAGCACTGTGGAGCGCCGCCGGTAAACGCGCGCCAGGCCGATAGCAAGGATCGAGATGGGAATCGCCGCCTCCATTCCCTGACCGACCTTGAGGGCGGAATAGGCCGTCGCCACGCTGAAGATGATACACAGCAGCGTGCCCCACAGCACCGCGCGCAAGGTCGCCTCCGGGGGCGCCATGCCGGCGGGCACCAGCGGCACATAGATTTCGCCGTCCTTCAGCGGTTGGTACGCGTTCTCGGAAAGGGACTTGGTCTCGAGATCGGCCATGCGGAAACGGCCTCCTGACCGGGGCCCAAGGCTGGGGATCCATCGCGGCCCCGCTGCGGTCCTGCCTCGGATCTAACGGGCACCCATTATCCCACCGCAGTCAAGTATCGCCGGCGGCAGCACTGCGGCGACGGAGTTGGGTAGCGAGGCAGCGCAACTCAGCTTCCCCCGCGGCCCGTCCGTCGGATGGCAGATTCAAAATTCAAAATTCCAGATTAAATTGAGAGGCAACGACCATACTCATTAATCATCAAGAAATCGTCCAAGACCTGGAAGCGCGGAGGCAGCGTAGTTCAGCTTCCCCCTGGTGAACCACGACGGCCTGCAGCGTGTTCGCCCTGACGTCGGCCAGGCACAGGCAGGAGTGCCTGTGCCACCTTCCGAACCCGGCAAAATTGTATTTGTTTACCGGCCGAGCACGGTTGAAAACACGGAATGCAGGTCCTTCGCCCCAAAAAGCGGAGCTCAGGATGACGGGGTTGGAAGGGTTTTTCCGCAGCAACTTGCGCCCGGCATGCCGCCCTCAAGGTCGGCGCTACGGGAGGTGAGATCTACCCTGGAAAGGCAATGTGGGCTTGACAACCCGGCTACTTCGTCGCGGACTTTCCACGCGGTCCATGTGCCTTGAGATCGTCCAGTTGCTTCTGAAGTTCCTTGGCCTGTTCCGCGTCGAAATCACTGGAAGCGGCGTCCGGCCACTCTTTCAAGGCGCGCTGCCACTCTTCCTGCGCCAGCGCAGTTTTCCCCATGTGCAGATAGAGATTCCCCAGATGTTCGTGGATGGTGGGATCGTTCTGAATCAGGCCCGCGGCGCTTTCCAATGGCGGCTGCGCAAGATCGTACCGCCCCATCTTGAAGTAGGCCCAACCCAGGCTGTCAAGGTACGCACCGTTCTTGGGCTCGAGCTCCAGCGCCTTTTGAATGTACTTCACCGACTCGTCCAAGCGGACTCCCCGGTCCGCCAGCATGTAGCCGAGATAATTCGATGCGGAAGCATTGAGCGGGTCGGCATCGAGCACTTTCTTGAAGGTCTGCTCGGCCTGGTCGTACTTCTTTTCCCGCTCGTAAATGGAGCCCTGCACGTAGAGCACGTATTCCTGATCTTCCGGGTTCGGGCTCAGCTTCAAGGCCTGCTGAATGGCCTGCTCGGCATCGTCAAAGCGCCTGGCCTGCAAGTAAATTTGGGAGATGGCGATGTAGATACCGCGATCGATGGGGCGGTTGGTAAGAAATGCGCGCAACTCCTTCACGCCCTCGTCCACGTGACCACGCTCACCCAGCATCGTACCGTGCAGGATGCCAAGATCCTGGTCCTTGGGATACGCCGCAACGGCCTTATCGGCTTCGGCCATCGCCTTATCCTGCTGGTGTTCGGTGCGCAGCGTTTCAATGATCTGCGTTTCCGCCCGCGGTCCCTGCAACGGCCCCAGCGCCTTGATCTGTTGAAAGGCATCCATAGCCTGATCGAACTTCAGTTGGTCGCGGTACACCATTCCCAGGCGTTCAAGAAACAGGGCCCGGTTGTTGGCTTCCGGCACCGAGTACTGGCCGCCCGGGCGCTCGGACTGCTGCACCAGGCCTTTCAGAATTTCCGCCGCCTTGTCGTTATTTCCGACCGTCGATTCCAGCACTGCCTGCTGATAGGGAATTTCCACGTCGTCAGGAGTTAAGGACCGGGCCTTTTCAAGCTGCTGGCGCGCAAGATCAAACTGGCCTTGCTGCCGATTGATCATGGCCAGACGCTTGTAACTCAGACCGTCGTCGGGATTGGCCTTGATCAGCTTTTCCAACTCGGCTTTGGCCGCGTCATTTTTCCCGGAGCTGAGGAGCGCGTCGGCGTAATTGCGGCGCAGGTCCTGGTTATCGCTGTCCTGGGCCAGGCCCTTCTCGAAAATCGCAATGGCCTTTTCGTATTGCTGGGTTTGCGAATACGAATAGCCCAACATTTCATAAAGTTGTGACGTCATCTCGTCCTCGGGAATCTTACCGAGGACGTCGATCGCCTGGTCGAAAGAACTCTGCTGAATGTAAAGCTCCGCCAGGTTGGCGACCCCCACGGCGGAACTGGGGTCGGTCTGCAGGACCTTGCGGAAAATCTGTTCCGCTTTGTCCGACTGGTTGTTCGCACGATACAGGCGGCCCAGAAGCAGCATGGAATCGGTATCGCTGGGCGACACTCGCACCAGCGCTTCCAAATGTTGGATGGCCTTGTCGAGATTTTCTTTGGCGGCAGCGTGGTCTTCCTGGGTCGAATCGAGGTTGTGGAAATAAATGCGCGAAAGCAGTCGATGCGCGTCCGGATAATTAGGATCGACCTTTAGCACCGCCTCCGCTTCCTGAATGCCTTCGTCGGTGTGTCCGGAGCGCCAGTAAAGCTCGGCCAGTTCCACACGCAGAAACAGGGAGTCAGGGTCGGCAGCGATCGCCAGCTTGTATTCCGAAACCGCGCGGTCGATGTACTCGGGTCGGTTGTAGAATCCCGCCAGTTCCTTGTAGCGCCGCGCCAGCATGAAGTGGTAATAAGCCTGGGCGTGGTCAGGAGCAGCAGGGGTGGCAGGGGAGGCTTGGGTGGCCGGCGGTTCAGCGGTCGTGTCGGGGTTGGTCTTGGCAGGTTTCTTCGCCGCCCACAAACTCCCCCCCGCCATCGCCCAGATACCCAGAGCCAACACGACCTTGCTGACGCTACTTTTCATAGATTTCCCTTCTGCCCTGCCAAACTTAAGGATAAAAAATTATCCCACAAGCATATAGAGGTGTAAAGCCGCATCGAGGTTGCACGAGAAAGGAAGGACGGAGGATGAAGGGTGAAGGGTAAAGGGTGAAGTATGAAGTATGAAGTATGAAGGATGAAGGATGAAGGGTGAAGGATGAAGGTGAAGACGGAGGATGAACGGCATGGGAGGGTCAGCCGCTACTAAGGACAGGTCCAACCGGCGGCTTTCATACTTCATCCTCCATCCTTCATACTTCACCCTTCAACACCCCCCGTTTCAGCAATTTACAGTTGTCCTCGCAGCCTTTCCCACCTCAGTCCCAGGTATTCATAGAATGCCACCTGCGCTTTGTAGAGTTTGTACGCATCGGGAAAGAGGTCGTCGATTTCCATGGGATGATGCGGGGTAAGGAAATCCGTGGGAGCGGCGATGGGATGCATGCCGCGTCTCCGGAACAGCCCGATGGCGCGCGGCATGTGGGAGGCCGAGGTCACCAGGATGAACCGCTGGCTTTCGACGATGGGCGCAATCTGGCGGCTCTCCTCCTCCGTGTCGCGAGGCTCGGCGAGCCGCAGCGTGTCCTCCGGGCTCACACCGAGCGCTTCCGCGATTCTCGTCATGCCCTCCGCGCAATCGTCGCCTCCGGAAAGAATGAGCTTGCTGCCCGGAATCGCGCGGTGCAGGGATACGCCCTCAATCAGGCGCACCATCTGATCAGGGGAGATGTGGCTGGTGATCGGAACATCACGGTCGTGGTCCCCGAATCCGCCTAACACCACAATGTACTTGAGGCCCGGAGCGACCGCCCCGGCCTGGCTCACCGCCAGTGGAGGGTAGCGATGTTCCAGCGGGCGAAGCAGGGCGTCGGAAGTGATGCCATTGCTGAGGCCCAGCAGCAGGATCGCGCCGCACGTCACCAGCGCCTTGCCCGTCCGCTGCCGTCGCGTGAACCACAGCAAGATCAACCCCAACAGCAATAACTCCATGCAAATAGGTAACGGAAAGAGAAAGCGGGAGACAATCTTCTTCAGGAGGAACATGGAGAACTCCTCGCGGGCATGTTGGGCCAGCAAAAGGGCAGCTATCCGTTATGTCAGAAACAGCGCAGACTGGCAAGTCGGGCGAGGACCGCCTGGCAAGGTGACGACCCATTCTGCCTGCCATCCGAATCCTGCTTGCTTTATGGGCGGTTTCAGTGTATACACCTGCCAGACCCAGACCCTTTCAGCACACAGCGGGGGAAATTTGCGTTCAGTGCATCGAGAGATTGCAGTGAGTAGTGAAGGGTACCGTCAGCGTTGCCCGCAAGCATGAAGGGGAAGCCCGTTGCGATTTTCATGGGTCAGAACAGCACGCCAGGTAGCAATTCCGGTCGGACGCAGCCGCGTCTGATTGCAGGCCACAACTGAAAAGGAGCCATTCTGATGAGAGCACTTCCCAAACGTCTGTCAGCACTGAAGTATGTCGCGGTGTCCATGCTTGCCAGCCTCCTCCTGTTGACGGCAGTTCCGCTATTTGCGGACGACTCGAGTGCGGCCGGCGCAGCAATGGCCGGTGTCTTTATGCTGGTCATGCTGGCGTTCCTCGCCGCATTTTACGTCTACTTCGCTTTGGCGCTCCAAACCATCGCCAAGAAAACCAACACTGAAAACACCTGGTGGGCTTGGGTCCCCATCCTCCAAATCGTTTTGATGTTGAACATTGCCAAAAAGCCGGTCTGGTGGATCGTCCTGTTCTTTATCCCATTGGTCGGGATCGTGTTCACCATCATCGTGTTCATGGCCGTCGCCGAAGCCGTCGGGAAGCCAAGTTGGTGGGGCATTTTGTTTATCGTTCCTGTCATCGGGCTGATTGTCCCCGGCTATCTGGCCTGGGCAGACTGATCGCAGTCCAGTTCTGAGGATGGGCGCAGCTTCGATGCCAGTGAGGCGGAGAAGAGTGCGATCATTACTCCTTACTGTCATCCTTCGTCCCGATGCCGTTCATCGGGACGAAGGCCCCCGGTATTTCGTCTTACCCAACTGTGCCGCGGGAACGCTGCGGACAAGAACGCGGCGCTCCCGCCCTGCGTTTCCTGCATACAATGAAAAGGGTCCTTCGTTCTGAAGTGCGGGCTTCAGGATGACAGTTAGGTTCGTTGGTCCTGCCCCTTCGCAAATTTGCTTTCTTTTCTTGTTCAAGCGGAGTAATTTCTCCGGGGCACGATTCCCGGCGCCGCGTTGCGAAGACACATTGAACGCCGCGCCGCTCGTTCAGGCGAATGGCCACAACCGGGCGGCACATCGTAAACGACCGAGGAGAACGGCAATGAAACGACGTACTTTCATCCAGAGCTTTGCGGCGGGTGCGGTAACTCTTGTCGGACTTAAGCCACCGATCGAACTTCGCGCGGAGACTGCAAGCGCGCTGGAGGCGGCCTTCCGGCAGCCCCCGGCGGGCGCTCACTGCAAGACCTGGTGGCACTGGATGAACGGCAACGTTACCACCGAGGGCATCACCCTGGACATCGAGGCCATGAAGCGCGTGGGCATTCGCGGCTTCCAGGTCTTCCAGGTGGGAACGGGCATTCCCAAAGGTCCCGTGGGTTACAGCAGCGCCGAACACGCGCACCTGCTTCAGCACGCCGCCAAGGAGGCCGACCGACTGGGGATGGAGTTCGACATTATGAACTGCCCCGGCTGGTCTTCCAGCGGCGGCCCGTGGATTACTCCCGCTTATTCGATGAAGCAGCTCACCTGGAGCGAGTTGTTGGTCCGGAGTGGCCGCAAATCGGTGGTCGCGGCGCTTGCCCAACCGTACACCAAGCTCGGATACTATCGCGATGTCTGCGTGCTGGCGTTTCCGGCGCTGGAAGGTGAGACCACTCCGTGGCAGCAAACGCTGCGCGCCGTTCGAACCAATAATGGCCCTGTCGATAGTTCCGTCTTTCTGGGAGTAGACCAGCCGGGCGGCGTGGAAATTCGGCCGGCAGGCGCTGACCAACAGGCGTTTCTGCAACTGGAATTCTCGCAGCCCTTTGAAGCCCGCTCGCTTTCCTATTACGCCCGTACCTTGCCGGGCGCCCGACGGCCTAACCGCAACCAGACTCCCAACTGGCTGGAAGTTTCCGACGATGGCGCGCAGTTCCACAAGATTTGCGACATCGACTGGTGGGGCAACGGCGTGGAAGAAGTCGAGTTACCCGGAACCGCGAGCTTCCCGGCCGCGCAAGCGAAGTTTTTCCGCATCGTTACCTTGCACGCACTCAGTATTACGAGCCTGCAATTGAGCGGCGCCGCCCGCCTTGCGCACTGGACCCGCAAAGCCAATTTCACGCGCTCGCGCGGCTTCGGCGCGGAATCTTTCGATGTGCCCACCGGCTCGGTGATTGACCCCGCCAAGGTCATCGACATCAGCGAGCACATGGAAGCGAACGGCCGTTTGACGTGGGATCCGCCCGAGGGAGCCTGGATGGTGCTGCGCATCGGCGAGACCACCACCGGTGTGATGAATCACCCGGCCCCGGACGGCGGACTGGGCCTGGAATGCGACAAGTTCAGCCGCGAGGCCTACGACTTTCATTTCGATCACTTCTTCAAAGACCTGCTGGAACCGCTGGGGCCGCTGGCAGCACGCGGATTGGCCGGCGGATTGATCGACAGTTACGAAACCGGCATGCAGAACTGGACCAAGGAATTCCCGCAGGAGTTCGCCAAGCGTCGCGGCTATGAGCTGCGGAAGTACCTGCCGGCGATGACGGGCCGGGTGGTCGAAAGCCCCGAGGTTTCGGAGCGCTTCCTGTGGGACATTCGTCGCACCTGCGCCGACCTGATGGGCAATTACTATTATGGCCGCTTCGCCGAGCGCTGCCGCGAGAACAAGATGAAGGCCTACGCCGAACCTTACAGCGGCGGGCCTTTTGAAGAACTCCAGGCGGGCGCGCGCCTTGACGTGCCCATGGGCGAGTTCTGGGTGGGCCAGGGCAATAACAACACCAGCGTCAAGCTCAACGGCTGCATCGGGCACGTATTCGGCAAGCCGGTGGTCGGCGCCGAGTCCTTCACCGGCGACCAGCGCTTCGCTATGTGGCAGAACTACCCCTACCAGATGAAGGGCCAGGGCGACGTGATGTACACGCAGGGGCTGAATGAGTACATCTTCCATCGCAACGCCATGCAACCGCATCCCACCGCCGTGCCCGGCATGACCATGGGGCCGTGGGGCTGGGAAAATGACCGGACCAACTCCCTCTACGACGGGTTGAGCGGCTGGTACCACTACGCAGCGCGCACCCAGAATATGCTGCGCCAGGGAACGTTGGTGGCGGACCTGATCTACTATGCGGGTCCGGAGGTTCCCGTGGATACGCCGGTCTATCCCGACCACCTGAATCCCACTCCCCCGGAAGGCTACTACTACGACGTCGCCAACGAGGAAGCCATCCTGACGCGCATGAAAGCGGAGAACGGCCGCATCGTGTTGCCGGACGGATTGAGCTATCGCGTGCTGGTTCTTCCTGAAGACAAACGCCTTGGCTTGGACGTTCTGCGCAAGGTCCGCGACATGGTGCAGGCGGGCGTTGCACTGGTCGGTCCCAAACCCGCCATCAATCCCGGACTCACGGGATACCCCAACTGCGACGCGGAATTGCACCAGATCGCCGATGAAATTTGGGGCGACCTCAACGGCACCACCGCCACGGAACGAACCGTGGGCAAAGGCCGGATCTTCTGGGGATTGCCCATGACAACGGTCATGGAAAAGCTGGGTATCAAGCCTGACTGCGACATCACTTCCCGATCCGGCGACGCTCCCATCAATTTCATTCATCGGCGCGTGGGAGACGCGGAGGTCTACTTTGTGGCCAGCCGGCGCCGGCGCGCAGAAGACGTGGTTTGCACGTTCCGTGTCAGAGACAAACAGCCGGAATTGTGGAATGCGGAGACCGGCGAAATCACACTTCTCAGCGTCTACGACCACACGGAAGCAGGCATTCGGGTTCCGCTGCAGTTTAGCCCTTCGCAATCGGTGTTCGTGGTCTTCCGCTACTCAGGCCCGGCGGGTCACTTACGGTCCATCACCAAGCAAGGCGAAGCGCTCGCCCCCGCCACTCCTTTTCCTGCGTTTCAATCCGGCAAACAACGCGAGGTTACGAACGATTTCACCGTCAGCGTCTGGATAAAGCCCGACTTGAACGCGATGTTGCCGGCGCAGGGCGACCGCGATCCCTATCTGCACATGCGGAGTATGGTCATAACACCGCCGGAGGGCGACACGGTTTACGGCGATGGCCATGTAGCATGCGGCCTCGCGGCGGGCCGCAACGGACTTGCCATTCTCGAACGCGCTCGCCGCGATTGGCGAACCGTGGTAAGCGTGCCCACTCCGATTGCAGGCTGGGCGCACGTTGCCGTGGTCTATAAAGCCGGCGCTCCCTCACTGTACGTAGATGGCAGGCTGGTGGGCCGGGCGGAGGCATCTGGTAGAACCGTTCATCCCGCGCTCTACGATTTGACCGAGCGCGACGGCGCCGAGTACTTCGACGGCGACATGGGCGAACCGGAAATCTTCAAGGAAGCTTTGAGCGAGGATCGCATCCGGCAATTGGCGATGGGCCACATTCCCAGTCCGCTGGCACCGCCGGAAGTTGAATGGACCGGCATTCCCGGTTCAGAGTTGCTCTTTTGGCAGGATGGCAGTTACAAGTTGCGGTTCGAAGCGAGCGAAGCCACGGAAAAGATTTCGGGAATTGGTCAACCCGTGGAAATCTTAGGGCCGTGGCAGGTCAGCTTTCCGCCGAATCTTGGTGCGCCGGCGGAGGTGACGCTGCCTGAACTGATTTCTCTGCACCAGCATTCCGACCCGGGGGTGAAGTATTTCTCCGGGACGTCGACGTATCGCAAGCAGTTCACCGTTTCGTCGGGGGCCATCTCCACGGACCGCAAGCTTTATCTCGACCTCGGCTGGGTACACGTCATCGCCCAGGTTCGCGTCAACGGCAAGGATCTCGGGTTGCTGTGGAAGCCACCATTCCGCGTGGATGTGACCAATACGGTGCGGCCCGGCGAAAACCAACTCGAGGTTCTGGTAACCAATCAGTGGGTTAACCGGCTGATCGGCGACGAGCATTTGCCTCCCGAGAATAAATATACCCTTGGCGGAAACATCGAAGTGATTCCGGAGTGGTATCTCCAGGGCAAGCCCAAACCTCCGGGCGGACGAACTACGTTTGCCACCTGGAAGCACTTCACTGCGGATTCGCCGCTGCTGGTTGCGGGGTTGGTGGGTCCCGTTCTGCTGCGCACGGCGAAGACGTTCAAGACTCGGATCGCTTGAATCGCCCGGATCTCGAACCGAGGCTACAACGGTAAGGATCAGCGGTTTGGGCAAGGAAGACCGATGTCTGGCTGTGATGTAATCTGAACTTGTCGCGGCGGCTTCACGCCGCCATATGGCGAGGTGAACTCGCCGTTACAACTCCAAACCGCACCGGAGTCCGGACAACGCCTATGAACCTTGATCAGAGATGGGTCCCAATGAAGTGGCCGTGTGGTCCGCTGGAGTGGGCACTGCGCAGCAAGTCACAAGGCGCAGGGGCTGAGCTCAAGGCCACGCTCGATGCCTGGGCGCAACCCGCCGCGCTGGATGTCTTGCAAGGGGCGCCCGTCAATTGCCTGGTGGTGGAATGGGCGGGTGGAGTGCCGGAAGACTCCGCCCAGCAAACTGCCCTGCAACCCTTGGTAAATGCCGGCCGGCAGCGGGGAATCAGCTTCGTCGGCAAAGTTGCGGCGGGAGTGGGCCCGGCAGCCGTGGGCTCCGCCCGTTCCGCTGGACTCTCCGCGGTGATGCTCGCTCAAACCGCGGGCCAAGCCTCCGAGCTGCCGGTCATTGCCCAGACGCCGCGGGACAATGTGGCGTGGGACGCGGCCACCGAAATCTTCAGCTCGACGGACAACGAATGGCCCGGACCCAAGCTCGAAACCACGCACGGAGACACCGCTGTTGCTGGTCCCACCGGCATTCCGTGGCTGAATTCGAACGCGTGGTTTTCGCTGCTGTCGCGCGAACTGGCCCCCGGAAAAACCCTCTGGTTGGACTTTGACCCTCCCGTCAACTCCAACGTTGCTCACCCTGCCAATTACGCGCTCGCCGTCGCCGATAGCGAGGCGTACGGAGCCCGCTGGATCATCTGTCTCGACGACGATCTTCGCGCCGCGCTGCTCAAGAACAATCCTCAAGCCTTAAAGACGTGGCGCCGGATGGGCGAGATCGTCACCTTCTTCCAGGGTCATTCCGACTGGCGGGATTTCCAGACGCAAGGGGCTCTGGCCGTCGTCTCTGACTTCCGCGGCGACAATGCCTTCATGGGTGATGAGGTGTTGAACCTTCTCAATCGGAACCAAGTGCAGGTTCAGGTCGTAGAAAGGTCCAAGGCGCTCGCAACTTCTACGGCTGGTCTGAAAGCAGTTCTTTGGCTCGATAAGGACGCCCCCGACACCGGCCAACTTGCCAGACTGCTGGCTTTTGTTCGCCAAGGCGGCCTGCTGATCGCCCCGGCCTACTGGGGACCTTCAGGCGTCACGCCAACGATGCGAGACCCTTCCGTTGATTACAAGATGTACAGCATCGGGCAGGGACAGATCGCCGTACCCGACGAAGGGTTTCTGGATCCCTACCAGGTGGCGGGTGATGCTCATTTGCTGGCGAGCCGTCGTCACGACCTCGTGCGCCTCTACAACCCTCAGATGACCAATTGCTACTTGAGCATGGATGCCGCCCGAAAAACGCAGCTCGTCCAGGTCCTTGACTATTCCGGCGGCTCCACGAATTACGTCACCCTTTGGCTGAGCTCGCGCGTTCGGGAGGCACGCTTTTGGAGCCCGGAGACGAAGGAGGCTCGATCCATTCCCGGCGCACCGGCGAAGCCGGGCACGGAGTTCGAACTTCCCGCCATTTCGGCGTGCTGTGCATTGGAGGTTGAAGGCCTGCCGGCGGCAAGGTAGCTCCAAATCAGTGAAGTCATGAAGAGTCTCGCCAATCGGCTCAGGGCGTTGGCCCGCGAGAATCCCAGCCGCCGCGACGTGCTGCAACTGCTGGGCCTCACCAGCGCAGCCTGCGCTGCTCCGTCATTGCTCGCCCGAGCGAAGGCAGCTACGCCCGCCGCGCATGAGGAGAATAGCCACCGCCCGCCGCGACGCGTCATCTCCGCGCGGCATCCGCTTTTCATGGTGGAGGAAGGCGTCGAAATGTGGCGCCTGCTGCCCGAAGAATTTCGCCTTCACTGCGCCGCGGAAGCGTACGCGGGCGACAATGACCGCCGCGCATCTTCTACCCGGGCCGAATTCTTCTCCGGGTTGGAGCGCGCGCAGAAGGCGGGCATCCCGGTGGTTCTCGCCGTGCAAGGGGATGAGGACGACGGTCCTCCCGTTCGTCTCGACTTCATCGCCAGGGCGCTCGAGGAGTTTCCCAACCTGATCGGCTGCCGCTCTTGCGAACTTTCCTGTGGGCCGGGGTTCTCCGCCTCCGAGCGCCGCTATCTGATCGACTTGATCCATCTGTGCGGCGAGCACGGGGCGCTCATCAACTGGATGGAGATGGGCTATCCCTATGAGCGCGATCATATTTTCACCATTGCCGGCCGCGACCCGGAACTCTTCGCCGCGATCGCCAAGTACGGCGACCGCGTCATTCTGACGGACAAGAACAACGGCTGGGGCAGGTTCTACGAAACGCGCTCGCTGGTGATGGGAATGTGGGTGGCCGGGGTCATCGCCAATTGGGGTCTGAACGCCGAGGATTGGTGGTGGTATGAGCAGGGCTACGGCGAACCGTTCACTCCCAGCAAAGGCCGGCGTGGATACGCACGGCAGCTTTCCGCCGGATTTCCCGTGACCAAAGGATGGGAGGCCGCAAGCGCTCTCTCCTCGCCGGATATTCTCTACGCCCAGAACGTGCTGCTCGCCATCGCCGGTGGCGCGACGGTTTATAGTTTTGAAATGCCTTCCCACGCGCTCGCGGGACGCGACCAGAATGGAGATGTCCGTCTGACGCCCGCCTGGCGCAAGGCCATCTACCCCCTGCTCAAGGCCGCGCTGGATTACAACCTCATTCCTTCGCGAGAACAGGTGCTGGCGAAAATGCGGGTTGCCTACCAGGATTCCGGCGAAGTCGGCACGGAACTGGACGCACCGGGCGAGAAGCTTTTCCGCCCGCTCTACGGGGGCAGCACGCCCGACGCGGAGATCATGGCGCGCGATCTTTCGCCCGATCTCTTTCCCCGTACCGGACGCTACTATTTTCTCCCGATACTACCGAAGCTCGCTCCGGCCGCGGCACAGACGCGCTTTCCTCATGTGATTGTCCCGCACCAATTTGCCGACGCCGAAAGCGAGCGATCGTATTTTGACAAGCTTTATCCTGCGGAATCATCCGGTTCAGCCCTGGTCATCCACATCGACGACGCGTGGTTCATCACCAACTGGCATGAAAATCAGAACATCGCGCAGGACTTTCGCTTTCGTCTCGATGCCGGCGACTCGAACATGGAGCTGTCAGGCGAGATCGCGCCGCACTCCTTCCTGCTCGTCAAAGTGGCGAACGAAAAGCTCTACTTGCAGGCGAACAACTACGTGGTGAAGACGCACGTCTGGGATGAGCCCCGGCCAGCCGTGTTTGACGCTCAGGACTATCTTAAGAGATATGCCTCTAAGCCTGATGATCGTGAGACTCGGACAACAAACCTGCAGATCAGGGTGGCAGGAGACGGAAAGCCCGCGCTGGAGTATTCAACCGAGCACCGCAGCGTCGAGTCAAGCTGGGACGCGGCGTCGAGCTCACTCCACATCAGGATGGACCACAACGGCCCGGTGGAACTGACCGTCACGACCGCGCCTAAAACTCAAACCCCAACGCCTTCGTGGTGAACTCCACCAGCGGCAGCATCGTGCGGCAAGCCGCAACGAACCCCCGCATGAAGCCGGCGGAACAAATCTGCGCCTCGCTGAGCTCGACCGAGGCCACGAAGTCCTTCCGGCGGATGTCCGCGATGAACGGGTGCTGGGAATCGAAGCCTCGCGGCGGCCTCTTCAGGCTGTCGCCCTCAAGCTCCAACTTCTTTATCACTTTCGCCCATTGCTTGGGCTCGGCCGTGATGGCCGTGCGGATCTTGGTGAGTCCGTTGTTGTCAGGATGCCAGACGCCCCCTGCCGCAAAGCAGTTATCGGGCTCCAGGTGCAGGTAGAAGACGGGCGCGTGGGCATCTCTGCCGCTGGCGTGCGAGAAGTGGATGCCAATGTGGGTCTTGAACGGGCGCTTGTCCGCGGAGAAGCGAGTGTCGCGATAGATGCGAAACAGCGAGCCACGCGTGGGCCGTGGGTCGGCGACGAAATGCGGGCTGAGCTTGCGCAGGTGCGGCCCGAATGCGGCAATGAACGTCAGCGCCGGGTCGCGAACGACGCTCTCATATCGCGGCTTGTTCCTCGCGAACCAGTCTCGGTTGTTGTGGCGCTTAAGCTGGCGCAGGAATTCGAACAGGTCTGAACTAAAGAACTGGCTATCCGGCATCGTCGGTCTCCCCCTACCGGCAGGATACCACAGGAGGACAGGAGCGCTTCCGCAACCCCCGCGCAACCAGATATCGTCTCCAGATGATGATTCTGAGGGAGTGGACTCGTTCATGCACGCAGCAGAGGCGGAGTGTAGGAGATACCCCCCCGCCCAAGAAAGTTCCACTCAGCCGGTCTGATCACATCAGCGTGAGATTCCCCGAGGCGCGCACCGCTTCCACCACTTCGCGCCTGCTCTCTGCCTCGACCTGCTTCATAATCCTGTGAATATGATTTTTGATGGTAAACTCGGAGAGATTTAACTGTGCAGCGATTTCCTTATTGGTTAAACCCTTCGCCACGAGGGAAACCAGTTGCTGCTGGCGGAGGGTAAGAGCGTGACCGGCTTTCGCCTTGAGCGGCACCGCCGTTTCCCGCGGAGCACCTGCCAAACTGCGCATGAGCGTGAGGCACAGCCGGGGAGGCCACACGGCCTCCTCGCGCGCTACCGAACGCACCGCGGAAACAATTTCGCTTGCGGAGGCATCATTCAGCAGGAATCCCGAGACACCCGAACGCACCGCGGTGAGGAACTGTTCCTTGTCCTCTTCCATGCCGATTAGCACCACTCCCACAGACTTCCCCGCGGCGGGTTCGAAAAGAAGACGCGAGCCGAGCACCGAAGCTGCGCTAAGATCATTCAAAACCACGATGTCACCCAGGTTTTCGGGGGCCGGCATTTCCGAAACGGCGCTTTCCCCCACCACACAGATATCCAGGCGCTTTCGAAAAAGACGGACCAGCGTCTCGCGCACAAAACGGTTTTCGATGAGGAGATATACCTGGATTGGGTCATCCGGCAATTTGTTTGCTGACACTTCCACCCCACATGGCACAGATGGTCATCCTTCGCGGATATCGCCCCCTCAGCTAAAGACGCAGCGGTTGTTTTCTGGGTTGCACGCCGGCTCCCGCCGATCTTGAATCGAGGCCCCAAGCAGCGGAAACCCGCCCCGCCTCCTCTTACGCGATGCTGGAGAACATGAAACTACCGGTCTGTGGATGGTCTTAGCGTCCGTCGTCCGCTGAGCCAACTCTGGTGTTAACTGGTATTGCGGTGCCCCAGGGTTGGGCGTGCAAGAATCCTGCCAAACAGGCTAAAGCTTAACTATCATCCCATCAGCGCGTTGGCCCAACTAACGGCCATGGTGCTGAGACCTCGTCCGTGTAGAAGTTTCTGCCCGCTAGGAAAAAATCAGCGGTCGCACGAAAAGGCGACGGCCCGCTACCGCTCGGCGCGATCTATCGAAGGGCTGCCGATGACCCATTTGAGATTAGTCCGATTTGGGTACTTGACTCCTGTGTTTTGGGTCCTCTTTCCCTGGAGCTTCCATTAGTGCCGGCCCGGACACTTTTTTGAACCTTCTCCGAAAACTCTTTCCGTCGAATACTGCTTTGCCATGGAGCTGGTCATGGGCAAACCGATTCGCGTTCTGATCGCCAACCGTCCACGTCTGATGCGGGAGTTGATCCTTGCGAGTTTCTTGGAGCACCCTGACATCGAAATTGTGGACGAAGTTCCGGGGGAGGCTGACGTCCTCGCTTCGGTCGAGAAGGTCCACCCGGATTTTGTGGTGATTACGCAAGACACGTTGGGAGAGCGGCCGAGCGTCTGCGACTTTGTGCTGCGCCAACAGCCCAACATCCGCTTTATTGCGATCGTACCCCAGCATAACTTTGCCGTCTACTACTGGGCATCGATGAAAATCAATTCGCGCAGCTTCGAGGCCTCCGAGAAAACCATCCTTGGCGTGCTGCGCGACGAAGGCAGCGCGATAGGTAGAACCGTATGAGTTTTCCCCTCAAGGTCAGGAGCGAGAAAATGCTGCGCATCCCCAAGCGACCGAAAGGATACCTTCCAACTGAAACGACCCCGTCGGCCGCTGCTCGTCGGGAACCCCAGCAACTCGCGTCGAGCCACGCCCGTCTGCAAGCCTGCCATTCCTTCACTCGGACGCGGCGCTCTCTCCAGGCGATGATGGTGCTCTCGCTTTTTGCGTCTCTCGCCGTGGCAATCGCCGCGCCCCAGGAGCGCAGCCAGGTTGCCGCCCCCTTGCAACGAGAGCCCGCACCCAACGCCCCGGAGCGTGAGCGATCTCCCGACTTAGCCACCGACAACCTTGACATGATCTCCGCCTCCGCCGGTGAGATCCGGGAAGTGCTGTCGAAGGATGCCGGATTGATGATGGAACTAAAACGCCTGATGGCTAAACAAGCCACTGACCGCGGTCAGATCGTCGCCGAAGAAGACTTGGACGACTCCGCGATCCTCAACCGCCTGGACACTGACCTTCATTTTCGCGCGATGGCCACGCGCCTCCTGCAGCGCTATGGTTACCTGACACCCCAAGTGAATCCGCTTTCGCTGGAGGGACAGGAACAGCAGTTAGTGCTAAAGGCCAGGGCCGAACAAATGGTGCGCGAGGGAAACGAACCTCTCTCTCCATCTCGACAGCCCAGCCGGGAATGGGCCGTCCAGGGTAACAATCCTTCTTTCTGCTCCAGCGAGGGGCTCACATTCGCAGGCGGTTTCCATGCCGTGCCCTCCGGTTCTGGAAACGGGGGTGAGACCGTTGACGACCAGCAGGAACAGGATGAGTGGTGCCGCCCAGCGCCGCAGGGCGGTGAATACCCCGTCACGAATCCTCTTCCTCAGTACCAGCAACAGGTGCCTCCCAGGTCCCCACAAACCCTTCCTCCGGGTCCAGATCGTCCCGACCTGAGCAATTCGCCCTTTCTCACTGCCAGCGCCGTCTCGTCGGGCATGGGTGGTGGCGCATATTCCATGGGGCAGGAAAGAATGAACTCCCTTTCCGGCTCGCTGAACTCATCCGATTTGACGGGCTATTCCGCTATGGGCGGCGCCACACCCCTGGGGTCTTCGCTCGGTGGGATGCGGCCCGATTACCTTCCCTTCGCGGCAGGAGGCATCCCGGTCGCCCAGCCGGAGTTGCCCGATGTGCAGACCCCGCGGTCGATGATCCTGCAACGCGACACGAAAAGCCCGATGCTCACGGAGCCGGTCACGCTCGTGAATTCGCCCAATCCGTATGCGTTCGTGCCCTCTCTCTACGATCTCTACGTGCAGGCGGCGCCGGAGACGGGACACTTGCAGCGATTTGGGTTGGAAGCTTTCCGCCGCATCCCTTTGAGCACGGGCTTACCGATGGACATTCCCGCCGGGCCCGACTACGTCCTGGGACCGGGCGACGGATTAACCATTGATCTCTGGGGAGGCGTTTCGCAACGCCTGTTTCGAACCGTGGACCGCGAGGGCCGCCTCTCGCTGCCGGAAGCCGGCCCATTGCTGGTAAGCGGAAAGCCGCTGGGTGAAGTGCAGGAGGTCGTACAGCGAATGCTGCGGACACAGTACCGCGATGTTTCCGCGGATGTTTCACTCAGCCGCTTACGAACCGTGCGGGTGTACGTAGTGGGAGAGGTTTCGTCGCCCGGGGCCTACGACATCAGCGCGCTATCAACCCCTCTCAACGCTTTGTGGACGGCGGGGGGAGTCACGCCGCGCGGGTCGCTGCGCCTGCTTCGCCACACCCGTGGCCGTGAACTGGTTGAGGAAGTGGACGCTTACGACCTGCTATTGCGCGGCGTCCGTGGCGACCTGAAGAATTTTGAGGATGGCGACACTTTGTTGGTTCCTCCCGTAGGCCCCCAGGTGAGCGTGGATGGCATGGTGCGGCGTCCGGCCATTTACGAACTACACGATGAAACGAACCTGGCGCAGGTTCTCGATCTTGCCGGGGGAATGCTCCCAGCGGCGGCGTTGCGCCATATTGAACTCCAGCGCTTGGATGCGCACGAAAAACGCACCATGATCAGCGTCAACATCGACGAGGCCACCGACCCCAAGGCGGTACGCAATCAACTGGCGCAGGTCGAGGTGCACGACGGTGACAGCGTTCACATCTTCCCCATCGCTCCCTACAATAGCGCCACTGTCTACCTGCAGGGTCACGTGCTCCGTCCGGGCCGCTACGCATACAAAAATGGGATGACCGTCGCCGATGTCGTAACCTCTTATCGCGACTTGCTGCCGGAGCCCGCCGACCATTACGCGGAAATCATTCGCTTGCGCCAGCCGGACTGGCGGCCCGTGGTTGAGAACTTTGACTTAAAGGAAGCCCTCGCGAATCCTTCCACTGCCCCCAAACTCGAACCGCTGGACACGGTGCGAATCTTTGGCCGCTACGACGTGGAGGCCCCGCCCGTATTCTGGCTGTACGGGGAGGTTCGGCAGCCGGGAGAGTATCGAACATCCGGCCAGATGCGCCTGCGCGACGCGATTTATGAGGCGGGAGGCTTGCAGCCCGATGCTGCCCTCGACGCGGTGCAACTCTTCCGCACGGATCCGGCCGGCACGCTCAAAATCTTGAACGTGAATCTGGCCGCCGCGCTCAATGCCGACCCCATGGAAAACGTGCTGGTGGAGCCGCGCGACCGCATCATCGTGCACCGCGCCCTTTATCGTGTGGACCCGGCCTCTGTCTATATCCGCGGCGAGGTCGCCAATCCCGGGCGATATCCGCTGGCCCAGAATATGCGCCTCGCAGATTTATTGAGCGCCGCAGGCGGCCCCAAACGCAGTGCCGACCTGAAAAACGGCGATCTGACTCGTTTCGATACGCGGAGCGGTGCCGTCCCTCACGGGGAACATGAGCGGGTCAACCTCGCCGTCGTTGCGCTTGACGCGAATCTCAACCTTCCTCTGAGAGATGGCGACGTCTTAAGTGTTCCGCAACTGCCGGGCTGGAAAGACCTCGGTGCATCCGTGATCCTCAAAGGTGAAGTCAAGAACCCCGGCACGTATGGGATCCGTCCCGGGGAACGTCTAAGCGCGGTCATCGATGGTGCCGGGGGCCTGCTCCCCACGGCCTATCCCCAGGGCCTCATTTTTACCCGTATCTCCGTTCGTGAATTTCAGGAAAAAAGCCGCCAGGATTTGATCCAGCGTCTGGAAGAGGAAACTCCGGAGGTAAAGGCGGCCGTGACCACGAGCGGAGCGGAAGTGGCCGCACTCGCCGGGCAGGCGATGCAACAGCGGGAACGCATGCTCGATTCTTTGCGTCGGGCGCCCATCTCCGGACGCATGGTAATTCGCATGGCGCCAGGGATGAAGGGATTTGAGAATTCGTCGCAGGACATCGAACTGCGCAACGGCGATTCGATCGAAATTCCCAAACAGCCGGGATTTGTCCTGGTCGTCGGACAGGTCTACAACACCAACGCCGTTACCTATGTGCCGGGGAGGAACGCCGCTTGGTATCTCGCGCAGGGCGGCGGCGCCACGCGTTTGGGAGATAAGGGCGCCATCTTTATCATTCGCGCCGACGGCGAGGTGGTAAGCCGTCGCGGCAGCGAACTGTGGTCGGGCAGCGTGCTGTCCGCGGCCATTCGCCCCGGCGACACGGTGGTGGTTCCGGAGAAGGCGATAACCGGCGGCGCCCGCTGGAAGAACTTCCTGGCCTTCGCGCAGTTGGCGGAGGCCGGCGCGGTTACGGCTGCGGTCATTCCATGAGAACGAGCAGGGAGAACCTCGCCCGACGTACGCGGGTGACGGCCTGGGAGCGGAAACGCCCAGTGAGCGATTTCAGAAATTGGGCTCGTGGAATTTTGATGTGGACGATCACGGCAATGTCGGCTTTCGGCATCCTTGCTGGCTCGCCCGCCGGGGCGCAGGAGCTTCCAGGAGTCCAGTGGGCCGATTCCCCGGCTTTGCCGGCAACGGGCAATGACCTGGGCCGGGATACGGATGATGTGGAGCGAGCGTTCAAGCGTGTTGCCGGCGACCAGCGCGATTTGTGGACGAGTCCGGCCCACGTTCGAAAGCACGACGCGAAGTGGCTGGTGATTCTGGGAGGGGCGACGGCGGGTCTTCTGGCCGCGGACAGCTCGATTATGCGACACAACACACTCTCGCCGACGAACCAAACCCGCAGCGTGGACTTCTCCAACGCCGGCCTGGGGGCCTTGGTGGGCGCCGGAGGCGCGCTCTTCCTTTGGGGAGACCTGAAGGGGGAGGATCAGAAGAAGGAAACCGGCCTGTTGAGCGGCGAGTCGGCCTTCAGCGCGTTTCTCGCCAGCACCGTGCTGGGATACGCCTTCGGCCGCGAACGGCCTAACATCGATGGCGCGCGCGGTCGTTTCTTTCGCGGCGGCACTTCCTTTCCTTCCGACCACTCGGCCATCTCGTGGTCCATTGCCAGCATGATCGCTCACGAGTATCCCGGTCCAATGACCAAGATCTTTTCTTACGGGCTGGCGAGTGCGGTCAGTTTCTCACGCCTCACCGGCAATCAGCACTTCCCGTCGGACGTGCTGGTGGGCGGCGCGATGGGGTGGTTCATCGCCCGCGATATCTACCACAAGCACCACGATTCCGAACTCGGGGGGAGGCCTGGGGTGGACCACCCGCCTCGACCAGCGGCGAATCGCTGGTTGACCGCGCGGCCGCCTCGCCGTTTGTTCCGCTGGATAGTTGGGTCTACGGCGACATTGAGAGATTGGCTTCGCTGGGTTATATCCATTCGGCATTCTTGGGAATGCGCCCGTGGACGCGGAGGGAGTGCGCGCGATTGGTCCAGGAGGCGGGCGAAAATCTCAACGCCGCAGAGTTTGAGGCTCCGGAGGCTCGCAACATTTACGACGCGCTGGCGCAGGAGTTCTCTCCCGAACTGGCTTCGAACGGCGAGCCGGCGCGCGGTGTGCACGTCGAGTCGCTTTACACGCGCATGATGGGCATTTCGGGCCAGCCGCTCAATGATGGCTACCACTTTGGCCAGACGGTCATTAATGATTTCGGCCGCCCCTCCGGCGAAGGCTTTAATCCTATATCGGGTTTCTCGGGCTGGGGCAATTGGGGACGCTTTGCCGTGTACGTGCGCGGCGAGTACCAGCATTCGCCGTCAGCGCCCGCGTATTCCCTGGATGTGCGCAATGTGATCGCGCAGGTTGACTCGACTCCGCTTCAGCCGGCCAACCCACTTCCCACCATCGACCATTTCACTCTTCTGGATACCTACTTCCTTACCCGGTTGGGTGACTGGGATCTCTCCTTCGGCAAGCAGAGCTTGTGGTGGGGACCCGACGAGGGGGGGGCGCTGCTGTTGAGCGACAACGCCGAACCGATGTACATGTTTCGCGTCGCGCGCGACGTGCCCTTCACTTTGCCGGGATTCCTGGACCGTTTGGGCCCAGTGAAGATCGATGCGTTCATGGGCAAGCTGTCAGGCAATCAGTTTCCGCCGCGGCCGCTCTTTCACGGGGAGAAAATCAGCCTCAAGCCAACGCAAAATCTCGAAATCAGCTTTTCGCGCACGGGCGAATTTGGCGGAGTCGGACGGGCCCTGACTTTGGGAGCAATCTTCAATACCTATTTCGCAGTTAAGTCTTCTGTTTGGTACCCCGCATGGGATAATCCGGGTCAACGTAACGGTGGGTTCGATATTTCCTACCGGGTTCCGAGGCTGCGGGATTGGCTTACGTTGTATGCCACCCTCATGTCGCGCGACGATATCACTCCCCTTTTCGCTTTTTTTCCGGTCCGCGCCCTCGGAAATCCTGGTGTGTACTTGTCCCGGGTCCCGCATGTACGACGGCTGGATTTTCGCGCCGAATGGGTTGCCACGAATCCTCCTAACCCCCCTCGTCGTAACGGCCAATTTGCCTATTATGACAACTTCTATCATGACCTGTATACGAACAAGAATAACCTGATTGGGGACTGGGTAGGCAGAGAGGGGCGAGGCGGGCAGGGCTGGACAACGTACTGGTTCAGTCCACGAACTTCACTCCAACTCGGTTACCGGCACGCCCAGGTGGCGAGCGCCTTCATTCCCGGCGGCGGAACCATCAACGACGGTTCAGTGAAGCTGAACTACCAGGTGGGTCGTGCCCTGACCCTATCCGCTTATGTACAGTGCGAACAGTGGGCCTTTCCCCTGCTTGCCCCACAGCCCAAAAACAACGTGACGACATCATTGCAAGTGACCTTCTGGCCTCAGCATTGGGGTGCCAGCAGATGAGGAGGAGCGGGAATTCCGAAGCGAAGCGTTGAAACGCGGATGCAGCTTGCAGTTATTCTCTGCGTTCCGGAAAAGCAAAACCAGGACGGCAATGAAAGAACGTCATTCAAAGACCACAACCGGGCTTTCGGGCCTGGAAAACCCGTACGCGGAGCACCGGGAGAACGGAGTTCTTTCCGGCGAGGTGGAGTCGCAATTCGAACTTGAGGGGATCAGCTCACGCGAGCGGACAGTTGCGAATCTCCGACTGCTGTGGGAGAGCAGGGGGTTCCTGGGCCGAGCCAGCGGTTTCGCCGTTCTTTTTTCCGTTGCCATCGCCTTAATCATTCCCAATCGATATCAATCATCAGCGCGACTGATGCCGCCGGATAATCAATCGGGCTCGGGACTTGCGGCGGCGGCGATGGCCTTTTCGGGAGGCTCGAGTGGCGGCGGAGCGCTGGGTGGATTGGGCGGACTCGGAGGGCTCGCCGGCCAGTTGCTGGGCCAGAAAAGCAACAGCGACCTCATCGTCGGAGTGTTAGAGAGCCGAACCGTTGCCGACACGCTGATTCAAAAGTTCGATCTGAAAAGGGTCTACTGGGACCGCCGCATGGAAGATGCGCGGAAAGACCTGGCGAATCGCACCGACACTTCAGTGGATCGCAAAAGCCAGATCATCACCGTCACGGTTACTGATAAGGATCCCCATCGAGCCATGGCCATGGCGCAGACGTACGTCGAAGAACTGAACCGGTTGCTGGCCGAAGTGAGCACTTCTTCAGCACGCCGCGAGCGAGTCTTCCTCGAATCGCGCTTGCAGGGCGTCAGCAAGGATTTGGAGGAGGCGGAGAAGCAATTCAGCCAGTTCGCCAGCCGGAATGCGACGCTCGACATCAAGGAACAAGGCAAGGCGATGCTTGAGGCCGGCGCGACTCTGCAAGGACAACTCATCGCCGCGCGCTCGGAACTTGAAGGACTGCGCCAGATTTACGCCGATAGCAACGTGCGCGTGCGCTCCATGGAAGCGCGCATCGCTGAGTTGGAGGCGGAACTCCGAAAGGTCGGCGGGCAGGGAGAAGACGACTCGTCGATGCCCCTCTCGAACCCCAACGACTCTCTCTATCCCTCGATTCGAAAGCTCCCCTTGCTCGGCGTCACTTACGCGGACCTCTATCGGAAAACCAAGGTGCAGGAAGCGGTGTTTGAGATGTTAACGCAGGAATATGAATCGGCAAAGGTGCAGGAAGCGAAGGAAATTCCGACCGTGAAGGTGTTGGACATGCCCAACCTTCCGGATAAGAAATCGTTTCCTCCTCGAACGTTGATTGTTGTGCTCACAGCGTCCATGGGATTTTCGCTTGCGGCGGCGTGGGTGCTGGGCCGCGCGCGCTGGGAAACTGCCGACCCGGCAGATCCCGCGAAAATGCTCGCCCAGGAAGTCTTCGACAGCGTGAAGGCGGCGCTTCCGCGGAGCTCGAGAAACGGACATCAACATGGTCAATAAACCAGAATGTGATTTGCCATGTCTTGAGGCTGGCCCGGTTTTTGAAAAGTGGATGAACCAGACATAAGGCGATCTGCGGAAACGATATCGATGCTGGTTCACTAGAGAGCAGGGTCTGGAGCATCAGGCGGCGAGGCGGCGCACGTAATCGCTGGATAGCCGCCAACTATCAGAAGGCAAATGGGTTAGGCCGCAAGCACCTTGTGAGCGGCGGGGCGAAGCTGCAGAAAACGCAGGGGTTGGAAGTTGGCCGGGTCGGCGCTTTGAGGCTCGGACCGCAGGTCGAGATTGGCCAAGCGAGGGCGTAGGTAGCGAATGCCAGGGGACAACCAAATTCGGACAGTCGGGCTCGAAACCAGAGGCTACCCCGTCGCGGTACCGGTTCCGGGACCGGTCGTGGACCCCTTCCGCAGGCCAAACTTCCCAAACCTTCGCTGGTACGCAGCCTACACTCGCGCCAATCACGAAAAGCGCGTGGCCGCACAACTCTCCGCACGGGCGGTGGATCACTTCCTGCCGCTCTACCCGTCCATCCGTCGATGGAAGGATCGCCGCGTGCAATTGCAGTTGCCGCTTTTCCCGGGTTACGTTTTTGTGCGCATCGCCCTGCACGATCGCTTGCAGGTGCTGGGAATCCCCAGTGTGGCGAGACTTGTAGGCTTCAATGGGGCGCCCGCGCCGCTCCCCCAAGGCGAAATTGAGGCCTTGAGGTCAGGTCTAGGGCAGGGCCTCAAAGCGGTTCCGCACCGCTACTTGAGCGTCGGCCGACGCGTGCGACTGATTGCCGGCCCTCTGGCCGGGTTCACCGGGATTCTTCTCCGGCGCAATGGCAAGTCGCGCGTAGCGATTTCCATGGATTTGCTTCAGCGAACCATCGTCGTTGACGCGGAGATAAACGACATTGAGTTGGCGCGCTAGCGGCTCAGATACTGGCGCGATGGGAGCAGGTAGTCCGATGGCGGGGATGATTCTGGAAACCGTTCTGGCATGTCCCTCCTGTGGTAGGGATCAAATCCGCACCCTCGACGCGGTGGCGAACATCTGCATTTGCGAATCCTGCCGGTACATTTTCGATAATCCCCGGCCCGCCATCGAAGGGCTGGTCAGGTTCTATTCGCAGCCCACGAAGTACGACGCGTGGCTCGCCGAGGAAGCCGGGCGAGAGCAACTCTGGGCGCGGCGACTGAAACTGCTGCGGCCCGTCATGAAGCCCGGATCGCTCTTGGACGTGGGGGCGGGGATTGGCCAGTTTCTTAACCTTGCCCGGCCCCATTTTTCATCGGTACAGGGAACGGAAGTTTCCGAGAGCGCCATCGAAATCGCACGGCATAAGTATGGTCTCCGTTTGCTGCGTGGTGAAATACAAGCCATTGACTTCGACCGCCGGCAGTTCGATAACATCACGATATTTCACGTCCTCGAACATGTCCCCAATCCCCGGCTGGTTCTGTTGAGGTGCGCGGAGCTTCTGGCGCCGGATGGAGTTCTGGTGATTGCGGTTCCCAACGACGTGCAATCTTTGCGGAGCCAGGCACGAAGACTGCTTGCGAACCTGGGGATGGGGTCGCTTCCGCACGGGTCGACGCTGGGGCTGCCACGCTTGGCGCTGGACGGCTCCATCGCCGAAATTCATCTCTCGCACTTTACCGCCGCCTCGCTGCACAAACTGGTGGAGCGGTGCGGGTTTTCCGTGAAAGCTGAAAGGCTGGACCCTTTCTACGCTAGCACCGGCAGAAGAAGGTGGAAGAACGCAGGCTTTTACGGAGTCTGCCGGGCGGTGAATGCCGTTTCCGGAATAAACCTTTATGACACGATCTTGCTGGTGGCACGAATGCCGTGCTCTCCGTCCCCGGACTTCTACCGCCACTCGTCATCGTGGAAGCCCGTTCTGATCTGACCGCTCGGCTTTTGGCGAGTGGTCGCGCCGGTATCAATTCCTCGGCCACAGGCTCAGTGCTTGGCCCCAGATGGTCGTTAACCAAGTCCACCGCCGCCTTTTATGCCCGCGACTGAGACCCTACCGCAAAAAATCGCCGGTGACTCAACGGGAACTGAACCGCGAGTCTCGCACGCGATTTTGCTCACCGGTGCGCAACTGGCGCGCGGTTTGGCTCGAATCGTTTTTGTGCTGGCCGTGGCGCGGGAACTCGGCCCCAAGGAGTTTGGAGTTTATGCGCTCGTCCTGGCATTGGTGGAGATGGCGGCCGTGGCTTCCGGAACGGGATACGCCGACTATTTAACGCGCGAAGCCGCGAAGGATGCGCGGTTAGGCTGGGGGCTGGGGTCGCAACTCATCTGGCTGCGGCTCACATCGACGGTCCCCCTCGTAATGCTGAGTCTGGTGGCGTTGGGGTTACTTCATTACCCGCGCGCCGTTCTGGTGGCCACGGCTTGGTTCTCTCTCAGCCTCGCTCCTCGCGCCGTGAGTGAGGCCGTTCAAGGCGTGTTGCGAGGTTTGGGCCGTTACGCCCTCTACCTGATCGTCGAATTGGCCCTCGACCTGGGGCTGGCGGGCGGCGCGGCGTGGGTCATTCTGCATCGGGGCGGTGTCTACACGGCCATTGCGGTAGAGATCATCGCGGCGACGGCTGCGGGCGGCATAGGGGTTGTGTTCCTGCTCTGGTTCCGGCCCCGCCAACTCCGGCGGTTGCCCCTCCGCGAACTCTTGCAGAAAAGCTTCATCTTCAATGTCTATGCTTTCGTTGGCAACCTCTACGACCGGCTGGACGTGTTGATGCTCTCCAAATTGGCAGGGGATTACGCGACCGGCGTGTACAGTGCCGCTTACCGCCCCTTGGGCACTGTCCAACTCATACCCTACGGTGTTCTCTACAGCCTGATGCCGGCCCTGTCTCGCCAAGGCGACGACGCCAAAGAAACGCAGCGCCTGGAGCGGGCCATGGGCTTTTTATTGAGCGCCGCGTTCGGTGTGGTTCTGGTCACGACGGTCTTTGCCGGACCGGCCGTACATTTGCTCCTGGGGGAGCGCTATGCCGCCTCGGCAATAGCCCTGAAAATCCTGATTTGGGCGGTCATTCTTCGATACCTCAATTATGGCCTGGGGCTTCGTCTCCTGGCCGCAGGCCGCGAGCAGGTTTTCGTCCTGACCGCCCTGGTTTGCCTGGGTGTTAATGTTTTGGGGAACCTGACCCTCATTCCCCTGTTTTCGTGGCGGGCCGCCGCCGCGCTGACCATTGTGACGGAAGCGGTGTTACTCGCTCAAAACGTCTATTGGCTGCGGCGGACTGTGGGAATCGTTCCCATTCCGTTTGCATGCCTCCGCACATCGGCGGCTTTTGCCACGCTTCTGGCGGGCTATTTGGTGGGAAGAAGAATAGTTCCGCCGCTTCTGATGGGATCCTTAAGTGTTCTGCTGTTTTTGGCATACCTCTATGCAGCGGGAATGCTGAGGGATTTCGCAGCGGCGTGGCGGACGCATGGGGGCTTGGCTTAAATCTTTTGCGCGAGGATACGGCCAGCATGGTGGTGGCAATTGATACGCTTTTTATGTCGGAGCGGTTTCGCTACACCGGTACGGGGATGTATCTTCGCCACCTCCTCTCCGCCTGTCTAAAGCTCGTGGGCGGGTCAATCGCGGGAGTGCAATTCCACGGCTTTCGAACGCCCATGGACAACTGGGCAGGCAACGGTTTCAATTCACCCTTTCTCCGGGTCCACCCGGCATCCACCATGGCGCGGCGCCGGGTCTGGTTATTGGGAGGGATGGCGCTCCACACCGCGCGGGTTCGTCCCGGACTCGTGTTCCTCCCCACGGCCCATCATTCGCTGCCGCTCCCATCGGCGCCGGTGGTTACCACCATTCACGACGCGCTGCCGAAACAACTTCCTCCCGAGGTGGTCCGGCACGCCACGCCGTTGCATATGATGACCTGGCTCAATGCCCGGCTGGCGAGCCAGATCCTTACCGTGTCTTCCTGGTCCAGGCAAGCTCTTATTGACGTCTACGGTTTGCCTCCCGGCAAAATCCAGGTCGTGTACAACGGTATCGATCAGCACCTCTACAACTCTCAACCACCCGATTCGGTGGCCAGCGCCGCACTCTTGGCACGGTTCGGGATACGCCCGCCATTCGTCCTGCACCATGGAATGGTTCAGCTAAGAAAGAATGTGCACCGCCTCATTGCGGCTTGGGACCGTGTCGCCGAGCATTGCCGCAGCTTCGACGCCCAATTGGTTTTGGCGGGACCGCGGGGGCTGGGGTACGAGGAGATTGCCGAAGTAGGGAACGCCTCGCCGAACCGCCGGCGGATCATTTTTACGGGCCCGCTACCCGACGACGAACTCGCCATCCTCGTCAAGAACGCGTCCCTTTCCGTGATTCCATCGCTGGCGGAAGGTTTCGGGTTGCCGATGGTGGAAGCGATGGCTTGTGGAGTCCCCACCGTGGCCGCCAACAATTCCTGTCTACCCGAGGTTTCTGGGGGAGTGCTCGAGTATTTCAATCCTTATTCGATTGAAGAGATGGCGGAGGTCATCCGGCGCGGTCTGGAAGACTCTGATCTGAGGAGTCGTTTACGAACGAGCGGCCTGGCTCGCGCGGCAGAATTCAGTTGGGAGCGCAGCGCGAGAGAGACCTTGCGGGTCTTTGCCGAAACGGTGAAAGCCCATGCCTGAAAGCGCGTATCCTGGACCTCCTTTTGGAGAAGCCGGAGATATCGCTAATTCGTTCCCGGGAAATGGCCTGCGTCTTCCCATGGTGATCGCGGCATTGACCTCTCTGGCGATCACCACCCTTGTCTTCGCGGACTGGGTCGCGGCGCTGCTCGGTGGCATCGCCGTCATCGTGCTGTCTTGCCTGGAAAACGAGCCATTCATTCTCACCCTCATCTTCCTCTCACCCGTCGGTTGGCTGCTGAATGTCCATGCCCCTGTAAAAAACGTGCTTGTGGCAGTGCGAATTGTGGTGGTCGCCGTTTTCTTTCTTAGCCGGATGTGGTGCGGGCCCTGGGACGGTTCCCGGATCTTTCGTTCGCCGATTACGAAAGCATCGCTGCTGTTCTTCTTCGTCGCCTTTGTTTCTTGTCCGCTGGGCGGCGTGGGCTGGTCGCACGAATCGTTGCGAAGCCTTTATGACCTGGCGTCTTACGTTGGGTTCTTTCTGATGCTGCTGGTTTGGGTTGATTCGCGCCGGCAACTGCGCAAGGTGCTTTCCGTATTGCTTTGCTCGACGATGCTCGCAGCGGCGTTCGCGATTATCCAGGAAATCGCCGGGGGGTACACGGCCTTATGGACGTCTTTGAGCCCGTCGGGCGAAGACGTCGAAACCTGGAGCGGGAGGGCCCCTTCATTCCTGAACTACGCGAATTCGCTGGCCGGCTACCTGAACCTGATTCTTCCCCTCGCCCTGGCGGTTTGTGTACTGATGAAAGGCAGGTGGAGGAAACTGGGCGCATGGACGCTCGCTCTGGGGACGGTGGCCTTGCTCAGCACGCAAAGCATCGGCGGCCTTGGGGCTTTTGCCGCGATCCTGGTCCTGGCGATTTTTTGTTTTGTCGCCACCCCGCAAAAACGCCTGCTCTATCTCGGCGGAATGTGTGGCGCCTTTTGTGTGCTCTTTTTGCTGAAACATGCCCTGAATCCGGCGCATACGCAGGACAGTTTTGGACCCGACGCCGCCATTCGCCTGCTGCTTTGGGACACGGCGTGGAATTTGTTTCTTCACTCCCCCACCATTGGCGTGGGATGGGGTAACTTCACCGGTCTTTACGAGTCCTACGTGCAAGCCTTTTCAAGTTTGATTCCGCCGGGGGTCTTCGCCATCCACAATATCTATCTGCAATTATTGGCCGAAACGGGACTTGTGGGGTTCTTCAGTTTTTTCTACCTGATCATTCAAACTTGGCGGCAGGCTCGAAATCAACTGCGAGTTTCCACGGATCCTTTCGACGCGGCGTTGGCGTTTGGCGTTCTCGGCGCGCTGCTCTCCGTCCTGGTGCATGGCACGGTCGATTTTTTCTTCCAGGTGAGCCAGCAATTCGGAACACTTTTTTGGGTGTTGCTGGCGCTACTGGTGGCCAGCAGGCGGCTGAATGCGCGAGCGGGAAATGGCCCTGCCCCAGTTTCCTCATCGCCATGAATACTAACCACCAAGGCGCGAAGTCGCTGAGGCAGGGCCTCTAGAGATCGCGTGTCGTCTCCCTCTGTGTCTTTGCACCTGGCTGTGGACATACCCTATGCAAATCGGTATTGACGCTCACCAGATCGGCGCCCAGCGGACCGGCACGGAGACCTACGTCTACAACCTCGTCAAGCACTTGACCCAACTCGAACCCAATGGGGAAAAATACTGCGTCTATCTGAACACCGGCCAAGGCGTGGCCGGCATGGAGTCCCATCCGACGTTTGAGAGCAGGGCTATTCCTTCTTCGATCACGCCTGTCCGCTATGCGCTCTTTTACCCGCTGCAGAGTTGGTGGAAGCGCTTCGACGTATTCCACTCGCAGTTTTCGTTGCCTCCGCTATTGCGCAGTCGAGCCGTGCTGACCGTCTACGACCTCATCTTCGAGCGTTTTCCGCACTTCTTTAGCCCTCGAGTGCTGCTCCAAATGAGGGTCTTGATCCCGTGGTCGTGCCTTCGTGCCGACCACGTAATCACCGTATCGGAAGCGAGCAAACGAGACCTGGTGGAGATTTACCGCCTCGACCCGCGAAAAATCACGGTTACCTACCCCGGTGCGGCAGACAGCTACAAGCTCCTGGATGTTGAGCAGGCCAGGACGCATATCCGGGAGATCTACGGAATTGCCACACCGTTCATCCTCTACGTTGGTAACCTCGAGCCGCGAAAAAATCTTTCCCGCCTGCTGCAAGCCTTCGCCGGATTAAAGCGCGGAATGCGCATCCCCCACAAGCTCCTGGTGGTCGGTCCAAAGGCCTGGCTCTATGACGGGATCTTCGAGACGGTACGCCAGTGCGCTCTGGGTGACGAGGTGCTGCTGACGGGCTATGTCCCCTCCGGGGATCTTCCCGCACTCTATAATGCCGCGTCGCTTCTGGTTTACCCGTCGCTCTTCGAGGGTTTTGGGCTGCCGGTTGTGGAGGCCATGGCCTGCGGGACGCCGGTAATCACCTCGCTGGGCTCCGCGCTGCAAGAGGTTGCCGGAGGCGCCGCCGTTCTCGTCAACCCGTGCAGCGTGTCCTCCATCGCCACCGCCATCGAGACGGTGGCCAACAGCCAGCAGATACGAGAACAGCTTCGCCGCGCCGGGTTGGCTCGCGCTGCCTGCTTCAGCTTCCGGCAGATGGCTGAGCAAACCCGTGCCGTATACCACAGGGTCGGCGGCGGCTGAGGGATACCTCCGGAGTACAGGAAGACGCGTTATGAACAATCCTAATTCGGGAACGAACGGCAACTCGAAGCTTCGCGTAGCTCTGGTTCACTACTGGTACGTGCGCCGACGTGGCGGTGAGCGCGTGCTGGAAGTCGTGGCGGAGATGTTTCCGCAAGCGGATCTCTTTGTGCTGCTCTATGATCCCCAATCGCTCGCGGAACCGCTGCGGACGCGAAACATTACGAGTTCGTTCCTACAGAAGCTTCCCGGCGTCAAGAAATACTATCGGGGGCTGCTGCCGTTGTACCCGCTGGCGCTCGAGCAGTTCCGTTTGGATGAGTACGATTTGGTGATCAGCCTTGAGGCCGGCCCGGCGAAGGGAGTGATCACGCGGGTTGCCACTTGCCACGTCTGCTACTGCCACAGCCCTATGCGCTATTTGTGGGACATGTACCACAACTACCGTGATGCCGCGCCGGGAGGGATGCTGGGCCGCGCCGCTTTTGCCCTCGCCACCCACTATGTGCGCCAGTGGGACTTTCAAAGCGCCGCGCGGGTGGATTACTTTATCGCCAGTTCTGAAAATACTGCGCGGCGAGTGCGCAAATACTACGGACGTTGCTCCGAAGTCATCTACCCGCCCGTGGACGTCGGCGAATTTTCCATCGGAGATCACCACGAGGATTTTTATCTGGTGGTGAGCCCATTGGTGGCCTACAAACGAGTCGATTTGGCGGTGCACGCCTGTAACGCGCTCCGGCGCCCTTTGGTGGTCATTGGCGAAGGTGAGGAAAAACGCGCTTTGCAGAAGATGGCCGGGCCAACGGTCCGATTTCTCGGCCATCAGCCGGGCGATGTCGTGCGCGACCATTACCGCCGTTGTCGCGCTTTTCTGTTCCCCGGCGAGGAGGACATCGGACTGACACCCCTGGAAGCGCAGGCCTCCGGCCGGCCGGTTATCGCGTTCGGCAGAGGGGGCGCTTTGGAGACGGTGATTGGGGTTCAACCCGCCGCTTGCGATCCCGAACAAGCGACTGGAGTTTTCTTTGATGCGCAAACATGGACAGCGATGACGGAGGCGATTTTGCGCTTTGAAACCCTGGAAGACCGCTTTCGACCGTATTTCATCCGTGATCACGTCGAGCCCTTTGACCGGTCGCACTTCGTGGAGAAGATGCGCAGGTTCATTCACGAAAAGGTAGAAGAGTATCGTGGTCTGCCGAAGCGGTGCGAATCGCGACCTGCCTATGCAGCCGGCCCGCCTTTGCGCTGAGTGAATTCACCGCCCGTTATTGGGAATCCCACCTTTCAAATCCTGGCACCCGGCAGCCTGCGAGCGCAAATTGTCCCCTGCGCCGGCTTCGCCTCATCGAGTTGTGAAATCGAAGAGCCTCCGTTCGCCAGGGCTTTCAACGCCGGAGGGCAAAACTCATGATCCTACGCCTCAAGGTTTATCGCCTCTTCATGAAGCTGGGGATTTATCTGCTCTCCGTCGTCGCCTTTTATCTCGGGTGGCTGCTGTGGAGGGTGATTTGTGACCTCGTCGGCCGCCCCACGCTCTACTCCTTGCACGGACACGTGAATCACGTGCTTTTCGGCGCGGTGGTCTGGGTGATGGTAGCCGAGCACTACAAGGTCACGACCTTTGACCAAATTTTTTACGAACGAACGGGAGCGCGGCCAGCGCTCTACGCGAGTACCGCGACTTCCTTCGTCCTCCTCGCAGCACTTTATTTCAGCCGGAACGTATTGTTTCCCCGGGGACTGCTGGTGTGCGATATCGTTGTGGTATTGGTGCTCACCATCGTTCTTCGAGCGATCTTCCGAGCCCTATACCGCCGCAAGGCGGAATTAAGCAAGCCGATAAAGGTCCTGGTGGTGGGGGCCGACGATTTCGCCTACGATGCGGCGCAGTGTCTACAGCGGCTCTCGTTTGCTCCCTGCCAGGTCGCGGGTTTTGTTCGATTGCCTGGTGAGACTGCGAAGGTGGGGGGGCATCGAGTCTACGAACTTGAGCAATTGGGCATACTGAGCTCGAGCCACGGCATCGACGAGGCGGTGATTGCCATCAACCCCGCTCAATTCACCCTCATCCCCCAGCTTATTCGAGCCATAGACCACCTCTGTTTGCCGGTTAGAGCCGTTGTGGATCTTGGCGAGGGGGTGGTAGCGCGCGAGAAGTTGTTCCATCTGGGTGATATTCAGATGCTCGACCTTACCTGCACGCCGGCCGATTCCCTGGACTATGCCTTCCTCAAGAGGGCATTCGATATCGGCTTTTCGGCGTTGGTCTTGATTCTGACCGCACCCTTGTGCGCGCTCATTGCCCTTTTGATTCGCCTGACTTCGCCCGGGCCGGTCTTCTTTGTGCAAGAGCGGGTGGGGCTGAACGGCGAGCGCTTTCGCATGTACAAATTCCGCAGCATGCGCGTGGGGCCGGCCTCCGAAGGCAAAATGCGGTGGACCACGTGCGAAGATCCGCGACGCACTCGCTTGGGAGCCTTTCTGCGTAAAACCAGCCTGGATGAACTACCGCAATTCCTCAATGTTCTGAAGGGCGAGATGAGTGTCGTCGGTCCACGGCCCGAGCGCCCATTCTTTGTCCACAAGTTCCACGATGAGTTTACTCGTTACAATCTGCGGCATTCACTGAAGGTGGGAATTACCGGCTGGGCACAGGTCAACGGCTGGCGAGGCGATACATCCATCGAGAAGCGCGTCGAGTACGATCTCTACTATTTGCGGAACTGGAGTTTGGGACTTGATCTGCAGATCATTTTCATGACCCTCTTCTCGGGTTTGATCAACAAGAACGCTTACTGAGCGAACGAAATTGGCAATCGCATGTGACGCGGGCAACGGGCCCGCAGCACAGGTTTGCGAACTGGGA
>CAVRBF010000088.1:0-41976 GCA_963719115.1 uncultured Acidobacteriota bacterium | reverse complement strand
ATCCTCAGGAAGATCCTTCAGAAGCCGTCCGGGGACGCCTGGAAAATCCTGGGGGTGACGGAAATGGACCTGTACATTCCCGTCCTCACCTTCGTGTTTGGCGAAGCGCAATTGGCGGATGGCGAAGCCGCTTCTCCACCGATCGCCTGCGGCAGGAGTTCTATGGACTGCCGGGCTATGCGGAAATTTTCACCTGCGCCTGCTGAAGGAAGCCCTCCACGAACTGGGCCACACCTACGGCCTTCGCCACTGCCCCGACTACACCTGCGTCATGAGCGCCTCCAACGGCGTCGAACGCATCGACCTGAAACAAGCCCATCCGCACCCACTGCGCGCAATTGATGCCCGATTATACGCCGTGAACAGAGCGGCAATACGCGTGCGGGATACGATGCCCTCATTTCGCAATTCTTTTGTCCACAGACCCTCACCATCAACAATCTTTAGTGCACAACCCCGAAGCCATGTCATCCTGAGCCCCGTCTTTCAGGGCGAAGGACCCCGGTATTAGGTCTTATCCACGTGCACTGCGGAATGCCACAGTACAGTGACAGGGCGCGCTTGCACTGTGCCTCTTAAATGCAAATGAAAAGGGTCCTTCGCGCTGAAAAACGCCGCTCAGGATGACAGCGAGGGGGGATTCGGGCGAACAACCGAGCTGATGTCGAACCTATGCCCATTGGCGGAGCATCCGCAAGCTTCTCTTCCTCGGTAAGGAGTTCGCCCCACTCGCGGATGGTGCGATCCCCGATGCCGAGCAGCACGGTGGGGTCGCCGGAAAGCTGGTAGGAGGCCATCTGCCGCTCGAACTTGTCGAGGTCGATGCCCAAGCGTTCATGGGCATCGCAAAAGGCCTGGAATTTCGCGGTCAAATCGGGCTGCGGCGCCAGATTGCGGAGGAAGCCGTTCTCTTCCCGCCGGCAGTGGTCCACGGCGTAGGTCTTGAAAAAGTGCATGGTCATGCGCAACGCCGCCAGCGCGGCCTGCCGCTCGGTGAGATTTTCGCCCGGATGCACGGTCAGTCCCTGGAGAATCGCCTGCCAATCATTCAATGCGGCACGAATCTTCGCGTGCTCGTTGCGCCAGTTCGTTACTTCGGGTGGCACGGCGTTTGGGCGCGGACGGGATAGGGGCAGCGGCGTTTCCGCTTCGACATAGAGGCTCTTCAATCCGCGTGCGGCCAGCACCTGCGCCACCTCGCGCCGGGAAGGATAACCGTGGGTGGAAAACTGCCCCGGGGTGTCGCTGCGAAGATAGCCGCCCGGGAAGGTGTCACAGTCCACGGTAAAGAGGTCGCCCGCCGCCACCATGGAGATGTTCATTTCGTAACTCTCGCGCGTGTTGAAGAACAGACGCGAGCGCGGGAAGGCGAGATGATATGCACTCAGGATGACGCGAAAGTCATCGTCGGAAACGGTGAAGTGCGAGGGCTTTTGCGAGGCCAGCACGCCGCGCGCGGGCTTCAAGCGCGGAATCCCGAGGGCGTGCGGCTCCAGACCGTACGTACGGCGCAGATAGTTACCGTGCTCGATGGCGGCCAGCACGTCGAAGCGCCAATCGTAAAGCCCCAGAAGCGGGCCCAGCGCAATTTTCTTGATACCTGCCCCAATGACCCGGTCCCAGAGATCCAGCCGATAATTGATGTCGCGCTTGGGTGAGCCCGTCACGTGCCAGCGGTCGAAGTGCGGTTGATGGTAGGTTTCCTGCCACTCGACAACCCATTCCAGGCCGGCTTCGCGCAAGCGAACGTAGTCATTCCGGGTGTAGACGGGCGAACAGAGCGCCACCAGGCCACCGCCCACGCGGTCAAGCTTGCGACGCGTCAACTCCACATAGCGGGCCACCACCTCCGGGCCGAACTGCGGGTCCTCGGAAAGCACCAACTCGATCTGCCGGTGCCCCCAGGAAAGAATCAGGTCAAGCTCGCGGCTGAATTCATCCTCGCTCAAACGCACGCGTTCGGCCAGGGAGTTGCTCTGCCGATAACCGCAGTACAGGCACTCATTCTCGCAGAAGCTGGTGAGATAAACGGGGATGACGAATTCCACGGTGTGGGGCGCCACCCGCTCACGCACGTGTTGCGCCGCGGCGTGGAGTTGCGCGCGCTGCTCGGGTCCGCGCGCCCAGGCGATCAAGGACGCGGCGTCTTCCACTCCCAAGCCGGGGTTCCGCTCCGCCGCATCGAAGATCGCGGTGGCAGGGCGTAACGGCTCCGCCATGGCCGCCAGCGACTCCAACCGCTCACTCAAAGATTGCAGGACCCCGCTAAAAGTGGACACCGCGCGCTTACCTCCCAATCCGTTTCCCCGTCGCGACTGTCGCGCCCTGGGCATCGACCTTAAGGGCGGTATGCCGAAAAGCAATGTCTGCGACGAACGACACTCGCAAGAATGCAGAGCAATCACCCTTCCATAATGCCCCGGCGGACGCCAATTGGGAATAGACAACATGTCGGCGATGGGCGCAGGCGGTGTAGCTTCCTCGCGATCGCATCAGGCAGTCGTTCTGTTATTGTCCGGCGGGATTATCCAACCAGTAAAGCGTCAGTCCGGATAACAGCTTAGGATAAAAGTCTGTCGATTTTTGCGGCATGGGGCAGTCGGCCAGCGCATTGTCATGCACGGCCGCGACCGGCGTGGGATTGAGCAGGAATGCCGCCTGCCCGTTGCCCTTCTCCACCGCTTCGCACGCCAGTGCCATCTCGCGAAAATAAGTGATGTTCCGCTCTTCGCGAACCGCCTGAGCACTAATGCCCAGAAGGCGCTCCAGCACCAAACGGTGAAGTAATACCACGTCAAGCCGCCGCAGTGTGGGGCCGACATCGGCCAGCGCAGCATCAAGGTCAAAATCCGGACGGAGGCGAAGCAATGCGAGTTTCCCCGGACCGGCATAAACGCCCATCGCCGGCCGCTCGCGTCCCGCTGCGGCGAGCCGGGCATGGAACTGCGTCGTCCAGTTGGCCGCTGGACCGTCCATCGCAACATCTTCCCAGCCGAAGATCGCGCTCGCCTGCGCGGAAAACCGACTCCAATCGAAACCATCCAGACTGTGCACCAAGCGGTGCGTCGGCAAAATGGTAAGGCCGTCGGTCTCCATGCGAACGAACGTCACCATCACGTACTCAGCGCGATCGTCGCTGCGCCCGCTTTCGCGGCAATAGTTGCGATAGGCGAGCGCGGTTTCGTAGCGATGATGACCGTCGGCAATCACCAACCGCTTGTCACGCATCGCGGCCGCGAGCGCAGCCACAGTGTCGGGATGGGCGGCGCGCCACGTGCTGTGCCGGGTTCCGTACTCGTCCGTAACCTGCTCCCACGGCTGCTCCGCGGTGGACGGCGCCAAAAGGTTTTCGATTGTCCCGGCGGGATCGCTGTAGAGCATGAAGATCTGCCCAAAATGCGCGCGCGTGGCCTTGAGCAGTTCCAGGCGATCAGCCTTGGGACCGGAGAGCGTCATTTCATGGCGGTGAACCACGCGCGCCGCGTAGTCCTCAATGCGCAGCAGCCCGATAAACCCTCGCCGCACTTGGCGCAACCCCTGCCGGCCGGGCGCTTCGTATTCCTGGTGGTAGGGATAGATCGCCGGCGCCTGCTCGGATACCAGCACGCCGCTCTTGATCCATGCGTGGAAATCGCTTGCGGCGCGCGCGTAGAGGTTATCCGCAGCGCCGTCTTCCGGGTAAATGCGACCGCGAATAATGCGTACCAGGTTGTACGGGCTCAAATCGTAATAACGCGCCTGCATGGCGGGAGAGATCTTGTCATAGGGCTGCGTCACCACCGAGCCGAGATCGGGGGTTTTCTGTGCGTCATAATGAAGTGCGCGAAAAGGAATAATCTCCGCCATGTGCCTCACTTTGAACAAATGTGATTTAAGGTTTAACCTACCACACCGCGCGGCGGGCGTCGAGGCTTGGCCGATGGAGGTCTCCGCCGGCAGGAAAATTCCCATCAACATCTCTTCGTCAATCCACGCTAGAATAATCGGTTGAGTTACGGCTACGGCAGAAGTCGTGATGGGCGCGTGGCGTTTACCCTCGAAATGGCCGCCCGCCCGCTGGGGGGAAGGTCTCACACATGGCTGAACTTCGTTTGGATGCGTTTACCCGGCGCTGGGTAATTACGGGCAAGCGCCCGGTGATGCCGGACGTTCACGATGCCGGCGGGCGCTGCCCTTTCTGTCCGGGCAACGAGCAGATGACTCCGCCCGCCATTCGTGAGTTCCGGGATGGCTCCGGCGCATGGCTGGCCCGCGTCTTTCACGATCGCGCACCGTTGTTCCGAGTGGAGGGCGGCACCGATCGGCGTGCTGAAGGCATGTTCGACCGCATGAACACGGTAGGCGCCCACGAAATTATCGTGGAGACTCCGGTGCACGGCGTCACCCTGGCCCAGGTTTCCGTCGAGCACCTCGCCCACGTGCTGGAAACTCTATCGCGACCGCATTCTCGATCTCAAGCAGGACCGCCGCCTGCGCTACGTGTCGGTCTTCAAAGATCAGCACCCCGCTTCTCCCACGCTGCGGGGACACGCTTACTCGCAGGTGCTGGGAACGCCCGTCCTGCCGCAAGTGCAGGAGGCCGAATTCCGCTGGAGCCGCTCGCACTACCTTCAGCGGGAGCGATGTCTTTACTGCGATACGATTCAGGAGGAACTGCACGCTGACAAACGCCTGGTGGATCAGAACGATGATTTTGTGGCCTTCTGCCCCTACGGTTCACGCTGGGCCTATGAGTTGTGCATCGCCCCGGTTCGCCACGCCTCATCGTTCGAAAATGATTTGGCGCAGCCCGGGCGGGCGGCGGCGCTGGCGCCCTTCCTCAAGGCCTGCCTTCAGCGGGTGGAGAGGGTTTCGCAGGCGCTCCACGTGGTCATCCATACTGAGCCGAATCTTCAGTCCTGGAAGCCCAAGCGCGATTGGTGGAAGACCATTCCGGAAGATTATCACTGGCACATTGAGATTGAACCCGACGTGGATGGTGTACGGCACTACCTGGGGACCGAGGGCTTTCACTTCAACCCCATTCCCGCGGAACAGGCCGCATTGGTTTTACGCGCGCTGGAGCCGGTCAACGAGCCGGCGTCCGCATCTTAAGATTATGGACGATTCTGTGACGACCCATTGGCAACAAGTTCAACTGCTCGTCTTCGACCTCGACGGCACGCTGGTGGACAGCAAGCAGGACTTGGCATTGAGCGTCAACGCCATGCGCAACGACATGGGACTTCCGCCCTTGCCGCTTCACCTGATCGCTTCCTACGTCGGCCACGGCGTGACGCTGCTGGTGCAACGCGCATTGGGGCCCGATGCCGGCGATGAGAAAGTGCAGAAGGGCCTGGCGTTCTTCCTGAACTATTACCACGAGCACATGCTGGATAATACCGCGCCGTATCCCGGTGTGGCCGAGGCGCTGGAGAAACTCGCCGGGCACAAGATGGCGGTACTGACCAACAAACCCGTGATCTTCAGCCGCGAGATGCTCACCCGGCTCGGCTTCGCGCCCTACTTCCGCTACATTTACGGCGGCAACAGTTTTCCGCGAAAAAAACCCGACCCCATGGGCTTGAACAAATTGATGGAGGACTTGCAGACTCCGCCGCGTGAAACATTAATGGTCGGCGACTCTGACACCGACATCCTCACGGGGCGGAACGCTGGAGTGTTGACCTGCGGAGTGACGTACGGATTTGGCGCCCACACGCTCGAAAAGGTCGCTCCGGATTTGGTGATTGACGATATGCGGGAATTACCCAAGTTGCTGAATGGCCACCGCGGTGGCTAGTTTACGTCCCGCGCTCCAACGCGTCCGGCGACTTTCGCATCCAAGCATAAGACGGATATTCTGATGACGAAAAAGTTAGAAACCCGCGGGCCAGCCAGGCCTACGAAGCCCGTGCTGGACGCGCGAGTGTTCCGGGCGCGAACCCGCACGGCGCTGCTGTGCATCGGCCTGTGCCTGTTAGGCGGAACTCCGGGGTTCTCCCAAGCAGCCGCCCGCGAAACCGGAGAAACAAGCTCCGCCAGCCACTGCCCCCGAAGCAGCGAGCACCGACCAGGACAAGCCTCTTCCCGGAGACTGGGGTCCGGAACTGCTCTACGGCATGCTCAGTTCGCCCAATGAAGAGGCGCAATACGGACTGCTGCGCGCGACGTTTGCCGCGGGACCGGCCATTGTTCCGCAGCTTGCGGTGGCGCTGAAGGACGATCGCACCGCCGAGTATGCCGCACAGTCGCTGGCTTTCATCGGAGGTCAAGAAGCGCTGCCCCTCCTCTGGAAGTTGCTGTTCGATCCGCGCGACCTCAATTTGCGCCGCTTCACTTACGGCGCTCTGGCCGAATACGAGTCACCGCAGGCGACCAACATGCTGTTTGACGTCATCGACAAGTCCGATGACGAACCGGACCGCACCGTGACGGAAGCGGCGGTGATTGCGCTAACTGTGCGCACCGACACTACTCTACTGCCTCGCCTTGCGGCTGCGGAGAAGAAACTTCAGGACGTCGTGATTCGCGACGACCTGGCCAACGCCCGCGCGGTGATTGAGGAAAGAGCGAAATACCTGGCGTCGCCGCAGGGAAAGAACGCCGGCGGTTCCATTGACGCCGCCGTGCGAACCTACTTTATTCCCGCTCTGGAACCGCCCCCCGCGGCGACGGCAAAGCCTGCAGCAACGGCCAGCGGCACCACGCCAAAAGCAGCGTTCCCCACCGCGCCGCCGCCGCCGCGGCCGAGCGTTTCCGTAAGCGTCCGCAGTATCACGCTCTCGCCGGACAAAGACCGCGCCCTGGCGCGAGTCGTCTTCGAAGATCCCTCAGCCATGGCGTATTATGATTTCGTCCTGCAAAAGCGTTTCGGCAACTGGACGCTCGCCAGCGTCTGGCTGGGGCCGGAGGTAGAAAAAACGGAAGTCAGGCAGTAAGCAGTAGGCCGTAGGCAGCAGCCCGTTGATGGTGCGCGAGCCTCGTGTCAATATCCCTCTGCCGTCGGCGCGATGTGATCTTACAGCCGGAACGTCGCGCGCTCCTAGTGACGCCCGCTCGCCACTCGCAACTAACCACTCGTCACTGACCTTATGCGCCACGTCATCGTCGGAACCGCCGGCCACATCGATCACGGAAAATCCGCGCTGGTTCTGGCGCTCACCGGGACCGACCCCGATCGATGGGAAGAGGAGAAGCGCCGCGGCATCACTATCGATCTGGGCTTCGCGCATCTCGATTTGGGCGCAGACCTGCGCATCGGATTTATTGATGTTCCCGGCCACGAGCGCTTTGTGAAGAACATGCTGGCGGGCGTGGGCGGCATCGATCTGCTCATGCTGATCGTGGCCGGCGACGAGTCCATTAAGCCCCAAACGCGCGAGCACTTTGACATCTGCAAGCTGCTGGGCATTCGCCGCGGGCTGGTGGTCATCACCAAGTCCGATCTGGTCGACCACGAGATGATTGACCTGGTGCGACTGGAGGTGCAGGAGCTTGTTGCGGGTTCCTTCCTCGCCGGCGCCCCGATGTTGGCCGTGAGCGCCCGCACTGGCGAAGGCTTGGACGAACTGAAGAATGAGTTGCGCCGGCTCGGCCTGGAGGCGCCGCCCAAACCCGCCGACATGCCCTTCCGGCTGCCCATCGACCGCGCCTTCGTGATGAAGGGATTCGGGACCGTCGTTACCGGAACGCTGATCACCGGCACGGTGGAAAAAGAAGCCGAGGTTGAGATCTTTCCCCTGGCCGAGCGTGTGCGTGTGCGCGGGGTTGAGGTCTACAATGCCGCTGCCGACCGCGCCACCGCCGGTCAACGCGCGGCATTGAATCTGGCGGGCACGGACGCGCGGCAGATCACACGGGGAATGGTGCTGGCAACGCCGGGACTGTTCCAATCCACCACCACGCTGGACTGCACTCTGACGCTCTTGCCCGGCACCCGGCCACTGAAAAGTCACGCGCGGGTGCATTTCCACTGCGGAACTGCCGAGATGATCGCGCAGGCCGTGGTGCTGGACGGCAAGGAGATGAAACCGGGCACGACCGGTTATGTGCAGCTCCGTCTGGCGGAACCGGGGCTGTTCGTGCCCGGCGACCGTTTCATCATCCGCCAGTTCTCGCCTGTGGTTACCATTGGAGGAGGCGGCGTGCTCGACAACGCTCCGCCCAGACACCGCACGGGCGACGCGGTCCACCCTGGACTCTCTGCGCGTGCTGGAGCAGGGCGAGCCGGAAGCGCGGCTTGAGTTGCTGGCCAAACGAGCGGCTGAGGCTGCGCCGGCCGACCTGGCGGCTCGCACGGGTTGGAAGCCGTCGGATGTTCTACGGCTGGCCAAGTCGCTTGCCGGACAAAAGCGGCTGGTGCTTCTGGGGCAGCCGCCCAGCCTGATTGTCCACGCTTCACATTTCGAGCGACTGGCAAAATTGCTGCTGGAAGAACTGGAGAAGTTTCACGCGGCAAATCCGCTTCTGCCCGGGTTGCCGAAAGAGGAACTACGCGCCAAGCTGGGCGGCGCTACCCGGGTTCTGCCTTCCCCCACGCTGCTTAACGCCCTGCTGCAAACCCTCACCCAGCAAGCCAAAGTCGATGTGCAGGGTGAAATGGTGCGTTTAAGCGGCCGCACCATTCATCTCTCCGCGGAGGAAACCGCCGCGCGCGAGCAAATTGCCGCGGCGTTTGAAAAGGCCGGCCTGGCCGTGCCCACTGCACGCGAAGTGCTGGCCAGCTTGCGCCTGGACCGCGCGCGCGCAGAGAAATTGCTCCGCATGCTGGTAAAAGACGGCGTCTTGCACAAGGTCACCGAAGACCTGATCTTCCATCGTTCCGGACTGGCGAAATTGCGGGAAATCCTGGCACGCCGCAAGGCACAGAACAACCGCCTGGGCGTCACCGACTTTAAGGAGTTAACCGGACTCTCCCGCAAATACGCCATCCCCCTGCTTGAATACCTCGATCGCGAGCGCGTCACACGGCGCGACGGGGATGAGAGAATCATCCTCTGATGAGGGGAAGGTGTGAGGTGGTAGGTGGTAGGTGGTAGGTGGTAGGTCGTAGGCGGGAGGTGTGGGGCGGAGTGATGTTGCCTTCTGCCTTCTGCCTTCTGCCTACCTGCCTTTTGCTTACTCCTGACTCCTGACTTCTGACTCCTGTCCCCGGTCCTCGCAAAATTTAAGCGTCTCGTAAAGCAGCGGAATCGGCAGTCCGACAACGTTGAAATAACAGCCGGAAATGCGGGTGACAAACTTCGAGGCAAGGCCTTGAATGGCATAGCCGCCGGCTTTGTCAAAGGGCTCGTGGGTGGCGACGTAATCGCGAATCTCGTCTTCGGTCAAGTCGCGGAAGGTCACAAACGTGACCTCGTGTTTGAGTGCGACGATCTGTTCCGGCGCCCGGACCACGCAGATGGCCGTGATCACTTGGTGAGTCTGGCCGGAGAGAATGTGAAGCATGCGCGCGGCGTCAAAGGGTCCGCTGGGTTTTCCCAAAACCAAACTATCGATCGTGACGACGGTATCCGCACCTAGGACCAGGCTTCCCGAGGGCGAGCCGGCAGCCACATCCAGGGCCTTGGCGCCGGCCAGACGTCGTGCGTAGTCATCCGGCAACTCCCCGGACAGCGGATCGCCTTCCTCGACGCTGCTGGGGACCACCTCAAACTCAAAGCCGGCGTTTTGTAGCAACTCACGCCGCCGCAGGGAATTGGATGCGAGAACGAACTTCATACACGTAGTCTTCAGTCATCAGTTTTCAGTTACAGGAAAAGGTTATCACTGACAACTGACGCCTGACAACCGGCGGCTTTGCCGGGTCGTCTTGCAGTTTCGCGGCGCCACCACCGGGCCGGCTGACGGACAAACGCAGCCTTACCCAATTGCCCTTCGCGCGGGCGCGAGAGGCTAGTTCGACCGTCACCTGAAGGGCCAAAAAAGGTGCTTAAAACACCGTATTTTGCCCGGTTCTAGGGGTGATTTCGCACGGACAATTCACTTCACAATGGGCAGCGACCTCCGGCAAGACATTGGAATTATTGTAGATGGGATAAAAAACCTCGAAAATCGCACGAAATGGAGGTTAAGTCCTGTTGAATCAGCAACTCATCAGGTTCTTCCAATATGCCATTTACAAGCGGCTTGTTTTCAACAACTCATCAGGTTCTTTCACTGATTTTTAGTTTTTTCGGATTGGAGAGCCCAAATAACAGACACATTGGCGGCCTGCGGGGGAGGCGGGAGGCTACACGAACTCGGGTCTGTGTGCCCGCCGGGCGTTGGGTGCGGGGCACTGCGGCGGGTTGCGATTCACTCCCGAGCATTGTCAGTCACCGGGTGTAGACTATCATATCCGGGGCCGTTTGTCAAGCGGAAAAATGCGGAGAAATTCTCTGAAGTACCGAAACATATTCTCGCAAAGACGCTAAGGCGCGAAGATCGCGAAGAAAACACCGGACCTCCGCTACGCGGCCTTTGCGTCTTGGCGTCTTGGCGAGAGATTGTTTTTGATTTCCTGACAGCTTCTCCGCCTTTCCTTCGAAGCCATTCCAACGACACCGCGCGCTGTGCTACACTGACAGACTCTCTGGACATCACTGCTCTGCCCTGAGGAACACCCAACGTGGATGAAGTCGCCAAAATCCTGCCATCGCTGTTTCGGAAGCAAATGCGGCGCGATGAACCGTACCTGCTGGAAATCCTGCTGCCGTTTTGGCCGCGGATCGCCGGCAAGGCCATCGCGCAACATTGCCAGCCCGCCTACTTCTCGGGCGGGGTGCTGACGTTGAACGCCGATTGCGCCACCTGGGGCACGCAACTGCGGCAGATGGCGGAGGAGTTTCGCACGCGGATTAATCACTATCTGGGCCAGCCCGTGGTGAAGAAGCTGCGGATCAAGACTGTTGCAGCAGGCAGCCTGTTTGCGCCGGCGGCAGTGGCCGGGAAAACAATTTCGCGATTAGCGCCGCTCGCGGGCAAGGCCGTAGATACCGCGTCCATCGCCGACCCGGAAATCGCCGCCACCTTGGCGAACTCTTATGCCAAGTACTTTACCCGCCGCGCGGGAGAGAACTAACCATGCCGTTTACGGAAAAAGACGTTCGCTATGTGGCCGACCTCGCGCATCTGGAATTGACCGAGGAAGAGGTGAAGAAGTATCTTCCCCAGCTCGATTCGATTCTGCAATACGTGGAAAAGCTGAATGAGCTGGACACCTCGGCAATTGAGCCCATGGCGCAGGTCACTTATCCGGGGTCGCAGAACGCCGCGCTCCGCACCGACGTGGCGCACCACAACCTGTCCCAGGACGAAGCGCTGGCCAACGCTCCCGAACAGGGCGCCGGCTGTTTCAAAGTGCCGAGCGTTATCGAACGGGAGGAGTAGGACATTGGTGATTGGTGATTGGGGATTTGTGATTTGGGATTGAAGAACAACTGACCATGGATTTCACCAGCTTAACTATCAACCAGATTCGGGATCTTCTGAAGTCTCGGCAAGCCACCGCCGTCGAGATCGCGGAAGCGCATTTCGCGCGCATCGAAGAAAAGGACAAGGAGGTGCGGGCGTACCTCAGCCTCTGCCCGGAACGCGCCCTGGCGCAGGCGAAGAAGGTGGATGCGGAGATCGCGGCCGGCGAGGAACTCGCACCACTGGCCGGCGTACCCATCGCCGTGAAAGACGTCATCATGACGCGCGCCGCCCATACCACGTGTGGATCGCGCATCCTTGAGAATTTTATCGCGCCTTATGACGCCACCGCCGTGGAACGCTTGGAGCGTGCCGGCGCCGTGGTGCTGGGCAAGACGAACTGCGACGAGTTTGCCATGGGGTCCTCGACGGAGAACTCCGCCTATTTCCCCACGCACAATCCTCGCGATTTGAGCCGGGTGCCCGGCGGGTCAAGCGGCGGTTCGGCGGCCTCGGTGGCCGCCCATCTTGCCACGGTGGCGCTGGGGTCGGACACGGGCGGATCCATCCGGCAGCCTTCGGCATTCTGCGACGTCGTCGGAATGATGGGAACCTATGGCCGGGTTTCACGGTACGGACTGGTGGCGTTTGCCAGTTCGCTGGACCACATCGGGCCGTTTGGGCGAAGTGTGCACGACGTGGCTTTGGTCCTGCAAACCATTGCCGGCCGCGATCCGTTGGATTCCACTTGCGCGGCGCTGCCCGTGGAGGATTACGTGGGCGGACTGAGCGGTAATATTCGCGGCATCCGCGTCGGTGTGCCGAACGAGTATCTGAAAGGATTGAATCCCGACATCGGCGGCAACATCCAGAAGGGCATCGACCTTTTCAGCAAGCTGGGCTGTGAAATCGTGCCCATCAGCCTGCCGCACACGGATTACGCCATCGGTTGCTACTACATCATCTGCACAGCGGAAGCCAGCGCCAACCTGGCTCGGTACGACGGCGTCCGCTACGGCTTCCGTGCTCCGCAACACGCTGACCTGCGTGACATGTATCGAAAGTCCCGCAATCAGGGCTTCGGCGCGGAAGTGAAGCGCCGCATCATGCTGGGGACCTATGTGTTGAGTTCCGGGTATTATGATGCCTACTATTTGAAGGCTCAGAAAGTTCGCACGCTCATCGCGCGCGACTTCGTCGAGGCTTTTGACGATGTTAACGTGATTGTTACTCCCACGTCCCCCATACCGCCCTTCAAGCTCGGCGAAAAGGTTGACGACCCGCTGCAAATGTACCTCGCCGACATTTACACCGTCACCGCCAGCCTGGCGGGAATTCCGGGCATCTCCGTCCCGTGCGGCAAAACCCCAAGCGAGCCGCACCTTCCCGTGGGCATGCAAATCCTCGCCAAACACTTCGACGAAGCCACTCTGCTGCGCGTGGCGGATGCCTATGAAAAGGCGGGCGGATTTGAAATCAGCTAGACGGGTTGGTATTGCAGTTTAGTTCGCATACGTCTTCTGCCAGATAAAGTCCACGAGGGGTTGCGGAGCGTCCAGGCCGTGGGGATGGTGGCCCACGTTGGGCTTGTGGAACACTTTGATTTCGCCACCCATTTGCCGGTAGCGCGCTTCCACGATGGCGGTGTTTTCCTTAACCGGCACCACGTCATCAGCGTCGCCCACAACGTGGACCAGCGGGATTCCGGCTTTGGCCAACGGAGCAAGGTTGTCGATGGGATTCTTTTTCCAAGCCATCGCCTCAGCTTCATTCTTGAATCCGTAATCCTTGATTAGCGCCTGCCAATCCGCCGGACTGCCCTTCCCCGCGCCTTTACCGCCAGGCCAACTCTTGATGTCGCACACCGGAGCGTCGCCGTATATGCAAACCACCTTGTCCGGGTTCTGCGCGCCCCAGTTGTAGGCGTAGAGGCCGCCACGGCTGATCCCGATCAGCGTTCCCTTTATTGCCATCCCCTTTGCCGTAATGGCCTGGTAAAAGGCGTCAAAGTGCTTCAACGCTGCGGGGCATCCGTAAGTGTTTCCCACCGTGATGTGGACGTTGAAGAAGCCCTTGGCCATTAGCCTCAGCACTCCCGTGCGCGGGGTGAAAGCATCTGGAAATTCCATGCACCACGTCCAGGGATTGCCGGGCGCAGCCTCTTTCGGCTCCGCCACCCAGGCCGTGCAGCCGTCCACCGGGAAGACGTGCCTCGTGAACCCGTTCCAAGTGTCCAGCTTCTCTTCGGCCCAGGAGAGTTCCGCGGTCGCCGCGCCGGGCATTCGCCGCGGAGGCAGCGCGATCAGCGACACCCATGATCGAATTCATAAAATGACGGCGATTCATATGGCGACAGCGGTGAAACTCCGAATCAACCTGGAACGGTTCCGCGGGAGCCCCAGTCCGGTTCGCGCTTCTCCCTACCGCAGCCTGAAAACAAAAGTGGCCAGCAGTTGACGGCCAGTCTCTTCAACTGACCACTAACCACTGGCCACTGGCAACTTGCTGTTATTGCGTTCTCGCCTCGTCCTCGTCGGCCAGTTCCACAGCCGCGGCGCCAGGAGCCGTGGGAATGACGGCTTCCGTGGGCGCGGGGGCTTCGACTTCCGGCGGTGGCGGTGCGGCATCCGTGAGGAGCTTGAAGTTCCGGTAGAACTCCAGACCGGTGCCGGCCGGAATCAAGCGGCCCATGATGACGTTTTCCTTCAAGCCGCGCAGGTGATCCACGGCGCCGCGGATGGAAGCTTCCGTAAGGACGCGCGTGGTCTCCTGGAACGACGCGGCGGAGATGAACGAGTCGGTGGCCAGCGACGCCTTGGTGATTCCGAGCAGCAACGGCCGTCCCACGGCGTTCTTGCCGCCCTTGATCTTGGCGCGGTCGTTCTCCTCACGGAACTTGAACTTATCCACCTGCTCGTCCAGCAGGAATTCCGTGTCGCCCACTTCTTCCACCTTCACCCAGCGCATCATCTGGCGGGCGATCACTTCAATGTGCTTATCGTTGATGTTCACACCTTGCAACCGGTAGACTTCCTGGATTTCGTCGACAAGGTACTTCTGCAATTCCTTCTCGCCGAGGACCGCCAGGATGTCGTGCGGGTTGCGCGGGCCGTCCATGAGGGGTTCGCCGGCCTTTACGCGTTCACCCTCCTGTACGGAAACGTGCACGCCGCGCGGCAGCAGGTATTCCTTGGTCTCGCCCTTGTCCGGAACCACCAGAATCTTGCGCTGGCCCTTGACGACGTCGGCGTAGCGAATGACGCCGTCGATTTCCGTAATCACCGCGGGCTCGTGAGGCTTGCGCGCTTCGAAGAGTTCCACCACGCGCGGCAGACCACCGGTGATGTCTTTGGTCTTGGTGGTTTCGCGCGGAATCTTGGCCAGAACGTCTCCGGCGTTGACTTCGTCACCCTCTTGCACCATCAAGTGCGCACGCGAAGGCATCAAGTACTTCTTCGTAGACGACTTTCCGGGGGACTCGCCCCGGATCACGATTTGCGGCTGGTACTTCTCTTCTGACGCTTCCTTCACCACCCATTGCGACAGACCAGTGACCTCGTCCACCTGTTCCTGTACTGTAACTCCAGCCTCGAGGTCCTTGAACTGCACCGAGCCGCCGACTTCCGTCAGGATCGAGAACGTGTAGGGGTCCCACTCGACCACAATATCGCCCATCTTCACCGCGGTGCCTTCCGCCACCTTGATGCGGGCTCCGTACACCACCGAGTAGCGCTCGCGCTCGCGGCCCTTGTCATCCACGATGGCCACCGCACCGTTGCGGTTCATCACGACGTGCGCGCCCTCGCGGTTGGTAACCGTCTGAATCCCGTGGTACTTCAGGAAGCCGTGGTTCTTGGCCTCCAGGGTACTCTGCTCGGAGATACGGCTGGCCGTACCGCCGATGTGGAAGGTCCGCATGGTGAGCTGCGTACCCGGTTCGCCGATGGACTGCGCGGCGATTACACCCACAGCCTCGCCCATCTCCACCACGCGTCCGGTGGCCAGGTTGCGGCCGTAGCAGCGCACGCACACGCCGCGGCGGGATTCGCAGGTCAACACGGAGCGAATCTTCACCCTCTCGATGCCGGCCGCCTGAATGGCTGCCGCCAGGTCTTCGTTAATCTCCTGGTTGACATCGACGATCACATTACCTTCGTAGTCTTTAATTTGCTCCAGTGAAACGCGGCCCACGATGCGGTCGCGGAGCGGTTCCACCACCTCGCCGGCCTCCACGATGGGCTCGACAAAGATGCCGTCCAGCGTGCCGCAGTCAAACTCCGAAATGATCACGTCCTGCGCCACGTCCACCAGACGGCGGGTCAGGTAACCGGAGTCCGCGGTCTTGAGAGCGGTATCCGCCAAGCCTTTGCGCGCGCCGTGCGTGGAAATGAAGTACTGCAACACATTCAAACCCTCGCGGAAGTTGGCGGTGATGGGGGTTTCAATGATTTCGCCCGAGGGCTTGGCCATCAGTCCGCGCATACCGGAAAGCTGCCGGATCTGCTGCTTCGATCCGCGAGCGCCGGAGTCGGCCATGATGTAAATCGGGTTCATCTGGCCCGTGGTATCCTGCTTCTCCATGGTCTGGAACATTTCGTTGGCCACGTCGTCGGTGACGTTCGACCAGATGGCGATGACCTTGTTGTAGCGCTCGCCGTGGGTGATGGCGCCTTCCTGGTACTGCTTTTCCACTTCGATGACTTCCCTTTCCGCCGCACTGACCAGCGCCGCCTTGCTCTGCGGCACCACCAGATCGTCAATGCCGATGGAAATTCCCGCCTTGGTGGCGTAGAGGAAGCCCAGCGTCTTGACACCGTCAAGCATGGCCACCGTGGTTTCAAGGCCGAAGCGCAGGTAGCAGTAATTCACCAGCGCGCCCAAGCCTTTCTTGCGCAGCAAGCCGTTGACGTAGGGCATCTCCTTGGGCAGGTGGTCGTTCAAAATCACCCGGCCCACGGTGGTGTTGATAAATTGGTTCTTGATGGTGATGGGTTCCGTGTGCAGAACGTCCTGATCGTCGTAAGCCGTGGTCAGGTCGATCACGCGTCCCGTGTAGCGCAGGCGAATCGGCGTGAGGGTTTCCACCTGGCCGGCTTCCAGCGCCAGAATGACTTCATCGGAATTCGCAAACGCGCGGCCGTCACCCTTGGCGCCACGCTTGTCCTTGGTGAGGTAATACACGCCCAGAACGATGTCCTGAGTGGGCACGGCGAGCGGTTGGCCATTGGCCGGCGAAAGAATGTTGTTCGCCGACAGCATCAGCACCGACGCCTCGATTTGGGCTTCCGGCGAAAGCGGGATGTGCACGGCCATCTGGTCGCCGTCAAAGTCGGCGTTGAAGGCAGTACAAACCAGCGGATGAATCTTGATGGCCTTGCCTTCGACCAGCACGGGCTCAAAAGCCTGAATGCCCAGGCGGTGCAGCGTGGGAGCGCGGTTCAGCAGCACGGGATGGCCCTTGATGACCTCTTCCAGGATGTCCCAGACCACCGATTCCTGCCGCTCCACCATTTCCTTCGCCGCCTTGATGGTGGTGCAGTGTCCCGCTTGCTCGAGGCGGTGATAGATGAAGGGCTTGAAGAGTTCGAGCGCCATCTTCTTGGGCAAACCGCACTGATGGAGTTTCTGCTCGGGCCCAACAACAATCACCGAACGGCCGGAGTAGTCAACGCGTTTGCCGAGCAGGTTCTGGCGGAAGCGTCCCTGCTTGCCTTTCAGAGTGTCCGACAGGGACTTGAGCGGGCGGTTGTTGGCTCCGCGCAGCACGCGTCCGCGCCGACCGTTGTCAAAGAGCGCGTCCACGGCTTCCTGCAGCATGCGCTTTTCGTTGCGGACGATCACATCCGGAGCGTGCAACTCGATCAGCTTCTTCAGGCGGTTGTTGCGGTTGATCACGCGGCGATAAAGGTCATTCAAATCGGACGTCGCGAACCGTCCGCCATCGAGAGGCACCAGCGGCCGCAACTCAGGAGGAATCACCGGGATCACGTCGAGGATCATCCACTCCGGCTTGTTGCCCGACTTGCGGAAGGCTTCCAGCACCTTCAATCGCTTGGCGTACTTCACCCGTTTCTGCTGCGACGGGTCAGCCTTCATCTTCTCGCGCAATTCTTCCGACAGCGTATCGATATCAACCTGTTTCAACAGGTCCTTGATGGCTTCCGCCCCCATGCCGGCGCGGAATTTGCCGGGGAACTCCTGCTGAAGCTGCCGGTAGCGCTCTTCTGTAAGCAGCTCTTTTTCCTTCAACGGCGCTTCACCGGGATCCACCACCACATACTGCTCGAAGTAGAGGACGCGCTCGAGGTCGCGGAGGGAGATATCCAGCAAGTGGCCGATGCGGCTCGGCAGTCCCTTGAAGAACCATACGTGCGAGCAGGGGGACGCCAGCTCGATGTGGCCCATGCGCTCGCGGCGAACCTTGGAAAGAGTCACTTCCACGCCGCACTTGTCGCAAATGACGCCGCGATGCTTCATGCGCTTGTACTTGCCGCACAAGCATTCCCAGTCGGTCACCGGGCCAAAGATGCGAGCGCAGAACAGGCCGTCGCGCTCCGGCTTGAAGGTGCGGTAATTGATGGTCTCCGGCTTGGTGACCTCACCGTGCGACCATGACCGGATTTTCTCCGGTGACGCCAAGCTGATGCGAATGGCGTCAAACTCACCGATCAGGCTTACTCGATCATAAGGGCTGCTGCGGAACAAGGTTGTCCTCCTTGATTACCACACGAAACTCGAAATTCGAAACTCGAAATTCGTGTTCGTTCGGGCCAAGCCCAACTTCCAATTTCATCAATCGTTCACGCGAATAATTCAACCGGCTTCAGCCAGCCTTCAGTGCTAACGTGGAGCGCACCCGAACCTTACTCTGCCGCCACCGGCACAGGTTGTTCCTTCGGCTTCTTGATTAACTCCACATCCAGGCAGAGGCTTTGCAGCTCGCGAACCAGCACGTTGAATGACTCCGGAACGCCGGGTTCGATGGCCGCCTCGCCTTTGACGATGGCTTCGTAAATTTTGGCGCGTCCGTACACATCATCGGATTTCGCCGTGAGCAGTTCCTGAAGAATGTACGCCGCACCGTAAGCTTCCAGCGCCCAGACTTCCATTTCTCCGAAGCGCTGTCCGCCAAACTGCGCCTTGCCGCCCAACGGCTGCTGGGTGATGAGAGAGTAGGGACCAATCGAGCGGGCGTGGATCTTGTCGTCGACCAGGTGCGAGAGCTTGAGCATGTAGATGTAACCGACCGTCACCGGCTGCTCGAACTTTTCCCCCGTCATTCCGTCGTAGAGGTTGATCTTGCCGGAAAGCGGCAGACCCGCCTTCTCGAGGAATTCCTTGATCTCCTTCTCCGTTGCGCCGTCGAACACCGGAGTCGAAAAGGCAACACCCTCCACCAGGGCCCGGCCGTAGTTCAGAACGTGGTCATCATCCCAATTGTCAACCGCCGTCGCCAGCGGGTTGTTGCGGAAGAGCGACTTGATCTCCTTGCGCAGGAGCTCGGCGCGCGATTCCGTGCTAAAGAGGTTCCGAACCTTGGTGCCCAGTTCCTTCGCCGCCCAACCCAGGTGCGTTTCCAGAATCTGGCCGACGTTCATACGGGAAGGGACGCCGAGCGGGTTCAGCACCACTTCCACCGGCGTTCCATCCGGCATGTAAGGCATGTCTTCTTCCGGAAGGATGCGCGCGATGACGCCCTTGTTCCCGTGCCGGCCGGCCATCTTATCGCCCACCGACAGTTTGCGCTTCATGGCGATATAGCACTTGACCAGCTTGATGACTCCGGGCGGAAGTTCGTCACCCTTCTTCAGTTTCTGAATCTTCTCGTCCGTGATCTTGCGCAGGATGTCGATCTGCCGCGAAGTCATCTCTTCAATCTCATCGATCCTGTCGATGAGGGTCGGATCCTTCTTCGCAATCCTCATGCGCTTCAGGTTGCGAGTAGTGACGCGCGACAGCACATCGCGGGTCAGCTTGGCGCCCTTGGAGATGAGGCGCTTGTTGGTCTTTTCGTCGTGCAGGTCGGCCTGCAGCTCTTCGCCTTCCAGCAGCGCACACAAACGCTTCAGCCGTTCGTCCTGGAGAATGCGGATTTCGTCGTTCAGGTTCTTCTCCAGGCGCCCGACCTGCGAGCCTTCGATGGACCTGGCGCGTTCATCCTTGTCCGTACCCTTGCGGGAGAAGATCTTCACATCCACCACAATGCCTTCGATTCCCGGAGGGCAGGTTAGCGATGCGTCGCGCACATCTCCGGCCTTTTCACCGAAGATCGCCCGCAGCAGTTTCTCTTCCGGCGTCAACTGGGTCTCCCCCTTGGGAGTGACTTTGCCCACCAGGATGTCGCCCGGTTTTACGGAAGCGCCGATGCGGATGACGCCGCTTTCATCCAGGTCCTTCAGCAGAGATTCGGAAACGTTGGGAATGTCACGCGTGATTTCTTCCGGTCCCAGCTTGGTATCGCGCGATTCGATTTCGAACTCCTCAATGTGAATCGAGGTGTAGGAATCTTCCTTCACCAGCTTTTCGCTGACCAGGATGGCGTCTTCAAAGTTGTATCCGCGCCACGGCATGAAGGCCACCAGGACGTTGCGGCCCAGCGCCAGCTCGCCGCGGTCGGTACAGGGGCCGTCGGCCAGCACCTGACCCGCGACTACCTTCTGACCCTTGTGGACGATCGGCTTCTGGTTGATGCAGGTGTTCTGGTTGGAACGGCGGAACTTGATGAGCTGATAGATGTCCGCGCCGACCTCGCGGGAAAGTTGACCGCTGTGGCCGTCGCCCTCGACACGCACGATGATGCGTTCGCTGTCCACGCCATCCACCACTCCGTTGCGTTTGCAGATGACCACAGCACCGGAATCGCGCGCCGTGACCTCTTCCATCCCCGTACCGACCAGCGGTGATTGCGCACGCAGCAAGGGAACCGATTGCCGTTGCATGTTGGAACCCATCAAGGCGCGGTTGGCGTCGTCGTTTTCCAGGAACGGAATCAGAGAGGCCGCCACGCTGACGAGTTGCTTGGGGCTGACGTCGATGTAGTCAATCTCATCGCGGCGCTTCAGGACGAAGTTGCCGGCCTGACGAGCGTTAACCAGTTCGTGGACAATGCGGCCCTTGTCGTCAATGGTCACGTTGGCCTGCGCGATCACGTACTGGTCTTCCTCCCAAGCCGACTGATAGAAGGAGTAAGGTTCGAATTCCACCAGCTTACGCTTTTTCTCCTTCAGTTCCTCATTGGTCTTATCCACCGTGCTCGCCTCAACGTGCTCGCCCACCTTCCAGGGGCCGTCGCCGCCGTGGGTCACGGTGACATAATCAACAATCCTCCCGGCGCGAACCTTGCGATACGGGCTCTCGATGAAGCCGTACTCGTTGATCTGCGCGTAGCAAGAGAGCGAGGAGATCAAACCGATATTCGGACCTTCCGGCGTCTCGATGGGGCAGATGCGGCCATAGTGCGTGGGGTGAACGTCGCGGACTTCAAATCCGGCGCGCTCGCGGGAAAGTCCACCCGGCCCGAGGGCGGAAAGCCGCCGCTTGTGGGTGATCTCGGAGAGCGGATTGGTCTGGTCCATGAACTGCGACAGTTGCGATGACCCGAAGAATTCACGGATCGCCGCCATGACCGGCTTGGCATTGATCAGGTCGTGCGGCATGGCGGTGGACATTTCCTGGTAGACCGACATCTTCTCTTTGATTGCCCGCTCCATGCGCACCAGGCCGAGGCGGAACTGGTTTTCAATCAATTCACCCACGGCGCGAACGCGGCGATTCCCCAGGTGGTCGATGTCATCCACAGCATGCTTGCTGTCCGGGTTCTTCTTAAGGGTCAGCAGGTAACGGATGGCTGCGTAAAAGTCCTCCGGTTCCAGCGTGCGCTTGTCCAGGGGCAACTGCACCGGGGAGAGTTCGGAGTGGTCGGTGGCGAGCGTACCTTCGCAGGCGCGGACCACCTCAGAACAAATGTTCCCTTCCCGCTTGCCTACGAACATCTTTTCGTCGTCCACGACGACGTAGAAATTGGCCTTGGGGAAGTTCCGGGCTTCGAGAACCTCGAACTCCTGTGCTTTGTCGTCCAGTCGCTGCTTGAGCTTGGAGTAGTAACCCAGCTTGATGTTGAATTTCAGCCGGCCGACGCGCGAGAAATCGTATTTGCGCGGGTCAAAGAACATGCCATTGAACAGCGATGTGGCGGTTTCCAGCGTCGGGGGATCGCCAGGGCGCATCTTGCGGTACATCTCGATGAGCGCCTCTTGCGAGGTCTTCAGCGTGTCGCGGCTCAAAGTCTGGCTGGTGACCACACCGGTGTCGTCCCGCTCGGGGAAGAACACCTCCAATTCGGTAATGGCAGACTCTTGAATCTTGTTGGTCAGGTCAGCCGATTTAATTTCTTTGTTGGCCTCCACCAGCACCTCTCCTGTGGAGGGGTCAACGATGTCACTGGCGGCGAAAGCGCCTTCCAAATCGTGGGTAGCTACTTCTACTTCTGTGATCTTAGCCTTCTGGATCTCTTTATACACAGCGGCAGTAATCTTTCGACCGGCGGGCACCAGTGCTTCGTGCGTGCGAGGATGGTCGATTGCTTTGGAGATTCGGTTATTAACCAAACCGTCCGAGACTGACAAGAACAGCTTGCGATCTCTCAACGAGATCTTTTCGATCTGATAAAACGCCTTGAGGATTTCGGAATCGTTCTTCAGTCCCAACGCCCGCAGAAAAATCGTGGCCAGGAATTTGCGCTTGCGGTCAATGCGAACATAGAGAAGATTCTTGGTGTCGTACTCGAACTCCACCCACGAACCGCGATAAGGGATGATCTTCCCGAGGAAGTAAGTCTTCTGGGAATTCGACTCGAAGAAGACGCCCGGAGAGCGGTGCAACTGGCTGACGATGACGCGCTCGGTGCCGTTGATGATGAACGTGCCGTTCTCGGTCATCAGCGGAATTTCACCGAAGTAGACTTCCTGCTCTTTGATGTCGCGGATGCTCTTGTGACCGGTGTCGGCGTCTTTGTCGTAGAGAGTAAGGCGGATGGTAACCTTGAGGGGCGCAGCAAAGGTCATGCCGCGCTCCTGGCACTCCGTCACGTCGTACTTCAACTGGAGCGCCACCGGGTCGCCGCACTTGTTGCAGAACGTCACCACGTTCTTGTTGAACGTGCCGCACTTGGTGCAGAGGACGTCTCCCACCTTGAAGGGATCGGTGATGACCGTATGGCCGCAGTTCTTGCAGGTGCTGCGCAAATGGTGAAGCCCCTTCAGGCTTCCACACTTGCACTCCCAGTTGCCGATCGAGTAGTCCACAAAATCCAACTGCGCGATGCCCCGGAAATCCGTGATGGGGAAGACGGAATTGAAAACCGCCTGCAGACCCACGTCCTCCCGCTCCGAAGGGAGAAGGTTCATCTGGAGGAAGCGCTCATACGAGCGGCGTTGGACCTCGATCAGATTAGGAATCTTAATGACGGTCGGGATTTTAGAGAAATTAATACGCTGACGCTCAGCGCCGTTCCTGCCGTTAGGCATTCCTTTTGCTCCTTGCGTGAAATTTCAATCGTCGACCGGATAAAGATGACACGAGCCCCTTAATGATTAGGATGCACACTGGGCTTGTGAAGATGCAATCCAATCACCCCGATAGCCCATAAGCGCATGGGATCGTCCGTGCCAGTCAAGAGCAGTGGGCGGCGGAAATGCCGTTCTTGGGTGGCCGATTGACGATGTGCAAAATCGGCGAATCGGCCACTGATCTTCGGCAATCCCACCCCCCGTCACGTTGTGAGTGCGGGCCTGGCCGCCAGGAAATCCAGGGAAGAACTCGGGCTTCCGCCACTCATGCCCTAGCCTGACGGGAGAACAGTTACTTCACTTCAACGGTCGCGCCAGCTTCAGTGAACTTTTTCTTGATGCTCTCGGCCTCGTCCTTGGAGACGCCCTCTTTGATCGGCTTGGGAGCGCCGTCAACCAGATCCTTGGCTTCTTTCAATCCCAGGCTGGTGACTTCGCGTACGGCCTTGATAACGTTGATCTTGTTGGCGCCAATGGCGGTCAGGATCACCGCGAACTCCGTCTGCTCTTCGGCGGGAGCCGCGCCGGCTGCGGCCGCTGGACCCGCTCCCGCCACGGCCACAGGTGCTGCCGCCGCGGCAGATACACCCAACGCCTCTTCCAGCCGCTTTACCAGTTCGGCAGCTTCGAGCAGGCTTAATGCCTTCACTTCCTCAACAATCTTCTCTACCCGTTCCGACATGCTCGTCTCTCCTATTCGATGTAGCTGATAGCTGACAGCTAACAGCCCCAAGTTAAGAACCGTGCCGACCGCGTGCGGTCGGCTGTTAGCTGTTGGCCGCTTCCTTGAATTTCTTTTCCTTTACCGCCTCCGAAATGACCACGGCAAGGTTGCGGGCCACGCCCGAAAGCGTCAACGCCACCCGCTGCGCCGGCGAATTGAACAGAAACAAAACCTTGGAAAGCAGGTGCTCCTTGGAAGGCAAGGTGGCCAGCGCTACAAAGTCCGCCAGAGAAACTACCCGTCCCTCCACGACTCCGCTTTTGAACGAGAAGATAGGGTTTTCCCTGGCGTACTCGGTCAGCACTTTGGCCAGCGACACGGGATCTGCATCGGTAAGCGCCACGGCGGTTGTTCCGGCCAGTTTTTGCGCAATCGGCTCCACCGTGGTGCCCTTGGCAGCGCGCTCAATCAGGCTGTTCTTCACCACCTTGTAGCGCGCGCCGGTGGTCGCAATCTTCCTGCGCAACTGAAAGTCCTGCTCCACCTTAATGCCCTGGAACTTGGAAAGAACCACACCCTTGGCTTTCTTCAGTTCCTCGTGAAGCTCTTCTGCTGTCTTCTTCTTTGCGTCCCTATCCATGAAAACTCCTTGGTACAGTGGCAAGTGGTTAGTCGTTAGTGGCTGTTGGTTAGAACGAACGCCCGTTTTTCAGTTTCGCTAACCACTAAACACTAGCCACTCATCACTGACTTTACGCCGCCTCCACGGAAGCGAGGTCAATTGCCAAACCCGGCCCCATGGTGGACGAAATCACGATGCTCTTGACGTACTTTCCCTTAGCTGTGGCCGGCTTGGCCTTGATGACGCTGGAAATCAATGCGCCCGCATTCTCCGCCAGTTTCGTGGCATCAAAAGAGACTTTGCCGACCGGGCAGTGAATGATGCCCGTCTTATCGACGCGAAACTCCACTTTGCCGGCTTTCACTTCTTTGACGGCGCGCGCCACATCCACGGTTACCGTCCCGGTCTTGGGGTTGGGCATCAGGCCACGCGGACCGAGCACCTTACCCAGGCGTCCAACCGACTTCATCATGTCAGGTGTAGCCACGACGGCGTCGAAATCGATCCATCCACCCTGAATCCTCTGCACGATGTCATCGCCGCCGGATTCATCTGCGCCCGCTTCCCGGCCCTCGCGTACTTTGTCTCCGGAAGCAATAACGATCACCCGCTTGGACTTCCCCAGCCCGTGGGGCAGAACCACCGTGCCGCGCACCATTTGATCAGCGTGCTTGGGATCAACTCCCAAACGCATGGCAACTTCTACCGTCTCGTCAAACTTCGCAAACGCCGCCTTCTTGACCACCGGCATGGCATCCGCCAGGGTGTACGCGGGCTTGTCAACCAACTTGGCCGACGCCTCATATTTCTTTCCCACTTTAGCCATTCCAACTCCTCGTTGTCGAAACTCGAAAGCCGAAACTCGAAGCTCAGCTTCAACCCGGCGATTTTCGAGTTTCGAGCTTCGAATCTCAAATCCTGCTAGCCGGCAACTTCCAAACCCATGCTGCGGGCCGTGCCCTTAACGGTGGCAATAGCCGCCGCCAGGTTCCGGGCATTCAAATCCGGCAACTTCAACTTGGCAATTTCCTCCACCTGTTTTTCCGTAACCTTGCCAACCTTGTTGCGATTGGGCTCACCCGAGCCCTTGGCGATTCCCGCCGCGCGCTTCAGCAGCACCGCCGCGGGCGGAGTCTTGGTAACAAAGGTGAAGCTGCGGTCATGAAAGACCGTGATGACCACCGGGATGATCAGCCCTTCCTGGTCTTTCGCCGAGGTCTTGGCGTTGAAAGACTTGCAGAAATCCATGATATTCACGCCGTGCTGGCCGAGTGCCGGCCCCACGGGCGGAGCAGGAGTAGCTTTCCCCGCCGGAATTTGTAACTTCACCATCGCGGTAACTCGTTTTGCCATAACCGTAATCCCTCTTGGGGGGCTGGGGACTGGGGGCTGGGGAAAACCCCGTATCTCGCTCTTCCCTAATCCCTGACCCCGAATCCCTAACCCCTGCCCTTAAATCTTCTCCACCTGATAAAAGTCCAATTCCACCGGCGTCGCGCGGCCGAAGATGGTCACCATCACGCGCAAGGTGGAGCGGTCTTCGTTGATCTCATCCACCACGCCGTTGAAGTCCTTGAACGGCCCGTCCGTGATCTTAACGCTCTCGCCGCGGTCAAACTTCAGTTTCGGCTTGGGATGCTCGGCCGCCACTTCCACACGATGTACAATCCGGTCAACTTCATCCGCCGTCAGCGGGCTGGGACGCTGGCCGGATCCCACGAATCCCGTCACCCGCGGAGTGGAGCGCACCATGTGCCAGGTATTGTCGTTCATTTCCATTTCCACCAGCACATATCCTGGATAAAACAACTTGGGCGTAACAACCTTCTTTCCCTGCCGCATCTCAATGACGTCTTCGGTGGGAACCATGATCTCTCCGAACTGCTCGGAGAGGCCTTCCGCGTCAATCCGGCTCTTCAGAGTTTCCGCCACCTTGCGTTCAAACCCCGAGTACGTATGAAGGATGTACCAGTTCTTTGCCATACTCGTCTTTCCGGTGCTCGTTTCTTGTTCGGTCAAACCTCACCCCTCTGCTACCGTTTCGCCTCAGCCGCGATGCCGCAGGTAGCTGAGCAAGCTCGTTACCCCATATCCGAAGAGCCGATCGCATACCGCAAAATATATGCCGAAGAGAAAAGTCGTCAGAATTACCATCACCGTGGTGCCGTAGACTTCCTGCTTCCCCGGCACCCAGACCTTCTTCGTCTCTACCATCACCTCGGAAGAATACCGGCGGAAGGTCGGCCACGCACCCTTGATCTCTCCGATAAACTCCTGCAACCAACTGGGTCTGTGGTCTCTGCGACCAGACGGTTCATCAGCAATTACATTAGCCATCACATTCTCGATCCTGGCCGAACGCATTGTCGCTCGCCCAAGGGATTCTCCGTAAAATCTGGCAGGGGCGGAGGGATTTGAACCCCCATGACCGGTTTTGGAGACCGGCAGATTAGCCGTTAATCTGACGCCCCTGTGAAAACCAGCCGGCAGTAAGCAGTAGGCAGTAAGCAGCGAACCTTGAACTCCCGCCCTTGTCGATTTCTTGCTGCCTACTGCCTTCTGCCGACTGCCTACTTCACTTCCTTATGCGCCGTGTGGTGGCGGCAGGCCGGGCAAAACTTCTTCAACTCCAGCCGGTCCTGGTTCTTCTTTTTGTTCTTCGTCGATGTGTAGTTGCGGTTCTTGCAGTCACCGCATTGTAAGGTAATGATTTCGCGCATCGCTCTCCACTCTTAGCCAACAGCCGACAGTCCACAGTCAACAGTAACATCCATGCCGCCGACTTGACTGTTAGCTGTCAGCTATCGGCTGTCAGCTTCACTTAATGATTTCCGCCACCGTACCTGCTCCCACCGTGTGGCCGCCTTCGCGGATGGCGAAGCGCAGCCCTTTCTCCATGGCGATGGGCGTGATCAACTCGATCTCCAGGCTCACGTTGTCGCCCGGCATCACCATTTCCGTCCCCGCCGGCAGCGTCGCCACTCCCGTCACGTCCGTCGTCCGGAAGTAGAACTGCGGCCGGTAGCCGTTGAAGAACGGCGTGTGCCGTCCCCCTTCTTCCTTGCTCAGAATGTAAACCGAGGACGTAAACTTCGTATGCGGCGTGATCGATCCCGGCTTCGCCAGCACCATGCCACGCTCCACGTCGTCCTTCTCCGTGCCCCGCAGCAGCGCTCCGATGTTGTCCCCCGCCTGCCCTTCGTCCAGCAACTTCTTGAACATCTCCACGCCCGTCACCACCCGCTTGAACGGCTCCGGCCGCAGTCCCACGATCTCGATTTCTTCCTGCACCTTCACCTTGCCGCGCTCCACGCGCCCCGTCACCACCGTGCCCCGGCCCGAGATCGAAAAGATATCTTCCACCGGCATCAGGAACGGCTTGTCAATCTGCCGCTCCGGCATGGGAATGTAGCTGTCCACCGCCGCCATCAGATCGTGGATCGACTTCTCCCACTTCGCGTCGCCTTCCAAAGCCTTCAGCGCCGAGCCCCGCACAATGGGAATCTTGTCCCCGGGAAACTGGTACTTGTTCAGCAGGTCGCGCACTTCCACTTCCACCAGTTCCAAAAGCTCCTCGTCGTCCACCGCGTCGCACTTGTTCAGGTAAACCACGATGTACGGCACGTTCACTTGGCGCGCCAGCAGCACGTGCTCACGCGTCTGCGGCATGGGCCCGTCCGTCGCCGCCACCACCAGGATCGCGCCGTCCATCTGCGCCGCACCCGTGATCATGTTCTTGATGTAGTCGGCGTGCCCCGGGCAGTCCACGTGCGCGTAGTGGCGGTTCTTCGTCTCGTACTCCACGTGCGCAATGGCGATGGTGATTCCCCGCGCCTTCTCCTCCGGCGCATTGTCAATCGAATCAAACGCCCGGAACTTGACCTTCGGGATTGTCCTTCGCCAAAACCTTCGTGATCGCCGCCGTCAACGTCGTCTTCCCGTGATCAATGTGCCCGATCGTCCCAATGTTCATGTGGGGCTTCGATCGGTCAAATTTTTCCTTGGCCATGGATTGAGTGCCTCGTCCGTTTAAGAAGTTTGCTGCCTTCCGCCCAACGCTTCAAATCACAACCGCCATTCCCTTGGGCATTCCGGCAGACAGCGTGCGACTTTCTTCGCAACACCAGCCGCGCATCCCGCGCGGCACCAATCGTTCATTACTTCCAATCTCTGGAGCCGATGAGCGGGATTGAACCGCTGACCTCGTCCTTACCAAGGACGCGCTCTACCAACTGAGCTACATCGGCCCCTGAAAAGCAGTGGTTAGTGCTTAGTGGCGAGTGGTTAGCCAAACCGTTCCGCTGTTTCCACGCCTGTTCCTGCTAACCACTACCCACTAACCACTCGCCACTGCACTTCTGGAGCGGGAGACGGGAATCGAACCCGCGACCAACAGCTTGGAAGGCTGTGACTCTACCACTGAGTTACTCCCGCATCCCATTGCCGATTGACGATTGTCGATTGAGCGGGTCGAATTCAGTTTGGTGGTCACGGCTTCCTCAAAACTATGCTCAACCTGCAATCGTCAATCATCAATCGTCAATCGAAAATCAACTGGTGGACAGGGGAGGGTTCGAACCTCCGTAGACCACAGGGGTCGGCAGATTTACAGTCTGCTGCTTTTGACCGCTCAGCCACCTGTCCGGTTTGGTTCATCTCTCGCGGCGCCTAGGCAAGCGAAAACACAGTTTTGTACCCAGCCCGTCGAACCGATGCAATTTTGAGCCAAGTGGGTCAGCAATGCGGCTGGGCGCGGCAGGTCCTTCCTCTCCGCGCGACGCTGAGTACTTCAAATTTTGGTAAACCCGCTCCCCGTTCGACCGACCCGCGATGGTCCGCCAGAATCTTAATTTCGCTGCTAAGTGACGAGTGGCAAGTGGCAGCCTAACAGCTATTTTCGCGAGGTTCGCTCGTCGCTCGTCACCTGCCACTCTCACTGCATCTTTGGAGCTGGCGAAGGGATTCGAACCCCCGACCCTCTGATTACAAATCAGATGCTCTACCGGCTGAGCTACGCCAGCCGCCGCAAACTTACAATTATACTAATCGGAAGGCAAATTGCAAGGGAAAATTTATTCGTGCAAGTACTTCATCGGGTTAACAGGGGTATCGTTCACGATCACTTCGTAGTGCAAATGCGGGCCGGTTGTTCTGCCGGTCATGCCCACGGCGCCGATCACCTGCCCGCGTTTAACTTCCTGGCCTACCACCACGAACATCTTGCTGAGATGGCAGTACTTACTGGTCATTCCGAAGCCGTGATCGAGCACGATCTGGTTGCCGTACCCGGACTCCACTCCCGCTCCCACCACGATTCCGTCACTGGGAGCTTCAACGCGGGTTCCGTAGGGCACGGAGATATCCACGCCGGAATGGAACACGCCCTCACCACTAAACGGGTCCAAGCGCTGGCCAAAACCTTCCGTGATCCGCCCGCGGACCGGCCAAAGACTCGGCACGGTGCTGCGTCCGAAATCCGCCGTGGGAATGAAACCCAACGCCGGGGCTGGACCGCTGGAAGCCAGGGAAGAATTCCTGATCAGGTTGAAAGCGTAAAGGGAAGCGCGATAGCTGGACTCGAGGGTGGAATTGGTCTGCGTGGCGAGCGAGAGAGCGGCCTCGGGAAATCGCGGTCGTCGCGCCTCGCCGAAGCCGTAAGTCAACGCGACTTCCGTGGCCAATGATTGCAACGAATCAAGCTTGGCGTTGCTTGTGGTCACCGCGTTCTCCAAGCTTCGGTTCTGCGTCTTCAGCGCTTCTCGCTCCGTCCTTAGGTTATTGTAATTGGAAACCTTCAACAACATCCGTGCATAGCTGTTGGCGAGCGCTGCGATGGTCATAATCCCCACAACGCTGAACGCCAGGACGAGATGAACAACATAGAATGGCAGGCGTATCTTGTGCAGATTCCCGTGCGCACCAGGAAAGATTAAGAAAGTATAAAACTTCTTATCCATTTATAAGGTCACCCAGATTATAGGATCTTTCGAAGCTAGACGCTCTCCTCGACCTTCCCCCGGAGAGTCTCGATATGAGTCAAGCAAGGACCGTGCCGAAAAGACGCGTGCATGGTAGTGAATCCCAAACCGAATGTCAAGCAAATATGACAGCCTTGTTAATTCCGCCTCCGGCTCTCCAGCGAATTCCGACGATTATTCGTCTGGCTGGACGGTTAATGATCGCTCGCTTCTGGGTTTGAATTTCGAGGTTGTACCTCGGCCCCCCCTGCCGGACACATTGTCGATTTCACCGGCATGAGAAAATGCGCTCCTGTGCGGAATAACCAGGGTCGGACCGGGGTCCGAGAACAAGTACGCTGAATGTTCAATCTGCTGCCCTGCTCACTTAGCGCGAGGACCGCCGCGCGGAAGTATATTCGAAGCTCGACGGCGCAAGGCTTCAGCATGAACTGGACTTTCCCCGGGGGAGAAATCGCGGTCCGGCGGTTCGACGAGTTCAAAGTTACCGTGCTCATCCTTGCCGCGCACCGGCATGGCGATATCGCGCGCCGGCCCTTCCTGGCGGACCTCCGGGCCAACATAGCGCACAGCAAGGCCGATGCGGGCATGGTCGGAGTGATTGGGCCCGGACCCATGTACGATGCCAACGTGGTGGAGTGACATTTCACCGGGCTGAAGCGATAAGTCAACAGCGCGGGCTTCGTCAACTTCAACGGCAACCTCCTGGCCTCGGGACAGCATATTGTCAGGTGCATAGGTTTCACGCTGGGGAAGCTTCGGGGTGTGGTGCGTTCCCGGCACTACTCGCATGCAACCGTTCGCCGGAACGCTGTCGGAGAGCGCAATCCACGCGGTGGTGACGTTGGGCGGATGCAGGCCCCAGTAAGTGCCGTCCTGATGCCAGGAGACGTAGGCATTGTCGCCGGGAAGCTTGGGGAACCACTGCGACCCCCAGATCAGGATGTTCGGCCCAATGACGGATTCCACCGCATCCAGCACGGCAGGATGGCAGACCATTCGATACACCCATGGCATGAAGAGGTGGTTGTCACTCAGGTACACCCGGCGGTCTCTTGGCAGCAGACCACACAACTCCTGCGCATAGTGGGTCATGTAATCCACGAAGCGATCCTCGAGTTCCTTCGCCTCATGGCTGCCAAATATCCGCACGGGGAAGAAGTAGCCGTTCTCCCCGTAAAAGGACTGCTCGTGGGGAGCTAGCTTTCGAGACTGCAACACCGGCGCTGGCTCCATAGTTGTCCTTCCTTCACCGTTCCACCCGGCAAGAATTCCCGGTGCGGCAGCCATTGTGATCAACCGTCATTCCGGTGCGGATACACGGCACGCAGCGGTTGTCCCTGGGATCGTCAAAGTCAAGAATGGCAGCCAGAACCCTGGAGTTCATAGCATACACCAAGTGGCCACCGCCGGGAGAGACTAACCGGTCAGAATCCAGTGGCGCCTCGCGGCGCGATAGGGCAACATTTCTCCTCACGTTCGCGCTCGGTTCGGCTAAGATGGTGAATTGGGATCCGGCAGCTTTTCCCCGCCGCTCGCTTATGCGTGATCAATCTCCTTTCAAAAGCGAAGCAGACTTTATCGCGTGGATTCGCCGGCGGACTCTTCCGCGGGCGGCGGGCCTGACGTTGGGCATCGGTGATGATGCCGCTCTGGTCACGGTTCCCCCCGGGCAGGAGTTGATTCTCACGACCGACATGTCGATTGAGAACGTGCACTTTAAGGCAGAGGCTCATTCGGCGCGTGCCGTGGGGCATCGAGCCCTGGCGCGTTCGTTGAGCGATATTGCCGCCATGGGGGGAACGCCGCGGTACGCCTTGATCTCCCTCGCGGTTTCCGGGCGGACAGCTCGGGCTTGGCTGGAACGTTTCTATAATGGCCTCTTTGCCTTGGCCCGGCGGTTTTCCGTCGCCGTGATCGGTGGCGACACCGCGCTCGTCGCTGGTCCGACTGCGGCGGACGTCGTCGTGGCGGGAACTATCCCACGCGGCCAGGCGCTGCGGCGGTCCGGCGCCAAGGTTGGGGATCGGATCTTCGTCAGCGGTCGCCTCGGCCTCGCGGCACTTGGGCTGCGCCTGCTTATGGGTCAACTCCATGGACAAACAAGCATCGAGAAGTCGGCCCTTCGTGCTCACCTGTTTCCCCAGCCCCAGTGCGCGCTCGGCCAATTCCTTTCGCGTCGTCGCTTGGCCAGCGCCATGATGGACATCAGCGACGGTCTTTCCATCGATCTTCAGCGCCTTTGCAAGGCCAGTGGCGTAGGGGCAACATTGTCTGCGGAACAGATTCCGGCGCCTTCCCTTTCCGACCCAGAAGATGCTTTGGCGTTGGCGCTGCATGGGGGGGAAGATTATCAACTGCTCTTTACCGCGCCAAAGGATAGGGCAATTCCCCAGCGCTTCGATAATATTCCCCTGACCTGCATCGGCGAAATTACTCGTCTGACGGGACTAAGAATCATCGATTCGTCCGGTAAGATGCCACGCCTCGAAACCAGGGGTTACGATCACTTCCGACGAACCTAGCCGGCGGGAAAACATCGCAATCGCTCCTTGCGGCATCCAACCAAGTGGTGACTTCCGAGCGTGAGCTGTGCTTGTTTCGCTCGAGCAGCAGTGCTACGCTTGGGGCTGGAGGGTATATGCGCAGATTGCATATCATTCTGTTATCTCTCGCCATGGCTTTGACGATGGCCGGCACGAACGCCTGGGCCCAACGCGGCGGCGGGGGACATGGCGGCGGTGGTGGTTTCCACGGCGGTGGCGGTGGAGGATTTCACGGCAGCGTCGGCGGTGGCGGCTTTCGTGGCGGTTACGGTGGCGGATTCCGTGGCGGTTATGGCGGCGGATTCCGTGGCGGTTACGGCGGTTGGGGCCGTGGCGGCTGGGGTTGGGGCAGAGGCTGGGGCTACGGCTTGGGCTTAGGATGGGCGGGTTGGGGTTGGCCGTATTATGGCTACTACGGTTACCCTTACTCCTATCCGTATTATTCGTACTATCCCGACTACTCGTACTACCCCACTTATTCCAACAACCCTTGCTATCCCTACGGTCCGTACAATTGCACCATTTCAGGCTCCGGTCCAACCTCTTACTACGCGCCTGACCCGGGACCCGGGGGAACCTATTCATCCTCGTACACAGCGCCGAGCGTTGCTCCCTATTCCGCGTCAGGGTATTCGCCGCAGCCGGTTGCGTCAGTGGCAAAGGCCACTCCTTACGTGGGAGACGGCCAGTGGCATCACTTTGGCCCGCAACCCGCGCCAACCGTGCGCGCCTCGTCGCCCAAGCCGGCGCCAGTCTACCCGGCCAACCAGCCGGTACGCGCTTACACGGTTTCTTCTGTAACGCCGGCGCAGTGACGCGAGCAGTTGCCGGCTGAAGGCAATCACCGAGCCGGCTACAAGCGATGGCGGAACTATACTGCGCGAGATAAATTGTAGCGTCGATCTCTGATCGACGCCGGCGGTCGGAGACCGCCGCTACAGTCCAATGCGCAAACATTTAAGTCGCCTTGTATAGCAGCAGGCAAAAGGGCTCGTTGACATGGTCAGCGGGCCCTTTGTCCGTCAGAGGTGCAGCTTTCAGCGGTCTGCATAAGCACGCTTCACGGTTTCGAACTCGACGCCTTCTCCACCGGAATGCGAATCAGCACATGGGCGATGATGGCGAACGCGGCGAGTGAAATCCATCCGCCCCAGCGTTCAACGAAAGCGAAAACGTCCTTGCCGGTGAAGACGTGGGTGATTGACTTCACTCCCGTCAGGAACAGCGCCGCCAGCAGGATACCGGTGATGGCCTCGCCGGCGATAAATCCCGAGGCCAGGAGCGTGCCGCGCTCTTCGAATTTGGCCTTCGCGTCGCCCTCCAGCTTGCGCTTCGCGGCCCACTGATCGGCGATCCACTTCATCACTCCGCCCACGAAAATGGCGCCGGTGGTTTCCAGGGGCAGGTACATGCCGACAGCGATCAGCATGGGCGAAGGCGCGCCGATCATGACCAGCGAGACACCAAACAGGCAGCCGATGATCAGCAGTCCCCACGCCATCTGGCCGCCTACGATGCCTTGCGCAAGCTGGGCCATCAGACCGGCTTGCGGCGCCGGAAGTTCGCGCCCGCCGATGCCGCCGCTGGAGAGATTGGCTTCATGCAGCGCGATGATGGGAAGCAGAAGAAAGAACGAAACCGCGATGACGCTCAGAACCTCCACCACCTCCATCTTCCACGGCGTGCCGCCCAGCAAGTAGCCCGCTTTCAAGTCCTGAATGAGGCTGCCGGAGACGCAGCAGGCGCAGCAAACTACTGAAGCCACACCCAGCACCGCGGCCACACCGCCGAGACCCTTGACGCCGATGACGACCATCATCATGGCGGCGATCACCAGGGCCGCAAGCGTCAGGCCCGAGACCGGCTGGTTCGATGAGCCCACCAGTCCCACCAGGTATCCGCCCACCGCGGACAGGAAAAACCCGGTGATGGTCATCACCACGGCCGCCACCAGGGCCGCTCCCCAACTGCGCGCAAAGTAGTAATAGATGATGGTGATGGGAACCACCAGGACGGCGATGGAAAGAATGATCCACTTGATGGGAATATCGATGTCGAGCCGGGTGCGCACCGCACCGCCTTCTGCCGTCGCCTCCGCCGCCTGGAAGGCGCCTTTGATCGATCGCCAGATTGACTCGCGCATGCTGTAGAGCGTGTAGACGGCGCCCACCAGCATGGCGCCGACGGCGATGGGCCGCACGACGTTGTACCAAACCGTATAACTCACCAGGTCCCAGGGGGCAATGCCGCCTGCCGTCGTGTGGCCGACTCGGGCAGGCAGTTCAGGGTCAATGAAAAGGACCAGGGGGATCAAGACCAGCCAGGCAATGACGCCGCCGGAGAAGTTGATGGCGGCCAGTCGCGGCCCAATGATGTAGCCAATTCCGATCAGCGCGGGCGAGGCGGACGGCGTGGTGAACGCGACTCCTCCCGCGTAGTCAACACGGCCCAGCAGTTCTTTTTGATAACCGAAGTATTGCACTACCGACTTGGGAAATTTCCAGAAGAAGCTGACGGAGTCCTGGAAAACCTGGAAGCCCTTTTCGTCCTTGAGCAACTGGAGGAATGCGCCGAGACCCATGGCGCCAAAAATATATTTGGGCGCGTCCGTGTTGCTCTGCTGGCCGGCCTTCACGATCTCCGCGCTGGCGGTGCTCTCCGGAAAAGGCAGATCGACCGAGTCCACGCACAAGGGACGGCGCAGAATAATGATGAAGAAGACTCCCAGTAACCCGCCCGCCAACAGAATCAAAGTGCCCGTCCAGAAGTGGCTCCGCAGGTCCGTCCATAGGCGCTGGCCACCGACGTTGACCATCATGAAGGCAGGGATGGTAAAGATGGCGCCCGCCACCAGTGCTTCACCGACCGAGGCCGCGGTGCGCGTCAGGTTCTGCTCCAGCACGCCGCCGCGGAAAAACGGCAGACGGAAGAGCGCAATGGCAATCACCGCCGCGGGAATGGTGGCGGCCACGGTCTGCCCGGCCTTCATGCCCAGGTAGGCGTTGGCCGCGCCAAAAACCGCCGCCATGATGATGCCGGCCAGAACCGCTTTGAGAGTAAATTCACGTTCGGTGGATTCGGCGGGAACGAAAGGTTTGAATTCAGCCAAGGGTGCTCTCCTGTCAAGAAGGGACTGGCGGCACTATAACATGAGGCGAAGCGACCGGACTGTGTCCTTTTCGCCACTCATCGATCCTCTCTTTCGGTCGCCGGGCAACTCCGCTGAGGTCAAAAACCGCTAAGTGTATTTGTTTTGATAAACATCGCGGGTTAGAAATCATAAGTTGCTTGTTATCATACACATCGTAGGACTTACCGCGCAGCGCGTCTCGTCTTCCTTTGTTTTCATCAACATCACAGGATATACCGGCAAAATCTAAGGGATCTCTTTTTTTCTGCTGAGCCTTCGCCGTTTCGGCGAGCGATATGGCTTTGATTCAGCCACTTAGCGTTAAAGACATTCTGCACGTTTCGCGGATAAGTATCTCTCTTTTCTAGCATATCGTAGGTTCCAAGGAAGCGTTCGCCGACCCACCCGCAGCGCCGTGTGGCGCGTCTGACACACATTCCCGGTCATAACTACGGTCCGCGCCAGCTCGCGAGCCGGAACCTGGCCAAGCCGCCTCCGGCCTCCCATCCTCATTTAGGCGTGACGCCGTCATTCCTTCGCTTGCTCAGGACGCCCTCTAGGGCGGCGTGCCGGGCTAAAGCCCGGCGCTACATCAGTTCCCGTCAATACCGAGTGTAACGGGAACTGTGACGCGCTACACTAGCCTAAGCATATCCGATCAAGAATGTCAAGTAAAATCATTAGCTAGTTGATATACCTTTACATTTCGATGAAGGGATCACCAAAATCGACATCGAAAATGGTGATTTCGACACTTTTTTTGCCGCTTGCCTACCGGCTCCCGGCCGCGCGCGGAGGAAGAGAGTTGTGAAGTGTCCGGTCAATGACGGGACAATCCTAAGACGGTCGTGCCGGCCTTGAGCCCGTCACTGGAGTCGCTGCCTTTTACGATGGCAGTTCCGCGAGAAGGCGACAATACAGCCAAGTGAACTCTCAGATTATGTCCGAGTGGCCGATACGCTCGGAACCACCACGCCACATGCGCACATAGGCCGTCTTCCCACGGCTGGCGCAGAGATGCGTGTCAATCTCTGCGTCTGGCATTGCAAGATCGAAGTCCCTTCGGGATCGCAGACTCCCTAAGGGTTCGTTAAGAAATAACATTTCCAATTGAAGACGTTTTGAGCTAATCTGGCGGGGTGATTGACATCAGCGGGATCAAGAAGCGTTTCTCGATTCTCAGCGGGTTGCTGGATGAGCGGTCGCGGCGCTTGGTGGCGGCGGCGGAGAGTTTGGCTTTGGGCCGCGGGGGAATTTCGGCCGTCGCGCGCGCCACGCGGATGTCCCGTCCGGTGATTCGTCTCGGGGTGGGGGAGTTAGAGGATCCGCAGACGGTGGTGAGGGGGCGAGTGCGGCGGCCGGGAGGGGGACGCAAGCGGATTGTGGAAAGCGATTCCGCCCTGGTCGGTGACCTGGAGGGCTTGGTGGAACCGGCGACGCGCGGCGATCCGGAGTCTCCGTTGCGCTGGACTTGCAAGAGCGTGCGACGGCTGGCGGAGGAATTGCAGCGGCAGGGGCACGTCATCAGCTACCCCGTGGTGGCGGAACTGTTACGGGAACAGGGTTACAGTTTGCAGGGCAATCGGAAGAGCCAAGAAGGCGACAGCCATCCCGACCGGAATGCGCAATTTGAACACATCAATCGCAAAGTCAAACGCTTCCTGGCCAGTCTAACAGCCGGTGATTTCGGTGGACACGAAGAAGAAGGAACTGGTGGGAAACTTCAAGAACAGCGGACGGGAGTTGCGTCCGCAAGGCGAGCCCGAGAAAGTTCGCGTGCATGATTTTATTATTCCCGAACTCGGTCGTGCCACCCCGTATGGTGTATACGATCTAGCCCAGAACACCGGCTGGGTCAGTGTGGGCATGGACCATGACACCGCCGAGTTTGCGGTGGAGACGATTCGGCGCTGGTGGAAGGACATGGGGCGGACGGTGTACCCCCAGGCGAATCGGCTCCTGATCACGGCGGATGCCGGGGGAAGCAACGGACCCCGTCTGCGATTATGGAAAGTGGAACTGCAGAAACTGGCCGACCAAACCGGCCTGCGCATCGCGGTGTGTCACTTCCCGCCCGGCACCAGCAAGTGGAACAAGATCGAGCATCGGCTGTTCAGCTTCATTAGCCAAAACTGGCGCGGCAAGCCGCTCATCAGCTTCGAGGTCATTGTGAATCTCATCGCCGCCACAACTACGGCCAAAGGCTTAAAAGTGCATGCCCAACTCGATGACCGGCCCTACCCAGCCGGAACCCAGATCGACGACCAAGAACTCGCCGAGGTCCGCCTGAAACGGGACAAGTTCCACGGTGAATGGAACTACGAGATCCATCCTCATCGGGCGGGATCTGGATAGGTTATTTTCTAACGAACCCTAAGGCAGGAATCTGCGCCAGCCTGCAAGGCTGACAACAGCGATCAAAACTTTCTTTCCCTTCCGCAGAGATTTTTTCCAGGGGTTCCAGAACACCACCCCCGGCCGGGAATTGAAGAAAGTGCTGGAAGAAAGTCGATTGCTTTAGTATGTAATTTGATTCATACTCAAAAATATGAAAATCGGCGAACGGGGTCAAGTTACCATCCCCAAGGATCTCCGCGAAAGATTTGGGTTAAAGCCCGAGACCGAGGTGGAATTTCAGGTCAGAAACAACACCATCTTTCTGCGGAAGAGACCACGAAAATTGAACCTGGCTCGGTGGAAGGGCCGGTGCGGCAAGAGCTTTAAGGAACTGGGCTATACGCAGGTGGACGACTTTATTGAGGACGTTCGAGGGCGATGATCACCGCCATCGATGCCAACGTACTCTTCGACGTCCTGGCCCCCAATCCCAAGTATTGGCAACTTTCCGCCACGGCGTTGGAAGAAGCAGCGACCCTGGGCTCGCTGGTAATCTGCGATCTCGTCTATGCCGAACTGTGCGTCCATTTTCCTCACCAATCTCACTGTGACCAATTCCTGAACGAGAACGATATTCAGGTGGAGGCACTGACCCGCGAGGCGAGCTTTCTGGCAAGTCGCCTCTGGAGGAGTTATCGCCAAGCAGGGGGCAAGAGAACCAGAATTCTCGCCGACTTCCTGATCGGCGCTCACGCGCAGATCCAGGCATCACGGCTGCTCACCCGTGATCGCGGCTTCTATCGGGAGATCTTCCGCACGCTCTCGCTAATAGACCCCACGGGTTTACCCTAGCGTCGTTGTCCAGCCATTGGCCAGGTGAAAACCACAACCAAGGCCAGCCCGCATGTGAGGCTGCCCCAGTCAACAACAGCATTCGCGGCTGGCGCATGAGACACGCCATTCATTGTCTGCGTTTCTCGTGATCCCGCTCTGGATCATCTCAAAATACCAGTCCTTTCGGAATCGCAGACGGCAACAGGCGGAAGTCTACGCCAGCCTGCGACACGCGGGTTCGACGAATAGTAAGTGGCACAGCCACTCCTGGCTGTGCACAGAGGGAAGCACAGGCAGGAGTGCCTGTGCCACACTACAGGCCGCGACAAACGTTGCGACGGTGCCCGATCCTGATCACCAGAACCATCAGCCGGACATCTTCAATCGAGTAGATGATCCGATAGTTTCCGGAGCGGAGGCGAAACGGGTCCGACTCACCCTGCAATTTCTTCACCCCGGGCGGACGCGGATCAGCCGCCAAACGGTCAATGCGTTCCTTGATCTTCCTCTGCTCATGGCGGGGAAGCTCTGCCAACTGGCCGAGCGCGGATGGCAAGATCGTAACCGTGTAGGTCGCCACTACAGGCCCAGCTTCTTCTTCGCTTGCGCCCAGGGAATCGGCTTCTCTCCTTTAGCCTTGGCACTGGCGAGGGCCTTCCGCGCTTCTTCCGCGTCCTGGCGATCCTCAAGTTCCTCAAGCAACGCCAGGTCTTCCAGGGGAATCAGGGCGGCGAGGTTTCTGCCGCGGCGATGGAGGACCACCCGCTCACCGCCATAGGCGACGCGGTTCACCGTCTCGGCAAAATCCTGCCGAACCTTGCCGGCCGGAAGGCGGGCAGCGGATATTGACGTTTTGTTCGTTTTGTACATTTAGCTCTCCTGTACAAGAATAGGAGTGATTCCGGTTTGTGTCAAATATGACCACACGTCCGCGGCTGGCGCAGGCACGCGGTTCATTGTCTGCGTTTCTTGTGATCCCGATCTAGATAATCTCAAAACACCAGTCCTTTTGGGATCGCAGACTGGAACAGGCGGCAGTCTGCGCGCAGCGCTTTGGAGTGCGGTAGCACCAGCTACCGCTTTCCGGGCATGAACCCTACGGGAACAATGCGAGGGTCACAACAAGAAAAAGCGGTAGCTGCTGCTACCGCACTCAAAGCGGGCTTCGCCCGCAGGGAGGTCGCGTATGGCTTCACAGCAGTTAAACGAACAGGATTGGGCCTGGCACGAAAAGGAATCCCATGGTTAACTGTCAGGCTTCGCCGAATCGCTGACTTTGGCTTGGCGCGCGAGTCTCCCGGAAGATTCGGATAATGCCGGAAGGAGAATGCTCATGTCTGGTTTCTGCCATAGGAAGTTGGTTGTGGTGATGTTGGAGGTCGCAGTACTCGCCGCCGGGGCGGCCCGTGCCGCGGTCCAACTCCCAGCTTTAATTTCCGACGGGATGGTGCTGCAACAAGGTGTGAAGGTCAACATCTGGGGCGCCGCCGCGCCGGGCGAGCACGTGAGCGTGACGATTAAAGATCAGAAAGCCAGCGGCGTGGCGAATGGTGTTGGGGAATGGAAAGTTCAACTGGGCCCTCTCAATGCGGGCGGGCCCTTCACGCTTACCGTGGCGGGCAAGAACACCCTTACCGTCCATGACGTCCTGGTGGGTGAAGTGTGGATTTGTTCCGGTCAATCGAATATGGCGATGCCGGTGAGCGGCGTCAACAATGCCCAGGACGAGATCGCGCGCGCCGATTATCCCACGCTCCGGCTGTTCACCGTGCGGCAGGAACTGGCCCGCCAGCCCCAGCGGGAGGTGTCTGGCTATTGGGTTCGGACGCGCCCCGACACGGTGGGCGGTTTTTCCGCGGCGGGTTACTTCTTCGGCCGGGAATTGCAGAAAGCGTTGAACGTACCGATTGGGCTGATCAACACTTCGTGGGGTGGCACTCCCGCCGAGGCTTGGACGAGCCGCGAAACGCTGGAGTCCGACCCTGATTTCAAATCCATCCTGGAAGCAGGAGAGAAGCTGATCCGGCCCTATCCGAAGCTCTTCGACGACTACAGCGCCCAACTCGCCCAGTGGCGGCAAGCTTCCGACCAGGCCGAGGCGGAAGGGGCGCCGATTCCCATCGCTCCCGCCCTTCCCGATGACCCGCGACGCAATCCTCACCGGCCTGCCAGCCTCTTCAACGCCATGATCATGCCGCTTATCGACTACGCCATCCGGGGGGCGATTTGGTACCAGGGAGAATCGAATACCAGCCGCGCCGTGCAGTATCGCAAGCTGTTTCCGGCGATGATCCGGGATTGGAGGCGTGTGTGGGGCGAGGGTGATTTTCCCTTCCTCTTCGTGCAGTTGGCGAATTATGGAATCACTCCCTCGATTCTCAGTTGGCCGGCAACCCGCGAAGCCCAGGCCATGGCCCTGGCGCTTCCCCGGACCGGAATGGCCGTCACCATCGACATTGGTGACGGGGGGGACATTCATCCCAAGAATAAGCAGGACGTTGGATACCGCCTGGCGCTGGCGGCGGAGGGAATTGCCTACGGCATGGATGTGATCTACTCGGGGCCGGTCTATGAATCCATGCAGGTGGAGGGCGACAAAATCCGCCTGCGATTCAAATATGTTTACGGCGGCTTCGCACCGAAAGGCCCCCAGGTTGCAAGCTTGGAGATTGCGGGCGAGGACCGCAAGTTCGTCCGCGCGCAAGCCACCATGGAAGGCGACACCATCCTGGTGAGCAGCAGTTCCGTGGCCCATCCCGTCGCCGTTCGCTATGCGTGGGCTATGAACCCCTCGTGCAACCTCTATAATCGTGCGGGATTGCCCGCCGCGCCGTTCCGCACCGATGACTGGGAAGACATGTTGTATTTGAAGTGAGCTTGGTGCGATAGGGAGGACTCGCCCCCCTTTCGGCCTCATCTCGC
>CAVRBF010000087.1:0-299386 GCA_963719115.1 uncultured Acidobacteriota bacterium | reverse complement strand
TACGCCGCGTAGACGCGGCGCACCACGGCCGCCTCAGCTTCAAAGACTTCATAGTAGGCCGCGGCCGTGTCGCTTTTCCGCACATAGCGGTAACCGTAAGGGGCCCCGGAGAGCACGTTGATCGATCCCTGGTGGGCGCGATGGCGTTTGCCCCGGCGCGACCGCTCGGCAATCTGCGCCCGCTCATACTCGGCGATCATGCCCTGGAACTGCAGCAGGAGTTGGTCTTCGGGAGTAGCCCCGGAAGGTGCCTTCAAGAAGACTAATTCCACGCCGCAACGGCTCAACTCTTCCCCCAGCAGCACCTGGTAGGCATACTTGCGACTGAGCCGATCCGGCGAGTAAATGAGCACCGCCTCGATGTGTCCTCCCGCGGCCAGGTCACGCAAAGCTTCCAGCCCCGGTCGCAGCAGAGTAGCGCCGCTGTAACCTTCATCTTGGAAGCACCATTCGGCTGGAACTTTGTACTCATGGGCTTGGGCATAATCCATCAAGGCTGCCACCTGGCTGGCGATCGTGTGGTTCTCCTTCTGCCGGTCCGAGGAAACCCGGGCGTAAATAGCGGCCGACTTTGGTCATTCAGAATCTCCTGCTTGCTTTCCGGCAAGGAGGGAGCCGCCGGAGAGGGGAGTGGGATCGGGTCGGGCACCAGGCATTCATAGACTTGGGCCAGCTTCTCCGCCCACAACCGATCAAATTGATATTCCACCCGCAGCGCGCGTTGCCGACCCCGCGGGTGGTCAGCCACGGCCTCCCCCACGATGGAGAATCGCTTGCAAGGCGCGGCTGACGATCTCGCTCAGGGTCAATCCCGTGGAGGCGGCGTAGGTCCGGAGCGTGGCCACCAAACGGCGCGAGAGCTTGACCGTAAAGGAGACCTTGGCATCTTGTACCGGAACGGGTTGTCGGAGTTGCTGAGCACGCTCGCAGATACCGATAGGCTTGGCGCTTGCTGACCGACCACTCGCGAGCCAAGTGTTCGGCAGCCTCGGGAAGTGGCGCATGCTCGCGGAGCAGGGTGCGAGCCTGATTGAGCCGCCCGGCCTTTTGAGCATCGCTGGCGCGGGCCATATACACATATATATACGCCTATTTATGACACAAGTCAAGAGGTTTTTCATGTTCTTTTACCCTCCTGTCGATAGCGAACCGCGCTCTCAAATTGGAAGTTATCTTTTGCGTTCAGGCCGTCATCAGTCCCCTGTTAGCCAATCTGTTTCTGCATTATGCCTTTGATCGGTGGATGGCGAAGCAGTATCCGCGAGTGCCGTTTGAGCGGTACGCCGATGATGCCATCGTGCATTGCAGAACGGAACTGGAAGCCCAGCAGGTTCGGGCGGCCATCGCCGCGCGTTTGCGCGAGTGTGGACTGGAGCTTCATCCGGAGAAGACGAAGATCGTCTACTGCAAGGATGATGACCGGCGAAGGACGTATCCGAACGAGAAATTCGATTTTCTCGGCTACACATTTCGGCCGCGGAGATCGAAGAATCGGTTCGGGAAGTACTTCATCAACTTCAGTCCGGCTGTGTCGGACAAGGCGGTGAAGGCGATTCGGGCGGAAATTCGAAGCTGGAACCTGCATCTACGCAGCGACAAGGCGATCGAGGATCTGTCCCGGATGTTCAACCCCATCCTGCGGGGCTGGCTTCAATACTACGGGCGGTATTATCGCTCGGCGCTTTACCCGCCGATGCGCCAACTGGATCGCTCGCTGGCCCGGTGGGCCTATCGGAAATACAAGAAGCTGCGGCGACATTTGCGCAGGGCGACGCACTGGGTGGCGCGCATTTCACGGCGTGATCCGAAGCTGTTTGCGCACTGGCAGATGGGCGTGCGGCGTGGTTCCCTAGCGGGAGCCGTATGAGCGGAGACGTTCAAGTACGGTTCTGAGAGAGCGTCGGGGTGAGATTCCCCGGCGCTACTCACCTTGTGGTGCTGGCGCAGCAGCAGACGCCGCGACTGGTGGGATGGATCGAGGAGAAGCTGGAATCCTGGATGGGGCTGGAGATCAATCGGGAGAAGACACGGATTATCAAGCTGAAACAGCAAGGAGCGAGTCTGGACTTTCTGGGTTTCACGTTTCGGTACGACCGCACGCGCCCCGAGTGGGGGCGTCGTCGTTATCTGAATGTGATTCCCTCCAAGAAGGCCCTGGCTCGGGAGCGGGCGAAGTTGCGCGAGCTGACTAGCGCGCAGCAGAACGGCGTCCCGATCCCCCAGTTGATCGGGGAGCTGAATCGCAACCTGAGAGGCTGGGGTAACTACTTCTGTTTCGGCTATCCGCGGCACGCTTTCAACCAGATCAACAGTTACGTAAACTGGCGCCTGTGGAAACATCTCAGGCGTCGCAGCCAGCGACCCTATCGCCCCCCCAAAGGTACGACGGTCTACGCCCACATGAAACAACGGGGCCTGATCGCCTTGTGACCTGACGGGCCACGACCTGTGCATGCTTGCGGCGAGAGTCTCTGCGAGAGCCGGATGCGGGAAACCTGCACGTCCGGTTCGACGAGGGGAGAGGCGCGGCGTGATTCGCTTCCTCTCCTACTCTACCGACCCGAACCTCGCGCTGCGCGTTGCCGAAGTGACGCAGACATAAAAGGCGATGTCTGCGCCAGCCAGATTTCGTTCGATTCCCGCACAAGCGAGTAGCGCGGACCATCGCTTCTGTGGTCCACGTATCTTCCCTGGCATGCGACACACCGTAAAATTGAGTCGCCTTCGTCAACGAAGAGCCGCAGACCGCAAACCCGGCGGGCGCTACGGGGTGACCATGACATTCCGAGCGCATGACGCGCTACTCGGAAATAAACCACTTGACTGGTGAACGCCCGTGCCGCCGCCACCGTGGTGCCGCGCTTTCGCGGCGCTCAGGGCAGGCTCGCAAGGCCGGCGCTACAAACGGCGGAGAAACTCGCCGCTACGAGGATGAGGCGGGGGCTCAATTCGGGCCGCAGTTGTAGGCGCTATGGGGCGACATCAGTTCGCCGGTGCGATTCATCAACTCGCGTGATAGACTCGCGGCCATAAGTTCGAACCGAGGCACTACCCACGCGAGAGCTATCTCGCTCGGAAAGCACCAATCAGGTATCTTGATGGATTTAGCAAGCCGTCAAAAGATTATCTTAATAGCATTGACATGACGTTTTGATTCTGTTCTAATGCAGTTATGGACGTAGGCAAACGATTAAGACAATTACGTGAAGTAAAGGGTCTTTCGCAAGGTGACATCGAGCGGCGTTCCGGTCTCTTGCGCTCATACATCTCCCGGGTTGAGGGCGGGTACACAGCCCCCTCGCTCAGCACACTGGAAAAATTCTCCAAGGCGTTGGAAGTCGAGCCTTACCAGTTGCTGTTCCAGGGAGAGGGCAAACCCTCGGCACCCAAGGTTCCAGAACAGATGACCCTGGGCAAGCCGGTCAAGAAATTGATCAAGGCTTTTGAGGGTATGTCGAGCACAAACCGGCGGCTGTTGATGTCCATGGCGGACAAGCTCTCCAAGCACTAAGACGAGTTCGGCGATCGTCTTCAGTGTGCCAACCGCGTGGCTCCACTCTTAGCCTTACGACGAAGGCAGGGACGGGTGTAAGCAGAGCCCCCTCCCATCAGCGCCTAACGGTCGACGGTGCGGGGAGGCCTAGCGCGACTGCCACACCGTTTGAACGCATCTGCGAACGTTAGCCGTCATGTCGTGGCTTTTCCAAGCTGCGACGTGACGCGTTCCTGCCCGATCCAAGCCGGCACCGAGCGGAAAATCTCCCATCATCGAGTACGAAGCCTCGGAAGAACGCGACGTCTGGCTGCCCGAGCTGCTGGGACTGGAGCATCACATCTGGCTCGAGACCGGAGGGCAGCGGTCGCAGGCAAAGTCCGACGACAGCCAGATTTCCACCGAACGCCTCAGTTCCGTCCAGTACATCAAATTCCAGCTCACTCCCGCTCAAGTGGAGGCTTTTCCTCACACTGCCAGGATTGTCATTGACCACCCGAAATACCCGGCCGAAGTGCCCCTCACGCCGGCGCAGTTGCGGGAACTGGACTCTGATCTGAAGTAGTATGGCAACGGTGAGAACGTCCTGAAGGGTAATGGCGCGCCTGGAGGGATTCGAACCCCCGGCCATCAGCTTCGAAGGCTGCCGCTCTATCCATCTGAGCTACAGGCGCACGCCCGATCAACGACCTTTCCTTATAATACAATGGCGCGCAGAACGCAACCTTCCCGGGCCTCGAGCCACGATTCCGCGTGCACGGGTGAGGCTCTGAGATTGCTAACTCGATTAACGGATTCTGCCCGTGGTAAGCGCCGATGCGGAGAAGAAGCTTCGCGGGCCAGTTCCCATCCGAGCTGACGTGCCGGCGCAGGCATGGATCGCCCGGCAGGGAGAGTACGGGTGCGATGCGCGCTCGATATCGGACAACAAGTCGTGCTGAGACGCGTCTCCCGGTCTCGCCATGGGTCCCTTGGGGTGGGAAGTTGCGGAATAACCAAGGTTCCCGGCCTGCCCACCGCCGGAAACGATGGTATACAGGTCGAGTCGCCGTTGAGCGATGACCGCCGACCTATTCTGGGATTTCGTAAGGGAAAGCGCGGCGGAGGTTCTGCGGGCGCTTGTCGGGATGGAAGCCGGAAGAGAGGAAGTCGAGCCAGGCAGCGATCTCCTGCGCGTCGACGGCGGAGCCACGCAGGTCCTGTCCGCCGTAGCTGTAGCGATCGCGACTGAAAGGAACCTGGCTGCGCTTGAAGAAGAACACCAGCGTGTGACCGGGCTTGGGCGAGAACACTTTCATGCGAGCGCGATTGGCAAGGCCGTTCGGCAGCGGCGCCCGCCCGACGATTTCGAGTCCCGTGCCCGCGGCCTCAATCTCAAAGGGCTCCGGAGCAGCATCCACGGCAGTGGCCACGGCGCCCGCAATCGCATTGGCTTCAGCCTCAGCACTGAGCTTTTCGGCAACGGCGGTTTGGGTGCGGTTTGAGATCATACGTACAGCACACGGGACTTGGCGTCCTGGCTATAGGTGTGCGGTCCTGATTCCCAGGCAACGTTAAGTTTTTTCTACCTCACCTGCCGGCGATCGCAAGATAGCCTTGGCGCGAAACTCAGCGTCCGGCGTTGGCCTTTGCCGTGTCCCGTTTCCCGAATCCCGCGTCCCGCGCTTTCTTCGGCCGCATCTTCCAGGCGAAGTAGGGACGCGCCAACCAGCGCGCCAAGGCCATCTTCGCGTGGTAGACCGACGACGCCACTGTCTTCGGCGCCAGATATCGTGTGTCGCCGGGCTGCACGATCAGGCTCACCTCGATGTTGGGCGTCACGTCGATGGGAATCTGGTTGCGCCGGCAAGCCTCGTACAGGTGGCGGAAGACGATCAGCATGTCTTCGTAGCGCGGTGACGGCCACTGCTCCATGTCGGAACCGATCGTCGGGCGAAAGATGCAGACTGTGGGAAACGCGCCGATACCGGTAATGTAGTCGATGGCCTTAAGCGTGTCTTCGATGGGCTCGACGCCGGCGATGATCTCACCCGAGCAAGCGCCCTTGCCCAGCTTCTTCGCCGTGTATTCAAGCGCGCGGAAGAATGTTTGCTGCCCCACCAGTTCCTGCTTGCCCGGCAGAAAGCGCGCGAAGTACTCGGGGTTTTGGAATTCGTAGCAGAAGCTGAAGTGATTCGTGCCAAGGTCAATCAACCGGTCGTATTTCTCGAAGTCGAGCGTGGGGATCAGTTGCAATCCCACCAGCATGCCCACGCGTTTCACGGCCTGCACGTAGGGCGCGGCCTCGTCCATGTCGCGGTTGGTTTGGAAGCCGGAGTTGAAGTGTACAAACGTCGTGCCGGATTCCTGCTTGGCCGCGCGCACCACTTCCACGACGTCGTCCACATCCTTGCGCGCAACTTCGTTCACGCCCACGTTCAGGCCGGACGCGCAGAACTTGCAGTTGACCGCGGGCGAGTGATACCAGAAGCCGCACGAGTTCGAGATGTAGATACCAAGGTAAGTCCCTTGCAGCACGCCGACCTTGTGCATGGGAGTGCCGCGCGATGTGACCCGCGTGTACCAACTTGGCTCCGGCGGAATGCGCACCGCGTAGCGATGGCCGCACCGCGTGTCCTTCACCCAGTACTGGCCCCAGTCGTAAACCAGTTCGTAGCAGGACTGTTGCGCGAAGTCCTCCTCCACCGGCACGTTCACCCAGATGTCTTTGATGGGGCCGGGGATGACCAGTTCGAGCCCGCTGCCCAGTCCGGCGCGCGTGCGGGTAATGAACCGCGCATCGGCTTCGAGGGTGCAGGATGGGTCGATGCGCAGGCCCTTGCAAAAGAGGTCGATTTCCAGTTCGCAGGGATTGAGAGGTCCAGATTCCCGGCGGTCCCCTTGCTGGTCCGTCGTCGCGGTTGCGCTCATATTGCCTGTGACAATTTGTCCCATCGTGGACATTTCCTCACCTTTTTCCCTCCTCTGCACGCTGCGGGCCACCTCCAAAGGCTCTAACTCCAGAGGATCGAATGAGTAAGCCGCGAAGTGTCGCGCCAATCGGGGGAACACACCGTTCTCCGCCCGGGTGGTCCCCGTGGAAGTGCCTCAGGCCATTGGGGCCGGCTGGCGCATGGCGAGCACAGCCATGCGACTCGCGATCCTCGCCGCGTGCGCGCAAGCTTTCCATGTGTTCATCGACGGACGTCGTTTCGAGACCGCGCTGCCTTGATCATTTTTCGAGACGCAGGGCTGCGCTCGCCCTGCGCCAGCCCGCCCATCCGAGTTAAGAGCCGTATGCGCTAACGAGCGCAAGTACGGATCCGTGCGGGGGGTGCCGGGTAACCGGCATCCCTACCGCGACCGCCACCCAGGTTTTCGGACTGGCTGCTCAACAATTCACTTGGCCGTAATACGCCCAACCTGCGGTTGTGCGTGGCAACTCGTGGCCGAGGGGGCGGAAGTGACCCCTCATCCGGCCCGCGACGGCTGGTGAGAGCGCCTGTCGCGGTCCACCTTCTCCCCTCGGAGAAGGCCGGAAAGATCGCGGGGCGCGCGGAGCGCGCCCAAAACCACCCTCCCTCTCCGCCGGGGAGAGGGGGGACCGCAAGGCGGAGGGGGCCCCACGTTCTGCTTGTCGTGGGGGTGAGGGGTCACTTCTTCGCCTTTTCGACCGACGCCCCGATAGTCTCCAGCACTTTGTGCACGAATTCGTCCGGATGCTCAAGAACCATCGCGTTCGGAATACGCATCAATCGGATTCCCAGGGTCCGCAAATAATCTTCTTTGGCAGCATCTTTGCGCATCTGGTCAATCTGCGAGTGGACGCCGCCATCGAGCTCGATGGCCAGCCGATGTTCGAAGCAATAAAAATCGAGGGCGCCGTTTTCAATTGGGAATTGGCGGCGAAATTTCGTGCCTAATCGACGATGCCGGAGCAAGTTCCACGCGACCTTTTCCGCCTCCGTGGGGCTCGCTCGTAACTCGCGAATGCGCCTGGTCGGGACACGCATCGGCGGATTATACCAGCGCCCGTGCCAAAAAAAGGGGGGCCGCGGCGGAAGCGAGAGACTGAGAAAGTCCGCCCGCGGTGATAATCACTTTGACCATAAACGCCCTAACACTTGAAGTGGCTTGCGCCTTGCCAGTAACGAGGCATCGGCCGCATGGGTAAATTAACCGGCCAACCCTAGCCGCACCTCTAAGTAATTGAAAATCGGCGGGTTGGCCGGTTAATTTGCCATAACCGGTCCAATCTGTGCACGCGCCTGCAATCGTCACATTCTGCTGAGGTTAGCTCGAAGCGGGCATCATGATTGGCCGGTTATGGCCGTCACCCGTGCATGAGGGCGCATTTGCCGAAAGTTGGTAGCCACAGTCAGAGCCGTTCTGACTGTGGGCTCTTCTCAGGCCCGCCGCGCAGCTCGCCGTGATCTTTCGACACGTTGTGGAAAAGGGAAGAAAAAGCCCACAGTCAGGAAACCACTGACTGGCTACCCATTCAGCCCATAAGCGGGTATTTTGTCGTCTTTCCTTCCGATTTTTTCCTTCCATAACGCCTTCGACACGTCATTCTCTTGACAATCTTTGGCAATATCGATAGCCTAATGCTTGGGGAACCTGTGCCGCGGGACCAATCCCCGTCCTGCTCCAGCTTTCCCTAGCCTCGCCCGCGTCCCCAGCCTCGCGCCCCCGGCCCCGGGCCCCAGGAGAAAGCGCATGTAACTCTCGAAAAAGCGGCGAATGACGGAGAAGAGTCTGGCCGCCCACCGGCGCAACGCCCGGCTCTGCAAGGGCGCGGCAACGCCCGAAGGACGGGAACGCATGCGCAAGGCCAACCATCGGCAGACTTCGCGACTGTCGCACCGGCTCGTGCGGCTGAAGCGCGAAGAGCGCCTGGGGGGAGTGCGGCAGGATGCCCGCGAATCCGGAAAAGTTAAAGAAAAAAAGACGGTTAGGGGTGATACCGCGGAGGGATCGCGCGGGGCGAGCGGGACGCGATACCCCGCAATCCGGAAAAGTTAAAGAAAACAAAGGCCATTAACGATGCGGAACGGTGTTCATTCCGAAAAACAAGCTATTGAAAATAAGGGAGTTAATGATCCCTGTGGGGTCAAAAAAAAGGGGGGACCCCAAGAATGCAGGGATATCCGGATAAGTTATTGAAAAACAATGCACTTAAAATCGACACGGGGGGATATCCGGATAAGTTGATGAAAAAGCAAGAGATACGAGTTTATTGGCGATTGCGCAGAGCAAAGCTCTGCGTCTGGAGTTTATTTGTGCACCGAATCATCGTTGCGCGGTGCTTGCTGGTAGCCACCCCGTCGCCTCTGGCTCCACCCGTCCTAATCTAGGAGGGGAGCCACACACAAAGCTCCCTCCTCAGATGAGGAGGCGACGGAGCGCGAGCGACGGGGGTGCTATTCAGCAGGCTGGGTGGCAGGCAACCGGACAGAGTGTAAAAAGGAGACGAGAATCCCACCCACGCGTGAGGCACTCTGCATTTCGTTAGCTGACGACGCACGGTCAAATTGTCGTTGCCCGGCAGGCCCCAAGACGTTATATTGAAGCTACCCTTTCGATTGTCGTGTTCGAGCCAGGTTAGAGCCCCTGCGGTAAGCTCTCGGGAGGTTGATCCCGCGGCTTGCCATGTTAAAAGTCCGGCATGGGGTTGGCGATGGTCTGTGAGGCTGGTGGAGGCGTACGCGTGGCGCCGACCCGCCAGCCGGGACTCGGTCTTTGTTTGAGTTTGCCAGTGAGCCGATGGCGCCGCAGAGCGCAGGCCCTCGCCGCCTCAAACCGGGACGCCACCCACTCAGGAGGTTCGCATGAAACCGCCCTCGCCCTGCCTGCGTCTTTCAGGTCTGTTTTCCTTTCTATTTCTAAGCGTGCTTTTGGCGACCGCCCCGGCGGCAGGCCCGCAGGAACCCCTGCATCCCTTGCCGGTGAAGCCGCTGCCCGTAAAGCCGGTTCTGCGCCCCGCACCGGCCCGGCCGCAACAGCCGGTTCAGCAGCGCCCGCAAGTGCAGCAGCAACAGCAGACTTTGCAGCAGCGTCAACAGGCACTGCAACAGCGTCAACAAGCCCTGCAACAGCAGCGCCAACAGGCTCTACAGCGTCAACAACTTTTGCGGCAGCAACAGCAGCAGCGCCTCCAGCAGCGCCAGAACGGCCAGCTTGCCGGCGGTCAGGGACGCGTGCTGCCGGGGCAGGTCCCGGCCGGACGCGGTGAAGCGAATCCCGGGCAGAATCGCCTGGGCGCAGCGGGTGGCGGAGGCCTTGCCGCGGGCAATGTTCAGCGCGGCGGATTGCGAATGCCCCCGAACTCCCGCAGTGCGCCCGCTCCCGGCGGCGGAACCTTTGTTGCCCATCCTGACGGCCGCCGTTGGCTGTTGGACGGCAACAACCACGTGAGCGCGTTTACGCGGCCGGGCATGGAGGCGAGATTCTACGGCAACGGCGGCGTGAACTCAGTGCATGTGGTGCGGCCGGGCAACAACATGTTTGTGGCCCGAGCCGCACGCGGCGACCGCGCCACCCTTTCCTTGCGCAACGGTGGCGTGATGGTGGTCACCTTCGGGCACGACCGCGGCTTTGTGCAGCGGCCCATGCCGGGACGCCAGGGCTACTTCCAGCGGACTTCCGTGGTCAACGGCCAGCCCGCGGCGCGCGTCTATCGCATTGGCAGCTATCGCGGGGTCATCTATTTCCGTCCCGTGCCGGCGGTGCGCTACCAGCCGCAGTTTTACCAGTGGGCGGGCAGCTCGTGGAGTTCGCCCGTGGGCTACGCGTGGAGCGGACCGCAGGCGCAGGCGGCCGAAGCTTATTCCAATTACTTTACTCCCTCGTCCAGTTATTCCAGCCCGTCGGCATGGCTGACGGATTACGTGCTCTCGTCCAGTCTCCAGGTGGCGTACCAGAACCATCAGGAATACCCGCCCACTCCGGGCGGAGCGGCGCCTGAGCAGGCTTCCACGCAGCCGGCGCCCGTGAGCCCGGAAGTGAAAGAAGCCATTACGCAGGAAGTGCAGGCGGAGGTAACGCAGGAGCAGGCGGAGGCCTCGCAGGGCGGAGCCGCGGCGGCAAACGGCCAGGCTCCGCCGCCGGTACTCGACCCCAACCAGCGCACCGTGTTGGTCTCGCAGAGCCTTGATGTTCCCGCCGGCACCGCCACCTGTGCGCTGACGGCGGGCGACGTGGTGAACCGCAGCGGCGATAATCTGCTGCCCGGCAACAAGGTGGCGGTGAATGTGGTTTCCAGCAAGGCCGGCGATTGCCCCGCCAACACCTCCACGCAGATTGACCTGGCGGTTCTCCAGGAGATGCACAACCAGTTTCAGGAGCAAATTGACGCCGGACTGAGCACCCTGGCCAGCAGCGAAGGCAGCGGGGGATTGCCCGCCGGTCCCGTGGCCAACGGCGTGCCCACGCCCGATGGCGCGGCGCAACCCGACCGCGACGTGGTGGCCACCCTGGCGCAGCAGCAGAGCGAGGCCGACAACGCGGAAGCCACGGCCACCGACGGCGCCAACGCCGTGGGCTCCGGCGGCAGCACCACCGCCATGTAGCTTGCTGGCTGGTCCGCAGGTTTCGCGGTGTCAGTCGAAACTCGAAACTGGAAACTCGAAATTCGTCCGCGCCTCCGGCGTCGTGGGCAAAAGAGGTTTCACCGCCGAGGCGCGGAGGCGCAAAGGACAGCCTGAAGGCAGGTTCTTCTTGGTGCCTTGGTGTCTTGGTGGTGCGTTCTTCGGGATTCGAGACTGGGAACTCGAAATTCGGCGACGCCCTTCAATCGACAATCAGCAATCGAAAATCGACAATGGCCCTATCCCGATTTAGTGAGATACGGTGCCAGCGTCCATCCACTCTTCGATGGCGGCCCGCAACTTGTTGTCCTGGAGCTTTTCCAGGCGCTTCTCCAGCTCAGCGTCAGTCACGCCATGGAATTTTGTTTTCGACCATTTATACATTTCGAGCTCGTTGGTTTCTGCGATCACTTCGTCCTCTACCAAGTCCTCGTGCTTTTCGGGCTTTCCTTTCTTGGCGGGATGGTTGGCATCCCATACCGCGTGTGACGCCTCGTGAACCAGCGTGCACATCGACTTCCACAGATTGTTGTAGAAGTCCTTATTCACGGTGATCTCACCCAGCAGGAAACCTCCGCGATCATCCGTCTCTTCGAATTTGATTTTCTTGTGATTATTGAGATGCTTGAGGATGCGCACGATGGCCTGTCCCGTTTCCGACCGGCCGAACGGCGTCTTCTGGATTTCACCAATGTCGATTTTGATCATCGTTTGCGGGTCCACCGTCCCCTCTGTGCCATCCGGGGTTGCGGCCAGGATGAGCGACGCCAGCATCCGGAAGGGCCCGGGCAGATGCGGGGAAGAGTAGTTGATGTCGTACGAAGCCGGGTGGCGCGGGCTTACGGGTCGCAGGGGACCCGGGGGAGTGGATCGGGACCGGCAAAGGGTGCCGTCGTCAATCCAGCGAGACCCAACCTTGGTAAGGCAAATCGACCCCGGGATACGGTGCGACATGACATTATCCTTTCCGATGAAGTTGCCCCTGGGGTGATTTGTGATCGTATCACAAACGCGTAGCGCCGAGGTGCGCATTCGGACTGCCCCATGGCCTCCCCGCCCAATGGCGGCTTAAATCTGCCTCGACCTCCAACGACTGTACCCCTTCCGCATTTTCCGCTTGACAAACGACCTCGGATATGATAGTCTACAATCGGTGGCTGACAATGTTTTGTAGTGAATTCCAACCCGCCGCAGGGTCCCGCACTCGACGCCCGGAGAGCGCACGCACCGAAGTTTGTGTAGCCTCTCGCCTCCCGGGAAGAGCCGCCAACTTGTCCGATATTCTGGCCCACCAGCCCGGAAAAACAAGAAATCAGTGAAAGAACCCGATGAGTTGTTGAAAACAAGCCACTTAAAACTAGACAGAATGCCCGATGCCGATGAGTTTATGATTCAAAAGGACTTAACCTCCATTACGTACGATTTTCCAGTTTTTTCATCGTATCTATAATAATTTCAATGCCTTGCCGGAGTTTCCTGTCCCTTGTAGCGTGCATCGGCTGTGCGAAATTCCCCTAAAACCGGGCAAAATCCGGTGTTTTAAGCACTTTTTTGGCCCTCCGTAGGGCGGTCGAACTAGCCTCTCGCGCCACACGCCTGACACCTCAAAACCCGTACCCCTCAGAATTCCAGCCGCAATGCCAACTGGATTTGCCGCGGTGTGCCGGTGCCAATGGGGGTGGTGTTGACCGGCTGGGTGATGACGCCAAACTCGCCGGCGCCGGCGGAGAGGTCGGAGAGCGGCGCGCCGAATTGGTCGCGATTGAAGATGTTGAACGCCTCGGCGCGGAACTGGAGCTGATAGCGCTCGGTCAGGGCGATGCGCTTGCTCGCGCCGAAATCCACCTGCCAGAGTCCCGGTCCTGTCGCGATATCGCGGCCGGCATTGCCGAACGTCCCGCGGCGGGAACGCTAAAGGCACTCGAGTTGATCCAAGTGGCCGGAGTCGCGCCGCCTGCGGGAACGAGCGGAACTCCCAGAACCAGATTGGGACGCTGATCGTTGGTGTTGCCGTCGGGAACGGCCGTGCTGGAGCGATCCACAGTGACGTTGACGGGAAAGCCCGTGTGCGCGCCCATGATCGAAGTGACTTGCCACGCGCCCAACAACCCGCGCAGAATTCCCGGCTGGCTCAGGTAGGCCTTGCCCACGCCAAAAGGAAGTTCGTAAATCACGCTCCCGTGGATGACGTGGCGCACGTCCCAGATGCCGTTGGCCTTGTCGCAAGCGCGGCAGGCCACAATTTCCGGAGTCAGCGAATCGCCGTCACCGCTTCCCATCGAGCCGTCGTCGATTTCATGCGACCACGTGTAGTTGAGCGAGAACAGCAGACCCCTGTGGAAGGCGCGCTGCAAACCCAATCCCAGGCCTTCGTAAGTGCTATTGCTCTGGTTGCCGCGCCAGGAGATCTGGCCAAATTGCGGGTAGGACGGCTGGCCGGTGAGTGGGTTGATGACGTTGGCGTACGAGAGCGTCAGCAGGTGCGTGCCTTTGCTGCCGACGTAAGACATGGTCCCCACGATCGAATCGGGCAGCGCCTGCTGAACCGAAAGTCCCCACTCGGTCACGTACATGTCCTTGCGGCGGCGGTCCATGGCGGAGGGGGAAATGACGCCCGTGACGTCCGACAGGAAGGGATCAATAGGATAGGTCAGGGTCGGGATGGTCTTGCGCGAAAGCGAGTAGCTGGCCACTTCATTGCCTTCGGGAACATTCTGGTCGTCAAGTTGACCATCCTGATGGTACGTTCCGAAGCCGGAGCGAATGACCGTCTTGCCTCCCAGCCACGACGGCGCCCAAGCCAGCGCGATGCGGGGATCGACGTCACGATAGGTGGGCTGGCCGAGGCTCGCGCCCACGCCGCAGAAGCCCGCCGCCCCGCAGGTGCTGAAGTCAAAGGGATCGGGACGCGCATAGATTTCGTGAAAGATGTTGAAGAAGCTGTAGCGCGCACCCAGGTTCAGAGTGAAGTCGGGCCGCCACTTGAACTCGTCCTGGAGGTACCCAAAGTAAGTAAACTTCCGCAGACCGTTGATCGGTTCAGCCTGCGTGTACTTGGCGGTGTTCACCTGGTCGGCGGCAAAGGCGGTAAGAGAAGCGAAGGAGACTGTGCCGCTGGCGGTCTTGCCCTGGTTCATCTCGATGCGGCGGATCTCCACTCCGGCCTTAAGCACGTTGCGTCCTTTGATCCTGGTCAGGTTGTCGAGCGCGGCGAAGGTGTTGCCGGACCCGATGCTGACGCGGTTATTGTTCAGAGTCGTAAAGCCCGGCACCGAGAAGGCGTACAGCGCTCCCGTGTGGTTGACGTTGGTGGTGTCGGCAGTGCTGCGGTTGAAACCGACCTTGGCTTCGTTCACCAGTCTCGGCGAGAAGACGTGCAGGAACTCAGCCGCACCGTTTTCCGGCGATGAGTTCAACACCTGGCTGTCCGCCAGATACTGGCTGGAACTGGCCAGGGGCACGTTGCTGACGGCGCGGTCGATGTTCAGGCGGACGAAGGCCGTGGTCTTGTCGGAAAAACTGTGGTCGACGCGCATCATGCCGGAGTCTTCATTCCCGAGCTGACGGCCGTACCCGATGAATTCCGCGGCGTTGGGGCTTCCCGTGACGGGCAGAACTCCCGTGGGGTAGGCGTTCAAAACGGGAACGAGCGCCGGGGACTGCGCGGCCACCTGCTGACTGAATGCCGCCGTCGGAACAAAACCCACCAGCGTCTGCCCCAGGATTTGCCGGTAGGCCTCATAGGACGCAAAGAAAAACGTCCGATTGCGGATCACGGGTCCGCCCAGGCTTCCGCCGAATTGATTCAAGCGAAACGGCGGCTTGCTGGGGTCAATAAAGCTCCGCGCATCGAAAACGTCATTGCGCACAAAATCAAAAGCCCCTCCGTGCAGTTGGTTGGTGCCGGAGGCAGAGGTGATCGCCATCTGTCCACCCGCCGTCGCCCCGGTTTCAGCCGTGGCCAGCATGGAGACCACGCGGAATTCCTGAATGGTGTCGAGGGGAATCGCCAGGCGCACATACGGCTGCTGGGCCTGGTTGATCACGTTGGTGGCGTCAATGCCATCCAGGGTGAAGTTGTTGTCGTCACGCCCGCGCCCGGCCACGCGGATGCTGCGCTGATTGCTGCTGCTGTTGTAGTTCGTGTCCACGGCGAGCGGCGCCAGCGCGGTCAGGCTGGACCAGTTGCGGCCGTTGAGCAACAGTTCGTCCACTTGCTTGCGTTCGACGCGCGCGGCCAGAGTGTCGGAGGTCTGGTCGAGTTGCTGCTGGCTGCCGACCACTTCCACCCGCTCGCTGCCGCCGGCCACTTGCAGCACCGCATTCAAGATGGTGGTGTGCTCAAGTGCCACCTGCACGCTCTCAAACTTCACCGTCTGGAAACCCTTGAGGGCTACCGTGACGGTGTAAATCCCCACCGGCAATTCGGGAATATCAAACGTGCCGCGGGGCGGGGTGACAATCGTTCGCTTCAAACCCGTGGCATCCTGCGAAGCGGTCACGCTGGCACCCGGGACGACCAGACCGGAGGAATCCCTTACGGTGCCCGCCAGGCTGCCGCGGTTGACCTGTGCAAGGGCCGGAAAGGAAAGCAATAGTACGGTCGAAAGCGCGAAGCTCGTGCGCCATATCGAAGCGATGTTCTGAAAATGATCGGGAGAATTGTTCGTCACGAGTTTTCCTTGGATTCAGCGAGGATTATATCCTACGCGGAAGGACAGCCGATAGGTTTGAGGCTAACAGCGCGGGTTTGCTCCTGCGTTTCTCGCGTGTTGCAGCTTTGTTGAGTCGCATCCTTCCGCCGGACACGATGGAAACGAAAAGTCGTGGAACTTGAACTGCAGGTCCGCGCCGCCGACCCGCTTGACACGCCCGGTGGTCGGGCGCATACTGCCCTAGACATCTAAGGGAATGCCCATGGCAAGGACGAACAACGACGTTCTTCAAGGCACGCTGGATCTGCTGGTGCTCAAAAGCTTGGCGCGCGGACCGATGCATGGTTTCGGCATCGCGGTTCACATCCAGAGGGCTTCCGATGAGGCACTGCGGGTAGAGGAAGGTTCCCTTTACCCGGCGCTGCACCGCATTGAGCAAGCCGGCTGGATTACTTCGGAATGGGGCACGTCTGACAACAACCGCCGCGCCCGGTTCTATCGACTCACCGCCGCCGGCCGCAAGCAGCTCTCGAAAGAGGAAGAAGGTTGGGACCGGCTCACGCGCGCCGTGGACAAGGTGCTCCGGTTTGCGTAGGGGGGTGACAGATGCCCTGGCTGAAACGCCTGCGAGCCACGCTGGGGAAAACCCGGCTGGACGCACAGCTTGATGAAGAGATCCGGTTTCATGTTGACATGCGGGCGCGCGAGTTCATGGCGGCCGGCATGCCGCCGGAAGAGGCGCAACGCAAGGCCGCAGCGCTCTTTGGAAATCAACTTGTTACTCAAGGAACAGACCAGGGACATTGACACCTTTGCCTGGCTCTCCGCGTTTTGGGACGACTGCCGCTTTGCCGTCCGCATGATGCGCTCGAATCCGGCGTTTACCGTGGATTGCCGTTCTCACTCTCGCCCTCGGAATTGGCGCCAACACCACCATCTTCAGCTTCATGAACGCCATGCTATATCGGCCGCTGCATCTTCGCGATGCCGATCAGATCGTCATGATTCAGGAAGTGAAGTTGAAAGGTGGAGGTTTCCATATTCCGACCATGGGCGCCTACTGGACCTGGAAGAATGGCAGCAAGACCTTGCAGGATATTACCCTCGCCGGGCTCGATGAGGAGGATCCCACCTCCATTTCCGGCATCGGCCACGCCGAGCGGGTGATCTCCACCATCTGTGGAACGAACTACTTCGACATGCTGGGTGTAAAGCCCATACGTGGACGAACGTTTCTGCCGGAGGACAGCAAAGACAATATCAGCACCACCGTCGTGGTCAGCGAATCCCTCTGGCGGAGGACGTTTGGCGCTGATCCGAACATCCTGGGCCAGAAGCTGACTGCCGGAGGCGCGCAGGTCACGATCATCGGCATTATCCCCAGCAGCTTTTCCGTCCTTCCCTGGAAATCCGACGTTGACATGTGGTACGCCTTCAATCGCGGGCGGCCCGTCCAAATTCCGCTGGCTCTGGCCAATGGGCCGCCTGAAACCGGGCGTAACCATCCCACAGGCCCAGGCAGAACTGAATGCCATTGCGCGGGGGATGGACGGAGCATTCTGATGCGGACGCCGATTGGAGCGTGCAGCTCCGCCCTTTACGCACCGCGTTTGTGGGAGACACGCCAACCCTATTTTCTTATGCTGCTCGGCGCCGTGGGTTTCGTCCTCCTGATCGCCTGCGCGAACGTGGCGAACCTGTTGCTGGCGCGCGGAGCTGTCCGTCAAAAGGAAATTGCTATTCGTGCCTCGCTGGGCGCCGGGCGATGGCGCCTGGTCCGCCAGTTGCTGACCGAGAGTTTACTGCTCGGTCTGTTGGGCGGGGCACCTGGGTGTGCTCGCCGCCATGGCCGGAATGCGGGGGCTTCTCGCCATGGCCCCTTTCGATGCCATCCATACGCTAGCGCTGACCGTCGATTGGCGCGTCTTGATCTTCACCCTGGCCATTTCAGTTTTGGCGGCCATGCTGTTTGGCCTGGTCCCCGCCCTGCGGCTGGCCAGAATCGAGCTCCACGAGGCGTTGAAGGAAGGCGGCTGGCAAGGTGGCGGAGGATCGCGCGTCAGCCAGAATTTCCTTATCGCCTCGGAGGTCGCACTCGGCGTCGTACTGCTGGTGGGCGCCGGTCTGATGGTGCACAGCTTCCTGCGGATGCATAAGATCGATCTCGGCATTGACCCGCGCACGTGCTCCGCGCGGAGGTATTTCTGGATGGGCCGAAGTTCTGGCACAACACCCCGGGTCACGCGCCCGGAGCGCTCAAAACGGTCACCACGGAAGGCGACGCTTTTTATCAGCGGGCACTTGAACGCATCGCGGCGCTCCCCGGTGTGACGTCGGTCGGGATCAGCCACATGGCTCCACCTGGAGACATCGGAGCAGCGCAACTTCAAGGTGATCGGCCGCCCGGAAGTCCCCATCGACACGCGCCCCAAGCCCTCTATAACGAGGTCAGCCCAGGATTCTTTACCAGCCTCAAGATTCCCTCTGGTCAGGGGCCGATATATTTCCGAGCGTGATACCGAAGATTCCCCGTGGGTGGTGTGCATTGACGAATCCATGGCCCGCCGATACTTTCCCAACGAGGATCCCATTGGCAGGCTGGTGCAAACCACGCTCGTGGTCGGAGAAGCGGTTGAGGGATCGGATGTCCCTGCGTGGAAGAGAAGAGGCCCCGCGAAATCGTCGGCATTGTGGGCGACGTCCGGCAATTCCGCGCCGAGTCCGGAGCAGGAAGCGACGATGTACGGTTCGGTTCGCCAGCACGGCTCCGACTACCCGGGCGGCTTTTACATCTTCCATCTCTGGAAGAGCTTCACCATCCGCACGGCCGGCGATCCCCACGGCCTCATCAAGCCGCTCCAGAGGGCCATCGCGGAGGTTGACAAGGACCAGGCCCTGTTTAACGTTGAGACCGAAGATGACGCGCTCGCCGAATCGGTGGCATTCCCAAGGTTCCAAATGAATTTGTTCGCGCTCTTCGGTGGCATCGGCCTCTTGCTGGCGGCCGTTGGAATCTATGGCGTTACCTCCTACCTTGTGGCGCAACGCACCCACGAATTCGGCATCCGCATCGCCCTCGGCGCCAGCCCCGCGCAGGTGCTGCGTCTCGTGATGCTGCGCGGAATGAGGGTCATTCTGTTCGGCTTGTTCGCCGGTATCGCCGGAGCCCTGGCGCTGACCCGCTTGCTTGCCTCGTCCCTTTATGGCGTGAAAAGTACCGACCCCGTGACGTACTCCTTGGCGGCGCTGGTTTTGGTGATCGTTGCACTAATCGCCTGTTACGTGCCTGCCCGCCGCGCAACCCAGGTCGACCCGCTGGTCGCTCTGCGGCAGGAATAGGAAAAGTTGACACCATCTCTCCCCCCGCCCTACACTTTCTGTCTGGGCTAAATCCAAAACTTCGAGGGCGATTTCATGGCGACAGGTCCGATCAACGACCAGCAAGTGCGTGACTACCATGCCGACGGCTACGTGTTGGCCAAAGGTCTATTCGACGCGGAGGAGATCTCACTGCTTCAGCGCGCCGCCAAGGAGGATCGCGAACTCGATCAGCATTCCTTTGGCCGCAAGGATGGCGAGGGTGGGACGGTGCGCCTATCGGGTTGGAACCATGCCGGCGACAACCTCTATGGCATGTTCGCACGCTGCGAGTCCATTGTGAACTCGATGGAGAAATTGCTGGACGGCGAGGTTTATCACTACCACTCCAAGGTCATAATGAAGGACCCGAAGATCGGCGGCGCTTGGGCGTGGCACCAGGATTATGGCTATTGGTACATGTTCGGCGCGCTGCTGCCGCTGATGGGCAGCGCCTACGTCGCCATGGACCCCGCCACGCGCGAGAACGGCTGCCTTCAAGTCATTCGCGGGTCGCACCACCTGGGCCGCATCGATCACCTGCTGACGGGCGAGCAGGCCGGCGCCGACCGCGAGCGCGTGAACGAAGTCCTGAAACGCATGGAACTGGTGCACGTGGTGATGGAGCCGGGCGACACGCTGTTCTTCCACTGCAACCTGCTGCACCGCTCGGACCAGAATCGCTCGGAGCATCCGCGCTGGTCGCTGATCTGCTGCTACAACGCGGCGCGCAACAGTCCCTATAAGACCGACAAGCACCCCGGCTATTCATTGCTCCACAAGGTGCCGGACGCGGCGATCAAGGAAGCAGGCCTGCGGCGCTTTGCCGATAGCCAGGGCGACAACGCCTGGTGGGAACAAACCTCCAACCTGGCCGCCAGCGGATTGAAAGGAAAGCAGGCCTAAAACAAGCTTAAAAGCGTTTCACACAGAGAGCACAGAGCTATCTGTCAAAGGAATCACCGAATCGTTTGACCACAGAGGACACGGAGAAAGCCTTTGTTTTTCTCTGTGCCCTCTGTGCTTTCGCTCTGTGTGCTCTGTGAGAAACGCCTTTCCCCCCGTAAAGGTGTCATGATGGCTAAAGGACCGATTACCAACCACGACTTGCAGGAATACGAGCAGAACGGCTATGTGCTGGTCAAAGGTCTCTTCGACGCGGAAGAGACAACGCTGTTGCGGCGCGCGGCCAAGGAAGACCGCGAACTGGATCAGCATTCGTTTGGCCGCAAGGACGGCGAGGGCGGGATCACACGCCTTTCACTGTGGAATCATCCCGGCGACACGCTTTACGGCATGTTCGCGCGCTGCGAGTCGGTGGTGAACTCCGTGGAAAAGATCCTGGGCGGCGAGGTCTACCACTACCACTCCAAGATGATCATGAAAGACCCCAAGGTGGGCGGCGCGTGGACGTGGCACCAGGATTACGGCTACTGGTATCAGAACGGCGTTTTATTTCCCCTGTTATGCAGCGCCTTTATCGCCGTCGATCCGGCGACGCAGGAAAACGGATGCATGCAGGTGCTGCGCGGGTCGCACCTGCTGGGACGCATTGACCACCTGCTGACGGGCCAGCAGGCCGGCGCCGACATGGAGCGCGTGGGCGAGATTCGCAAGCGCCTGGAACTTGTTTATGTGGAAATGCAACCGGGTGACACCTTGTTCTTTCATTGCAACCTGCTGCACCGTTCGGACCAGAACCATTCGGAGAACCCGCGCTGGTCGATGATTTGCTGCTACAATGCCGCGCGGAATGATCCCTACAAGGAATCCCACCACCCACGCTATACGCCACTTCACAAAGTGCCGGACAGCGCTATCAAAGAGGCCGGCCTCCGCCGGTTCAGCGACGCCCAGATGGACGTGGCCTTTATGGACCCGGCTACAGATGCGAGCGCACGGAGCCTGGAAAGGAAATAGGCTCTAATGACCGACGGCAAGACGGAATTGCTGCGTCACACTCTCGCCACCCTCGCCTATCGCGGGGGCAAGACGTTGCGTGGTGCGCCGGCGGAGTTCGCTGAGTTTCGCGCCGATGCCACCACTCGCACCCCCGCCCAAATCGTCGCCCACATGGGTGATTTGCTGGATTGGGCGCTGTCCATCGCGGAAGGCAAACGAGCCTGGCATGACTCGCCGGCGCTCTCGTGGGAACAGGGAGCCGCCCGATTCTTCGCCGCGCTGGAGGCTTTCGACCGCAGGCTTTCGTCCGATGTGCCGTTGGCCGCTCCGGCGGAAAAACTCTTTCAAGGTCCTATCGCTGATGCCTTGACTCATGTCGGCCAACTCGCCATGCTGCGCCGCATGGCCAACTGCCCGATTCGCGGGGAGAATTATTATGTGGCCGAAATCGCCTCCGGCCGCGTGAGTCCGGAGCAATCCGCGCCGAAGCGCGAGTTCGAATAGGGGCGAGAGGACCGCGCTGCGACGATATCATAGCAGGGGCATCTTGCCCGTGCCGGGGCGCGGCCTGGAAGGCCATGGTACGACATAGGTTTCGGCTCTGCCGCGCGGCGTTGGTGGGTGTGAGTTCGATCACCCTGCCAGAATGTCTTGCCGCCGTTATGCTTTGGCAATGAGTCTGTAACATTCCTGTAACATTCCCATCCGAAAATGACTATCTGCAAAGGAGTTAAATCCAGGAATAATCCTGTCTTAATTCCGCCGTAACATGTTTCTCCCAAAATGCCAGGCGGAGGGTTCAAAATGAAACTCAAAACTACAATCTCAAGTATTGCCTTTGTCGCGGTAGTTGCTATTGGGATGTGTTCACTTGCTTCGTCTTCCTTGGCAGCTCCGGCGCCGACACCGGCTCCCGCAATATTGATCAACGGAGCGGGTGCGACTTTTCCTTATCCGATGTATTCCAAGTGGTTTGACGAGTACCACAAGCTTCACCCGGAGATCGAGTTCAACTATCAGTCCATCGGTTCCGGAGGGGGCATCCGGCAGGTTACCGCCGGCACTGTGGACTTCGGCGCCAGCGACGGCCCGATGACTGACGCGCAGATCCAAGAGTACAAGCAGAAGAACGGCCGCGACATCTTGCACTTTCCCACGGTATTGGGCGCGGATGTTCCGACGTACAACATCCCGGGTGTCACCCAAGAGCTGAATTTCACTCCCGAGGCGCTGGCCGGAATCTACCTGGGGAATATTACGAAGTGGAATGATCCCGCAATTACCGGCCCTAACAAGGGGGTCAATCTACCCGATACGGATATCGTCGTCATCCACCGATCTGACGGCAGCGGGACAACCTATATCTGGGTTGATTATCTGTCCAAAGTGAGTGAGGAGTGGAAGACCAAGGTGGGAAAAGGGACTTCGGTTAATTGGCCGGTGGGCTTGGGCGGAAAAGGCAACGAGGGCGTTGCGGGTCTCGTGAAGCAGACGCCTGGTGCCATCGGGTATGTCGAGTTGATTTATGCCATCCAGAACGGGATGCCTTATGGCAAGGTGCGAAACTCGTCCGGGAACTTCGTAAAGGCGGATTTGGCAAGTGTCACTACCGCAGCGGCGGGAGCGGCCAAGGCTATGCCCGATGACTTTCGGGTTTCCATTACCAATGCGCCGGGCAAAACAGCTTACCCCATATCGAGTTTTACCTGGCTGTTAGTGCCCAATAAGATTGACGATCCCGTCAAGAAAAAGGCGATCGTCGATTTTCTTCACTGGATGGTGACGGGTGGGCAGGGACTGACGGAGGCTCTTAGCTACGCGAAACTTCCAAAAGAGGTTGTAGCCAAAGAGACGAAGGCCATCTCTCTGGTTAACTAAAGTGCCCAATATTCCAGTTACGGCTGATGGCGCGCGCCTTGCCCGGCGCGCGCGCCAGTTTATCCGGCGGCTTCGGCATGGCGACGAGGTAGCGCACCTGATTACGTGGATGGCAGCGTTCAGTATCATCGTCATTACGGCGTTGCTGGTTGATCAACTTTTTATCAATTCCGCCCTGCCCCGCCACAAGTTTGGTTTTGAGTTCTTCACCGGGAAGACCTGGGACCCGGTGAGCGGCGATTTTGGGGCTTTGCCGTTCATTTACGGCACTGTGGTTTCCTCCGCTCTGGCGCTGCTGTTTGCGGTGCCGCTGGGAGTGGGGGCTGCCATTTTCCTTTCTGAACTTGCCCCGCCACGGATTTCCAACGCCTTGACCTTCGTCATTGAACTGCTGGCAGCGGTTCCCAGCGTGATTTACGGCCTGTTGGGGATTTTTATCCTGGTTCCAGTGCTGCGCTCGGTGGTGATGCCGTTCCTGAAGGCCACGCTGGGATTCCTCCCCTTGTTCAAGGGGCCGATTTATGGCGTCAGTATGTTGGCCGGCGGCGTGGTGCTGGCCATCATGATTGTGCCCTTTATCATTTCCGTCTCACGCGAAGTCTTGCTGGCGGTTCCGGTGGAGCAGCGGGAGGCGGCGCTCGCGCTGGGAGCGACCAAGTGGGAGTCCACCTGGCAAGTGGTGGTTCCCTTCGCCCGCGTCGGTATTATGGCCTCCATCTTTCTCGCTCTGGCGCGCGCTCTGGGCGAAACCATGGCCGTGACCATGGTGATTGGCAACGACCCCCGCATCAGCGCCTCGCTGTTTGCGCCCGGTTACTCCATTGCCGCGGTCATCGCCAATGAATTCACCGAAGCGACCGGCGATCTGTACCTGCAAGCTCTTATCGAACTGGGACTTGTGCTGTTCCTGCTGACCATTCTGATCAACGGCCTGGCGCGGTTGGTGATCATGGCCACGACGCAGAAGGGAACAGCATCGAATTAATATGGCCAGTGGCTAGTGGCTGGTGGTTAGTGGCTAGACCGAAATCGTTTGTCCAGGGGGAGTAGGGAATCGCGAATGGCGGGTAGGGAAAGAGACGGAGAGGTGCTAGCCACTAACCACTCGCCACTTGCCACTGTACTTAACATGCATACCGCTTGGCGCAAAGCCGTGAACGTGGTCATGCTCAGCCTGACGGGCGTGTGCATGCTGTTTTCCGTCGCCGTTCTTTTTTTCATTCTGGGCTACCTGCTGTGGTACGGGGGCAAGTCGCTGAACTGGGCATTCTTTACGCAATTGCCGGCTCCGGTGGGCGAGACGGGCGGCGGAATGGCTAATGCCATTGTGGGCAGTGGCAAGTTGCTTCTGCTGGCGTCCATGGTGGGAATTCCCATCGGCCTGCTGGGCGGAATCTACCTGGCGGAATTTGGCGGCCGGACCTTTTCCTTTATTGTGCGCTACACCACCGACCTGCTGAACGGTGTGCCGTCGATCGTCATGGGAATCTTTGCCTACACCGTCATCGTGCTTCCCATGAAACACTTTTCCGCTTTTGCCGGCGGCGTGGCGCTGGGCGTAATGATGATTCCCATCGCCGTACGCACCACCGAGGAGTCACTCCGGGCGGTGCCGGTGGTGCTGCGGGAAGGCGCTTTGGCCCTGGGAGCAAGCAAGTGGAGAACGGTGGCGACCGTGGTGGTGCCGGCGGCAATTCGAGGCATCGTCACCGGTATTATGCTGACGCTGGCGCGGGTGGCCGGGGAAACCGCACCCCTGCTCTTCACGGCGTTCAGCAATCGCTACTGGAGTAGGGGCTGGAATGAGCCCATCGCCTCTTTGCCGGTGATGATCTACACCTACGCCATCGCCCCTTACGACGATTGGCACCGGCAAGCCTGGGCCGCGGGACTGGTGCTGCTGGCTCTGGTTCTGGTCGCCAACGTCGGGGCAAGATTGGTGGTCTCCCGCGGAATCTCTTTTCGCCGAGCGTGAGCCATGAGTTCTTTATCGAGTGTTCCTCTTATGGGCATAAAGACGTCGCATGAGTCCCGCCCCACCGAAAGTGAGGCCGAAGTGGCAAGTTCCTGGCCGGCCGACATCAAGATGCGCGCTGCCGGTTTGGATTTCTACTACCGGGGAAAGCAGGCGTTGTACTCCGTCAGCCTGCAGGTTCCCACCAACAGGATCACGGCGTTGATCGGCCCTTCCGGCTGCGGCAAGACCACCTTCCTGCGCATTTTGAATCGTATGTACGAAACCGTGCCTTTGGCGCGTCCCCAAGGCGAAGTGCTGCTGGATGGAGAAGACATCTTTTTACTCGATGTGGTGAACTTGCGGCGGAGGGTGGGCATGGTGTTTCAAAGGCCCAATCCGTTCCCCAAGTCCATCTTCGAGAACATCGCGTACGGCCTGCGCATCAACGGCATGGCGCGCGGGAGGGGGCCTCTGGCCGAAGCTGTGGAAAAAAGCCTGAAGCGCGCCGCCCTGTGGGACGAGGTCAAGGACCAACTGCACAAGTCCGCTTACGCGCTTTCGGGCGGGCAGCAGCAGCGCTTGTGCATCGCACGGGCCCTGGCAGTGGAACCCGAGGTGCTTCTGCTCGATGAGCCCTGCTCGGCCCTCGATCCCATTGCCACGGCCAAGATTGAAGAGTTACTCTTCAACTTGAAAGATATCTGCACCATGGTCATTGTGACGCATAATATGCAGCAGGCGGCCCGCGCGGCAGATTACACGGGCTTCTTCCTGCTGGGCCGGCTAATTGAATTCAACAAGACGGCGGTGATCTTTAAGACCCCCGCCCGCAAGGAAACGGAAGACTATATTACGGGGCGGTTCGGGTAACCCATCAGCATCGGGCCAATTGCTCATCGGGTCATCGAGCCATTTAAGAATCTGCTGCTCCAGGGGTCAGGGAGAAGACCAAGGAAAGTGTATAATTTGCACGGACGCGGGTCGATCTTCAATGACCCGATGATCCGATGACCCGATGGCCCGATCTTGGAAGAGGGGGATTTCTCCTTTGCGCCATTTCATTGAAGAACTGGATTACCTGCGCAGCCGCTTGCTGGAAATGAGCTCGCTGGTGGAGGACTCCGTCTACCGCAGCGTGCTTTCCTTGACGGAAAAGGACCCGGCGCAGGCGCAAAGGGTTTTGCAAAACGAGGCGGAGATCAACCGCATGGAGATCGAGATCGATGATCTCGCCACTCGCTTGCTGGCCCTGCAACAGCCGATGGCCACCGATCTGCGCCTGCTCACTTCTGCTATCAAGATCAATAACGACCTTGAGCGCATGGGCGATCTGGCGGTGAACATCGTGGAGCGGGCGCTCTCCTTGATCAACGAACCGCTGATCAAGCCCCTCATTGACATTCCCGCCATGGCCACCCGCGTCCAGTCAATGATTCGCAAGAGCCTGGACTCCTTTGTGAAGCGCGACGCCGAACTGGCCCGCACCGTACTGGTGTCTGACGACGCGGTGGATGAGCTGCGCGACTCGATTTACGAGGAGTTGATCGGTTTCATGGAACGTGACCCCAAGACCGTCCGGCAGGCGATCAACCTGATGTTCGTGGCCCGCAATCTGGAGCGCCTGGCCGACCACGCCACCAATATCGCCGAAGACGTGTTGTTCCTGGTCGAAGGCGTCGACGTCCGCCACCACGCCGAGACCCGGGAATAGGTTCCCAAATTAGGACCTCGCTTCATCCAAACTTTCGGTCGAAACGAGCATCGAAGGAACATCGGGTAGTGTCCTGATTCGGACGTGGCGTCGGCCTTGAAAGCCTGCCCTGAGCTTGCCGAAGGGTCGGCACTTGCCGGCCTCAAGTCCACAGCTACGAAGCAAATCGGGACACCAGCGACCATCGGCCTTTTCAGCCGCTGCGATTTTATCTTTGACTGTCTTGGCCTTTTGATGTTGAAATGTTTAGTCCGGCTTCCACCGTCCACTTCAACCGGAGGGTTGGTTAACGCCTGGGGGAAATTGGGAATGAAGGCAAAACTCTTTGCACTACTGATCTGCTGCTCGATGGTGGGCAGCATGACCGTCCCGCTCTTCGCGCAGGACGATAATCCCGCCGTTGATGAGATCACGGTGCCGGAAGGTACGGAGTTCAAGCTGCAGTTGCACACCACCCTCAACTCCAGCAGTTCCAAGGTGGGCGACCGCATTATGTGCTCGCTGATCGATCCCGTGGCAGTGGAAGACCGCGACGTGCTTTCCAAAGGCGTTCGCATCGACGGCCACGTGGGTGAGTCCCATTCCGCCGGACGCCGCGGCAGGGGCGGCCTTCTGACCATCGTTTTCGACACCGTAGAGCTTCCCAACGGCCAGAAGGTGGCCATCCTGGGCTCGCTGACCGAGGTCTTTTCCAGTGAGAGCGGCAGCGACCCGAACGTGGGGCCGGAAGGCGAACTGAAAGGCAAGGGTCCCAATCGCAAGTATCAGGCACTGATGGTCGTCGCGCCTGCCGCCGTGGGCGCCGCGGGCGGCATTGGCACCGCCATCGGCCTGGGCGCTGCCGGCATCTTGACCGCGCTCTTCCTCCCCAAGGGCAGACAGGCGCAACTCGCCGCCGGTTCGCTGGTCGGCATGCGCCTGGACCGCGACGTCACGCTGGTCATTCCTTCCGCCGGCCGGTAGGAACGGCTTCGTTACCATCCCTCTCATAGATTTCACCTCAGGAAATGTGACCTGAAGTGCCGACCCTTGTTATCGGCACATTCAAGGCTTGCGAGCCTGGGGGACAGTCTTCATCCGCCTCGCGGCTCCCGCCGCGATGGCTCAGGCCTTGGCGTTGAATCGGTTTCCAGCCCTTACTCAATGGAAAAATTGCCGGTCTGCACAGGTGAGATACTTGGGGCGGAGTCGCGAGCCCAGATTTCCAGCGTGTAGTCGCCCGCCGGCAGCTTGTCGGTGAGTAATTTGAAGATTACCGGGACCAGCGGATTGCCTTGGCGCGCAAATTGGTTGATGGGAAGCGTGTTGGAGGAATAGACCTTCTGGTTGGTCTTCGCGTTCAAAATGTTGAACAGGATACCCATTTGGGGCTCGCTGCTATCCAAAAGCGGATCATACACTTCCACGTACACCACCGCCTGCGCGCCCTGCTGGAAATGATTGCTGCTGGAGGGCACAAGCTGCGCGCCGCCCGCGACCATAGGCGCGCTTCCCTCGATGTTCTTCTGGTCGATGTCGGAGGAACTCAGAAGGGAGGGAATGGCCCTATCACCGAAGGCCGGACCACTGAGGGTGAGTTGCTTGCCGCTAAACGGGTCCACAACCAGCGGCGTTACGTATTTGCCGAATTCCGCGCCTCCCGCGCTCACGGCCAGCTTGAACGTGTAGTCGCCCGTGGCAATTCGGAAGGAAGTCTGGTAATTGAAGGGGGCTTTTGCCGCCGCCTCCTGTTCGTCCCGGGCGTAATCCAGAGGAACCTTGTCACTGAAGCGAGCGGCCACCGATCCATCGTCGCGGTACGCGATGCCCACCAGGCTGACCTGCGAGTGGAAGTCATCCCTTTGCTTTTCGAACTCAATGGCGGAGCCGGGAATGGACAAGGCCAGATCGACGCGCGCCACGCCGGGCCTGACGTAAAAGTAGGGTGTGCGCAGAGCGACCGGAATCTTGCCGGCTTCAAAGTTCGTGGCTTTGGCCTCGAGCGCCACGCCTTCGGTTTTCCCCGCCAGCAGGTCCGGGCTTTTGGTGTCCGCATAGCCGTTGCGCGCGCGGACCTCTGCGCCGGCGCGATCCACTGTCACCTGGATTTTGTGATAGCGCCCGTCGTGAACCGGGCTCGGCGGGATGTACCCGAGCAGGTAGTATTCGTTCATTTCCCCGGAGACCTTCTCGATCCCACTTGCAAGGTCGTTGGTGTTGACGAAGGAGAGTCCGCCGGTCTGGAGCGCTAACTTCGCAACGTCCTCCGGTTTGGAAGTTGTCCCGCCCGTCGATTGGCCCGCTAAAGATCCCAAAATTCCAGTTGTTGAGGGGTATGGGGTGCGGGGACCGTAAACCCGCCCGTCTCCTGCTGCATTCACCCCGGCTCCCTCCAACCCACCGGCGCTGAGGGTATATACGCAGACATTGGCTTTGTTCAGTGCGTCAACCGTGTTCTGAAAATCCGATGGGCTCCTCGATGTGAGACCAAATCCGGCAGAAAAATAGAGCAGGGTCTTGCGGCCCGGGACGCTGGCCAATGTTCCCGCGACCTGGCGAAGAGCCAGCAACAGAGAGCCAGGCGGGGAATAGGAGCCGATGTCATTTTCCTGAGAGGGAGTGTAATAGCCGAAGGTGGGATTGGCGGTTTGAGATGGGAGAGATTTCGCATTTCTGATGGCGCTTATCAATAGGTCTTTGTCCGTCGTGAAGTTTTGCGCCACGCGCAGTCCTCGGTCATAGTCCAGTACGGCCATCATCGGACCACGTAGTTGTAGGGACGCAAGGCCTTGCGCCCCTACGGACGCAGTCGGCAATGGTTGTAGGGGCAGAGGGCCTTGTGCCCCTTGCGGGGAAGCCGTGGCTTCCAGAAATTTAACCGCGGCATCGCGTTCCCCCATCTGGCCTGCCGAGCCCAATCCCTCGTTCTCAAAGAAAAGCACCATGTAGCGCTGCCGCTCGGGGGCGCCCTGCGGGGTGTCCGCCTCGCGGGAGAAACTCGTAATGGGTTGCTCCGCGCCATCCTCAAAGACGTGGAATTCCGCCTGCTTCATGTCATGGAGATAACGCCCCTTCTTGTCGGTCACGATGACATCGACAAGGACCACGTTCGATTCCGATTTGATGACTTGCGGTGCCGCTGAAGATCCCTGCGCGGTTGGCTCTCCCTGTGAGGCACGTAGGGGCACAAGGCCTTGTGCCCCTACGGTTGATTTCGGCAACGGCGCCATGCCCGCCCCGCCCAGGGTCAGGAGACAGCCGAGTGTAATAACGATGCGTCGGTTAATCATGGAACAATCTCGAGCCACCCTCGACGATCATCGGCCGCCGTCACCCATGATCGTAGGGGCACAAGAGCTTGTGCCCCTACGACTAATTTCGGCAAAGTCACGGAGCCACGTGTCCCAACGACTAATTCCGGCAAAGTCACCAGGCCACGCGCCCCTAATTCCATTCCTTCAGGTACCTGTTGACGTCCTGAACCAACACACCCCGCTCTGGGTTATACCGGTCGCAAGCCCAGCGTAAGGGATTGTGCCGGATGTAGTCGCGGAGGATTTCAAGTTCATGCGGGTTGCGGATAATGTGTTCGTGGTAATTCTCCTGCCAGACAGGAGCGCGGGGAGTACCACGCAGTTCGTTGATCCGAATTTTCACAGCGGACTTGAAACCTCCGACAAAGGTTGCCAAGGACCTCGGGCGGCGTGGGGGAATGCGCGACAATGGTCGTAGGGGCGCAAGGCCTTGCGCCCCTACACCTGGCTTTGGCAAGCGAGCCAGGCCTAGAGGTGCTTTGGTCGCGTTCCCCAATGGTCGTAGGGGCACAATGCCTTGTGCCCCTACGATTGCTTTCGGCGATGGCGATTGGCTTTGCGTCCCTACCAGCGGCCCGGCGGGAGCCACGATGCGGACGATGCCGTGAAGATGGTTGGGCATCACCACCCAATCGTCCAATTCGAGTTCATGGCGGATGGTACTGGATTGGCGCCATTCCTGATCGGCGATTTCTCCCAAGGCGTTCAGCTCCATCCTGCCATCGAGCACACGGCCAAAGAGCGTCTTCATATCCTCTACACACAAGGTCACGAAGTACTCGCCTGGCTGCGAGTAATCGTAGCCGCGTAGCCGAACTGACCGGCGGTGGTGCTTTTTAGCGGCGTACATCTTGTTCCGCCCCTGCCGTTTCGTCCCCTCACCCTCACGCTCGTAGGGGCACAAGGCCTTGTGCCCCTATGACCATGTCGTCAGAGTCGGTCGCGAGGCTCTCGCGGGGACTGCGCTCCCTACCTCAGACGCACCTTTGTACTACGGCGTTGCACCTTCCTAACATATTGTTACGGGGACGAGCCCGAGAGATTGCCTATGCGTGGAACAAATCCCAATCGCGCTGGTAGGGGCACAAAGCCTTGTGCCCCTACGACCGTGAGGTGACAACCAACCGGGACATTCCGGACACGCGCATGAGAAAGGCCCACGGTCGAAACTGCGTTCGACCGTGGCTGCCACCATTCCAGATTAATTGGCGGGCAGGGAAATGATTTGCGCTTCGCCGACGATCCGGTACTGGCCGGAGCAGCTTCTTGAGGGGCAAACGATGGGCGTGCCGCCGACATACTGGCCGGCTGTGATCAAGCCCGGCGCACCGCAGGCGGGGCACGCCAGCACGGCCACGAAAATGGGAGCGAAGGCCTCCCGCAGGTGAGTGAAGTCATCGAGGAAGACGATTTCGCCAGGGGCCAAATCCGATAGCGACGGCCGGCTGCACAGATGCAGTTCTGTGGGGGCTTGCTCCACCCGGTTGGCGCTTGCTGCCGCCCGGTCACCCATCCGGCCGGCCGCTGCGCCCGTCTTACGCGTTTTGTTTCGCCTCTCCACCGCCGCCCAAACCTCTCCTACCGCTCATTTGAGTCCGTCGTGGCTGACTGCGCCTTAACCGGGCACCACCCGCCGCCGAAAGTGAGTTCCAAACGCGAACTTGCGTCCCGATTCGGGAATAGGGCCGTAAGTCCGAATTTCATGTGCCCACACTTCGCTCGCTGACCCTCTGACTGCTCGCGCTTCTGCCTCAAGGGCATCTATCGGCGGTTTGGACTTGAAGCTTGAGGAACATTGCCGTCATTATTTCCCGGCCTTCGCGCGTCCGAAGCAGGCTCCCATTTTGGAACTCCGGCACGCGTCCGCAACGCCCCGCCGATCCCGCGCATAAAGAAAAACTCAGGCTAGGGCCGGGCCGAATTCGCCCTTGCATGCATTGCTTGGGGCTCTTCTTCGCGGCGCCCCGTGCGCTTCCCCGGCGCTCTCCTCCCTTGTCCTCATGGTGGATTCAAGTATCTGGCAGAACAGGGGTTGCGCCAACTTCTCGCCGCCGGACGAGGGTTGCGGTGCGGGCCTCGCAAGTCCCGCCGCGGCGCCTGCCGGTCCGCCTCACTTGCTTCTACTCCGAGGCTAACGCTGGCTCGTTGGGCTTGCCGCCCGCTTCGAGTGCGGCATTGGTCCATTCTTTGCAATTTCTAAGGTCAGCGCGAGACCGGACGGAGCCGGCGCGCTGGCCCCGGATGGGCCATTCGACACGGAGTGAGGTTTTTATGGCAACGCAAACGATCCCAATTTACGGACGGCTGAGCGCCGCGGCGATGACGCCGGTCACTCATCCCCAGATTCTCTCCCGCCGATGCGAGCGGGTTTCCCGCCGGCAGGATCTGCGCCTGGCGCAGGAGCGGCAACGCGCGCTGGTGGCCATGTTGCCCCTGGTCAAGCGCGTGGCCTTCACGATTCGCGAGCACCTGCCCGCGCAGGTGGAGTTGGACGATCTGGTTGCCAACGGCGTGCTGGGACTGGTGGACGCCGTCGGCAAATTTGACCCCCGCAAACGGGTGAAGCTGGAAAGCTACGCGCGTCATCGCGTTCGCGGCGCCATCCTGGACGGCCTGCGCAGCGCCGATCCCGCCGGCCGCGACCTGCGGCGCAACAGCAAGCGCATCCAGAAGGTTTATCGCGAGCTGGAGGGCAAGCTGGGCCGCCCCGTTCAGGACGAGGAAATCGCCGCGGAGCTAGGAATGGACATGGTGCAGTGGCACCGGGCGTTGAACGAAGCCCAGAGTGTGGGATTTGAGTTTGGCGCGCGCATCATCTCCGCCGGGCCGAATACCAAGCGGCCGACCGCCGAGGTCGCCCAGTTGGCCGGCGATGACGTGGACCCGTTTGATCGTTGCTATCGTCACGAACAGCGCGAAATCCTGGGCCGTGCGCTCTCGCATTTACGCGAGCGCGAGCGTCAGGTCATCACGCTCTACTACCAGCAGGAACTGACGATGAAGCAGATCGCCGCGCGCCTGAACGTGGACGAGTCCCGCATCTCGCAGCTTCATTCCGCAGCGTTGGTGCGCTTGAAGAACGGCGTAGACTCTCTCCTGCACCCGCGGCAGGCCGGCGCGGAAAGAATGGCGCCAATGTCCATGGCCGCCGGCGCCGCGAATTAGGCGCTCCTATACCTCAGACCGAATTCGTAGCGGCGAGTTTACCTCGGCACCCGGGCGTGGCAACGCCCCGTGTGGTGGCGAGGTAAAGTCGCCGCTACATCGAACTGCGACACGACGAACCCTTCGCCCCGCTTGCATCCCCGTAACGCGAATGGTAGCCTCATGACTGCGCGCACGCGGAGCCGCTGCCATAACAGAGGCCAAATATATTGTTGCCAAGCAGCGAGACGTGGAAACCGCCTGCCGCTATGGAAGCCAAGGTAAACTATGAATCGATACGAAAGTCAGGTCTTTGAAAACCAACACGTAGTTTTGGACGACGGCGTCTACGTGAACTGCAAGTTCAAGAATTGCAGCCTGGAATACTCGGGCGGGGACGTGTACGTTCAGAACTGCCAGGGCGAAGGGTGCCAGCTCGTTTGGAGAGGCGCCGCCCAGCGCACCGTCCTGCTGCTGCAAGGCCTGGGACTGATGGTTCCCCCGCCTCCGCCCCCGGGCAGCGAGCCCGGCAGCCGGGTCAACTGAACTAGCCAATCTGTGTACGCAAGCAGCTCTCTTGGGGGGGATTTCCGCGCCCCGGAAGGGGGCTGCTCTGTACGCGGCACGGCGAAAGGGTTTGGGCGTCCGTCGGTCCGCGCCCGCCGCGACTCCATCCGAAATGGGGGCGTAACGTTGGCCTCCAATTTGCCCGCAAGCCGTCAAAATTGCAACGGCAAGCCCAAAATAGGCCTGCAATCGGCTGCATTTTGCTTGCCTTTTCACCACCAAAATCTTTATATTCAATTGTTTGACCCCGGCAATTCCCCCGGCTGAGGACCCGAAAGTGGCCAAAGCGAACGCACCGCGCATCTTTGTCAGTTTGACCGCCCCCACCGTAAGTGCGATGGAGGCGTTGGCCACGCGCGCTTCCGGCGTGCCGGTCGGCTACGAGTTGCGCCTCGATTACCTCCACGACTTTTCCCAACTCGAGATGCAATTGCGCCAGATGCTGGCCCATCTGCATTTTCCCCAAACCATCGCCACCTGTCGCCTGGCGGGAGCCGGAGGCATGCTCCAGGGTACGCCGGAAAATCAATTGGCAATTCTTTCCGCGGCCGTCCGGGCGGGTTGCCAATGGGTGGATGTCGAGATTGAGTCGGTTGAGAAGGCCGGTGTGGCGATGCTGCGCGAACTGCGCCCCGCCAAGATCATGGTCTCCTACCACAATTTTCAAAAGACCCCGGCACTGGGTGCAATTTATCGCCGCCTGGTGCGCTTGCCCGTGCAGATGGTCAAGATCGCCACGCAAGGGCGCTACCTGAAAGACAACCTGCAAATTCGCGCCCTGCTGAAGAACCACAAGCGGCAGAGTCCGAAACTGGTGGCGTTGGCCATGGGGGCTTGCGGAATGCCCTCGCGGCTGCTTTCGCTCCTGTGGGGTTCGGGGATGACCTACGCGTCGCCGCTGAACCACGCGCCGGCGGCGGCGGGGCAGATTCCCGCGGACGTCATGCGCTCGGTCTACCGCGTGGAGCGCATCGACAGCCGCACGCAGGTTTACGGCGTGCTGGGATCGCACGCATCGCTATCGCTGTCGCCGGCCATGCAGAACGCCGCCTTTCAGGCCAAGCACGTGAACGCCGTCTTTCTGCCGTGCCAGGCGGCCAGACTTGCGGACTTCCTGACTTTCGCGCGCGAGCTGGAGCTGAAGGGATTCGCGGTGACCATGCCCTTCAAACGCGCCATCCTGAGAGCGCTGGACTGGGTTGATCCCCTGGCCCATCGCATCGGCGCATGCAACACCGTGGCCTTGCAGCGGGGCCGCTGGCTGGGCTGGAACACCGACGCGGCGGCAGTGGTGGAGGTTCTCACCAAGCGCCTGCGCCTGGCGGGCAGCCGGATCCTGATTCTGGGCGCGGGGGGCGCGGCGCGCGCCGCCGCCTACGCCGTGCGCGCGGAGGGCGCGGAGGTGGTGATTGCCGCCCGACGCGAGGCCACCGCACGAGCCTTGGCGCGCGGGCTGGCGGCGCAGGTGGTCTCCTGGGACGGCGCCGAGAGCCTGGAAGTGGACGCCGTGATCAACGCCACTCCCGTGGGCATGTATCCGCACGTGGAAAACACGCCCATTGACCTGGCCCGGCTGCGTGTGCGCGTGGTGTTTGACATGGTCTATTTCCCCCTGGCCACGCGCTTCCTGAATGAGGCTCGCGGCCGCGGTTTGACCACCATCTCCGGCCTGGAAATGCTGGTGGCACAGGGCGCGCGCCAGTTTGAAATCTGGACCGGCCTCTCCGCCCCCCGCGCGCTCATGGAACAGGCCGTGCGCTCGGCGCTGGTCCACCCGGGACGAGGGACGAAGGAGCAAGGATCAAGGATGAAGGATGAATAATGAAGGGTGAAGGATGAAGGATGATGAGAGGGATCAAGGGTGAAGGATGAAGGATCAAGGATGAAGTATGAAGGATGAAAGGTGAAAGTCACCCCGAGCGCCGCGTCACCGAGGCATCAGGATTGTCGCTGCGGGCTTGGAAGAGCGAACTACCGCTATGACTGCCGCTTGATCATCCGTTGATACTCGTCGTGTGGGCCGATCCAGACCCAGATGAAATCCAGACCGTCTTCCACCGCGATAGCACGGTAGTTGATGCCCACCCTTGCGGACCACAGGTCTCCGATTTTCTTGAAGTGCAGCGAGGGGTGGGCGGAGTCTTTCTTGAGGAGGTCGAAGTTCTCTCGGGCCAGCCGTTGGATCGGTTCCGGCAGACGCGCCAGCGAAGCCCAAAAGCGTGCAGTGGCGCGGTGCATTACAGTTCCCTGAGACTGCCTTTCGCCTTCTCCTCGCGGGCTTCCCGCACCAGGAAGTCGAGCCGACCGGCGTGCGCGTCAGCCTCCAGTTGCTGATCCCAACTTCGCCATTCCTTCTCGGATAGCCACCGGAAGAGTTCCGCGACCTCCGCGCTGGGAAGTTTCTCAATGTCAGCTTTGAGTTCGTCGATTTTGGACACGCTCTATCCCTCCTGTTGCTGGCTGTGCCCATTATAACTCCACTTGCAAATTCTCCGCACTTCTTGACTTCCCAATCGCACAATCGCCGCCGAAACTTCTGCTCTTTACCCGCTCGGCTTTAAGTTTTATCCTTGTTGCTTATGCCTGACGCTCAACCCGTTTTCTCGGAGTTCAAAAAGCTCGCCGATCGCGGCAACGTGGTGCCGGTTTATCGTACGATTGTCGCCGACCTGCTGAGTCCTGTCTCCGCGTTTCTGGCTGTCGCGCCACAGCACGGCCGCGCTGCGCATTCCCCCTCGCACAGTTTCTGCTGGAAAGCGTGGAGGGCGGCGAGCGCGTGGGCCGCTATACCTTCTTCGGTGTTGACCCTTTTCAAATCGTTTCCTGCCGGGGCAATGACGTCACGGTGCGAAGCGGAGAGGCTGTAGCGGCGATCTCTGATCGCCGCAGCGGCGATCGGAGATCGACGCGACAGAACGGCGGTCGGAGACCGCCGCTACAAACCGAAACCGGCAACGTTTTCGAGTTTCTTCGCCGCCTGGGTGCGCGCTACCGTTCCGTGGAGGTTCCCGGCCTGCCGCCCTTCACCGCCGGCGCCGTGGGTTATCTCTCTTATGAAGCCGTGCGCATGTTGGAGCGCCTGCCGCCGCGCGTCCCTGCCGACGTTGACCTTGACGACGCGGTGTTCATGTACTTCGCCAACGTGCTGGCGTTCGACCACGTGCAGCACCGGCTTTTCCTGATCGCCAACGTGCTGACGGAGGAAGGGAACGGAAGCCTGCGGGCCAAGTACGATGCGGCGTGCCGGCACCTGGACGATCTGGAAAGCCGCCTGCGCCGCCCGCTGAAGCTGCCGCGCCCCAGCCTGCCGCACGGCGCGCTGCGGGTGCGCCCCAACATGCGGCGCGAGCAGTATGAACAGATGGTGGAGCGCTCGAAGGAATACATCCGCGCCGGCGACATTTTCCAGGTGGTGCTGTCGCAGCGCGTGGAAGTGCCGGTGCGCGTTCCCAGCTTCGACGTGTACCGCGCGCTGCGGGCCGTGAATCCTTCGCCCTATATGTACTACCTGCGCATGGGCGATTCCACCGTGCTGGGCTCGTCGCCGGAGATGCTGGTGAAGGTGGCGGGAAGCAGCGTGGAATACCGGCCGATTGCCGGCACGCGCCCGCGCGGCAAAACCGAAGAAGAGGATAAGCGCCTGGAAGAAGAACTGCGCTCCGACGCCAAGGAGTGTGCCGAACACATCATGCTGGTGGATTTGGGCCGCAATGATGTGGGGCGCGTTTCGGAATTCTCCTCCGTGCACCCGACGAACGTGATGTTTGTGGAGCGCTACTCGCACGTGATGCACTTGGTTTCGCAAATCAATGGCAAACTCCGGCCGGACGCCGACAGCTACGCGGCGCTGGCCGCCTGTTTCCCCGCCGGCACACTGACGGGAGCGCCCAAGGTGCGCGCCATGGAGATCATCGACGAGCTGGAACCCACCCGCCGCGGGCTCTACGGCGGGTCGGTGCTCTATCTCGACTTTTCCGGAAATCTTAACTCCTGCATTGTTATCCGCACGGTATTTATCAAAGATAAAACTGCCTACCTGCAAGCCGGGGCCGGCATTGTGGCCGACTCCGTCCCCGCCCGCGAATACGAGGAATGCCAGAACAAGGCCCGCGCCGTGCTGCGGGCGTTCGAACTGGCGGAAAAAGGACTGTAGGGATTGGCGATTGTCGATTGACGATCGTCGATTTTGGAGTTTGCCGCAAGAGCGCGCTCCGAATGGTGGGGTGCTTGCGTTCGACGGGTTTCCATCATCGCTGCCGTCAACAGCATGCGGACAACGTGTCCGTAAGACTCGCTCTTCCCCAGGGTTTTTGTAAGTGCCTTATTATCAGCACATTGGTGGCTTTGGTGGACGGAAAATGCCGGTCTCGATCCTTTGTTTTCAAGGAGATGGTGGCTTTGGCAGTTTGGCATGTTTCCAGGCATAATGTCGTCCTCTATCTCGGACCTTTCCATCCTGCCGCGGCTGACATGGCCAGGCCTCGCGCGGCGAGTTCCCTTTCCAGAGTGGGCGAAGTTTCCGCCTCCTCGACCAGCGACTCCCGTCGCCGGGCGTAAAGCTGCCGGAGCTTTGCTTCGATGCGAGTCTCCAGGTGAGTCTCATAGCGGATGATCGCGTCCATCTCCTGCAACGGCGGCAGCGAGTCGGCGTCGTCCTGGAGGGGGTCCGACTCAACGTATTCGGCCACGCAGAGTTCCTGCAATTTCTGGTAATGTTCGATTTCCTTATCCAATTCGGCGCATAAAGACTTCCGATCCTCTATCGTGTCGCCGGGATTCCCGCCGCGGTATTGCTCCGCGATGCGGTCAAAACGAGTTTGCAGTTCGACGGCACGCGTCCCCCGGGCTTCGCCGTAGAGCAGTTTGAAGTACAGCGGATCGTCCTTCTCAAATTGCTCGATCAGCAGATTACGCTTGAGTCCCTGAAACAGATCGAAGATCAGGTGGAATTTCAGCGGACAATCGGGGATGCCGGTGTACCCAGCACTGGCAATCTGCGTGTTCAGTTGGAAGGCGTCGATGCCGGTCGGGGCCGCCACCGCGATCTGGCGCTGGTAGTGCGCGCGCCGCCGGCGCAAGGCCGCTGCGGCGAGCTCAGCGCGGTGCAAGCGTTCCAGCCGGTGGCGCAGGATGGCGAGATCCTGCACGGTAGCGGCCTCCCAACTGTCGCGCGGCCGGAGCGCCTCCGACAGGGTCTGGTGCATCCGCTCAAAATCCCCAGGCGCCTCCCCGAGCATCTCCATACTTCGGGCCACCACCTCCGAAAAACGGCGCTGCCGGGGCAGATTGCGGGCCGAGACCTCCAGGCCCATCGGCGTGCGCGGGCCGGTGGAGCGCAAACTGTTGGCGCGGTTGGCCGCCACCTGCGCTGGGGTGGATTCTCTTTTGATCAAGCTCATGGGAAATTGCTCCTTCCATATAGACGACATTGATGATGGCGTTTTCAAACGTAGCGCCGGGCATGCGCCCGGCATGCCGACCTAAAGGACGGCGCTTCGTTTAATGTCGCCCTGTATCTGTCGCGGTAAAGCCATCGGTGCCCTCCGCCCCACCGGGCTTGCCAGATTCGAGATGAAGTGCAGGGTGGAAGCTCCGGCAGGATCGGTGTAGCGTACGGCAAGCATGACACGCCTATACTGAAAGGCTCGGCACCTAGCTGTCAAGTTAAATAATTAATCAATTTCCTACCGGTAGGAAATTGAGTAAAGAAACTTGTGGAAATCTTGGGGCGCTCGGGCAGTTTGTCGTCTTGTGCGGCGCAGCCGCTTTCGGACTGTCCGTCGGCTGACGGACGGAGCTGCCGCTTTCCCGCTGTGCGGCGGCAGAGCAAGTAGCGCGAACCTCGCGGCGAACAACGAATTTGTAGCGCGGTCATGCTTCCCAATGTCCGCGGGTTTTTGTCACGCCGCCTCCGCGGGCGTGGCAGGCCGCGATTCGAGGTGCGTCCGCGCCGCGGCGCCCCACCCAAAAGCCGCGGACATTGGGAAGCATGACCGCGCTACTTGCTGGGCGCTCGCAGTCCAAAGCGCCCGCGGCGCAGCCGCTGGCCTTCGGTTAACGCCGATGCGGCACAAGCCGCGGAACGAGCCAAGTAATCCGGGCCAAGGGTCCAAGCCGGATGGGTGATCATCCCGTTGACCGGCGGAGCGAGTTTTCAAAGATTGCGGCCAATTGCTCCTGTAGGGTTCTGTGCCCGGTGGGGTGGAGAACGTGCTGGTAGACGGCCGGAGGCTTTGCCTGGGTTTCAGAAACATGGTTGCCGTTCAATCGATACGAAACGACCAGTTGCCCTGCCTCATTGTAGAATTCCAACAGCACATTCTTGCGAAAGTTCGCCGGCGATGTTTCCGAACCCGGCGACGATCCCATGCTTAAAACCTGGCTCGCCCACGAACTGAAGGAAGAATCCTGAGTAACGCCGCGATTCAGCGGAATGGACGGGTACTTGCCTTGTCCGGAGGTTTGATTGGCCCAGTTGGAGAAAGACGGGTCCTGAGTCACGCCGCGATTCAAGGGGATGGATGGATACTTGCTCTGGCCGGAAGCTTGATTGGCCCAGTTGGCGAATGACGGATCCTGGGTGACGCCGCGATTCAAAGTGATGGGCTCGTACTTGCTGCGCCCGATTTGCCGCGGGTTGTTGACGGGGTTTTCCCCGGGCCGATAGTCGGCAGGATTGAGAGGAGGTATTAGTCCTGTACTCAGGCTGCCTGTATAGGTGCGATTGTCCAGTATCAGCCTGAACTTGAAATTCTTGTAGGGGTCCAGGCGTTGATTCAGGCCGATGCTTTGGGACATAAGAACACCTCCCTACGGCTCGCGATGGATTTTTTCTGAGGGCTCCTGACTGTAGTTTACACCAAAAAGGCACCGGCGGAGTGCGGAGTGGGGCTTGGCGCGGGTCTGGGTTTTGCACCGTGGCGGCGAGTTTACCTCGCCACGCCGCCATTGGCGGCACGGGGTGGCGGCGTGAAGGCGCCGCTACGTCATGCTCAGACGTCATCCCCTGCTATTGCGACCTGGGCCGCGGTGCTCCGCAGGCGGGGCAATAGAGATCGGCGGGGTCCATGGCGGCGCGGCAGGAGGGGCAGGCGCGGGACTGCGACTTGCCGATCTTCCGACCCGCGGCGATCAGGAGGATGCCGACCGCGGCGGTGGGCAGCCCAATCCCCAGGAGGATAAGGGGCGTGATAAAGAATCCCAGCGTGTAGCCGGCGTCGTAGCGCATGTCGTTCGGATGGGCAGGGTTGTAGCGGATGGGGTGGTGCGAGCCGGCAGCATAGGCGTCCACCTTCCCTCTCATTTCCGCATAGTCTGTTGAGGAATAGCTGGTGCCGGTGGGGATGGTGTACTCCCTGCCATTCACTGTGTAGCGGAAATGGATGCGCGCCTGATAGACCGTGCGCGGCCGGGCGTCGTGCATGAAGAGGTGCTGGTGCTGGGCCAGTTCGCTGCGCACCACCTCGGCATCCGCAGTCGGCCACTTGCTGATGATGGTGTAGCGGCGATGGCCGGTGAAGCACGCGCCGGTGAGAACTGCCAGGCCGATCACGAGAGGGATGGCGCCGAACAGTTTGAGGCCCCAGGACAAAAGTTTGAGCGTCTGAGGGTCGTTGGTGGCCATCCCTGCCTCCTGTCCGCGCCACGCGAAGTGATTCGATGCGCTGATCATAACACCGGAGCGCGCCCCGCAGATTCACGTCTTTTCCACGATGAGCACCGCGCCATGCGCGCCGGAAGGGCGGAGCCCTTCGCTGGAATCTTTAGATTCGAAGGGAAGTTTTTACTGCCATTCGCGGCAATCGTAGTGTCGATGCACACTCGATGAGCTGTCATCCTGAGCCTCGCTTTTCAGGGCGAAGGACCCTTTTCATTGTACTTAGGAAACGCAGGGCGGCAGCGCCCCGTGCTTGCACGCCGCGTTCCCGCGGCGCACCTGGGTAAGACGAAATACCGGGGTCCTTCGCCCTGAAAAGCGAGGCTCAGGATGACAGCTAGGTTCGTCGGGGGCGCAAATTGAAAATGGTGGTCACTTCGATGACAGTCAGGTTCGTTGGGGGCGCAAATCGAAAATGGTGGTCAATCCAAATGTGCGATACTGAGCACATGCTAACGAACGCTAAAATTGCCTTGCTGGCCGGAATGGTTTGCGTTTCTACGGCGGCGCTCGGTCAGTACTCGACGTCGCCCGCATCCGCCAGCGCGACGGGCGCCAACACTCAACTGGCGTTCCCCGAGCACTACCGCGAGTGGGTTTACCTCAGCAGCGGGTTTGATATGAGTTACCGCCCGAATATGCCGGCGGACCACGACACGTTTGACAACGTGTTTGTGAATCCGGAGGCGTACAAGGCTTTTCTTGCCACGGGGACCTGGCCGGACAAGGCCATGCTGGTGCTGGAAGTCCGCCATGCCCCGGGCCGCGGGTCTATCAATCAGCGAGGGAACTACCAGGGCGAGGTGATGGAGGTGGAAGTCCACGTGAAGGACGCTTCGCGATTCCCCGGCCAATGGGCGTTTTTCGCCTTTGCGAATGGCAAGACCGGCAAGCTGATTCCCACCACTGCCGATTGCTATACCTGCCACGCCGCGCACGGGGCCGTGGACACGACGTTCGTGCAGTTTTATCCTACGCTGCTGCCGGTGGCTAAACGGAAGGGTACTCTGTCCGCGCCGTATCGGAAGGAAATCGGAACAAATTAGAGGCTGAAATCTCTCGCCAAGGCGCCAAGCCGCAAATGCCGTGAAGCGCAACAGGAAGCCGGCCTTACAGCCCATCCGCAAAATCTTCTGTTTTCGTCTGCAATCGGGTCTAGAATGGTGAGAGAGGTTGTAGGAATTTGGACGGAATGACGCAAGACAATCAGCGCAAAGGCAGACGCATCCCGGTTCGGTTACCGTACTCCCTCGTGGTCGGTGACGATGGCAACTCCATCAGCATCCGCGCGGAGTCCATCAACATCTCCAAGTTCGGCATGCGTGTGAAGACAGACTCGCAGCTTTATCCCGGCCAGACCGTGGAAGTGATTCTGTTGGAAGGCGCCCCGCACCCAGTGGTGGCACGAGTGGTGTGGGTAGGGCAGGCGGGCGATCCCAACCAGTTCGAGTTCGGCCTGGAGTATATGGCCCGCCCCACACAGATGGTGTGATTCCCCGGCAACCCACTTAAATCCCAGTGCTTAGGCGGCGTTCAGGGACGCTTCGGGCGCTCCGTCAGCCACGATCTCAAACGTGGTCTCAATCCTGGCAGTCTTGGAGATCATCGCGCCCACCGAACAATACTTGGTTTCCGACAGGTGGATGGCGGCCTTGACAGCTTCGGGGTCAATCGCGCCGCGCAGGATGTGTTTGATCTCGACGCGGGTGAAGTAGGCGGGCGGCTCGGGGTTTTGGTCGGCACGCACCTCGATCTCGTAACCCGTTACCTGCTGCCGTTTCTTTCGCAGGATGCTGATGACGTCGAACGCCGTGCAGCCTCCCAGCGCCAAGAGCGCGAACTCAATGGGCTTGGGGCCGCTATGGCCGTCGGCATCGTCCATCACAAACGCGTGGCCGGTACCTGACTGGGCAACAAACTGTCGGCCTGTGCCTTCCACCGTGGTCAAACGCAATTTACCTTCAATCATGATTCACCTCATGCTCCGTGGGCGCTGGAGGCGCCGCAATGCCTGGTTGGGACGAAATGTCCGTTCCGCTTCAAGGCTGACGAAATGCGAGCCTGACGTTCAATGCTCGGCCCGGCATTTCTCCCACCTCACCGGGATGAATGCAATTCGAGGGGCGAAGTAACAGAAAAATTGACAGGTGCAAATAGCGATATTTTGTCGTATTTCGGCGTCCCCAGCGTGGTTCAGCACCGAAGATCGGCTATCCTGGCCGTTCCCCACGTGGATTCTGACCCTACCGCTAACTTGGCACAGCGCAAATTTGGGTTATACTGGCGCTAGACTTAACGGACAGCCTCGGACCGCTCGCGCTCCGACTCCAGGCGAGGTCTCAATGCGTCTCGAAGGCGGCATGAACGGAAAGGACCTTGGCTTGGGATTTGAGATCATCGATATTCGTCGGTTTGAGCCCCGTGACTTCTCAAACCTCATGGAAGCGGAATCGCGCGTCTGGAGCGAGCGGATGCGGTGGGACTTTACCGCCTCGACCCGGGTCATCACCGCCTGCCTGCGCGACAAACGCCTATCCGGCTACGCTCTGGTGGATGGGGCGAAGATTTGCGGCTACTGTTTCTTCTTCTACGACGGCGAGAAGGGAATCGTCGGCGACCTGTTTGTGCATCCGGAACTCGCGTGCCAGGGTCACGAGAGCGAACTGTTGGAGCATACGCTGGAAACGCTGCTGGGCACTCCGGGCTTGCGACGCATTGAGGCGCAGCTTCCGCACTATGAACGCGATGGGATCGAGCCGTGCTTCCGGCGGCGAGGCTTTCGGAGTTTTCTGCGCCGATTCATGAGTCTTCGCCTGGAGGGTCATCGGCAGGGCGCGGCAGGCTTCCAACCCGAGCGCGCCGGCGAATTGGCGCAATCCCTGGCAAGGGACGACATCGAGATAACCTCGTGGGAACGCCGTTACAATGACGATGCCGCGGAGATGCTCTACCAGGCCTACCAGCATCATGTCGACGCTCTCATCAACGATCAGTATGCTTCGGTGATGGGAGCAACGCGGTTGGTGGAGAACATCTACAACAACCAGGGATGCGGCGATTTTCTGGCGCGCGTGTCACGCATGGCGATGCACCGGCCCACGCAGAGGCTGGCGGGAATCCTGACGGTCACCGCTGTGCGGGCGCACACGGCGCATATTCCGCAGGTGGGTGTGGGGCCATCCTTCCAGGGTATGGGCGTGGGCACGGCGATGATGGAAGCGGCGTTTCAGGACCTGGCGGCGGAGGGGTACGAACAGGTCACGCTGACGGTAACGGATGAGAATGCCGGCGCCGTGCGGTTGTACCAGCGGCTGGGGTTCGAATCCTTTAAGACGTTTGGGGCGTTTACGCACGACAGCAGGACAGGGATGCGGGATTCGGGGTTAGGGATTCGGGTTTAGGGGTTCGGGATTCGGGAAATCACGATTCCGTTTGCCATCGGGCCCCGCCAATTTGACGCCGCTGTCACGCTTCCGGCGCGAACTGAGTTGGCGGGCGTCGGTCCGTTCCCGAATGCTAACCCCGCCCCCTGACTCCAGCATTCCGAATCCCTGATTCCGAATTCCCAACCCCCAACCCCCAACCCCCAACCCCTACTTCCCTTTGGCCTTCAGCAGGTCCTTCAGTTCGTCCATGAATTCCCGGACGTCCTTGAAATCAAGGTAGACCGAGGCGAAGCGGACGTAGGCGACTTTATCCAGCTTTTTGAGACGACTCATCACCATTTCGCCGAGTTCGGCGGCGGGGCGCTCGCGGTCGGGTGATTCCGCCACGTGGGCTTCGATCTCGTTGACGATCGTCTCCAGCTTGCCCATGGACACGGGGCGCTTTTCGCAAGCCTTGAGCAAGCCTGCCAGGATCTTCTGCCGGTCGAACTTCTCGCGGCGGCCGTCCTTCTTGACGACCATGTAGGGGATTTCATCAATGCGTTCGTAGGTGGTGAATCGACGGTGGCATTTCTCGCACTGGCGGCGGCGGCGAATGGTGTCGCCGATCTTGGCTTCGCGCGAGTCCACAACCTTGTCTTCGATGTGTCCGCAGAATGGACATCTCACGTTGGTGGTTCACCTCAGTTGGGAATACGGGAAGCGGGCAACGCGACACGCCAGAGCAGACCAACCCTGTGTCGCGTGGCCCGTGTTACTGCTCCTGAGCTACTTCCTGCTCTTCCTCTTCCGTAATCGCTTCCAGCTTGCGAATCGACAGGCCTTCATGGATAAGCAGTATCAATCCCAGCGCCAAACAGGGCACGGACATCATAATCCAAATCAAGATGCTTGCCCCGGTTGCCGGCTCGGCTGGGACATTAAATATTTCGGTCAGGGCCAGAATGATGCCGACTTGGTAGCCGCCGCCGATGCCCGGAAACTGCACGATCAGGCCGAGAGCCGCACAGAAAAGCGTCAGCGCCGCAGCCAGCCATGGCAGATTTCCGTGGTGATGGCGCACACTCTTGTAGACCAACCAGAAGGTCGTGGTGTTGATGACCCACAAGACGGCGGTTGTGACCACGCTCCCAGCCAGTCCTTTCCAGTCGCGAATGACGCTCAGGCCCTCTCCGAACGAGTGTAGGAAGTGGCCGAAAGAGCGAAGAGGGCGTGCGGGCAGGAAGCTGAAGAGTTTCAGTACTCCGGCCGTCATGCTTGCTGCCTTCAGGCGGAACAATACCAAGCCCACGATCAGCAGCGCAGTAAATGCGAACAGCACATGCCCACCCTCGTGCATGGCATGCAGGACCGACATCCCTTTCGGCGTGTCGGGATTGACCGGTTCGAAATAGAGCGCGGCGGCAAAGAGAACCACCATGGCGATGGTGTCGAGCACGCGCTCGAGCAGCCACACCGCGATCATGGCGCTCATGGGAACGTTTTCCTTCTTGGCAATGTAGGCGGGACGAACCAACTCGCCAGGACGGCCGATGAGGAAAATAGCAGAGAATCCCAGGACCTGCCCGACAAACAGCACCCACAGAGACGCCGCCTTGATCGGCGCCATAAAAAAGCGCCAGCGAATTGCGCGGACGAAGAAGGTGCTGTAAACGAGGAGTACAGACAAGAGCAGGTAGTCGAGACGCGCACCTACAATCGAGCGCCAAAGCCGGACCCAGTCGAAATTGCGCCATTCCGGGCTGCGACTCAGGTTGTAAAAAATCAAGACGATGACGGCGGTGCCTACACCCAACCACACCCATCGCCCCCAGGATTTTTTCATAGAGCAGGGTCCGCTGACCTTCCTCCGAGCCAAACTATCCGAAGGGGAGCCCGGAAGTCAAGCGCCCGCCAGCGCTCTTTCGTAGCGATCGAACGTACGGCGGTCAAAGCAGACAAATACCACCTTGTCGAGGGCCGTGTTGTTTTGGAGGAACGCGCGCACTTCCCGGATGGCAATCTGCGTGGCGCGCGCCAAAGGAAATCCGTACGCTCCGGTGCTGATGGCGGGGAAGGCCACCGTGCGCGCACCGTTCTGGACGGCGATTTCCAGGGAGCGTCGATAGCAGTTCGCCAGCAACTTGTCCTCGTCGGCAATGCCTCCGCGCCAGACAGGGCCCACCGTGTGAATCACCCACTTGGCGGGAAGATGATAGCCGCGGGTGATTCTGGCGTCGCCGGTGGGACAGCCTTTCAGCCTGCGGCATTCGGCCAGTAACTCCGGGCCCGCGGCGCGGTGAATCGCGCCGTCCACCCCACCTCCGCCCAGCAGTGAGCTGTTTGCCGCGTTCACGATGGCATCGAGATCCTGTGCGGTGATGTCGCCTTGAGCAATTTCGATACGTTCGCCTGGCATCATGCCGCCTCCAGAGATGGCAGCTTACAGCGAACAGCCGACAGCTAAGAGTGACGCTTTAGAAGCTGTCGGCTGTCACCTATCAACTCTTCCAAGTCCCAGCTCGCGAATCATCTTCGCGGCATCGAACGGCGAGCAGTGAAAAACGCGTCCGCCCACATCGAAAGTGGGCACCTTGCGTCTGCCCCGGTTCGCGCGCTTCACAAATTCCGCCGCTTCCGGATGCTGCTCAATGTCTATCTCCTCGAAGGGCAGTTGGCGCTCGTGGAGAAACTGCCGGGCGTTGCGGCAATCGGGGCACCAGGACGTTGAATACATTCGTAAGGGGGCATCCATGCGTATAGCCTGTCAGCTTTCGGGTCAGCCGGCAACAAGCGCCCGGCGCGGAATCTCTGCCACGTCCGTTCTTGTCCTCATTGCTGGGTCGCAGAGGGAAACCGCTTCGATATCACGACCATCGCAGCGGGGAGGGGCGCCGCACGGGGTAGGGTCGAAAGATCAGCCGTGGAGTTTGTGAGCGGTTTCCAGTCGCACCATGGCGCGGAGCAGAGATTCGCGGGCGCGCTCCATATCGACTTGCGGATCATCGAACCGCTTCAATCGTTCCTCGGCGCGCGTCTTGGCCTTCTCGGCGCGCCCCACATCAATCTCTTCCGCGCGTTCGGCCGAGTGTACCAGCACGATGACGCGATCACCCAGAACTTCGGCGAATCCTGAAGACACGCACAACGTATGCGTGGCGCCGCCGGACGTGTAGTCCACCTCACCGGGCGCGAGTTCCGTCAAAAGTGGAGCGTGTCCGGGGAGGATTCCCAGGCTGCCATCCTTACCGGGAATAGTCACGGAGATCACCGCGCCATGCGCCACCAGGTGGTCCGGCGTCACGATGTTGAGGCGAATTTCAGTGGGGAGCGAGGTATCTGCCATAGCTATTGTCTATCGGGAGATCCGGTGATCGGTTGATCGGGTGAACAAAAGAACGACAACCTTGGTAAAGCCTTTCTGTTCACCCGATCACCCGATCTTCCGATCACCCGATTCTTCTAGGCCTCCGCCTTCAACTTCTCGGCCTTCTCCAAGGCTTCTTCCATCGTGCCGACCATGTAGAAGGCCTGCTCGGGTAGGGCATCGTACTTGCCTTCCACGAGTTCCTTGAATCCCTTGATGGTGTCTTCAAGCTTCACGTAACGGCCTTCCATGCCCGTGAATTGCTTGGTGACAAAGAAGGGCTGCGACAGGAACTTCTGAATTCTTCGCGCCCGGCCGACGGTGAGCTTATCTTCCTCGGAAAGCTCGTCCATGCCCAGGATGGCGATAATGTCCTGAAGGTCCTTGTACTTTTGCAAGATGCCCTTTACCGCGCGAGCGATGTCGTAGTGCTCATGTCCTACGATACGGGGATCGAGAACGCGCGAAGTGGAAGCGAGAGGATCCACGGCCGGATAGATGCCGATTTCGACGAGCGCGCGGTTGAGCACGGTGGTGGCGTCCAAGTGCGAGAACGCCGTGGCAGGAGCCGGGTCCGTCAAATCGTCGGCGGGCACGTAGATCGCCTGCACCGAGGTAATGGAACCGGTCTTGGTGGAAGTGATGCGTTCCTGGAGTTCGCCCATTTCCGTTGACAGGTTGGGCTGGTAACCCACGGCGGACGGCATGCGTCCGAGCAAGGCGGAAACTTCCGAACCAGCCTGCGTGAAACGGAAAATATTATCGATGAAAAGCAGCACGTCCTGGCCGCCGACGTCGCGGAAATATTCGGCCACGGTAAGGCCCGTCAGTCCCACCCGCAGGCGGGCGCCCGGCGGTTCGGTCATCTGGCCGTAGATCAAGGCGACCTTGGATTTCTCCGGGTCACCCGCTACCATCACTCCGCCTTCCTGCATTTCCAGCCAGAGGTCGTTGCCTTCGCGGGTGCGTTCACCGACGCCGGAGAACACCGAAACGCCGCCATGTTTCATGGCCACGTTGTGGATCATCTCCATCACGATGACGGTTTTGCCCACGCCCGCGCCCCCGAACAGTCCGGTCTTGCCGCCTTTGAGGTAAGGCTCCAGCAGGTCGATCACCTTCACGCCGGTCTCAAACGCTTCAAGGTTGGTGTTCTGCTCTTCCAGCGAAGGAGCATGCCGATGGATGGGCCAGCGTTCCTGGGTCGCCATGGGGCCGAGCTTATCCACCGGCTGGCCGATGACGTTCATCACCCGCCCCAGCGTGCCTTTGCCCACCGGCACGGTGATGGGTCCGCCCTGATCCTCCACAGACATGCCGCGAATCATGCCGTCCGTGGGTTGCATGGACACGCACTTCACGCGGCCTTCGCCCAGATGCTGTTCGACTTCGGCGATAACATCCATCGGAGCCGGCACGTCGAAGCCTTGGGAAGTGATTCGCACGGCGTTGTAAATCGCGGGAAGATGGCCGCCCTCGAAAGCTGCGACCACCACCGGTCCGATGACCTCTACCACTTTGCCAATGTGTTGCTCTGACATCGTTAACCCCTCGGAAAACAGAAACTGGAAACTGGCATCTTTTCGTCCTACGTTGCTGCCGCTCCGCTGACCACTTCAATGATCTCGCGGGTAATGGCCGCCTGGCGTACGCGGTTCATGTACAACGTCAGGGATTCGATCATGTCCTTGGCGTTGTTGGTGGCAGCGTCCATGGCGGTCATGCGCGCGGCCAGTTCTGCCGCTTGCGATTCCAGCAAAGCCCGATAAACTTCAATCTCCACGTAGGCCGGCAGGAGGGCGCTGAAAATTTCCAGCGGGGGCTGCTCGTAGATGTAGTCAATCAGCGACTCACCTGCCGCCGGCTCGATGGGCTTGATGGGAAGATAGCGCTCCACCATCACGCGCTGGGTGACCACCGACTTGAACTCGTTGTAGATGAAGTCCACCGCATCCACTTTTTCTTCGGAGTAGAGCTCAATGATGCGCTTGGAGATGGGCTGTGACTGGGCGAATTCCAGGCGTCCGAAGAGATTGATGTACTCGCCGACCAGCGTCACGGGACGCTTGACAAAGAAGTCGCGGCCCTTGCGACCGACGGTTAGCATGGAAATTTCCCGGTCGCGGTGTTCGTCCAGGTAATTCTGCGCGGCGCGAATCAGGTTGGTGTTGAAAGCACCGCACAATCCGCGGTCCGCGGTAACCAGCACCAGGAGTTGCCGCTCAATGGGCCGCTCCACCAGCAGCGGATGGCAGCGGTCGGAAGTGCGCGCGGCCACGCTGGAGAGCATGGTCATCATCTCGTTGGCGTAGGGACGAGCGCTAAAAATGCGGTCCTGGGCGCGCCGCAAACGCGCGGCCGCCACCATTTTCATCGCCCGAGTAATCTGCTGTGTGCTTCTTACCGAGCGAATGCGACGTCGAATGTCAAGAAGGGCTGCCAATTTCTATCCGATCCTATCCTCGTGATTGGCTAAGTCGCTTTAGAAGATCATTGGTTTCACGAAGCACCGTCAACTGTTGTTCGAGCACTTCGGTCTGTTTTTCAACTAAAGTATTAAGTGGAGATCGCCACTTTTTGCTGCGCGTGAAGTAGACAAACAATATGACAATCAGCAGCAACGGTAATCCGTTGGCGATCCAATTTGCCCAGTCGTTCATCTCGTTACCTCCTGGGGTCTTGGCCAATCAAGAGGGGACGGAGTCTGTATTCAGTCCCGTCAAGCCTTGACCTTACTTTCCGCCACAAACTTCGCCTTGAATTCGTCCATCATCTTGCGGATCTCTGCGCGCAGCGAGTCGGAGATTTCCTTTTTCTCGGCGATCTGTTTGCCCACCGCCGGGTACGACGTATCCATGAAGTCGTAGAGCGCCTGTTCGAACGCCAAGCACTGTTCCACCGGCAGGTCGTCAAGGTAACCGCCCGTGGCGGCAAAGATGATGACGATCTGCTTTTCCACCGGCAAGGGTTTGTACTGATCCTGCTTCAGGATTTCTCCCAAGCGGCGGCCACGATTCAACTGGGACTGGGTAGCCTTGTCGAGATCGCTGCCGAACTGGGCGAACGCCGCCAACTCGCGGAACTGCGCCATTTCCAGGCGAAGCATTCCGGCAATCGCCTTCATGGCCTTGATCTGGGCGTTGCCGCCCACGCGCGACACGGAAATACCGGCGTTCACGGCCGGACGTATGCCGCTGTTGAAGAGGTCGCTTTCCAGGTAGATCTGGCCGTCGGTGATGGAAATGACGTTGGTGGGAATGTACGCCGAAACGTCGTTGGCCTGGGTTTCAATGATCGGCAGCGCCGTCAGCGAGCCGCTTCCCAGGTCCTTGCTGACCTTGGCGGCGCGCTCCAGCAGTCGCGAGTGAAGATAGAAAACGTCTCCGGGATAGGCCTCGCGGCCGGGCGGGCGGCGAAGCAGCAGCGAAATCTCGCGATAGGCCACGGCGTGCTTCGAAAGGTCGTCGTAGATGCAAAGGGCGTGACGGCCGCGATCGCGGAAATATTCGCCCATGGCGCATCCGGCATAGGGGGCCAGATACTGCATCGGCGCGGGGTCCGAGGAACTCGCCTCGATCACGATGCTGAACTTCATCGCGTCAAATTCTTCCAGGGTCTTGATGACCTGCGCGATCGTGGAACGCTTCTGCCCGATCGCGACGTAGATACAAATCACGTCGCCGCCGCGCTGGTTCAAAATGGTGTCAAGAGCCACGGCGGTCTTGCCGGTCTGGCGGTCGCCGATGATCAACTCGCGCTGGCCGCGGCCGATGGGAATCATGGAGTCAATGGCCTTGATTCCCGTTTGCAGAGGCTCGCGGACGGGTTGCCGATCGACCACGCCCGGAGCGATGCGCTCAATAGGGCTGAACTGTTCGGTGAGAATCGGCCCTTTGCCGTCAGTAGGGCGGCCCAGCGCGTCAACCACGCGGCCGATCAGCGCCTCGCCAACCGGCACGGAAATAATCCGGTTGGTGCGCTTCACCAAGTCGCCTTCCTTGATCGTCGTGTAGTCTCCCAAAAGCACCGCGCTCACCTGGTCTTCCTCCAGGTTGAGCGCGAGACCTGCGACGTCGTTCGGCAGCGAAAGCAGTTCGCCAGCCATAACGCGGTCCAGACCGTGGATGCGCGCGACGCCGTCTCCGACGGAAATGACCGAGCCCACCTCCGTTACGGTCACGGTGCGGTCAAAATTCTCAATCTGCTCGCGGATAATCTTGGTTATTTCGTCGGCCTTTATTTGCGCCATTGCTTAACTCTCCAACCAACGGGTGACTGATGATTTGGGATTTCTGATTGGTGATTGCCGGTCCCAATCTCGCTTGGGTGAGAGCCTGCGCCGTCGTGCCCGATCACAAATCACCAATCGTGAATCACCAATGTTAACGTTATTGTTCCAGCAACTCTTCCCGAATTCGTTCCAGACTGCCGTGAATGGAGCCGTCGTAAACCGTGCTCCCGATTTGGGCCACGACCCCTCCAATCAGTTTGCTGTCGAGGTCAAATTCCAATTCTGACTGCATCTGGGTCAACTGGCTGAATCGCGACTGGAGAACTTGCCGCTCCTCCGCCGATAGAGCCACGGCAGAGGAGATGTTTACGCGCACAATTCCCAGCCGCGCGTAAGCGACGTCGCGGAAGGACTGAATGACTTCATCCATCAGCGGCAGGCGGTAATGGCTCATCAGCACGAGCAGGAAATTCGATGTCACATGGGAAACGCCCATTTTGCCGGCGATGGCCTTTACCACTTCGAGCTTCTTGGGCATTTCGATGGCGGGGGTGTCGCAAACTTCGCGCAATTCGACGCTCTCGCGGTAAACCGCACCGAAACTCTCCAACTCGCTCAGTACCTTGCGGTAATCCCCCGTCGGCCCGATGACATCCGCAAGGGCGCGTGCGTAACGATTGGCAACGACAGTCGGCATAATCGATTTTCGATTTCTGATTTCGGATTCGCTCTCAACCAGTTTCGGCGTGATCACGCCACCGAAACAATATCCAAAAGCCAAAATCCAAAATGGTTCAGTTCTTCCGTTCCTTGGCTTCCAGCGTGGAAGCAAACTGCGTCACGAGGCGTCTCTGGCCGGGGTCATCCAGGCGGGTTCGGAGCAGGTTCTCCGCGAGAGTGACAGCCTTGGCGGCGGCATATCCCTTCAGTTCCAGTTTGGCGGCGCGCACGGCCGTATCGATTTGGGCACGCGCCGACTCGACGATCCGCGCGGCCTCCTCGGCGCTCGCTTGCTGCATGCGCCGGCGCTCAGATTCCATCTCGCGGCGTGCCGCTTCCTTGAAGTCCGCAATCTCCGTCGCCAGCCGGCCCAACTTCGCCTCCACTTCCTTCAATCGCTCCTGTGACGCCTCCAGTGCTCTTCGGCCTTCGTCCAGACTCTTGGTAATGGAGGCGGAGCGAGAGCGGAGAAACTCCGCCATGGGCTTGCGCAAGACGTAGCCAAGCGCACCCACGAGAATGAGGAAATTAATGGTCTTGTAAAGCAGTTCGTGCGGTGGTTCGGATTTCTCTTCCTTGGCCGGAGCCGCCGGCGACTGGGACCACGCCACTTGGGGGCGGATAAACGCGGCCAGGGAGATTCCCAGCAGGCAGAATAAAGCGGCTTGGCAAAACGACCGACTCAAAATCGCAACCTTTCTTGCCCGCCCGGTGCGGCGTCCGTCGCTAGCAGGACCTGCGAGATCTCCTCTGCCAGGGGTTGGCAGGCGGAGTCCAATTCCGTCTTGGCGCGGGACACCTCCGCGGAGAGCGAGGCGCGGGCGGCGGCGATCACAGTTTCGGCTTCCTGGTGGGCCTTCCGCAAAGCCCCATCACGCTGGTCGATGCTCGTGCGGCGGTTGACCTCGCGCTGGCGGTAAACTTCCTGCCGGGCGGATTGAAACGCTTCCTCATACTGACGGGTCTTCGCCTCGGCCGCCGCAGTTTGTTCACGAGCCTGGGCCTGCGCCCCAACGGAGAGATCTTCGCGTTGCTTGAGCACGTCCATCAACGGGCGAAAGAAGATTCGGTCGAGGATTACAAACAGGACGAAGACGAGGATGACCGTGGGAGCGGATTGCAAGAAAAGGTGTCCGAGTTGTTTGAAAATCACGTCCATTTGGAGTGGCAAGGCCTCACAGGAGTGACGCGACTACCATGCAAAGATTCGCCAATGTAGCATGTGGGTTTTGTGGGTGTCAAGGAGAACACCGGCTCATTCGTACTTGACGAAGCCCGGGTTCAGGATGCCGTGAGGGTCAAATTTTCGCTTTGCCGCCACCACCGTTTGCCATTGGTTGCCGAAGTGGGTTTGCCACGCCGCCAGATCGAAGTTGATCCAGCCGGAGAGATAGCGCTTGCCTCCCATCATGGTGCAAGCCTGGCTGGCCAGGTTCAGCCGCGGCAATACCTCGTTAACGAACTGCGAAGGAACGGCTGGGAGGATCCCAAATCCCATCATGAATTCACCCTGGGGGCGCATGAAGAGCGGGACTTTTGACGCGGTGCCGCGAGCAGGCCAAAGCAGAATGTGACCGCCGGCCAGCGATTGCGGCGGCAAGGAGGCGAGCGCCTGGGTGATGTAGGTCGCCGTTGTTTCCCAAGGCAAAACACACTCCATCCAGGGATGGGTGTGGTCCCAAAAGCCGCCGTGCTTCCAGAGTGCAAAAAGAGTGTCCAGCCGGGTGAAGAACTCCGCCATCTCCCCGTCTTCCGTCAAAACGTGCTTGTAGAACTGGAGGCCTACCAACTTCCCCGTAGCGCCGGCTGGCGATTCCCCCTCTTCGAGTTCGTCGGTCACGTGCAAGGGAAAGAACCACTGCGCGAACGGGCGACGCTGTCCGCCGACTTTCATAAACCCCTGCGGGCACGGCACACACCATGATTCCAGATAATCGAAGCGCCCATCCCCCATGACTGTTTTGAGGTCGCCCAGCAAGGCTTGGAGGTCGTCATAAAGCAGGTAGAAGCTGCGGAAACGCGGCGAGTAGCGTCGGACTTTGAGCACGGCCTCGGTAATGACCCCGAATTGTCCGGCGCCGCACCGGACGGCATCAAACAGATCGCGATTCTGGTCGGCGGAACAACGCACAATTTCTCCCGTGCCGGTCACCACCTCGAGTTCCAGGCAGTTGTCGGCCTGGGTGCCGTTTCGCCACGAAGAGACGCCGAGCCCACCCATGGAGAGTGTTCCGCCCACCGTTACGTCCAAATTGTTGGTCAGCACCGGCGGCGCCAGGCGTTGCGGCGCCAGGTGCTCCACCAGTGCCCGCCACTTGATCCCCGCCTGGACTCTGACGGTATCGCTCCCGACCTGTTTGATTTGATTGAGCGAGGTCATAGCCAGTACGATCTGGCCGGAAAGCGACTGGCCTGACTGGGAGTGTCCGCTGCCCCGCGTTCCCACCGCCAGCGAATTGCGGGCTGCGAACTTTACTACCTGCGCAACTTCCTCCGTGGTCGTGGGACACACCACGGCGTGCGGCCGTCGTGCCGCAATGCGGCCAAAGTCCGTAGCCACGATATCGCGTGTCGCGTCATCCACCAAAACCGAGCCGGAAATCGCCTGCGCCAAGTCATCTGTCCAACCCATGCCAACTCCTTGAGGTATGGTCGCCGAACCTTAGCCGCCTTTGTCTCCCTCTGAGATTGAAACCCCGTGCGCCGGTGGAGCCGCCCCGGCGCCCTCGCGGCCCGGTGTTGGCATCTCTCCCTTGTCTGGCTACACCGTAAAGTGAAACTGCGAACTTGTCAACGGGGAGGTGAAGCAACGCGCCCGGAATTCATGTCCATTGTCAAGGAATGCATCACCACCGGCGCCCGTGGCATTGGCGACCTCGTTTCCTGATGCCCTTCGCTGCGGGTGTACGAGACTTCGCTGCTCTTTTCTTGACTTGACGTTGAGGCTCCCCCTAAAATGGGGGGTTTGACCGCTGGACGAAATTATTCACTGAGATGCCCCTCCAGTTTTACAACACGCTGACGCGTCAGATCGACGAGTTCAAGCCTCTTGAGGGCAACACCGTTCGCCTTTACACGTGCGGGCCAACCGTGTATGGCTTTGCCCACATCGGCAACTTCCGCACCTTCCTCTTTCAGGATGTTCTTCGCCGCTACCTGAAATACTGCGGCTACGAGGTCCGCCATGTCGTCAATCTAACCGACGTGGATGACAACACGATCCACAACTCCCGCCAGGCGGGAATGCCACTACGTGCCTATACGGACAAGTACATCGAGGCCTTTCTCGTAGATCGGCAACTTCTCAACTTGGAAGAGCCGGAGTTCCTGGTGCGCGCCACCGACTGCATTCCGGAAATGGTGCAGCTCATCCAGACGCTTCTGGACAAGGGTTATGCCTACAAAAGCGAAGGCTCGGTGTACTACAAGGTTTCCGCCTTCCCTCCCTACGGCCAGTTGACCCATGTCGATTTTTCCGGCATGCGCGACGGCGCCCGTGTGGATTCGGATAAGTACGACAAGGAGAATGCCCGCGACTTCGTGCTGTGGAAAGCTGCAAAGGAGGGAGAACCTTTCTGGTCAACTCCCTTTGGTCCCGGCCGGCCCGGCTGGCATATTGAGTGCTCCGCCATGTCGATGAAGTACTTGGGAGAGACCTTCGATATCCACTCCGGCGGCAGCGACCTGATTTTCCCTCATCACGAGAATGAAATCGCCCAGAGTGAAGCCGCCACCGGACAGCCCTTCGTGAAGGTATGGATGCACTCCGAGCACCTGATCGTCGATGGCGAGAAGATGTCAAGGTCGCTCGGCAACTTCTACACGCTTCGCGACCTGATCAATAAGGGCTATAGGCCCTCGGCGGTTCGCTATCTGCTGATTTCCGTACCGCACCGCAAGCCCCTCAATTTTACCCTCGATGGATTGCACCAGGCGCAACAGGCGATTGAGCGCCTGCGCAATTTCCGTTTCCGCCTGACTAAGGAAAGCTTTCCGGCGGGTACGAATTCGGCCCTGCAAGCTCTAGCGGCGGAGGCTCGGCTGAAATTCGAGGCTGCTCTCAACGACAATCTGAACACGGCGGGGGCTCTGGGCGCGATCTTCGATATGGTCCGCGAGGGCAACACGGCCATGGACCGCGGCGAGTTCCGCGATGGCGACCGCAGTTCTTTTCTCGACACCCTCGAGCGGTCGGACCGCATTTTCGCCGTATTGGATGACACCGACCACGCCAAGTTGATCAAGTTTGGGTTCGTCAAACCGTCGGCAAAAGACGATTCGCCCCTCGTTTCGAGCCCCCGACCGGCGGCGCAGGGAGCGGGGAACGGCGTCCCGGCGGCGAGTTTGGAACAGAGCTTGAGTGGTGAGGCCGTTGAAAAGCTGATTGCGGAGCGTGCCGACGCCCGGCGTGCCGGCAACTATGCCCGCTCAGACGAGATTCGCGCGGATTTGCTGAAGGCCGGTGTTATACTGGAAGATACGAAAGCTGGAGCGCGTTGGAAGCGGAAGTGACGATGAAGAGTCCGCCGATCAGGCTTCCGTTGTTGGCTCGGCCCAACCTTTTTGGGGGCGATTAATCCTCACCGCAGTTTCCTCACTGAAGGACCCTGAACCCTGAGCCAACGCTGCCCCCGGCAGCGAAGAGAGAGAGACCCTATGGATATTATGCTTCCCCGCATATCGACGCCGCTACCCGGGCCTGAGGCTCGACGAATTCTGGCGCTTGACCAGCAGTATGTTTCACCCTCCTACACGCGTGACTACCCGTTGGTTGCCAAGCGCGGGCAAGGCGCCATCGTCGAGGACGTTGACGGCAACTTCTTTCTGGACTTCGCCGCCGGCATCGCCGTGGTTTCGACGGGCCACTGCCATCCGGATGTCGTGCGCGCCATCCAGAAGCAGGCGGAAACCCTGATTCACATGTCGGGGACGGATTTCTATTATCCTTTGTTGGCACAGCTCGCAGAAAAAATGGCGCAGATTACGCCGGGGAAGTTCCCCAAAAAGGTCGCTTTTGGCAACTCCGGCACGGAAGCCATGGAAGCTGCCATGAAGATTGCCCGGTATCACACCAAGCGCCATCGGTTTATCGCTTTTCTCGGCTCATTTCACGGACGAACGTTTGGTGCGCTCTCGCTGACGGCCAGCAAGACCGCCCAGCGCCGAGGGTTTGGTCCGCTTCTGCCGGGCGTCGTGCACGTGCCCTATGCCAACCCTTATCGCTGCCCGCAAGGCCACCGCGCCCCTGACTGCGTCTGCGATTGCGTGTGTTCCGACCTCATCGAGCGCCAATTGTTCAAGACGGCCGTGCCGCCCGAAGAGGTCGCCGCGGTGGTGGTTGAGCCCATTCAGGGTGAAGGCGGCTATGTGATTCCCCCGCCTCGATTCCTCGATAATCTGCGCCGGCTGTGCGACAAGTACGGGATACTTTTGATCTTTGACGAGGTGCAGTGCGGCATGGGGCGGACCGGGAAAATGTGGGCGTGTGACCACGTGGGTGTGGTGCCGGACATCCTCGTGTCCGCTAAGGGTATCGCCTCAGGCTTGCCGCTAGGAATCACCGTGGCGCGGGCCGAGCTGATGGATTGGGGACCGGGGGCGCACGCCTCGACTTTCGGAGGCAATCCCGTGGCCTGCGCGGCGGCCCTGGAGACCATTCGCCTTCTGGAAGAGAAGTACATCGCCAACTCCGCCCGCGTGGGCGAATACATCATGGGCAGAATCGTTGATTGGCCGCACAAGCATCGCATTGTGGGCCAGGTTCGCGGCCGCGGCCTGATGATCGGAATCGAACTGGTCAAGAGCCAGGAGACGCGCGAGCCGAATGCGGAAGCCCGCAACCGGGTGATCGAACGCGCTTTTGAACTCGGCGTCCTCGTTCTTGGCTGTGGGGAGAGCACCATACGGCTCATGCCCCCGTTGGTGATCAATCGCGAGCAGGCGGATTGCGCTGTTGACACGCTTGACCGCTGCCTTAGCGAGGCGGAGAACTAAGCTAGCGCGGTGGAAATTATGAATTCGAAATTGTGAATTGAGAGCATCGCTCGTTGTCGCCAATTCATGCTTCAGACTTCATAATCCATAGTTACGGAGCACGCCATGAGCATCTTTGCGCAGCTCAGGTATCAAGCTCTGGTTTGGAAGGAACGCCGGCGCGCCCGTTACGCCGCTCGCTCCTCACCTGCCCCCGCCAGCGAAGCCGAACATCTCCGGACCGGCTCGCGCGGCGAAACGCTGGCCTACTGGTACCTTCGGCAGGCTGGCTACACGATGGTGGCGCGGAACCGCCGCGCCCGCTCGGGCGAAGGCGAGATTGACTTGATCGGTTGGGACGGTCCGGTTCTGTCTTTTGTCGAAGTAAAGACCCGAACCACCGCCGACGCGGGACCTCCGGAAACGGCGGTATCCAAGGCCAAGCAGCGGCGCATAGCCCGAGCGGCCAATGAGTACCTGCGCCGCTTAGCCCGAAAACCGGTGAGTTATCGCTTTGACATTGCCAGTGTGGCCTGGGATCCAACCTCGGGCTTGCAAGTACGGCTGATTAAGAATGCATTTAAAGGCTGAAGTGCTTGAGAGGTGAATGGGTTCGAGGAGGGGGTAGGGAATAGGGCGTTGCGATTCGAGACCAGGAACGCGGGAGGTGGAACAACCTACGCTTACTTTTTCCGACTCCCCCTTCCCTACTCCCCATTCCCGTGGCAATTCTCACGTCGTGCGAAGGAGTAACAACTTTGCCTGAACTAAGAAAAGACCCTGTCACCGGGCGCTGGGTAATCATCGCCACCGACCGCGCCAAGCGACCCTCGGATTTCGTGCGCGACAAGGTGCAGATCCGTGGGTCGGGTTTCTGCCCGTTCTGTTATGGCAATGAATCCAAGACGCCGCCGGAAATTCTTGCCTACCGCAGCGACGGCAGTAACCCCAACACCCCGGGCTGGTCGCTGCGCGTGGTGGCAAATAAGTTCCCAGCCCTGGGAATTGAAGGCTCACTGAATCGTCAGGGTGAAGGCTTGTACGACAAGATGAACGGCATTGGCGCTCACGAGGTGATCATTGAGACGCCCAAGCACGACATGACCCTAGCCTCTCTGCCGGCACGCCAGGTGGAAGATGTGCTCTGGGCCTATCGCGACCGGATTATCGATCTCAAGCGGGACCGCCGGTTTAAATACATCTTGATCTTTAAGAACCACGGCGATGCCGCCGGCGCTTCGCTGGAGCACACGCATTCCCAACTGATCGCCCTGCCGGTTGTGCCCAAGCGCGTAACCGAGGAAATTGAAGGCGCCAACGCCCACTACAACTTCAAGGAACGCTGTATCTTTTGCGACATGATCCGGCAGGAGATCGAAAGCAAAGTTCGCGTGATCGCGGAGAACGACGGCTTTCTGGTCATGGCTCCCTTTGCTCCCCGGTTCCCGTTTGAAATGTGGATTCTGCCCAAAGCCCACCAATGTGCTTTTGAGGAGTCCCAAAAGCGCGAGTTTGAGCAGCTTGCGCCGCTGCTGAAGGACATGCTCACGCGCCTTGACCGCGTGCTGGATTTCCCGGCGTACAATTACATCATTCACACATCACCCATCGGGGAAGCCTCCCAGGACTCCTATCACTGGCACATGGAGATCATGCCCAAGCTGACCAAGCTCGCCGGGTTCGAATGGGGCACCGGCTTTTACATCAATCCCACTCCGCCGGAAGAGTCGGCGAAGTTTCTGCGCGAGGCCGGGTCGATGGTGGCGGCCTGAACCACGCTCTCAACTTACTTCGGCGCGCCGCGCCTTCACCGTCTGCCCATGGACATGGTGCTTCGAGTCGAGACTTACTCCGGATATCGGGCGGACGAGCGGCCGTTGCGCTTTTCTTTTCCCGGAAGGGCGGAAGCGCCCGAGTATACAGTTGAAGAAGTTCTCGACCAGTGGTATGGCGTTGGTTATCAGTGCTTCAAGGTGCGGGCCAGCGACGGCAACATTTATATCCTCCGCCATGACCAGACTGATGACCGATGGCGGCTCGATTCCTTTCGCCGGCCCTGACCGGTGAGGTGCCTGACTTATTCGCCCCCGGTACTGATGTTGTCCCGCGATCGGTAGTCGCGCGGTCTGTGTGTAGCGGCGGCCTTACGCCGCCTGGCGAGGTAAACTCGCCGCTAGAAGTTCGACCTGAATCGCTACACGGTGTTTGTGCTTTGTTGAAACAACCCCGGGAGGCTAAACACCGTCCACACTGCAATAAGGTGCAAGCGAACCACTCTGGAGCGGACTGTCCATGGCCGCCGACGTGGTTCTGGCTATTCCGAACGCGGCAGGAAGATATGCAGAAAGGTGAGAACGTCGTTTCGATAGCGCTGGCTGCGGCGGTACTGCTTTCCGTCATCGCCATCCAGCGACGGTGGAATCCCGCCAGTCTCAAGGACGTTGCGAGTTCTGCGGAAGATTACATCCTGACGAAGACGGGCCTCGGGCAGGTCCCTGACATGGCGGGGTACGAGCGGCTCAAGACCTTCCGCCTGGGCAACTATCGCGTCGGCTTGTACCGTGCCAAACCCGCACCCCTGGCGTTTGCCCCGGGACGGTTGGTGTTTTATGACCACATGGACCAGCCGGTTTTCCGCTTGGATACGCTGGAAGGATCGAAAGATTCCTGGTCGACCCTCTACGATTTCAGCGGCCGGCACGGCCTGGAAGTGGCTGGCCCGGGACGCGCTTCCTACACCCGCGACCTTACCGGCGATGGAGCCGTCAACATCGTTGCGGGGCAATACTCCGGTGGGGATCACTGTTGCACCATCGCGACCATCGTGGAGCTCGGCAAGGATACCGTCACTCCAATCGGCCGGATCGACGGTCTGGACGGAATGCCGTTTGAGGGTTTGGAAATTCGCAAGATCGCGAAAGGTTCAGGCTGGCAGGTTGTGGCGCATCGGCCGTATCAAACCACCTGCGGAGGTCACTTCGATGCCGCCGACGTGATCTCCGTTTATTCTTACTCCGACGGCCGCTTTCAGGACCAGACCGCGAAGTTTGGAAGTTACCTTCAGGACGTCCTGCGCCAGAACCTGGCGAAATGGAAACAAGAAAAAAGCCGCGATATGGTCCTTCTCCAAACCGTGGCCGTGAACTATGCGGCGATTGGCCAAAAGGATGAGGGGCTGCGCTTTTTCGCCTCGAATCTGAGTCAGCTCATGCCCGCGCTCCAGAGTCACAAGATCGATCCCAACGCCTGCCTGGACGCGCTTGAGAACCTCGTTCAACCGGGTTCCGGCGTCGGGGATCTGACGATCTTGAGGGCGCGTTATAGAACTGCTTCCTCCCAGCCTTCCAGTACTTTCTTAATCCTGCCCATGAACCGTTCCGCCACCGCGCCGTCAATTACCCGGTGGTCGTAGGAAACGGAAAGGTAAACCATGTGCCGAATGGCGATGGCGTCATCGCGAACTACGGGGCGCTTTTCAATCGCGCCGACCCCGAGGATTGCTACTTGCGGCTGGTTGATAATGGGCAAGCCGAACAGACCGCCGAAACTGCCGGGATTGGTAATGGTGAAGGTCCCGCCCTGCACATCGTTGACGCTCAACCGCTTGGAACGGGCACGGTCTGCCAAGTCCTGCACAGAGCGTGCAACGCCCAGGAAGTTCTTTTCATCCGCGCGTTTGATGACCGGCACGATTAAGCCGTTCTCCAGCGCCACGGCAATGCCGATGTTGACGTCGCGCTTATAGATGATATTGGTCCCATCCACAGACGAGTTAATAATGGGCAGCTCTTTGATGGCCTCCACACAGGCGCGGACGAAGAATGGCGTAAACGTAAGCTTGATCCCATAGCGCTGCTCGAATTCCTGCTTGAAGCGCTCGCGCGTGGCCACGACGCGCGTCATTTCCACTTCCACCAGCGTATAGACGTGCGCGGACGTGTGCTTGCTCATCACCATGTGCTCGGCAATCTGCCGGCGCATGGGCGTCATGGGAACTACCTGCGAAGCTCCTGTGAACGCGACGGCCTGAGCTGGTGCCGGTTCGACACGCGGTGCAGCAGGCGCCGGAGCAGCCGCGGGCGCCGGCGGCGCGGCGGCCGGAGCCGAATCGCGCTGCTCGATATAATCCAAAATATCCTTCTTGCTGACCCGACCTCCCAATCCGGTTCCCTTGACCATGGTCAGATCCACGTTATGTTCGCGGGCAATGCGCCGCACCAACGGCGACGTGCGCACGTCTTCTCCCTCGCTGGCTTCGAGTTGTTCCGCGGCCGTGGGCTGCTCGGTTGCGGCCGTCCCATTGGCTTGCGACGTGGCGGGAGCGGGGGACGAAACCTCTGGCGCTGGCGCCGCCGCGGCGGGCTGGGGAGCCGCGCCTGCACCATCCCCATCCACCACGGCCACCACGGTGTTGATAGCGACTGTCTCATTTTCCTTCACCAGAATTTGGGTCAGCACGCCGGCGGCGGGGGAGGGAATCTCCGCGTCAACCTTGTCGGTGGAGATTTCGAACAACGGCTCGTCGCGTTCCACCCGCTCACCAACTTTCTTCATCCATTTGGTGATCGTTCCTTCCGCGATGCTTTCCCCCATCTGGGGCATGATGACGTTTGTGGGCATAATGGACCTCTTAGTATGCGACCAAATTTCGGGCTGCCTTCATGACCTTCACCGCATTCGGCAGAAAATTTTCTTCCAGCGTTGGTGCGAACGGTACGGGCGTATCCGGCGCGGTGATCCGCACGATGGGACCGTCCAGGTCCTGAAAGGCCTTCTCTGCGATGAGTGCCGCCAGTTCGCCCGCCATGCCGCCAGTGCGCGTGTCTTCGTGCAGCAGGATCACCTTGCTGCATTTCCGCGCGCTCGCCAGCACCATCTCTTCATCGTAGGGCAGCAAGCTGCGCAGGTCAACGACCTCCAGCGATATTCCCTCTTTTTCCAACTCGCCGGCGGCCTCCAAGGCTGTCCAGACCATGGCGCCGTAGGTGATTACGGCGATGTCCGTGCCCTCGCGTCGCACCGCTGCCTTGCCGATCGGCACCACGTAATCCTGCTCGGGAATTTCCTCCTTGATGCGGCGGTAGAGGAACTTGTGCTCGTAAAAGATCACGGGATTGTCGTCGCGGATAGCGGCTTTGATGAGCCCTTTCGCGTCGTAGGGCGTGGCGGGGGCCACCACCTTCAAGCCAGGTGTATGTACGAACCACATTTCGTTGGACTGTGAGTGATAGGGGCCGCCGTGCACGCCCGCACCCGAAGGCCCGCGAATCACCATGGGCACTGCCGCTCCCCAGCGATAGTGCATCTTTGCCGCCATGTTCACGATCTGGTCAAAGCCGCAGGCGATGAAGTCCATAAACTGCATCTCAATCACCGGGCGCATGCCCATCATGGCCGCGCCAATGCCTGCGCCCACCATGGCGGCCTCGCAGATCGGCGTGTTCGACCACGCGGTCCGCGCCGAACTTCTCCAGCATGCCCGCCGTCACCTTGAAGGCGCCGCCATAGACGCCAATGTCCTCGCCCATGACGAAAACGGACGGGTCGCGCTCCATCTCTTCCCAAAGGCCGGAGCGAATTGCTTCAAGATAAGTCATCAATGGCATGGGTTAAACGCTTTCAGTGCTGAATCGGGCCATCGGGTCATTTGGTCATCGGGCCATTGAGTCATTGGACCCACTGTCCCGAGTCCCAAGCGCCCACTTTGGCGGAGCCTCAGTTGTTTCGAAGGTCAAATGGCTCGATGACCCGATGATTCAATTCTTTTCCCACCAACAGCCCGGTCCGCAGTAGACGCCCTCGACGGCCTCTTCGCCGCGCGGCAGCGGGCGGGCTTCGGCGTCGGCGACGGCGGCGTCAACCTCGCCGGCGATTTGCCGGTTCATCTCTTCAAGCTGCTGCTTCGTCACGACCTTTTTGGACAGAAGCACGTTTTCGAGCTGCGTGATAGGGTCCTTCTTCGTCCATGCTTCCTTGAGCTTCTTCGGAACATATTCGGCCGCGTCGTGAGCGGAGTGACCGGCCATGCGCAGGGCCACGCATTCCAGAAAACTGGGTCCTTTTCCGGCGCGAGCACGAGCGATGGCGCGCCCGACGGCGTCGTACACAGCCAGTACGTCGGTTCCGTCCACGCTCTCACCCGGCATGCCATAAGCGGGCCCGCGGATGGCCAATGACTTCACCGCGAATTGCAGTTCCACCGGCGTCGAATAAGCGAACTGATTATTGTTACAGATGAAGATCAGCGGCAGCTTTTGAACCGCGGCAAAATTCATCGATTCATGGACGTGGCCCAGGCTGGTGGTTCCCTCGCCGAAGTGTACCAGGGCCACGTTGCCCTTGCCGCGCTGCTTCAAGACCATGGCCACGCCGCACGCTACCGGCGCCGTGGCGCCGAGCGGCGAGATGATGGGAATCAGTCCAAGTTTCATGTCGCCGATGTGCAGCGTGTTCTCCCGCCCGCGCGTGGGAGATTCGCCCCGCCCCAACCAGTTGGCGAACATGTCGGCCAGCGGCAAGCCGCGAATCAGATAGACGGAAAAGTCGCGATGGCAGGGGAAACTGAAATCGCCTTCCGCCATGGCCAGCGCCGCGCCCACACCAATCGCCTCCTGCCCACGCCCCACAAACACTCCACCCACGATTTTTCCCTGCCGATAAAGCACATTTTCGATTCGAAGTTCCGACTCACGCGTGAGCTTCAGGTAGTAGAGCATCCGGCGCAGGGTTTCGGGCGTCGGGTAGTCGCTTCCGCTCCTCGCTTTCGGACTGGCCATCGGTGCCTTTGACATGACGACGTACCTTGCTACACTGCAATGTTATGAGAACGATAGTGCGATTGATAAATGAACTGCTCCCAAAGATTAAAGGCGCCGCTCACGACCGCCGCGAAACGATGGCGGCGCTAATCGAGCAAAGTGTGCGGCTTGCACTGGCCGGATCTCCGCCGCGTCGTCGCAAACGTGTGAGGCTTCCCTTGTCGGGGAGGGCGGCGGTGTCGCGCTGGGTGTTGACCTAAACAATTCGGCTAAGCTCCTCGACATCATGGAGGGTTGGCATTCCTTCGTTCCTTGACTTTAGACCTTCGACTTTAGACTTTCGACCATATCCACTTCAAACACGTTCCCAAAATGCTCAACCACTCGCTCGATCGCCGGTTCCATCTCGACCGGTCTGCCCAAGAGTGTTCCGAGCGACGTTACCCCCTTGCCGTGCAAGCCGCAGGGGACAATCCTTTCAAAGTAGCGCAAGTCGGTGTTGACGTTGAAGGCGAAGCCGTGCGAGGTGACCCAGCGCGAGAGGTGCACGCCCATGGCAACCAGCTTGCCGTTTCCCACCCAAACGCCAGCCGCGCCCGGCGAGCGCCCGGCTTCAATGCCAAAATCGCGTGCCGTGCGAATAAAAACTTCTTCCAGCGACCGCATGTACCACGAAATATCGCGCTGGTGTCGAGTAAGGTCGAGGATGGGATAACCCACCAGTTGGCCCGGGCCGTGATAAGTCACGTCGCCACCGCGATCGGTGGTAAAAACCTGCGCTCCACGCGAGGCAAGCCACTCGCGGGATACCAGAATGTTCTTCGCGTCCGCATTGCGCCCCAGCGTGTAGACGTGCGGATGTTCCAGCAGCAGCAGCGTGTCAGGAATGATTCCCGCCTTGCGCTGCGCCACTTTCTCCCGTTGCAACTCCAGCGCCGCCGCGTAATCCACCAGCCCGAGTTGTTCGACGTGGCAGAGCATGGCAAAACAGGTACTGGGTGCTGGGGACTGGGGGCTAGGGCAATTATGAATTCAAAATTATGAATTTAACCCGGCGTACCCGCTTAAGTCAGAACAGGAAATTCATTCAGAATTCATAATTTTGAATTCCCCCGGCCCCCAGTCCCTAAATGTGGATTGCCCAATCCACCGCCGCGTGGGCGGCTTCACCCATGCCTTCGGCCAGGGTGGGATGGGCGTGGATGGTGTGGGCGATGTCGTCCACGGTGCCTTCCAAGCGCATCGCCATGACGGCTTCGGCAATGGTTTCCGTTGCGCGAGGACCGATGATGTGGACGCCCAGAATCTCTCCGTACTTCTCCTCGCTGACTACCTTTACAAAACCCTCGCGCACGCCCAGAATCGCCGCCTTGCTGACGCCCGCGTAGGGGAACTTCCCGATCTTCACTTTGTGACCGGCCTCGCGCGCCAGGCGCTCGGTCAGGCCTACGCTGGCCACTTCGGGCTCCGTGTAGGTGCAGTTGGGAATCTGCCGATGGTTGACCGGTTCGGCGTGTTTGCCCGCTGCATGCGTGACCGCCACGATGCCTTCCATTGAAGCCACGTGCGCCAGCAGCGGACTGTTCGCCACGATGTCGCCGATGGCGTAGACGCCCAGCTCATCGGTTTGCATGAAGCCGTTGGTCTTCACGAAACCGCGTTCCAGCTTCACTCGGGTCTTTTCCAGGCCCACGTCGGCTGTGTTGGGAGCGCGACCCACGGCCACCAGGCACGTCTCCGCCTCAACGGTCTGCGGTTTGCCATCGGCCACGGTGTACTCCACGGTAATGCCGTTGGCCGATTTCGCCACTTTGGCCACCTTGGCCTGCGTCTGGATGGCAATGCCCTGGTGCTTCAGCGATTTTTCCAGCTCCGCGGAGATTTCCTCGTCCTCCAGCGGCACGGCGCGCGGAAGCATTTCCAGCACCGTCACCTTGGTGCCAAAACGCTCGAAGATGGAGGCGAATTCCACGCCCACGGCGCCCGCGCCAATCACTACCATCGATTTCGGAATGGCCGGCAGGTTCAGGATCTCTTTGTTGGTCAGAAGGGTTTTGCCGTCGGGTACAAGTCCCGGCAGCATGCGGGCTTCGGAACCCGTGGCCAGCACGATGTTCTTTGCGGTGATTTCCTGCGTCGCGCCCTTGGGATCCGTCAGGCTGATCTTGCCGGGCCCCGCGAGCTTGCCGTATCCGCGGAGCATATCGACCTTGTTCTTCTTGAGCAGGAATTCCACGCCCTTCGCCAACCGGGTGACCACTTTGGTCTTGCGCGCCAGCACGGCCTGCCAGTCGAGAAAGTATTCCTTGCACACAATGCCGAATTCCTTAGCGTTCTTGAAGTAATCGAGTACATCCGCGTTCAACAGCAAGTCCTTGGTGGGGATGCAGCCCACATGCAGACAGGTGCCACCCCACTTGTCGTCCTTCTCGATGATCGCTGTCTTCAGGCCCAACTGGCCGGATCGAATTGCCGCCACGTAGCCGCCGGGGCCGCTGCCGATGACTACCAGGTCGTACTTGGGAGTTTCTGCCAAGACCCTACCTCCAGGTGAAATTGCCGCTGTCCATAATGAATGGATGTTTGAAACCGCAAATTATCATTTTAGCTTACGAGAAATACGCGCACAAGCGCGGGCGGATGCTTTGCACATCGGCTGGAATTGGGAGCGCCCGACTGCCGGTGCGCGGACGTGCGGGAACCAGCCCTGCCATGGAAGACGAGGTCGGTCTCTTATACTGTGCGAGATAAATTGTAGCGTCGATCTCTGATCGACGCCGGCGGTCGGAGACCGCCGCTACAAGCCAATGCGCAGACGACTGTTTCGCCGTGTAGGGCTCGCGAGGCGTGGTTTGGGAGTAGGGTTGTGAGCGTGGCGGCTTCCGCTAGGGATTGGACCCGGTGGGAGCGTAATATCCCGGCCGCGCGTAGATGGTGTCCTTGCGAGTACGAGGTTCGGCGTTCTGGTCCAGGCGGACGGTAATAGTGCGGAAGGTTCCGTCCTGGCGTTTATTGGAAGGAGCGTATCCGAGGGTGTAGCCCTGCTTCAGCCACCTGATGATGGTTTCCATGGCGTCGCTCACGGACGTCCCGTCGCGCGTGTCAATCAACTCGCCCCCGGTCTGCCGGCAGATTTTCTCCACGTCGTGCAGCCGAGTTTCCGGGTGAGTCAGGAAGAACCCGCGGGAGTGTTGCAGGTAGTCCACCTTGATGCTGTAAATTGGCGTGCCGGCTTGTTGCGCCGCGCGCACCACTTCTGCCACATTGCGGGTTTCCTCGTCGGAAGCTTCGTTGTCCGAAACCAGAATGACGGCGCGTCGGCGCGCGGGCGCTTCACGTCCCAGGTACTGCGCCGCGTCGTAGAGCGCATCGGTGAGGGCCGTTCCGCCGTAGGGACTCAGCGCCCACAAGTTGACGGAAAGCGCTTCGTGGTTCGAGGTCAAACCCTCCACCAGTTCGGGCTTCTCGCCAAAGCTGTAGATGGCCACCTGGTCTTCCGGCTTGAGCAGCGCCAGAGTCTCCAAAGCCCCGGTGCGCAGTTGATCCAGGGCGGCCATTATGCTGCTGCTGTTATCGACGACCAGGGCCACCGCCAAAGGCAGTTCTTCGTGGGAGAAGGCCGCAATCTCCTGTTCCTTGCCATCCTCAAAAACGTGAAAATCCTCGCGGGTTAGATTGCCCACGGCGCGCCCGTGCTCGTCGTGGACGCCGACTTCCACCAGCACCAGGTTGACGTTGACTCTAAAGGTCGTCGCGGTCGTAGCGGCCGGCGGTGGCGCGGCGACGGGCTTGCTGGGCGGTTGCAACGGGGGAACGGGCCCCTGCGCGTCCAGCCTTAAGCCCACGCCGAGCAACAGCAGGGCGACGCTTCCGATGGTTGCAGCGCGATTCATTGCCGATTGACCGCCTCTTACCTGTTTTTCAGCGAACGGTTCAACTCCCAGATGCGCCGGCCGGGTCCTCTTCGGAGATGCTGCCGGTGAAGCAGGTGTTGTCCGTTCGCCAAATTCTTCGCAACCTTGCTATAGTGATGTTTTGCACCGTCCCGTTTTCGTTTCCCGGCGTCCGGCAAGGAAAACGGCGCCCGCGCGGGTTCGGAGACGGAGCGGCCAACCCGTCCTTGAGGTCGATTCCAATGACAAAAATCTCCACTGTTCCCGGGTTCAATCGCCGGCGTTTCCTTCGGGCCGGGATGCTGAGTGGGGCGGGCGGCGGCGGCGGCTTCCTTGGCAGCAATGCCGCATGGGGCTCCCGCTGTGCCTTGGAATGTCCCCGCCTTTGAGTTCGATGAGGTCACCGTTGTGGCGCTTCAGGCGGCAATGAAATCCGGCCGGCATACGGCGCGCTCCATCACGCAAAAATACCTGGAGCGCATCGACGCGATTGACAAGCTCGGGCCCGCCGTGAACTCGGTCATCGAGGTGAATCCCGAGGCCTTGGCCACGGCGGAAGCGCTCGATCGCGAGCGCAAGGAACGGGGCCCGCGCGGACCGCTCCATGGCATCCCGGTGCTGATCAAAGACAATATCGCTACGCACGACCGGATGCAAACTACCGCCGGCTCGCTGGCGCTGGTGGGCTCGAGGCCGCCCAAAGACGCCTTTGTGGCGAAGAGACTGCGCGACTGCCGGCGCCGTGATTCTGGGCAAAACCAATTTGAGCGAATGGGCCAATATCCGCTCGTCGCACTCCACCAGCGGCTGGAGCGGGCGCGGCGGGCAGACTCTGAATCCCTATGCACTTGACCGCAATCCTTGCGGCTCCAGTTCCGGCTCGGGCGCTGCCGTGGCGGCGAACCTTTGCGTGTTGGCCATTGGCACGGAGACCGATGGCTCCATTGTGTGCCCCGCCAACACCAATGGCATTGTGGGCATCAAGCCGACGCTCGGGCTCGTGAGCCGTGCCGGAATTATTCCCATCGCCCACAGCCAGGACACCGCCGGACCCATGGCGCGCACTGTCACGGACGCCGCAATTTTGCTGGGCGTGCTGGTTGGAATTGATCCTGACGATGCGGCGACGCAAACGAGCGATCGCGCCTCCAATTACCCAGACAAGGCGGACATTGACCTTGGCGGCACGCATCTCCGGGTTTCGGGGAATGCGCACAACAAGGTGCTCTTGCCCGATTACACCATGTTCCTTGACCCCAACGGCCTCTCCGGCGCGCGATTGGGCGTGGCGCGCAAGCTGGGCGGCTTTCATGACGCGGTTGACAAGTTGATGAACGACGCCATTGATGAACTGAAGCGCCAGGGCGCGACGATGGTCGATCCAGCGGACATCGCCACGCTGGACCAACTCGACGGCTCGGAAGAGCAAGTGCTGCTGACGGAGCTCAAGGCAGATCTGAACGCCTATCTTGCCAAGCTAGGTGGCTCCGCATCCGTGCACACGCTTCAGGACATCATCGATTTCAACCAGCAGCACGCGCAGCAGGAAATGCCGTATTTCGCTCAGGACCTGTTCGTCAAAGCGCAAGGCAAGGGGGGACTGGACGGCAAGGAATATCTGGATGCCCTCGCCAAGAGCAAGAGTCTGATGGGCGCGCAAGGGATTGACGCGGTGATGGACCAGTTTAAACTGGACGCACTGATTGCGCCCACCGCCGGTCCGGCGTGGCTGACGGACCACATCGACGGCGACCACGATCTGGGCGGCAGTTCCACTCCCCCCGCGGTTGCCGGGTACCCGCACATCACCGTCCCCATGGGGTTCGTGGCGGGCCTGCCGGTGGGAATTTCCTTCTTTGGCCGTGCCTGGAGTGAGCCGACCCTGATCAAGCTTGCCTATGCATTCGAGCAAGCCACCCAGCACCGCCGCCCACCGCGGTTTCTCCCGACGGCAGCGGGTTAGCCGTGTAGTCTGAATTCGTAGCGGCGAGTTTACCTCGCCATGCGGCCAGAGGCCGCCGAGTGGCGGGGGGAAATCGCCGCTACGAAAACCAAATGCATCGTCTTCGCGGCGCTTGCTCCCATCGAGGTGTGTCTCTTTGACCGCGCACAACCCTTCCGATAGAATTTGCAATCAGATAGTCAGGAATTGCGGCGCATGTTTAATCTCGGGTTTCGAACTCGCCTGGCGCTGGTGATGTTTCTCACCATGGCCTGCACCACCGCGGCCCTGATGGTGACGTATGTGCGTCACGACCGGCAGGTGAAGGCCTACACCACGGTGCTGACCTCGGACCTCGTGCAGATTGTCAACGTGGCGGGGCAGCGCATTCCGCAGAATTCCGACCGCAAGCAGGCGCTGGAGTTCTACTCCAAGGCGCTGAAGGACGCGGGGTTGTCGTCAGTCACTGTGGCCTTGCCGTCCGGCGAAGTGGTGGCCAGCTCCAATCCCGCGCAGGTGGGCAGGAGGATTCGCTTGAAAAAACCTCCTCCGCCCAGCAAAGAAAACCCCATTCAAATTTCCGCCGAGCTTCAGGACATCAATGTTGACCCCCGCGTGGCGCAGAAAACCTACGTCATTGAGTTCCCCATCGTGCAAGGCGAAAAGGTGTTGGGTTACGCCCAGGTCCGGGGTGAGATGGACGTGGTGGAACTGCTCCTGCGGAAGAAGTATGTGGATACCCTTGTCCTGATTCTCTGCACGATGGTGATGGGGATGTTCGCGGTGGTCTACCTGGCGTTTCGATTTACCAAACCTGTGGACCTTTTGGTGGTGGGCGCACAGCAAGTGGCGCAAGGCAACCTGTACGTTTCCCTGCCGCAGGGGGGAACGGACGAAATCGGCAGGCTTTCCGGCACGTTCAATCAGATGGTCGAGCGCCTGCGGCAAAGCAAGGAGCTCCAGGACCGGCTGAACGAAGCGGAGAAGCTATCGCTGCTTGGCCGTTTCTCCGCGGTGGTGGCGCATGAGGTGCGGAACTCGCTGAACTTCATCAACCTCTCCATCGATCAAATTCGCGCCAAGCACACCGATGCTGATGAGCGTGGCCGCAACGAGTTGCAGCGCAACCTGAAGAATATCAAGGACGAGATTGGGCGGTTGAATTCACTGGTGAATGATTTTCTTTCCGTCGGGCGGCAGATGCCTCCGGCGCTCGCGCCATGCGACCTGCGCGCCACGCTGGAAAGCGCCGTGTCGCTGGCGCAAAAGCCGGGCCGCCAGCACGGCGTGAATATCAGCCTGGAACTGCCTGCGGAACTACCCGCCTTCCGCCTGGACGCAGGGCAAATCAAAACGTGCTTCCTGAATATCCTGACCAACGCCATCCAGGCCATGCCGCACGGCGGCGAGGTTCATATCACTACGGAAAAGGTGGACGGCAGCGGCGGCGCCGGGTCGCTGCGACTGCGATTCGCGGACAACGGCCCGGGCATTCCCCCGGAAGATCGCGAGAAGGTCTTTACGCCGTTCTACTCCACCAGGGCCACGGGTTTTGGATTGGGACTGGCCATCACCAAGAAGATTGTGGAGGACCACGGCGGACGCGTCTTCGTAACTGACGGCAGCGGCCCCGGCACCGTGGTGGTGATGGAACTGCCGGAGCACGGGACTCGGGATTCGGGAAACGGGACGCGGGGTACAGAGCCTGCGGTCCCAGACGCCGTACGGAGGGCGTGACAGTTCCACGGCGTCGTGTAGTTTAAATGCAGCGGCGGGTTTACCCCGCCATGCGGCGAGGTTACTCGCCGCAACCCATCGCGACCCGGAGCCTGGCGCAGGCGTGATCGTGTAAGGGTTGAGATTACGAGTGCAGGCGGCTGCCGGGTGACGAGATAAACTCGCCGCTACGAGATCATGGCGAGATAAACCCTAACCCCGAATTAAGTGTCCCGAATCCCGTACCCCGTACCCCGAGGTTCTCATGCCGGAAGGCAAGATTCTGATTGTTGACGACGAAGAGCGGCAACGCGAAATCTATCGCGACATTCTGCAAGGCGAGGGTTACGATGCCGACGTCGCGCCCAGCGGCGAAGCAGCACTGAAACTGCTGGCACAGGTCCGCTTTGACCTGGTCATCACCGACCTGAACCTCACGGGCATGACCGGCCTTCAGTTGCTCAGTGAGATCGTGGTGGATGACCCCACCATTGCGGTGATCATGATTACCGGCTACCCGTCCATTCAATCGGCCGTGGAAGCCACCCGCAAGGGCGTTTACCAGTACCTGGAAAAACCCGTCGACCGCGACGTGCTGCTGGAGGTGGTGGAAGAGGTCTTCCAGCGCCTGGCCACGCTGAAGCGCACCATTATCGGCGATTCGCCCGCCACCAAGGCGATGATGCGGATGATTCTGAAGGTGGCGCCCACGGCGCACACGGTGCTGATCCTGGGCGAAAGCGGTACGGGCAAGGAACTGGTGGCGCGCGAGATCCACCAGCACAGCCCGCGCCGCGACCGGCCGTTCCTGGCGGTCAACTGCGCAGCGCTGACGGAGACGCTGCTGGAGAGCGAACTCTTCGGCCACGAAAAGGGAGCCTTTACCGACGCCCACCAGATGAAGCGCGGCGTGTTCGAGCGCGCGCATCAATCCACACTATTTCTGGATGAAATCGGCGACACCAGCCTGAGCATGCAGGCCAAGATTCTGCGCGTGCTCCAGGAGCGCGAGTTTTTCCGCGTCGGCGGCACAGAGCCGCTCAAGACCGACGTGCGCATCATCTCCGCCACCAATCGCAACCTGGAGCAGCGCGTGAAGGAAGGGAAGTTTCGCGAGGACCTTTATTACCGCCTGAACGTGATTCCCATCGTCTGCCCGCCGCTGCGCGAACGCGGTGACGACATTGATATCCTCGCCTATCACTTCATGCGCAAAGCGGCGCTGATGGCCGGACGGCGCGTGGAGGGCATCTCGGAGGCCGCGCTCGCCGCCCTGCGCACCTACGCCTGGCCCGGCAATATCCGTCAACTGGAATGGGCCATGGAGCGCGCCGTGGTTTTGGGTGAGACCGATGGCGTGGATGTGGCGGACCTGCCGCCGGAGATTTTGCCGGCCGCGCCCGCTGTGCCGGTTGCCGCTCCCGTATCCACCGCGGCAACCTCGCCTGTCGGCGGAACGACCGCGCCCGGGGCCGTTGTGGCGCCGCCCGCAGGAGCCGAACACGGCCCCCTGATCGCGGAGGGCTCGTGGGAAGAACACGAGAAGGCGAAGATCATGGAAGCTCTGCACCGCACGAGTGGCAACATCACCCGCGCCGCGCAAATGCTGGGCATGACCTTCCGCACGCTGCAATACCGGCTGGAAAAATTTGGGATTAAGCGGCCGTAGGGCTTAGTGCGCCGGCTCGGCCTGCGGCGGCTTGGTTTCCGGTTCGGTGGCGCCGCGGTGGCAGGTCCAGCAACTGACCTTGTGCTCGCCGCCGAAGTTATCCTTGTTGATCCCGCGCGCCATCAGGATCATCTTCCGCGCCGTTTGCTTCTCGGGTTTATCGTCCTTATCGAACGCGCCCTCCACGTGGCAGAAGCTGCACTTTACGCCGAGGTCCTGCTTGAATGCCTTCATGAATTCCATCAATCGCGGAGCAGGAATGTCCTTTAGTACTTGAACGTTCTTGTAGGCCTCTCCGGCGGTCTTGGTGGCCTGGCCGGAGTCTTGCGCCAGCGCCGGAACAGCCCCCAGTACGGTCAGGGCCAACATGAGATAACGGAGCTTCCAGATCGAGTGAGCAGATATCCTCATCAACGCCTCCTGGGCGGACACAACTTGGGTTCAAGGGTTTAAGCCACTTCTCGCCAGCAGGAGAATGCTAGCATTAATTCGCCGCCCGCGCACGCGGAAATAAGCCACAGTCGCCGCGCGGGTGTAAAATCACCAATCGCACATCGCCATTCACCCATGCCAGGAGGCATTATGTCCTACCCCAAACCCGGCCGTCGTTCGTGGGCGGAGCCGTGGAAAATTAAAATGGTTGAGCCCATCCGCATGACCACGCGTGCGGAGCGCGAAAAGTTCATCGTCGATGCGGGCTACAACACCTTCCTGCTGCGGTCCGAGGACGTGTACATCGATCTCCTGACCGACAGCGGCACCAATGCCATGAGTGACCGCCAGTGGGCGGGACTGATGTTGGGCGACGAAGCCTACGCCGGCAGCAGGAACTTTTACAACTTGTGGGAGGCTGTAACTCAGCATTATGGATACAAGTATCTTGTTCCCACGCATCAGGGGCGCGGGGCGGAGCACATCCTGTCGCAGATCGCGATTCACGCCGGCGATACGATTCCCGGCAACATGTACTTCACCACCACGCGCTTGCACCAGGAACTTGCCGGCGGAACGTTTGTCGACGTCATCATCGACGAAGCGCACGACCCTGCCAATCTGCATCCGTTCAAGGGCAACGTTGACCTGGCCAAGCTTCAGCGCGTGATTGCGGAGGCCGGCCCGCGCAAAATTCCCTACGTGTGCATTGCCGGCACCGTGAACATGGCGGGCGGCCAGCCGCAGTCCATGGAGAACATGCGGACGGTGCGCGAATTGTGCCGGCCGCAGGGCATCCCCATCGTTCTTGACGCCACGCGCGCGGTGGAGAACGCCTACTTTATTCAGCAGCGAGAACCGGGCTATGCAAGCAAGAATGTCGCGGCGATCTTGAAGGAGTACTGCTCCTACACGGACACCTGCACGATGAGCGCCAAGAAGGACGCGCTGGTCAACATCGGCGGCTGGCTGGCCACCAACGATCAGGGCCTTTTCGAAGAAGCTCGCAACCTGGTGGTGGTTTACGAAGGCCTGCACACGTACGGCGGCTTGGCCGGGCGCGACCTGGAAGCCATGGCGCGCGGCATCGCCGAAAGCGTGCAGGACGACCACATGCGCGCGCGCGTCGGCCAGGTGCAGTACCTGGGCGAGCACCTTGCCGATTGGGGCATTCCCATTGTTCATCCCGTGGGCGGGCACGCGGTGTTTCTGGACGCACGGGCGTTTTATCCGCAGATTCCGCAGGCGCAGTTTCCTGCGGAAGCGCTGACTTGCAATTTGTATGTCGATTCCGGCGTGCGCACCATGGAGCGCGGAGCGGTTTCCGCCGGGCGCGACGCCAAAACCGGCGAAGAGCATTTCCCCAAGCTGGAACTGGTGCGCATCACCATTCCCCGCCGCGTCTATACCCAGGCGCACATGGACGTGGTGGCGGAGTCGGTGCTGGCCGTCTACGACCACCGCGCCCAAGCCCGAGGCCTCAAAATGGTCTACGAACCCAAGTACCTGCGCTTCTTCCAGGCGCGGTTTGAACCGGCTTGAGCGCGATAGGGATGGGGTTCGCCGCTAACGGCCCCGGAGGAGTCAGGGTTAGAATTCGACGTGGAGGTGCTGTCATGGCGCAACGACAAACATCCGGGGAATGCTACTCTTGCGGAAAGAATTTCAGTAAAGGGACAATGACGCAACATCTCCGCCGCTGCACGGGCTCTGAGGCCGGGCCGAAACCATTGGACCCGACACCTGCCGATGCCATGCACATTCTCGCCGAGGGGGGCTGGAGAATGGGTTACTGGATCCATCTGGCTGTACCTCTGACCGCCCCGCTCAGCAGACTCGATAGCTTTCTCCGTGAGATCTGGCTGGAGTGCTGTGGTCACCTCAGCGCATTCGAGATTAATGGTGTTCGCCATGCTCTTTCACCCATGGAAGGCGAGAGAAGCATGAAAGTGCCTTTGAACCGTGTCGTTGATGTCGGAACCAAATTCCATTATGAGTACGATTACGGGTCCACCACCGAGTTGAAACTTAAGGCTCTCGGATTCTGGGACCGAAGCACGAACAATTCGGTGGAACTGCTTGCCAGAAACGACCCCCCGCAGATCAAGTGCGAAGCGTGTGGAACTCAGCCCGCCACGCAGATTTGTACAGGATGCGATGGATATTGGCTGTGCGACACGTGCTCGGAAGACCACGATTGCGGCGAGGAATATCTCCTGCCCAACGTCAACTCTCCTCGCGTGGGTGTTTGCGCTTACGGCGGATGACTCATTGTGCGCTAAGGGTGGCCCCGCGCTACCTGCTGATAAAACGAGGGTGGTGGCGGCCCCCAAGGCTCCCCTCCTGATTTAGGAGGGGTCGCGCGAGAGCGCGGGGGTGGTTACCGGTCCCGCCTCACGGTACACTCTTGACATCCACGTGGCCCCGCTGGAAACTGCCGGCGCAGCAAGTTCATCTTCCGCCGCGATCCAGCGTCTGGCTTGCGCCGATTGCCGCTGCTCCCGGCCGACCTGGAAGCCATTCATGTTGCCCACTCGCACCCCCCGATTACCGTGTAGAGCAAGATCATTCCTGGCGCGGTCAGCAGTGCTGCTGGCCTGTTGCGTCCTGGGGACCTCTTCGTCGCGGGGACAGCAGAGCCAGGATGTCTCCACGCGCGACGTAGCTCCCACCTTCAAATTGCAAGCGCAGCGCAACCTGGTGACGGTGCGCGTAGTGGTGAGAAACGCCAGGGGCGAAGTGGTGAGCAACCTCCACCAGGAGGACTTCCAGCTTTTTGATCGTGGCAAGCGGCAGTCCATTATGCAATTTTCGTTGGAGAAGCCCACCTTTGGCGCGGAACCCAAGCCCGCCGCGGCGTCGAGCGAAAAGGCTCCCGCCGCCGGGAGCGAGACGCTGGTGACGCCGCCCATTTTCTCCGTCGCCCCGCAGCGCTTCATTGGCCTTTTCGTGGACGATGTGAACACGCAGTTTGGTGATTTGGCCCGCGCTCGGGACGCGGCGCAGCGTTATCTGGAGAATCATTTCCTGCCCGGCGACCGCGTGGGGCTTTTCACCTCCTCGGGGCAGAACCAGGTGGACTTTACTGCCGAGCTTGGCCCCGTGCGCCAGGCGTTGCTGAAGATCACGCCCCGCCCGATCATGGTGGAAGAATCGTGCGGAGCGATTCCGCCCTATGAGGCCTACCTGATCGTGGAAATGCACGACCCCACAGCCATCAACATCGCCACCGACGAGATGACGAACTGCGGCCAGTTAACCAATCCAACGCCGGCGAGCACTCCCTCCGGCATCAATTCCCAAGTGGATTTTGCCGCCCGGCGCGCGGAGGCGAATGGCGAAACCGGGGCGGTGGCGGCGCTACGGGAAATCGATTCGCTAGTGCGGCACATGGCCACTCTGCCCGGCCAGCGCAATATCGTCCTGATCTCCGACGGATTCTTGACGCAGACCCAATCCGGCAAGCTCGACGAACTCTGCAACCGCGCGCTGCGCTCCAAGGTCGTTATCAATTCCCTGGACGCGCGTGGGCTCTACGTCAGCTCAGCGTTGGCGGATGCCTCGCGATCGGGGCCGGCCGTGAGTCTTCGGGCCGATATTCAAGCGCAAAAGGATATGCTCCTGCAAGAAAGCGCCCGGCAGGAAGGCAACACGCTGGGCACGCTGGCCTTCAACACGGGCGGCGTTTTTTTCGAAAACAACAACGACTTGGATGAAGGCTTCCGCCGCACCTCGGCCCTGCCCGAAGCATACTATTTGCTGGCTTTCTCACCGCAAAACCTGAAACTTGACGGCTCCTTCCACCCGCTGAAAGTCACTCTGGCGTCGGGCAAGGGCTTGACGGTGCAGGCGCGCAAGGGCTACTACGCTCCCTCCCGGCTTGTCGATCCGGCCGAACAGGAAAAAGAGGAAATTCAGGAGGCAGTGTATTCCCAGCAGGAAACGCGCGCCCTGCCCGTGGAGGCGCAAACGCAGTTTTTCATGAAGACCCGCGAGGATGCGGAGGTGGACGTCCTGGTGCACCTCGATCTCCATGCCTTGCAGTTTCGCAAGGCGGGAGACCGCAACCTGGATAATCTCACTTTCGTGGCCGCCGCCTTTGACCGGGACGGCCATTACGTGAGCGGCCAGCAAAAAGCCCTGGAATTGCGCATTCGCGACGCCACGCTGGAAAAATATATGCGCACCGGCATTAACATCGAATTGGACCTTGATACCAGGCAGGGAACCTACCTGGTGCGCGTCATCGTGCGCGATGCGGGCAGCGGTGAACTTTCCAGCCTGAACCGGACCGTGGAAATCCCCTATTGAAAATCCGTTCACCGTCGGGCCGCGGAGACGCCGCCGCACATCAACCTGCCGCAAGCTCCGGGCAAGGACAAGATTCAACGAAATCGCCCCTGGAAGAGGCTCGAAGCCCCGTTGCTAAGAGCAAGCTGAAAGGCTTCTCAATCGCTTCTGCCGAGGAGCATATTGAATAGCTTTCTGAGAGGATCGAAATAGCGGTCAACCACACGTTCTTTGAGAGGAATGATGGCGTTGTCCGTGATATGAATCTCTTCCGGGCAAACTTTGGTGCAGCATTTGGTGATGTTGCAATACCCGATGCCTTGAGCGTTTCTTAGTTCTTCGACTCGATCTTCGATGTCCATGGGATGCATATCGAGCGACGCGGCATAGACAAACAAGCGCGGGCCGGCGAATTGCTGCTGCAGGTGATGCTCGCGCAGCACATGGCAAACATCCTGACAAAGAAAGCACTCAATACACTTGTGAAATTCCTGGATACGGTCAACATCCTCCTGGATCATCCGCCAAGTACCCTCAGGAAAGTCCGGCTTGCGTGGTTTGAAAGGCTTGATCTTTTTCTTGGCTTCATAGTTCCAGGAGACGTCCGTGACCAGGTCTTTAATCAAAGGAAATGTCCGCATGGGTTGGACGGTGATGGGCGCATCCTGAGGCAGTTGGCTTAAGCGCGTCATGCACATGAGCTTCGGCATGCCGTTGATTTCCGCTGAGCACGAACCGCATCTGCCCACTTTGCAGTTCCAGCGCACGGCCAGGTCCTGCGCCTGAGTTGCCTGGATGTCGTGAACGGCGTCAAGGACGACCATGCCTGGCGCTGTCTCCGTGGTATAGTCCCGGAACTCACCACTTTGGGAATCGCCACGCCAAATCCGGAAGGTTGCGGTCGCCATTATTTCATCTCCTCGATAACCTGCTTAAGTTCCGCCGGAATTTCCGGAAGGGGGACATGGTCAACTTGCATTTCCCCGTCGTGTCCTCGACGAACGACAATATTAAATTTCCCGGCGCTCTCATCGCGGCTGGGATAATCGTCACGGAAATGTGCGCCCCGGCTTTCTTTGCGCTCGATCGCGGCCAGGGCGATGGCTTCAGAAATCGTGAGCAGATTGGGAAGGTCCAGTGCTGTGTGCCACCCGGGATTGTATTCGCGGTGGCCCGTGACTCCCGCCTGCCGGGCTCGCTTCTCCAGTTGTTCAAGTGCTGCCAGCGCTTTTTGCAATTCTTCCTCGCGCCGAACGATTCCCACCAGGTCCTGCATCATTTCTTGCAAGTCGCGCTGAATCAAAAATGGACTTTCTCCGCTAGGGCGCTCGAAGGGTTCGAGAGCTTGTCGCGCCGTCGCGTCAACCTCGTCGGAGTTCACTTTTCCGGCCGGCTGCTCCTTGGCAAATGCGGCAGCGTGCTCACCCGCGCGTTTGCCGAAAACCAGGAGGTCCGAAAGCGAATTGCCGCCCAGGCGGTTGGCCCCGTGCAGACCTGCCGCGCACTCCCCGGCGGCAAACAAACCCGGCACGCTCGACATCTGGCTCTCCGCGTCAACCCGCACGCCGCCCATCATGTAATGCGTGGTGGGTCCGACCTCCATGGCTTCTTTGGTAATATCGATATCCGCCAGTTGTTTGAACTGGTGGTACATGCTCGGCAGTTTCCTCTTGATGTGTTCAGCCGCATTGGCCATCTTTTCTTTAATCCAGGAAATATCCAGGAACACTCCCCCGTGCGGGCTGCCGCGCCCTTCGCGGACCTCGCGCACAATCGAGCGCGCCACGTGATCGCGCGTCAGCAATTCGGGGGGACGGCGTGCCGCCCGATCACCCTGGGTGTACCTCCAACCCTCTTCGGGGTTATCGGCAGTTTGGTTTTTGTAGAGTGGCGGGATGTCGTCAAACATGAACCGTCGCCCTTCCTTGTTCTTTAGAACACCGCCTTCACCACGAACTCCCTCGGTCACCAGAATGCCTTGCACACTGGGAGGCCATATCATGCCCGTGGGATGGAACTGCACGAACTCCATATCCAGGAGTTCCGCACCGGCACGATAGGCAAGCGCCAGGCCGTCTGCCGTATACTCCCAACTGTTGCTGGTAATCTTATAAGCGCGGCCAATCCCTCCCGTAGCCAGAACCACCGCCTTGGCCCGATAAAGCCTGAAACGTCCACGCTCGCGGTCGTAGCCGAAGGCTCCCACCACGCGGTCGCCGTCTTTGAGCAGGGTGAGGACGACGCACTCCATATCGACGTCGATCCCCTGGTGAATCCCGTGGTCCTGCAAGGTGCGGATCATCTCCAGACCGGTCCGGTCGCCCACGTGGGCCAGGCGCGGGTATTTGTGGCCGCCGAAGTTACGCTGGAGGATTCTGCCTTCTTTGGTCCGATCGAATACCGCTCCCCAGGCCTCCAACTCGCGGACACAGGCGGGCGCCTCCTGGGCATGAATCTGCGCCATGCGCGGGTTATTCATGTATTGGCCGCCGCGCATGGTGTCGGCAAAATGGACCTTCCAGTTGTCGCGCTCATCCACGTTCGCGAGCGCCGCCGCGATCCCCCCTTCGGCCATAACCGTATGAGCTTTACCGAGCAAACTCTTCGTAACGATTCCCACGGAAACGCCCGCCGCAGAGGCTCCAATGGCGGCACGCAGTCCTGCTCCTCCCGCACCGATGACCAGAACGTCGTGTTCGCGAACCAGGTATTCCGGCATCAGAAGATTCTCCAGTCGGTCCAGATTCCCATCGAGCACATTCTGACGTAAAGATCGGAAAAGGCCACCCAGAACAAGCTCAGCCACGCAAACAGCATGTGGCGCGTATTCATGCAGCTCACGCAGTTATAGACTTTCTTGCGTGCCGGTGAGAGCGCATCCAGCAATCCCCCCGTCAAGTGTCGAAGCGAATGGCATCCCAGGGTGTAGCTCCCGAGCAAGATCACGTTGATGACAAGCACCAGGCTCCCCAGGCGGACGCCGAAATGGCCGTCGAACCAAAAAGCTCTCCACGCATCCGTGGCGAGAATGACGAGGAAGGCCAGCGCGATGTAAAGAAAATAACGATGGAAATTCTGCAGGATCAAAGGGAAGGAGTGCTCACCGCGAAAGCAATCGCGCGGCTCACCCACCGTGCAGGAGGGTGGGTCCGCCCAGAAGGCTTTGTAGTAGGCGCCCCGATAGTAATAGCAGGTCAGCCGAAAACCTCCGGGCGCCCAAAGGATCAAAATCGCCGGAGAAAAGGGGAGCCAGCTTGGGAACCAGGATGGCTTGGCGCCGAACCAGGCGTGCAGGGGATCGCCGAAAAGTTCAGGCGAGTAGAAAGGAGAAAGATAGGGTCCGAACCGGTAGTGGGCGCCTTGCAGGGCGGCCCACGTGGCGTACACCACAAAAGCTGAAAGGCCAAGGAATACCACGAGGGGCGCCACCCACCATCGATCACGTCTTGACGTGTCGCCAAACCCGGCACGAGTGATGGGTACGTCGATGTCCGCCATGGACAGCCCTCCGCTGATTTTCTGATACTCTCGTCGCCCTGACTCTCGCAGATTAGCGCAAGTGCCGCTACAAATAAAGACAGAGTTTGCAATTTTCGGTTCTCAGTCTTCAGGGGTCTACTCTCACCGTGCGGCATAAATTGTAGCGTCGATCTGTGATCGACGCCGGCGGTCGGAGACCGCCGCTACAACCCAATGCGCAGAGATTTATGTCGCCGTGTGTAGTTCATAGAATAATCGCCACATTGAAAGTGCCAGATCGCCGCTGTGAGGCAATGCATCTGGGAGTTTGCGATTGCCAATTCTAGGGTGTTGAAATTCCGGAGTCACCGCGTTACCATCGGTTGGGCTCACAAAAAAAGGTGGTGCACCATGCTCCGAGTAATCCATGCCTTCGACGTCAAGCCTGAAGTGCAGGAGACATCTTTCATCGAGTGGTTGGATGCCCGTCTGGACGAGGTAACGAAGCGCTTTGGATGCCTCCAGCGCAAGACGTGGGTGTTTATTGACGGCATTCAAGGCGATTACGAGCGCGGCAAGCCGGAGTCCCGGCCGAAATACTTGAACGAGGCGTTCTGGCCGGACCAGCAGCACGCCGACCAGTTCCGGCAGTGGCTGATGTCCGCGGAGGCCAAGGCGTTCAGACAAACATGGTTTGAGTCCGTGAAGAGCCACACGGTGCTGCGCTACGTTGACGCTGGTGTGCCCACGCCTGTTACCGATGACTGAGGCGCCGGTTACGAGCCAGAGGCGCGGAGAGGTTCTTAGAACCAAGCCACCGGCGAGGCGGACGCATTGTGGCGCTTGGTTCTTCCAAGGAGATCGCCGTTCAATACGTCAGTCAATCTGTTATCCTGGTGGTTTCAGGGCAGGGAGCGTGTCGAGGTTCCCGGCGCAAAACTTAAACCACATCGAGCGGTGATTGGCATGAGCATCGCGCCCCAATTCAAGACGTATCCCACGCAAGAACAATTGGCCCACATGGACCGGGACCTGACGTTTCATCCCAGCACGGTCCAGAATCCCCAGGTGCTGACACCCGCGCAAATCGTGCACTTCAACCACGAGGGTTATATCAACGGCGTTCGCGTGTTTTCGCCGGAGGAAATTGCCGGGACGCGCGCCTTCGTTGACGCCATCATCGGCCGAGTGCTCGCCCAGGGTGGCGGCAGCTATTCAGTGAAGCACGCCCACATGAAATACGGACGCGTGTGGGACCTGATCACCAATCCGCGCATCACCGCGCTCGCCAGGGATCTGCTGGGCGACGACGTGGTGGGTTGGGGAGCGCATTTCTTCTGCAAATTGCCCGGCGACGGCAAGACCGTCGCGTGGCATCAGGACGCCTCCTACTGGCCTCTCACCCCTTCCAAGACGCTGACCGTATGGTTGGCCATCGACGACGCCGATGTCGGGAACGGCTGCATGAAGTTTGTGGCCGGCTCCCACCTCAAGGGCCATCTTACCTACCGGCGAAGCTCTGCCGAGGAAGCCAACGTGCTCGATCAAACCGTTGAAAACGCCGAACAGTATGGAACGGTGGTCTACAACGAACTCCAGGCCGGCGAGGCTTCCGTCCACTCCGACCTGCTCCTGCATAGCTCCGAGGCCAACAATTCGAGGCGCCGCCGCTGCGGGTTGACCTTGCGCTACTGCACTCCCGATGTGCGGGGCACGCTGGGCTGGAATAACGAGGGAATTCTGATCAGCGGCACCGACCCCGAGAGCCACTGGGGTAACCCGCCACGTCCGGCTCGGGATTACGAAGGAATCTAACCTGCCGGCAGCCCGAGCGCTCTGGCTGCTTGAATAAATCGGAATTATCACGCCCGTCTTGGGTTCCGGCGCGGTTTTATTCTCGCGCCGGTTGATAAAATCACAGTCAACGCACTGAAGACGTGGAAAGCTGGAGGTCCCCAGAGATGAACGGCGATGACACCGACCCACTGGTCACCCGAGTCCCCGGCAGGAGCAAGGGTGGCGTCCGCCTAAACGTAGGACCCATCATCGCAAGTGCTCCGTGGGAGTCGCTGCCCAAGGCGGATGGCATCCGGCAACGCACGCTGATCCTGGCGAAATGGGTGCGTCGACTTATCCATATTTTGGCGTTTTTGCCACTGTCCTGGGGTCTGGCCTTTGCCCAGGGCTCCCGCAATCCCGAAGCTCAGGAATGGCGGTTTTATGGCCACGATCCCGGAGGCATGCGTTTTTCGCCGCTCCAGCAAATTAATACTTCCAACGTGGACAAGCTGCAACGAGCTTGGACTTATCGGGTAGCCTGGGGTTGGGATAGTGGAATCATCGGGCTTGAAACAACCCCCTTGATGATTGACGGAGTACTTTATTTCACCACTCAAACCAGTCGCGCCATCGCGCTGGACGCAGAAACGGGGAAGGAACTCTGGGTCTTCGATCCCTTTGCCCATGCCGTAGGAGAAGACCGCCCTCGTTATACTATCGCTAACCGTGGCGCCGCGTATTGGGAGGGGCCCTCGTCCGTCAACTGCCTGGGGGAAGCGCACAAGCCTGACCAGCGCATCCTTTACGGCACCCTGGACGGGCGACTCTTCGCTCTGGATGCCGCAACCGGCAGGCCGTGCGCGGGCTTCGGCAATGCCGGGGCCGTGAACCTGCGCGAGGGTGTCGCGGACAACTATCCGCAGGCTCCCTATGCGGATAGCTCGCCTCCCGTCGTGTACAAGGATCTGGTCATCACCGGATCGGCATTGCAGGAGAACCCCTCGAAAGGGCCCAGCGGTGACATTCGCGCCTTTGATATTCGGACGGGCAAGGTAATCTGGAGATTTCATACCGTGCCGCGGCCCGGGGAATTGGGGCACGATACCTGGGAAGGTGAGTCCTGGGTCGATCGCTCCGGTACCAATGCCTGGTCCATCATGACCCTGGATGAGCAGCGGGGGATCCTGTTTCTCCCCCTCGGGTGTCCGCCTTACGATTTTTATGGGGCCGATCGCAAGGGCCAGGGTCTTTTCGGCAATTCGCTGGTAGCGCTGGATGCGGCCACCGGTAAGCTGATGTGGTATTACCAATTGGTGCATCATGACATTTGGGATTATGACGCGAGTTGGCCGCCTGCCCTGGTCACGGTTCGCCGCGATGGACGGGAGATTCCGGCCGTGGCGGAGGTGACCAAGATGGGATTTGTTTTTGTGTTTGACCGGCTCACGGGCAAGCCGCTGTTTCCCATTGAGGAGCGCCCCGTCAAACAAAGTGAGGTCCCCGGGGAAGCCACCTGGCCCACCCAGCCTTTTCCCCTCAAGTCCATGCAACTCGCCCGGACCTCCGTTACCCTTGAGGATATGACTACGGTCACTCCGGAGTCGCGCCAATGGTGTCTGGACCACTATGCGGCCAGCCTGCCGGGCGGGATCTTTAATCCCTGGGGTCTGAAGATGACCGTGGAATTGCCGGGCACCATGGGCGGGGGTAACTGGTCCGGATCTTCCTTCAATCCCTCCCTGGGTTATCTCTTCGTGAACGTCAGTGAAGTGGGCGCCGTGGGCTTCATGCGCAAAGCCCCGGAAGGCTCTCCCGAGGCCTACCTCCGCACCAGCAATGGAGGAGCCTACGCGCGCTTTTGGGATGAAAACCATTACCCCTGCCAGCAGCCGCCCTGGGGGGACCTCAATGCCATCGATCTGAAGACGGGTAAGCTGGCTTGGAAGGTTCCGCTGGGGGTCGTGGATGCGTTGGCCGCCAAGGGCATCCCGCCCACCGGAATCTATAACCTCGGTGGTACCATCGCCACCGCGGGAGGACTGGTCTTCGTGGGCGCCACCCTCGATCGCCGCTTCCGCGCCTTCGATGCGAGGACGGGAAAAGAGCTGTGGGTCACCCGGCTGGAAGGCAACGCGCAAGCGACTCCGATTACCTATATGGGGAAGAAAACGAAAAAGCAATTCGTGGTGGTGGCCGCGGGGCCCGGCGGGCACTTCGATTTCGATAATACCGGCACCTATGCCATCGCTGCCTTCGCTCTCGTTCCGCCGGGAACGAACGTTGTCGTGCAGGGGGGGCCAGAAGATCGGTCGCGAGCGATTTCGCCGGGGCAGGGGAGTGAGCCTCCAGGGAACCCTCCTCCTGCGCAACCGGTGACGCAGCCCATCCCCTTCAGTCATCAGATTCACGCTCAAGGTGGAATCCCTTGCGACGCCTGCCACCGGCTAACCGCAAACGGCGGTAAAATGCAGATTCCCCAGGCCGCCGATTGCATGGAGTGCCACCAGAGTATCAAGACCGGCAGCCCCGCGATTCAGAAGCTGGCGCAACTCCAGAAAAGTCAGCAGCCGCTTGCCTGGGCGCGGCTTTATGTGTTGCCGGGATTCGTATTCTTTAGCCACCAGAAACACCTGAGCGCCAAAGTGGATTGCCAGGTTTGCCACGGCCCCGTGGAGCGGCGGGAAACCCTATGGCAGGAGAAGGATATCTCCATGAATACCTGCGCCAATTGCCATAAGCTCCGGAACGCGCCGCTCGCTTGCGACCGCTGTCACGACATCGGGCATTGAGAGCGGACGACGGAGGGTGGGTGATTCAATAGTAGCTTATGCCACCGTCAAGCCCAGATCACGGCTCCCCGGACGTTGGCCGGAGGCGGTTAACTTGCCGGGAAACGGCGTCGTCAAGGACGGGCCCTGAAAAATTTAAGAACTTCAAGGGCACGCCGCGGCGCGCCCGTACGTAGGGCCGAACGGCGTTCGGCCTCGGCCGAGCGCCGCTCGGCCCTACGGAGGTACGAGATTATCCTGCCAAATTCCTTCCCGGCTCGGCCGTACAACCGCCGGCCAGTGGCGTGATGGACTTTATCGCTCCCCGGCATTACTTCCGGATTGCCGACGATACGCCCGGAACCACCGGGCGCCACATCCGCGCATAGGCGACTAAACGGCAAAGCGGTCGGCGCCCGAACACAATTGTTTGGACGGAGCATTATTCTCGTGCGGCGGGGAAGGTCCAAGAGCGCGATTCGACGGTGAATTTCGTGCTTGCGTTAGTTGGTGAGTCATCCTATCATCAATTGATGCCCAAAACAGATGCGTTAAACACGCTGCACCCGGCGACGAAGACATCGGAACAGTCGGCTGGCGCTGCGTTGCCCGCCGAGACTATAACGACAGCCATTCATATCCCCACGCCTACCTGGAGACTTCTGCGGGCTGTGGCTTTCCGTCGCGCACAGGATCATGGTGGGAGGGCATCTGTGAGCAAGCTGATTGCTGAACTTGTCGAACTGCATCGGAAAGAATTAGAGCGCGAAACCAAATGACAGCACAACAGGCCCTAGTGCTTACTCCAACTCCGAATGGTAACGGCGCGGGTTTTAGGGACTCCGCCTTTGCCAAAAATAAGGAGCTTCCCGTTCATCGGTGGGTCCCATGGATCGCCGGTTTTTCGGCGCAATTTGTGGACGACTGCCTGTCGAAATATCTACCCCGCAATGGCAAGAGCGATTATTGGGTCCTAGACCCCTTTGCGGGGGTAGGAACAACGCTTGTTCAGGCATTTACCCAGGAATTCAACGTGGTTGGGTTCGAAATCAATCCGTATGCTGCTTTGGCATCCAAAGTAAAACTAGGGGCAGGGGAAATAAACTCAGCAGCGCTTCGCGCCCAGATAGCAGGTTTTGAGAAGTTCATGAGGTACCGTTGCGACTCTCGCAACGGCCACCCCCATTCCGAACCTCCGTCCGGGTTCTCGGGACGAACAGAGATGTTCAGTCCCATGATTGAGAGGCAAGTCCTTTTTGCGCTCGATTACATTGCTCAGATTCAAATGCCCGGCATTCGGGACCTCTTTCGACTTGCACTAGGTTCGGTAATGGTAAGCTTCTCGAACTACTCATGCGCGCTGACGGCATCGAACTGAATGCGCACCGGACCCCGCGAAGTTACAATGGGATGGAAGGAATTGTGGCGAAGATTAGTGTTTTAAACCGGGAAATCACGGTACAAACTCTGAATGAGCAGGACTACATCTGCCTTACCGACATCGCGAGATACAAAGGTCCAGACGCAACGGATGATCTGATTAGGAACTGGATCAGGAACCGCAATACGGTCGAGTTTCTTGGCCTCTGGGAGCATTTGAACAATCCGGATTTTAATCCCGTCGAATTCGACGGGTTTAGAAGGCAGGCAGGCCTAAACAGCTTTACCCTAACCCCCAAACAGTGGATCGAAAAGACCAATGCCATGGGGATCATCTCCAAGGCAGGCCGCTACGGCGGCACCTACGCCCACAAAGACATCGCCTTTGAGTTTGCGGCTTGGATATCCGTCGAGTTCAAACTCTATCTGATCAAGGAATTCCAACGGCTTAAGGAACAGGAACGCCATCAGCTTGGCTGGGATATACGACGCAATCTGGCCAAAATCAATTACCGGATTCATACGGACGCCATTCAAGAGAAATTGGTACCACCGGAACTGACCGTCGCCCAGACGAACCTGGTTTACGCCGCCGAAGCGGACGTCCTGAACATGGCCCTATTTGGAATGACCGCCAAGCAGTGGCGTGATAGCCACCCGGGGGAGAAGGGCAATATCCGGGACTACGCAGACGTCTCGCAACTTGTCTGCCTATCGAACCTGGAGAATCTCAACGCCCTTTTCATCCGGGAGGGGATCTCCCAAGCCGAACGCCTGGGCAAGTTAAACCAGATTGCGATCGGGCAAATGAGACTTCTCACGGACGATTCGAGAATCAAACGGCTCGGCAGGAAGCCCACATAAAGTCGTCCCATTCTATCCTACCAAAACCGTCTCACTTCGTTTGAGACTCATGCTCCAGATGGTTTCCGACAGAGGAATCCTTGTGCCAATTCGGTTTTGGCCAGTCCTCGAGTACCGGGTACAAATATCAGAGCGAGAGAATTGTCCTGGCCGTATGCTTGTCGAGCAGCGCCACAATAACATCGCCCAGGAATGACGCTTGCCGGTCCACGCGGCTGAGTATGTACGCCTGCACAATGAGGTCGTCGGACATGATGCATATTCTGCGCTGCTCGACGAATTTCGTACGCAAGCTGAAAACGCGAGCCAGACAGGTGCCTGCAAAGTTGGCACTGCCTAAATTGGCAGAATCGTGTCCTCATTCCATTCATTCGGCAACGCAGAAATGTCAATAGAGCTCATTTTGTGCTTAATGAGGGTGTACGGATGCTCTTGGTCCTCAGGATACAAAGTCCTCCATAACTCCCCAGACTCGGCAGCCTTCTGAACTCGCTTGAACGCCTTGTTGGGGTTGGTGGTAGGCACATCGGCAAAGGATAGATTGATTCCGGAGTCGTCGAGCGGATCTTCGTAAACAAAATAGACGCGAACCATAGTGATCCTCGGTTTTATGTGCATCGTGAATAAGTTCCCGACTTCGTCTTAGCGTACCCCCTGGCGTGCCAATTGCGTGGCTGCAGCCAGCATAACGAACCCCAGCAAAGCTCGCCTGACCGAGTCATGCGCAAGGGGTTGGCGCACAGCAATCCGCTTCCCATTAATTGTGACACTCACGAGCCAGATACCAACCCACTTAAAATCCGCCACTGTCGCGTGTTCGAATTGAGCGTGGCAGTTCGGGCACAGGACGAGGAGGTTGCTTGGGTGGTGGCCAACCTCAGGATCAAGATGGTGTATTTCAAAGTACGGTTCGCCGTTCCGTTTCTCGAAAGTGAAAGAGCAAAGTTGGCACTTTCCGTCATGCAATTCTCGAAGTAGGACGCGAATTCCGGAGGGTACCCCTTCGTGTCGCTCGGCGGCCGCCGGAGATACTCTTGGTCGCGGTTGGCGCGGCGACTCCTGAGCTATGCGCAGAAGCTCTTCTTGGGCTACCTGTCGCGGGCGCGTCTTGGTCAATCGTGACAGCGCACCCAATTCTTGTTCGGCTTCTGAATCCGTCCGGGCAGCACTAAGCCCATGTCGGGCCTTCTGCTCTTCCCTCTCCCGGACGTAGCGGTCCAAAGCAATTCGGTATAGACGTTTGTCCACATCCTCTAGGGTGATTGAAATTACGTCGCCTTCGCGCACGCCTCTCTTGGAAAACCATTGGGCTAGGCCGAAGATTCGATTTTCCTTAACAACAGGATCGAAAGGATGAAACGTAAGTCCCCTTGCCTTCTCCTCGACGTCAAATACGACTTGGATGGGACCTTTCTGACTAGGAAACCAGTCCTTGAACTTTTGCGGTATGGCCAGCAAGCCCTTTCCTAAGCGGCTGGCTGATGCGCGGATTGTAAAGACTTGCTTTTCAGTACTCACACTCGAAAAACCTCTTGCCGGGGAACGACCGTTGCTGGTTATAGCGTCCCTTTCCCGGGTCGTGATTTCCGAAGCCGTCGAGCACCTTATTCCAAAGGGGATTAAACATCTCAATCAACATGGATTCGCCGAGGGGAATCCAGATGTCCTCAACGGCGATGTACCGGCACGTAAAGTGATCAAGCTTCAGGGTGGATTTGGCTTCTCGGATTGAATCGCCGTGTTCACACAATCGGTTGTAGAGAACCAATCCCGGGCTCGCGCCAAGGCCGAATCCGCCTTTACGGGAACCGGCTGGTACTGCCTTGCCGATGTAGATCGGCACCTGAGCGGCGCCCAACTTCGGGGCGGCCCGGTTCTTCTCGACCAATCGTGCATAAGCCTTGAACGGCCTGTTGTAACAGATGGCGTAAATACCGGCCGCAATAAATTTCCCTTCCGGTGGGAGCGGGCCGATCCGACGCTCCAGGAGCGCGTCAGCGACGCTTTTGCCCAGGTTTTCTTTCGCCAACGGATTATAGGGTGTTTCAGTTCGAACACTCGCACCAGCCATCTAACCTCCGAAGAACCGGCATGCCAGAAACTTACGGCCGAATCTTACACCTACTTGCCTCAAAACGGCTTCTCCTTTTTTCGTGTCGGAACGCCCACTCTGCCGGTAAACGCCCTTGTCGCACATCTGACCAGCAGGCCAACTCCCGGATAACGCGCCACCCGGAAGTTGGCCATCGGCGGTCAAGTTGCCCGGAATCGGCGTCGTCAGTGCCGCCCTCAAGGGCGGCGCTACATTCACAATACCTGTTGCCGGTTGCAACCCGGCCCGAGGGCGGTTAAGATTGGGTTATGGGAGACATCGCAATCCACAAGGCGAATGAACTACCTTCTGAGGCGCGCCGCGCGGTGGAGAGCGTTCTGGGCCGAGTCCTTGCACCCGATGAGGAGGTGAGTATCATGGCATTCTCACCCCACGATGCACCCACCGGAGAGGCCCGCCAGAAGCTTGCCCGCCAACTCGAAGATCGCATCGCGAGGACCGCCGAATCCGCACGCCACATTCCCGATGATGAGCAAGAGGCCGCCATTGACGAAGCCCTCAACCACGTCCGCGCGAACCCGAAATGAGGATTGTCCTCGATACCAACGTCCTGGTTAGAGCCAACATCAAAGTTCAAGGTCCTGCACGGGAACTCCTTCTGAAAATCGCCTATAGCGACCACGCGCTCATCACCTCGCCGTTCTTGCTTCGCGCTCAATGGGTGCGCCACCCAAGAATTCTGTGACTCCTTCCGGGCGCCGGCCGGTGGCTAGGATGGCGGCGTAGCGTCGGGCGCACGGAAGGCGCAACGCTCACCTGAACTCGCAAGCCGTGCGCGAAAGTTGAAGCAAGTAGGTTTCTATTTGTAGGCTCATTTTAGGCTTGACACAAGGCTAGAAATGTGCGTATAGTGGGGGCGGAAGCCGGAGTGAGTAACAAAACGGCTGAGCTCCGGCGCGGTGCGGCCCATGCTTGCCATCCCACCCTCTGGCTTTTGCTCCCCCATCCATCCTTTAATGCCTCCATCGGACGCCAATTCTAGCCTATGCCGAGATGCCCGCCGCCGGGACGCGGAGGGGCATATTGTCAGTTTTCGGGCCCCCAAAAGGCCAAAAAATAAAAATTATTACGACCGAAGCCGCTATATGCATGAAAACAAAGATAACATGGACAAATCGCCCGATAAAATACAGACATTTGCTCCCCATTCGACAGCACTTGAGCGACATTTTATGCTGATCGAGCAGGCATTTACCGGCAGTGGCAAACCATTCCGCGCCATGTTGGACTTGCGTGCCCCTCATGGCCGGGCCGCCCGTCGCTCCAGGTTTGCCCGTGCCATCCGGCCATGTAGGCCAGGAGTGGGAGGAAAAGCCGAACCCAGCGGCCGGTTGGCCGCCACCAAAGGCCATCGGGCCGAGCGCCGCTGGGCCCTACGGCCTTCCATGACGGCCAGCAGGCCACGCCGCGCCTCTGAGCCTGGGCGGTTAACACCAAAGCCCACGGTCCGCGGAACACTGACTGTGGCCACCACGTCTTCCCTGCTGTCACCCGCAAAAGCCTTACGCCGGCATACCGCAAAGGTGTAGACTTCCGTGCTGGCGCGGATGGCACTGCGCCCTCACCGGCAACGCAGGAGAACAACGCGTGAATCGACGTCACCTACTTCTATCCGCCACGCTCATTGCGGGACTGATCTGGTTGGGTTCCACCCCGTTGCGCACGGCGGCGGGCGGCCAGAAGAACCCGGACGTCACGCCCGTCCCGGTGGGCGTCATCAGATCCGAGTCCAGCATGGTGCTGGTTGACGTGGTGGTGATCGACAAGAAGAAGCACTTTCTGAAGGACCTGACCCAGAACGAGTTTCGCGTCTTTGAGGACGGCGTGGAGCAGCCCGTCGTGAGCCTCACGCGCGAGGGCGACATCCGGCCCGACTCCCCGGGGCGACAGCGCTACATGGTTCTGTTCTTCGACAACTCCTCCACCGACCCGGAATTCCAAATGATTGCGCGCGATGCGGCGCGGAAGTTTGTGGAGATGACGGCCTCCCCCAATCGAATGATGGCGGTGGTGGATTTTGACAACGGCCTGCACGTGGCCCAAAACTTTACCGCCAACTCCGACCTTCTCGATGCGGCGGTGCAAAAGGTGAAGTTCGCGGCCATCCAGACCAACCCCTCGTCCGGCGGGCGCGGTGCCCAGCAGCAAGCCGACGCGGCCGCGCGCAACCTGCTCTTCGCCATTCGTGATGTGGCCAAAATGCTGGGGGCGGTGCAGGGGCGCAAGGTCATGCTGTTTCTCTCCTCGGGATTTCCGATGAACCCCGATCTCCAGTCCGACTATGCCGGCACCATTGATGCCTTGAACAAGGCCAACGTGGGCGTCTATCCCGTGGGAGCGATGGGCCTGGCCGTCGGCGGGGCGGGGGCGGCGGGGGGCCCTGGGCGCGCGGGCGCCGTGCCTCGCGGGTCCGGCGGACGGGGAGCCAACCCCGGCGCAATTCAGCAGGTCTTCAACCCCCTGGCCTCCCACACCGGCGGGTTCCCCATCGTCAACACCAACGACCTGGTGGCGGGCATGGAGAAGGTTTCCGAGGAGATGAACGAAAGCTACATTCTGGGCTACGTCCCGCCCCACCCCGCGCACGACGGGAGCTTTCACAAAATCCGCGTCAAAGTTGACCGGCCGGGCGCCGAGGTTCGCGCCCGCGACGGCTATGTGGATCTGAAAAGCCCCGACCTGCTGGCCGGCAAGCCGGAGGGCAATGCTCTGGAGGCGCACGCCACCAGCACTGAGGCCGGCGTCATTCCGCTTTCTCTCACCGCGCCTTATTTCTACGTAAGGCCGGGCGTGGCGCTGGTGAATCTCGCCCTGTCCATCCCCGGCTCTTCCCTGGACTTCGCGAAGGACAAGGGCACGTTGCACGCCCAGGTGAACGTGCTGGGAATTGCCTACCGCGATGACAAGTCCGTGGCCGCACGCTTCAGCGATACGGTGAATTTGGATTACGACCGCGAGGAAGAGAAGCAGGCCACGAAAAATCCGTTCGAATACCAGAAGAGCTTCAAAATCGCCCCCGGCTCGTACTTTCTGAAAGTGGTGCTGAGCGCGGGCGGGGACAGTTTTGGGAAATACGTGGTGCCGCTGGAGGTGGAACCGTTCTCCGGCAAGGAGTTTGTAGTGGGCGGCCCGGAATTCGCCGAGCGAATAGCCTTGCTCGCCCCGCAGGCGGAAGACACGGATGATAATTTGCTGGAGAACACCAAGCTCCTCATCGCCAACGGCGCGCAGGTGATTCCCTCCGCCAGCAATCGGTTTCCCCAAGGGACGCAACCGGTAGTCTACGTGGAAGTCTACAACCCCCTGCTCGAAACCCGCGCGGTGCAGGTGGGAATCCTGTTCAAGATCCTCGATAACAACAGCAACCGCATGGTTTATTCTTCTGACACCGTTCCCTTGGACCGCCTCGTGCGCCCAGGCAAGCCCTTGGTGGCCGTGAATTTCAAATTGCCCACGGATAAACTCCCTGCCGGCAAGTACCGCCTGGAAGTCTGGGGCCGCGACTCGGAGGGCAACGTCTCCGACAGGCGCAGCGGCGTTTTCACCATCGAGTGAACCTGTTCCGCGATCTCGGCCCAAGGTCGCTCCCAAGCCATCCTCGCCGCGTGGCTTGAGCCGGTCGCATGAAAGGTGATCAACTCATCGATGCCGGCAGGCGCCTGGAAGCGGTTATCTTCAATTTACCTAAAGACATATTGTCGCGCAGGCAAGTACGACATCGCTCTTTGCCCCCGGGACTCGGCCGCCGCCACAAATGAAATAACTGGTTATTTGTCAGAGCAATAGACGGGGCGGGCGGCTGGCACCGTGGGGCCATTTGTGTCGGAATAACCAAGGTGGGCTTACTGCTTCCGCTCCAGGACCTTTCGGCAAAGACGAATCAACCGGGCGTGGGGTATGGCCTGGTCCGGATTCAGCATCACCAACTCCCCCTGACGAAAGCTGCTGTAGTACCAGCGAGCGAGCAGGCTGAGGTGTTCCCACGGAGGCAGCCGCGACGGCCCCGGCTTCGTATCGAGCGCCGCCAGCAAGTCGCGAAGCTGATGGTCGAGCGGGGCGGGGTTGGGAGAGTTCTCATCCAGGGAAAGCGTGGCCGGCCCGCCGATCTCTCCACCGGTTATGCGGAAGAACACTACGGCCTTCTCTTCCGCGGCCGGCAGGAGCATGACGGCGTGGAGATCGCGAAGATTCCTCACCAATTCCGACCTCAGCCGCAGGGCTTCGTTCAACTTCTCGATGCGCTGATGAACCTTGGCCGCGCGCTCGAATTCCAAGGACTCGGAGGCCAGTGCGCGCTCCGTCTCCAGCGAGCGGAGAAGGGAATTGCCCTGTGAATCCAGGAAGTCCACCACTTGGCTCACTTCACTATGGTACTCGGCATCGGTGCATCCGGCGAAGCACGGCGCCAGGCACATGTGCAGTTGCGAATAGATACAGCCCGGGTGCGAAGGGTCAGGGTTCAGCTCTTCCACGCAACGGCGAATCTTGAAGAAGTCGAGGAACTCTGACGAGAAGCGCTCTGCCGCAGCGCCTGACGGAAATGGGCCGTAATAGTATGCGCCATCGTTCACCATGCGGCGCGTCGGATAACACCGCGGGAAGCGGTTCTCCACGATCAGCTTCAGGAGCGCTGGCGGTTTGAGGCGCAGACGGTCGCGATACTTCGATGCAAAGTAATGCTTGTGCAGCCGGTAGAGAAGCCACGTTCCCTCGAACGCCGATCCCACGGGTTCATATTCGATGTGCGCCGCAAGCTCGCGCAAGCTCAGCATCCTGGAGTATTGTCGCCGCGCGGACAGCAATCGCATCAGGCGGCGTCGCAGGTCGCTGGTTCGTCCAAGGTAGGGTTCGAAGGGGACGCTCTCGCGCCGAGCTGGAAAGATGCCGAACACCGCCGGACAGGAGGGAAGCTGCTCCAGGAAACTGTCCGCTGCCGCACTAGCGACGAATCTGTGGATAAACCGAAGCCGCATACCGCGTTCCGATGCGATTCTATCGGGAGGAGAAAGCACCGGTCAAGGAAGGACGCCGTCGAGCCTTCGTTGCCGGGTTGGATCCTTTCGGGTCGTAATCCAATGGACATACTGGAAGGGTTTTGGTAGGCTGGCTATACGGTTGAAGGGTGAGCCTTTAACGCGGGTTCTATGTTACTTGTGCAGGTACAGCAGCAGATCGATCTTGCGCAGTGCAAGGTGACCACACCTTAGGGCGCGGCGGTGCGGAATGCAGATTCGACTATGGGGTGTAAGAGGCTCAACTCCCACTCCTGAGCCTCGAAACTCCCGTTATGGCGGTAACACAACTTGCATTGAAGCCCGTCTAGCCGACAACACGGTGATTATCTTCGACTGCGGAAGCGGGATGCGGGCTCTCGGTAAGAGCTTGCTGGGTGAATTTGGCGAGAAGCCCATTCATGCGCGGCTTTATCTTACGCACTTCCATTGGGATCACATTCAGGGAGTTCCCTTCTTTTTGCCTCTTTATCAACGTGGGAACCAGTTCGTGTTCCATTCCGTGCTGCGAACAAGCAGCGGACTGAAGGACACCATTGAAGGTCAAATGGCCAATCCTTACTTCCCGGTGAACATGGGAGTCATGGCATCCAAACGGAAGTTTGTGAACCTGGACGGCAAACCCGTGAACCTTGGCAACGCCACGTTGCGGTCCGCTGCCTTGAACCACCCCCAGGGATGCGTGGCGTACAGAATTGAATCCGAGGGTGCGGTTTTCGTCCTCGCCACCGACACGGAACCCGGATCGCCGGTCCACGATGAGGCCTTGCGGGAACTGGCCCGGGACGCCGACCTTCTCGTGTATGACGCGCAGTACACTCCCGAGCAATTGGCGGGGGACCGCAGGGGCTGGGGACACAGCTCGTGGCTGGAAGGAGTCCGCATTGCTCAGCAGTGCAACGTGAAGAAACTGATTCTCTTTCATCACGACCCTGACAGTGATGATACTTACGTGGACGGCTTGGTAACAACCGCCCGGCGGGAATTCCCAAGCACTTGGGGCGCCAACGAAGGGTTAACGATTTCGCTTCCCGATGGCAAGGTGTCCAACGAAAAGCTGATCGGTGGCAGCGAGCGCAGGATTGACCGCCGCTATCACGTGGAACTGCCACTGCGCGTCAAATGGCACGATCAGGATGGCAACCTGTGCGAAGCCGACGGAGTGGCGAAGGACATTTCCCGCACCGGCATCTTCTTCGTCGTGCCGACGAACATTCGTCCTGGCGAACCCGTGGAGTTGGAATTGGTGCTGCCGGATGCCATCACCCGCCGTGGCGAATTACGCTTCAAATTCACGGCGCGGCCGGTGCGTCAAGGCAAGGCGTACGACCCCTACAGCGACAAGCCCACAGGCGTTGCGGTGGCGGCTTCGCTGGAGATCACTCCTATCGACCCGCCCATCATTGCGCATCTACACGGTGCTAAGAAGAAGTAGTGGTGGCATTCGCACGGCGAAAGTATGCGGCGAGCTTATCGTACGTGGTGGAGAGTTCTTCCGGGTGGACGCGAGTTTCCCCAATGACTGTCATGAAGTTCACGTCGCCGCCCCAGCGTGGTAGCAGGTGAAGGTGCAAGTGATCGGCCACTCCCGCCCCGGCAACCCGTCCGAGGTTCATTCCCAGGTTATAGCCTTCGGGATGATAGCACTCCTTCAGAGCGGCCTGAACGCGTTGAGCAAGCCCCATCATCTCGACGAGCGTCTCGGGCGGCAACTGATCTAGGTTGGCGACGTGAGCATAAGGTGTAATGAGCACGTGGCCGGTGGTATAAGGATAGAGGTTCAAGAGCACGAAGTTAGACTGACCGCGGTGTAGCACCAATTGCTCACGGTCCGTGGCCGGCCCCGTCTCCTTCTTCAGGCAAAAGGGGCACCCCTCACCTTTCCCTGCCTGGCTGACGTACCGATATCTCCAGGGACTCCACAAATAATCCATGTTTTCCACTGACCTCGTGCGAGCAGGCGAGAGTCCTAGGGCGTCGCCGGGGTGGATGCGGCCGGCGGCTGAGGCGTTGGCGCCGCCACGCTCTCGGCGGGAGGATTGGTATTCACCAGATCTTTCAATTCCTTGCTGGGCTTGAAATAGGGAATCTTCTTGGCGGGAACGTCCACTCGCGCACCGGTCTTGGGGTTGCGACCGATGCGGGGCTTCCGTTGCCGCGTCCGAAAACTTCCAAAACCGCGAATCTCGATCTTATCGCCGGCTTTCAGCGATTTCACAATGCTGTCGAAAATCGTCTCGACGATAATCTCCGAGTCCTTGCGGCTCATTTCCACCACACGCGAAACATCCTCGATTAATTCCGCTTTCGTCATTTTTCTCTCCTGCTGCGAGGATCACAATAATCTGCGGTCTAGCCCCTGGGGGAGCAGTAGCTGCCGTCCCGCCTTCTGTAGTCCTCTCGATTATGCGTACAAACTTCTGGGCCGGCGCTTGGGGCAAATTTTATCCCATCAGCCGGTTTCCACACCAACGATCTACGTCTATTTATAGGGCGTGATGCCGGCGGACGACAGCGCCTGAGCCATGGTTGACATGCTAACCGGCTCCTTGGGCCTGACAACCTCCGGTTCCGGAGCGGGGGGTGGCGCCGGTTCCTTCATGCTCAAGCCGATCTTCCGGTCCCCCGGGTTCAAGCGAATCACTTTAAAGTCGTGTTCGCTGCCAACCTCCAGTGTAACATTCCTGCTGCCGCCGTGCTCATTTTCCATTTCGGATACGTGGCAAAGGCCTTCAATTCCCTCTTGCAATTCCACGAACACACCGAACGAAACCTGCCGGGAAACCTTGCCGTGGACGATGTCGCCCACATTGATCTTCCCGAAGAAATTCTGCCAGGGATCCTCTTCCAGTTGTTTCAATCCCAGGGCCAGGCGACGGTTGGCGGGGTCCAGCGCAAGCACGACGGCGTCAACCGTCTGGCCCTTCTTCAGGAGTTCGGAAGGGTGCTTGATGTTACGGTTCCACGACATGTTGGCGAGGTGGATTAATCCGTCCACGCCGTCTTCGATTTCCACAAACGCCCCAAAGTCGGTCAAGTTCCGGACGCGACCTTGAACCGTGGCGCCCACGGCATACTTCTCGCTCACCGTGGCCCATGGATCCGGCAGGCTGGCCTTCAGGCTCAGGGAAATCCGCCGCTTGGGCATACTGACTTCCAGCACGCCCACGTCAACGGTATCTCCAACCTTAAGGATTTTGGAAGGATGGCGCAGCCGCTTGCTCCAACTCATTTCCGAAATGTGAATCAGGCCCTCGACGCCCGGTTCCAGCTCCACGAAAGCGCCGTAATCGGTCAGGCTCACGACGCGGCCACTGACGCGGTCCTCGGGATGATAGGTGTGCGGCACCATCTCCCACGGGTCCGGCGTGAGTTGCTTGAGGCCGAGCGAGACCCGGCCCTTTTCAACGTCGTGCTTTAAAACCTTGACGCGAATTTCCTGGCCGACCTGCACCACTTCGGCGGGATTTGCTACGCGCCCCCATGAGAGGTCGGTGATGTGGAGAAGGCCGTCGATGCCTCCCAAGTCCACAAACACGCCGTAGTCCGCCAGGTTCTTTACCTTACCCGTCAACTCCGCGCCTTCCACCAGCCGTTCCGCCAGTTCGCTCTTGCGCTGGTTAAGCTCTTGCTCCAGCGCCAACTTGCGGCTGATCACCACGTTGTTGCGCTTGCGGTTGATCTTGATGATCTTGCAGGTGATCTCCTGGCCCTTGAGCGCGTCGATGTTGCTGTGCGGGCGCGCGTCGGCGTGCGAGGCGGGGAGGAAGGCCGGTACTCCCACATCCACGGTCAGGCCGCCCTTGATGCGGTCAAGCACGCGGCCGGTGATGTTGGTTTGATCCTGAAACGCCCGCTCGATGTCCACCCAGACCCGGCGGCGTACGGCCTTTTGATGCGAAATCTCGACTCGCCCCGTCACTTCATCGTACTGCTCGATCCAGATATCGACGGTATCGCCCGGAGCGATGGTAACCTGTCCTTCACTATTCTGGAATTCCGTGATCGGGGCAGTAGCTTCCGTCTTCATACCGAGGTCGATGACGACCTCTCCATCCGCTACCTTTAGAACCTTGCCCTGTACAACCTCGCCTGGCGCCAGCGGGACTGCCGCCAGTGAGTCCATCCCCTCAAGCAAGCTTGCCATCTCGCTGGCTTCCGGGGCGCTCGGGTTGAGCGTGGTCACCTCATCGGGTTGTGCAAGGTCAGTTCCAACCTCCTGTGAGCTGCGAATATCCTCCAACGACATCAACGTGCCTCCCTCCTAATACCCGACGCAGACTAACAGGAAAGGGCCATTCTAACGCCGTGTCAAATCGAAGTCAATCAAACCTAATGCGGAGTCTGCCCTGCGCGGCGGCTCGCGCGACGCGGAAGCTCTCCGGCACCGGCACCGGGCCAGGAGGCCGACAGCGTTGTTTCCGCACCACCCCGGCGGCTGTGCGCCGCCCCTCCTCGTCTGAGGAGGGGCGCTTCACTAACTCCCCTCCTGATTCAGGAGGGGCCGGAGCGCTAGCGACGGGGGTGGTTGCAGGCGACAGCGCTCCTCGTGGCGTGCGCCGGCAAGAGTGTAGAACTCGAGACGTCGATCGGAGATCGACGCTACAAAGGCGGCGGGTACGCCGCTGCCGCAGGGTGCCGAGCCTTCGACAAGCTCCGGGCGGGCTCGCAAGGTCGGCGTTACATTGCCAATTCGATGCGTGGACACCCCATCAGGAGCCGGAATCGATTCCCCTATGCACCCCGGGCGTAGGCTCCAGGTCTGTGTCATTTTCCCCTCACACGTCACTCTCTCCGGAACTCGCTGGGGAACTTCGGCGAGGTCAAAAATCGCTAACCGCATGCGTTTTCATCAACATCGTAGGTTAGAAATCATAAGTTGCTTATTTTCATACACATCGTAGGATTAGCCGCACAGCACGGGTCGTCTTCCTTTGTTTTCATACATATCGCAGGTTTAGCCGTCAAAATTTAATTCCCCTTTTTTTCGTGCTTTCGCTGCTCCTGTCTGCTAACCGGCTTTGATTCAATGCGTTAGCGTCAATGGCATTCTGTCTGTTTCGCGGCTAAGTGTATTTGATTTCTTGCACATCGCAGGTTCCAAAGGGCGCGTTCACCGACCCCGATCGAGCGCCCTGTGGCGCTTTTCCCACATATTTCAGCTTGGAGCCTACAAGAACCTGATCGCACCACCGCATCACCAAGTCTGGACGCGTTCGGTCTTCGACTCCTCTCTTCTGACTCGGGACACGGGACTCGGGACCGTTTTTCCGTTGGCTACCTCGATCAGCTATTCGTGTAGCATAAAACAGGCTAGTTGTCAAGCAAAATAATGCAAGGTCGGGCAATTTGGGCGAGGTTTTTTTGGGCTCAAAACGTCTCGGTGTGTCAACCCCTGAAACCAGCCGCCCGGCGCCAACTCCGGCTACCCTAGGAACGCTCGTCTTTGAATCCTTGTACTCAGCGTCACAAAAGCGGGAAGGCGACATAACCGGCCAAGTGAATTGTAGTAGTTAAACCCCACGGCGTTACACGTGGTGATCCAACGTCGATATCTACTGTACTGAGCGACATAAATTGTAGCGTCGATCTCCGACCGACGCCCGGAGTTTCTGCATTTTGGGTGCCACAGAAAGTGGACACACTGTTTTCCATGAAATGATCACCATTTCAATTTGCACCTCCAACGAACCTAACTGTCATCCCGAGCGCCGAAGGTTTTGTTACTCATGATATAAACCGAATATGTTTTGCGCACCATTAAACGTCTCCGGGGCGAAGCGTTCTGGTTGCTTCGCTTTCATCGGTATTACGTGGCCATCTGCCATTTAATCGTCTCTTGACCCTGTAATCTTGAGCTTAACTTTTCTCGATGCGCCCTCCTCACTGTCATCCTGAGCGCCGCTTTTCAGCGCGAAGGACCCCCGTATTTCGTTCTACCCGCGCCCACCGTGCCATGCGGTGTAGTGATATGGCGCGCCCGCGCCCTACTTCCCAAGTGCGAATGAAAAGGGTCCTTCGCGCTGAAAAGCGGCGCTCAGGATGACAGCGAGGGGAGATTCGCGCAGAAAAGCCGCGCTCAGAGCTTGTGACTTTTTTGGCGGTGGATGGGGATAAAGGGTGGGGGGAGGAGTGGAGGGCCAAGCGGGGGTGCGTTGGTACAGATTCTGGTGGCGCCATATAGTAATGTATGATAGAATCCCTCTATGGATAACGTTAACAAATCGAGTGATTTGCAACTAGATGCAGAGGAGCCGCGCGCGCCCCGCCGGGAGGGAGGGGCCGAAAGCCGGGGAGCGGTGCGGTTGCGGCGGCCGGAGCGGGGGCAGGTGGCCTGGGTGGCGCAGTGCCCGGACGATCTGGTGTCGCCCACCCATCCCGTGCGGCGCATCGCGGCGGTAGTCGAACACTTGGATGTGTCGGGTTTTTGTGAGGCCATCAAGGCGCGCAAAGGGGTGGCGGGGCGCGACGCCACAGACCCCAAGTTGTTGGTGGCGCTGTGGTTGTATGCGTGCGTGCGAGGGATTGGGCTGGCGCGGGAACTGGCGCGGCAATGCGAGGACAGCCTGGCTTTTCGCTGGTTGTGTGGGGGAGTGACAGTGAACCATCGGCTGCTGTCGGATTTTCGCACCGCTCACGGGGAAGCGCTCGACGCGCTGTTCACGCAGGTGATCGCTTCCTTGGTGGACAAGGGCGTGGTGAAGGTGAGCCGCATCAGTCAGGACGGCCTGCGGGTGCGAGTGGGAGCGGGGGCAAGCAGTTTTCGGGGGGAAGAGCGTTTGCAGGAACTGCTGGCGCAAGCGCAACAGCACGTGGAAGAGTTGCGCCGGCAGTTGGAAGGGCCGGAAGGGGCGGGGTTGACGGCGCGGCAGCGAGCGGCGCGGGAGCGGGCGGCGCGGGAGAAAGAGCAGCGCTTGCAGGCGGCGATCGCGCAGTTGCCGGAAGTGAAGAAGCGGCACGAGGAGACGGCAAAACGGGCGGGGGGCGGACGGCAGGGAAAGAAGGCGCAGGCACGCAAGCCGCGGGTGAGCACCACGGATGCGGAGGCGCGGGTGATGAAGATGGCCAACGGCGGATTTAATCCGGCGGCCAATGTGCAACTGGCGGGCGATACCGCGAGCCGTGCCATCGTGGGCGTGGAGGTGAGTAACGAAGGGTCGGACTCGGCGGGGTTGAGCGCGCCCCTGCGGGAACAAGTGGAGGAGCGGACCGGCGGCAAGGTGGAGGAACATCTGCTGGACGGCGGGTACGTGCGCTACGAGGATATCGAGCAGGCGGCCGATCAGGGGGTGGCCGTCTACATGCCGCCCAAGGGGGCGACCAACCCGGAGCGCCGGGGGCAGGAACTGGATCCCAAGCCGGGCGATAGCGAAGCGGTGAAAGCCTGGAAGGAGCGCATGCGCAGTGCGGAGGGGAAACAGATCTATAAACAGCGCGCGGCCACGAGTGAAACTATCAACGCCGACTTGCGGACCTTCCGCGGACTGGGTCGGATCACCGTGCGGGGCTTGGCGAAGATCCGCTGTGTGGCGCTGTGGTGCGCGCTGGCCTACAACATTATGCACTTCGGGTCGGCGCTACTCACCTAGCGAGCCTGCAGGGCTACGACCCTGGGAGCGTCAGGAAGGCAAAAGGACGAGAAAACCCCTCTCTGCGCCCTCCCCACGGCCATCCTCCCCGCCGTCCGGGCACGAATCCGGCGTCGCCCCCAAACCATGAGGGACCCTTGCCCCCACCGTAAGTCGCAAAAAGTCACAAGCTCTCAGGATGACAGCCCAACGAGTGTGCATCGACACTACGATTACCGCGAGTGGCAACAAAAACCTTCATTTGAATGTGGAAACTCCTGGCGTCGATCTCCGATGGACGCCGGAGGCCGGAGACCGCCGCTACAACCGAATGCGCAAAGATTGGGGGGGGCGGAGACTCACCTCGTTTCCGAGTTTCTCGGCCGAACCGGCAAGTCCGGTGGCCTGAAAATGTAGGAGCTCCAGGTGCCCAGCGGAAGCCGGGGCGACGGCCCAAATTTGGACAGCGCCGAGCCGAACCGACACAACCGCAGCCCGACGAGAACTCCGCGTGGGAAATGTGGTACCATGCGCGCCGCGAGACTTCCCGCGGAGGCCTCATCCCATGGGCAAACATGCCCGTTTGGCCGTAATGGCTTTGATTTCGGTGCTGATCAATTTTCCGTACGCATCCGCCCAACTGCTTCCCCAAGTGTCGTCCCCGCCCGGCAAGCCCGCTGCTCCCAAAGCCGCGCAGATTGTGGTTCAAACCTCGCCGAACACCCAGGTGTATCTCGACGACGTTTTCCGCGGACAGGCGAGTCCGAAAGGCCGGCTGGTGATCAATGATCCCAAGCCCGGGGACCACGTGCTGCGCGTCACCCTGCCGAGGAAGAAAAACTTCGAACAGACCGTGACCGTGACTGCCGGGCAGGTGGCCGAAGTTGCCGCCGTGCTCACCGATCCTGGGGGGACCGTCATTGTGCGAACGTCGCCGGGCGCCGCGGTGTTCATCGACGACGCGGCCCGAGGATTGGTGGATGCGACGGGGCAATTGACGATCCCCGACGTTGCCCCTGGCGCTCACCAATTGCGAGTTGTGCTTGTCGGCGAGGAAGACTTCCTGCAACACATCACCGTGACCCCCGGGCAGGAAGCCCATGTTGTCGCCGCGCTCGTCGATGCCGGCGTGACCGTGAACGTTGAGACTTCGCCGGGGGCGACGGTTTTTCTCGATGGCAACTCCCGCGGAACGGCTGACGCGGCGGGCCATCTCGCCATCCCCTCGGTTGCTCCCGGCAGTCACGCCTTGCGGATAACAGCGCCGGGTAAGCAGGAGTTTAAAAAGAGCCTCTCGGTGTCTGCGGGGCAGCCGGCCAGGATCATGGCGTCGTTGGCCGATCTTGGCGTTCGCGTGATCATTCGGACCTCACCGGGCGCGACTGTATTCCTGGACGATTCCAGCCGGGGCTCGGCCGACGCCAGCGGACAGATGACAATTCCCGAGGTCGCGGCCGGCAGCCACGACTTGCGCATTACCGCGGCGAACAAGCAGGAATATCGACAGAGCATCACGGTGTCGGCGGGGAAGGACTTCAAGCTGGACGCACCCCTGGTGGACTTGGAACCGACCACCGGGACAGCGAGAACCAACCCTCGGGACGGCCTGCCATACGTGTGGATTCCGCCGGGCAACTTCGAAATGGGTTGTTCTCCCGGCGACAATGAGTGCTCGCCGCTCGAACAGCCCACCCATCGGCTGACCATCAGTCGGGGCTTTTGGCTTGGGCAAACAGAGGTTACCGTAGGTGCGTATAAACGTTTTGTCGAGGCGACGTTCCGCAAGATGCCGGCTACTCCCAGCTTCAACCCGGGTTGGGCCAACGACAGCATGCCGATTGTGCAGGTGAACTGGGAGAACGCCGACAACTACTGCCGGTGGGCGGGCGGCCGGCTGCTGACCGAAGCCGAATGGGAGTATGCGGCGCGGGCGGGAACCACCGACGCACGTTACGGCCCCATCGAGGATGTGGCGTGGTTCAATGGCAACAGCAGTAGCCAGACTCATCCCGTGGCGCAGAAGCGAGCCAACGGATTCGGCCTGTTCGACATGTTGGGAAATGCCGCGGAGTGGGTGAACGACCACTACAGCGAAACGTTTTACGGCGTCAGTCCATCTCAGGACCCCCAGGGACCTACGGCAGGGAAGGACCGCGTCATCCGTGGCCGCGGTTGGGACGACATTGAGCGTACCGTGCGAGCTTCCCAACGCGAGTATGCGGACCCGACCGGCCGCTTCAGCGACGTCGGCTTTCGGTGCGGCGGCGACATCTTTTCGCCTTCATCTACTGCGCACAGCGGAAGCCAATAGCCGCGGAGCGCGTGGAGGCGTGGTCGAGATTTCGAGTTGTGGCGGTCACGTGGTAACGGTCGGATTGATAAGACCCCCCGCGAATGACCTTGGCATCGGCGGGAATGGTGAACGCTGCGTTGCCGCCGGGGTAAGGTTTGTAGTCGTCCGCCGTCCATTCCCATACGTTTCCTGACATGTCCATCACGCCGAAGGGGCTCACGGCGTCGTGATGCGCGCCCACTGCTTCTGGACGGCCCAACGCAGCCTCAGCGCTGTCGGTCAGCGTCGAACTGAAATCACTGCCCCAGGGGTACACTCTGCCGTCGGTTCCGCGCGCCGCGTATTCCCACTCGGCCTCGGTCGGCAAACGTTCGCCTTTCGACGCACAATAGTCGTTCGCGTCCTGCCATGACACGCCGGTGACGGGCCACTCCGCCTGGCCTTGCGGATAGTTCCCATTTGCCCATCCGTTGGGGATGCGATGCCCCGCCTTCCGAACGAAGTCGACATATTGCGTGTTGGTCACGGGCCGCTTGTCGATCTTGAATGCCGCAACCGCGACGAGATGCGGGGGCCTCTCTTGCGGTTCATTGGGGTTGTTGCGGCCCATCGTGAACGTCGCGCCCGGAATCTCAATCACGTTCACCGATGGGGGGCGGGCTCCTCCTGTCGCCTCGCTCGTCGGGCCCGGCGGTGGAACTGGCGATTTCAGCAAATAGTAGGCGATGGCGGTGAGTACGACAATCACTGCCAAACCCACAATGACGTACCTGATCCACCCGGAGCTCTCCACCGTGCGGAAATGTGGGGGACTGGCCGGGGCAGGGGGGCGGTTGGCTTCCGGCGGAGCTGGCGCTGGTTTCGGAGGCGCGCTGGGAACTTCGCTGCGCTTTTCCTTCGCGATCGGCGGCGGAGTTTGAACGGCCACTTTCGCCTCAGGTTTCGCGTCGGTCACTCGCCGCCGAAGCGCGACGGGTTCGCTGGCAGCGGGCGCGACGACGACCTTGGTGGAGGGCAGCGCCTGGTTGACCTCGGCCGCGGCCACAGCCGCAGCAAAGGCACGCGCGAAATCCAACGCGGTCGGGTAGCGGTCTTCACGCTCCTTCTTCAGCGCCTGCATCACCGTTTCTTCGACAGCGCGGGGGATGGACACTCCGGGGGCTGCGGTGCGAAAGGGCGGCGGGTCGTCCAGCATGTGTTTGCGCAGATAGCCAAGAGGCGTGGTGGACTGAAACGGCAAACGGCCGCTCAGCATCTCGTAGGCGACGACTCCGAGCGAATAGACGTCGGAGCGGGCGTCGAGCTGATCGCTGGGCATCCCCGAAGCTTGTTCCGACGACATGTAGGGGGGCGTGCCGAGCACCATCCCGGCCTGTGTGTGGGCGACGGATTCTTTCAGCTTGGAAATTCCGAAATCGACGATCTTGACGATCAACTCGCCTTCGTCGCCGTGGGTCAGGAAGATGTTGTCCGGCTTCAGGTCGCGGTGAATCATGCCCAGCTTGTGCGCGGAGTTCAGCCCGCGCGCCGCCTGCGTCAAGATTTCCGCGCCCTCGGCCACCGGCACCGGGCCGCGCCACTTCAATGCCTGCCGCAACGTTTCGCCTTCCAGAAATTCCATGGCGATGTACGGCGTGCCGTCGTCACCCTGACCGGATTCATACACGGTCACCACGTTCGGGTGGTGGATTCGGCCCGTGGAGGCAGCCTCGGCTTCGAAGCGAAGCAGAAATTCGGGATCTTCCAGCAGTTGGCGCCGCAGAATCTTGAGGGCCACCGAGCGGTTTCCGACCCCGATCTGCTGCGCGAGGAACACCGTGCCCATGCCCCCGGTGCCCAGGCGGCGGACAATGCGAAATCGGCGCGAAAGGCCGGCGGCAATCTGCGCTTCCGTTTGCGTGGCCTGCGCGATCAAATGGGCGCCGTCTCGCGGACAGTACTCGACGTCATCGGAATAGGTTTGCTGGCAAGTGGGACAATTCTTCATAGCCGCAAGCGAACCATCAGGCTGGGCAGATTCTACCAGAACCGGCGGCGCGCAATCACGCGGGATTCATGTATAATCGCCACGAACGCATTCATCAAATTCCTTCGCACACCGGTTCGCAACCATGACGGACACGCCTGACCGCCGCGCCGCGATGCTGGCCAAGCTTCAGGAGCAGCTTGGACGCGTCATTCTGGGCAAAAGTGAAGTGATTGAGAACGTGGTCATCGCCCTGCTGAGCGGCGGCCACATCCTGATGGAAGATGTTCCCGGCGTCGGCAAGACCACGCTGGCCAAGGCCCTGGCCAAGTCGCTTTCCGCCGGCTTCAAGCGCGTGCAGTTCACGCCGGACCTGCTCCCCACCGATATTCTGGGCTCTTCCGTCTACAATCCCCGCGACGGCGCTTTTACGTTCAAAGAGGGGCCGATCTTTACCAACATCCTGCTGGCGGATGAGATCAATCGCGCCTCGCCGCGCACGCAGTCCGCCCTGCTGGAAGCGATGAGCGAGCGCCAGGCGTCGATTGAAGGCAAAACGTACCCTCTGCCGACGCCGTTTCTGGTGATTGCCACGCAGAATCCCATCGAATTCCACGGCACCTACCCGCTGCCGGAGGCGCAATTGGACCGCTTCGGCATGAAGTTCAACCTCGGCTACCCGGCCAAGCAGCAAGAGGTGGACATTCTCTACAGCCAGTTCCACCACCACCCTCTCGACGACGTGACGGCGGTCATGGACGGCGCCGCGATCAGCGAATTGCAGGAGGCCGTGCGGGCGGTCAAAGTGGATCCGCGCATTGCCCATTACATCGTGGACCTGGCTGAGGCCACGCGCCGCCACGGCTTTCTGAAAATGGGTTGCTCGCCGCGCGGCACGCTGCTGCTGTTCCGAACCACGCAGGCGCATGCCTTTCTTTCCCGGCGCGATTATGCCATTCCCGAAGACGTGAAGGCCGTGGCGGTTTCCACCCTGGCGCATCGGCTGGCGCTCGATACCAAGGCCAAATACAGCGGCGTCGCCAAGGAGGATATTGTCCGCGGGATTCTGGATAAAACTCCGGTGGCGGTTTGAACATGGCGCGGTCCCTGAACCAAGTTCCGCTGCTCCGCACGGTGGTCGAGCAATACCGCGAACGGCTGACCCCGCGCGGGCAATACCTGTTCTGGTTCGTCGTGACCTTCGCCACGCTGGGGCTGGACACGCGGCGAACACAGGTCTTCGTGCTCTTTGCAGCGGCTGCCGGCATTTTTCTCGCCGCCGCTTTCTACGCTTTGCTTCCTCCTCCCAAGCTTCGCCTGGACTGCCGGCTGCCGGAGCGGCTCACGGCCCTCGTGCCGCTCATGGTGCGCGCGCGCATCGAGCCCAACGGCCGCGGGCGGCGCGACTTGCAATTCAGCCTGCCACGTCCGCGGCAATGGGGCAGCAGCGTGCGCTTCACTCCCGCAACCCGTTACTTTGACCTCGAAGCGCGTGCGGCGGCGGAGACGCAACTGGAACTACAGATCGCCCGCCGTGGCCGCTACACGCTGCGCGGACCCGCCGTCCGCGCCACCGATCCGCTGCGCCTTGCCGCTACGCGCGCCAGCGCCCTGCCGGACCAGGTGGTGCTGGTCTATCCGCGTTTCTACACCATGGAGGATTTCGTGATTCCGCTCGGCCGCCGCTACCAACCGGGAGGCATTCCGCTCTCTTCCAACAACGGCGACGCCATCGAGTTTGTGGGCACGCGTGAGTACCGCGAGGGAGACCCGGTGAAGAACATCCACTGGCGATCGTGGGCGCGCTGCGGCGAACCGGTGGTGAAGCAGTATCAGGAAGAGTACTTCTGCCGCATCGCCCTGATCCTTGACACCTTTTCGCCGCGCAAGTCCAGCCAAGCCGACGAGCAAGCCTTCGAGGCGGAAATTTCCGTGCTGGCTTCCATTGCCGACTACTTCTCCCGCAGCGAATACATCGTCGACATCCTGGCGGCTGGCCCCGACGTCTACGAGGTCAGCGCCGGCCGCAGCCTGGCTTATCTGGAGAACATCCTCGACGTGCTGGCTTGTCTCGAGCCTTGCTACGACGAGCCCTTTCGCAGCATCGGTCCACCCCTTTTCGACAAGCTTGCGCAAATCACCTCCGTCGTGGCGGTCTTGCAAGACTGGGACAGCGGGCGCCAGAACTTTCTGCGCCGCGTGGTGGAATCGGGGACGGCAGTGCGCTCCATTATTGTCCATAACGGCGCCACCAGCGAGCCGTGGCAGCCCGCCGGCGCAGATTTGGGTGAAATCAGCCAGCTTACACCGCAAGACGTAGAGAATCTGCTGGCGGCCTCGGGGCGGCAAAAATGAACGATCCAGTGAGCAGCCGCGCCGAGCAACTCGTGCTGGCCGTTTTCACTTGCGCCGCGGTGGCGGCCTTTGGATCGGCATTCAATCAGCCCGCCGCGTGGGTTTTCTGGATTCCTGCCATCGTCTCGCCCTTTTGGCAAATACGCAGCTTGCCGCCGCGCATCGTCAAGTGGGCACGCTTCGCCCCTTGGCCGTTGTTGGCAAGTGCCATTACGCTCGGCCTTGTGCTGATGGCGTACGCTCCTCTTTTTTCGCCGCGTACGACCGAGGCCATGACGTTGATTTCCGGGTACGGCTTGGGTTTGTGCGCGAGTGTGTTTCTGCTCGGCACGCGCATCTGGAATCCGGCTGAGACCGTGATTCCGGCGGCGACGGGCATGGCGGTGGTGGCGTGCTTCAACTCGCTGGCGGTCATCACTCCATTGCTCATGACCCCTGCGGCCGCAGCGTTTGTCTACCTGTTGATGTTGAAGCGCGTGCAATGGCGGCAACTGCTCTCCGCGCGGCTCGTGATTTCCACCCTCGCGAGCGCCATGATCGCCTTCGCTTTTTACTCGCAATTGCCGCGCCTGCAACAGCAGGTGGAAACCCTCACCATGCGCTGGATGAGCGGTGACGCGAATCGCGCCAATCCCTTCGGCATTCAATCGCAACTGGGAGACATCGAGCGCCTGCAACTTTCCCACCGCATCGTTCTGCGCGTGTGGACCTCGCAGGCGCAGAAGCTCCGCGCCCGCGTCTTTGCCCGTTTCGACGGGCGCACCTGGCAGGCGAGCATCGCGGCCATGACGTTCTTGCAGCAGCCTGCGGCGGCGGCTCGCGGCGCATGGCTGGAAAATGTTCCCGGCACCTACTTTGTGTTCCCGCGGGCAGCAGCGGGAATTCCTTCCGGCGCCATCACCACCCGCATTGTCGAGAGCGTGGCGAGTTCCGGCGTGCTCCCCTCGCCCGCCCATAAAATGCTCGTGCGCGCCCCCGCGCTGCGCCTTCGAGCCGATGGCTTTGACAACCTTCTGCTCGTGCCCTCACTCTCCTCCGACGTGCCCATCTATGGAGTTGTGAACGAGCCCGGCCCCGACGCTACCGAGACGGGCGCAGCAACTTCGCCGGAGGAGTTTCTCGGGATCCCTCCCGGCCTGGACCCGCGCTGGTCGGCCCTGGCGGCGCAACTTTCGTCCAGCGCTCCGTCGGTCGAAGGCCGCGTCACTCGAACCATTGACTATGTTAAGAACGCCGCGAAGTATTCCCTGGACGTGGGCCAATTCCGCACGCAGCAGCCGATCACTGAGTTTTTCTTCGAAAAGAAGCGCGGCTACTGCCAGTACTTCGCCACGGCGGCGGCAGTGCTGCTGCGCCTGCAAGGCATCCCGGCGCGCTACGTGACGGGTTACGTGGTGCAGGAATTCAACTCGCCGGGTGGCTACTACGTGGTGCGTGATGCGGACGCCCATGCGTGGGTGGAAGTCCTGCTCCCCGGCAAGGGCTGGACAGAAGTTGACCCCACGCCGGAAGCGGAATTTCAGGCACGCCGCAATGCCAATTCCCCCGGCCGCCTTGCTGAATATGTGGAGTGGCTCGCGGCCCTGGCGGCGGAGACCTGGGTGCTTCTCAGCCAGAGCGACTGGCGCGATGCGCTCGTCACGCTGCGGCAAGCCATCAAACCCGTTTTGGCCGTTGGCCTTCTTCTGGGCACATTCTTCGTGGTCATTGCTATTGTGCCGTGGATGCGGCGGAGAAGGCGCCGTCCCCTTGCGCTCCGGCCTCAGTTCTCTCCGGTTAAGACCGGCGTGGTGGATCCGCGACTGCTATCGGTGCGGGAATCGCTGGACCGCGTCTGGGAGAAAGCGGGCATTCGCCGGCCACCTTCGCGGGGACTGATTGAACACCTGAACAACCTTTCCCCCGAAAAAGTCTCCGCCGAGTTTCTAGACCTGAGCCGTCAACTTGCCGGGCAGTACTACCACCTGAGCTTTGGGGAACAATCTCCTGCGTCCGATGACCTGCGCGAGATGGAGCGGCTCTGCGCGCAGCTCGGCGGCAAATTGGAGAGGCGCACGAATCCTACGAGATAGTCACCTCTGCTACAATAACCTTCCTGGATGAACCCACAGAAACCCATTCTGGTTGTTGCCGGCATCATACAAAAGAATGAACGCATCCTGATTTGCCAGCGGCACCGCTCGGACGCCTACGGCATGCAGTGGGAATTTCCCGGCGGTAAAGTTGAGGACGGAGAAGCCCTGCCGGAAGCGCTGCGACGAGAGTTGGCGGAGGAACTGGGCATTCAGGTGGACGTCGGCGAGGAAGTTCATCGCCTGCGCCATGTCTATCCCGACCGCTATGTGGAAGTGGTCTTTTTCACCATCACGGATTTCCGCGGCGAGGTGAGCAATAACGTGTTTGAAGCTGTCGAACTGGGCGCCGCGCGCGAGCCTGCGCGAATTCAACTTTCTGGAAGCGGACCGCGAACTGGTCAAGCGCATTGCGAAGGGGGAAATTGTCTAACCGCGATTTTCGATTGGTGATTGGTGATTGGCGATTGTCCGCCCCGCAGGGTTGCGGAAAAACGGTATCCAGCACCGTCATCCTGAGCCCCGTTTTGGGGGGCGAAGGATCTGCATTCCGTGTTTTCAAGCAAAGGCAGATTCTTCGTCGCCTGCGGGCTCCTCAGAACGACGGGGGGACGGAGTTTCTCCCCAGAGTCTCTCGCTGGTGGTGCGGTCCTCTGCTGCTGGTGATCGCATTGCTCTTGTGCGTGGCGAGTGTGAACGCACAGGTTGAGCAGGTTGAGACGGCAGCGTCGCCTCCGCCTGCTGCGCAATGGGCCAGCTACGGCCACGTGGAAGGTCACTTGGCACTGAAAAACTCATCGGACGGCGCCTTCTCACCGGATTCCTCGCTGCTCGCCGTGACTGCCGACGAAAAAGTCTTGGTGATGAATCTGCGCGACAACTCCGTTCAGAAAGTCATCAAGCCGCACATCCCGGACATTCAGGATTTGGAGATTCATTCCGCCAGTTTTATCTCTCCGCAAAAGTTGTTTCTGCTTGCGAACGGGGTCTTTCGCGTCAAAGGCAAGGGGGCCATGCCGTCGCCGCTGCTGGCGTTCAAATGGGATCTGGATAGCGACCAGTTGGACGGAAAAGCCAACGCGGTGGGCGCCAAGGGTGGTTACAGTCCGGCGCGCTATTTCCCCGCCATCCACTATCTCGCGCTGTACAAGGACAGCACCTTTGACCTTTGGAATCCGGTGGCGGGGCAGGGCGGAGCGGTTATCATCCCCGATCTGACTCAGATTCCCAACCTCTACGAGTTTTCCCCCAACGGCCATTGGCTGCTGCTGGCGCAGATTCAAACCACGGGAGGGGCGGACCCCACGGTGGTGGAGCTGAAAACGCACAAGTTCGTTGACCAACTGCGCGGGCATGAGGGCACGGTTCTGAGCATGGCGTTCTCACGCGACACCACGAAGGTGGTGACGGCGTGCGAAGACGGCAAGTTGCGCGTGTTTTCGGTGGGCGATTGGAAACTCATCCAGACGCTCAGCGGCCACCACGGGCCCGTGCACCGCGCGGAGTTCTCACCGAATGGCGCGTGGATCGTCTCCGCCGGAGAGGACCAGACCGTGCGGGTGTGGTCCGCGCAAGACGGCACGCTGCTGCAAACCCTTTCGGAAAGCCAGCAACCACTGCTCGACGTGGCCTTCTCTCCCGATAGCCGCTTCATCGCCGCGTCTTCGGAAGATCAGGTGCTGACGTGGAAGATGCAGTAGGAGTGCGCTGCACTTGTGCTAAAATTTCTAGTGCTCAAGGAACTCAGGAGAAGGCGCGAAGCGAAAACATTATGCCCAAAGTGGGAATGGTAAGTCTGGGGTGTCCGAAGAACCTGGTAGACAGCGAAGTCATGCTGGGGTTACTGGCACGCCAGGGATATGAGCTCACGTCGCGCCCTGACGAAGCGGACGTCATCGTTGTCAACACCTGTGCCTTCATCGCGCCTGCCAAGCAGGAATCGATCAATACCATTCTGGAAATGGCCGAATACAAGAAGTTCGGGTCCGCGCGCAAGTTGGTGGTGGCCGGCTGCCTGGTGGAGCGCTATCGCCAGGAGATTCAGCAACAGATTCCCGAAGTCGACTACGTGATCGGCACGAATGAGCTGGAACGAGTGCTGGAAGCCTGCGCGGAAGACACTCCGGCGCCGAGTGCGGGCGCGCCGGCTGAGCCCTACCTTTATCATGAATTCACGCCGCGCGTGCTCTCCACGCCGGACTATTCCGCGTACCTCAAGATTGCCGAGGGCTGCGACCATCCCTGTACGTTCTGTGTGATTCCCCAAATGCGCGGGGCGTTTCGTTCGCGGCGCTTCGGCTCGGTGATTCGCGAGGCGGAGAACCTGGCGCGGCAGGGCGTGCGCGAACTGACCATCGTCGGCCAGGACACCACGAGCTACGGCGAGGATCTGGGCCTGCGCGATGGGTTGCCCCAACTGCTGCGCGAATTGGGCAAGATCCCGGAACTCGTCTGGGTGCGCTTTCTCTATTGCTATCCCAACCGCGTTACCGACTCGCTGATCGCCGCCGTGGCTGAGACTCCCAAGGTGGCGAAGTATTTTGATATCCCCTTGCAACACGCCAGCGCCAACGTGCTGAAGCTGATGAAGCGTGGTTCAAACGGCGATCAGTTTCTGCGCCTGCTGGGAAAGATTCGCGCCGCCATTCCCGGCGTGGCCCTGCGGACTTCCTTTATCGTCGGCTTCCCGGGCGAAACCGAGAACGATTTCAAGGCCTTGCTTGATTTCGTCAGCGCTGGTGAGTTTGACCACCTCGGCGTCTTCCTTTATTCCAACGAGGAGAGCAGCCGCAGCTTCGAATTGCCAAATCAAGTACCGGCGCAAATCGCACGCCGCCGCCAGCGGCAACTGATGGCTTTGCAACGGAAGATCTCGCGGCGCAACCTGAAACGCATGGTGGGGAGCTCACTGCCGGTGCTGGTGGAGGGACGCTCGGATGAAACCGAGTTGCTCTTCCAGGCGCGTAGCGAACGGCAAGCGCCGGGAATTGACGGTTGCATGTTGATCAACGACTTTGAGGGCTCGGCGCCGCGACGGGGAGAATTTCGCTGGGCCACCGTCACGGAAGTCGGCGATTATGATCTGGTAGCGCGATTAGGGGCTGAATTCAAGGGACTGGGTTCTGGGGACTGGGGGCTGGGGAAAGACCCAACTCTCGAAATCACCCGTCGGCAGCCAATCCCCACCTCCCAGTCCCTAATCCCCAGCCCCTAGCCCCTAGCTATGCGCTGTCCCATTTGCAAGCAGATCGTGAACAGGGAAGGCAATCCGTTCCGTCCGTTTTGCAGCGAGCGATGCCAGAGGATCGATCTTGATAATTGGTTCGAAGGCCGATACCGCGTGCCGGCACCGCTTGACCCGGAACAGGAAATCCCGCTGAACGAAAGCAGCGACAACACCGAGGGCGAGCGTGACTGAACGGCGGGCGGGACCGGCGATTTGGATTGCTACAGCGGGCGGGGCGGGATACTTCCCTATCGCTCCCGGAACCGCAGGTTCCCTCGTTGGTGTGGCGGTGGTCGTCGGGCTGGCACAGTTGCCGCTGCACGGAGCGGCGTCCGTGGGCGTTCTGGCAGCCGCTTCGCTGGTGCTTTTCGCTCTGGGCGTTTGGGCGGCGGGCGAAGCAGAAAAGTATTTCGGGCGCACGGACCCCGGTCAGGTGGTGATGGATGAGGTGGTGGGACAGATGTTGACGTTCCTGCTCATTCCCCATGCGACGTGGAAATGGTTGTTAGGTGGCTTCCTCTTGTTTCGCGCTTTCGATATCATAAAGCCGTTTCCCGCACGACAAGCAGAGCGAATTCCTCGCGGCTGGGGTATCATGATGGATGACGTCATCGCGGGCGGCTACGGCTTGGCGGTGTTGGCGCTGATAGGACTGGTCAAACGATGAGCTTGTGGAAGAAAACTGAAAAGCCGGACTCCTCGGCGGAGAAGACCGAAGGTAAGGAGCCCGAAAAGCGCGGTCTGCCTTCTGACAAGGGCGCGACGGCCGGCAAGAATCGGCCGCAGATTGCCAGCGTCAGCCCGCGCGCTGCGATTCCAGGAGGAGAGCTACTCATTCGTGGCGCCAATCTGGCGGGCAACGGCCTGCGAGTGCAAGTCCACTTTGGCGATCTCTCCGGCAGCTTGCTTTTGAGCTCATCCAGCCGCCTGATTGTGCGGGTCCCGGAGGGAGTCCTCAGCCAGAATCTGACGGTGGAGACGGGAAGCGGTTTGCGCGTGTCCGCCCCGGTCGTGGTCGGCAGGACCATCGCGGAAAATCTACACCCGGTGGCCAATCCGGCGGTGGATGCTCAGGGGAACATCTTTGTCACTTTCAGCGGCACGCGTGGGCAGAAGGTGACGACGGCCATCTTCAAGATCGACCTGAATCAGGTGATGCAGCCGTTTCTGCATGAATTGATGAACGCCACCGGAGTTTGCTTCGACCGCGAAGGAAATCTCTACGTGTCGAGCCGGATGGAGGGGTCGATTTACAAGGTGTCGGCTACCGGCCAACGCTCCACCTATGCGCAGGGCATGGGCGTGGCGACCGGCATTGCCTTTGACCGCGATCAGAACCTCTATGTGGGTGACCGCACGGGCACCATCTTCAAGATCGCCCCGGACCGCCAGATTTTTGTCTTCGCCACCATTGAACCGAGCGTCGCCGCTTACCACCTGGCCTTCGGTCCCACCGGCGACTTGTTTGTAACCGGCCCGACCACCTCCAGCTATGACCACGTACTGCGGATCACTCCGGCGGGTGAGGTCATTTCGTTTTATCGCGGACTGGGACGGCCCCAGGGACTGGCTTTCGACATCGAGGGAAATCTGTATGTGACAGCTTCACTGGCCGGCAGGCGCGGCGTGGTGCGCCTGACGCCGGACGCCAAGCCCGAACTGGCCGTCTCGGGATACGATTTGGTGGGCCTGGCATTTGGCCGCCATGGATCGATGCTGCTCACTACCAACACTACCGTGGTCGATCTTCCTCTGGGAATTCAGGGACTGCCGTTGATACGCTAATGGACGCCGAAATCATCGCCGTTGGATCAGAACTCCTGACCCCTCAGCACACCGATACCAACTCCCTTTACCTCACGGAGAAGCTTAATAGCCTTGGGATCCTGGTGCGATTCAAAACCATCGTGGGAGACTCCAAGGAAGACTTGGAATCAGTGTTTCGTACTGCGCTGGCGCGGTCGCCCTTGATTGTGCTGACGGGTGGCCTGGGTCCGACGGATGATGATTTAACGCGCGACGTGGTGGCGGAGATTCTGGAACGTCCCCTGCGGGAAGTTGAGGAAATCCGCCGGCGCATTCAGGAGCGTTACGCCCGCTTGGGCCGCCCAATGCCGGAAAACAACCTGCGGCAGGCACAAGTGCCCGAGGGTGCGGATTGGCTGGAAAATCGCAACGGCACCGCACCAGGAATCTGGATTGAACAGAAGGGCGTCATTGTGGTGCTGCTGCCCGGCCCGCCGCGTGAACTCGAGCCGCTGTTTGAGGCAACCTGCATCCCGCGCCTGGAGCGCGTCTCCGGCGGCCAGCGAATCCGGACCCGCGTCTACAAGATTGTGGGCCTGCCGGAATCGGAAGTTGACAGCCGAATTGCCCCGCTCTATCGGCCCTTCCAGGACATTGCCACCACCATCCTTGCAGCGATGGGTTCGATTGAAGTCCACCTGCGTGCTCGCGCGGCGACTGACCGGGAAGCAGAAGCACGGCTGTCGGAACTGGGCGACAAGATTGAATTGGCGCTGGGCGACCACGTCTATTCCACCAAAGGCGAAAGCATGGAAGAAGTGGTCGGCATGTACCTGGTGATGCGGCAAAAGACGGTGGCCGTGGCCGAAAGCTGCACGGGGGGCCTGCTGGCCGAACGGCTGACCCGCATTTCCGGCAGCTCGACCTACTTTCTCGGTGGCGTGGTCAGCTATTCCAATGATCTCAAGACTCGCCTGGCAGGAGTCCCCGCGGATTTAATTGCCACGCACGGCGCCGTTTCCAAGCCCGTTGCCCAGGCGATGGCCGAGGGCATCCGCGCGCGCTCCGGGGCGTCCATCGGCATCGGCATCACCGGAGTCGCCGGCCCTAACGGCGGCACGCCGGAAAAACCGGTGGGACTGGTGTTCATTTCTCTTGCCGATGAGCGTGGAACGCAGGTTCGCGAATTCAATTTTCCCGGCTCTCGCGAGCGCGTGCGCTATTGGGCATCACAAATGGCGCTGGAAATGATGCGAAGGAGAATCAGGGATTAAAGATGCGTGCCTTCATTGCCATCGATCTGCCTGACGCCCTTCATGCGGCGCTCACCGACGCGCAGAATAATTTTCGCGGCGTGTGCCGCGACGCTCGCTGGACCCGGCCAGAGGGCATTCACCTCACTCTCAAATTTCTCGGTGAAATCTCCGATGCACAAACCAAGCAAGTCGTCGAAGCGTTGAACGCGCTGGGCTCATTCGAGCCGTTCCCCGTGGAAGTGAAAGGGTTTGGTTTCTTCCCCGGCGACAACCGCCCGCGCGTTTTATGGGCGGGGGTGACGGCGCCTCCGGCGTTGGCGGACCTCGCGGGGCGAATTGAAACCGCGATGGAAAAGATCGGGTTTGCGCGCGAGGACCGCGCCTACTCGCCTCACCTGACTTTGGCGCGCTTTCAAGTGCCGCGACCTCAAACCGCGCTGCAAGCCATGGTCACCGAGAAGTCTGAGGCTTCGTTGGGTCAATTTGCCGCTTCGGAATTTATCCTGTTTGAAAGTAAACTGTTACCGCAAGGCGCGCAGTACCGGAAGGTGATCAAGTTTCCAACAACAGTGGTTAATGGATAGTGGTTAGTGGCTAGAATTGGGCAGGCGCTTCCGCCTGCAGGGCGCTTGCCACTAACCACTAGCCACTGACCACTTTGCTCATTTTATGATGAATGCTCTCACTCCCTTGGTCGCTTACCTGATCGGCTCGATTCCCTTCGGCTACCTACTTGTTCGCTGGCAGAAGGGAATCGATGTGCGCAGCACTGGCAGCGGCGGCACGGGTGCTACGAACGTATCGCGCAGTCTGGGAATGGCCGGGTTCGTGGCAGTATTCATTCTCGATGTGGGCAAGGGTACGCTGGCAGTCCTGCTGGTGAAGCGTTTGACCGGCGGCGACCCGCGCTGGATCGCCCTCGCCTCGGTCGCCGCCATCTTGGGCCACTGCTTTCCCGTCTGGCTCAAGTTTCGCGGCGGTAAGGGTGTCGCTACGGGAGTAGGAGTGTTCTTGGCGCTTGCGCCTCTTCAAGTCGCCGTGGTGTTGGTGATCTTCGCGATTATCGTGGCCATTTGGCGCTACGTCTCCCTTGGCTCGGTTGTGGCCACGGCGGCGTTCCCGTTCTTGGTCTATTTCATGAAACATGCTCCCCTGCCCATCGTCTTGGGCGCCGCGGGCAGCGCACTGGTCATTATCTCCATGCACCATGCCAATATCGGCCGGCTTCTCGCGGGGAGGGAAAGCAAGCTGGGACGGAAGAAGTCCGAAGTCGGCGGGCCGTAGCCCGCCATTGGCGATTTGTGAATTGTGATTGGTGATTGCCAGGCCTGCGGCCCTGTCACTCCGAAACGGTCGCGAGGCACTTCAATCACAAATCACCATTCACGAATCAGCAATGTGGTCACTTCGCATGAAAAAACTTTCGATTGTTGGTGCAGGTAGTTGGGGCACGGCGTTGGCGGCGACGTTCGCGCAACTGGGCCACGATGTAACGCTGTGGGCGTATGAGGCGGAGGTGGTGGAAGGCATCCGCGCGCGGCACGAGAACCCGGTCTTCATGCCGGGCATCAAGCTGCCGGAAAATCTCTCCGCCACCGGCGATCTGGGAGAGGCGCTGCGGGACGCAGAGATCGTGGTCACGGTTATGCCCTCGCACGTCTGCTGGGCGCTCTACGAGCGGATGTTGCCCCACCTCCGGCCCGACATGATATTCGTGAGCGCCACGAAAGGGCTCGACACCAGCCGCCTGATGCGGATGAGTGAAGTAATTGACACGGTGGTAGGACAGTCGTTCCGGCCGCGCCTCTGCGTGCTTTCCGGACCTAGTTTTGCCAAAGAAGTGATTTGCGGCGACCCCACCGCAGTGGTCGTCGCTTCCGACGATCGCGACGCAGTGCTGGAGGTGCAGCAGGAATTTGCTTCCCCGGCACTTCGACTTTATACATCAAACGACCTCGTCGGAGTGGAATTGGGCGGCGCGGTGAAGAACGTGATTGCCGTCGCTGCCGGCGTAGTGGAGGGGCTCGGACTGGGACACAATCCCACCGCCGCCCTGATTACCCGCGGACTGGCGGAGATCACCCGGCTGGCATGCGCCTGCGGAGCAAAACGCGAGACCCTGGCTGGACTCGCCGGCATGGGTGACCTGGTGTTGACCTGCACCGGCGACCTCAGTCGCAATCGCACCGTCGGCGTCGAACTCGGCAAGGGGCGCAAACTTGCGGACATCATTGGTTCCATGCGCATGGTCGCTGAAGGCGTCAAGACCACCATCGCCACCGTGGCACTCGCCCAGAAGTTGCAGGTCGAGATGCCCATCACCCGCCAGGTCCACCGCATTTTGGAGGGCGAAGTCTCCCCCCGCGAGGCCATCCGCGAATTGATGGAACGATCGCTGAAGGAGGAGTGAGCCTGAACGCAAAAAGGCTGCCGGTTTTCCTGGATGTGCGTGCTGATGCCAGGGACCGGCAGCCTTTTGCTGTTAGTCGCCAGGAATGAATACGCGACAGGCGAATTCCCTACTCACCCCACCTTGAGGCCACCTGGCCCGTGGTGGTATCGAGGATCAGGCGCGGTGCGGGATGGTCAAAATCAAACATTCCGAACAGTGAACCGGCCTTCGCATCGGTGGAATCTCCACCCAGCCGTCCCAGGTTCCAATTGTCTTCGATGAAGCGAATAATCGAAGACTGGTCCGTCATGCGATGGTCGATGTAGTTGCTCTTGGCGTATTTGGAAATCACCATCAGGGGAAGGCGCGGGCCGTACCCGCACCGGCCGGGGGCGCCGCCTTCCGGCGTCGTTCCGCAGGCGCCCGGGGCGCTCAGATAGTCATCGTTGGCGCTGCTGGATTGATTGATCACGGTGTCCATCTGGTGATCGTACCAGCCGTCGGAATCGTCGTAGGTGATGAAGATCACCGTGTCGTCCCAGTACTTGCTGTTCTCAATGGCGTTCACCGCAGTCGCCAGCCACGTCTGCTCGTCCAAGGGAGTGGAATTTCCCGGGTGGCCGTTTTGAAGCTTTTTGGCCTTCACGAAGGAGACGGAAGGCAGGTTGCCGTTGGTGATCGCGGAGAGAAACAGGCTGAGATCGTACTGGTGGTTGGCTTGATCTGTGTAGCCAATTGGACCGGTGGGCGGCAGGTGGTGCGGGTTGGCCGTATTCAAGTTATAGGCGAAGCCGTTGTGGTGTGAAACATAATCGGTAACGTTGGACAGACCGGTGGCGGGATCACTGGACGTCGAGGCGCAAGCCGCTCTTGACCCCGGCACAGCAGGGTTCCATGGGGTGGTGGGCTTGAATCCTCCCTGGAACCATCCCCAAGTGATGTTCTTAGCCTTCAGCAGAATGCCAATGTTAGGGTCGGTGGTCGTGCCGTTCGAGGTGGCAGACCCGCAATCGTCATAGCCGGCATCGATGTCGCCGATGAGGGTGCCCGTCTTCGAGCCGCCAACCATGGTCCCCGCCAAGGAGCTCGTGTTAGCCGTGAAGTTGGTGGTTGATCCCGCCACGAGGTTCAGCACCCCGACAGTGGAGGGGCCAAACATGGTCCCATAGAAGTTGTCGCTCATCGAGTAGTGTTGGGCCCAGTTCCACATTGCCGTGACTGTGTTTCCGTCATAATAGCCCATCACCACGCCGGGGCCGGTAGTGACGTCAGTGCAATTGGTTCCCCCGGTCCCGGTATTCTGGACAAACGCGTCCATGAGCCCGTGATCAAAGGCTTTTTGCTCAGGCGTATAGTCGTGGTTCTGATCGGTGGTTAACGGGCACGTGCGATCCAAACGAAACGGCTGGGTCGAATTGGGATTTTGATCGAGCAGCCCGCCGCTCAGCAGATTGTTGGCCCGCGGGGTGTCCGGGCGGGCGTGGAATTCCGGTTCTTCATCCGGATTGGTCGCGTAGGGGTACGTCCCGAAGTAGTGGTCGAACGAAATGTTTTCCTGATACAACACCACGACGTGCTTGATGGGTGTTTGCGTGGGGCTGCCGCCGAAGCCGAGGAAGTTCTGGCCCCGGTAGGTGCCGGGTGAAACCACTGCCAAGGCGATAGCGGCGAGCAGTATCGCCAGGCGACGCAGGTTCTTTCGGGTCATGGGTTCTCCTTTTGGTTGGATTCTCATATCGCGCCCCCAACGTCCGCCCGAACGCACTCTCTTCAGCCCATGATGTCCAGCGGAAAGATGGAACGCCCTGAGGCCACCATAATACTATTACGTATATTGTGATATTATAAAGACAAGGTTAACCGAAGATTAAAAGCCACGGCCGGCTGGATGGGGCTCCCGCGGGCCCACGTCCCGTGGCAGGACTTGAATGGTTCCCATCATCCCGCCGTCCTCGTGCTCGAGAAGATGGCAGTGGTAGAGAAAAGTCCCGACAATGTTGGGGTCGCGGAAATCCATGCGCAGCTTGACGCTCGGGTACTGGCGGCTCCTGCCGTCCCAATAGGTCACGTTGATGGTGTCGCGCAGAAACGGTTCATCCACCGGAACGCCATTCCATTCGAGCAAAATGAAATGAGTCTGATGGATGTGAAAGGCATGGACCTCCCGCGACCGATTCTCGATGGTCCAGTCCTCCACATCGCCTTCCCGCACCGTTATGTTGGGAGTGGGAGACATGGGATCGAACGGAGCGGGAGTCTGCCCGTCCACCGTGATGTAAAAAACGGTCGGACTGGCGGGATTGTTGGGGTCCTGCGACCGCTGGGAGAAATAGAGCTTTCTCGTTCTCACCGGCTTGACATCTCCCAGCCATACGGTTTTCGAATGAGGCAAAGGCACAGGCGCCTGCGCCAGGCTGTGCGCGGGTTCAGGCGCGTCGGTGGAGGCGACAATTGTGGCCAAGGGGCGCGTCGGATCGTTTTCGCCGGCCGGGCCGGTATCAAAGCTGCGGGTGATGAAGCTTGCCTTCGCACCCACCGGCGGGCCTTTCACGACGAATTCCACGCGTCCGGCAGGAGGCAGCAGAACATGACTCTCCCAGAGGATGCGATTCCCGGACATGCCGTTTTCATTGATGGGACTTCCGTCGATTGACACCACGCCCAGCATCTGGGGCGCGCCATTCAGGAGGATTTGCAAGTTAAGGTAGGTAATCGCCGACGCGTTCAAGAGGCGCCACAGTTGGCGCTCCGCGGGCTTGATGGGAATTACCGCCGGTCTATATTGAGGATATGCCACAGGGACGAAATTAATCGAGAGGTCTTTCGCCGGCTTTCCGCCGCCGGTCCCCGTGTTCAGGATGTCGCCTTCCGTATCACGCAGGACGATGGGCGCCGGAACGTTGCCGGATTGCACGGGTTCAGCGTCGGGATTCAACAGGTCCTGGTCACGAATGACGAAAGTGCGCTCCGGCAATCCCGCCAGCAAAGTGTTGGCGCGCTCGATTCCCTCCACCACGATCGCTCCCGATGCCCCTCCCAAGACTTGCGGACTGGTAAAACCATGGACGTGGGGGTGGTACCAGTACAAGCCCGGCGCTTCGTCCGTGGGGATGCGGAAGCGATACTCGAAGGGCTTATCATGGGCCGCGATGAGTGTGTGGAGCACATCGTCCTGATGGCAAACGGGGGGGATGGTAAGCCCATGGAAGTGGAGGTTGGTGGAAAGGCCGTCCATCTTGCCACCGCCGCACGCCTCCGGCATCGAGTGCATGTGGGCAGTCGTCGATTTCCCTGGCGCAGCGGTTGGAGCCGTCGGTAGGCTCAGATCGTTCTTAAGGTTGAGAATCAGCAGGTCGCCCGGCTTGAGTCTCAGCACTGGCGATTCCGCGCCGTCGGCGTCCACGTAGCAGTACCGCATGTGACCATCGGCATCAAGATAATTCCGGTACGTGATCTGGAGTTTCAGGACCCCCTCGTGGCTTTCAAGGCCGGGAGGCTCCGGAACTACGCTGCCGGGGGCCGGGCGCGGGCACGGTTCCGAGGCGCGATTCTGGCCTCGCGCGAGGTTGGAGGAAATGCCCGCCACGGCCGCCGCGCACAACAAGATGCGCATCGAAAGCGCCACCCGCCTGCCCAGACCCGCAAGGCAAAAATCCGCTTTCCGACCCGAGGTCGGATTATCCCTGTTCTGTATCGATTTCCCCAAGGGAGCAACATTCTCTCCCAGACATCGACGCGCTTGTGTAAAGGCCCGATGAAGATTTGATTACAGAAAGGCTGTAAGCGCTGTGAGGGGCTATCGGTGGGTGCGTTGCTTTTCAGGGACGCTCTGGCGGCTGTTGACGCCGCTGCGCGCCGGCAAGCGCCGGCGTAGACTCTTAGTAGAGCCCTGACACTGTCTGGGTGAGTTGACCGAAAACGTGGAGGGGTGGCCGCAGCACGGGCGCGGCCACCTGTCCTGGTACCTCACACCCGACACCCAATCTTAGTACTTCTGTTCATAAATACGCTAACGTATATTAGAGCTTGATATGGGCCTCCTTGGCGTGGCATTGTGTGGGTGAGGTGCTTAGCTATGCCAAGGTCGAGCCCGTTTACAATCACGCTCTCGTCTGCCGAGGAAGCCGAGTTGCGCAGACGCGCAGGAAAATATACGTTGCCGTATTTTCAGGTTCAGCGCGCCAAAATGATTCTCCATGCTGCCCAAGGCATGCCCAACGACGAGATCGCCACCTGTTTAGACACCCGCCGTGAGGTCGTTTCCCTTTGGCGGAAGCTTTTTTTTGCTGACCGCCTCGCGGGGTTGGAAGAACGTGCTCGTCCGGGTCGCCCCCGGACTTTTTCCCCCAGACCTCGTCGTGCAGGTTAAAGCTTGGGCCTGTGAACTGCCCGCCCAGCACGGTCGGCCTCTGTCCCGCTGGAGCACCCAGGATTTGGTTCAGCAAGTCCAGCAGAGTGGTCTGGTGGCCTCGGTCAGCGGCAGCACGTTGTGGCGTTGGTTGCATGAAGATGCCCTTCGGCCGTGGTATCACCGCAGTTGGATCTTCCCTCGCGACCCGGAGTTCGCGCCCAAGGCCGGGCGCGTGCTGGATCTCTACGCCCGCCAGTGGCAAGACCGACCGCTGAAGGATGATGAGTTCGTGATCTCCGCCGATGAAAAAACCAGTATTCAAGCCCGCCGCCGCAAGCATGCCACCCAGAACTGCCGACCGCGTACGCCGATGCACGTCGAGCACGAGTACTCCCGCTGCGGCGCCTGGACTTATCTCGCCGCTCTGGACGTCCACCATGCCCGCGTCTTTGGCCGCTGTGAAGCCCAAAATGGCATCGCCCCTTTTGACCGGCTCGTCGAACAAGTGATGACGCGGCCACCTTATCACGACGCCCGTCGCGTCTTCTGGATCGTGGACAACGGCTCGGCGCATCGAGGTGTCAGAGCTGTCGAGCGTCTCCGCCATCGCCATCCCCGCCTGACGCTCGTGCATGCCCCCGTCCATGCCAGTTGGCTCAACCAGATCGAAATCTACTTCTCCATTGTCCAGCGGAAGGTCCTAACCCCCAACGATTTCCCCGATCTCAACGCCGTCGCCGAACGCCTCCTGGATTTTCAATATTACTGGGAGACCACCGCGCGGCCCTTCGAATGGAAATTCACCCGTCACGACCTCGCCAAACTCCTCGCTAAACTTGGCACCCCCCCACGGCCCCAAAATACGTTAGCGAACTTCTGAAGTGGAGGACTTAGTTCGTCTGCGCGACGCTGGCCGGGGCGCAAAACTTATCGAAAGCCTGCGTCAGGTCTTCGGCGATGCTGTAGGGGTCGCGCCCTTCGATGTCTTTGCGCTCCAGCATGTAAACCAGTTTGCCATCGCGCAGCAGGGCAACGGAGGGTGAAGACGGAAGGACGCCCGTAAAATAACCGCGCGCCCGGGTGGTGGCGTCGATGTCCTGGCCGGCGAAGACGGTGGTCAGAACTTCGGGGCGGGCCTTGTTCTCAAGCGCCATCGCCACCGCAGGCCTTGCCCGTCCCGCCGCGCAGCCGCAAATGGAATTGACAACCACCAGCACCGTGCCGCTGGGCTTCGACAAGACCTCATCTACCTGAGCCGGCGACCGCATTTCCTGAAAGCCGATGCGCGTAAGCTCCTGCCTCATGGGCTCAACAAACTCTTCTGGGTACATCGTTAGCCTCCTTATAGGTGTGATCCGTCGCGCTTGCCTTGCCCCGTCGGAAACTCGCTCCCAACTCGGTAAGCGCACCGGAGTCACGTGCTTGCGTTCTTGTTTGGTTGCCCTTTAGTCAACCGAAGCGACAATTATACCACTTTCGCGTGGGCTCCGGGGAAGAGGTGGGAAGGAGGTTTCGTTCGCAGCGACAGAGAGGCGGGAAAAGGACACGCAGTCCGGCTTCTATGGCCCGATGGTGCCATCGCTGAAACTTCGCCATGCAACCCACATCCAAGTTCGCGGGAGAAGTACAAGCGCCTGAAAGCAAACGTGATGCGAATCAAATTCCAAGCGCAGGTTCACGCAACTGTTGATTTCAAGTTTCTAATTGCCTAGAATGACGGGATAGGGTCGATGATGAAACATAGCCGGCATACGCGCGTGAGGATCATTTACGTTATCCTCCTGATCCTGATCCTCATCACTATCGTTCCTCTCTGGTTCTTCGGATCCAGAATGGGTTCGATGAACCAGGATGTGCTGCAGAGGCAGGAAAACGTCCTTCAGACCATCAGCTCGCAGTCCATTGCCCAGTTCATTTCGCTGTACATGGACAACCTGAACCAGCAGTTGAAGGAGTTTTTCGATGCGGTGGTGCCGCTGGCGACGCAGATTCCTGCCGCACAATACTCCACAGACCCGAGACTGCGTGTCGCGCTCGAAGGCTTCGTGGCAGAGCGCCCTGCGGTTCTTTATGCCACGGTGCTGAACAATCAGGCCCGAGGTGTTGGTGCGCCCAATTACAACGCTGCCGGTGATCCGTTCCTGCGCAAGTCGTTGGAAGCGGCCTTCACTGCCGCGCAGCAGGGGCAGGAGTATCGGAGCAACCCTCTTACCGTGCTGGGTTCCAAGGGCAATGCCGTGGTCATGGTCATGGCGGAGCCCATCAAGCAGAAGGACAAATTCCTGGGGATGGTGGCGGCCGTGGTCACGCTCCAACCCATTACCCAGAAACTCGCGGACACCAACGAGAAATCCAGCCTGGAAGCTTATGTGGTTGACAACTCCGGCCGCCTTGTCGCCTCTTACGATCCCGACAAGGTGGCGGGAATGGATATGGTGGCCATTCCCATCGTGCAGGAGTTCCTTGACTGGGGCGGGCGCCCGCGCGTGGCGGCGACTTCCTCCTTCCTGCTTCCGAAGGGCAATCAGAGCATCATGATGCTCGGCACCTATTCGGCGACGCAAAAGCTCGGCTGGGGCGTGATCGTCCAACGCAAAATGGACGATGCCTATGCCACCGTTTACCAGTTGCGCCATCAGACCTTTCAACTGGGCCTGCTCCTGATTGTGCTCAGCATCGTCATCGGCGTGGTGGCCGCCAAGGCCATTACCTACCCCATTGACATGCTCACGCGGACGGCGCGCTCCATCGCTGAGCGTGACTTCACGAGCCGCGCCGAGATCCACAGCCACACCGAAATTGACGAACTCGCGGACACCTTCAACCTGATGGCGGAGGATATCCAGCGCCACATTGGCAACCTCAAGACGGCGTCGGAAGAAAACCGCCAACTGTTTATCGACTCGATCGAAATGATCGCGGCCGCCGTTGACGCCAAGGACCCGTACACGAAGGGCCATTCCGGGCGCGTGGCACAGTATTCCGTCATCCTGGCGCGCGAGATTGGCCTGCCGGAAGAGGAAGTTGACAAGATCCGCATCTCTGCCACCCTCCATGACGTGGGCAAGATTGGTATTGAAGACCGCGTCCTGAAGAAGCCCGGCGTGCTGACCAACGAAGAGTTTGAGATTATGAAGCGCCATACGGTGATGGGCTACGAAATTGTGCGCCAGGTCAAGCAGCTCACCGAAATGCTGCCCGGCATCCGCTGGCACCATGAAGCGCTCAACGGCCGCGGCTATCCGGATGGCATCAAGGGCGACGAATTGCCGCTGATGACGCGCATCATCGCCGTGGCGGACACCTTCGACGCCATCACCACCGACCGTCCGTACCAGGCCGGTTCGGAGTTCCCCAAGGCCCTCGAGATCCTGCGCAAGCACGCGGGCACCAAATACGATCCGATTGTCGTGGACGCCATGGACTCAGCTCTGGCCAAAGGCAGCCTGGCCAAGTTCGAGATGCGGCGCAGAATGGTGGCGGCGGCGCCCGCCGATCCGGTCGGCATGCCCAAGAATTAACCTCGAGATTTCGAGCCTTCCCGCGCCCCCCGGCGCTTCTACTCGGGCCTCTTGACAGCTTTCGCCCTGGCCGCAGTTCCCGCTGTGCCTCGGGTCTTCGCTCCGGCAGAATCATGGGCGACAACATTCCACGTCCGCCTGCCGGCAGGGTCATTTGACTCGACTGCCGGAAACACGAACTAAATCCGGAGGAGCCCGTTAAGTTAGGGGCCCGCAGTTTGATCAGTTTCGCTTCAGGAGGGGATTGATTGTGGGCACCGGAGCCCTCTCTGGCTAGCCAGTGTATAATATGCGTCCGGTTGAAGACGTCAAAGTGGCTGGCGTGGTGTGCGGTCCGGAGATTTGGCGCGGTATCGCGGTTCTCCGGACGATTTCAATGGGATTGGGAAGTCGGCAAGATGACCCCAATTCCGGGAGGCGTCCCTACGCGCCCGCCGTAGTTGCCGACGCATTATTGGGAAGACGATGGGGGTTTCATGAAGTCGGTAACCGATCTGCTAGCGACGCTGCGGGGCAAACTAGTGGTGTCCTGTCAGGCGCTGGACCGGAGCCCGTTCCGGCAGCCGCAGAGCATGGCGCGTTTTGCCCAGGCCGCGGTGGAGGGCGGGGCGGCCGGAATCCGTGCGAATGGACCGGAGGACATCCGGGCCATTCAGCAAGTGGTGAACGTTCCCATTATCGGTATCTGGAAGGCCGTGCAGGATGACGGCAAGATTCTAATCACTCCTTCGTTTGAATACGCGCAGAAGCTGGTGGAGGCGGGCGCGGGCCTGGTGGCAATCGACTGCACGGCGCGCGGGCAGAAGTACGGGGCGCTGGAGAGGCTGCGGCGCATTCGCGCGGAACTGGGCGTGCCGGTCCTGGCCGACATCGCCACGGTGGAAGAGGCGGTAGAAGCCGAACGCACCGGTGCCGAAGCAGTGCTCTCGACCATGCGTGGCTACACGTTGGAAACCGAGCACGTACGGGCCTTCGAGCCCGCGTTCATCGCCCAACTGGTAAAGGCCGTGAAGGTGCCGGTTATTGCCGAGGGCCGCATTCACAGCGCCGCCGAGGTACGTGCCGCCTTGGACGCCGGTGCCTATGCGCTGATTGTGGGCACCGCGATTACGCGGCCGGAAGTCATAACCCGCACGTTCGCCAGTGCCGTGGAGGACTGGCACCGCGCGCAGGATTCCCACCGCATTTTTGTGGGGATCGACCTGGGCGGAACCCATACCAAATGCGGACTGGTGAGGAACGGCGGTGAACTGCTTTTCCACTTTTCCGCCCCCACGCCCTGGAACGAAGGGCGGGAATTATTGCTGAAGCATCTGGAGCAATGTGCTTCCACCTGTCTTTCGGAGGCTAGGGCGCGTGGCTGGGAACCGGAAGCGCTGGGTCTGGCGACGGCGGGCTGGGTCGATCCCGACTCCGGCGAGGTGGTCTACGCGACAGGGAACTTGCCGGGCTGGACGGGAACCCCGGTGGGCATGCACCTGCGCCGGGCCTTGGGCCTGCCGGTGGCGGTGGAGAACGACGCCAACGCGCTGGCGGTGGGCGAGAAGCATTTTGGGGCGGCGAAGAACGCTACGGATTTTGTCTGTCTCACCTTGGGCACGGGCGTGGGCGGCGGCTGTTACGTTGGAGGCCGGCTCAATCGGGGCGCGCATTTCTTCGCCAACGCCCTAGGCCATATCCCCGTGGTCCCCGACGGACTGCCCTGTACTTGCGGTAAGTCGGGCTGTCTGGAGGTGTACGCAAACGCCGCAGCGTTGTTGCGCTACGCCGTCCACGGAAATTTTTCCTCCAGCGAAGCGATCATCGCCGCTGCCAACGCCGACGACCAGACGGCCCAATGCGCCCTCAAGGAGCTGGCGAAGTACCTGGGAATCGGGTGCACTTCCATTGTGAATGTTCTGGACCCGCAGATGGTGATTCTGGCGGGAGGACTTGTCCAGAACAACCCGTTGCTGGTGAAACTGCTTACAGAAGAGCTGGCGAAACACGTCACCGTGTGGCCGCAACGCCGCCTGCAAGTCCAGGCGTCGGCGCTGGGCTACTGGGCCGGCGTGCTGGGTGGAGCTGCCGTGGCTGCGGCAGCACCGATCGTGGCTTAGTCGTTGTCCGGTTTCTCCACGTAGCGTTTTCCGCTCACTACCGCGCACAACTCCCCTTATGAGTGGCCCACGCCGGTCGTTCAAACTCCTGCTCGGGAAAGATGCGAAGAAGGGCTATATCCTCTTCGCAGCGGCGGTCGCCGCCGCCGGGTTTCAGCGAGTGCCTCAGTAAGCCAAAGTCGTGCGCGGTGAAGTTGGCTCTTGAAGGTTCCGTTCGCCACACCGAGAGCCTCAGCGGCCTCTCTTACCAGCAGGCCCTCCTGAAATCGCAGCGAAATGGCTCGCCGATAAGCGTCCGGCATTTTCAGCATTGCGGCTTCGAGAATTTCCAACCGCTCCTGACGCGCGTAATTCTCCTCGGGATTCGGTCGGTGATCGGGGATGGCCTGCGCCCAGGTCTGATCCCATGGCTCCGGGCAGTCATCGATGGAGGCCATTTCCGTGCGACGTGTGCGGCGCAACCGCATTAAGGCGGTATTGATAACAATGCGGGTGAGCCACGTCGAAAACTGGCTACGACACTCAAATTCTCGCAAGTGGCAAAAGGCGGACAGGAGCCCCTCCTGCAGCGCATCTTCCGCCTCCTCCTGGTTTCTCAATATGCAAAAGGCGGTTCGATAGAGTCGAGGGGAATAAGCAGCGAAGAGCTGACTCGCCGCCTCGCGATCGCCTTTCATCGCCAACCCGAGAGTGTCAACTTGATTTCGAAGGGGCGCCCGCTTGCGCTTGGAATTCTGCATATGTCCTCCCAGCTTGAGTTTGTGCCCTGTCAAGCCTGATAATGGTGCATGATTGCTGCCAACTCCCAATCAATGTTGAAACGTGCTGTATGTTATTGGTGTCAGGATGTTTCCATGTCAGGCCATGGAGGAGGGAGCAGCCCTTCAGGAAGGAAATGCCAGCCAGAGGATGGACACCGGTGTCGGGATTTCGGCATCTGTCAGGCGTTACCGTCAAAGAGCGATCAACGAACCCTGAGGGAAGGAAAGGGAATCGCCACCGCGGTAGGACATTCCGGGCTCCGTGCCAGATGTGTAAACGTGTATGTGGGTGCATTCCCAAGTTTTGTTCTCCTTCCCTCGTCGCGTCTTGGGTTTTTCGTGATATTTTCAGAGTGGGCGCGGCGGGGTTCGCGCCCTCCCTGGAACCGTATCGAACGGTGATAAAGGAGGCATTCGATGGCAGCAGAGGCACCCGCTCAAAGGCACCGTCTTACCGAGGCGCAAAAGCATTTCTTCAAGGAGAATGGTTATTTGATCGGCTTGCCGCCGGTCTACACTCCGGCGGAGGTCGCCCGGCTGAATGAGGAATACCAGGAGCTGCTGAAGTACCTGCGGCCCGGCGAAGACGAGAAGGAAATTCGCGAGTGGCATGAGTCGAGCCGCTACCTCTATGACATCTGCGTGCATCCGCAGATTCTCGATTATGTCGAGGATTTGCTGGGACCCAACTACTACCTGTGGGCGTCAAACTTCTTCGCCAAACCGCCCCGGCACCCGAGCGTGGTGGGCTGGCACCAGGACGCCTATTACTGGCCGCTCTCGCCGCACAATTCGGTGACCGCGTGGCTGGCCTTTACCGATTCCGATGAAGGCAACGCCGCCATGCGCGTCATTCCCAAATCGCAGTCGGGCGGGCTGATCAAGCACAAGCGCTCTTCGCAAACGGATTCGGTTCTCACGCTGGAACTGGAACGCGGTACGTTCCGCGAAGACGAAGCGGTGCCGCTGGTCCTGAAGGCGGGGGAAGTGTCGTTCCACGACGACCGCATGATCCACGGCTCGCCCGCCAATCATTCCGACCGCTGGCGAATTGGCTTTACCATTCGCTATTCGGGCACCAATGTGAAATGCGACCTCTCCGTCAACCCGCACTTCAAATCCTACCTGATGCGCGGCGTGGACGAATACAAACACAATCCCGTGGGGACCGATTCCCGACCAGCGCTACGGCCGCCTGGAGCGTAAACACCTCAGCATCGAAGAAGCCAAGAAAGACGAGTGGCACGCGGAGAAACCGGCGCCGGCGTGAAGGCGGCAGTAGCGCGGACCGCTGATTCTGCGGTTCGGGTCTCTTCGTCCCCGCTCCGTGATCGGTGTGAGCTTTTCTCGGTGCCCTCTGAGTGAGCAACCGGCATTTCAAAGTGCTTCGACTTGGGCCAAAATCATTGAGGGAGTGTTGCGATGAAGGCCAATCCCAGCAAGGAAAAACAGCACGCTCACGAGTTGATTGACCGGCTCGACTCCGCGCAGGTCGCCGCCGTACTACCACTGTTGCAATTCATGCTGCTGGATCCTGTTTCCCGCTCCTTCGCTACGGTCGCCGCCGAAGACGAAGCGGTCTCTGCGGAGGAAGCCGCCGCGCTCGACCAGGCGCGAAAGTCGCTGGACCGAGGCGAAGGTATTTCCCACGAGGACATCCTCCGCGAGTTTGGCCTGTCGTCTCGCTGACCTGACCTCATGGCTAAAAGGACGGTTATCTGGTCACCGGAAGCTCGCGGTGATTTGCGCGCCATTGACCGCGAGACGGCCCTACAGATTTTGCAAACGATCGACCGCTACCTGGATACCGGAGTCGGTGACGTGAAAAAGCTCCGGCCCCCGCGACAAGACTTTCGCCTGCGTGTGGGTGATTACGGCGTTCTGTTTCATCCCAAAAATGAACGTGTCATTGAAGTGCTGCGCGTACTCCATCGTCGTGAAGCTTACCGCTGACCGCCGCGCAGCTCATCCGGCTCGGTCTTAGCGTTCTTCATAAATATTTTCGCAGGTTCTTTGCCGCTTTCGCAGAGTCCCATTCGAAGTTCGCTCTCTGCTATATCAGTGGTACCTCGTTCCCCCCAACGATGGGAGCAGACGTCGGCCGAGGGGCTGCTTTCGATTTACCAACCATCCCTTCGGGCATCTGGAAACGTCTAACATTTTGGCGCTAAGCCCTGGTGGTGGAGATGCAGAGCAGTGTTCAAGAGGGGACTTCTGGGCAGACGGTGGAACATCCGACAGTCGTCTCAAGCGAGATCATCGTCGTAGGAGCTGGACTGGCAGGCACGGTGGCCTCCGCCGTTCTGGGCCGGCGGGGTTGGCGGGTAATCCTGGTGGACCCACGTCCATGCTGCCCCCCGGTATTGAAGGCCGAAAAGATCGATCAGGAACCGGTCCGGTTGCTGCGCAAATTCGGCTTGCTGGCGTCCATGCTTCCCTACGCTGGCCAGGTGCGCGAGGTTCGGACTGCCTACAACGGTCGAGTATTCAAAACCTTTCCCTTTGAACAGTACGGTATCGCCTATGCGGACATGGTGAACGCCCTGCGTGCGGACATGCCTCCCGAAGTCGAGTTTTTGTCAGGCCGCGTGGAAACGATCGCCAACAGCAATGGCCTCCAACAAGTCAGGCTGGTTGGAGGACGGCAACTCGTCGCGCGTTTGGTCGTCCTGGCATCCGGAATCAACAACGGCATCCAAGCCCATCTGTCTTTCCGGCGCCGGTTATTCCAGCGGGAGCAATCCTGCGTGTTTGGGTTTACCGTATCCCCTGCCGACGGTCAAGCCTTCAGCTTTGACTCGCTTACCTACTACTCCATCGATCCAACTACGAATGTGGACTATCTTACCCTCTTCCGGTTCCGCGAGACCATGCGCGCGAACCTGTTTGTCTTCCGGGCACTCAGTGATCCATGGGCCCGCGAGTTCGTCAAGGAGCCGGAACGGATGCTGCACACGTGTCTGCCCAAACTCGACCGTGTGACGGGCAAGCTGCGCGTGGTCAGCAGGGTTGAATCGGGTCGAGCGGGCCTTTGCCGCCTGGAGGGGGACCCACCGCCGGGCGTCGCTGCCATCGGCGATTGCTTTCAAAGTGTTTGCCCCTCTACCGGGATGGGTCTGGAAAAGATCTTAACCGATGTCGAGGCCTTGTCGGAATGCGTACCCGATTGGATGGCCACGCCGGGCATGGGTTCCGACAAGCTGGCGAAATTCTATAGCCATCCGCGAAAGCTCGCCGTCGACTCCCGTGCTCTCCAGAGAGCCCATCATCACCGTCTGGCCGTCACCGACACGTCCTTGCGGTGGCGAGTGTACCGCTTCCTCTTGCATCAAAAATGGCAGCTTCAAGGTGCGTTTCAGACCTTGCGCTGCCTCGGGGGATGAAATCCATCCCCATTTACGAACCTGGTTTCCGAAGTGCCTGCCAGTTTTCTTCACAAAATTGCTGAAAACGCAACAGAGCCTGCCGGAATCGGTCCGTACCCCCGACAATCCAACGGCTGGCCCAAGCGTCACAGGTCTCAAATTCTCCCAGATAACTCGCCGTCCTGCCCTTTTTGCCGCACAGGCCGAGCTTAAATTGTGTCGTCCCCGGATGGGTGATCTCGTTGATCCCTCCGAGGTCGTACACTCGAGCCCCTTGTAGTTTTAGCCGCTGAATCATGTGCCACTGCAAGAAATAAGACCCGCGCAGTTCCTGTCCACCGTCCCCGGTAGCCGCCAGCCACGCGAAGGCCTTCTCGCCGATCGAGGTCGCAATCAGGCCCGCCGCGGGCTTGCCGTTATGACGGCAGATGGCTATGAAAGGCTTCATCTCCGGGTCGAGCGCGCGTTGGATTTGGGGCAGGTAGTGAACCGGAGGAATCCATTCCTTGCCTTTGCGCGCTCGCAACTGGCGGTAAAGCGCGGCAAATTCCTGGAGTAACTCCTCGGAAACACCCTCGATAACCTCCAAGCCGTTACTCTCTGCGCGTTTGAGGTTGGCGCGCCAGTGCCGGCTGAGGCTGCTGCGAAGCTCTTCAAGGGAGTAAGTCAGGTCGAGCACTGCCGTCTGTTGTGTGGCCAGGGAATTTTGACGGAATCCCTCCTCTCCGGGGATGGAACGCAGTTCGGGATCGTCAAACTCCCAGGGGCTGACGCGCAGCAGAAAGCCTCGCTCCTGCGCGTACAACTTGCGGAGAACCCGGAAGAGTTCTCGAAAAACTCGTGGATTGGTTTCCCGGCCGTAAGCCTTCCAGAGTGGGCCCCATTTCACATAGGCCAAGCCTCCCCTCAGGCCCGGCAACTTAATCAAAACCACTTGTGCCGCTCCGACAACGCCGGCGGCATCCTTCAGAAGCAGATGGCTCATCCTTTTCTCGCCCCATCGCGCTGCGGCGTAGGCCCAGGTTTGGAACAAATTGGCGTCCTGAAATCTGCTCACCACGGCGTCCCATTCGTCATGGTCAAGCTGCCGGCATTCAGTTTCCCATCGCATTTCATTGGAGTTGTGGTCTGACGCGAGCGTTTCCGGGATGCGGTTCGAGTCTCGCCAACCCTGGGAAAGAGGGCTGACGATCGACGCAGAGCTGGCCACGATAAACTCCGCCTTGAGACCATTGCCCGCTGCGGATTCCTGGCCTGTAGGGCAGGTTTGTTCATTTGGATTGCGGAAAGTCATCAATTCACCCGACTTCCGTCCGCCACGGCGCTCTGTGGTCTTGTAGGACAAATCCACACAAGTGGGTCGGACAAAATCCTACATACCAATGGGTTAACCGCCGATTCCCTCCTGCCGCCGCTTTCGGTATTCTCCGAGCCTTGCTGATGGCGGAAGCCGATCACTCGCCGTATCAGCACTCCTAAGTTTGACTTCATGGCCGCCGCGCCAGGGGCGAGCGGAGAGACAGATTGTCCATCCGCAATCCCGGCGCCTGGGAATACCACTGGATGCTTGTCGTTAGGGCACTTCATATCCGAACCCGGTCGCACGATCACTCTCACCCGAAGGTACTCACACTTCTGGCCAGCCTGAATGCCCTGGCCATGTTCTCCGCGTCCTGTGGGCAGGTGGCAACCTCTGCACCCAGACCTCTACCGGCTTCAACGGGTTTGCCCGCCCTGACTTTGTCGCCCGTGAGCCTGAATTTCGGGACTCAAGCGCTCAACAACTCCAGCGCTGCCGAGTCGGTAACGTTAAGCAATACCGGAAACGCGGCCTTGAATGTCTCCAGCCTCGCGGTTGCCGGGGTGAACGCCAACGACTTCGTCCAAGCCAATACGTGCGGTGCCATCGTCGTCGCGGGTGGCAACTGCACGATCAGCGTCACCTTCACGCCTTTGGCGAACGGGGTTCGGACGGCCGAGCTCATGATTGGGGACGATCTCGCCGGCAGCCCGCAAGGAGTGACTCTCAGCGGCGTGGGCACGAGTGCTGTGGCCGGTCAAACGGTGGCTGTCGACCCCACAGACGACTTGCAAACACTCGTAAATGAATACCCCCAATCCACCAGTTTTTCGCTTGCGCCCGGAACGTATCGCCTGCAATCGGTATTGCCGCGCAGTGGCGACTCGTTTGTGGGGCAGGCGGGCGCGATTTTGAGCGGCGCGGCTCTGCTGACCACCTTTAGCCAGAATGGCTCGGTCTGGACGGCGGCGGTTGAAGTGACGCAAGCGCCGTCGTATCGCGGCACCTGCAACTCCACCAGCCCTGCCTGCGCCTACCCCGAAGACCTCTTTTTTGACAACACTCCGAAGACTCGGGTCGCCGATCTCTCTGTGGTCGGGCCGGGCAGTTGGTATCTCGATTACAGCTCCGGGACGGTCTACATGGGTGACGACCCTTCCAGTCACACCGTGGAGATCAGCCTCCTCCCCTTTGCCTTCAGCGGTGGAGCACATTCCGTCACCATCAACAATTTGATTATAGAGAAATATGCCTGCCAGGCCGGCAGTGGCGCTGTCGATGGTGAATCCGGCGGCTCCTCGTGGACCGTCGAGAACAGCGAGATTCGCTACAACCACGGCATGGGGATTGGCACCGGCAACGGAATGTACGTCAATAACAACAATATCCATCACAACGGGGAACTGGGCATGGGCGGCAGTGGCTCGAACATCCAGGTCACCAACAACCAGTTTTCCTATAACAACTACGCCGGTTACTCCGTTTCCTGGGAAGCGGGCGGAGCCAAGTTCACTTCCGCCACGGATCTGACTGTCGAAAACAATTCCGCCTCGAACAACAACGGACCGGGCGTGTGGATTGACGAGAACTGCCAGAACGTCAGCTATAGCGGGAACCAAAGCACCGGGAACCAGGTTGCCGGAATCCTCTTTGAACTCAGCAGCGGCGCCACCATCACCAATAACACCATTTCCAACGACGGTTACAACCCGGCCGGATCGAGCCTGTTCTACGGCGCGGGGATTCTGATCAACGATTCTTCCCAGGTCACGATCTCCGGCAACTCGGTGACGAATTGCATGAACGGCATTGGGGGGATACTTGAGGATCGCGGCGACGATCCCAGCGGCACGCCCTATACCTTGGCAAACGTCGTCGCCCAGAACAACACGATCACGCAAAGCAGCGGCGTGGCCATGGGTATTGTCGAGGGGGCGGATTACGACGATGCGGTTTACACGTCACTGGGAAACAATTTCCAAAACAACACCTTCCTGCTGTCAAGTCCGGCTACGGACCAGTACTTTTACTGGATGGGGCAGTTCATGACGCTCGCAGAGTGGAACAGCGAGGTCAACTGAGCGTCCCGCCGGCGCACTAACGCACTTCATTAATCAACTTGGAGGATCGAATGATTACAAAATCCACTCTAAAACGGGCCGCAAAAAAGGCTCTCTACTACGCCGCACTCATAACCTTTGCGCAAGTGTCCGGCTGCTTGCAATTATGGCAATCATCCAATTGCTGGGCTGAGCAGACCGTCACCGTCTATCCCGGCCAAAATCTGCAAGCCCTGGTCAATCAATACGGGCCTTCGACGACGTTCATTTTGACGCCAGGAATCTATTACATGCAGACGATCGTGCCACAGAGTTACGACTCATTTCAAGGGCAGCAGGGAGCCATCCTGAGCGGCGCAATTTTGTTGACGAGCTTTGCTCAAAACGGCGCGTATTGGACCGCGCAAGTTCAACTCTGGTATGGCAATTATGCTCCCGGCCAATGCGGTCCCAACCCAGCCTGTGGTTATCCGCAGGACCTCTTCTTCAACAATGTTCTCAAGACCCGCGTGACTAGTCTCTCCGCCGTGGTGCCGGGGACCTGGTATCTTGATTACAGTACCGGCACGGTTTATATGGGCGACAATCCCAATGGTTCGACCGTGGAAATCAGCAATTTGCCGTACGCCTTTAACGGCGCAGCCACCTCCGTCAGCATCAGCGGTTTGACCATTGAAAAGTACGCCTGCGTTGATGGGACGGGAGCGGTGAACAGCGGCAACGGAGGCACCTACTGGGAGGTCTCTCACGATGAGATCCGGTACAACCATGCCTTTGGGATTCAGACGGGTAACGATATGTATGTTCACGACAGCTACGTTCACACCAATGGTGAACTCGGAATCGGCGGGCAGGGTTCGCCCGTCGTGGTGCAGAGCAACGAGATTTCCTACAATAACTATGCGGGGTACACGATCTACAATCAGGCGGGCGGTGCCAAGTTCACCAGCGCCCAGGACGTTACCTTCCAGTACAATAATGTGCACAATAACGCGGGCCCGGGTTTCTGGGTTGACATCAATACTCAGTGGGTAGTCTGCAACGAAAACTCGTTCACCGCCAACGAAGAAGCGGGCGTGTTTATCGAGACCAGCAGTAATGCCACCGTCAGCAACAACTACATTTGGAACGACGGCTTTAACCCGGACGGAACCGGCATTTGGTGGGGCGCCGGCATTCTGATCGCCGATTCCACCAACGTTTCCGTGTTTTTCAATACCGTGTCGAATTCCATGAATGGCATCGCGGGAATCCTGTCAAATCGGGGTAATGGCCCCAACGGCCAGCCCTACACCTTGCAGAACGTCAATGTGAACAGCAATTGGATTACCCAGGGTACCGGCATCGCCGCCGGCATTTGCATCGAAGGAACCGGATTTGACAACTCGGTCTATACGAGCTGGAATAACCAGTTTCAATATAATACCTGGAACTTGTCGAGTCCGGGCGGGGCGTACTTCTATTGGATGAACGCGCCGATGACCATGGGCCAGTGGGGCGCCGCCTTGGTTGCGGAATGAAGCCATGAACTGACCGGCAGGTGATCATTCTTCCCGCCGCTCGAGGTGAGCGGAAAGCTCATTCGCGCCGGGCCCCACCGCGCTCCTGCCATGAGCCGGCAGGGGAGGAATTGCCTTTTTTCCCCATTGGCCGATGGTGGTGCTGAGCGCGCGCCAGGCCGCCCGAAAAGGCAGGTGGAGGCACATCTGCAGGAAGGGCAAGGGATCATCGGCATGGTACCAGGCTCGTTCATCGATCTTTTGCACCGACTGCCGCCAGTCGCGGAAGCTCAGCGCGCCTTTTCGCCAGTAGGCCCGGCTCGCCAGGAGATCAGGAATTTCCGCGAGGAAGGTCCGGCCCTCGATTTGCGGTCCGGCCCGCGGGGTCTGGCCGGTTAGATCACCGTAAAGCGCCCGCGCGACATCGGTTCCGTCGGCGGTTTTGAATAGCCGGAACTGCGCCCCGATGCGGGGGTTGAAGTCGAGCAGTTTGTAGCTCCCGTCGCGTTTATCCAGCCGATAGTCGAGATCCATGATGCCCTGATAACCCACCGCTCTCAGGAACCCCACCGCCTGGTGTTCCAGCGCATCATTGCGAACCGCGCGCGCCAGCGTCGTCGGTCCGGCAAACGCCGGGTATGATCGCAACTTGATGCCCGTAAACATGACCACCGGATTGGCATGACGATCGAAGTATCCATGGACGAACCAATCTTCCGATACGGGGGTCGGAATCATTTCTTGCAACATCAGGGTGGTATTCGGATCCTGCCGGACGAAATTCTCGCAATAACTGATGAGGTCTTGGCGTTCTGAAAGGATCGCCGTGCTCTTGCATCCCCGGGGCGCCATCCAGGGTTCGACGACCTTCACCACGACCGGCAGGCGTGTGTGCCGGGCGCGATGAAGCAATTCCTCATGCGACGAGGCAAATTCGGCGCCAGGGCGCGAGACCCCCAAGCTGTCGCACAATTCATGCAGACGTTGCTTGTTGGCGACGGTTCGAGGCAGATCGGCCGGCGGACGGGCAAAGCTGAAGGCGCCCGCCAGAGCGTCGTCGTTCTCGGCGATCAGGATCGAGGAAAGATCGTCGGCGGGAACCAAAACCGTCGGGCCGTCGAGCATCCGGGCGGCGCGCGCCATGGCCTCCAGAAAATCGCCGCCATTTCTGGCATCCCCATTCCAGACGAACTTTCCGCGCAGGTATCGCGACGCGCCGGAAGGAATCAGCCGGTTGCGCTGAACCGCATAAACCGGAATGCCCATGCTTCCCAAACTGCGGATAATCCCCAGGCTGCCTTGATGAAACGGATACTCGCCGAGATTCAGCACCAGCACCGCCCCGCAGGGGGTAAGCCTGCCGGCCGTCCCGCCGATTTGCCGCGGCAAGCTTGCTTGCCCCGATAGCGTCCGCTGGCGCCAAACGCCGGCTCCATTGCGCGCTTTGGTCCTGTGAACACCCGTCGGCGTATTCTTCGCCACAGCTTGCGCAATTTTGCGGGCCGTGTATTCCGCCCCGAACACGAACCGCATGGAAGGTCCGAAGCGGTGGGCAGAGGCAAGGCCGGTGAAGTAAAGGCCGGGGACCGAAGACTCAAAGTCAGAGGAAAGCGCCGGGGCGGCACCCTCGCGCCGCAGTTGAAGGGATAACTCACTGCGGAGGAAGGGCAGCGAGTTCAGGTTAACCCGGTACCCGGTCCCGCAAATCACGTGGTCGGCGGAAACATCCCAGGTCCTTCCATCGTCGCCGGCGACGGACAAGCCTACCCTTTCCCCCTTCTTACCAGCTCTTTGGACGACCTGCCCGCACAGCACTGGAATGCGCCCCACCACGCGGCCCTTCAGCCACCAGGCGCCGGCGGGGCCCATCGCCCGGCGGACGATCGCCGCTCGATAGGGCCGGGGAAAGTGCTGGAAGACGCTTTGCATGTGACAGTAAAACCACGCCTTCCAGCCGCCGCCCAACGCCGATTGCAGCTCGTAAGGATTCCGGCAGCCGGGCGCCGTTGAGGGCGGGGGATTCCACGCCAGTTCCCGTGCGCGAACCAGGACCTGGACGCGCGCACCCTGCTCATGAAGCAGGGCCGCCGTCTCGAGGGCCGACTGCCCTCCGCCAATGACGACCACTTCTCGTCCGGCGAACCCGGCGAAATCGACATGGTCGCGGCTGTGCGTAACCAACTCGCGCGGCAGATTCACCAGCGGCGGCGGAACATGGGCGAAGTAAGTCGTCCCCACCGCCAGTACGACCCGGCGTGCAGTCACCCGCTCCCCGGTATCGAGTTGGAGTTTGAACCGGCCCGGCTCGCCGGTTAGCTCCATCACCGTACCGGCTTCCACGTTGGGGACAATGCGCCATTGAAAGTTAAGGGCATAATCGACGAACGTCTGTAGCGCGATGGGCACTCCGTGATCGCCATAGGGTAGACCGCGGGAAGTGCAATATTGGGCCAGCGTCAGCGCCTCTTCCGGGTCGGAGAGACTGGAGCCCAGGCCGTCTGATTTTAGAAACATCCTCGTGGGCATCGCGGTGCGCCAATTCTGCATGGGCGCGCCAAAGATGCGGAAATCGATGCCGCGTTGACGCAGGTGCGCCGCGATCGAAAGTCCGTAGGGGCCGGCCCCGACTATGGCAACTTCAAGATTTGGCATAACCACCTTCCGTCAGGGATGCGCAGGGTGATCCCCGGCTACCGTTCCAATCCCGGGAATGGGAGCAGGATGGGGATGGTGCGGTTTCTTTTCGAAGACGAGTACCGGGTTTTCGGTTTTTTCCGGTAAGGCGGCTCGTTCCGGCGTGCGACGAAGGTATTCGCGTTCAATCCAGGCATAAGTTTTCCGCATCCCCTCGCGCAAGGGTGTATCCGGCTCCCACCCCAGCATTTTCCTGATCGTCGTGTTATCGCTGTTGCGTCCTGCAACTCCTTTCGGAGCACTCGGGTCGTATTCTCGCTTCAGCTTGACTTGCGCAATCTCCTCGACGATGTCCACCAGTTCGTTGATGGAAACCAGTTCGCTGGACCCGAGATTGATGGGGCGGGCGACGAGTTCCTCGCAGTGCGTGATCATGTCGATGCCTTTCACGCAGTCGTCAATGAACATGAAGCTGCGGGTCTGCGTGCCGTCTCCCCAGACGTTGATTCCTGCTGAGCCGGCAAATCTGGCTTCAATGATTTTGCGGGCGATGGCGGCCGGCGCCTTCTCCCTTCCCCCTTCCCATGTGCCGTAGGGGCCGTAGACATTGTGAAATCGCGCTATGAAGGTTTTCATTCTCCGCTCGCACCAGTATTCCTGGCACAGCATTTCGGACAGCAGTTTCTCCCATCCGTAGCCGCGCTCCGCCATCGCCGGATACGCATCCGTTTCTTTCAGTGGCTTCACTTCGGGATCCTTCTGCAAATTGGTGTTGTAGACGCACGCCGACGATGAAAAGAAGTATCGTTCGACTCCCGAGAGACATGCCGCCTCGATGAGGTGAGTGTTGATAAGGACGCTGCGCAGGCACTCAATTCGGAACTTCTCAATGAATCCCATCCCACCCATGTCGGCGGCGAGGTTATACACTTCGTCGGCGCCCTCGCAGACTCGCCGGCAGTTCTCCTCTTTACTTACGTCCAGGCAAAGGCTCTCGGCGCCCGGGACGCGTTGATACCAGTCCGATAGCGGCTTCTTGTCCACCGCGCGGATTCTTTTGTCGCCTTGCTCGTGGAAGTAGCGTGTCAGTGCCCCTCCGATGAATCCTCCGGCTCCCGCGATTACGATCATTCGTTCCCTGGCTTTCGAAGCGTTGGCCGGACTTGCCGATGGCTTAGGCATTGCGACTTACCTCCTTTTGTACGAATCGTTGAACAATGAAAATGCGTTTTCCATAGCGCCGACCTTGAGGTCGGCCCCTGCCGGGCTCGAGAGGCAGCGGAAAAACTCTTCCAATACCGTCATCCTGAGTCCCGATTTTTTGGGGCGAAGGAACTGCATTTATCCCGACCACCCACCAAACCGTCATCCTGAGCACCGCTTTTTGGGGCGAAGGACCTGCATTTGTTCTTTCCACCGAAGGAGCAATGCAGGTCCTTCGGCCCGACAAAAACCCGTCGGGCCTCAGGATGACGTGGAGGGTAGATGGTCGAGAAAAACCTGTCGGGCCTTAGGATGACGTCGAGGGTAGGTGGTCTAGGTGAATGTTTTGATTCTGGTGGCTTCCAAGGCGAGATTCCAGACAAACTTGGAGCCTCCAATCAGGTAGCGATGCCACAGTCTGCGCGGTTCCGTAGCCAGACGGAACAGCCACTCCAGCCCATTCTCGCGCATCCAGGTTGGCGCCTGGCTGGTTCGGCCGGTAAGGAAATCGAACGCGGCCCCTACGCCGATCATAACCGGCACTCCCAGCAGGCTTCGGTATTCCGCCATCCAGGTTTCCTGCTTGGGGGTGCTGAGCCCCACCCAAAGTACGTCGGGCTGCGCCGTCCAAACGCGGCCCACAAGCTCGAGTTTCTCCTTGAAATTGAGCCGGCGAAAGGGAGGAGAATAGGTGCCGCACGTCCGTACGCCAAAGCGCCGATTAAGCACGTCGGACAATTTATCCGCCACACCCGGGGCGCCCCCGTAGAAAAAGTGGCGATACCGGCTGCCCGTGATGGCACAGAAGGTCTGGAAGAGTTCCGGGCCGTACACTCGGCGCCGAAGGTTATGCCCATGTCGCCTGCCGATCCAGACCAGAGGCATGCCGTCCGCAACCACCAGGCTGGCGCGATTAAGAATGTCTTTGAAGTCCGGGTTCTGCTGCGCCTCCACGACGCCGTGCATCCCGGTGACGGCGACGTAGTTCCCGACACGTTGATCCTCGATCCAGCCGACGATGTGGGCGATTACGTCAGGGATTTGGACCGCATCGACACGGACCCCCAAAACTCGGAACGAATCCGGCACAGAATCGGAGGGCTGATGAGGAGCGCGCAGCTTCACCATCTCCACTATTGGCCTCCTTTCGTCGCGACAGCAAAGTCAGCGCGTTGCAAGTTCCATCCGAACTGGACGTTGGTGGCGCCGGGCGTTGACCGCCACGAAACTGCGCCCCCCGGCGGCAGAGAGGTTCCCAGCACGGCCTGTCCGATGTTCAAGTCGGCAAGAATCGACCGACTATTCCCGCTGGCGTCGGTCCAGGAAACCGTCACACTACAACCGAGAGGAACCGTGCCGGTCAGGTTGTAAACACTGAGGTCAAAACCCACGGGCTGAGGAGTCGCATTCGAGTACAAGATCCCGCTGGAACCGCAGGGTGCGCCGCCCGCAGAGGTATACGCCGCGGCGATGGAACTGCGGGAATCGACGCTGCCTGTGGAATGGAATCCCTGGAGTTGCCACAACATGGCATCACCGGTGCCCCCGCCGGGCGCGGCTGTCCAGCTGATTCTTCCGCCGGCGGGAAGAGAAGTGGTTACTCCGCGGGAAGTGGACGCGCCTCCCAGACCGATCGATAGCTGATGGCCACTCGCATCGGTCCAGAAGAGCGTGAGGTCACAGTCAATATTGGGCGCCAGCGTGGCGCTTAGGTCAAAGTCCAGTTGCCTGTCGGCCAGGTTGGTGACCAAGGTACCGGCGGAACCGCACGTCGCGTCGGCCAGCAATCCCTCCACGCCGAGGGTGCTGCGGGGAGCGCCCAAGCAAATCAAGACGATCACGAGCCCAAGAACAAGCCCTTTGCAGTTCATCGAATTTACTCCTCGGTTTTTGCCGCTGGGAAGGCGAAGGTGTTGGCTCTGGGCAAATCAGGCGTGGGCGGAGATGGCGTTACGGTAAATCTGCATCAGGGTTTGGTAGTTGATATCGGCGGTGTACTTCTGCTCATACTCGAGTCTGGCTGCCCGCCCCATGTCTCGAAGCTGCATGGGGTGTTCCCACGCCCACTTCACCTTGGCGGCTAATTTCTCCGGGCTTCCGGGCGCAAAATGCAGGCCCGTACGACGGTCGGCCACGATCTCCTCCATGGAACCGAGGCGCGAGCACAGAACCGGCGTCCCGCAGGAGAACGCTTCGACAATGGTCATGGGGAAGTTTTCATAGCACTCGCTGGGGAGAATGAGAAATCGTGCACTCTTGATCGCCTCCAAGACTTCCGGATGACTTAGCTGGCCCGCAAATTCAACCTGCGAGAGGTTCCTGCGGGACTTGGCAAGCTCCAGATCACGGCGCAGAGGGCCGTCACCGACGATCCGCAAGGGAATCGGAGCACTTATCCGTTCCCAGGCCTGGAGCAAAGTCTTTACCCCTTTCTCCGGCGAAAGGCGCCCCACAAAAATTGCACCGTCTCCCTCTTTCTCTTTTACTCCCGGGTCGGCAGAAACAAAATTCGGTTTGACCCTGATTTTTTCCACGGGCAGGCCACCCTCCGTGAACTTCCGCCGCGCAAACTCCGTCAAAGCAATGTAACCGCTGACGCCGTTCACCCAGGTTCGCGCTTTCCGGTGGACGGCGAGCATCGCCGCGACGGCCGCGGTGGCGAGGGTGGATTGCCGATAGCACCCGTGCTGGATGCTTCGCCAGAGACCGTATTCGCGGCATTCCTCGCAAGCCTCGCCGTTGCGGAAAAAAGTGGCCGCCGGACACAACAAGCGAAAATTGTGAAGGGTCTGGACGACGGGAACGCCGGCCTGGCGACAGGCCGCGAAGATCGAAGGGGAAATTTTCACGAAGGTATTATGGACATGGACTATGTCGGGTTTATGAGTAGACAGCAATCGCTGAATTTCCCGCCGCGTGTCCTCGGCCCAGATCATCCGTTTCGGTGCGAGAAGCCGCTCCACAGGGGAGGCAGCCAGTTCATGGTTGCTTCGAGTGTACGTCACCACCTGGTGTCCGTAGTCTTCCAGCAGACGGCGCTCCTGAGCGAAGACCTGATCTTCGCCGCCGGGCTGCTGATAGAAATTGTGAGCCAGAAGCACTTTCATATCGCACTCTGTCTGGGATGCCCGCCCTACGCGACTTTCTGCAGCCACAGAGAGGAGGGGAAGTGCTTGGCCGGATCGTAAATTCCCACCACCCTCTTGATCGAGTCCTGACACTTCCGGTGCAAGTAACTCTGGCACATCAGGATTTCAAAGTTCCCGTTTCCCATCAGGAACGCCATCAAGACCGCCGCTTCATTCCACAGGAGCGACTTCTCGAACATGGGGTGCTCGGGCGGACAGGTCAGGTAAGGAAATGGAATGTCGTGAATGTGTACCACCACGCCTGGGTGAAGCCGGGGCAGGACTACGAAGTATAGAAAATTGACGTCGCTGTCCACCTTGCTCGTGTGGCTGGAATCGACAAAGAGTATGTCTCCCGCCTGTAATTGCTCGAAGAGACGGCAATCCACGTCCTGAACCGGTTGTGTGTAGGACGTGACCCGGTTTTGTGCGGCCAACTTGCGGAGTTTCGACTTGGGGTACGGTTCGACGCAGACCATGGCCGAGTCGATGCCATCCGTCCGGCGGTTCATTTCCAACGCATAGAGGGAGTAGAACGTCGAGACTCCAGAGCCTACTTCTATAATCTTGCGGGGCTTGAAGTGACGAATCAGGCAGTGGAGGAGATGCGCTTCCACCTCCCCGTATCCCAGGCCATAGCCTTCCGCGGTCACTTGCGCAAGCCGGGGCAGGCGGTCACATTCGCCGCGGAAGGGGGCCAGGGAATCGAGAAAGCTTATTTGCCGGCCGAGATCCATGGGCAGTGCCGAGAGAATGTCCTCCCGGTACCAGCGATGGAGGTTATCCTTCAGGGCAGAAATGTCGGGGAGAGGGCTGTAGAAATGGGTGGGAGCGACGGGGAGTTGATACCACACTTGAAAGGCCCGCGACACGAGCCAGTCCAGACATTTTATCCCCCTCATTGGCCTAACTATATGACTGCAAGTCTCTTGCGCGATGCGCTTCCAGCTCGTCGCTTGGCTGGGAGCGGCGGGAAATGGCGGAATAACCACGGTGCCTCGGTCCGCCGTCGGATTCCCTGTATGCGAGTCCGATTTCACTGCCAACTCTCCTTATAGACTCCAACCTGGCGCTCGCGAGTGGATTGGATGCCCTCGGTGTCCCCGGCGTGTCCGGAGGCCGAGGTGGATCGGCATTCGGCCAGAGTCCGGGTTGCTTGCAGGTTGACGATTGGGCCGTTGGCGAGATAACGGACCCCAGGTCGTTGGGACACGTATTCGAGCACCTCCGCAAGACCGTCCCAGAGGCGAAGTTCGTCGATCTCCCAGGAATGCCCGAACAGGTGCCACAGTCCGCCGTCAGCAAGGACACAGTCAAACGTGAGCTTCGCGAACTCTACCCAGTTGTTGCCACAACGAAGGTGGGTGGCATACACCCAAGTGCGCCCCAGGTTCCAGACTCGTACCAGGTTCCGCAGGTAGTCGATCCGCGAATGCGGAAAGACGTGCACGGACGTGGGCATTCGGAACGGGTCAAAATCCAGGTCCAGGGCCATCATCGCCGTAGTGCGCGCACCTGCGTATCCCGCCGACTTTAGCGAGGCAATCACCTTCTTATTATGCCGTCCCCGCGGATAAGCAAACATGGCGACTCGCTTGCCCAGGTCATCTTCCAAACATTTCTTGCAACCCTCGACCTCGACGATCAGTTGTTCCTGATTACAAGAGGGTAGATTGGGGGCGGCGACACCGTGGCCGCCGATTTCAAATCCGTGGCAATCGAGTTCCCGCATCTGCGCGGGGCTCATTCGCTGGTACCGGTGATGGCTTTTGACATGGCCTTTGACGGGAATGTAAAAGGTGCCGGGCAGCTTTCGCGCAGCGAGCAATTCCGCTACGCGAAGATCATGCGGGTCGCCATCGTCCCAACTGGTAGTGACGATTGTTGTAATGGGAGGCCGGCTGATACCATGGGCTCGATCTTGCGGCGGCGGATGGTCGAAAGTGCTACTGGTCGGTGCGGCATCATTGGTTTTCATATTTAAGTCCAGATCTCCCTTCTTGAAGGGGTCCACAGAGCGGTGCTCCAGCCCAAGAATTCCGTTTCAATGGCTACCGCCGCATTTCCGCCATCCAATCACCGTACGATAGTTGGGTCCCCAGCCATGCGAAACACTTGGCATGGGCATCCCCCAGGCGAAATTGATTGTGGACGAACCCATTGTTCCTTGAGAGGAATACGTCATTGCTCAGTCCTCCCGCACACAGGATGCCCGCGGCGATGCCGTGGCCTTGGCTAATGGTGTTGTCATGCACGTTGAGATTTTGGAGGAGATACGGTGTTCCCCTGCGGCTGAGTTCACGCCGGGGCTGGGTGCCCACTATTCCATTCATACAGTTGTCAACGGTATTCTGGAGAACTTCAACGTCGGAAGAGCCGGCGATGATGATTCCTGCTCCATACCAGGGTTCAGTCTTTTGCAGGTCACTGAAGCCGTCGTTTTCGATCACATTATTGCGAACGATGGCGTTATAGCTGACCTCATGTAGAATCCCCGCTTCACGGTTGGATTTCGTGTGGTTGTGGTCGTATAGCGTGTTTTCATTCTCGAGGTCCGTCCACAACCCCGGCCCATCGTTGTCATGGACATAATTGTTGCGCACGATGAGGTTGCGGGTGAACGCGAATTTGCTTCCTCCTGCTTCCCAACTGTAGTCGTAACCCGCGTAATTATTGCCGGCGATCTCGTTGCCATCGACAACGCCATTGCTGCCTCCCCCGCCGAGCCCCAATTGGCCGTTGGCAATGATCTTGTTGCCGAGCACTTTCATGCCGTCTCCGAGACGGATTCCCATCCCGTGATTCAAGGTTATAACATCATTCTGGATCACCCAATTCTGGCTGAGGCGCCCGGACTCCGCCCTCCCGTTGACGGCGCCATTGCCGGCTGCTGAGGCATACTTCTCAATAGTGAGGCCTTCGACCCGGACATTCGCGGCATCGCCTCTGATGGCAAACGGCTTGACGCTGATCTCCACCGTGTGTCCGGTGGGATCCTCGCCGAGGTACGCGACGTGCGCCGCCGAGTCCAGGTACCATTTCCCGGGGATTACGTCTTCAAGATTTGCTACTCGAACGAGGGGCGCATCGTCGACGAATAGATCCGATGGAAACATGCAGTCGGGATGAATCGAAACGCACACCCCGCGGTAATCGGTGCCTTCGGTCAGCGGCACGCACGCCACCCACAAGCGGCCAGACTGAGAGAACTGAGTTAACTGCTGGGCTCCGTCCATGATTGCGCCGGGCTCGCCGATAAACGAATCGTCATCTTTGGGGGATATTGACTGGAGCCGATATGTGCCCGCGGGAATTCGAAACTGTGTTCCCGGAGGGCTGTCGGCCACCATTTTCATTAGGTCCTCTCCTGGATGGGCGATAACCTGGCGGACTTGCGGTGGGTCGCCGCTGCTTGAAATGAGAGGCAGCAAGCTCAATGAGAGGATGGCAAGGCAAGTCAGCCAGAGTGGGTACCCCGAACTTGGGGCTCGGCGGTTCCAGCAGATCTTCTGTGCCGGCTTGCAATCACTGGCTGGAATTCCGGTGTCGGTGTTCGATTTGGCGCGGTGCTGTTTCACGACTTGCCTATGGAGTCTTGACTCAGGATGTCTGGTAAGTCACGTCGATCGGGTAGAGACAGACCGCCACGCTTCTCCTCTCTGCGCCTTTTCTGGCGGAAGTGACGAATCAGGGATTTTGAGGATGTTTTGCGGGTCGATTCGAAAGAGAAGCAAATCACGATAGGCCAACAGATTGCCAACCAAGCGCTGCCTATAGTCGGCCTTCGACGACTGTTTAGGCAGCGCTCCGCGCACGATGTTCGCAACCGTGGTTTTCACCCAGTACCGCAGGATGAGTTCCGGCAAGTTCGTGATCACCGACTTTCGCCACAGATACCACGGATTGGCGATCTTCAAGTAGCCGTATCGCACGTCGGAAGTTCGCCCGGAACGCGTTCCGAGATGCGCGACGACCGCCCCTTGATTGCGAACGATCTGGCCATGCTTTGCACAGCGCCACAGAAAATCCCGGTCCTCAAGCCATGCGTACAAGGGCAGGCGCTCGTCAAACCTTTCCACCGCAAGGACGCTGGTCCTGACGAACATATTGCATCCGTAGAAGTCATTGATACCGATGATCGTGCGGCCATTTCGGGCCTTATACTCGAGAACTGCCTCCATGGCCGCCTCACGCTCAATTCCCTGGCCGCCCTTCGCGCCATCGACGACGACCTTTCCCAGGGCAGCGGCGATCGAAGGATCCTCTGCGAACATCCGTTCCATTTGCTCGACGTAGTCGCGCGCGAGTTCCACATCATCGTCCAGGTACAATACGTATGGCGTGCGCACCAGCGGAATGGGGGTGTTTCGCTGCACAGTAGTCCCCCGCGGGCCGAATACGCATTGCACGCGTGGCAAGGCCTTCGTATCCTCAGTCGCAGAAGCTTCATCACAGAGCGACAAGAGAATTGAATCAGGCTGGACTGTCTGCTTCATGAGCCCACAAACCGTTTCGTGCAGGATCATGGGCCGATTAACAGAGCAAATGATCACCGTCGTATTCATCATGCATTCTCCTAATTTAGAACGGGCCTCAGGTTCGCTTTCTACTGAGAGCTCAGAGAGTTACTCACTGGGGTGGGGCATGTTCATAACTGCCTCGGCGTCGTCGCAGGAACTCCGCATAACCCAAAATGACGAGGAACGGAAGCGCTGGATGCCAAGTAAACATGTTGTTGAAAACTGAACGAATGGTAAGCAGCACAAGGATGGCAAGGGCTTCATGGGCGAGCTGTGCCTCTTGCGTACCCGCGTAATCACGGACAAAACGCAGAAGGAGCCACCAGGTCCAAGCCAGTGCCACGAGCAGCGGAATCAGGCCCCAGATGCCTGTCCCGACGAGAACCTCCAGATAGTCGCTGTGCATGGTTCCGGTTCCCCCGAAGCCGGCTTTTGCCAGGACGGCAAACCGGCCTCCAGCGTACGCACCGAGTCCGGTGAGTGGCCGGTCCGTAAAGGCCTGCCACGCCAAACTCCACCATTCGGTCCGGCTGCTGAGGGTGTCCATTTGCGCCATGGTTTGGCCACGCTCCATGAATGACCAGATTGTTCCCCCCACCGTAACGAGCGCCACAAGGGGCACAACCACCAGGGTGAGAACTGCTCCGATTTTTCGCCGGTTGGAAAAAAGCAGGATGAAAAGACCTCCGAGCAGGAAGCCAACAATCGCCGCGCGGGTTTGCGAGAGCACTAACGATACGAGACAGACCAAGAGGCAACCCGTGTACCAAATCTGTGAAAACCGCTCTTTCTTCGAGGCCGGAAACAGCCGCGCGAGGCAGAGCAGTCCTAATATCGACGAGAAGGTCGCTACGTCGTTCGAACTCGCGGCCGGTACGACGCCTCCCAAACGAATTCCCAAAGCGGCTCCGGGCACGACCTCCCCGTAGAGCGCTGCGTGTGGCCACAAGAGCACGTCCTTCCAAACGCTCAGCAACAGCAGAGCGTATAGGGCCCAGGTCCAATTAAAGAAATCGCGGTATTGATCCGTGGAATTGAGAGTTGCAAGAACTGCCGCCAGTAGCGCAACGTCGAGCAGGTACTCGCATGATTTGAACAAAGTCCAGGATGGAAACACCGACCACGCCGTGGAAGCCAAACAGACCAGGCCATAAACGCTGACCGCGCCGACGACGCCCCGGGACATGGATCCCACCCAGTCGGTCCGCCGCAATGCCAGGCGCGCCAGCAGAACAAACGCTACCACGCCATCCACGGCGACGCGAAAGACCGCCCATGCGTCCAACGGATCGGCATTGATGTCGGCGGCGGTACGCTGTCTGAACACCATCGCGCTCACAATAGTGAGTGCCCAAAGCAGGTGCCACCAGTTGAGGGTGGGAGTATAAGCGCGAACATGGGCAAGCCCCTGGCGTAGGGCAAGAGCCATACCGAGGACGAGAGGGGGACCCATGACCACTAACGCCACGAGAGCCAGACTGTCTTCCCGGAAACGCGTGGCAAAGCGGAACAATTGAACGCACACCAGGAATCCAAGAATTCCCGCGGGAATGGCGAGCCAAAGCCAGGCCCGGCCGCCAAGGGTCACGCGTGTCTCAAGTTTGTCGTCGCGAAGTTCGAATGGCATTGCTGGATGGTCCACGAATTATCGATCAAGGATGTTGGCGGTGCTCGGCGCCACGTTAAACTGCAACATAATCTAGGCGAGGTTCACATTGTCCGAGAGCATTTGCGTGGCACTTTGAGATTTAGGCACAGCCGCGCGCAAACGCATTTGGCAACGGTACGTCAGTACAACCCAGACGGTGGCTGATGAAATCAGAATACTGATCAACCCGCCTACGAGGCCCCAGTGAAGAGTGCAGGGTATTCCCAACAGAAATGTGAGAGCGCCGGACGCACCGTAGGCAAGAAACACCTCGGAAGGGGCCTGCATGACTTGGACCGCAATCTCACTTCCCAAGGATGCCGCGATAAAAACCAAGGGGGCTGTCGCCAAGGCGAGAAGGTGGGCGAACCCGTTGTAGCGTCCCGCATAAAGGAGGCTCATCACCCGATTTCCGAAGAGACAAATGACCGCAAAGTAGACCAGGGAGGTGCCTCCGAACAGAAGGTTGAGTTGAAGGGTTCGGCGCTGAAGGCCTCGAACGCCCTCTGTGCCAAGGCGGGAAGATGCCCACGGGAGCACCAGCAGAATGATCGCCGCCATGGCTCGGTAGCAAGGCTCGGTGAGGTTCCGCAGAGCGCGAAGTGCCGCCACGTCCTGCATCGGCAGCAATGCTCCCACGATCAAGTAGTAGGCATAGCCTGAAACCCAGTTCACGGTGGTCGACCCCAACACCCAGCGGCCGTATCGCCAGTGCTGAGACAAGACGTCATGATTCGAGGGGCTTGGCCCCGCGTCGGTGACCGACCTTAGCGATAGCATTAACACCAGCACCGCCGGGATGGCCGCCAGCGACTGGATGAAGAAACCCACGAAGGGCGAAAGCGACGATTTGAAGACTACGACTAAGATGACGGTGACAAGGCAGTATGTCGCAGATCCGAAAACAGCAATCCCTGGAGCAAACCTCAGATACGCGGCGCGCCTGAACAGCCAGAAAAAGAGCACGAGTGGAACCGCAAAACAGACCCCCCAGAGCGCGGACGCCAGATCCCGATCGGTCAAGAAAAGAGGAAGGAGGAGTACGCCGACGGCCACAAGCACGGCGAGCCCGAAAGTAAACTCAAAGTGGAACCTGATCAGCTTCGTGATGTAGGCGGTAAGACAATTGACATAGGATTCAGGCCCGAAAACGCTCATGGGCTCGAGAAAGAACGCGTTGTGAAAGCCGCAAAGGAGGATGAATATCGAGAACCCCAGTGCGTAGGCGCCATACCCGTCGCGTGTCAGCCAGCGCGCCAATAGGATGGCCACCAGAAAGTTCGAGCCGGATACAAGCCCCTGGTCTAGAAGCGCCAAGGAGCCCTTTCTCAGCCAAACGAACCGCCGGGCGGTTGTAGCTACAGGTTTGGCGTCCTTGTCGTTCGAACTGGCCTCACGCGGGACTTCGATGGAAGTTGGCATAGAAGCGAATGTGTGCCGGGCTGGGTTTGATGACGTCTGTGGCTACAAGCCTTACGCCGCCCCGGATCCCCGCAAAACGGCGGGAATCGTACCGGCGAGGATACGGAAATCCAGCCAGAGTGACCATTCATCGATATAGCGGATGTCCAACTCCATCCACTTGTCGAAGCCAATGGAGTTCCGTCCTGAGATCTGCCACAGACAGGTTATGCCGGGGCGAACGCTGAATCTGCGACGGTGCCAATCCTGGTCGAAGCCCTCGTAGTCCCTGACGGGAAGCGGACGCGGCCCCACCAAGCTCATCTCTCCGCTCAAAACATTGAACAACTGGGGAAGCTCGTCGATGCTGGTTTTCCGGAGTATCCTGCCGATGGGTGTTATGCGGGGATCAGCTACGATCTTGAACGTGGGCCCATCCATTTCATTCAAGTGTTCGAGGGCCGCTTGCCTACGCTCCGCGTCTGCCACCATGGTTCGAAATTTGCAGATGTGGAAGATGCGCTTATTCAATCCCAGCCGCTTCTGGGTGAAGAAGACCGGACCCGCGGAAGAAAGCTTAACCAGCGCGGCAACAATAAGGAGGAGTGGACTGAAGAAGAGAAGGAGAATCAGCGCCAAACTGAAATCCAGAACCCGCTTGAAGATGATCGGCCAACCCTCCATAGGCCCCGTGGAGAGCGTTATCAGGGAATCACCCTGGAATTCCTCGGCTCGGGCCCGCGCCAGCTTAAGATTGAATATTCCTGGCAGGAACCGCACCACGATTCCGTGAAGCTCGCAGAGCGCCGCGATGGCCGAGCACTGTTCATAATAGGAACGGATGGGTAGTGCGATCACAACCTCATCCACGACCGATTTCCGAAGGTATTCCGCGAGATGCTTGGGATCGCACACCACGCGGAAGGAAGTGGCTTCGAAGTTCGTTGCGCCGCTCCATGGATTATCGACAAAGCCGATGAGGCGATAGCCTGACTCGGTGGTGGCTTCGATCTTCCTGGCGAATTTGACGGCGCGCGAGTTCGTTCCAACAATAAGAACTTGCCGGAGGTCCCGGCCTCGGCGGCGAATGGATTCAAGGACAAATCGCAGTATGAGGCGGCTCAGGATTACTGCCCAAGTCGACAGCAGCCAAAAGGCCAGCAAGAATTCAGGCGTCACCATGCGGATGGTAAAAACAAGTGCCAGCACACCCACACTGAGGGTGCACAACGAAGTTGCGCGGAACACGCGCACCAATTCACTCTTCAAGGGCGACAGCCGCTGGGATTGATATACGCCCAGGAATGCAAATAACATGTGCCACACCGCCAAAATGCCAAGAAACACGAAAAAGTTTTCGACTTTCACCCGCATGGAAAGGAATTGGGAGAGCGATATGCCTTCTCTGAAATGCGCGACGGGCACGGCGGCCAACAGAAAAAGGATCATCATGACCGACATGTCGAACACCTTTAGTGCGCTAACCAAAAACCAGTGACGCATCACACCCATAAGCCTACCTTCCTGTCGAGGATGAATTTACCGGCGCACCGTCGCTGCAACCAGGGAGTTAGAGCCCCAGTGACACTCCGGAGCTGCGTATGGTCGTATGGTTGGTTCCAATCTGAGACTGGAAGTAGGGAATCACGCGACGGATTCCTTCCTCGAGTGACACTTTGGGCCGCCAGCCCAGGGTGGCAGTGGCTTTCGAGATATCCGGGCGCCGAAGCCTGGGATCATCGGTGGGGAGAGCTTCAAAAACAATCCGGCTCTTGCTGCGAGTCCTTTCAATGACCATCCTTGCAAGCTGCAAGAGGGTCATTTCCTCCGGGTTTCCAAGGTTTACGGGTCCCGTCGCCGGTAGGCGGAGCAAGCGGTATAGACCATCCACGAGATCGCTGACATAGCAGAAGCTGCGCGTTTGGGCGCCATCGCCGTAAACCGTCACCTGCTGGTTTTGCAGGGCCTGGACCAGGAAGTTGGGGACAGCGCGTCCGTCGTCGATCCGCATTCTTTCCCCATAGGTGTTAAAAATCCGGGCGATGCGGATTTTCACGCCATTTTGGCGGGCGTAAGCCATGGCCAAGGCTTCCGCGAAGCGTTTCGCCTCATCGTAGGAACTGCGGGGACCAATGGGATTGACATGGCCCCAGTAGGTTTCCACTTGTGGAGTCACATCCGGATCGCCGTAGACCTCCGAAGTGGATGCGAGGAGAAACACGCTTCCATAGCGTTGTGCCATTCCCAACGCATGATAGGTGCCAATTGATCCCAGCTTTAACGTGTGTATGGGATGTTTGCTGTACGCCTTGGGGCTGGCGGGCGAAGCAAGATGAGCTACGAATTCCACGCGGTCGCTGCTCTCCCATTTCCGGCTCTGCCCCTCGGCCTTTTCCGCCAAATTTGCCAGGTCCACCGGTTTGGTTACGTCGTGCCGTACAAAGAGAAAGCGTGGATGACCCAGCAAGTGCTGGATGTTCTCTCGACTACCGGTTAGGAGATTGTCAATACAGAACACACCGTAGCCTTCCGCAACCAGGCGGTCGCAGAGATGCGACCCCACGAAGCCTGCTCCGCCCGTGACAATGGCCCATTGAATTGAAGAAGTGCCGATTGGTGGCTCAGCCATGGATCCCCCTCTCCTGTTCTTGTCTGCCCAGGCCGGACAAGCTGGCGGTAGCCGGCACGGCGAACTCCCTGCGGAGAGGGTCGTCCCCATATCGCCCCATGCCCAAATAAGTGAACCCAGCTTCTTTGAGCATCGCCGGGTCGAGGAAATTTCGCCCATCGATAACATTGGGAGCAGCCATCAGATCACGCAACCGTTCCCAGTCGAGGTGCTTGAACTCGTCCCACTCGGTTAGCAATAGCAACGCTTCTGCTCCGGCCGCGACTTCGTATGGGGTTTCGACATAGGTGATTTGGCCCGCCTTTGGGGGGTAGAACCGCTTCACTTCCGCCATCGCCCGGGGGTCATACAATCGCAGTTCTGCCCCCTCCCGCAAGAGACCGTCGATAATTTTCAGGCCGGGCGCCTCACGAATATCATCCGTACCGGGTTTGAAAGCGAGCCCAAGCACGCCAATGGGCTTCCCCTGGGCTACCCACAGGCAGCTTCTGATCTTTTGCAGAAAGATCTCGACGCGCTGGCAATTCACCTTCTCAACCGCCCTCAGCAACGAGCACTCCACGTTGTGGTCTTCCGCGAGCCGACGGAAAGCGCGGAGGTCTTTGGGAAAGCAATATCCGCCAAAACCAATACCGGCCTGAAGGAATCCGGGAGCGATGCGAGGGTCCAAGCCTAAACCTTCAGCCACCTTGGTGACGTCCGCTCCCACCGCATCACACACGTCCGCCACCATATTCATGAACGAGATCTTGGTGGAGAGGAACGAGTTGGAGGCGTGTTTGATGAGTTCCGCCGTGGTCAAGTCCGTCACCACCTTCGGGCATTCGATCGGAGCGTAAATCTCCTGGAGAACGGTTAACGCGCGTTCGGATTCCACCCCCAGCACGATGCGGTTAGGACGGAAAAAGTCCTCCAGCGCCCTCCCCTCACGCAGGAATTCGGGATTCGAGGCCACATCAAAGAGCGCCTCACAGGATAAGGGCGATGGAAATACCTGATCGCCGGCGCCGCCGGACTCCATGTGCGTGGGTTTGCTCGCAATGCTCTGCTGAATTGTTCGCTTGATCCGCAATGCGGTAACCGCCGGCACCGTGCTCTTTTCTACGATTAGCTTGTAGTCATGCAGATTCCTTCCGATGAGTCGAGCGATGGCTTCGATTTGGGAAACGTCTGCTCCGCCGTCTTCACGCTGGGGAGTGCCCACACAGACGAATACCACATCAGAGGCGCTGACGGCCTTCGCCACATCGGATGTCGGCTGAAACCTCCTATTGGTCAGGTGCGTTTGCAGCAGGTCATCGACCCCCGGTTCAAAAAATGGCGATTTCCCGCCACCGATCATCGCGACTTTGATTTCATCTTGGTCGGCACCGGCGACATTCCAGCCGAGACTGCACAGGCCTAGGGCCGTAGGGAGGCCGACATGGCCGAGGCCTATAACCACTATCCTGTGTGAGGATGAAACACGGGCGCCGGAGCTGTTGGCTCGCATGGGTTGAACTCCTTTTCATTTATTGGAATTGGAATCTGCTTCGTGAGGCAGCGGCGATCACCGAACGCACGGCGCGTTCATAGCCCCTCGAGGTCATAACCGTTAATTTGCACTGCCAGCGACCGTCGCAACAAGTCCACCGATACTACGACCGTCTGGTCAGAATCCTTGGATACCAAAATTCCCTCAACCCCGTCCAGGCAGCCGCCGTGGATTCGCACCCGCTGGCCAACTCGAATGAAAGGAAAAGGCGCGAATGGCAGCGTGCCCCTTAACACCGTTTGGATATCAAGTATCTGCTTCTCCGGGATCGGCGTGCCCCGACCGTGGTCCCCGACGAACCAACAGACACCCTCCGACCTTAGAACTGACGTGCGCTGCTCGTCAGAATCGACGATGTGAACGAACATGTAGGATGCGAACAGCGGCTGCTGGACAATCTTGGATCGGTCGCTCCACTTGTGCGTCTCGGTGACGAGAGGGAGAAATCCCTCGACGCCCTTTGCTTGGAGCTGGAGATTGACTTTCTTTTCGTGTCGCGCCCGAGTCTGGATCGCATACCACTTTGCTTCCCCCGCCGTAAAGTCACTGGCAATCGACAGCGGCAACCGTTGTTCGTTTAGTGTTTCCCAAGATGCCATAGCTCCGCCCTCTCAGTCCCAAGCTGGGACTTTGCTTAATGTTGTTATCTTCGGAACCTGTGCGCCGCAAACCGCTGGCGAATCCCCGTCGTTAGAGCCGGTCGTAAACGGTCTGGGGAATGGGATAAGTGCGCTTATTGAGGATGGCGCCCAACAAACGTGCCCCGGCCGCCTGCAAACTCTCTTTCGCCCTGAGTGCGGATTCGCGGCGTGTGGAGTGCGCTGAGACTACCAAAATGACCCCGTCTGCGCATTGCCCCAAGGAGGTCGCATCGGCATAAAGGTTCGCGCAGGGCGAATCCAACAAGACAAACGAGAATTGTTTGCGCAACGCCGTGATGCATTCCCCCAACCTGCCGGCGTTCACAATGCCGAGGGAGCCCGCATCCGCGAGCCCACCGGAGAGAAACCACAGATTCTCACCGGGAAGCTTGCGGACACACTCGTGAAGAGTGGCGGCGTCCGAGAGCATTTCGCACAGCCCGCGCTGGCGATCTACGCCGCATCCCATGTGCAAGGAGGGGTGACGAAGATCGGAATCAACCACGCAGACGGTACCGGCCATCTGTGCCGCCAGTGCCTCCGCTGCCCCCAGGCAGATCGACGAGCAGCCGGCCTCGGGTCCAGCGCCCGTAAACAGCACGATCTGCGGCGAATTCTCTCCAGGGGAGAGAAACACCGTTCGCACCAGGCGCACCAGTTCTTCGCGAGAGAGAGCGTGCGCTTCGGGGACTGGGCGCATTTCATAGGTGCCGACCCGCAGAGGCTTGGCTACCATCCGGCTCCAGTTCTGAGTCTCCCGTGCCACGCGCTGCAAGAGATCAAAGTTCCTGCTCAACGCTGACCTCCTTCTTCTGCGCCCAACCTCGCGCGGCCCCAAATGAGTGGCTGGAGCTGGGCATCTCCGGAGGGAGCCGGTAGCAAGGCAGGTATCCGAATCCGCTTGGTCAAGATCTCCCCCGACTCGAGGTGAAACTTGATCACCAGCGGTGGGTCTCCCCGACCGGTGATCACTTCACAGACGTGCCATCCCACCGGCAACTCCGTCTCGATACGGCTTGGCCCATACGCCTTGCCATCAACAAACACTTGCAGACCTGCCGGCTCGGTAACCACATTAAGGATTCCATTCCCCCTATTGACCACTAGCGCTGCTTCCAGCCATTTCCGGGGGCCGCTTTCCACGCGAATCTGTCGGGTCCAGGGCTTGTATCCGTCTTTGGTGACCATGACGTTGTAGACGCCGTGCACCAGGGAAAAAATGTGGGGTGTCACCCACTCGGGGGAACTGTGGCCATTAATGCTGATGCGGGCTCCGCCTTCTGTTGATTCCACCACGACGTGTTCTTGATCACCGAAAGCTCCCAGGTCGTCCAAAGCGGGCTTTCGTCTTGACCGGTTCCCATGGCTGGCTGGTGCCTGTGGGATGTTCGCCGCCAGGACATCCTCCCGGGGCAACTCGCGGTGCGATGGGGCGTTGGTCGCCTCCGGGGCCGTATCGGGAGAAGCTTTCGTGGCATCCGAGTCCAGAGCAGGCGGGGTTGCGCTCTTGGATGAAGCGAGGGGCTCGGTGTTCGAGTCCGTCTGCGGAGAACTCGCTGGCAAATCTGCCGGGTTGTGGCTGTACTGCTGAACCAGTTTTGGGGCGGCCTCTCCGGAAGTGCCCAGCCAGGGGCCGATCTGGGATTCAAGACGCCCCATCAGACTCGGTCGAGCCCACACGACGGCCGCCAAGACGATCACCACGAGGGCGAGGGAGAAACTGGCGCGCCGCGGCGTCCTGGCCCGCAGAGATGAGCCTTTGCTTCGCCCAGACGTCAGGTCGATACTGTCCAAAGGAGAGTCGATAGATAACGTCCCAGCCGGTTTCCGTATTTTTGGGGGAGGTGGGGAAGGCACCGTCCGCGGGGCGGAGTGCGCGGCAACATCTGCGGAGCCGGCGCCGAAACTCACGCCCGAGGAGTTCAAAGACTCACCCTGCTCATTCCCGATAAGTCGCAGGTTCAGATCGCTCAGGACTTCTTGCAGAGTCGTTTCGTCCACTACTCTCTGATTCTTGGCGAAGGCGAGCGACAAGGCGTGGAAACAGAGGTTGTTAATGTTCCTTGGTATTCCACCGCTTCGTGCTGCGATGAGCCCCAGCGCTGCGGGTGTGAAAATAGGTTTTCCCTTATATCCTGCAACGCCCATTCGATGGTCAATGTACTTGGCCACTTCATTGGGTTGGAAGGGGGGGAAATGCGCGATGATGGAGATTCGCTGGCGGAGTTGTTCCAAATTCGGCCGCGCGAGCTTGTCCGCCAACTCCTTCTGCCCGACCAGAAGGATTTGTAGGAGCTTGGCTTCAGGAGTTTCAAAGTTTGAAAGCAGGCGAACCATCTCGAGCGTCGCATCGTCCAGGTTCTGCGCTTCATCAATCGCCACCACTACTCGCCGGCCCGAGCGCGCTTCCGCAATCAGGACATCGGAGAACTCCCGCTGCAACTCACTTAAGCTGCGGCTCTTCGGCTCAATCCCGAGATCGGTCAAAAGGCTCTTGAGGAATTCCTCCGTTTGCAAATGGGTTTGAAAAAGAAACGCCGTGCGCGCGGAATCCTTGATCCGCTCCATGAGCCGCATCAGCACCGTGGTCTTGCCCATTCCGGGGGCCGCAATCAGCGCCACGAATCCCCGGCCCGTCTCGATTCCATAGACGAGGGAAGCAAAGGCTTCCTCGTGTGCCGGGCTCATGTAAAGGAACCGCGGATCGGGCGTTACCCCGAACGGTTGTGCGTCTAGTCCGAAGAATTTCAGAAACATTCGGAACCTCGCCTACACCCCTTCTTCAGCACCGTGAAGCAGTTCGCCTCGTTCCCCACTCCTGGGCAGCGTGCGGGAGACAACGCCTCGCCCCGCCGCCAATTGCCCATATCGAGGAGGATGGCCGTTCTTGGCAAAGGTGGCGAGCAATGGCAAGTCAAGGTATTGAGCAAGCTCGTCCGGAGTACGAAACGACGGGTCAGCGTAATCAGCCACAAAGGCCGCGGCGATGCTGAGCATCAAAGCCACAACTCCTCCCGCGAAAATGAGCGCCAACGGCGACGACACGGGCAGAGAGGGGACGGTTGGAGCCTCCGCAATCGCGACATTCAGGATCTGGCTTTTGTCCATTTCATCCGAGATCCGTGCCTGCTCCTGCTTTTGCACATAGAGCAGATAATTGGCCTCGGAAGCTTTGATGTTGCGAAGGAGATCCTGTCGTTGAATGCCCTTTTGGTCCACCATGAGCGCTTGTTGCCGGTAAGCCTCGACGATGGGTCCGGTCGCGCGGGCTCTCGCCCGGTCAGAGGTCAGGTCCTCCTTGGCTTTTACTAACTCCTCTTGCAGGAGCTCATAGGTGGGGTTTTGACCGGTGCTCTTCTGTTTGACCGGCTTCTGACTTTCAGCAGCAATGGCTACATTGAGGTCTGCGATTTGTTTGTCAACTTCTCGCACCAGTCGGTAAGTCGGCTGGTACTTGCTCAGCAAATCGATGCGTTTTGACTGAAGTTCCGAAAGGTTAGACTTCAAAAAAGCCAGCAACTGCGGGTTATCCCCCACGGTTTCCGAGGTGGTTAGTTGATCGGGGGTTCGACCCAACAGCGATGTAAGCTCTCCGATCCGTTTGGAGGTTTGACTGATGGCCGCTTCGGTTTCCTGCAAGCTACCGTCAAAGTCGCCGGCCTTCTTGAGCAAAATCTCCTTGTCGAGGTCCGGGTCCGACGCGTCTTTCTGCAGGTCATAGCTCGCGAGCTGTTTTTCTGCTTCATCCAAGGCCAGTTGATAGTGTTCCACCTGGCCGTGAAAGAAGTCGAATTCCCCGGGTGGGCGATAAACTGCCAGGTGCTTGGCAAGGTACAACTGGTCGAGCGCACTGATCACGCGCGTCGCCAGTTGCGGGTCACGCGATCGATAAGCGACTTGGATCATGTTTGACTGTGGCACCTCGGTGACCCTCAAATCGCTCCCCAATTTGCGCGCGGCTTTGTCGGCTCTCCAAGCCTCATCACGCCCAGGAAATAGGAAGTTCCAGAAATGGCGTTCGCGGGCGTCAAGCCCCGTCGCCTTTGCCACCTCGCAGAGCAGGTCTTGGCTCTTGAGGAGCGAAATCTCGGTATTAATCTCACGCTCCACGGGTGAGTCCCCGGAACTGTCTTCGCGCGAAATGGCATCCGTTGACACCACTGTGTCGGCGCGGCGATGTTTCACTAATATCTCTGTCGTCACTTCGTATTTGATCCCCAAGACCACGGTCGCCAGAACGACCCCCGCAAGCGCCGCAAGGAATGTGATTTTGACAACTCCCAGGTTTCGAAAAATGACCGCCGCCAACCCCCGCAACGTCGCCGGAGAAGAGTGCCTCACGGAACCCCCACGCATCGCGAGGGGGCGTTGGGGCCCCTTTATTATTTCGTGATGTTCAGACATAAGTGCACTCTCCTTGATCCCGAATTGACCGAATCCCTCCCTGTTTCACGGGATGGGCACGAACGTTCCCAGGGATGGACTGGGTACGAAGGCCTTGATCTTTGAGAAAACGTTTTGAGGGACATAGACCATGTCGCCCGGTTGTAGATATACGTCTTCCCGAAGATCCCGTGATTTGAGCATGTGCTTGAGGTCAATTTTGGTTACGGATGACCATTGGTCGTTGACGCGACGAAAGAGCAAAACCTGGGAGTGCTTGGCCTCCGACGTGAATCCCCCCGCCATGGCCACGGCCGCAGCGACGGTCGTGTCTCCGCGCAGGTCATACTTGCCGGGACGCGCGACTTGTCCGAGCGTCAGAAAGTAGGGCTTCTGGAAGTCTTTCAGGTCCACAGTCACCACCGGATTTGCCAGGATCTTCAGGTAAGCTTGTTGCATCTGTTGCTTGATTTCGGGAACGGTCTCTCCTTCGACGTGCAGATCGCCAATTTCCTTGAGGGTCACAAATCCATCGGGCTGTACGGTTACGGTTTGATTAAAGTCGGGGGTAAATTGAAATTGCAGATCCAGAACATCGCTATCTTCGACGCGATAGCGCTCGCCTCGACGCTGAAGTTCAGGACCCTGAGGAGAATTGACTTTGATGCTATCTACGCCCTGACTAAGCGCCTGCATTACCGGGTCCGTGGATGCGCCAGCATTGGTCTTTTGATCTCCTGCCGTGCCGACTACCGCGCTTACAACCAACAACACGGCCACAACGAGTGGCATCCGTCTAGAGATCAAGTTTCCTCCTTCTGTCCCCAACTGGCGATGGCACAGCAGCATTCTTACTTTTAACCGAAGGGCCACGGTGCTTACAATCCAGTGAAGACCCTAACTTAAAGTCAGGGAAATACCGGAATCGACCTTCTCCGCTTGCAGGTCTGTCGCGGCAGGGATAAATCCTAAGTGCGATCCGTAGTTGGATTTCATACCGCCTTTTGCCATAGGGCCTGCCCAGCGCAGTTGCATGAGCATGGGTGTTAATTCGGCCTCATCTACACCTGCATCCCTTTTTCGCGCGGCCTCGCGAACCAATTCCGACGGCCTTGCTCTTTCAACAGCATCTTGTCGGACGATTCTTACATTGCAACCCGGCGACCTTTTGGCGGGTGCGCGTAACCTGATGAAGGAGTAGGACAATTTGTCCCTCCCGTGCCGATGGCGTTTTTTTCAGCCCGGAGAATTTACATAATCCCTGTAGGTTATACCCGGCAGCAGGTACTGTTGGCGCCTACGTTGCGTGCAGCAAATGGAGGAATAGGGTGAGATATCGTTTGGCGTTCGTGGTAATCAGAAAGTGTTCGCGAACGTGGTCGTGACCCTGCTGGCCAAGCCTGGCGGCCAGCGCCGGATTGGAGAGCAAAAAACGGATCTGATAAGCCGTTCCTTCCACCGAGTGGGCCAACAATCCGGTTTGTTTGTGAATGACTTGCAGAGGAATACCGCCCACCGCCGTCGCCACGACCGGTTTCTTTTTCCACAACGCCTCGGCCACGGTCAAGCCAAATCCCTCGCGCAAACTTTTCTGGATGACCACCGTGGAGGCTAGTTGGAGCGCGTTGATTTCCAGTGGACTCCAAGGAGGCAGGTTCAGGATATGAATATCCTCGTCGTTTTGCGCGGCGTCCTTCACTTCTGCGAGCACGGCTGCGCCTTCCGGATCATCGTCTGCCGTGCCTCCCGCCAAAACCAGTTGGCAGTCGAAATAGCGTTTGACGATTCGGTATGCACGCACCACCCCCACCGGATCCTTTAACCGGTCAAAGCGGGAAATCTGAGTCAGGATGGGACGCCCCGGGTCAATGCCGAAGCGCTCCACAGTCGCGCTGACGGCCGATGAATCAATCTCGCGGTTTTTTTCCGACAGCGGGTCGATACAGGGGAAGAAGAGGTATTGGGGAATTGGCAGCTTTTGAGCGAACTCCGGCGAGGAGAATATCGCCCCCTTGTACTTCTGAACCCAAGGCTCCAGGAATCCCCAGACGGTGGGGTTCGGCCGTGACAGGTCGATGTGGCACCGCCAAACCCAGTGGCTCGCCTGGTCACGGCGTCCGCCGATCAGCGCCACGGGCTGGGGATCGTGAATGATCGTGAATTCCCCATCCATCTGCAAGCGGCCGAGGTTCTGCTCGTTATAAGCCAGGAACGTCTCGAAGCTCTCCGGTGGCAAGAGGTAGGGACCGCCGTGCAGGGCATTATGAAACCCCTTGGTAATCTCGAAGAAATCGCCCCCTCCGGTGATGACGTCCCATCGGACGCGCAGGCCGAGCTCCTGGAGAATTGGAACCAGGCAGTTTAGAATTTCTGCTACTCCTCCTCCCACCGCCGTGGAGTTCACCATCTGCACTGACCTGTCGTGGAGGGCTGCTGCGAACGCCCGAAGTTCGGCGATCTCCGTCTCGCCAATAACTGCCGAATAGTCATCCAGGTGTATAGGTGGTGGCATGTTTGTTTCACCGCAACGCGCGCTATTTGCCCGAGGGCAAGCTTGGCGAGAACTGCCCAAGCCTGCCCGGCTGCGTTTGCTTTTCTTCCTCTTCGATAAGTTTGCTGATTAGAGCCCGCACGCTATCCAAGGTGTTGGTATAGATATCGATATAGTTGATGCGGCTGGCCAGGGCTTTCAGGCCCAGGCCGTTCTCAAGCCATTGGGAGAAGTCGTTGGTGCGGAGGTGCAGGCGCAACCTGGATGTGATGAAGTGATAGTAGAGGGAAGAGTGGCTGAGCTTTTCGATGCCGGCGGATAATTCGCCCAATGTTCTGGCTTGAATTCCCAACGGTGTTGTCACCTCGACGGCGTCGCAAAAGGTAAAGTCCTCGAAGGCGTGCTGGGCTGCATAGGAAGAGTTTGCCTGGCAATAGTCCTTCACCGTCCGTCGTAAGTCCGTGCGCAACTCCGCGAGTGACGTGTACTCGCGAATGTCCAAGCTGGCGAGCTGTTCGGCAAGCTCGGCGCGATTGCAGGCAGCCAGCACCCACTGGGCAAAGTCGTTGGAAAAACCTTCCGTGAGAAAATGGAGCCGGCTGAGGCTTTGAAACGTATGGAAGAAAATCGAGGCGTCACTGCACTTTTCCAGGCCCTCTCCCAATTCCGCCAGGGTCGTCGCTTTCAAATCCTCCAGCCGGACTAGATAGGAAACGGTAAGAAATTCAAAGGGGCGCTCGGCGACGTTCATTAGGCCATCTCCTCCAATCGCTTTAGGAATTCTGCCACCTCCGCCGGGTTGCGCAGGCGGAAGCGCGCCTTGGACTTTCCTCGCCCTCCCACCTGGATGGTCACACCGCGGCGAATTTCAGCGAAGGCCGGCTCATCCGACCGGTCGTCGCCGGCATAGACCGGAAGCCACTGGGGTGACCATCGGGCGAGGAGCCGGCGAGTTGCCGCACCTTTCCCCACCACAAACGAAGGCAGTAATTCCCAGGCCTTGCTTCCCTCGATCAGCCGCATGCCGGGCAGGAGAGACCACTGCGCCTGGAGAGTAGCCTCTTGCGCCGCCCTGATTTCCGGCGGCTTGGCGCCGCGGTAATGCACTCCCAAGCCCAGCCCCTTATCTTCGATTTTGATACCCGGCGAATTTGATAGTCGCTCGCGAAGCCATTCCTTGGCCTCAAGTAATCGAGCGCGATCTCGCACCCGTAGCTTCATCTCCTGTGTTTCCCAGCCGTACAACCCTAAGAGCGTTATCCCCGGAACTTTGATCCGGCGCCGCAAATAGGCCAACGGACGGCCGCTAATGATATAAATGCGCGCTCGCGGGCTCGCCGCCAAGCGCATGAGAACCCTTTTGACGTTGGGTCCAAGCCGTGCGGCCTGGAGGTTGGCGGTGAGTGGGGCAATCGTCCCATCAAAGTCCAGGAGGACCAGCCAATGTTCTGCCGCCCGGAGCCGCTTCACCACCTGTGGCCAAGCGTCAAAGAGGTGGCAAGGGGTGTCTCCAGCCGGCCGTCGGTTATTCGTCAAGTCACCTCCGCGTGAGCGTCCAGGCGGATTTCGCAGAGCTGCGTAATCAGATCAGCGGCCCAACGATAAATATTGAACTCCCTCACGATCTGGCGCATTCGATGCATGCGCGCACTTCTTTCCGTGGGGTCCATCGTCAAGGCAAAGTAGATGGCGTCGGCAAGCTGTTCCGTGTCATAGGGGTTTACCATCAGCGCGTCGCGAAGTTCGCGGCCGGCGCCCGTAAAGCGGCTCAGGATCAGTGCTCCCTGATCGTCGTCGCGGGCTGCCACATACTCCTTGGCCACCAGGTTCATTCCGTCGTGCAGAGACGTGACCATGCAAAGGTCGGCCGCCCGGTAATACCGTTGAATTTCGGCATGACTGTGATGCCGCTGCAGATACACGATGGGCTTCCAATGGTCCGTCTGGAATCGCCAATTAATGCGGTTCGCCTCCGCTTCCACTTCACCCAAAAGGTCGTGATAGCGCTTGATGTGCGTGCGGCTGGGGGCCCCGATCTGGACAAACGTAAACTGCCCGCGGTATATCGGGTATTTTTCGATGAAGCGTTCCACCCCGCGGAATTTTTCCGCAATGCCCTTGGTGTAATCGACGCGATCAACGCCGGTGCCCATAAACAGGGCTTCGACCCCTTGATCTTTCAAGAGCGCTGCCCGATCCAAATAGGGTGAACTTCGGGGAAGCGCGTGGGGCTCAGCCTCATCGGCGGATGCGACGCTGATTGGAAACGGGCGGACCTCGGTGAGGTGCCCGCCGCGTTCCACGGAGAAGCGGTCCCAATTCACCCTCGACTCCAGCGTGCGGTCAACCGTCTCGAGGAAATTGTTGCAGTGGGACTGAACATGAAAGCCCACCAGGTCTGCGCCCAGGAGGCCCTCCAACAGTTCACGCGCCCACGGACAAATGAGAAAAACCTCCGCATTGGGCCAGGGTATATGCCAAAAGATCGCCACGCGGGCGTTGGGGAGCCGCTCTTTGATCAAGAGGGGGAGTAAGGCAAAGTGATAGTCCTGGACCAGTACTCCCGGCTCTTCCTGCCCCTCCATTTCCTGTACCAGCGCATCGGCAAACTTCTCGTTCACCGCGCGGTAATAATTCCAGTCCGTGGCACGAAAAACCGGCCGCGTATGGGCGATGTGGCAGAGCGGCCAAAGACCTTCATTGGCGAAGCCGAAGTAGTAGCCTTCCTCCTCCTCCTTGCTCAGCCAGATCCGCTTTAGGGTGTATTGCGGCTCATCGGGAGGCACACGCAAGCAGTCATGTTCGTCCACCGTAGCACGGTCGGCGTTGCCGGAGCCGTGCGCCAGCCAGACCCCCTGGCACGTGCGCAGGATGGGCTCAATCGCGGTCACCAACCCGCTGGCAGGAACGCTCACCTCCACATTCTTGCCGTGATAGGAATGGGTATAAGGTTCGCGATTGGACACCACGTAAAACGGCCGGTCACCCAGCTTGTTCCGCACATGGACGCGCAGTCGCTCAGGCGTCCAAAGAACTTCCGCGTTTTCGCGGAGCCGGGCTTCTTGCTGCGCCGCAGCCCGGGCGTCATTCAGACTTTTCGCCAGATGAGTCACTTCGCGTGCCAGCGGTTTAAATAGGTCCTCTTCGCCCAGATCGGACCGCACGCTCGTCTTTCCCGCACGTATCTCCCTGATCCATTTGGTGGTGCGGGCAATCGGGCCAACGATGCTCAACTGAACGATGAGGAGAGTCACCAGGGCGATGAAGGCCGCCTGGATCAGCGTCGAGAGAAATGTGTCCCACCACACCTGCGAGATCTGTGCCCTGATGAAAGTTGCATCGTGGAATACTGCCAAGGCCCCCGTCTCGCCCGACTCATTGTGCAAAGGGAGTACGTAGAGTTGGGTAACTTCTTCATGCAAGGATCGGAAGCCGGTAAAGCGTGAGTGGGTGGAGATGGCTTGAATAATTACCGGCAGTTCCGCCGTCACGATCCCATCCAACCCGGGCGTCGCAGCCAGCACTTCGCCCGTGTGGTTGAACACCGCGATTCCCCTCATGTGCTCACGGTTGCCAAATTGCCGTGCCAGCGCCTGGAGACGCTTGTGCGAACGCGCGTCAAGAAGAGGCTCCACCTTTTCTTCCAGGCTTTCCGCCAAAATGGCCGCGCGGTTTTCCAACTCTCTTTGCAAGGAACGCTTTTCTGCCTTTACTTGAAAAGCGGCAAAGCCAAACGAGAGCAGTGTCACGCCGACGATGAGCGAACAGATCAATCGAAAACTCATTCGCATTCTGCTGTTTGCCCTTTCATCAGTGATAAGTGCAGGCCCTGGCGACGGGAAACCGTGCCCTCACCGGCGATAGCGCATACACGCGATCTGCCATTCGACTACTGTTGGCATCGTTCCCTTGGAGATAGCCCTACTGTTTGATGCCGCGACGAGACAAAAGGCAGGTTCTCGTGCGGCGGTTGTCCACAGCTTTGGCTTACGCTTTAAACGGCCACCGGCCTCGTCGAGCTTTCAACTTGCGCTCATCCTCCAAGGGAGTTCGCAATGATCGGGCCAAACGCTTATCTCCCTTCCGTCATACGTTCACCCCGTAGATTCCGACACTTGGCAGCAGCCATGAACTTCGCGTCGGAGGTAGGGGAAAAGTGGAATTTACCCGCGGGTAGCAAGGATTACATTGTTGGGACGCCGAGTGCTGACGGTTAAGTCGCCGGGTAAATTCGCCACTGGGCGGGGGTTGAGCGTGTAAGATTTTCGGATGTTGCTCAACCTTTCTGATCACAAGTCCATGCTTGCACAAGCACTTTCGGGTGGAACATTAAATGCAACAGGTTCCACGGACAAGGGAAAGACCTTCATTGGATGGCGTTGTGATTATCATATTTGCACTTGCAATCATCGCGGTTGTAGGTTTCGTCGGCTTTGTGGGCATCGTCGCGCCCATTGCCAAAGCCACGCTTCTACTCGTTCCGGCAGTTTTCGCTATCAGTCTGGTGATCGGCTTTGCATCCCAACGGCAAAATTGGTTTCGGTAGCTAATGAAGTGGGACTTCACACGAAGGATCAGCGAGGCGTGGAACGAGCGGTTCGGGGCTCTCCGCAACCTACCCCCGATCCTGCGAATCGTTTGGGATTCCGGACCCGCAGTAGTTTTCTGGTGTGGCGCGCTGCGGCTGCTGGCCGGAGTGGTTCCGCTCGCGACGCTGGCGGTGACCCGCTGGATCATTGATGCCGTCGTAACCCACGCTTCGGGAAGGTATCCCCTCTCGCCGGCGTTCTGGTGGTACGTGGGACTGGAATTCACCCTCGCCGCCCTAGGTGCTTTCCTCGGTCGATTGATCGGCTATAGCGACAGCCTTTTGGCTGAAAATTACCTGCTGCATGTCAGTGTGCGAGTGATGGAGCACGCCGCACGTGTTGACTTGGCGCACTATGAGGACCCCGCCTTTCACGACCAGCTTGAGCGCGCTCGGGTCCAGGCCACCGACCGCCTCGCCATGATTCAAGCCATGGGCAACCTGATACAGCAGGCCACAACGGCCGTCACTCTGGCCGGCAGTATCTTTTTCTTTTCGCCGTGGCTCCTCCTGCTGCTGGTGATTTTCGTCATTCCCTCCTTCCTCGGCGACAGCCACTTCGCCTTTCTTGGCTATGCCTTGAACTTGCGGCTCACGCCCGTCCGCCGCGAATTGGACTACCTGCGCACGCTGGGGGCAAGCAAAGAAAGCGCCAAGGAACTCAAGCTGTTCAATCTGAGCGCATATTTGACGGGCCGTTACCAGCAACTCTCCGCCGACGTCTATCGGCAGAACGTTGCCTTGTCGCGCCGGAAGTTGCGCGCCGGCACGCTGTTTTCCTTGATGACCACCGCGGGCTATTACTCCACATACGCGTACGTAATCTATCGCACCCTCGCGGGAGCCATCAGCATCGGGACCATGACCTTTCTCGCCGGCGCCATCGCCCAAGCCAGCGGCAGCATTCAAACGATTTTTTCCAATTTCGGAGGAATTGCCGATCAAGCCCTCTTTCTCACCGACCTGCTGGCGTTCTTTGCGGTGCAGCCCACCATCCGGTCCCGACCGCACGCGCTCCCGGCTCCTCGTCCCTTCCAGCGAGGGTTTGAATTCCAAAACGTCTCGTTTGCCTATCCAGGCAACTCGCGCCTCATTCTCGACCGTCTCTGCCTGCGCATTGAACCCGGCGAGCGCATCGCTTTGATCGGCGAAAATGGCCAGGGTAAAACCACCTTGGTCAAACTTCTAGCGCGCCTCTACGACCCTGTGGCCGGCAGGATCCTGCTTGATGGCGTTGACCTGCGAGAGTACAACCTGGAAGATTTGCATCGGCAGATCGGCGTCATCTTTCAGGAATTTATGCGCTATGACATGATTGCGTCAGAGAATATCGCCGTAGGCAATATCAACACACGCGCTAATCTCCAGTTGATTGCGGGTGCGGCTGCCAAGAGCCGCGCGGATGCCGTTGTCCGCCGGCTCCCGCACGGCTACCGGCAGATGCTGGGGCGCCGATTTGACGGTGGAGTCGACCTGTCGGGAGGCGAATGGCAGAAGTTGGCGCTGGCGCGTGCCTATCTGCGGGACGCCCAGCTTCTTATTCTCGATGAACCCACCGCATCCCTCGATGCCCGCTCCGAGCGTGAAGTCTTCGAGCGATTCGCGGACTTGACGAAGGGAAAAATGGCGCTGCTCATTTCGCATCGCTTTTCCACCGTGCGGATGGCGGACCGTATCCTGGTCCTTGAGGGCGGTCGGATTACCGAACAGGGCAGTCATCCCCAACTCCTGGCGCGGGGCGGGCGATACTCGGAATTGTTTGAATTGCAGGCGGCAAATTACCGCTAAAAGTCATGGACCATCAGTTCAACCAGCCCGCGGCACGGCCCCTCGACCCGACCAGCAGCGCCCCGGCGTTGCCGGGCTTGGCGCCGAATGTTGCGCCGGGCAAGACCCGCAGCGGGCCAGGGGGCCGGCCGGATGCCGCCGCTTCGGTCCGACCCTTGCGAGGGTTCGGCTTCCGAGAAACGAATTGGAACTCGGCCCGCCACACAGAGGAGTCGCACTCGGAAACCCTTCGCATGCGCAGCGTCGGAGAGAGGGAAGCTCGCCGTTGGCAAGATCCAACTCAAACGAAGGGGCACAAGCTGTTAAAGCAGAAATGGTCCGGCGCCGCTGCGGCGATGGCGGCGGCGACCCGCCGCTCGCGGCGGCATCAGCTCGTTGGCACCGCTGCCAAGCAAGCGATAGATCGAACTCAGGAACAACTCGCGGTTGATTGAGGCAGCACTCGAAGAGGCGCACGAGACGGTCAGGGCTGCCCCGCAGTTGCCGGTAGTCGCAACCGCGCGACACCAGCGTGTTCCTCGGTCGTATGCAGCCGTCGTCGCTTACCTTCGACTTGCACGGTTCCAGTTTGAAGAGGGGCCCTTTACGGCATTTGTCCTGGGAATTCAGGAGGCGCACCCTCTCCGCTTGCGCGAGGTGTGGGCCCTCAGAGCCTTGGCCCAGCTTGCCTTCTTGGAGCGGCTCGGCCGCGCCGTCCGTTGTCTTTTCCACCGCCATGGCGCCCCTGACGCGACCAACCGCCGCGCGGAGAAGGCCGCCGTGTGGATCTCAACCTACCTTGCCGGTTTACGGGCCTTAGACGTTGCTTCCTGGAGAGAGATCTGCGAGGACCTTGGTGTCGTTACCGGGATCTTGCGGGACGACCCTTGTTGCGCCTACGCCAAAATGGACGCCGACAGCCGCGATCTCTGCTTGCAACAGGTGGATCAACTCGGCAGGCATTCGCCCGTGGAGGAGCCTGAGATCGCGCGCCGGGCCGTAGCTCTGGCGGCTTCGGCGCAACACCTAAAGAGGGCGAGTCTGCGGGCGGTGGAGCGCCGGAGTCATGTGGGCTTCTTCCTGGTGGGTGAGGGACGCCCTCTGCTCGAGCGGCAGATCCATTATCGCCCGCCCCCCTCGGAACGAGTCCGCAAGGCGATTCGCGCCTGGCCGGAGGTGTTCTATTTCCTGGGGATTGAGCTCCTGACCTTCGCCATCATCGCATTCCTCCTGATCGGGGCTCGTGCGCCGGTGTCACTCATTGCTGCATTCATCCTGCTTGTCCTACCTGTCACCGAGGCGGCTTGGGGTGTAATGAACCAAGTCATCATGTCCCTTTTGCCTCCGCGTCCGCTTCCGAAGCTCGACTTCTCCGCGGGCATCCCTCCCGAATGTGCCACGTTGGTCGTTGTCCCGACCCTGCTGCTGAATGAAGCTTACGTTCGCCGCTTAGCGGCGGATTTGGAGGTTCGCTTCTTGGCGAACCGCGATCCTCACCTCTTTTTCGCCCTGCTGACCGACGCGCCGGACTCTCCCGCGGCCATTGACCCCGGCGAACGACTTGTCACCCTCTGCTCCAGGCTGATCAGCGAGTTGAATCGCAAACACTCAGACCACGGGCGCTCGGTGTTTTTCCTTTTCCATCGGTCCAGAACCTTCAATCCAGGTGAGGGTGCCTGGATGGGATGGGAGCGCAAACGCGGGAAGCTGATCGAACTGAATGAACTGCTGCGCGGGGCAAGCGATGGCTTTCCCATCAAGGAGGGTGAACTTTCGACTCTCCCGCAAATCAAGTACGTCATCGTGGTGGATTCCGACACCCAACTTCCACCCGGTGTCGCGCGCCGACTGGTCGCCACACTGGCTCATCCCCTGAACCGCGCAGTGATCGACCCCCGGACCAATACGGTGGTGGAAGGATACGGTATCCTTCAACCGCGGGTGGGAATCAGCGTGCAATCCGCCAGCCGTTCGCTGCTGGCCAATATTTATTCCGGAGATACGGGGTTTGATCTCTACGCGCGCGCCATCTCCGACGTCTACCAGGATCTCTTCGGCGAGGGCTCATTTACCGGTAAAGGAATCTACGAAGTGGACGTACTTCGCCAGGTTTTGGGGAAGAGATTTCCGTGTAACTCCATCCTGAGCCACGACCTAATCGAAGGAACTTACGCCCGCGCGGGATTGGTATCGGATCTGGAAGTCATTGACGATTACCCCACCCACTTCAGCGCCTACAGCCGGCGCAAGCATCGTTGGGTGCGAGGAGACTGGCAAATCATAAGGTGGCTCCTACCCCGGGTGCCGGACTATCTGGGAAAAGGCGTTCCCAACCCTCTTTCGGTCATCTCGCGTTGGAAGATCCTTGACAACCTGCGTCGCAGCCTCGTGGAAATCGCCACCTTTGTCTTGCTCCTGGCCGGTTGGTTCGCTCTGCCGGGAAGTCCGCGCCGCTGGACGCTCGTGGTGGTGGTCCTGATGTTGATCCCGGTCTATCTTCAATTCCTCCTTTCCTTGCTTCGGGTCTGGCCATCGCGGAACCTCGTGGAAAGACTAAAGGACAGCCTGGAGGGATTCATCGCCGGCCAGATTAATGTGTTCTTCACGTTGGTGTTCCTGAGCCACCAGACGCTTGTACTGCTTGATGCGATCGTGCGGACCCTGGTGAGAGTAACGATAACCCGCCGGAGGCTCTTGCAGTGGGAGACGGCCGCGCAGGCGGAGCATGATGCAAGGAGAACGCCCGTAGATTCCTACCTCACCTGGACTCCCTGGCTCTCCCTTGCCATCGGCGCCGCTTTGACGTTGGCCCGTCCAGCGGCCCTGCCTGACGCGGCGCCTTTCCTGATTCTTTGGGCCTGCGCGGGCCCCGTGGCGCGCTGGCTGAACCGGCCGTTGCACCCGGGGATCGTCAGTCTCTCCCACAAGGAAGAAGAACTCTTGCGCAGCGTCTGTTTGCGCACGTGGAGATTCTTCCGGCAAGCCGCCCAGGAGTCCGGCAATGGTCTGGCGCCAGACAATATCCAGGAGGCGCCTCCGAACGTGGCGCACCGTATCTCACCCACCAATCTCGGCTTGCTCCTGGACTCCCAACTCGCCGCTTACCAGCTTGGCTACCTCACACTACCGGAGTTCGTGTTGGCGGCGGAAAGGATCATGGAAAGCGCCAAAGGGCTGCGCCGGTACCGGGGTCATTTCTTGAACTGGTATGACACCGAGACCCTTGCGCCCCTGGAGCCGCTCTTCGTTTCCACCGTCGATAGCGGCAATTTGGTGTGCAGCCTGTGGGCGCTGAAGCAAGGCTGTCTGCAAGCGCTGCACCACCCTTTGTTGCGCGGGGCAGCCCGACAATCACTGCACGACCACTTGAGTCTCCTGGATGAGTTGGCAGGCCAGTCTGTGCCCCGGTCGAGAGAAGCCTATTCCTTGCGGAAAATTTACGCTCAATTCGACCTGCTTCCCGAGCAGGGCAGCGCCTGGGTATGCGTGGCGCCCGGGCTTGCCGATGACTTGCGAGATGTTCTCCGGGGTTTGAAGGCGAACGCCAAGCTGACGGACGAGTTGCGATGGTGGGTGGAGGAGACGATCCGCCGCGCGGAGGCGATCCAAGACCTGGTTCAGCAACTTCTCCCGTGGATGTCGGCGCAAAACTGGACTTCGCCGAGTCTAACCTCCAACCGCGCCCTGGAGGAACTATCGGAAGTGACGCTCTCTTCCTTGTGGACCGCCGTGGCGGATTTGAGTGCGGATCTGGAGCGGATTGCGGAAATTCCGGGGACGAACGCCGTTGTTCGCTATCCGGCCAAGTCCCTGCGCGGCGAGCTTCCGGGCTCCCTTGCGGAAGCGGAGCGGCTGCGGAAGCAGTTGAAGCAATTGGTGGACGATACGGACCAGTTGGTTCAGGAAATGGATTTTCGCTTCCTTTACAATTCTTCGCGAGCGCTGCTTTCCGTGGGTTATGACCTCGGGCGGCGGGAGTTACATGCAAGCTGTTACGATCTGCTGGCGTCGGAGGCCCGTTCCGCCGTCTTCGCGGCGATCGCCAAGGGCGACATCCCTCCCAAAAGTTGGTCCCGCTTGGGCAGATCGCAGGCTCGATGGAGCGGCCAGTGCGCTCTGCTCTCGTGGAGCGGCACGATGTTTGAATACTTGATGCCCGCTCTGTGGTTTGAGCACCGCCCGCACACTCTCCTGGGTGAGACGGTCCGCGCGGCGGTGCAGTTCCAAATCGCCTGGGCGGGACATCGTTTCCCCTGGGGCAGTTCGGAAGCTGCCTACAGCGCGCGAGACGGAAGTGGAAGTTACCAGTACGCCGCCTTCGGCATGCCCGACCTGGCGCTGAATCCCGTGGGGCGTCAGGGCCCGGTGATCGCGCCTTATGCCACTTTTTTGGCCCTCTCCGTGGACCCCCGCCGAGCGGTGCACAATCTTCAGAAAATGAGCGAGATGAACTGGTTGGGGCCGTTGGGCTTCTACGACGCCGCTGATTTCGCCCCCGGCCGTGCCGCCCCGCCCGATGGCTACCAGTTGGTGCGTTGCTGGATGGCACACCACCAGGGAATGAGCCTTCTCGCCGCCTGCAATCTGCTCACCGGCGATGCGATCCAAAACTTGTTCCATGCTGAACCGGCGGTGCGAGCCGCAGAAATGTTGCTGCACGAAAAGCCCTCGCACGCCGCCCCGCGTACCAAAGTCAGCATCAAATTTAAGGGGAACAATATCGCGCCGGCCCCCAGTGGATGAAGCCGCGGGCTTGGGACCTGACCGTGCCGGAATCACTCGCCCTTCGCCATGGCTTTCTTCACTTCGTCGATGGCCTTGTTGGTATGCTCCAGAACTTTGGCCCGATGTCCGCGGAAGTCGTGCCAGCCGCGGTCATTGTAAAGGCGCAGGGGTTTTGATAAGGTAAGATTTGAAGCGAGGTACGCATGGTAAAAACCGTCACCTTCAACACGGACATTCCCGCCAGCCGGGAATTGCGCATCACGCTGCCTGCGGATATACCCACGGGATCCGCTGCCATCGTGATTACCGTTTCCCCCCGTCAGTCCTCGAACACGCCGACCTTTGATGCGTTGCTGAATTCCGAATTCTTGGGGATGTGGCGCGATCGCGCCGATATCGAGGATAGCGCGGAGTTCGCCCGGAAGCTCCGTTCGGAAGGGTGGAACCAATCGCTTCATGAACCTTCTTGATACGGATGTTCTCGTCGATTGTCTGCGCGGAACAATCCCCGCCCAAGCGTGGCTCAAGCAACTCGCCAAACAATCGTTCGCTGTCCCTGCAGTGGCCGCGATGGAACTGGTGATGGGTTGCCGTGACCGAACCGATCTGGAACGCATCCAACGGTTCCTGGCAACATTCGAAGTGGTTTGGCCGGAGCCCTCGGAGTTCGCCGCAGCGTACCAATTATTGCTGACTCACCGGTTGAATTCGGGCCTCAACATTCCTGACTGTCTTATCGCGGCCGCCGCCCTCGCCCGTAACGCCCGCCTGTACACCTTCAATCTCAAGCATTTTCAGGTTGTGCCCGGATTGGATGTGGCACAACCCTATTCACGCCCCTGACGGAGCAAAAACAGTTCCAGGTACCGTTATCCTCTTCGCGTTAGCATTATCCGCTGTAATCTACACACCCGATTGGACAACGATGCAAGCGTAGCAGGTGCCAGAGGTCCGGGTGCGGGCTCTTTGCCTTGGGTCGTGAGTGAACTCGCTTTGGCCCGATTTCCGCTGATCCTCCAGAATTCACAAAAAACTGTCCGTTGTCAGTCCTCAGTACAGAGCCGTCACCTCTGCTTGACAGGTGCCTCCCTCTCCGCTACCGTGGGGCTAGGTGCAAGGAGGTTGCTGGTGACTGTCCATCTCCCCCCCGGGATCGAACGTATCGTCAATAATGCCGTTCGCTCCGGCCAATACCGCTCCGCCGAAGACGTGCTCTCGGAAGCGGTTACTGTTTGGCAGGAGCGGCAAACGCGCACGGCGGAGCCGGCCGAGAATGAGCGGCAAGCGGCCATTGAGCGGCTCAAGAACTTTGGGAAGACGCATCAGCTTTCCCTGGGCGGCATGACCCTCAAGCAACTCCGAGACGAGGCGCGTCCGTGAGTTGGATTGTCCTCGATGCCTCCGTTACCCTGTCCTGGTGTTTCCCCGATGAGCAATCGCCCGCCGCTATGGGCGTGCTGGACTTGCTGAAGGCCGGGGACCAAGCCCTGGTGCCTGCCTTTTGGTGTTCCGAGGTTCTCAATTCATTGCTCGTCGGCGAGAGGAAAGGGCGTATCTCCGCCGACCAAACGCGGGCGTTTCTCGAGGACCTTCGCGCCCTGCGCCCCACGCTCGACCTTGCTTCCCTGGAGCGGGTGTTCCAAGAAACTCAGGAGCTTTGCCGCCAACATGGCTTGGCTTCCTATGATGCGCTTTATGTGGAACTGGCCATGCGGTCGGGGAGTCCATTGGCGACGCTGGACAAGAATCAGCGAGACGCCGCGCTGGCAGTCGGAGTGACTTGCTTATGAGAGGCAAACCGCCATCCGGCATGATGGCTGATTAGACCCCAAGCCATAGACCTGCCCCGTGCACTCAAACTCCCCGGATACCATTCATCCGCGGAAAATCAAGGATTACCCACCTCCCAGGCCGCCCCGAGCAGGGTGGCGCAAAGGTGCGCTTATTCTGCGCCCCTTTGCGGCCGTTCCCCAATTGCATCCGGGTTCATGTGCGCATGCTCGGGTGGTGGTGGACACTTGCATTTGAGGAGCCGTGAAGGAGCGCTGAAGGGCGCGCACCTCCGTGCTACCTGCTCGAGACATTCAGCAGTTCCACAATCTGTACTTGCAAGCTCGGGCGTTGGTCTGGTGAGTCGAGGGTGTACGACTGCGGGTTTTACAACGCTTAAGTCGACCCTGCGACGGATATTTCGGAGGGTGAAGGCAAAATGTCCGAAGGGGGACCGGAAGTTTGATTCGAACGGAATAAAATCCACTTGACTTTGGCAGTAAGCGCCACTATATATGGCGCGGACATATATGGAGACGCTAGCGTCAGAACTGGAATGGAAGAAAGGCAGTGCCGAACTATTGATCCTGTCGCTGGTGGAAGCCCGGCCTCGCCACGGATATGAAATCAGCAAACTTATCGAGCAACGCTCGGGTGGCACGGTGCGCTTCCACGTGGCCTCGCTGTACCCGTTGCTCTATCGCCTGGAGAAGCGCGGCTGGATTCAAGGCCGATGGGTGGAAAAGGCCGGGCAACGGCGGCGCCGCTATTACCGCCTGACTCCGAACGGCCGAAGGGTTCTGGCCTCGCAGCGTCGTGGCTGGCAAGCATTTGTCGCAGCCATCAACCGCATTGTGGAGGTTGAACATGCCTGATTGGAAAGAAGAGATTGCCAGGCGGCTTCAAGCGTTGAACCTGTCGCCGACCCGCGAGGCGGAGATCGTTGAGGAAGTGGCGCAGCACCTGGAGGACCGTTATAGGGAATTGGTCTCAGGCGGCTCGAAGGAAGATGAAGCCCGTCGCCTGGCGCTTAACGAGTTGAGCGACGAGTGCCTGCTGGCGAAGGGGTTGCGTGCGGTGGAACAAGAGGCCCCACAGGAACCGGCCGTGCCCGGAGGCGGTGGGGGGAACAACTTCCTCGGGAGTACCTGGCAGGACCTTCGCTACGGCCTGCGCCAGCTTCGCCGCAACCCGGGGTTTACGGCTTGTGGCCATTCTAACTCTTGCCCTCGGAATTGGCGCGAACACCGCCATCTTTTCCGTGATCGACGCCGTTCTTTTGCGTCCGCTCGCCTTTCCGCATCCCGATCAACTGGTTGTATTCAAAAACGGTCCGGGCTTTCCAATGTCAGGCCCCGACTATCTCGACTGGCAGCGCCAAAATCAGACCTTCTCCAGCACGGCGCTCTACACCGTCGGGGGAAGCGTACAACCTGACCGGCGGCGGCCAGCCGAGCTATGTCAGCGGCGTGGCGACGGAGGCAAACTTCTTTTCCACTCTGGGCGCGAGTCCGCTCGCTGGGCCGAACGTGGCTCAAGGGCGAAGACAAAGAGGGAGCCAATCGAGAGGTCGTGCTGAGTTACGGATTGTGGAGCGGCCAGTTCGCCGCCGATCGAAGCCTCGTCGGCCGTCAAATCGAGCTCAACAGCCATGCGTATACGGTGGTTGGAGTCATGCCAGCCGAGGTTCGATTTTCCGCCGGGAACCGATCTCTGGCTGCCGTATGACATGAGCCAGAAGGCGCTGGGCGGACGCGGTACTCATCAGTATTTAGCCATTGGACGCATGAAGGCCGGCGTTACGCTGCATCAAGCCCAGGCGGACCTCAGCCTCGTCGCCCAACGTCTGGAGAAGCTCTACCCCAATACCAACACCAAGGTTGGCGCATGGGTATCCGGACTCCACGATTGGCTGATTGGCGGAACCGAGCGCGAGCTCTGGTTCATGCTTTGCTCAGTGGCCCTGGTCCTGCTGATTGCATGCGTTAACGTTGCCAACCTGTTGCTGGCGCGTTCGGCGGCGCGACAGAAGGAAATGGCGGTACGTGGTGCGTTAGGCGCTTCCCGCGGCCGATTGGTGCGGCAGTCGCTCGCGGAAAGTGTGCTGTTGGCGTTTTTGGGCGGTGGCGCGGGTGTGCTGTTCGGATGGGCCGGAATCCATCTCTTGCCCCTCTTGAAGGCTGTAGTGCCTCCTGGAACCCCTCCCATTGGGATCAACGGCCCCGTCCTCGCCTTCACTTTCCTGCTCGCGTTGGCTACCGGCCTGCTATTTGGCTTGACGCCGGCCTGGGACTATTCGCGTCCGGCAGTGCTCGATGAACTCAAGGGCGGCTCAGGCGCGGCGGTTAGCGTTGGGCGACGCCGGCGCTTGCTGGGCGACGGCTTGGTGGCCGCGGAGATCGCCATTTCCTTGACGTTGTTGGTGGCGGCGGGCCTGTTACTGAAGAGCTTTGTAAGGTTGCGGTCAACTGACTTCGGGGTGCGTCGCAGCGGCATTCTTACGGCGCGGTTGAATCTCCCGGGAGCTAAATACGACAGTGATGCCAAGATGGAGTTCACCCGAGCCCTGCTCCAGCGTGTGCGGGGCCTGCCGGGAGTGCTCTCGGCCGCCATCACCGACCATCTGCCCCTTTACGGCGGCACGAACGCCACGATCACGCTTTATGGGCAGCCCACGAACACTGACAACAGCTCGGAATGGGTCGAGAGGCACGGGATTACTCCGGGCTACTTCGAAACCATGGGTATCCCTCTCATCGCCGGCCGCCTGCTCACGGAGGAGGATACTGACCGCGCCCTGGCTTTGGAAGCGGCGCTCTCACAGCACCCCACGGCTCCAGAAGCCCAGAACGCCATCTATCCGGTTGACATCGATCAGGCCATGGCACGCATGTTTTGGCCCGGCAAGAACCCCATCGGTCAGCGTTTTTCGATGGGTGGCGGCCCGTGGATGGAGGTGGTTGGCGTGGTGGGCGACACACGTCAGTGGGGCCTGCGTACCCCGCCTCGCCCCGAGGAATATCAGCCTTTCAACGGCGAAACGTTCGGCGGCACAATCCTGGTCCTGCATACCGCGCTCCCGCCGCAGTCGCTGGTCGCGGAGGTGAGGCAGCAGGTCGCAGCGCTCGATCCCGACCTGCCGCTCTTCGGCATTCGCACCATGGAGCAGTTGATCTCGCAGCAAACCGCTAGCGCTCGCACCCAGAGCCTTCTGGTTGGGCTATTTGCCGGGCTTGCAGCTCTCTTGGCCGCGGTGGGCATCTACGGCGTAATGGCGTATCTGGTCGCGCAGCGCACGCGCGAAATCGGCATCCGCATGGCGCTGGGCGCGCCTCGCAGCAATATTTTGAAGCTCGTGGTTGGGCGAGGGCTCAAACTGACCTTGATCGGCGTGGCGATCGGCAACGCCGGCGCCCTGGGGCTCACGCGCTTCTTGGCAAACTTTCTCTACGATGTCAAGCCGACGGACAAGGTGACGTTCATCGCCGTCTCTTTGATTCTCACCGGTGCCGCGCTGCTCGCCAGCTACATTCCCTCGCGCCGGGCGACAAAAGTAGATCCGATGGTAGTCTTGCGGTATGAATAGCGCGCGCCGATTTAAGTCGGGCCTGCCTGCTCCCCAAAAGCGGATGACACCCAACACAATCATCACCGCCACAGTTTGACCATTCATCTCCGAAAAATCACCGACTACCCACCTCCCAGGCCGCTTCGAGCCGTGTCAGGTCTTTACCTGATTGCCCGGTCGGGTGAACCCACTTACCCTGACAGGGGATAATCCCTCATAAGCGAATTTTGTGATCGTGGGAAGGGTCGAATCATGGGAACACAGCAGCTTGTTTCCGCTAAACGCAATGGCCGTTCCGCATCGGCGGTGGGCCCTCGCCAGGCATTGCTTCATGCCCTGCAAAGTGTGCGGGATGGCGATTTTTCGGCGCGCTTGCCGGGCGACTTGACGGGTATCGAGGGAAAGATTGCCGATACCTTTAATGACATTGTATTGGCGAATGCCCGGATGGCTGCCGAGCTCAAAAGAGTGGGACTGGCAGTGGGCAAGAAGGGTCAAACCAGTCAACGCGTAACCTTCCGCCCGTTGGGGGGAGAATGGAGCGAGATGGAAAGCTCCATTAATGCGCTGATTGACGACCTCCTGTGGCCCACCACGGAAGTTACCCGCGCTGTCTCTGCGGTGGCGCAAGGCGACCTATTGCAAAAAGTGCCGCTGGAGGTTGAAGGACGGCCCTTGAAGGGCGAGTTCCTGCGGTCGGCCAGCATCGTCAACACCATGATCCAGCAATTGCTGGTGTTTGCTTCCGAGGTTACGCGCGTCGCCAGGGAAGTCGGAACCGACGGCAAGCTGGGCGGCCAGGCGGACGTGCGCGGGGTCAGCGGCGTTTGGAAGGACCTTACGGACAGCGTCAATTCCATGGCCAACAACCTCACGGCGCAGGTGCGCAACATTGCCGATGTTACCATCGCCGTGGCCAGCGGCGACCTGTCAAAGAAAATCACTGTTGACGTCCGGGGCGAAATTCTCCAACTCAAAGAAGCCATCAACACCATGGTGGACCAGCTCCGGTCCTTTGCCAGTGAGGTCACGCGCGTGGCCCGGGAAGTGGGAACCGAAGGCCGGCTCGGCGGCCAAGCCGTCGTGCCGGGCGTGGCCGGGACGTGGAAGGATTTGACCGACTCCGTCAACGCCATGTGCGGCAACCTGACCGCCCAGGTGCGGAACATCGCCGACGTCACCACCGCCGTGGCACGCGGAGATCTATCGCGCAAAATCACGGTTGACGTCAAGGGCGAGATTCTCGAACTGAAAAACACCATCAACACGATGGTCGACCAACTCAATGCCTTTGCGTCGGAAGTCACGCGCGTGGCTCGGGAAGTGGGAACCGACGGCAAGTTGGGCGGCCAGGCCCAGGTCCGCGAGGTGAGCGGCGTGTGGAAAGACCTCACCGAGAACGTCAACCTGATGGCGAACAACCTGACGGGCCAGGTGCGCAACATCGCCGACGTCACCATTGCCGTGGCCAACGGCGACCTCTCGAAGAAAATTACCGTGGACGTGCGCGGCGAGATTCAGCAGCTCAAAGAAGCCATCAACACCATGGTGGACCAGTTGCGGTCCTTTGCCAGTGAAGTCACCCGTGTGGCACGCGAAGTGGGCACGGACGGGCGGCTGGGCGGCCAGGCCATCGTCCCGGGTGTGGCCGGCACCTGGAAGGACCTTACGGATAGTGTCAACTCCATGGCCAACAATTTGACCGCGCAGGTTCGCAACATTGCCGACGTCACCACGGCGGTGGCGCGCGGCGATCTTTCCCGCAAAATCACCGTGGACGTGCGCGGCGAAATCCTGGAGCTGAAGAACACCATTAACACCATGGTGGACCAGCTCAACTCCTTCGCCTCGGAAGTGACGCGTGTGGCCCGCGAAGTGGGAACGGACGGCAAGCTGGGCGGCCAGGCGCAGGTTCCGGGAGTGGCGGGTACGTGGAAGGACTTGACCGACAATGTGAACTTCATGGCCAGCAACCTGACCGCGCAAGTGCGGAACATCGCTGAAGTCGCAACCGCCATCGCCTCGGGTGACCTTTCGCGCAAAATCACAGTCAACGTCAGCGGCGAAATTCTTCAGCTTAAGGAAACCATCAACACCATGGTGGACCAGTTGAACGCCTTCGCTTCGGAAGTGACCCGCGTGGCGCGCGAAGTGGGAACCGAAGGCCGATTGGGAGGGCAGGCCAAAGTCCCCGGCGTGGCGGGTACCTGGAAAGACCTGACCGACAGTGTAAATTCGATGGCCGGCAACCTGACCGGCCAGGTTCGAAATATTGCCGAAGTCACCACGGCGGTGGCGCGCGGTGACCTTTCGCGCAAAATCACTGTGGACGTGAAGGGTGAGATTCTCGAGCTCAAGAACACCATCAATACCATGGTGGATCAGCTCAACGCCTTCGCTTCGGAAGTCACTCGCGTGGCGCGGGAAGTGGGCACGGAAGGCAAGCTCGGCGGCCAGGCGGTGGTCTCCGGCGTGGCGGGAACGTGGAAAGACCTCACCGATAACGTCAACTTCATGGCGAGCAATCTGACGGCCCAGGTTCGTAACATCGCCGATGTGGCCACCGCCATCGCCAACGGCGATCTCTCCAAAAAAATCACCGTGGACGTGCGCGGGGAGATCCTGCTGCTGAAGGAAACCCTCAACACCATGGTGGAGCAACTCCGTTCATTTGCGGCGGAAGTCATCCGGGTGGCCCGTGAAGTGGGAACCGACGGCCGGCTGGGCGGTCAGGCCGTAGTGCCCGGAGTAGGGGGAACCTGGAAGGACTTGACGGATAACGTCAACCTGTTGGCGGCGAATTTGACCACCCAGGTGCGCAACATCGCCGAAGTGACCACCGCCGTGGCGCGCGGCGACCTTTCCCGCAAGATCACCGTGGACGTAAAGGGTGAAATCCTCGAGCTGAAGAATACGATCAACACCATGGTGGACCAGCTCAACGCCTTCGCGGCGGAAGTTACGCGCGTGGCGCGCGAGGTCGGCACCGAGGGCAAGTTGGGCGGGCAGGCCCAGGTCCCAGGAGTTGCCGGTACGTGGAAGGATTTAACGGACAACGTCAATGTGATGGCCGCCAATTTAACCGAGCAAGTGCGAGGAATTGTGAAGGTGGTGACGGCGGTTGCCACCGGCGAGCTCAAGCAAAAGCTGACTGTGCGGGCGCGAGGCGAAGTGGCGGCGCTGGCGGAGACCATCAACAGCATGACGGACACGCTGGCGACTTTCGCCGAACAAGTGACCAGCGTCGCGCGCGAAGTGGGAGTGGAAGGCCGCTTGGGAGGACAGGCCAATGTGCCGGGTGCGGCCGGCACGTGGAAGGATTTAACCGGCAACGTCAATCTGCTGGCGGCAAATCTGACCACGCAGGTACGCGCCATTGCCGAGGTGGCCACCGCGGTCACCAAGGGTGACTTGACGCGGTCCATTCAGGTCGAGGCTCGCGGCGAAGTGGCGGAGTTGAAGGACAATATCAATACCATGATCACCAACCTTCGCCACACCACGGACCGCAACAGCGAGCAGGACTGGCTGAAGACGAACCTGGCGAGGGTGACCGGCTTGTTGCAGGGTCAGCGCGATTTGGGCACGGTGGGCAAGATGTTGCTCTCCGAGCTGGCTCCCCTGGTGAATGCCCAGCTTGGCGTCATCTACTTGATGGATTCGGAAGGGGAAAGGCCGTTCTTGAATCTGCTGGCGGCATACGCGACGTTGGGACCGAACGCCAATTCCGAGAACGATTCGAGTGGTAACGGGGATGGGCGCCTCCACGTCGGGGAAGGCCTGGTGGGGCAATGTGCGCTTGAGAAGCAGCGGCTGCTGATTACCCAATTGCCCGCCAACGCCACCCCAATCCGCTCCGGCCTGTTTGAGGCTCCCCCTCGCAACGTCGTCGTGCTCCCGGTGCTCTTCGAAAACCAGGTCAAGGCGGTCATTGAGCTCGCTTCCTTCAGCGTCTTTACGGCCTCGCATCTGGCTTTCCTCGACCAATTGACTGCCAGTATCGGCATTCTGCTGAACAGCATCGAGGCGACGATGAAAACCGAGGGGTTGCTGAAGCAATCGCAGCAGCTCGCCACGGAGTTGCAGAGCCAGCAGAAGGAGTTGCAGGAAAAGAATGAACAACTAGCGCAGAAGGCCCAACAACTGGCCGAACAAAACGCGGAGGTGGAACGCAAGAATCAGGAAATCGAGCAGGCCCGCGTGGCTCTGGAAGAAAAAGCCAACGAACTGGCCCTCACATCGAAGTACAAGTCCGAGTTTTTGGCCAACATGTCGCACGAGCTGCGCACGCCGCTCAACAGCATTCTCATTCTCGGCCAGCAACTGAGTGAAAACGCCGATGGCAACTTGTCGCCCAGACAGGTCGAGTTTGCCCACACTATTCATGGCGCGGGCACAGACCTCCTGAACTTAATCAGCGACATTCTTGACCTGTCCAAGATTGAGTCGGGAACCGTGACCGTGGATGTCGAGGAAATTCACCTCAAGAGCCTATTGGATAGCGTCGGACGGACCTTCCTCCACGAAGCCGAGAATCGCGGCCTTTCTTTCGATCTTCACGTTGACCCGCATGTCCAACACGTGGCGTCCGATTCCAAACGGCTGATGCAGGTCCTGAAGAACCTGCTTTCCAATGCCTTCAAGTTCACGGAGAAGGGAGGAGTCCGCTTGAGCGTTTCACCGGCCCTGCGGGGCTGGAGCCCGAACCACCCGACGCTTTCAGCCTCCGGTTCGGCCATCGCCTTCGAGGTGAGCGACACGGGGATTGGAATTCCACCGGAAAAGCAGAAGATCATTTTCGAGGCCTTTCAGCAAGCCGACGCGTCAACCAGCCGGAAATACGGCGGCACGGGTCTGGGTTTGGCGATCAGCCGCGAATTGGCTTACCTGCTGGGAGGAGAAATCCAACTGCGTAGTGTGCCAGGTGCCGGCAGCACATTTACTCTATATTTACCGATGACTTATGTTGGGCCAACGTTGCCGGCGCCCGCTCCCGACCGACCAGAGGTAACTTCGGGTGTCGTACGCCTTCCTTCCGTACGCATCCAGGAACGACCGATCGAGCGCATCGATGATGATCGCGAGAACATTCAGGCCGAGGACGCGACTTTGCTGGTCGTCGAGGATGAACCGAGCTATTGCCGGGTGTTGGTCGATATGGCCCGCGCTTCGGGATTCAAGGTCGTTGTGACGATGCGTGGGGCGGAGGCCCTTGAGCTGGCGAGAAAACACCGCCCGACGGCCATTTCGCTGGATATCTTCCTGCCGGATATGCTCGGCTGGACCGTGCTCAGCCAATTGAAACAGGACCCGGCAACACGGCACATTCCGGTTCAAATCATTACTTTGGACGAAGATCGTCAGCATGGTTTGGCGCGCGGGGCCTTCAGCTTTATCACCAAGCCCGCCAGCCCCGAGGGTTTGAAGGATGCACTGGGCCGGATAAAGGCCTTCGCGGAGCCTCGCCATCGCCGCCTGCTGGTGGTGGAGGACGATCCCACCGAGCAAACCAGCATCCGCGCCCTGCTTGGCCACGACGATATCGAAATCGAAGTCGCCAGCGGGGGGGAGGAAGCCCTTAAAGTGTTGCACGAGCAGGCTTTCGATTGCGTCGTTCTCGACCTGCGACTGCCCGATATTTCCGGTTTCGAGGTGCTGGAACAACTGAGCAAGGACGAAGCCCTGTGCGACATTCCGATTGTGGTGTTCACCGGGAAGGAACTCACCCCTGATGAGGACACGCGGTTGCACTCCATCGCCCGCAGCATTGTGGTAAAGGGTGTCGAGTCCCCCGAGCGCTTGTTGGATGAGACGGCTTTGTTCCTGCACCGGGTCGTTGCCGACCTTCCGGCGGAAAAACAACGGATGATCGAGCGCTTGCACCGGTCGGACGACGACCTGGTGGGCAAACCGGTGCTGGTGGTGGATGACGACGTGCGCAACATATTCGCCCTAAGCAGCGTTTTGGAACGCCGCGGCATGAAAGTCCTCTCGGCAACCACCGGGCGCGAAGCATTGGCGCTGCTGGATTCAACCCCTGACGTGTCCATCGTTCTCATGGATATCATGATGCCGGAGATGGATGGCTACCAGACCATCAAGGGAATCCGTGAAAACCCCAAACACCGAAGGCTGCCCATCATCGCCTTGACGGCCAAAGCGATGAAAGGCGATCGGGAAAAAAGTCTGGAGGCAGGCGCCTCGGAATACCTGGCGAAGCCGGTAAATACCGAGCAGCTACTTTCGGCACTGAGGATGTGGCTGCATCGGTAATAATGTCCGTTTCGGCGTCTATCCCGCTGACTCGGCAGCTACTTGTATCGCCTCAATGAGCGGGAGATTGCGGAATAACCACCATGACTACCCGGCAACCGGTCAACATTTTGATGGTCGACGACCAACCCGGAAAGTTGCTCAGCTATGAGAGCATTCTAGCCGGTTTGGGTGAGAACCTGATCAGGGCCAATTCTGGGAACGAGGCACTGGAGCACCTCCTGAAGAATGAGATCGCGGTCGTCCTGGTGGACGTCTGTATGCCAGAGTTAGATGGTTTCGAACTGGCCTCGATGATCCGCAGTCACCCGCGCTTTCGCAAGACGGCCATCATCCTCATATCAAGTGTGATGGTGGAGGATGTCCATCGTCTTAAGGGCTACGACTCGGGGGCTATGGACTACGTCTCCGTCCCCATCGTTCCGGAGATTCTGCGCGCCAAAGTCGCTGTCTTCGCCGATCTTTACCGCAAGACCGAGGCACTGGAAAACCTGAACCGCGAATTAGAACTCCGGGTCGCTGAGCGCACGGCCCAGATTGAAACTTCCGCTGAACTCTTGCGCCTGAGCGAGCAGGGTTTTCGTTTGTTGGTTGAAAACGTCCAGGACTACTCGATTCTGATGCTTGATGCCGAGGGACGGGTCAGTAATTGGAACACCGGAACCGAACGGCTTTACGGCTACCGGGCCGATGAGATTGTTGGCCACCACTATTCGCAATTCTTCTTGCCTGAAGATGTGGAGAGCGGCCGGCCCCAACGTCTGCTGCTTGCAGCCGGACGCGACGGCCATAGTGAAGACGAAGGTTGGCGCGTCCGGAAAGACGGCTCGAAGATGTGGGCCAATGTGATGATAACCGCCCTGCACGACCCGCAAGGCAACCTCCTGGGCTTTTCCAAAATCATGCACGATCTGAGCGACCGCAAACGAGCAGAAGAGGAGCGGGCGATGCTGCTCGAAAAGGCGGAGGAAGCGCGGCGGGAATCGGACACGGCCAACCGATTGAAAGATCAATTTCTGGCGGTGCTTTCCCACGAACTGCGGACTCCTCTTAACGCCATCACCGGCTGGGCCCATATACTGGAAGGCGGCGGGTTGGATTTAGAAACCCAGTCCAAGGCGCTGGAGGTGATCAAGCGCAACGCTTTCCTCCAGGCGCGGCTTATTTCCGACCTCCTGGACGTTTCACGCATCATCACGGGCAAGCTGCACTTGGATCTTAAACAAGTGGATTTGTCCTCGGTGGTGCAAGCGGCGGTCGATATCGTTCGACCCGTTGCCGAAGCCAAAAAGATCCGCATCGACGTGTCGCTGGCCGGCAATTCCAGTTTGATCCGCGGTGACTCCGTCCGCTTGCAGCAGATCGTGTGGAATCTCCTCTCGAATGCGACCAAATTCACTCCCCAATCCGGGAGCGTGCAAGTGATCTCCAAGTTGGTGAATTCGCATGTTGAACTGAGCGTTCAAGACGACGGCCCGGGAATTCAACCCGAGTTCCTGCCTCATATCTTTGAACCTTTCCGGCAGGAGGACTCCACCAGCACCCGGTCGCACCAGGGCTTGGGCCTGGGGTTGGCGATCGTTCGCAGTCTGGTGGAGTTGCACGGCGGCACCGTCCGGGCGATGAACCGCGAGGACGCATCCGGGGCTCTGGTCAAAGTGATATTGCCCCAGAACGCTTCAATCGCAGCATCGAAGGGAATTCATCCGCGCACTGACATAAGCCAAAGGGAGGACGGGGATGGGCTCACGGCGGAAACTGTTCTGCAAAGCACTCGTATCCTCGTCGTTGACGATGAGGCGGACGCGCGCGAAGTGGTTACCCTGATTCTCGAGCGCTCCGGAGCAACCGTCTTCAAGGCGAGTTCGGCGAACGAGGCGATGGCGATGATCCAGGAGCTTTCCCCGGATGTCCTTGTGGCCGATATCGAAATGCCGCGGGAAGATGGCTACGGTCTGGTTCGCCGGATCAGGTCGCTTCCTGACGAGAAAGGCGGCCGCATCGCCGCGATTGCGCTCACTGCCCATGCCGCTGCGCATGACTTGCCCAAACTGCTGAGCGCGGGGTTCCAATGCCATGTCCCCAAGCCGCTACAGCCTCGGGAGTTGATCAGTGCGATTATGGCGCTCACCGCATCCAGGTCGCAAGAACACAAATCGCTGTCAAGTAGCTCTTAGGGTGCAACGGATCCATGGGCCGCTGGTGCCTCGGACTTCCAAGGGCATACAATTCATGCGGGTTTAATATGGCGGGCGCGTGATGGTTCTGTCCGGTGAGTTCTGGCCAAGACAATAGAATGATATTGGACTTCCCAAAACGACGAATTTCAAACTGCCAAGGCCTCGGGGCGAAAGGAACGGCTAAGGTGCTGACTGATAAACCCTTGGTTCTCATTGTCGATGACTTTAAGGACGACCGCGAGATGTACAGTTACTACCTTACCCGCAGCGGATTTCGGGTTTGTACGGCGTGCGATGGTCAAGAGGGTATGGACAAGGCATGTGAGTTCCTTCCGGATGTCATCCTCATGGACCTTTGGCTTCCCCAAATCGGCGGCTGGGAAGCCATTCGCCAACTCAAGGCGAACAATAAAACCAAGCACATTCCGATTGTGGTCCTGACGGCACGCGCGTTTGTCTCGGCAACGGCGGTGGGTAGTGATGGCTGTCTGATCAAACCCTGCCAACCCGACGATCTGCTGGTCGAAGTGTTTCGCGTCCTGGAGAAGCAGAAGGAGGACAACGGTTCCGCACCTTCCCGATAAGCCTCCACTAATCCCCCAGCCATAAAAAAGACGTATGGGTCTCGCGCACGACCGGGAACTCGAAGGCCGAACGTGGGATGACATGCTGGAGCGGCGCTTGGCTGTGGCTCTGTAACCGATTCGGCAGGATGTTGTTGTCGAAAACGGCAGTAAGCGGCAAGGCTATTTCTCGTGGAGTAAGGCGCGGGCAATGGACTCGCATTCATCTTCCGATAAGCGGCTCCAATCGAGGCCACGTTCTGCGGCCGCCCGCCGCAGTTGCGCCTCGCCCAGGCGCAGGTCAAACCTCCCGGCCCGCTTGCGCGTCCTGGGCAAGCGCCAGCAGGGCCGCCCGCTTATGGTCGGCCGGCAACCCCCGCACCAGTGAAATGACGTGTTCGTTACTCAATTCCAAAGTGCTCATATTTGCTATGATATCATCCGCAGCGGCCGTTCCCCAATTCCCTGCGGGTTCATGCGGGCGTGCCCTGGTGGTGATTGGAATTTCCGTCGGAACAGCGGCGGAGGAGCGCTGAAGGGCGCGTACCTCCTCGCTACCTGCTTGTGGCTAAAGCAGAGCGCTAAAGCCAGCTTGCTGAAAGTGGCGGTCGCCGGTGAGCGCTTCCAGAAGGCTGCGTTCTTGCATGATGATGAAGCTGATGCAGTCGATTGCTCCCCACTCTTTATCCGCGCGCTGACCATAAAGCTGCCAGCCTTTTCTGCACAACTCGGGAGTCAAATCGACAACCTCGATGCGCTGGGAGTGCTCGATGCGCTCCAACAGACGGCTCGCCAAGGGGCGGAGAGGAACGGGAGAAAGCCAATTGCCCACTTCCAGCAGAACGACCGAGGAAGTCACGAATCCTCTACCCTCATCAAGCCTTTGCTGGAAAAGCCGCACGGCTTGCTGATGCAGGCCGTCGTTTCGATTCACCAACGCGATCCAGCCGGAGGCGTCAACAAAAGTGAGGCCGCTGGGCGACGAACTCATGATTGTTTGGACTGGCCGTACAGATAATGTTCGAGATTCCGAGCCAGGTCCTCTGGCCCGACATCACTGGCGAGGTCGGGAATGCTGTAAGCAGAGTCAGGGCTCGCTTTCGGCATCGCGTTGTCGGTAAGAATGACGGTGACGCGAGTGTCCTCAGCCAGATGCACGTCATCGGGAAGTTGGATACACCCGTTCCGATAGGTCGTTTCGATCGTCTTGCTCATAGGGTCCATGGTACCCGACAAACCGCGCCATAGCAAGCAACCGGGGAGCACGGAGATGCACAAAAACCGACACGCGTGCCAGTCCCCAATTCCCCCAGAAATCGTCTCCGGGTGCTGCGGTGCGACGATACAATGTCCGTCAGCCGACGGATCGGGGAGAAAAACCCAGGCCTGCTTGGCCGCCGGCCGCGCGCCTTCTTTTCCCGGTGTGAGTGAGCTACAATTGGTGAGCGCACGAACCCCGTGATTGAGAGTTTTTGCAGTGTGCCGCTTCGTCGCCAGCTATACGAAGAGGCCGGCTGGCGCAGAGCCCGCCGTTTTGGGCTCTGCGTCTTGCCCATTGCCCTAAAATGAAAGACATTGGCCAAGGATTCAAAAGCGAACCGTGGCGAGAGGCACCTGTCGCAGAGCTGCGCTCGCTCTGCGCCAACCAGCCACGTCAGTTCGGTGTGCGTTCTGGGTGTTCGATTTTGATCGAATACAAGAACAAATTGATTTTTGCTGGGACATCCTCGGAGTTCAAAAGTACTCGGAAGTATTTGATGATATGCCCGACGATCTTTTGGATCGGGGATGAAACGGTGCGGGGATGAAACGGTGTCAGGGGTGTCACGGGGATGAAACGGCGTCAGTAACCGTTTTTCTCCCCCAAAGATGAATGTTAAGAACCGGCGGAGCAGTGCCGTCACGGTTCCGGCGGTTTCCCCAGCCAGCGCCATAATCCATCAAGAACTTTGGCAAGAGCTTCGGGTGGAAGAGCGCCGAGGCGATGGAGAGCGCGAACCGTGGGAAACGTCGTTACACCCTGGACGAGAAAAGCGCCGGGCTTCAGAAAGGAAACAGGTACGGCTACTTCGAAGGCGGAACCGCGCAGGCTGGTGGTGTGCGGAATGACGGTGATCAGTGCGCGGTCTTGGTCTCCAAAGGCCCCGCTGACGACCAGGGCGGGACGGGTTTTTCCCGCCCTGCCGAAATCGATCAGCCAGACCTCACCGCGGCGCGGGGTGGCCATCCTCTTCCTCTAGGGACGCGAACAGGGCGGCGGAGGCAGCTCCGATTTCATCGTCTTCCAAAGGTCCGGAATCGAAAGGCAGGGAACGGCGCAGCACCTCTTGCGTAAAAGCGTGCTTCTCTTCCGAGGGGAGATGTTCGAAGGCGTCCAGCAGTGCTTGGGTATCTCTGCTCATGAACCCATCATACCAGTCCACTGGCGGGCAAAAAAGAAGTCTTTTCCGCAGCGCTTATCAACACATTCATCCAGCAGGATCTTCACTTGACCTCGGCGAGGACTTTGCCTTTCGCTGTCTCCAGCAACACCAGCACCTGCTGGCGCGTTACGGTGGGAAAGTAGAAATCATCAATCGTGTCCCCGGCCTCCAGGTACTCGAAGAAGGTTTGGACGGGCACGCGGGTACCGGCGAAGACCGGGGCGCCCCCCATGATGTCTGGCGAAATGGATATCAGTTGATCGCCCATGGGAAGGAGTGTACGGGTGAAAGCGCCCTCGCCGCAAGCCTTGCCGAAACCTGGCCACCGCCGTCGGCAGGCAGGTCGCCCCGAGGAAGCTTCCGCGATGAGGGCGGGGCCACGGCCAAAGGCAAGAGAGTGCGCATTTTTCGCTTGACAAAAGGCCCCGGATATGATAGTCTACATTCGGTGGCTAATGAGATTTCAAAGTGAATGCCCCATCGTCGCGGCCTGCTACCTTCGAGTTTCAGCACCCTCCGGGACCGAAATCCAGGTAGCCGCACGGCAGGATCGGCTAGCCGCCAATCTGTCCACCCTTCCGGCCCACCACACCCGAAAAACGAAAAATCAGTGAAAGAACCCGATGAGTTGTTGAAAAATAAGCCACTTAAAAAACGACAGAATGCCCGATGCCGATGAGTTTATGATTCAAAAGGGACTTAACCTCCGTCGCGGCGTGTTTTCGGCCATTTTCCAGCCATCTCACTGAATCCTGGCCGGTTGGCTTGATTTCTGGCCCCTCGACGGAAATCCATCCAATCAAATTTCCGCTGAAATCATGGCAAAAATGGGGAATTTGAGGGCCTTTTCAACACCCCTTGCGGCCGCCCGTCTAGCCTCGGCAAACGGATTGCGGCGTCAGTCGGCATAGCGCGGGGATCGAGAGGCTGCGGAGAATTCGTAGCGGCGGGTTTACCCCGCCCCCGTGTTGCTGCCGTCATGGGCGGCATGGCGAGGTAAAGTCGCCGCTACAAGTTGCATCATCCGTGGCGCACTACACCAGCATTCTGTTCAACGGGTTAGGGTGACGGTACCGTGGCGGAAGCCTCGTTCGAATCCGGGCCTTGTGTTGCCCCATTCGAACCTACCGCCTCCACCACGTAGTAATACTCTTGCCCGGCTTGAACGGCTTCGTCGCAGTAAGTGGGTTCAGGTAGGGGCGAGGAGTTCAACGGCGTAGTGCTCTCCCCTCCCGACGCAGTTCCGCGATAGACGTTGTAACCCGCAATTCCTTCCGTTGAGCCCGTCCAGGTGAGGATCACGTCGTGCGTTCCCGTGCCGGATAGAGATATCGTCTGAGGACTGCCGCTGGCATTGTCCGCGACACTGATTGTGGCGGTGCGAGCCCCGCTGGCGGAAGGCGTGAACAAAACCACGATGGTGCAGTTGCCACCCGCGGCCACCGAAGATCCGCAGGTGCTGGTTTGCGTAAAATCGCCGGCGTTGGATCCCGTGACGGTGATGCTGCTAATGCTCAGAGCTGAACTGCCGGTGTTAGTCAGAGTGACAGCATCAGAAGCGGTGGTCAAGGTCACGGGTTCATTCCCGAATGCGAGGCTGGTGGCTGAGAGACTGACAGTTGAGAGGGTGGTTGACCCGGTGCCAGTAAGGTTCACTGCCTGCGGGCTGCCGGCAGCGTTGTCCGTCAGTGTGACCTGTGCGTAGCGCGCTCCGCTGGCGGTGGGAGTAAAGGTCACGATGATGGTGCAGGTCGCGCCGGCCGCCAGGGAACTTCCGCAGGTATTGGCTTCAACAAAGTCGTTAATGCTCACTCCGGTTATCGCGATGCTGGAAATGCTCAACGCTGCGCTGCCGGGATTCCACAGCGTAACGGTTTGAGCCGCCGCGGGGTTGCCAATAAGTTCCGAGGGAAACGCCAGGCTGGTGAGGGAAAGAACGGCGCCGGGCACTGTCGCGCCCGTACCGGTAAGGCCAACCGCCTGGGGACTTCCGGCGGCGTTGTCGGTGAGCGTCACCTGTGCGTACCGTGCTCCACTGGCGGTAGGGGTGAAGGTCACGGCGATGGTGCAGGTCGCTCCGGCCGCCAGAGAACTTCCACACGTATTGGTTTGGGCAAAGTCGTTGATGCTCATGCCCGATATCGCGATGCTCGAGATGCTCAAAGCGGCGCTACCGGGATTCCAGAGAGAAATCATTTGAGCCGCAGTGGTATTGCCGATGGCTTCACTCGCAAAGGCAAGGCTGCCGACGGAAAAAACGGCGCCAGGGACCGCCGCACCCGTGCCGGTCAGGCTTGCCGTCTGGGGGCTGCCGGCGGCATTGTCGGTAAGCGTCACCTGTGCGTAGCGCGCTCCGCTGGCGGTGGGCGTAAAGGTCACGTAGATGGCGCAGTAGGCTCCGGCCGCCAGAGAACTTCCGCACGTATTGGTTTGTGCAAAGTCGTTGATGCTCATGCCCGATATGGCGATGCTGGTGATGCTCATCGCTGCGCTGCCGGAGTTGGTCAGCGTAAAGGCCTGCGCCGCAGCGGTGTTGCCGATGGCTTCGCTGGCAAAGGTGAGACTGGTGGTGGAAAGGCTGGCGACCGGGCCCGAAGCATACGCACTGTAACAACGGCTGAGAGGAACGAAGAGAATGAAGAGAAGAATGACGGATCGGACGCAGCGTCGCGAGCCAATGCTTGACGGCGAACGCTCCAAATCGTATAGGAAAGGCACACTACTCCTTTCGCGCAGCGAAGGCTTGGGGCCGCCGAGCAGCTTAGGTTTCCCAGGGATTCTGAGTACCCAGTTGCTTCGAGCACGGCCCGACTAATAACGGGAAAAGAGTATGCGCTCGCTTGTTAACGCGGTATCAGCAGAAGCCATTTTTGGTTGTAGGATTTGGCCTTCACGAATGTAGGTAGCTATCTCTGAGCGCAGGGAGGGGGAAGAACCAAGGGGTTGAGACGACGTGAATCTGCGGAGGCGGGGGGATGTGACCCTTTCCGAACGATGTAGCTGTGGGTTCGACGACAGATGCAGAAACGGAGATAAGTCCTGGCGACAACTTTCGTCGGCGGCGAAGCGCCTGGGAGACGCATGGTCCAACTGTAGTGCAGTCGGTCTAACTGCCATCTCGACAGAATTACGCCATTGCGCGACCCCTTCCAGGGACTACTTTGCTGAAGAGGTGACCCTCCTGCGGGGTCGGGATCGCGGCAGCACGATGGGGTTGAGCGTTTTATCGCCTTGCTCCTGCAGGATTAGCCGCAGCCGCAGCCGCGCCTTAGAGAGCTGCGACTTTGACGTTCCGGGGCGAATACCCAGAAGATTGGAAATCTCGCGGTGGGTGTGTCCCCGGATATCGTGCAATTCAAAAACCGTCTGATAGCCGGAGGGTAAGCGTGACAAAGCCGCGCCGATCGTGACCCGCTCAATAATAGGATCGGGCAACTTGCGAACCAGATCAGCGGATGGGTCCCCGGAGGTCATTCTGACTTCGGCACCTACCCCCACCGCGCCGGAAGTCGGTTCGGGACTGCGACAGCGCCTCTTTCGCATCTGCATCAGTACGCAATTGGTCGTCAGGCGGTAGAGCCATGTGGAGAAGCTCGATTCACCTCGAAAGGTGTGAGCTTTCAGGAAGACCCGGAGGAATACTTCCTGCGCAGCGTCCTCCGCGTCGCTGTAGTTGCGAAGCATGCCGTAACACTGGGACAACACGCGACGCCGGTGCGATTGGTAAAGTTTGGCAAAATCCTCGAATGGGCCATTCATCAAGCTCGAGGAAGGTCGTGGTTGGCGGTCAGGCACGGGGCATCGAACCGCGGACCTGAGCTTGCTGCTGATTCCTAAAGGAGGCATTGGAGTCGGCGTAGGTTGCGCGAGAGCTATTCCTGAAGAGTTCATTGGCTTTTGTCCTTTTTGGCAGCAGTTGCAATCAGATGGTGCGCTTCTGCACTTGAATTTGAGCTTCGATCCGTGAACCACCTTGCTCCAGTTTCAGACCCTAACTTGCGTGACCTCGAACACGCAATTCTCTGAATATCCGAGCTTTCCTTGAGACTCCTGATCAAAGACGCCCATGGGCTGAACTTCGCAGCCGAATTCGATGTTAGTGGCTTCGCTCGATCAGCCACTTAAACTGCGTTCGGCTACAGACCTTGGAAGTTGCCATTGAAAACCTCCACGACAAATTGTCTTGGACACGCGTTTGCAGCTTGCATTTTCCTCACCGAAGACCGAACGTTTTCGTCAACGCCTTTGAAGGCAGACACTTAGAAGCGCCCATTGCTTCCGACACCTCCCGATCAGAGAGATGTATGCGGGTAATAATTACCCCCAAGGTTCCCGAAGGAGCTTTGCTTGGTCCCAGCAGGTGCACAGAAACCACCCTCCTGAGAGCGACGCGTTCTGAGTGCGCCCCGCCGGCGGAACGAATCAGTTTCCTGGCCGAACCCGGACCCATACATTTAGCTCACGGCAACGCGTGCGGCGCCCGCGCGACGACGCAGAACATCCAGGTGCGCGGACCTCACCACAAAGTTTAGAGACTCGTGTTCGAACGGGGGGGCAACGAAATCGAAAGCTCCCCGCTCCATGACGGATGTGTAATGCCGGGTGTCGGGCACGTTGCCAACAACAATGACGTTAACTGGAACATCAACCGCCTCCGCTATGTTGACGAGACTCAGCCACGATCCATCTCGAAGCGAAGCCCCGGCAAAGATGACGTGAGGTTCGCATTGGGTTATGAGGTCTTGGGCTTCTCGGCACGTCTCCACGCTATAAGTCTCGATGGAGAGTTCCCATAGAACCCTTCTAAGCGCCGTGAATGACTCATGTTCACCGTGGACCAAGAGCGCAAACAGGTGGTCTTTCATGTGGCCTCCCAAAGTCTGTGCCCAGCCGTCGCCAACTTCCGCCAGATCGATGCAGTACCGTTTGACCGACCGTAAAGCTGGTACGACGTCGAAGTGAGGCCGCGCCGTCTCCCTCTCAAGGGTGGGATGACGGCACGAACACGGGCATTTTTAGCTGAGGTGGATTTGATTCTCAATCCGGCGAAAACCCGGTCTTGGAGCAGGGTGATTACCTGACAGCACTCCGCTCGAAAATCACGAGTGCAATCGGCCGCCACAAAAGCAACGACCCGCGGCGCGACGGTACTACACTCATGGGCCATCAATCCCACGAACTGAAGACCGCTTCGTTTCTGCGCCGATGATCCGCTGGTCAATGGCCAACAACACCAGTTCCAACCGGTTGACGGCTCCCAGCTTGCGATAGATGTTGGTCAAATGGTATTTGGCGGCACGTTCACCAATGCCAAGCGTCTTCGCTAAGTCCCTGTTCGAATAACCTCCCGCGACCAGAGCAATCACCTGCAATTGACGCTCGGTGAGGACCAAACTTCGGTTGGATACTGAGAGGCCTTCTTTTGGGTTGGTGTCCATAATGTGGGAGTCAAGGTTGGGCCCAGTTTTTGTCCCGAGCCAGGGAATCTCCGGATTTCGCCAGCCGTCGTCTTTCTGCACGGAAACGAGTTGCGGATTTCCTGGCGAATCCGCGTGACTTTAAGCGTATTCGTAAGGGGGCGCAATCAGGTCAAAACCCACACCGACCTAGCGGTAGATAACTGACAAGGGATAGTGGAAGGCTAAGTCGCGACGGGGTCGGCCTTCAGGGCTTCGAAATTGGGGTGGTTTACGAGGTTGCCGACAAACTGCTTCAAGTGGATGAACTCATTCGACTTGTCCAGGAAAGCGTGAGCGCCGGCTGCTTCGTATCTTTCGCGGCATCGGGGGTAGGCAAAAATCGACAGAATGATCAGGATCATGCCGGGCCTTTCACGGCGGAGTGCCCGGAGAAGTTCAGTTCCTTGCGATCCGGGGATTCGTGCGTCCAGGATCAAGATTAGGGGATTGTGCATTCGAACGGACTCTAGAGTCGCTCGGGCGGTCGTTGTTGGGGCCAGCAGTTCGACGCTTGGGATTTCCTGCATCAGGGCAAGCAACCGGTCCGCGACCTCTAGCGAGCCATCCGCTATCAAAACCTTCATAGGTTCTCCATGTCGATCTCGTTGGAGCATAGATGTCCGCCCACTGATGCGGTATCAGCCGGAGACTATTTCCCTTGTAGGATTTTGTAGGTTGAAACTGCCACACTTTAACTGCGGGCTTGGAATTTGACGACTTTCAGATAACGTCAATCAACCAAGCCGTTTTCCACAGCATAGCGGATAAGCTCGGCGGTGGTTGTCATACTCATCTTTTCCAGAAGGCGGGTGCGATAGGTACTGATGGTTTTGGGACTCAAAGCCAGAACGTCAGCTATTTGACTGTTGGTTTTCCCCGAAGCCATCATGCGCAAGACTTCCAATTCGCGGTCAGAGAGAGTTGCGTGTTCAGGCTTTTGACCGTTTGTGCTCAGGTCCGCCACAAGCTTCTCGGCCAGCGACGGGCTCACATAGCGCCCCCCTTTCAGAATCTTGCGGACGGCATCGACCAGCTCAAAGGGGACTACATCTTTACTTAAGTAACCGGCGGCCCCAGCTTTAAGCGCACGTCGTGCGTATTGGTCTTCCGAGTGGACCGTTAAAACCAGCACCGGGAGCCGTGGGTGGGTGTGTCGAAGGTCCCCCAGAAGGTCGATTCCGCTTCGTCCAGGCATGAATATATCCAGGGTCAGCAGGTTCCAGAATTGTTCCCGAACCTTCTCGAGGAGTTCTTGAGCATTGGCGGCTTCCCCAAAATGAGCGCCTGGAAACGCTTCTGCGAGGATCTGAATCAATCCTCGTCGCACCACAGCGTGGTCATCGGCAATCAAGACTCGAATCACGACTCCAGGCTTCCCTCTGCGGGCTTGGATACATGGATACTCGAGTAATCGGTTTTTCTGCGCTTCGGGGTTCCTTTCCGCACTTCCCGTCCGACCCGTTCGCCCCAGGGAACTCGTACCGTGACCGTGGTCCCTTTCCCGAGGTTTCCGTGTACCTCCAAGCTGCCACCCAGAATGAGGGCCCGCTCTTTCATCCCGAGGAATCCCAGGGACTTGCTGCCAAACACCGTGGCCGCTTCAAAGCTCTTGCCGTTGTCCGTCACGTTTAATACGAATTCTTGTGGGGTTCTCTCCAGGCTTACGATCACACGGCTAGCTTCGGCGTGGCGGGCAACATTAGTCAGGGTCTCCTGGAAAATGCGAAAAACCGCAGTGGAGCGCTCTTCGTCGAGCACCAAAACCTCCTCGGGTAAGAGCACCTGACATTCGACCCCAGTGCGCGCTTGGAATTCCTGCGTTTGCCATTCGATGGCTGCCGCGAGACCCAAATCGTCGAGCATGCCGGGCCGCAACTCGGCAGCTATCCTCCGCACCGCCTGAATGGTGCCATCAATCAGCTTGAGCATGGAAATGATCTTTGCTCGTTCGGGGCTCTCAGACTCCGGCAACTTTCGCACCAGCCACACGACGTCCATTTTCAGGGCGGTCAGGGCCTGGCCCAGTTCGTCATGAATCTCACGAGCAATATTTGCCCTTTCTTCTTCACGTACTGCCTGAATGCGCGCCGCCAGGGCATGTAGTTGGTCGAGCGAGTCCTGGAGTTCCCGATTAGCCTGGGCGAGCTGGCTTGTCCGCTCCTGCACTCTTTGGTCCAGCTTCTCATTCAGATTGCGGAGGGCCTCTTCACTTCGTCTTCGCGTCGTATCGTCGCGGACGAGTTGGCCGTAGCCCAGCAACTGACCCGCCCCATCGCGAAGGGCGTTGATGACGACGTTAGCCCAGAATCGACTCCCATCTTCGCGCAAGCACCAACCCTCATCCTCGACGCGGCCGTTGGCTTCCGCTTCCTGCAAAAGCCTTTGGGGCTTGCCTTGCTTCATATCCTCCCGGCGATAGAAGACGCCGAAGTTCTTTCCGATGATATCCTTGGCGCGGTACCCTTCAATGCGTTCCGCTCCAGGGCCCCACGTCAAGATAGTTCCGTCGACATCCAGCAAGATGAGGGCATAATCAATGATGCTGTTGACGAAGAGGCGGAAATGCTCCTCTCGTTGCGGCATGAATCCGGCAGCGCGGTTTTGACCAGCGAGGCCTCCAGAGCCATCAGCCAACGGAACGCCCTCCAGATAAAGGGGATTGAAGCGTCGTTTGTCCGACGTGGCTCTACCGTCCACCTGTTCGCGGCGAGCGCGGCCCAATCCTCCCTCCAATACCTACTCGAACCCCACCGGCACCCTTGGCGAATGCCTGGCTTACATGATCGTGCGCCCTCGACTTTCAAACGGCGCACTTTGCTGAGGTCTCCCTCAAGCGGCGAGGCAAGACTGATGCCAAATTCGCCACAGGAGGGCGTACGGCGTCGAGCCTGTGCCCTTTCAAATCGTTGAGAGCCTTTCGAGAACTGGAAGGTCTGCCGAACGGCCATCCATGGCGCAAGAAATTCGCAAAACTATGTATTGTTTGCATGGCATTGGAAACTTCAGCATCTGCCGGTGGCATCCTCGCCAGGAACCCGGCTGCGTATTCGAAACGCAGCGGGGTGGTATGGCCATCGTTTGACCCGGCTTAGAGCGATGTTTTGGTCTCCGACTCGGCCGCCATGAAAGCAGCAGCCGGCGACCCTTGAGGAAATCCCGCTTCCGACCCTAACTGCCGAAGGACCTGTGGTACTTCGGTGAATTGGGTTGACTTATCAAGAAATGCGTCCGCGCCCGCCTCTACGCATTTTTTTCGGTACTGCGGGAATGCATGATTGGTGAGCACCACCACAATGGTTCCGGGCATCTCGAGTTTTATGCTCCACAACAAATCCAGCCCACTACCGGTCGGTAACTCAAGATCCAGGATCACCGCGTCGGGTCGAGCATTGCGAATGGACCGAAGCGCTTCCGGCGCGTCGGTGGCAGACCCGGTAATCTGAAAACCGGGGAGTGTCGAGAGCATCTCCCGCAGCCGATCGATAATCGCCAGCGAATCGTCTGTGAGAAAGATCTTCATGGAACAGGCACCTCGGGCCTCGGAATACCGAAAGAGGGTAGCCGCTCTATTGGCGTTCCGGCAGCGGGTGAATTCCGTATCCGTGCAGGGGGATCATACTGTACGCGACCTTGTTTCGCAGGTTCGGCTCGGAGCGGGCCGGAGGAAGAAAGCGGCAAGAGTTGGCGACACCTCTCCTGCAGGTGGCTGAATCTTGGCATCCTTCCCACCCGTTTTCGTCCCAGGCCACTCCGACAGGGCTCTCGGGCCGCTGATACGCTTGACTCGGCTCTTTGTCAGGTATATACCGGATAGGGGCTATTAGGTCTCAACCGGATAGCAAGGCTTTGCGCTTGTTGTAACAATCGCGCATGCGCGAAGGATTATCTATCGGGTCCCAAGAGACGTAGAAACCATCAGGAGGGGTTTAATGAGCAAGTCGACTCTATCCCTTAACAGCAGTCCCCCGGGGACGCAGGAGTTGTTGCGCGAATTGGTTGCGCACCTCCGGCAAAATCGGACGGGGTTACGCGAAGAATGGGCAAGGCGTATTACCGAAGCCAAGCTACTCACGGCGATGAGCAAGGATGAAATCTTTGCCGAAGCAACGGCAGTATATGACAACTACGTCGAAGCGTTGGAATCCGGGACGTTCGAGGCCTTGCAAGCGTACTCGCGCAACCTCTCCGAACGGATCATTCCCCGAGGGGTGGAAACGCACGAGGTTATTGGCATTGTTCTCCTGCTTCGCGACGTTTTGGCGCGCTCGCTGTTTGCCAAGTACCAAACTGATTTTGCGCTCCTGAATCGCATTCTCGACGCCTACGAGCCTGCCGCAAACCGTATTGCCAATACCGTGTCGGTGGGTTTCGTGCAGGAACGAGAACGCGTGATCCGCGAACAACAGGAAGCGATCCGGGTACTATCCACTCCGGTATTGCAGGTGCGTGAACGCCTGCTTATTCTGCCGATCATCGGCGTCATCGATCCCCAGCGGGCGCGCCAATTGACCGAGCAGTTGTTGCGCGGCATTCGCACCAACCGCGCCAAAGTGGTGGTGATCGACATTACCGGTGTGCCCGTGATGGATGCTAACGTGGCCAACAACCTGGTTCAGACGGTAGAAGCAACACGTCTGCTGGGGGCTACGGTGATCATTACCGGCTTGTCTCCGGAAATTGCTCAGACCCTTGTGACCATTGGTGTCGATCTAGGGAAGATGAACACTGTGGGTGACTTGCAGGGTGGTATTGAGGAAGCCGAGCGCCTCCTGGGCTACAAAGTTGTGGCCCTCAGCGACGGCATGCGCTCCGCATAGGGCGGTAGACTGTGGAAGTTCCGATTCTCAAGCAGGGCTCTTATCTTATCGCCTCTATTCAGTCCGCGCTAAGTGACGAGGACTTGGTTCAGTTGCGCGACGCGTTGGTGGCGCAAGTGGGCAGGTTTCGCTCCCGCGGAGTCATCGTTGACGTCACCGCTTTGGACGTCATGGATTCGTTTGCCACGCGCACACTTCGTGACATCGCTCTTATGATCCGGTTACGTGGCGCGGAAATGGTCATTGTGGGAATTCAACCCGAAGTGGCCTTCGCCCTCGTTCGCCTGGGCTTGAAACTGGAAGGCGTTGCTACAGCGCTCGACCTGGAAGAAGGAATCTTCTATCTCGATAGGAAGATGAGCGCGCCCGGTAGGGATGGCAAGCCGCGTGAGCGCTAAACGGCACCTACGAGACTCGAACGATGACCTTGCTTCCCCTTCCGCAAGGACTCGGAAGATAGCGGGCAAGGATGAATGTATCCCCATCAAGTCTGACCTCGACATTATCGTGGCGCGCCAGAGGGGAAGAGAGTTGGTGGCTGGAATGGGTTTCTCCTCTACTGACCTCACCCTCATCGCGACTGCCATTTCCGAACTTGCGCGCAACATCGTGCTTTATGCCAAATCCGGTGAGATCCACTTAAGTTCTATTGAGCATGGCGACAAACGAGGAATTGCGGTGGTGGCCAGGGACGAGGGACCCGGGATTCCGGATATTCGTCGCGCTCTCCAAGACGGGTATTCCACGTCGCGCAGCCTGGGGTTGGGCCTTCCCGGGGTCAGAAGGTTGATGGATGAGTTTGAAATTGTCAGCGAGGTGAATCGCGGAACCAGGGTGACCGTCAAGAAATGGAGATTGTGACACCTCCTATTATCGAATGGGGAGTGGCGGGCCGGCCGCTTCCCGGCCAAAAGGAGTCGGGGGACCGGCATTGGGTGAAGGTCTTTCCCCAAAAAGCTCTCGTCGCCGTCGTGGACGGACTGGGACACGGCGAGGAAGCCGCAGCCGCGGCAACAACCGCCGTCTCCACCCTGGAGCGTTCCAGCGGTGAACCGCCCCTCGCCCTCGTCCAGCGCTGCTGCCAGGAGCTGATTACGACACGGGGCGTCGTCATGAATCTGTCAGCGTTTGATGCGACCGATAACAGTATGACCTGGCTGGGGGTCGGCAATGTGGAGGGTGTTCTGCTTCGCTGGCAGGTCCACGCCGGCCCCAGCCAGGAGGTGCTGCTCGCGCGCCCCGGAGTGGTCGGGGACCGGAAGCCCCAATTGGCGCCGTCAGTAATGCAGGTGGCAGACGGCGATCTACTGATTTTTGCCACTGACGGGATTCGGTCGGGGTTTGCTGACCATATCAATCTGCGCGACTCCCCGCAGCGGATTGCGGACCGAATCCTGGCTGAGTACGGGCAAGAGACGGACGACACACTCGTGTTGGCGGTGCGGTATCTCCATGGACAGGACAAGACAGCTCAGCGATGAACTCGCTCGCGAATATACGTCGGCCTTGCGGCGCTATCTTCAGCAAGGAGGCGAGGCATGCCTGCAGCACGCCTACGAAATTGGGCGGCGGGGCCTTGGCCAAGGGATGGGAGTCTTGAACATGGTAGCCCTGCATCATGAGTCCTTAGCCGCCGCCTTGACAGGCCTTGAGCGTTCAAGAGTCCTTCGGCGTCGCGCCATCAAAAGTGCCGGCCTTTTCTTCACCGAAAGCATGTCGCCTTTTGAGATGACCCACCGCGCCTTCGGCGAAGCAAACGCGGCGCTCCGCCGCATGAATGAAAGTTTGGAAGAAGAAGTCAAGCGCATTGCCCACGCACTTCACGACGAAGCTGGCCAGTTGCTGGCGGCCGTGCATCTCTCCTTGGACCAAGCCGCACGCGAGCTTCATCCCGCGGCTGGACCGTCCTTACGGGGGGTCAAGGATCTGTTGGAAGAAGTTGGCCAGCACATGCGGCGACTTTCCCATGAGCTTCGCCCCACCATCCTCGACGACCTGGGCTTGGTCCCCGCGATCGAGTTTCTTGCCGAGGGGGTTGCCAAGCGCTCGGGGATACAAATTTCAGTGCGATCTTCCTTGCCGGACCGTCCACCTGCCCCTGTGGAAACCGTTCTGTACCGGGTGGTGCAGGAAGCGTTGAATAACGTCATTCGACACTCCCGCGCCAAATCTGTAGATATCCGACTCCACGGCGTGGGTAAAACCGTTCAATGTTCCATCGTGGATGATGGAGTAGGTTTCGACCAAGGAAAGCTGAAGCCTGCTATCGCCCGCCGCGGGCTGGGGTTTTTGGGAATGATCGAGAAGGTACAACCCTTGGGTGGGAGCGTCAGAGTCGAATCAGCTCCCGGCAAGGGCACCAAGCTTTTCATTAGTGTTCCACGGGAGGTTAAATATGCCTACACAGGTACTCGTCGCCGACGATCACCAGTTAGTTCGTCAAGGTCTGAAGCTTCTAATGGAACGCGAAGGGTTCAAGGTCGTCGGTGAGGCGGCGAATGGGCAAGAGGCCTTGCAACTCGCCGAGACGCTTCAACCCGATGTGGCGGTGCTGGATCTTGCCATGCCGATCCTGAACGGCATCGACGCGGCGCGCCAGATCCAAAAGGTTTCCCCCAAGACGAAGTCAATCCTGCTTACCATGCACACGGACCGCCGCTACATCCTGGAAGGTCTCCGCGCCGGGGCCAAAGGGTACGTAATGAAGACTCATGCCGCAGATGATTTAGTGCGGGCAATCCGGGAGGCGGCTCGCGGGGGAACCTACATGAGCCCGGAGATTTCGGAAGCCGTGATTCAGGCTTACCAGAATAAAGTTGAGATGCCTGCGGACCCCTTGAGCGCACGAGAACGGCAGGTTATGCAACTGATTGCGGAAGGTAAAACCACCAAAGAGGTTGCGACCACTCTGGACATCAGTGTGAAAACGGCGGAAACTTATCGTACTAGAATCATGCAGAAACTTGAGATTCACGAGACGGCGAGTCTGGTTCGCTACGCGATCCGCAGAGGCTTCGTCCAACCCTGAGAGTTCGCCGTCCTCATGGCGATACGCGCTGTGTTCCGGATGCGCGCGCCCAAGGTCTGCCCATCCGCCAGGTCACTTCCACGGGATCTTGGGAAAGCGCCGGGGAATGATTCCCACGCCTTCCTTTACGGTGATGATCTGATCGATCGGCACGTTCGTGAGTTTGTCCACGACGCCGCTGGGCCAGGTGATTTCCAGGGAGCTCACTGACGTTCTGCTACCCAGCCCGAAGTGAATGCGCGGGTCTTGGGCTGACATGTAACTCATTCCCCCCTGCGCCTGGCGGTATTCGACGAACCCTTCGGAGGTGAGCTTCAGCGCCGCGCCGCGTCCATCGCGGTTCGATTTCACGCCCACCAGCATGACTTCCAGCCAGTGGTTGGCGTTCCCGCCATCGTTGCGAAAGATTTGCGGAAAGTCACCGCTGTTGGACACCGCGATATCCAGGTCGCCGTCATTGTCGAAGTCTCCCACCGCCGATCCCCGGCCCACGGTGGGCTTCAATAAGTCGGGGCCAAGCTGTGCCGACACCAGGTCGAACTTCCCCTTGCCCAGGTTGCGGAACATCACCTTGGGTTCTTTCCAGGAAACCTCACTGTGATAGAGCCCGATGTTGTCCAGCATGCTGCCGTTCACCTGAAAGATGTCGATCCAGCCGTCATTGTCATAGTCAAACAGGCGGGCGCTGACGCCGCTCAGCAGCGTGGTCTTGTTGCCCAGGCCGGAACTGAAGGTGGCATCGTCGAAGGATTCGTCGTGGTTATTGTGGTAGAGGCGGTTCAGTTCAAAGTCCAGGTGTGTGACGTAAACATCATCCCAGCCGTCGCCATCAACGTCGGCAGCGTCCACCCCCATGCCGGCTTCGTATCGCCCGTCTTCGCTGGCGGCTACGCCGGAAGTGAAGGAGACGTCGCGGAACGTTCCGTCGTGATTGTTGAGAAAGAGAAAGTTCGGCCAGGTGTCGTTGGCAACCATAATATCGGGCCAGCCGTCGTTGTTGAGGTCTGCCAGAACCACGCCCATGCCTTTGGCTTCCGGCTTGCCGACGCCGGAGGAATCGCTGACGTCGGTGAACGTGCCATCGTGGTTGTTGTGATAAAGCTTCAGTCGCTCGCCGCGGTAATTGTCCGGATGGCAATAGGCGCGATAGCCGGGCTTGTGGTCGCCGCACCAGAGGTTATTCTTCGCCGTCCATTGAATGTAGTTGCAGATGACCAGGTCGAGATATCCATCCTTATCGTAGTCGAACCATCCGGCGCTGGTTGACCAGTTGCCTTCGTCGGCGACGCCGGCCTTGGCGGTGACATCAGTAAACGTCCCGTCGCCGTTATTGTGGTAGAGAATCGCCCGTCCGTAGCCGGTCACCAGCATGTCCGGGTAGCCATCGTTGTCGTAATCGCCGACCGCGACACCCTGGCCGTAGAGCCCTTCGGCGCCAACCCCGGCCTTCTCGGTTACATCGGTGAAGGTGCCGTCACCATTATTGTGGTAGAGGACCGAACGCAGCGGGCGTGAGGGCTTGTACCACTCCGTGGCGGCGGACTGGACGAAGTACAGGTCCAGCAACCCGTCCTGGTCGTAGTCAATCCAGCCCACGCCACTCCCCATGGTCTCAAGGTATTCCTTCTCCTCGCTCATGGTGGCGTCGTGTTTGAAAGTGATTCCGGTACGCTCACGCACATCAGTGAAGTGCACGGGAACAGCTCCGTTGGTGGACTGTGGAGGCTGCGCGCGGAGGGAATTGCGTGCCATTCCTCCGCCCATGGCCAGGGCGACAAACAAAGCCGCCGCCAATATCCAAATCGCCCAACCCCGCTTGCGGTTCAATTGTTTCAAAGCACCTCCGCCCTAAGAACTCCATGACAACTATAGCGCGAGCCCGACTGCAGCTTCAATTGCGATTGGGATTTGCTTCGCCCTTTTTTCGTAACGGGGCAATTCGATGTCGTCTCGCCGCGTTCACCTCGCCAAATGGCCACCCTATTTCGATTGCAGCACTGGGACCAGAAGTCCGGCGTCGGCCACGCCTCGTGCGATTGTGATATAAACTCTCAGTTCCGGTGGTGCCAAAGACCTGAGAGTGCCATGGCAGTCACTCTGACGCTCGACCCAACTCAAGTCATGCAAAACGGTAGCACGCGGTAGCTAAGAATCAATTCCCAGATGACGGTTGCCTGGTCGGAGGAGACAAGATGACGCGAAGAACCGTTCTTTGGTCGCCCTTGTTACTGAAACTTCGGCAGGCGTGGAGTAATGGGGCGACGCCTTCAGCCCCATCGGCGAACGGCGAGGCCCCACGTCAAGCCTCCATCGACCCAAGCAGCGTCACCCTCAAGAGCTCAAATCACACGCTGGAGTTCGATCGCAAAACGGCGCGATTGCTTTCCCTCCGAGCCACCGCTGCGCCGGCGCAGGAATTTGCGGTCTCGAACGAAGCACTTCCGGTGTTCGTCATCCAGCATCTGACCAAGACCCGCGAATTCCGCCAGATTTCTTCCCTCGAAGCCAGGCATGTGGATATTGAATCGACGGGAGCAACGCTTCGGGCCGTATTCTCCAGCTTGGGTGGACTGGATCTCACGGCCGCCGTGACCGTCCGGATGGACGAACAGAGTCCGCAGAGCCGGTGGTCGATCTCCATCCGCAATCACGCCGGCCTCGGCATCCTCGACGTCCAGTTTCCTTTTGTCGTAGCCTCGTATCAACTGGGCGGAGCACCAGGGTCCGAAGCGATCTTGCAGCCGATCACCACCGGCCGGTTAGTACAGGCGCCGACCCCGCTGGACCTGGAACCCGACAGCCCCCATGCCTGGCAGTCCCGGCCGGAGAATTTCGACACGCATCACTACCCCGGCCTGATCTTTGCGCAATTTCTTGCCTACTACAATGACCGGGCAGGCATTTACATCGCTTGCGAGGACGCGGGTGGCGCCATCAAGCTGATCAAGCCGGTCCACTCCCGCGCCGGCGGTGTTCGCCTTGGCATTTCTCACGTGGGAGACTGGCCCGTAGACGGCGAACGTGACTTGGGCTACGACGTGGTCTTGCAGACTTTCAAAGGCGATTGGTACGACGCGGCGGGAATCTATCGCGATTGGTCGCTGAAGCAGCACTGGGCAGCGCTTCCGCTCCACAAGCGCACGGACGTGCCGGATTGGCTGCTCGATTCGCCGCCGCACATTATTATTCGTATGCAAGGCCAGGTGGATCACGGGCCGGGCGAACCTAACAAGGAGTTCCTTCCCTATCCCAAACTTGTTCCCCTGCTGGAAACCGTTTCGAGGCAAATGGATGCTCCGCTGGTGGGCGTCGTGATGTCCTGGGAACGCCCGGGGCCGTGGGTCTACCCCGACAGCCTGCCGCCGGTCGGCGGCGACGAGTCGCTGCGGGAATTCACGGAACTGGCCCGCGCGCGCGGATGGCACGTTGGTAGTTACTGCAATGGGACGCGCTGGGTCACGGCGCATTACTGGACGGGCTACGATGGCCGCGATTACTACGCCGCGCAGGATGGGGAAAAGACGGTCTGCCGGACACACGACCAGCAGCCGTGGAAGGAGAATTGGGGTCTTGCCTGGCGGCCGAGTTTCGCCGGCTGTCTGGGTGTCGCCAGAACGCGAGAGATGGCTCAGGAACTGCTTCAAAGGTTGATTGACGACGGCCTGGACTGGATCCAATTTCTTGACCAAAACGCGGCGTGTTCGACCTTTCCGTGTTTCGCGCCCGACCATGGGCATCCCGTCGGGCCGGGAAAGTGGATGAATGCCGCAATGCAGTCCCTGCTCGATGGCTTTCGACAGATCGCTACAGACCGATCGCGCGCCAGCGGGGGAAAACGCCAATTCGCGTTCTCGGTTGAATCTCCGCCGAACGAGTTCTTCCTGCCCAACTTTCAGGTCTGCGACCAGCGAGTCGCGCCGCCCGGCCATCGCGATCATGGCAGTCTTTTCTTTCCGCTCTATTCGTTTCTCTATCACGAGTTCATCGTGATCCAAGGTGGATTCGGCGTTGCGCCCCCGCCGTACCACCTGCCCATTCGCAGCGCCTACAATCTCGTGATGGGCGAGATTTTGGGTGCGATTCTGACGGGCGATGGCTCGCTGTTAAATCGCGGTGACTCCGACATGTGGTGGTCCCCGTGGGACTCCTCAAAGGGAAGCAACGAAGATGCCATAACAATGCTCCGTCGCACCGTCGCCCTGCGAAGAGGCAAGGCGCGGGATTTCCTGGTCTTTGGCAGAATGCAGCGACCCGCGGTAGTCGGTCCGATCAAGATGGTCCACTGGGAGAGCAGCGGCCAGGTTTACGATATCCCGTCCGTTTTTCATTCTGCCTGGCATAGCCCGCCGGGCAGGCTGGGAATCGTTGTGGCAAACTGGACGACAGACACACAAGCTGTGGCCCTCTCCGACGCTCGTCTGGGTGCGCGGGTTACGGAAACCATTTCTGCGAATGATGTGAGCAGTCGCCAGCGTGAGGTCGAAAAGGGAAAAATAGCCGTATCTCTTCCGCCGCTGAGCTGCGCGCTGCTGGAGAGTGAGTAAGATGTTGCCCAAAAGAAGATGGCTCTTGGTGCTTGGCGGCCTTGTGAGCTTGACGCTACCAGTGTGTCTGCTCGCGGATGAACCTTTCACTCCCTCCGGCGCCACGCAGATCGAAATCAAAGTCGGCGGAACCACCGGGTTCCTTTTCAAACCAACGCAGGATTCGGCCAAGACGGATCGGCCCTGGCTCTGGTATGCGCCGACGCTTGTCTTCAATCGCCCCGCCAATAAAGCCCTGCCCAATGCCCGCACCCACTGGCTTTTCTCGAACTTGTTGGCGCGGGGGATTTGGATTGCCGGAGTGGATGTGGGTGAGTCATACGGCGCGCCGGCGGGCCGCGCGATCTACTCCGAGTTCTACAAGGTCGTCACGGCGCAATACCACCTATCCAGCCAGCCGTGCCTCCTGGTCCAGAGTCGGGGCGGATTGATGGGTACCGACTGGGCGGAAGAAAATCCCGGGGATGTTCGTTGCATTGCGGGAATCTATCCCGTGTTCAACCTTGCCAGTTGGCCGCCTGCTGGTTCCCCGCTCTTTGCGCAAGCGGCGGCTGCCTACGGGTATGCATCCCAGAAGAAATTCACGAAGCACCTCGTGAAGTTGAGTCCGCTGGCACATGCTGCGCCGCTCGCCAACGCGAAGATTCCGGTCTTTATCCTGCACGGGGATTCCGATCGAACGGTTCCTATACAGCAAAATAGCCAGCCATTCGTGAAGAAATATGTGCAATTGGGCGGCGACGCGGAACTGCAAATCATACCGGGCAAAGGTCATCAAGAAGTTGACGAGTTTTTCCGATCGGACCGGCTGCTGCAGTTCTTGATCGACCGTCTGGCTCATTGAGCGGCTGTCCGCGGAGAGATTCAATTGCTGGTCTTCTTGCCAAGTTCCTTTATAATGGCTACTTCCAAATTGAATCCGGAAAGTCCAAGGAGTTTCTGTATGGCTTCTGCAATGTTGAATCGAAGGTCGTTTCTACGTGCGGCTGGAGGCGCTGGGGCGGCGGGGATTGCCGCTCGCGGCCGAAACCTCCAGCGCGTCCTGGCAGCCTCCGACGCGGTTGCTGGCCGCTCACCGGAAGAAGTGGCAAGAGACGAGTTTTATTGGCGCGAAATCCAGATGGATTTCGAATTGGACCGGACGATTATCAACCTCAACAACGGCTTTACCTGTCCCACCTCACGGATGGCGCTGGAATCGGAAATGCGTTACCTGCGAATGATTAACCTTGCGCCCATTTTTTATCAATTCCCCATTGCCGACCGCATTCAGACCATCCGCCTGCGCATGGCGGCGGAGTTTGGGTGCGACCCGGAGGAAATGGCTCTCACCCGCGGCGCCAGCGAGTCGCTGCAAATCGTGCAGAATGGACTGGATATGAAGCCCGGAGATGAGGTCGTCACGACCGAGCAGGACTATCCGCGGATGCTGACCACGTGGGACCAGCGTATGCGGCGCGACGGCATCAAGGTTCACCGCCTGCAATTCCCGGTGCCGACCACCGGGGACGATCTCTACCACCGCTTTGAGCAGGCCATCACCCCGCGCACGAAGGTTTTCCATTTCTGCCACATCACCAACCTGACAGCGCAATTGTTTCCGGTCCAGCGTCTTAGCCGCCTGGCGCGCTCCAAAGGGATCGTCAGCATCGTCGACGGCGCCCACGCTCTGGGCCAATTCCCGTTCAAGCTGCGGGACCTGGAGTGCGACGCTTACGGAGTGAGTCTGCACAAATGGCTTCTGGCGCCCATCGGCAATGGCTGTCTCTATGTGCGCAAAGAGATGATCCCCAGATTCTGGCCTTTGCAGGCGGCGCCCGAGCAGCAGGACGATGACATTCGCAAGTTTGAGTCAATTGGCACGCACCCATGGGGTATCCGGGCGGCGCTGGGTGAGGCGCTGGCTTACCACCAACTGATCGGCCCGGAGCGTAAAGCGGCGCGGTTGCGGTATCTGACGCTGCGGTGGGCCAATGCGTTAAAGGTCCATCCCCGCATCAAAATCCTGACGGACCTCAGTGAGCCCGCCCAGGCATGGGCTTTGGCCGCCGTTTACATCGACGGTATCGACGTCGGCGACCTCTCGAAATTCCTGTTGGACAAGTACCGGATTATCGTCGTCGGGCTCAAGGGCGGAGCGCCGCCGAATCAGGTTTTCGACTATCAATGCCTGCGCGTGTCGCCGAACATCTACACGACGCTGGAGGAAATCGACACCTTCGTGGCCGCCATGGAAGACGCCATGAAGAATGGTGTGCCGACCTCGTCGGCGTCTCGACAGAATGCGCCGCCGGACGAATGGAACGCATAGACTCTCTACGCCGGCGCCTCCTGACGGAAGCGAGCGCCGACGTACGTGCGTCGGAGGCAGAAAGCGGTAGCTGCTGCTATAGCACTTAAGGAGGATTCCCATGAAACGTTTCGGAGGAGGTTTGCTGCTGCTGGTGGTGGTGTGCGTTATGGCCGCCGGGTCGCAAGCGGCGTTTGCCCAAGCCCGGTTCAAGATTCCCTACGTATTGAAAATTGGCAGCATGAGCCTGCCCAAGGGCGAATACGCGGTCTCACCCGGAGACAGCACGCACATCACTTTCCGGCAGCAAACAACCGGCAAGGAGTTTCAGATTCCGTTTACGAAGCGACTGGCAAAGCCCACCCCGCCCTTGGCCGACCCACAGCTCGTCATCGATGCGGTAGGCAATTTCGCACCCTCGTACACGGAGTACCTCACGGACTACGTCCTGGCAGAGGTGTGGCTGCCAGGCGCGGAGGGTTACCTGGTGCATGAGATGAAAGGCGCACACAAGTCCGAGACCCTCAAGGGTGAAAGGGCAAAGTAGGAAGCCGTTGATTCTCAATCCGACCGACTTGGCGCCCGCCACGCCGATCACTCGGGAGGGAGCCTTGTTCGCCCACTCCCGCGTCGTGATGGACGGCGTCGCTCGTTCCCTGGAAGCGTCACGAGATCCCAAGAGGTTCAGGAGCGGAAGTTCGCTGCGGGAACAATGCCGACCCCTTCTTTGATGGTCAAGATCTGATTGGCGGGGATTGCCCTGAACTTCTCGCTCTTGTGCGTTGTCGGCCACCTGACTTCGACCAGGTCCACCATCGGGGCCCTTCCCACCCCGAAATGCAACCGCAAATCGCTTTGCGACATCAGACTTCCGCCGCTATGAACCTCGTCCATTTGCGTGTGATTCCCGGTGGTCACCAGGACGCGCGCACCGATAGCTGTCCGGTTGCACTGTGAGCCTAGGAGTTTGATCTTGATCCAGTTGTTGCCATTGCCACCGTCATTGCGGAGCAGCGAAGGTGGATCGTTCATGTTGAGTACCAGAACATCGATGTCGCCGTCGTTATCGTAGTCCCCGAAGGCGCAGCCCCGGCTGGCGAAGAGTTCGCTAATGCCGGGACCCAGCACGGACGACCTGTCCTGAAATTTGCCATTCCCCAAATTTCGATACACCTGCCGCGGCGACTTGTAGAACGAGCCGATGCCGGCGTTTTCGACTTCGGGATAGGCGTGACCGGTGACATAGAGGATGTCCGGCCAGCCATCATTGTCGTAATCGAGAAAGCCGGCGCCCCAGTTGACGTAGCGCGAAAGGCCGCCCACCCCGGCCGCCGCCGCCAGATCGGTAAAAGTCCCATCGCCGTTGTTGTGGTAGAGATTGCAGGAGTCGTCCTCAAAATTGGTTTTGAAAATGTCAAACCACCCGTCGCAATCGTAGTCGGCCACCCCCACGCCCATGCCGGCTTGCTCGCGGCCGTCGTCGCTACAGGCACACCCCGCCGGAAGGGCGATTTCCTCGAAGGTGCCGTCATGTTTATTTCGGAACAACAGGCTGCCGTGGGAGTCGACGGCCACGTAAATGTCCGGCCAGCCGTCGTTGTCAAAGTCGTAGGCGACGGATTGCAGCGAATACCGGGGGCCGGGTTTCAGAATGCCGGCTTTCTCCGAAACGTCGGTGAAAGTCCCATCCCCGTTGTTGTGGTAGAGAATGTTCATCCCGCCCGGCAGGCCCAGGGGACCACACGCAATCGGCAATGCCTTCCATTGGCAATTGCCTTTTTGGCCGGGCAGGGGCACGTGTTCAATGTCGAAATCGACGTAGTTGCAGACGAAAAGATCCAGGTAGCCGTCCAGGTCATAGTCCACCCAGGTGCAACCCGAACCCCAGCGCACCCGCTCCTCGTGCAGTCCCGCTCTGTGGGTGACATCGGTAAAGGTACCGTTGCCATTGTTATGAAACAACAGGTTGTGGCCCCATTGCGTGCAGAACAAGTCGTCCCAGCCATCGTTGTCGTAGTCGCCCACGCAAACCCCGGTTCCCCAGCCCGTTCTGGCCAAGCCGGACTGGGCCGTAACGTCGGTAAATGTTCCATCCCGGTTGTTCTTGTAGAGGTGTGAGGTGGGCGCATTTTGCGGCGTGTAGGTTTCGCCAAAGCGCATGCCGTTGGTAAGGTAGACGTCCAGCCATCCGTCGTTGTCAAAATCGAAGAAGGCTAGACCGCTGCCCTTCACTTCCACCAGGTATTTCTTGGTCTTGACTCCGCCCCAAACATTGGGCGAGGTCAGCCCGGCAGCTTTGGCCACGTCTATAAACGTAACGGATGACGCGTCATGGGGGCCGGGAACGGGTTCGGCGTTCAGGAAAAGCCGGGACCGCCACTTCCACAGGGGCGTGACCAAAGCCTCCATCAGGCTCGGTCCAAGGGCCACGGCCGTCGAGCCCAAAAGTTGGCGGCGCGAGATTCTCATCGGTGAAAGTCAGGGCCCGGCGCCCGCACTCCCCTCGGACCGCGGGAACCGCGCTTCCCCGCGGAGGTTTCCAGAGCCACACTCGCAACGGCAGAGACAAGAACTATGCCGCTTTTCCGGCAGACGTTCACTTGCGCCCCTTCCCAGTGAAACCGAATGGATGTTACCCCAGGCCTCGTGAAGATTGCAATCACTGAGCGAAGGAGTCGTAGCGCCAATTGGCGATAGCCCCACGACCGTATCCCAAATGGGAGATGAGAGTGATCCCGTGATCTGCGGCTTCGCCGCGTGCTCTGCGAACTGGCTGCGCCTGGCCGGACAAGAACATTTCGGCGGCCGAGCGAAACCGGGTGCGAAATGCCCATAAAGAAGGCTTCTTATCCCCCAAACCCCGCCCAACAGTTTCTGTTGACACAAAGATTTGATTAAGTTAGAGTTCTTCCGGGCAACCAATAACTTCTATAAGAAACTTCAATAGTCTGAATGCAGTACTGTAGTTCTTGACTTTTCACTTGCGTCGGCTTGCGGTCAAAAGTCCAATCCTAGGAGGAGTACAGATGGCACTGCACAAGCAGGCCGTTTTTGCGTGTATAGGATTGTTTCTATTTGCGACCACAGCCGTGGCGCAAGTCGAACCGGGGAACCATGACCGGAATTGTTACTGACGCCAGTGGCGCGGTAATTCCTGGTGTCGCGATCAAAGTAACCAATCAGGCGACGGGTGTCGCGACGCATTGTGATAACCACTTCGGCGGGCGTTTATACGGCGCCCCTCTTGCCGCAGGGCACCTATACCTTGACCGCCGAGACAAAAGGCTTCAAGAAATTTGTGCAAACCGGCATCGTGGTGGGCGTCGGCGAAACGGTTCGCGCGGACGTCACCATGGCCATTGGCGCGACCACCGAAACTGTCCAGGTCACCGGCCAGGCGGTTCAGATCCAGCGAGATACTGCCGATCTCGGGACCGTCATCACCGGCCAGGAAGTGGAGGAATTGCCGCTGACCAGCGTGGGTGACCAGCGGACTCCCGCGAGCTTCATGAAATTGTCCCCCGGCGTGACGGGGCGCGGTAACTCCGACCGGCGGCCCAGGCGGTAACCAGTACATGACCACCTCGGTGGGCGGCAGCATTGTGAGCAGCACCACCCTGAAGTTGGACGGCGCGGATTTTCCCACTGCAACCGGGTTCGAGGGTGATCTGCATGCCCTCCAGATTCCCCCCGACGCCATCGGGGAGTTCAAGCTGGAAGCCACCAATCCCCCGGCCGAATACGGAAGAAGCATTGGCGGGTCAGCCAGCTTTGTGATGAAGTCGGGAACCAACCATATCCACGGTACGGCGTTTGAATACGCCCGCAACACCGCCTTAGACGCCAACCAGTGGTTTGCAAACTCTGCGTATGCAGGACCTAACCCAGACGGCACGTTTTCCGGTTGCGAAGCCAATGGCGTAACCGCCCCCCCCGCAGGCTATACCGGAAAATTCGCGGCCTGCAAGTCGCTTTATAAACACAACGAGTTCGGCGCGACGGCCGGCGGAGCCATCAAGAAAGACAAATTGTTTATCTTTGGATACTACGACGGCCTCCGTCTGATCCAGTCGAATGCCAGTAGTAGCAATTACTTTATTCCCACGGCCGCGATGCTGGAGGGTGACTTTACCAACCAGACCGGCACCCAGCCCGGGTTGCCGATCCTTTACGATCCCACAACCCACACGACGTGCGGGCCGGAGATTTGCGCTAACAAAATCACGCCTTCCTTTATCGACCCGGTCTCGGCGAAGGTCATTCCCCTGTTTCCCAAGCCCTCGAGTTCAGGGATCGTGAATGGCGTCTTTACCGGCCTGGACTACACCAGCACGATCTCCAGTCCCCTGTCGGTCAACATGTGGGGGTTAAAAGGCGATTACGTGATCAACAGTGCCAACCGGATCGCGGTCACCTATAGCACGGGAAAGAACAGTACCCCCAACACCCCGGCGATTCCTCCGCCTCTACAGGGTGGCGATCAGCCCACTATCAACCTGACGCGGGATTACCGCGTCAACTGGAATCTGATAGCCCGGCCCGATTTGATCAACCAACTCACGTTGAGCCTGGACCAGTGGAATAATGGCGCGCAACCCATTGCTACTTACGGTGGCAGGAACAATTGGATCCAGTACCTTGGACTCAAGGGGCTCGAACCCGTCTACGGCACGGAATTTCCCCAGATTAACCTGGGCGGATACGCCTTTGACGGCGGGGGCGGCGCCGGCTTTACCAACACTCACGGCGAGGGCATCGAGGACGCCCTGACCTGGGTCAAAGGGAAGCACACCGTCAAGATGGGGTTCCAATGGATGAAGCAGGCGGAGAACTCGCTCAACGCGGGCCGGAGCAATGGGTATTTCCAGTTCCTGCCAGACCAGACGGGACTGGCCTCTGCCCCCAATTCGGGCTATGCCACAGCCAGCTTCCTGCTGGGGATAGCGAATGAGGAACAGGCGCAATATATCTATGCCACATTCCTACGACCGCGTGGGCTATTATGCCGCCTTTGCGCAGGACGATTTCAAGTTCAGCAAAAAGCTCACGCTGAACCTGGGCCTCCGCTGGGACCTTTTCACGCCGGATTTCCAGAAGTACTACCACAAAGGCTGGGTTGACCCCTCCGTTCCAAACACGACATTAACTCCCAACATCCAGGGAGCGTTCGTCGTCGCCTCCCCTTCGGACCCGACGGGTGTCAACACAGTATGATCACAACTTCAGTCCGCGGGTTGGGTTGGCTTACGCTCGTGAACGATAAGACGGTCGTCCGGGCCGGGTACGGAATAATGTACGGTCAGGCGAACGCCACCCAACTCTCCGGCAGCTCGCTTGTTCAGGGGTTCAATGGAAATTACGACCTGAGCTCGGGCAATATCGCATTGGAGTGTAGACTCCGCCGTCCCGTTTGTGCCCAGTTTCGGTCCCGGGACCTTCCTGGGCCAGGGCACTCCCCGGCACTCGGCGGGTTCGCTGATTGAGTTGCAAAAGACCGACGGACTACCGCCCTACGCGCAGAACTGGAACTTCACCGTCGAGCGCCAGTTGGCGAGCCAGATGACACTGTCGGTCGGCTACGTGGGGAACACGGGCATCCACCTGCCGAGCCGCGGTCTCGTTCCTATGGATAAGATGCCTCCCCAATACCTGGTGTACGGCCCCACCAACTACTGCTGGGGAGGCGGCGGGACCACTGGACTTCCAGTTGCTGTGGAAACTCCATGTACCAGCCTTGCTAACCCCTCCAAATATACCCAAGTGTCGCTGCTTAACATGCCGATCAGCGATCCCAATGTTCAGGCAACGGCTCCAGTAGCGGCCATGCCACTCGATTCAGCGGCGGCAGAGAAGTCACCGTTCAAAGGTTTCGACGCGCTCTACGCCAACACGTCTGCAATCACGGACTGCAAGGGTAGCGTTCACCCGGCGGGTAGTCCAACCTTTGTGGACCCATGCGGCAACGTGTACGGGGTTGCCACCATGGGCCAGTCGCTGCGCACCAACCCGCAATACCAGGGCCTCCATCGCTACTACGAAAGCGTGGGCGTGTCGAACTACAATGCCATGCAGGTCAAGCTGGACAAGCGCTTCTCCAACGGCCTGACGCTGATGGTGTCTTACGCGTGGTCGAAGACGCTCACCGATGCCGGTTCCAATTTCTCCACCTTCTCCTCGGAATTCGGTTCCACCACCCCGTGGAACCGTAAAGACCAAAAGGGGGTCGGGTTCGAGGACATCCCCAACAATTTGGTGATTTCCTACATCTACGATCTTCCGGTTGGGCAAGGGAAGAAGTTCCTGAACCACCGCGGAGTGGTGAACGCAGATTGTGGGCGGATGGAAATGGTCGGGGATTCTCACCTACCAGACCGGTCTACCCATGAACATGGACGCCAGTCCCAGCGCGATTCCTTCCGCCCTGGAGGATCAGGGCCATGGTAACGCGAATCAGATACTCGGAGTACCGCTCAGGGACCCCTCGTCCCACGGCCACTTTGATCCTCACAAAGACGAGTGGATTAACGAGAAGGCCTTCGCGGTCCCGCCGGCGTGGACTTTTGGCACCATGACACCCACCTCGGGGGCCATTCGGTCGCCCCACTACTACAACGAGGACATGTCGCTCATGAAAGATTGGAATTTCACTCTGATTCATGACGAGCCGATGACTCTGAGGCTTAACGCCGACTTCTTCAACCTTTTCAACCGCACGATCTTCGGTCTAAGTGGAGAAAATGGCGCCTATGCGCAGGAGCCCTACGTCAACAACCCTGGTTTCGGCGCGCTGGGCGGCCAGACGAACACTCCACGGCAGGTCCAATTTGCCCTGAGACTGAAGTGGTAACTCAGGCCCTAACCCTACTGTAGCCGCGGTATGCGACCGCCGCTATGGTGGATAGAAATTTCGATAGCGGGCCGGCTGGCGGCGGTAGACCAGTCGGCCCGCTATCGCTGTTTTTGAGCGGAGGCTCCATGGCCGCAAGCGAGCTTCCGGCAAGAAAAGCGGTAGCAAGCTACGCGCACTCCATAGCACCGCGCTTGTCATGTTCGCAAAAGTGGTGTATAAAAACGGCTCAAACCAAGAGAGCTCCCCGGTCGGGAGGACCGCCGCCCGCTGGTGCCTTATGCAACTCCGCTTCCTGATCTTGCTGATCTGTCTTGCCGTCATGGCACAGCCTGTTACCGCGCAGCAAGCCCAGGAGCCCCCGGCCAAAGCCCATTCGAGCCCACCGCCTGGTCAAGTAGCTGAGAATCCCCAGGATGGCCTGAAATACGTTTGGATACCGGCAGGTACTTTCATGATGGGTTGTTCGCCGGGGGACAACGAGTGTGGTAGCAACGAAAAGCCGTTGCACCGAGTGACAATTGCCAGGGGTTTCTGGATCGGCCAGACGGATGTAACGGTGGGGGCGTACAAACGGTTCGCGGGGTCTTCGGGACGGCAAATGCCAGGCGCCGCCGACTTCAACAAGGGTTGGACGAATGAGAGCATGCCGATGGTCAATGTGGCTTGGGATGATGCCCAGGCTTTTTGCGGATGGACAGGCGGGTATCTGCCGACGGAAGCCGAGTGGGAGTACGCCGCGCGCGGCGGAAGCACGGAGGCCCGTTACGGCAACCTTGACGAGATCGCTTGGTACGAACAAAACAGCGGGAGCCAAACGCACGACGTAGCGCAAAAGCACGCAAATGCCTTTGGGCTTTACGACATGTTGGGGAACGTGTGGCAGTGGGTGAACGACTGGTACGACCAGAGCTATTACCAGAGCAGCCCATCTCAGGATCCTTCCGGGCCACCGAGCGGGGAGCATCGCGTTCTGCGTGGCGGGTCCTGGAACGGTTATGGCGGGACCGTGCGAGTGTCGGTCCGCGCCGGGGTGGACCCTACCAACTTTGGCTACGACACCGGGTTCCGTTGTGCCGGGGAACTGGCTAAGCCCTGACACTTTCCCCGTTTTTCCTTTGATGCCGTCGATCATTCTCAGCCGCGTGCAGGAAATCCTCCCCAGCAAAGGCGCAGCGCCGTGAAAACCCATTGTCTTCCCCATCCCGAAACCTGGCGAACAGGCAACGCCGTGATGCTAGCCGCCCTGATGATCCTCGCCATGGGAGCATCCCCGGTGCGCCTGGCGGCGCAGGGGAACGCCCCGAGCGTGGTAGTGGTAACGCTTGACACCACGCGCGCCGATCACTTGGGATGTTACGGTGACAAATCCATTGCCACGCCCAACCTCGACGCGCTGGCCGCTTCCGGCGCGCGCTTCGTCAACGCGTTCACGGTGGTGCCTGTAACTCTGCCCGCCCACACCGCGCTGTTCACCGGAAGTTATCCCATGGCGACGGGGGTGCACGACTTTAGCGGCAACAAACTGCCCCCCAACGCCATAACGCTGGCCAAGGTCCTGCATGATCATGGTTATGCCACAGCGGCATTTCTAGGCGCCGCCGTGCTCAGTGCCCGCTTCGGTTTAAATGCAGGTTTTGACACCTACTTCGATCACTTTGAGTCCCACCGCCTGGACGAAAACACGATGGACTTGATAAAGCGCAGCGGCGACCAGGTGGTCGATAACGCGCTGAATTGGCTCAAGGCCAAGCCGCCGGGCCCTTTCTTTCTCTGGGTCCACCTCTACGACGCCCACTACCCTTACACGCCCCCCGAGCCTTTCGCCAGCCGCTACGCCGGCCGCCCTTATGACGGGGAGATTGCTTTTGACGATTCCCAGGTGGGCCGGCTCTTTGCCTTCCTGAAGGAGGTGGGAGTCTTTCAAAATGCCGTGGTGGTGGTGGCCGGAGATCACGGTGAGGGCCTGGGCGAGCACGGAGAGAAGACCCACGGGTTTTTCATTTACAACTCGACCCTGCATGTTCCGCTCATCATCAAGGTGCCGGGAGCAAAAGCGACGACGGTGGAAAAAGGGGCCTCGCTTGTGGATGTGATGCCGACCGTGCTCCAGGCCCTGCAACTGCCCATTCCGCCGAGCGTTCAGGGGCGCAGCCTGCTGAGTGATATCCTGGGGAAGCCCTCCTCCGCCACTTCCAACCTCTACGCGGAATGTTATCTGCCCCTGCTGCATTTCGGTTGGAGCCAGTTGCGCGGGTTGCAAGCGGAGGGACGGAAATACATTGACGCGCCACACCCGGAGCTTTACGACACGCGCCGAGATCCTCACGAGACCGCGAATCTGTATACGGGGAACCGTGCGGCGGCGCTGGAGTTGAAGGCCCACCTGCAGGACGTGGAGCGCCGCTATACCGCCGCGTCCGGCGGCGGGGCGCAGGCCACCGAGGCCGCGGACCCGGCGCTGGCGGACCGGCTGCGGTCGCTTGGTTACGTGGCCATTTCCGGGGGCTCGTATTCCGACGCCAGTGGCAAGGTGCTCGCCGACCCCAAGGACCGGATTCGCGTTTACGATTTGATATCCGATGCCGTGGAGTATGGCACCCACGGACGCTACAAGGAGTCGCTGGAAAAGCTGCAGGTGGCGGAGCAGATCGACCCCACCTCGCTCTCGGTTCCGTACCTCCAGGCGCTCGACTATTACCGCCTCAAGGATTATCCCCGGGCCGCGGAGCGATACAAGGTTGCCCTCAAGCTGGATCCCAAAAACGCCATGGCCACATATTACCTCGCCATGTCGCAACTCCAGACGGGCGACGCGGATGGCGCCAAAGCATCTTTTCAACGCGCCCTGGAACTGGACCCCACCAATTTTACCGCGGCCTTCACCCTGGGCATGCTGGAATGGAAGCAGCAGCAGATCGCGGAGGCGCAGGGTCACTTCCAGCAGGCGGCGGAAATAAATCCCAACTTTGCCCAGGCCTTTGAGGCGCTGGGCGAAGTGCATCTGTCTCTCCACCACAACGAGGAGGCGGTGCGCGCTTTGGAGCACGCGGTGACCGTGGCCCCGGATTTCGCCGAGGCGCACTACAACCTGGGCCGCGCTTACGAAGCCGTGGGCCGCGCCGCCGACGCGCAAAGGGAATTTACGCGCGCCCAGGCGTTGCGCTCTCCGTGACTCAAGCATGCGAACCTGTGAAAAAATCGGGAGAAACCAAGAGCATTTCACGCCAAGGCGCAAAGACGCCAAGCCCGCAAAGAAAACAAGGCGGTCATCGTTGCCCGTCTTTGCGCCTTCGCGCCTTTGCGTGAGATTGTTTATTTTTTCACACATTCTGCGGCATGGGGCGCGCACAGGTACCCTGCCAGAGCCTCAAATTTCCACATGGGAGATGGAAATGAGTACTAACCGTTATAGGCTCGTGCGGCTCGGGTTCCGGTTGATGAGAGCCGCCATTTTAGCTGGATTTATCGTTATTATTCCCGCCACCGGCTGGGCGCAGCAAGGCACGGTACCGGAACTCCTCAAGCAAGCCGAGGCTTTTGAGGACCAAAACAACCTCGACGCGGCAGAAGCCATTTACCGCAAAATTCTGATCTCCGAGCCCGAGAATCCCGAAGCTTGGAAGCGGCTGGGAAATCTCCAGCAGGCCGAGCGCAAGTTCGGTGATTCCATCAACTCGTTCCATCATGTTCTGGCTCGGGATCCGGCTTACGGAGATGTGAATTTTTTGCTGGGACTTTCCTATTACGGAAAGAACGATATGGATGACGCCATTGCCAGCTTCAATCGGGAGTTGAAGACTCCTACGGCAAATTTGGCAACGCGCTATTACCTGGCATTGGCCCTGGAGTCGAAAGGCCGCATGGACGAAGCCATCAACCAGCTTCAACTGTCGGCAAAGCAAAACCCCAACAAGTCGAAAGTCTTTTATGAGCTGGCGCGCTTGTATCTGGGCGCTGCCTATCGCTCCATTGAACAGCTCAAGAGGATCGATTCCGATTCCTACGAACTCCACGCGCTGATGGGAGAATTCTATTCCCAGGGAGGGAGTTTTGAGCTGGCGGCTGCCAACTACCGAGCCGCGCTGAAGAAGAATCCGGAGGCCTTGGGCATTCACACCCCCCTGGGAATTGCTTATTGGATGATGAGCCAGCTTGATAACGCGGAGAAAGAGTTCCTGCTCGCCCTTCAGGAATCGCCGGATGATCCTTACGCCAACTTTTACTTGGGCAGGATGGCGGTGCACGATCACAACTACAGCAAGGCTCGCCCCTATTTGGAGAAGGCTGTCGCCACCCACGTCGAAGAGTTGGAAACGCGCGTTCTCCTGGGGCGATGCTACATCGGGCTGGGCGAGTGGCAGGAAGCTAAAGCCGATTTGGATGCTGCCGTCGGCTTGGCTCCTTCCGATCCCCGCAGCCATTACATGCTGGCTCAAATTTACGAGAAGCTGGGCCAGCCGGCCGACCGCCAGCGCGAACTGGACCTGTACAATAAGTTTACCAGCTTGCAGAAGACTCAAGGGGCGGGCGGCGATGTGGACGCGCCGAACCCTCAACCGGAAAAACAGTAGGCAGTAAGCAGAAGGCAGTCGGCAAACGGCAGTAGGTGGTGTGAGAACTTGAAACCTTGGCACGCCCGGCGAAAGCGCAGCGTCAAAAGGCAAATTGCAAACGCTAAAAGTGAGAACTTTCTTAACGCTGATTCCTGTCGCACTATTGTTCTGAAATACCGCAACGAGTGGCTTACGTTCGGCTTCGAATTTTGCGATTTGCCTTTTGCCTTCGCTCTTTGCCTTCTGACTACTGCCCACTGCCGACTGACTTCTGCCTACTGCCGCTGGTACCAAGCAATGACGTCGCCATCGTTAGGGCGGTCGGAGTAGGAGACTGAAAGGAAGTCCACCGAGCGCATGGGCGCGGAGGGCAGCAGGGGCAGTGTGTTATTTGAAAGCAGGAAGCCCCCCGGGCGCAGCATGCTTTGGAGGTTGCCAACGGCGAGCAACTGCTCGAAGCTGTCGAAATAGCAAAAGACATTGGTGGCGATGATCAGGTCGAAGCCTTCGTTGGGCGGCATATTGAGGCGCGCGGTGACGATGTCCAGGTCCACGGGCGTGATCAGGGAGACTATGGCGGGAGCGATTCGCACGGCGCGAGTCTCCACGGTGCCAGCGGACGCGGGCGGCTGAATCGGCGCCACCGGGGTCCCGATTTGGTCTCCAAACTGCCGCCAGTACTCGGACGTCGGCTCCTTCCAGGTCGCTTCCGCCGGGCGCGGCAACTGCACAACATATGCTTGGCCCAGTTGGGCACGGCGTCGAGCGCGGCGCAAGTGGTCGTTAACGCGCGGGCTGATGTCGAGAGTGGTGACGTCCAATTGCCCGCGGCGGGCGAGGCCCAGGCGGAACAACGTATCCACTAAGGCAAAGCACTGGAGGGTCTGCTGGGGGTAGAAGTCGTAGCCGCCCGCTTTGTCCGCGAAATCGAGTCCGGGACCGACGACCGCCGCGCGGCGCACGCTGCCCGGGGCGAGCAGGCCGCGGGCTAGCATCTCCTTCAACGATTCTTCCACCGCCAGGTTGGGCAACAGCGAGGTGTCCAGCGACACCCCGCGGGAGCGGTAGAGCGTGGATACCGTGGCGACATTTTCGGGGTGGTCGTCCCGCTGGCGCGCCTGCTCGTACTCTGCTTGCAATTGTTCCTGCTCGTTGCCGACACGAACAACGTTGGTGAGGACGAAGGTCCTGAGGCGGCGCTGCTCGGCCAAGTCGGGGTGAACGCCATAGGCTGTACGGGGATGGTAACCCTGTGTCTCCGCCAAATGGGAAAGGAAGAGCAGGCGTTCACTGTTGCCCGGGTTGGCAAGCCCGCGCAGCAAGTCATCGACGCGGTGAACGAACACGGCGCACTCCTCCGGCTGATCGTCGGCAGCCGATGGCGGGGACGGAGCGCGGCAGCCCGGCAAGCTGTTGAACTGACGCGCGGTGAGCGGCGGTTGCCGGGTGAAGGACGTCCCCATCACCAGGAAGCTGACCATGGTGTCCAGTTCCCCGCGCGCCAGACGGGACCGCGTTTCCTGGTCGTGACGCGTTACCCAGGTTGGCCAGAGGGCCGCCATTTCCGCCGGATTCCGGTTCTTCAGTTCGGCGGGCAACAGGTTTTCGCTAAGCGCCTCGAGAATCGGCTGGGCCTGCGGGTAGGAGATATTCACGGGAGAGTGCGGAGGCGCTCCCAAGAGATCAATGAGGAGTACAAAGCCCAACAGGTTCACAGCCTTGCGCATGAGCTCTCCACGAAGAAAATCAGACCTGCCCCGGATCTCGATTACAGAGCTTCCATTTTCCGTCCCGGCTTGCGGTCAGCGAATACCAGTCTACCGTCTTTGCCCCTCGAAAGCGCAAGTGATTTCCCTCTCCGGTCAACCTGGCCTGGGTTGCATGCACAAGCCTCTCATGCTATGTTCATGCGGGAGACCATGATCAGGGTTCGCCAATCGAACAGCCCTCCAGAACAGGCTAGCGGGGAGCCACGTCCCAGGCAGTTTCTAGTCTCAGGGAGAAGCCCCTGCCGGGAACCATTCGTCATCGCTGCGAGACGACTCATCCTGGCTTGTTTGCTGGCGTCCCTCTTGCCTCTCTATTTGGTGTCGCAAACAAGCCCTGAGGAGGAAGCGGAGAAGGATATCGAGGCGGCTAAACAGGCGCAAGCGAAGGGCGACTATGCTCGGGCAGTGGCCGGCTACCAGGCTGCCGTGAAGTTGATGCCCACCGTGCCGGAGCTTTACAGCAATCTGGGAATAGCCTACTACTATCAAAAAGACTTTGAAAAGGCCATCCAGGCCCTCCAGCAGGCCCTTAAGGAAAAGCCCGGCTTGGAGGGCGCGAACTTCTTCCTGGGCATGGCCTATGTTCGCAGCAGTCGGTTCGAAGCATCCCTCAAGCCTCTCAAGAAAGCCATCTCCCTGAACCCCCAGCTCCGCCCTGCCTACATCAACCTGGGGGCCAGTTACCACGAGTTGGGCAAGGAGGAAGAGGCAGTCCAAATATTGCAGCGAGCCGCGAAGCTTTTTCCCCGAGATGAGGAGGTTCTTTATAGCCTGGGGAGTCTTTACTACCGACTGATGTTCGATGCCTACGGTAAGATGGCGCGGGTAGCTCCCAATTCCTACCGCTATCATCAAGTGTTGGGGCAATCCTTCGAAGAACGTCAGGAATATCCGGGGGCCATTGCCGAGTTCCAGAGCGCGCTCAAAATCAATCCGCAGGCTCCGGGCCTGCATTATGCCTTGGGTAATGTTTACTGGCTCGAGGGCCACTACGCCGATGCCAGAAGTGAATTTGAAAAGGAACTTGAAATTTCTCCCGAGGATTACAAGTCCACCTGGGAGTTGGGGAATAGTTATTTGGCGGACCACCAGTATGACAAGGCTTTGCCTTATTTGCAGAAGGCGCTTCAGCAGAATCCGGAATTTGGGGGGACCTACCTGGACCTGGGCAAATTATATCTGGAAACCCAAAACTATGAGCGCGCGCTCTCCTATTTGAAGAAAGTCGTGCCAATGGACCCAAGGGACTCCACTGCGCACTACTTGCTCTCCATGACATACCGGCATTTGGGGAATGCGGCGGAGGCGCAGTCGGAAATGACATTATTCCAGAAGCTCCGGGCAGATGAAAACGAGCGCCGCCGGCCGCCCGCCGGGATGATGGCTGGAGCCGGTCGTGAGACCGAAACGCCCCGACCTCCCGATGAAACCGTTCCGCCAGATCCGCATTAGTAACCACTTCATTATCAGGGTGATGGAGGATACCCGTCACCCCCTTAGCCCGTCTCCCGCGAGGGGCGCTGGGGTAGCGAACTCAATCTTGGATTCCTATCCGCTCACCTCTTGAGGAAGGGCACTATGAAGCAGCCGCTGCTGAATACAAGGCAGCATTGCAAAAGCAGCCAGATGCTCAGGGCATTCATTACCTTGTCAAAAGTGCTTCGGCCATTCAGATTCTGCCAACTTCCAATAATCACTAAGGCATCTGGTGGTACGCTTGCCGCACGACTTCCACGGCTGCGGCATAGGCCGGATGTGGCCGAAAGTCCGGTGGTGTTCCCCAGGCGTAACCGAAGAAATCGCACCCCGCCTCGAACCACTTTTTCCACGTATTGGGATCGCTCACGCCGTCTTGCCGCCCCACCACGGTGGTCATGACGCGCTGGTGGGGTTTGCGGATGCGCAGCAGCCACGGCACCACCGCGTCGGAAGACTCCGCGAGTAGCATATCGCTCTCGTTCAACATGGGGTGGTCCACCCAGAGGGCCTCCGCGGGTTGGCGGTAGGGCACATTGAAATAAATCCGCGTACCGGGGCTCGCCTGATGTACGGCTTCCTTGATCCGGTAAAACTGCTTGGCCAGCACGGCGCGCTTGTATTGCAAGCTCTCGGCCGGTGTGATCTGCGCGGCATCCGGCGGCATATCGCGCCCGATGATCTCCTTAAAGGGAGCCTTGACGAACCAGGCAGGCTGGACAGCGAAGTCGTTGGGGTGAAGGCTGCCATATACGAACCAATCGAAGACAATCCACTCAACGGGGTACATTCGCAGGAACTCCGTCACGCGGGCGCAAAGCAGATCCGTCCAGGGACTCTCCGGCGCCAGATATCCCCAGTAGTTTCCGGCGTTGCGGCTGGTGGGAACAAGCCAGGAATTGCGCATGTTGCTCATGATCAAATCGGCTCCCACACAGAAATACGCGTGGAACGGCAGGTGGGCTTTTCGGGCAAGCTTGAAGAGCGTGGGAAACAGATCGCGTCCCGGGCCGGGAGCTTCGGCGCCCAGCTTGGTGGGGTAGAAGGCGTATCCACCGAAGGCATAGGCCTGGCAGAACATGACGCTAACCCCAAAGTTGATATGCCAATCGAAATACTCTTTGGGGTTAACAAATGCCCAATCCTGCGGGGCCGCGGGCGGGGTTCCGAAAATCGGCTTATCCAGCCGCACCCAATTAAAGTCGCAGCAAAATAGCTTGATAGGCCTGCCCCCGGAGGGCAAGGCTTCAGTCGCGGCGGTACCCTGGGCAGTGTGCTCGCGCGGCCCGCTGGGATCTCTGGTCTGAGCTCTGCCCCGGGCGGCGCCCGACCCCGCAAGGCTTAATGTCGCGAGCGACGCCGCTTGCATAAACTCTCTTCGTGTCGAGTGCCGCACTTTGGCACCATCAAGGGGTTCCATCGATCCTTCCTTTTCGAGCCTTTTGGTTCAAGCCTTCAAGGCAAGTTGACGCCCGTAACATACCCCAAGAACCTCCGATGTGCAAAACGAGCTGGAATCATTAATCCCATTGAAGGAAATTGCCGAGACCGCCTTAATCGCGGACGGGATCGTTTTCATCGATTCGGACCGGGCGCGGTATGTTACCGGGCAAATCCTCACGATCGATGGCGGGTATTTGATGGAAGGGACCTTGCCGGGCGCGGAGTATTGGCAGTAGGTGCGATCAAGCGCTGTCTTTTCCCGCGGCGAGGATACGGTGCACCAGGCCGCCGGGCCGCGACAAGGCAGTAATGTCTTGATTTAACAGGGCTGCGGGTGCGGTCCAGATGGACCAGTTAAACCAATAGTCCCACCCGTAGTTCACCTCGCCGGTGTCTCCGCCCGCACTGCAACAATTGGTGCCGTCCCACGTGTATCCCCAAACCAGGTAGCTGAGTTCCAAATTCTTGCGCAGCAATTCCAGCCCGAAATCTCGTTGGCCCTCGTAGATGAACGTGATGGCGTTCCAAATCACCTGATGGTTTGTGTAAACGTAGGACCCGGTGAGGTACCCGGTCTTATCCTTGTTCCAGAGTGTGCCGTCCGGAGCCGAGTACAGCGGTGGCATTCCGACTTTGCTGAGCTTGCAAACCTTGTCGCGCAGCACGGCCAGGATGCTATTCACGTTAGCTTTGGGGAATACCAGCGGAATGCCGCAGTAATGGGCATAATACTGCCCGTTAAGAGTCGGCGAGAAGAAGGCATCCAGCGATTTGCCGGTCACCGGGTCGTTGTAAACCATGTAGTGGTCGCGTCTCCACAGATGCTTCTGCATGGCTTCCTTGCCGGCGGCGAGAAGACCATCGAGATACGAAGCCTCTTCGGAGTCTCCCATGGCCTGCGCCCACGCCTTCAGCATCTCAGCGCCTGCCAGGCGCAGCCCACCCGCGTCTGAGACGTAACCATAGAGGGGCCGGTCTTCAAACCAGTCGATGTCGTTCCAGGCGTGCTCGCGGTGCGGAGGCATGGCGATAATCTGCGACGCGCCCAGATCCGGCCGCTGCGTAAACGAGTATTGCAGCGCCTTTTTCACCGACGGGTAAAACTCCTTCATAAAGGCTTCGTCGCCGGTGATTTTCCAGTGCAAGTACGCGGAAACCACATAACAGAAGCCTGAAATCACCTCCTGGTAGTCGTAGGACATAGGGTTGGCAGGGTCTGCCCACCGGCCCATGAGCTGCGCAACATCGCCGTTTTCCCTTTGTGTCGAGCGGATCGCGCGCAACAGGGACAGCGCCAGGTCGGGAAAAAAGAATGAGAGGGTCGGCCCCGCCATGCCCACGTTGGAGAGCGTTGACATGTGCGGGCATGCGCGGGGCGCTTCCTCCAGGGCAAAGAGCCCATCCTCGGGACGGCACCAGTTCCCGATCGGATCCTTCGCCTGCGCCCACATGCTGCACGGGGGGAAGTAGTAGAGGGCGTTGATCAGCGCATCGGCCAGCCAAGCGGGAAGCGATGGCGTCATCATAGATCGCCGATTGCCAGGCGATGATGCGCTTCAACAACGATTCGTGATTCCGCGCCAGGAACGTCGCTACCTCGCCCGCATCGGCAAAGCGCGTCGCGTACATATGCGTGAAGCGTTTGCCCGTGGTGGAAAGCGCCGGGCCTTCCGGCGCGTACGTTTCGATCCGGCGTCCACCGGTGCCGGGAACGCCGTTACCTTCCCACTCCGGCGCGTACCAGGCCAGAATGACCCGCAAGGTTTTCTCCTGTCCGGGCGCAACGCGGAAGTCAACTGCTAACGACGACCCGCCGTCATCGTGTTCGGCCGTTCGATGGCAGACTTCTCCTGCGCTCTGTCCCAGGTCGGCCCATCCACTCCGAGAGATGCTCCGAAGCGCGCGCCATCGGCGTCGAGCGCGGCCAGGGCGTAGCTCATTCCCCATGCCTTGTCTTCCACCCACACGCCTTGTAATCCTTTTGGGGCGGGACGGCGAGTGATCTGGCAAGGCGGCATCACCGGCTCTGCGGGCAAGTTCGGCCAGCCAATGGCGTAGTCGCGCGAGTGATGTTCGGCAAAGCCCGGAAAGCTGAAAACCAGGCACCCTCTTTGCTCTGCCGTACCCTTATTCCGCAGGTGAACTTCAAAAACCGCTCCGGGCGTGTTTGAGACCTTGGTGTCGCCGGGAATAAACGGCGACCAACTGCGAACCCCAATTTGCAGGGGTGCATCCGACTTGTATTCGACGTCGGCGATGGGATAGTGGCCCCAGTACTCGCTCTCCTGCATGGAGCCAAGCACGTTAATTCCGTAAGACGGCCGGTTGTTGCCCGTATAATTCTTGGTCTGACCGGTGCCGAAGACCCACGCGCGGCCATTCATCACGATTCCCAGATATGGAGTATTCAACGGTCCGCCCACGGGCGTGAGGTGGTTGAAAATGGACGTATAGCCGAGGACTCCGGAGGGCTCAAGGTACAACGCTCCCGTATCGATTCCTCCCAGCGGCATTCCGGTAACGGGAAATGGCCTCTCGATATACAAACCAAAGTAACCGGGGGGCTTGGTGCGATAGCAGATGCCGGGCACGGGATTGCTGTAACCGGCGGCGGCAAAAGTGCTCCATCGCGCCGCATCCAGGCCTGGCGAGAACAAGCGACCCTCCAGTTTCGGCACGGCCCCCGTGGGAGTCTCGGTCGCTTCTGCCGTGCTGGTCATCGCCGACCACGGCTTGGCCGTCAGCGCACTGGCACCGGCTGAAAGCCGTAGAAACTTGCGTCGCGTCAGTTCAGTTTTCATTGGTATCCACCTACCACTTTGAATCCGAAGTTCACCTTACCGTGCGGAAACCGCCGTTGGACAACGTTGAATTTGGAAATGTTCTCCACTTCGACGCTATATCCGGCGGGAACATCCACCTGATACGTGAGGGTATCCGGCGTCTTCACCCAGTGCATGGACACAAATCCTTCCGGAGTGGGAGTGCGCCCTTCGGCCCAATCGAGCGACAGATTGGTGAAGCGTAGATGCACCTTTTTGCGCACGCGGTCCACATGGTAGAGGCCCAGAATATCGCGGTAAAGCGCGGTCACAATGTTCGATTCGAAGGCGTGGTTCATGCTCGCTTCGTTGCTGCTGTTTTCCCACATCGTGCCGCTGATTTCCGCCATGTAGAGCAGGCTCGCAATGGCTTCCTCTACCAACTGGTCGGTAAGGCCGGCCCGCGAGAGCAGTTCCTGCCGCATCACATTGCCCATGAAAGCATTCGAAGGAGGGATGTCCGGATAAGCCTTCGTGGTCCTTCGTCGCGGGCCGAATTGGCCGCGCAAAGTCTCCCAAAGTTGCGGATAGGTTTCGGGCGTGGCGACGTCAAAGTAGAACGCGTAATACTGGCACGTCTCGGTGCGGTTGTGGCTGGGAACCATCTTCCCATCCTGGCGGACCGCGTTATCGACAAAAAACTGGCCGTCATACGACTGTTGCCGAATAGTCTTGCGCAGCGCCTCGGCCTGCTCGATAAAATGCGGCAAATCATAAAGTCGCCCCGCTGCATCCAGGGTCGCGGCATAGAGCATGTTGGTGGGATAGTTCAGAGGTTGCACGAATTCGTTCGATCGCGACCATTCCACAAACACCCAGCCCTTCAGGTCCTGAAGGAGGCCATCGGCATTCTGGAACGGCCGAAAATAATCGAACACTTTCAGGACGCGCCGCCGCAGTCCCGCCACCGTTTCGTGGTCCCCGCTGCGTTGCAAGTATTGCTCCAGTTGAATGACGAACCATAGAGACCACTGCGTCACAAAATCACCGCCGAAATGGTCTGCCGGATAACATGCGGGTAGCATTCCATCGGGCAGATCCGCAAAGCGGTCGGGCAACAGGTAGTTTTCAAACTGATTATGCTCCGCCCGCGTGTGCCCGGTGAGGAGGGGCGCCACGCGCGCGGTGAATGACGAATCGCACAGCCAAGCCGGCGCGCTCGCGGGTGGGGTTGTCCTGAAACAGGTCGATGGCGTTGGCGCGGTAGCATTCCCGGCCCGCCGCGAACAGCTTGTTGAGCCCTGCATGGCTGCAGCTAAAATGCGCCGTCCAGACGTCGGGCGCTGTGTATTCGCGCAGATAGACATGGTCGACCGAGCACTCTCCTTCCAGCACCATGAGCTTCAGGAACTCGAGTCCGTAAGGCTCGAAGGTCTCAACGTCATGGGTGCCGGGCGCCAGGGTATAGGCAACGATGTTGTCGCACATGAGGCGCTTGAAGTCCACGTCGCCATCTGTCAACGTCTCGTCAAAAACAAAATAGAGTTTGGTGTGAGTGTGAGCGGTTACGTGCGCGCCAAAAAATCCCGCTACGTCCGTCCCGAAATCGAGAGTCCTGAACCGGCCGGCGGTCAAATGCAGAGGTTGGTCGCAGGCGTAGGGTACATCGATGCGATTATTGACGGTGGTCTTTGCCTTCTGCAGTTCGAGGTAGGGAATCTCGGTCAGGTCATCCCAGCGATAACCCAGCATATTGGGTCCGATCCGGGCAGCGCTGGGAATCGAGCGGTCCTCGAACAGACTACTCGGCGCCTTGCCGCTCCAATCGAACTCGCCCTCGGCGGCGATCATTTCCGGTTGGCGCTTCTCGTAATCGGGAAACGGCACGCGGCGCGGGATGTTTGGGTGGGAAGCAAATACCGCGCACTTCACGGGTTCCAGAGGAGCGTCGGCGCTCTCCCGCCATGCTGATGATTGCGGTTCGAGGTGATACGCTTCGGAAAAAGTTCGTTGAAAGGTGTAACGCTGCACTTTCTGCACGCGTTGCGAAAGGATCTTGGCTTCGAAAGGCCGCCCCGCGCCCGCCGTGGAAGCCAGCACCTCTGTGTCCGTAGTCACTTCCGCCTGGAGGAACGAGGGCTGATCCAAAACGTAATAACTATTGACGTTGTATCCCGCCACTTCGACGCAAACAAAGTTCTCGCCGGGCGTCAGGTGCGGCGTGATGTCCCAAAGGTCCACACGGAAGTGATTCTTGGGACCCCGTGCGGGTCCCCAACCGTGGAACTTCCCATTGAGGTAAACGCGATAGAACGTGCAGCCGGCCATCCGCAGGTAAACGTGCTTCCCGGCAGGCGCCTGGAAAACGGCGCGAAATCCCACCCACAGGTTCATTTCCTTTTCGCGGCCCTCCGGCCAAATGGGCCGGGCGGAGCGAAATGCGATCCACGATGATTCCGATGCTGGGCCGGATTCCGCGCCGGAAACCGAGGTGTGGGCCGCGAGGCGGCGAGGTAGTTCGATGGATGCCATGGTGGCAACCGCCGAGCCGCTCAAAAAACGCCGGCGGCTCAACGCGACTTGCTTTTTATCCTTGTGCAAGGTGCAACCCCCTGGACTTGCCGTTGAAAAAGTAACCCCGAGCCTGCGCGAGAGCGACTAAAATATAGCAGGCGTTCCGACCCCAGTGAAGCTCAGATTTTCATGGAGTAATACTATGATACGTCGCTCCGTAATATTCGTCTGTGTTCTACTCACTCTTGGATTGCCGCCCGCCTCGGTCAGTTCGTCCAATGAACCGGCGAACACGCCACATTTTCAGTCTGCGTTCCTGCGCGTCGAGTTGGCGGCCGACCAACCGGCCTTCACCGCGCTGACTGTTGATTCCTTAGGCACGAAGAAGCTCGGCAAGAATCCGTTGCGCCCGCCTGGCAAGCCCGGCCAGAAATACGAACTGCGGCGCGTGGGCGGGAAATTCGAATATCGGCCCGCTGGCTCGCCCTCCAGCCCGCCGGTTTGGACATTCGAATTCTCCGACCGTCACATGCAATTGCATTCCACCTATTCTGCCGGCAATGCCCCGCCTCCACTTCTACTCGATATCAATCCCCACGTGAGCCGCGGAACGCTGTTGGGACTGTTCAATGACGACGGCACCATCCGCCTACCGGCGCTTCTGCACTTGCCGAATCTGGGGACATTTCGAATCACCTCCACCCTCGGCAATGCTCCGGCGCTTGGCTACGACGCGCTGCGCCACAAGGACAAAACGCTGCGCGGGAGTGATTACGTCAAGGTGACCATTCCCGGCGCAACGGCGGCCACTCCGAACCTCGATTACAACCTGGAGGTTGTGGATATTTATCCCAATGTTCCGCAAGTTGCCAATGACCCGCGCTTCGACGGCTTTCGCCGAGACTGGCTGGACATTTTTCAGCTCAGCCCTCACTACCGCGCGCTGGCCAATCACGCGGCCAGCGACGTTTGCGCCTTCACTCTGTTTGAATATTCGGCGGTGGCGGCGCGAACTCCGCCCTTGGCGCCAGGCCTCGCGGCGCTCGACATGATCCGGCAAACACTGGATCGCTACCTGAGCGGCATGAAGGGCTACGGCATTGCCAACTACGTTCCCAATTCCGGGCTCCCTTGGGATTTTGCCGATACGTATCCATCGCTGCTGATTGCCGCTTCGGACTATGTGCAGGGCAGCAAGGATGACGTGTGGTTGAAGAAGAACTATCCGGGCCTGAAGCGCTGGGCCACCACCATGCTGGCGATGGATCGGGAGGGAATCGGCCTGGTTGAATACCCGGAGAGCGGCAATTCCGGCACCTGGGACAAGAAATTCACCACGCACGCGTCCAACTGGTGGGACGACATCGGCTTTGGCTACCTCGACGCCTACTCGAACGCGCTGGCATACCATTCGCTTGTCGGCATGGCCGCAATGGCCCGGCGCGCCAACCAACCTGAGGACGCCAAGCTTTACGCCGCGCGCGCGGAAAAGCTGAAGTCGGTTTACTTCACTACCTTCTATGATCCGGCCACGGGCGTGCTGGCCGGCTGGAAGAGCAAGGACGGCCAACTTCACGATTACTACTTCACGTTCGTGAATGGCACGGCGATTACCTACGGGCTCGTGCCCCGCGACAAGGCGAACCAGATCATGGACCGGCTGCTGGCGAAGATGAAAGAGGTGGGCTATACCCACTTCGAATATGGCCTGCCCGGCAACTTGATTCCCATTCGCCGCGACGACTATCTGGAAGCAAGGCAGGAATGGGGTGGCGGCGTGAAAGACGATGGCTCCGACGGTTTCCAGATCTACGAAAACGGCGGCGCCACCGCATGCTTTGCCTACTTCACGATCGAGGCTCTCTATCAATTGGGCCGGCACCAAGAGGCCGACGCGATTCTGCTTCCCATGTTGAAGTCGTTTGAAGACGGCGGATTCCAGGGTTCAGCCGCGAATGGCCGTTCGTACGACTGGAAGTCATGGGACGGCAAACCGTACGGTTACGAAGGTCTGCTCGTGGATGGGTATATGACGCTGTTGGCCGTGTTGTCGCGGTAGTATTCCTCTCATGGCGCTGTCATCCTGAGCCCGCAGTTTAGGGCGAAGGACCCTTTTCATTGCACGTAGGAAGCGCGGGGCGGGAGCGCCCCGTGCTTGCACGCCGCGCTCCCGCGGCGCACTTGGGTAAGACGAAATACGGTGGTCCTTCGCCCCGAACTGCGGGCTCAGGATGACAGTTAGGTTCGAAATTGAAGATGGTGGTCATTTCAGGGAAAGCAGTGTCCTTGCGTTCCGTGGCCCCCAAATTGTAGAAACTCTAGTGCCGGTCTAAAGCCCGGTGTTACGCAACACGGCTGGCGCAGACATCGCATTGGATGTCTGCGACCCACGCTCTCCTTCGAGGTGCGAAATGACGACTAGTTTGTCGAATCAGCAATCACGCGCGCAAACGATTTGGTTAGCGGCGTTGGCGATCATTCTCACCGTTGGACAAGGGAAGGCCGCCTCTAAAAGCAGCGGAACACCGATCGTCCTTGCTTCCGGCGGGCACGCCCGGGTGGCAGTGGTTCTGGGTGAACAATCCAGTGAGCACTATCGGTTTGCCGCGGACGAGCTGGCGAGATATTTGCGGACACTGTCCGGCGTGGAAGTCGCCATCGTTTCCGACGCCAAGGCCAATTCACTACCCTCGGAAGACGGGCTGATCGTCGTGGGGGCATCCGATGTAAACAAAACCGCTGCGGAAGCCGCACGCGTGCTGGGCATGAATTTCAGCGGCCTCAAACCGGATGGATTTCTCATCAAGAGCGGCCGCCTCAGGAACCGCCCGGTGGTGGTGGTGTCAGGAAGTGATGGTATTTCCACGCTGTACGCTGTTTATGAGCTGGTCGAGCGGCTCGGAGTCACGTTTCGGCTCACCGGCGATATCATCCCCAAGCCCAAAGACCCGCTGCTTCTGCCGGCTCTCGACGTTCGCATGGAACCGGCCATGCCCCGGCGAGGCTTTCTGATCCAGGATGGCGGCTACGAGAACATGACGATGTTCTCCTATGACGACTACGCGAAGCTGATCGATCAGATGGCCAAGATGAAGTGCAACTACCTCCAGTTCTGGTGGTTCGCGTTCGAGCCCTGGCTGAAATACGGATACAAGGGCGAGACCGCCTGGCTGGGCGACGTCTCAACGAAAGAGAGCGGCTATCTGACTTGGGCCTACGGATTTGGCTCGCGCACCACCGACGATGTTTCCATCGGTAAGGAACTCTTTCCCAACCGCAGAATCGCCCCGCCCGAAATGTGGAACGTCGAGACCTCGGATCAGGCCTACGAAATCGCTGAAGGTATGCTGCACAAAATTCTCCGGCACGCGAAGGAGAGAGGTATCAAGGTGTGGCTGGCTCTGGAGTTGGACGCGGTGACGCCCAACCTGGCGCGCTACTGCGAGCGAGTGGGCGATTTGCCCTTCATGAACCTCGGGGGCGCCTTTGTTCATCCCCTTGACGAAGTGAATCGCGAAATCCAGGTTAATCGCCTCAAGGCCCTGTTCGATACTTATCCCGAGGCCGAAGGTTATTTTCTCAATGTCGGCGAGATGTACCCGGATCTGAACAACGAAAAGCATCGCGCCTTTTTCAATCAGAAGCGCCCGGAGTTTTTCTCCTTGCGGCAGGCGCGATTTCCCTGGGTTCTTGATATCCCGTCGGATTCCAATCTCGTGGTGGACTCGAACATCGGCTACTTCGATCTTTTTCAATACCTGCTGAAACAGCGGGACGCCATCAACCCCAAGGCCAAGATCGGGCTCATGGGCATCGGGCGCGGCTACGCTCTGCCACTGTTTGACAAGATGCTGCCCAAGGACGTGGCCTTTACCGATATGGAGTCGAGCGGCATGTGGACACCGGCGGGCCTCCCCATGCAGATTTTCGGCGGCATGGGCGAGCGCGAAAGAACGCTTGAGCCGCGCGTGGACGATGACTTCGACATGATGGGAATGCAGTTCAGTGTCCGGCAGTACAGCGTGCAGGACAAGATCTTCCCCGAGGGATTGAAGAACGGCTTGAGCGGATTTGCCGGGCAGCTCGACCGCATTCGTGGAACGGAAACCAACAGCTCCTTCCTCACCCAGGCGGCATGGGCGCCGCAGCTTGGTCCAGAGGAGTTTTACGAGGATTATTCCCGCCGCGTGTTCGGAGCCAAGGCCGCGCCGGCGATGTACCAGGCTTTCATGACGCTGGAGGACAACCAGGAATACCTCGCCTACAACAGTTACTGGTACTGGTACACCATGATGATCTGCTGCACCGCGTTGCCGGAAGTGAACATGGGGCACCTGCTCTTCCAGCAACCCGATGCCTTTGACGGTCCCACGCTTCCCGACTGGAAGAACTTCATTCCCCAGATGCCCGATACGATTACTCACTTTCAGGGCTCGGTGGCTTACCTGGACAAGGCGCTGGTATCGCTGCGTGCGGCCTTGCCCGATGTCGCCCCGCAGGGTGAATATGAGCTTCGCTACATGATCAACCGCACGCAGTCGTTCCGCGATTACATTGAAGCCTTGGTGACGGAGCGCAAGGCCTATTTGACCTACGATAAGGCTTTCCGCGACCGCCCCAGCGTGTCGCATGAGCAGTTCGTGGCAGAGCTGAACCAGGCGCTGGACGGCTTCTCCGAAGGCAGCCGGCAGATGCAGTCCGTGACCCGGGAATATGCCGAGTTCATGGACAGTCCCTCCGACCTCGGAGTTCTCTACCACCTGAACGCCCGCGCCGTCCTTGGCTTCGACTCTGATCTACCAAACCATCCGCAACATCGTGAATTACCACATGGGCAAGCCCTACTTGCAGCATGTTCCCTGGGAACGGCTCTACTCACCGGATTTCCACGCGTCGTGACGAGGAATCGAGCCGACGTCGGGGAAACTCAATCTGAAGCTGCGCCGAAGGCGCTTTGGAGTGCGGCAGTAGCAACTGCCGCCTTGCCCTTAATGAACCAACGACGGCAGTAGCAACTGCCGCCCAAACCTTTACAGACTGAAGGCGGCTGCTGGGTCATTAACGAATTAAGGGCGGCAGTTGCTACTGCCGCGCAGCCTTTACGGTCCAAATGGAAGGCGGCAGTTGCTACTGCCGCACTCCAAAGCGCTGCGCGCGGGCGGTGCCATTCCGAACGTACACGGATAGCGCTTGACATTACAAACTAACGTAGTAGAATTCCTTACGAGGATAGTATATCTGACATGGCCAAACCCAAATTAACCAGGCTCGAACTTCAGATCATGGAGGCACTCTGGACTCGTCCCCATGCCTCCATTCGCGAGATTCAGGAGACGTTCCCGGGCAAAAACCGGCCCGCCTACACCACCATCCAGACCACCGTGTATCGTCTGGAAGGGAAGAAGGCCCTGCGGCGCGTCGGGAAGGTTGGCAATTTCCATATTTTCGAAGCGACGATTTCACGCGACGCCGCACAGCGCCGCCTGATTGACGATTTACTGGCGCTTTTCGGTGGACGCACTCAGCCCGTCATGGCGCACCTGATTGAATCCGGCAAGCTGACCCTGGCGGATGTGAAGGAAGCGGAGAAAACTCTGCGCAAGCTGGAAAGAACATAGTTTCGTAGGGGCGCCTGGAGCTTCTGCATTTAACCGGGAGCTTTCCATTGCGGTTGACGACTGTTTTGATCGTGCGGACGTGCACTTGCCTATGCGTGCCACGGAAGGAACGCGGATCCTTCGTGTCGGCCAACGGCGTCGGCACTCAGAAGTTTCCACGTTTTAAGAAGAAGGTTTTCGTTGCCATTCGCGATTATCGTCGTGTAGATGCACACTCATGGCGCTGTCATCCTGAGCCCGCTCTTCAGGGCGAAGGACCCCCGTATTTCGTCTTACCCAAGTGCGCTGCGACGACGCGGCGTGCAGGAACGGGGCGCTTGCGCCCGGAGCTTGCCACGGACAATGAAAAGGGTCCTTCGCCCTGAAGAGCGGGCTCAGAGCTTGTGACTGTTTTGAATATTGGCGAAAGTTGACATTGCAAACACAAGGGTTAACTGCATCAAAATGGCCAAAAGGCGAAAAAAGTCACAAGCTCTCAGGATGACAGTTAGGTTCGTTGGGGGTGCTAATTGAAGAGGGTGGTCATTTCATGGAAAGCAGTCTTTCCGTGTTCGCTGGCCCCCAAAATGTAGAAGCTCGAGGTGCCGACCATGCCGGCGCGGTGGGCAGGCACAAGGCCTGCCCCCACGTCCCCTTTTGAGGATGACCTATGCTCGAAAGCTACTTGCGTGAGATTATCGGGCCCATCATGCCGGGGTTGCTAAATCACTTGTGGCAATCCACGGTGTGCCTGGTCATCGCGGGATTGCTGACGCTGGTCTTGCGCAAGAACCTCGCGCGGGTCCGCTACGCGCTTTGGCTGGCGGCGTCCATCAAATTCCTGATCCCATTTTCCCTGTTGATTACCCTCGGAATGCATCTGGCGAGGCCAACCGCAGAGTTGCGCCCGGCGTCCGACGCTCCCATGTTTTTCGCCGTGGAAGAAGTGGGCCAACCCTTCACCCAGGGGCCGCACGCGCCAGAGAGGCGGATGACACCGGAAGAGAAGGTTGACTGGCGCTATCGATTGATCCCGGCGATTCTTCCCATCGGCGCGGCCGTGTGGCTGGGCGGCTTTCTGCTGGTCCTGGCGGGATGGTGGCGGCGCTGGCGGCAGGTGGCGGACTCCCTCCATGCAGCCGAACCCTTGCGGCAGGGTCGTGTGGTGGAGGCGCTGCGCCGCGTGGAGCATCGGGCGGGAGTGCGGAAACCTCTAGATGTATGGTTGTCACCCACATCCCTGGAGCCGGGCATTTTCGGCATCGTGCGGCCCGTTTTGGTTTGGCCGGCGGGGATTTCCGAACATTTGCAGGATGCGCACCTGGAGCCCATTCTGGCGCACGAAGTTTGGCACGTACGCCGCCACGATAATCTGGCCGCGGCCGTCCACATGGTGGTGGAATCGCTCTTCTGGTTTCATCCGCTGGTCTGGTGGCTGGGGTCGCGGCTGGTGGAGGAGCGCGAGCACGCCTGCGACGAAGAGGTTTTGCAACTCGGCGGCTCGCCGCACGTTTATGCGGAAAGCATTCTGAAGACGTGTCAATTCTGCCTGGAATCGCCACTGGCCTGCGTCTCGGGCATTACCGGCGCGGAGCTGAAGGCGCGGATTGTGCGCATCATGACCCAACGCACGGCGGACAAGCTCGGTGTCGGCCGGAAGCTGCTGCTGACTGCCGTCGGCATAGCGCTCATCGCCGGACCGGTGGTGTTCGGGCTTATGAACGCTCCGCAAGTCCGCGCGCAAGCGACGCACACGATCCCTGGCCCTTTGCCTTCCTTCGAGGTTGCGTCGATTAAGTTGAATCGTTCCGTGGGCGTGGTCTCTTTCATCAACCTCCCTCCCGGCAGGTTCATAGCTTCAGGCGTGACGACAAAATTCCTGATTGCCTTTGCCTACAATGTCAGAGACTTTCAGCTTGTCGGAGAACCGAGTTGGACCACGTCCGAAAAATACGACATTGAGGCGAAGGTGCCGGACTCGCCTGTCGAACAATTGCAGAAACTACCTTCAGACCAGCACAGGGAAAAAATTGGATTGATGATTCAGTCGCTCCTCGCGGATCGATTCAAGCTGGGACTGCGTCACGAGACCAAGCAGCTCCCAGTTTATGCGTTGGTAGTGGCGCAGAACGGCCCCAAATTTCAGGAGGCAAAGCCCGGCGACACTTACCCCAATGGAATTAAGGGCTTTGACGGTCGAGCACAGGGCGCAGGCTCGTTTAGAGCTGTGAATGGCCATCTGACGCTTCAGGGATATCCCATTTCCTTTCTATCGCTGCTGCTCTCAGAGCGACTGGGCCGAACCGTTCTGGATCAGACCGGCCTCAAGGGCAAATATGATATCGCGCTGAAGTGGACGCCCGATCAACCCCCTGCTGCAATGGGGCAAGTGGCCGTGGGCGCGAACCCCGGCGCTGACAGCTCAGCCCCGCCCGAGTCTTCCGGGCCGTCTATCTTCACGGCAATTAAGGAACAGCTTGGGCTGAAGCTGGAATCCACGAAAGGCCCGGTGGACGTCATCGTCATCGATCACATCGAGCGGCCGTCGGAGAATTAGCGGCGAACGTAGGGGTACCCCTTGTGGGTACCTTGCATCGGCCACGCCGACCTGGAGGGCAAGCACGAGGCCTGCCCCTACGGTGACTCGCTTTTCGAACAAGGAAAGGTCGGCATTATGGCGGAAGGCGGCACAGGCAAACTCAGTTTCGGTAGGAAACTCCTGCTTTCAGCTATCGGCATTGCCGCCGTCGCCGGGCCTATCGTGTTCGGCCGCGTAAACGCTCCGCAAATTAGCGCGCAGACGCCCGCGGCGACCGACGCGCCTCCGCCCTCCTTCGAGGTTGTGTCCATCAAGCCGGACCGTTCCGGAATGATTTCCAGCAAGTACAGTCCGAACCGGTATACCGCCACCTACAAGAACGCCAAATTCTTTATCAAGATGGCCTACGGGTCCAGCGCCAGCCGGTTCACATTTCCCCTGCGAGACGATCAGGTGGAGGGCGGGCCGGGCTGGATCAACTCCAAATATTACGACGTTGACGCGAAGATCGAAGATGCGATGGCGGAACAATTCCGCCAGCATCCGGAGCAGTTGTGGGGCCCGTTGAGGTTGATGATTCGGTCGATGCTGGCGGACCGGTTTAACCTGCAAGTCAGTCACACGACCAGGGAAATGCCTGCTTACGCCCTTGTCGCCGCCAAGGACGGTCCAAAGTTCCTGGACCAGAAAATGCTGCCGGGCGATGCATACCCATCGCTGTTAACGCCCAGCCAGCCGGTCCGGGGCAGGCCCTGCGTGCCGAAGCTGGGGTGGGCGTGCATGGCGAATTACATGTCCATGGCCGATCTGGCGGTTCTCCTCTCCGGGTTGCCGGAGATGAGCCGCCCGGTAATCGACCAAACCGGACTGAAAGATACCTATTTCCTTAGACTCGAATACGAGCATACGCATCGCGCGGTCCCCCTGTTCAGCGCGCAGGACGCGGGCAATGTGGACATCGCCAACCTTCCTCCCCCCACCGAGCAAACCGGGCCATCGCTTGTTCAGGCCCTGGAGAAACAACTGGGATTGAAGTTAGAGCCCACCAAAGGGCCGGTGGATATCCTCGCGATTGATCATATCGAGAAGCCAACTGAAAATTAGGCCCAAAAAGGTTCACCTTGCGTGCGTATCATATGCACATGCGCGAAGCGCTTTGGACTGCGGTAGCAGCAGCTACCGCTTTTCATCCTCCACCCCTTGCGCCTTTGCCGTATGCGCCGAAGGCGGAAAGCGGTAGCTGCTGCTACCGCAGTCCAAAGCGGGCTTCGTCCGCAATCAGGTTTCTTGCTTCGTGACGACAACGAAGTGAGCGGTATTAGGGTTAAGCAGGTTTTTGCGATTCTTTGCGCCTTCGCGCCTTTGCGTGAGGTTGTTTTGCTCTTAAGAAACTCAGAAAGCATTCTCATGCCAAGCCGCAAAGGCGCAAAGACGCGGGGGGCAAAACGGCCAATTTGGGACAGCAGCAGAAATCGCTTGACAAATTGTGCCGGATATGCTTATACTCATCTGGTAACGTATGAACTGCCAGAGGGCTTTCCAACTCGCCGCCGCACCCCGCAAAGGACACGACGGCTTTGTGCACCCTGAAATTTGCGTAGCCTCCCGCCAGTATTTTCTAGCCGCCAATTTGTCCCTCATTCCAAGCTACCAGACCGAAAAAGTGAAAATCAGTGAAAGAACCCGATGAGTTATAGAAAACAAGCAACTTAAAAAATGACAGAATGCCCGATGCCGATGAGTTTATGATTCAAAAGGGACTTAACCTCCGTCACGTGGTGTTTTCGGCTTTTTTCTGGTTATCTGATTTAATATCAGTAGATTGAGGCGATTTTGAGGACTGCATGGCGGGAACAAATTCAGCAAAATACCCCTGAAATCGCGCCAAAAACAGCGTTTTTAGGCTGACTTTTCGACACCATTTAATGAGTCAAACTAGTCCGTTGAGAGACCCCCCGGCTCTGCCGGGGAGGCAGCAAAAGTTTGACAGCTCCCGCAGTACGTGGCACGTAAATTTACCATGCTGCGGGGCGTCGAATGCGATAGTCCGGTAAACCCGTTACGATGTGCGCAGTTGGGTTCTGCGAAACTGCCGAAGCCGGCGGCAAGGGTTCGGATTGGAAGCTGCCGTAATGAGTTTCACGAAATCCAGAACCATCCCTCCGAAATGGTTTTGCGGGGCCGCGATAGCGTCCCCGCAGCCGCTTTGAGCGGCTCACTGTTTTTAAAGCCTCCGGCTTTGCCGGAGGATATTTACTCCGTTGAGAGACCCCCCGGCTCTGCCGGGGAGGCAGCAAAAGTTTGACAGCTCCCGCAGTACGTGGCACGTAAATTTACCATGCTGCGGGGCGTCGAATGCGATAGTCCGGTAAACCCGTTACGATGTGCGCAGTTGGGTTCTGCGAAACTGCCGAAGCCGGCGGCAAGGGTTCGGATTGGAAGCTGCCGTAATGAGTTTCACGAAATCCAGAACCATCCCTCCGAAATGGTTTTGCGGGGCCGCGATAGCGTCCCCGCAGCCGCTTTGAGCGGCTCACTGTTTTTAAAGCCTCCGGCTTTGCCGGAGGATATTTACAATAAGCCATTCGATGCTCCTTGGCGAACGGGTTGTGCGGTGAGGAGGCGGTTCATCAGTTGAGCAAGCGGCGGTTGAAACTTCTGGGCGCGGTAGACGCGCTGGCGCGGGGCCTCCGTAAGAGCCTGTCGCGCCTTGGGCCAGAGCCGCTGCTTGGCGGCTAATGCCAAGCTGCCGTAAATCGCCAAGGTCAAGTCCAAGCGGCGCAGATGCACGAGGCGCCACAAACTAAGCCGCACGGTGACGGCAGCGGGGAACTCCCCAGGGGGAAAAAGCGATCGCCTCCTCATGCAAACACTGAATCAGCGCCACCTCAATCAGTTTGGCCAAACAGTAGGTGCGCACCAAATGCGGGTCGAAAGCCCGCAAGTGATCAAAATGCAAGAGCCCTTTGCAGCGCTTAAAAAACAGCTCGATTTGCCAGCGCACACGGTAGAGTTCCAGCACCACGTCGGCGCTGGCGAGGCTTTCCGGCAAGGTGGTGAGCACACAGAAGTAGCCGGCCAAGCGGAGGGCGGTGACGGAAGGGGTGCGACCCTTCTTGGCGGCATTGCGGCGCAAGCGCTGACGGTTGCGGTTGGCCGCTTCGGTGGGCAGCGGACGAATCAACAACCGGGCGGGCACCGGGGTCTTGCCTTCCAGGGGGACATATACTGTTGTCCCTGCATCGCCAATTTCCGCCCTTTTCAGCGTCTGGTCCATGTCCACCGCTTGTCCCTGCGCATCGTGCAGGCGGATATTCTGCCAGTGCATGCGCAGCAGCACATGCGCTCCCGCGTCGGTCACCGCGTGGATGCCGCGGGCATGCGCCAGTCCGCGGTCGCCACAGACAATGTCGCCGGACTGCGGCCGGTCTCGATCCAAGCGCTCGCCCCCTTGCTGGTCGGTAATTTCCACCCGGCGCAGACAACACTGGGCGGGATCATAGACGGCATGCAAACGCCAATCGGTTCCTTCGCTGCCCGGAATACTCAACACCGTCGCATCATTGATTCGAAACACCGGCCCCGGAGCGGCTTCGGCGCGCAGTCGCTGCGTCAGCAAATGCGCCAAGACCCTCTCCAAAAGCGGCGGAGCCTGGCGCAAACGATGCAGGACGGAAGTGTCCTTCAGTTCCAGAGCGGTCTGCGTGGACCAAGCCGCGGTGCTGCGCAAAGAGAGATCTTCCATGGCATATGCTAGAATAAGTCTCAACAATTCTTCACCGTTCTTGACATTGCGCCAGCGTTTGACGGTCCCCGTCGCTTTGGCCAACTCACTCAAATCTTCCGGCAAATACTGGCACAGATATTTCCAGTCCTCGTCGATTAGGCGCTTGTCCATGCCGGAAGCATACAACAGTTGCAGAAAAAGTCAATTTCTTGTTCTAGCGCCTATGCCCCTCCGGGGGCGAGGGGGTCGCGCCACTTCATTGCGTAATGCTCATTAATTCACTGAAAAATCCTGCGGTTGTGGCGCGGCGCTTTCGCCCGGCACGTGCCGCCCTCAGGGGCAATGCTCCACTGTCCACCCAATTCCTGGACGCTGCACCGGCGGCTCTTCCGGGCCGTACCGTAAAGTGAACTTTGCAGCCGCTTGACCCAGCCACTTTAGACCTGTCCGCTTGCTAGCGCATCGGCTGGGCCGAACTACGGAGTCGGCTTGGCTGGCGGTTTGGTGCGTGGAAGTATAGTGCGGATTTCCTCTTCCGCCCTGGCAATGCGCTCCGGAAACGGGGGCAGGCTCTGAAAGGCGTTCGACGCAGGTGGTGAGCCGGGTTGCAGGGATGCGAGCCTTCGCAGGAGTTCGACGTAGGCGCCCGGGTCGTAACCGGCCTTGTACATGTACATGCACTGGAGGCCGAGGTAGTCGGCCTCGAGTTCATCCTGGCAGCGGAATTTGAGCAATGTGGGCGGGTCGGTGACCATGTAGCTCCCATTGGAACCCGCGAGATACGCGGACGATGCCTCGCCTGCGGTGTGGTAGCGATACGACACGAATCCTGAGCACGCTCTGAAAACCGGGGCATCGTCAACGAGAGACGCCGGCACCATTGCGAATTGCAGGATCGTCACCTTGGATAGGCTCGCAGCCCAGTGCCGCGCCGCCGCGTGCGCCAATTGATGGGCGAATACGCCGGCGACCTGATCCTCATTCTTCGCATTAAGTATCAAACCCGAAGTCAGGTAGATATACCCGCCCGGCAAGGAAACACTGTTGATCCCTGTCGAGATGACCACCTTGACCTCCACCGGCCCCTTCCAATCGGAGTTGTGCGCCACGTTTCCAGCCAACTTGTTGAGGTAACGCTGGACTGTGGCATCCCGAGCAATTTCGGCGGACTGTTCGAATTTGGCTGCCTCCTGCCTGCCAATGGCGGCTTACTTTTCGGGTGAAATGATGCATCGATGCGTCACATTGCGGTGGCCGATTTTGTCGGGGTCGCTCAGGTCTTTCTGACGGCTGGCAAGGGGGGCTGCACTGAGCACCATGAGAGCGGCCAAGAGCGCGGGCAGGCGTGGCAGTCGAATCGTGCGCATGGGATTTGCTTCTCGGACGGGCGTCCGGAGTTTGATACCTTGAGACTGCATTACCATGGATGGCCTGCGGAGCGTAGGGGTTGCCCTTCCATTGACGACGATCCGTTTGTGATATGCTGGTTCCCACGGACATGAACTCAACAAGACGTGGCTGGCTTTCAAGCTGTTTCGCGATGATGGCAGGGCCTGAGGTTTTGTCGGCGCTGGAGCACGCACGGCTGACGGCGCAATCGCCAACGTACCATTTTGAAACGCTGGACGAAGTCGCCGCGCGGGAGATCGAAGCCCTCGGGGCGCAGATCATTCCCTCCACCGGCGGTCCCGGCGCGCGTGAAGCCGGCGTCATTTACTTCATCGATCGCGCCCTGGCCACGTTCGCTGCCGATGACCACGAAAAGTACCGCACCGGATTGGCGCAATTCCAGCAGAAACGGCAGGAACTCTTCCCGACTTCGACCTCGATTGCTTCGCTGACCGACGCTCAGCAAAAAGCCCTTCTGCGGGCGACGGAGAAATCCGACTTCTTTGATTTGCTGCGCACCCACACGGTGCTCGGCTTCCTGGGCGATCCCAGCTACGGTGGCAATCGCGGCGAGACGGGCTGGAAGCAAATAGGCTTTGACCATGACATGGCCTATGCGCCGCCGTTTGGCTACTACGACGCGCAGGTGAGCGGAGAAAAGGAATGAGCGGCGTGACCTTCCCAACCGCTGAACCCGTAGATTTTCTGGTGGTGGGCGCCGGCGCCGCGGGTGGAGTGGTCGCGAAGGAGTTGGCAACGGCGGGCTTCAGCGTCGTGGTTTTGGAGCAAGGGCCTTACCTGCGCGAAACGGATTATTCCCACGACGAAATCCAGTACGTTTCTCAGCCCGGCCTGACCAACGATCCCAAGGTTCAGCCCATCACCTACCGTCCCTCGGAAGCGGACCAGTCCAGGCCCATGAAGGCCATCGAGTACGGACGGCAAGTGGGTGGCGGCAGCGTGCATTTCACCGCCAATTACTGGCGCTTCCATGAAAGTGATTTTCGCGAGCGCAGCTTGTTCGGCGAAGTCAGTGGCGCCGAACTTCGGGATTGGCCCATCGCCTATGCCGATCTCGAACCTTATTACACCAAGGCGGAGTACGACCTGGGCATTTCGGGTCTGGCTGGCGCGAATCCTTTTGAGGCGCCGCGCTCCAAGCCCTACCCACTGCCACCGATGCCGATAAAGTCGTCCGGCGTGCTGTTCGATCGCGCCACCAAAAAGCTCGGATTGCATCCGTTTCCCGCGCCGGTCGCCATTCTTTCCCAGCCTTATCAGGGGCGCACCGCCTGCGTGAATTGCGGCTTCTGCGAATCCTTCGGCTGCGAGATGCGCGCCAAGTCCAGCACCCTGGTCAGCGTGATTCCCGTGGCCGAGAAGACCGGACGATGCGAAATCCGGCCGGAGTGCTACGTCCGCAAAATCGAAGTCAACGATGCCGGCCGCGTTGTGGGCGCGGTATATTTCGATCACCAACGGCGCGAGGTTTTCCAGCGGGCCAAAGCAATCTTCGTTTGCGCCAACGGCGTGGAGACTCCCAAGTTGTTGTTGATGTCGAAGTCAAAACGCTTTCCCGACGGCCTGGCGAATTCGAACGGCCTGGTAGGGAAGTACTTGATGTGGGACAACGGAGCGCTGGCAGAAGGTTTGTTCGAGCACCCCCTGAACGAGTACAAGGGAATTCAGGTGACGCGGTTGATCCACGATTACTACGCGGCGGACCCGAAGCGGGGATTTTACGGTGGAGGCGGCATTGACGCGCGATTCGACTTCTACCCCGCCAGCTTCGCCCTGAGTGGCCTGCCGCCCGACGCTCCTCGATGGGGCAGCGAGTTCAAGCAGATGTTCACGGCATACTTCGATCGTACCATGTCGCTACTCGCCCACACCACGTCGCTCGCACAAGCGAAGAACACCGTCTCACTCGATCCCGACATGAAAGACGCGTGGGGCCTGCCCGCCGTCCGCATTACATCGGATTATCATCCGGATGACCTGGCGACGATGAAATGGGCGCTGACGAAGCAGATCGAGATCCTGGAGACCGCCGGCGCCCGGAAGACATGGAGCCAACCGTTCGACGTGATTGACAACATGCCAAGCCGCCACCTGATGGGAACTTGCCGGATGGGCCACGATCCGCAGACCTCCGTGGTGAATGCCTTCAGCCGGGCGCACGACGTTCCCAACCTCCTCATCGTGGACGGAAGCAACTTTGTGACCTCCGCCCGGCAGCAACCCACCGCCACCATCCAGGCCCTCGCCTACCGTGCCGCCGAGCATGCCGGCCAATCCGCGAGGCGCGGTGATTTAAGCTAGCGCGGAACATCATATGTCCCGTTACACTCGGTAGCGACGGGAGATGATGTGACGCCGGCTTTAGAAGCTGCGGAAAAACTCTGCCCACTCGTCATCCTGAGGACTGACGTTTTTTGTCGGGCCGAAGGACCTGTATTTGCTTTTGCCCGCCGCGCACGAAATGCACGTCCTTCGGTCCGACAAAACCCACGCCCTCGCAAGCCACCATCTCCGCAACCCGGACACTCGGTTATACTACGCACGCGAAGGGCACCGAGCCCGGCGAGATATCGCCTGGGGTGTCGTGCCACCGCCGTGACCGGCATGCACTTTGACTGTGCCGGCCGCGACCGGCGGACGTCACTGCCTGAGCGCTGTACACCGATGCGCCTGATACCGTCTGGGTATTCGGGCCACACTCAATCAAGGATCACCGATGCGAATCCGAACCCATTTATCCGCCCTGCTGCTGGCACTCCTGATAGTATGTTCGATGGATTCGACAACTCATGCGGCAACCGTGCCCTCCGCCGTCAACACGCTGGTGCGGCAGTTTCCCGCTTTGGACGAACTGGAATCCCACCTGGGGATTGACACGGCGGCCGAGGCCGCAAGCTCCGAGCCCACCACAAACGCCCGCACCGATTCCCCAAGGCCGGAGACATTGGCCTATCCGGTGAGCGAGCGATGGTTCACGGCGGCGCTGCCGTCAAATCCCTTTGACGGCACCACCGCGGCGCCGAAAGCGGCAGACAAGCCCCTGGCTTCCTTACTCGCTGATATGGACTTGGCGCAGAAGACCGCGGGTGAAATCGGCAAGCAGATCAGCCGGCAGAACGGCCTGCCGATCAACCGGTACTTCCTTGACCGCTGGAGCGCCTACGCGCGCACCGATTACGGCACGGACATCACCGGGCTGTTTGTGAACGGCGTGGGGTTTGGTTCCGTCCAGCAATCGCTGCGGCAAAGCTACGGAGCTTCGTACAGCCTGCCGCTGCTTCAGCGCTTCTCCAAGAGCAACAAGTGGACGCGCCTCCTGAGCGGATGGACCGTCAGCAGCGACTTCGGCGTCATGCCACAGCTCAGCTCGGCGGTGGCGCTGCAACAGTTCCTGAACAACCTGGCGTTTTCCTGGTCGGTGTCGCTCAGCTACAACGTTCAGGGTGGAATGCTGCGCCGGCTGAAGGACAATCAGTACGATCAGGAAGCGGCTCTGGGCAAATCCGCGGCCCGCGCCATCGCCACGCGCGAGGAGTTGTTGCGGAAAATGGCGCTGCGCATCGATGCCTTGTCAGCCAGGCAACCGGTTCGCGACACGCGCGTGGGCTCGCTCCGGGAACTCTACCCGCAGTTTGAGCTCTACCAGGCACGGTACGAACAAGCCGCCTCGTGCGACGAGCAGATGGAGGACTTCTTCACCTTGAAAGGACTCGCGCTCAGCCTGCTGACGCTGGCGGGTTACGACCGCCCGGATCATGGCGGAATCGATCTGCTGCAAACGTGGAAAAGAGCGCGCTTCGCGGGATGCGGAAGGGCCTAAAAGGTGGAGGGCTTCGGGTTTTGTCCCAATGTGGACGTAGCGCCGCCTTCCTGGCTGCTCCGGTGCCGGCTGGAAGCCGGCGTTACAACCCCAATCGGGACAGGACCAGTCTTTTCACAGTTGACATGCGCCACGTGGCGCGTTACGGTGGGGGAGATGATACGGACCATCCGCCACAAGGGACTGAAACGGCTCTTTGAACTTGACGACCCGAGCGGCGTCAACCCGGAACACGTCGGCAAACTGCGAAATATTCTGGCGACGCTTCACGCCGCCCCAAGCGTTGCCCACATGGACCTGCCGGGGTTCCGGTTGCACCCGCTCAAAGGCGAGATGAAAGGCTTTTGGGCCGTGACTCTTCGCGCCAACTGGCGGGTTGTCTTCCGCTTCGACGGCGGAGCGGAGGATGTTGATTATGTCGATTACCACTAGACACGGAGAAGGACTCATGACCATGAAAAATCCGCCCCACCCCGGCGTTGTCGTGTTGCAGGAGTGCATCGAGCCGTCAGGCTTGACCATCACGCAAGCAGCGGAAGCACTCGGCGTCACGCGCAACACGCTTTCGGAACTCGTCAACGAGAAGCGCGGCATATCGCCGGAGATGGCCGTGCGCTTGTCGATGGTGTTCGGCGGCACTGAGGAAGGCTGGCTTGCGCAACAAGTTCAGTACGACCTTGCGCAAGTTCGGCGCGACCGCATCAAGCTGAAGAAGCTGCAGCCAGTTTAGGCGCATCCCGCCCAACCGAACACCGGCCCCGGCGATGTTTCACAAAGGGTAGTTTTCCGGATTCCCGAAGGGCTAAGTTTTGGAGAAAACAAACGCGCACGGCAAAATTAGCTGCCACTTGAAAAGGCATCTACGCGAGGTTGGAAAGACCTGTCCCACCATGCTGCCGATAGTAGACACAGTGAGGCCGCAAGTAGCACTTCGGGCAGTCTGGGCTTGTCGGCCTGCAATAAGACTTTCCAATGTTCCACAGGGGCCAATCCAGTTGCCACGGGTCTGCCGAGTTAAGCTGTCGGGTCAGCTCGGTGACTTTGAACGCGTTGGCAGCGATGATCTCCTCGCCATAAACAGCGCGACCGAGTACCCGGCGGAGATGACCGTCCGCCTTCACGTCGCCTGAGTCGCCCTTGATTTGGCCACAGTCGCGCAATGCGCCGACGATCATCCGGGATATTTGATCGCCCGCTTCTAGAGCCCAGAGATGAACAAGCGCTTCAAACGGGGTCTTGCCCGACCAGATGTTCCGTGCGTCGCCGTCGTACCGAGCGCAGATGTTGTTGGCGATACCCCACAAACGACTGTAGCCTCTGCGGAACCGATGCGGCTTGCCATATTCCTCGTACTTCGAGTCCCACGTCTCCTTTGAAAAGGAACTTATTTTCACCCAGACATCCTCTGGCCCACCGACATCCTCCGGGTCACCGAGTTTTGCGACCAGGTCTTCGCCTTTCTTCCACGCTACGTCAGTGTCCCACTGCCAGTCGAGGAGACAACAGATCAGGAATTTGTTGGCAACCTTTTTCGAGCATTCCCTTCCTTCAAGACGCGAAATTTCGCCCCAGTCCACTTTACCGGCGCGGTTTTCCAAAAGAAGGACGGCGATCTCTTGTATGTCATTTATCACGATGCGCTCCCTGCGATTAGTCTGCTACATCTATCACGGTTAACGCAACGTGCAGTCAAAGCCACAAGAACGCCGCCCCGGTCTTCTCAAAAAGGGTAAGTTTTTGGGCAAAGTTGGAAGGCCCTAAGATCAAGGCTTTCGGAGTCCCAAATCCCTGTCTGCAAAATGGCCCGAAAGTGTACCAATCGGCTTTCGTGTCAATTCTGGTGCCAGTCCCAAAACCCTGTCCCAAAAACCGCGCCTGATTTTTGCTCCGAACGTTCGGAGAGCTCACTTGGCTGGTTCGGCTTATCGAAAACTGCCCGCTGCCGCGTACACGTACCACCCCCAAACTGGTGATACAATTCTGCCGCATGAGTCATACCATTAGAATCCGTCTTACACCCGAACTCGCCGACTGGCTTCAGGAGCAGAGCCGCCGGACGGGTTTGCCCGCGGGCCGCATTATTCGCCAGCAGTTGGAGCGTGCCCGGTCCGAAACTGGATACCCCCGATTCCTTCGCCACGCCGGTAAAATCAGCGGACCTCGGGACCTTTCATCCCGCAAGGGGTTTGTCCGCTCATGACAATGCGACATTCCTCGTCTCTCTCGAACAAGGCGGGTTTGGCGATTGCGCCAATCCGCCTTGTTCGCCCTTGGATTACGAGATGTCCACGGCTGGATAGTGCTCGGCATATTCTTCGCCGTCGCAGCCATAGTAGATCACGACGCGTTCCTTGAAATCGACTTCGTAGCGGACGACTCCGGCGCGCCAAGAGGCAGCCAGAAACTCAGGGAAGGTGCTCTTGCCCGCTTGGTCGGTCCGCAGAGCGGTGATCAGCGCCTCCCGGTCGAATGCGGGTACGTCCACGGTTCCGCTAACCAGCGGCGTGCCTTGGGTCACGACCGGTCCTTGTTCCATCAGGTACACACTCTGGCAGGCGGGAAGATACCAGAGGTTGCGGGTAACGCCCGCTTGCCGCAGCACTTTAGCTAAACAAGGGAAGCCTCCAACCTTGGGCCGTCCCGCCATGGCCCGCTTCATGGCGGTGTCCAACGCATCGATTGCTTTGCTCATTTCAATTGCCCCTTCCTCGTTTTAAGTTGTTGGTATTTTCTTGAGTTTGTTCGCGGCAACCAGTTTCTTGAGCGTCGCCGCAAGCGCCTTTCGCTCGTTCGCGGGGGGGCGCATACATTGGGGTTCATGGATGCGACCCGAGCCACGCGCAGCGAGCCGTTAAGGTGACGCAGACATAACCGGCAAAGTCTGCGCCACCCAACGAACCCGGTTGGCGCGAGCGCCCCTGCATTCACCACGTCACTTCCACGACTTCATCAAGGTCCGTGGGCGGTGCGGCGGGAAGCGTTAGTACCACGTGCTCGCCTTCTAGTTTCCATGGGGCCGCTTGGCCGGTGCGCAGCAACGTCGCGGCTTTCGGCGCGTGGTTCACTCGGAGATGGGCGGACATCTGATGGGAGAGGAAGTGGACGTACCACGCGTTGTCCTTCACCGTCACGGGCACGTCGCACTGCTCCGGATAGGGCCCGCCCTCGACATCGAGTACCGAAACTTCGCTGTGTTTCATCCAGGCCGCCATCTCGTCGCAAGCGGCGTAGTATTTCGGTGACATGGTGCCGTCCGCCCGCGGGCCGAAGTCGGGCAGATAGTTGCCGCCCCAGGTGCGATTGCGCACCAGTCGCTCGATGATATGGCTCACCGGCTTGCAGGGTGCGTTCTCACCGTGGTAACTCCAGCCCCCGCAGATGGCTTCGCACTGTTCCCACGGCCCGGTTGGCCGACTGGCAGGGTTCTTGCCTTCGTAATCCGTGCTGAAGTCGCCAAATGGTTTGTGCGGACCCCAGATGAAATTGCGGTCGTTCTGAACCATGTTGGGCTGGAGCTTGCGGACGTAGCTATCCAACTCCGCGCCGTGGATATCGATCCCTTCCGGCCAGTCGTAGCCATCCCACCAGAGCAAGTCGATGGCGCCGTAGCGGGTCAGCAGTTCTCCCACTTGCCCTTTGACGTAGGCGTAAAACTGGTCGAAGTACTTCTGCATTTCGCTCAGCGGCATGTCCACCCACTTGGGAAGGCCTTGCCGCTGCGGGTGGGAGTGATGCATTTCCCCGTCCCGCCGCGGGAACGACCGGTTCGGCCAGCCGGGTGGGTCGTAATGCCAATCGGTAGGCGAGTAGTAGAATCCCACCTTCAGGCCATGCCGGCGGCAGGCTTCAACGTAGGGCTGCACCAGGTCGCGTCCGTGCAGCTTTTGCTTGGTGCTGAACGTGCCGAACGCGCTCGGCCAAAGCGCATAGCCGTCGTGGTGGCGGGTGGTCAGCACGCTGTACTTCATGCCAGCCTTGGCCGCGGCTTCCATCCACAGGTTGGGATCGTAGTTCTGGGGATCGAACTTGTCAGCCAGGGCGTCGTATTTCTCCACCGGCCAATAAGGGTTCGGCTTGGTGGCGTCCTCGTACATGCCCCAGGAGATCTCGATTTGTCCCACGCTGGAAGGTCCCCAGTGAAGGAACAGTCCCAGACCAGCTTGGAGATACCAGGGCTGAATGGGCGGATGGGACGGCCGCAAGTCCGTGGGGACAGGCAGTGGATTGGCCTCAATGGCCAGCGGCAAACTTGACGATGCCGCCACCGCTTGCAGGAATCTTCGTCGGTTCATAGGGGGGTTGATTCTCCAAGGTTTTAGGAATGACTGTCAGGCGCTTTTCGCCACTGGATGCTTTTCACCACCACTGAGGATGCAAGCCCCATGGCGATGATGATCACGAACATCGTTTGGTTGAGCGTCGCCGCGAAGTAGACGGCCGCGGCTGCGAAGAACCACATAAAGGTCTCGCCACGCACCGCCTGTCCCCAGCGGGGAGCAAGGCCTCCTGCCGCAACCCGTGGACGCAGGCTCGGCACGAGGCGCGGCACGCGGGCGAGGAACTGGCGGTACGACTCTCCCTGGGTTTCTCCTAAGAGCGATTCTTCGCGCGCGATGAGGCGATAGTAGAACAGCGTGAGCCCGCCCACGATCACCACGAACCCCAATCGACTGGCGGCCATGCCGAATCCGATGGCCAGCAGCAACCCTCCGAGATAGAGCGGATTGCGCGTGTAGCGATAAGGCCCGTCCGCCACCAACCCCTCGCCGTGCATTCTGAAGTCGTGCACAACCTCGCTCTGCAAGTAGGCCGCTGCCCAGGTGCGAACCAACGCCGCCAAAACGCAGAGGGCAGCGCCGAGCCCCAGGATGGCTTGGAGCCAATGCCGGTCAGCGGGAACGCCGAGCTTTACCCGATGGCCGATGAAGCCTTGCGCAACCATGGCCGCGACGTTGACCGGATCGAACGCGTAGCACCAAAAACCCGCGGTGAAAAACGCCACGATAACGACAAAGCGAAAGCGGAATTCGAACTCGCTTGCTCGCAAGCAACGGCCTCCAATGCGGTCGACGAGGGTGTTAAACGGAATACACGGCCCACCCTGCGTGCGAGTATAGCATTGGAATGCGCAGCGGCTGATGACAGCCGTGCCTGTTGAACTGTCGTCCCAAACTCAGTCCTCCGCCCGAATTCCCTCTCGTTGTCATCCTGAGCGCCGCTCTTCAGCGAGAAGGACCCTTGTCATTTGCACTTAGGCAGCACGGCGCACCGGCGCCGCGTTGCTGCACTGCGGCACCCCGCAGTGCCCGTGGGTAAGACGAAATACCGGGATCCTTCGCTCTGAAAAGCGGAGCTCAGGATGACAGGGCGCTGAGAGGGTGGATCGAACCGGCGATGGCCGTGGCCGGCACGTGTCCATCGCTCTGAAAAACGGAGCTCAGGATGATGGCTCCGTTACCACTTCACTTCCACCACTTCGTCAAAATCCGTGGGCGGGGTGGCAGGCAACGAAAGCATGATGTGATCACCCTCCGCCTTCCAACTTGCAGGCTGGCCCGTTCGCAGCACTTTGCCGGAGGCCGGTGCGCGCACGCCGCGGAGGGCGGCGGCATTCCGGCGCGAGAGGAAGTGCACATACCACACACCGTCTTTCACGGTGACGGGCGCATCGCAGCGCTTCGGATAGGGTCCGGCTTGGACGTTGAACACCGAGACTCCACCCCACTTCATCCACTCCGCCATCGCGTTGCAGGTGGCATAGTACGCAGGTGACATCGTTCCATCCGGCCGCGGGCCGAAGTCGGGCAGATAGTTGCCGCCCCAGGAGCGGTTCCGCACCAGGCGCTCAATGATATGGCTGGTGGGCTTGCAGGGCGTTTCTTCGCCGCGATAACTCCAGCCGCCGCAGATGGTCTCGCACTGTTCCCACGCGCCGGCGGGAGGCTCTTTCGGGTCCTTCCCCTCAAAGTCGGTGTTGAAGTCGCCGAACGGCTTGTTGGGTCCCCACAAGAAGTATCGGTCGTTCTCGACGATGTTGGGCTGAAGCCGGCGGACGTATCGTTCCATGTCGTCGCCGTGGATGTCGATGCCTTCCGGCCACTCGTAGCCGTCCCACCAGAGCAGATCGATGGTCCCGTAGCGAGTGAGCAATTCACCCACCTGGCCTTTGACGTAGGGATAGAACTGGTCAAAGTACTTCTGGACTTCGCCGATGGGCATGTCCACGAACTTGGGAATTCCCAGGTTTTGCGGGTGCGAGTGGTGCATTTCCCCATCGCGCCGGGGGAAGGCCCGATGCGGCCAGCCAGGCGGGTTGTAATGCCAATCGTTGGGCGAGAAGTAGAAGCCGACCTTCAAGCCATATTTCCGGCACGCCTCGACGTAAGGCCGCACCAAGTCCCGACCGCCCAATTTCTGCCGGGTGCTGAAGTCGCCGTAAGCGCTCGGCCACAAGGCGTAGCCATCGTGGTGGCGGGTCAGAAACACGCAGTACTTGAAGCCGGCGCGCACCGCGGTTTCCATCCAGAGATTCGGATCGTAGTTCTGCGGATTGAACCGGTCCGCCAGCGCGTCATATTTCTCCGGCGGCCAATAGGGATTGGGTTTGCCGGCGTCTTCAAAGATGCCCCAGCCGATCTCGATTGCGGCGACGCTCGAAATCCCCCAGCAAATAAAGAGACCAAGGCCGTCCTGCGAGTACCACGGTTGGATGGGGCGGTGCGACGGCCGCGTGTCCACCCCCACCCTCGCCAACAGTGCGGGCGCGGCGAAGGGCAGGGCAGTGGTGGCAGCAACCGACTGAATAAAACTCCGACGATTCATTGCATTCCTTTTTGGGCGATAAGTGCGTGCATACTCCTCGTGCCACGGGCATCTTGCCCGTGCACCGTATGGGCACGCTATGGCGTGCCCCTGCCTCCGGCACGGGCAGGGGAACGTGTGAAAAAATAAACAATCTCACGCAAAGGCGCAAAGACTTGCAACGATAACCGCCTTGTTTTCTTTGCGGGCTTGGCGTCTTTGCGCCTTTGCGTGAAATGCTTTTGCTTTCTCCCGATTTTTTCACAGGTTCGGATGCCCGTGGTACGTCGGGCGAGACGCCCGCGCCATGGAAGAGGGCCGTCAACTATACAGTGGATTGCGCAACAAAGGAAACTTCTCAGTGCGATTACTGTCGGCGCAATCACTCGTGCCGAAGCGCCACGATGGGGTCAAGGCGGGCGGCTTTTACGGCGGGCCACATGCCGAAGAAGAGGCCAATGCTCACGGATGCGACAAAACCCAGAACGACAGCCCATAATGGCACCGACGAGGGCAGCACGGGCATAAAAGTTCGAATCATATAACTCAGGAACACGGCCAAAAGGATTCCCATCAACCCGCCCGAAGCCGTCAAAGTGATAGCTTCCAGCAGAAACTGCCAGGTGATGTCGCTGCGCCGGGCGCCGATGGCCTTGCGGACGCCGATTTCGCGTGTGCGCTCGGTGACGGACACCAACATGATATTCATCACGCCAATGCCGCCCACGAGCAGGCCGATGGAGGACACGACGACGGTGACCAAAACCACCATGCCCATGATATCCCGGAATTGATTGATGATTGAATCGGCGGTGGAGATGCCGAAGCTGTCCGGCGCGAGCGGCTTGTCGCCCCGCTGCCGCCTCAACACGGCGGTGACTTCGTCCTTGGCTTCATCAACCTTTCCCGGAAACGCCATCGCGGTGATGAAATTCTCCTTGGCATTCGGATAGAACTTTCGAAAGGTGAAGTAGGGGATAAAAATGATGGCGTCCACGTTGTTGGGGCCGGGGAACGCTTTGCGCTTGCTGAGGGCGCCAATCACTTGAAAGGGATGGCCGTCAACCTGGATGACCTTGCCGATGGGGTCCTCGCTGGCAAAGAAACGGTCCGCCACGTCGCTGCCGATCACGGCGACGTCGCGCCGGTGTAAGTCGTCGAAATCCGTGTACAGGCGTCCGTCCTGAATCTCGGTGTTGACGTTGCGGAGGCCCTGCGGAGTGACCCCACGGAATGCCGCATCGACCATTTCCAGGCCCTTATACTTGGTGACGGGTGGAGGCCCATTAACAAAGGTCTCAACCCCCACGCCTTCCACCGAAGGGCACAACTCCTGAATAGCCATGGCCTGCTCGTAGGTCAAGGGCTTGCGCAGGCGCTCCTCCCGCGTGAGGTGAAAGACGATGCCGGGCTCGAACTTAAAGATGAAGAGCGAGCGCGTGCCGAAGCCTTCCATGGCGTCCACCATCTGCTGGTCGAGGCCCTTGAAGATGGCCGCCACGCTGATGACGGTCATGGTGCCGATGAGTACACCCAGGATCGTCAACAATGATCGGACCTTGTGCGTGCGCAGAGTGTCCAGCGCCAGCAGGAGGTTTTCGCGGATATTTTGGAGACGTTCCTTCGCCATTCTCAGTTCTCCGTGCGCAAAGCCTCAATGGGGTCCAGTTTGGCGGCCTGGCTGGCGGGATAGATGCCGAAAAACAGCCCCACTGCCGTAGACAGGAGCAGCCCCACCAAAATGGCCGTAAGCGGGATCGAAGAGTTAAAGAAGCCCGGCCCGACAATCAAATTCACGATTTCGCTGACCATCAGCGAGAGCAGGACTCCCATGGTGCCGCCGGCGCCGGCCATCACGCTGGACTCAATGACGAATTGCATCAGGATGTCGCGACGGCGGGCGCCCAGTGATTTGCGGATGCCGATCTCATGCGTCCGCTCCGTGACGCTGGCCAGCATAATGTTCATGATGACGATGCCACCCACCACCATGAATACCGCGACGATGCCAATGGTCGCCCCGAAGACGGCCCCGGTGATCTGGTGCCAGGTTGCCATCAGCGTATCGGAGGCGTTGATGCCAAAGTTGTCGTCTTCGAGGTAGGGGACGTGGCGACGCGCGCGGAGCAGAGCGCGCGTCTCATCCTCCAACGGCAACATCTGGTCGGCACCCCAAGCCTGGATGTTCACTTCCAGCGATGGCCGCGGTGAGAAGAACTTGCTATAAGTGGTGAGCGGAATGTGAACGAAATTATCCTGGCTCTCACCGAAAGTGCTGCCGATTTTCTCCGCCACTCCCACCACGCGGAAGGGAATGCCGTTCACCATTATTTCCTTGTCGAGCGGATCGACATTGGGGAAGAACTCATCCACCAGATCCTGCCCGATAAAGCAGACCATGGCTTCGTGCTGGTAATCGGGTTCGGTGATGTAGCGGCCGCCGACCACCTTCTGCGCCCCAATATCAATCATGTTGGGCGTCACGCCCACGATATCCAGGCTGTATACGGTGTGACTCTGATAGCGTGCGAAGGTGTCGTTGGTTTGCGTCTCGGCTACGGCGCCGATGTTTTTGTAGTCCTTCAAGTTGTCGCGCAGGAATTCGAATTCCTCGATGGTCACCGTTTTGTTCCGCTGCCGCGCCTTCAGCCATGCGGCGTAACCCTGCGCCCACTGGTACTTGTGAACGATGAAGACGTTGGCCCCCAGGTTGGCGATATGGTCGGCAATGTAGAGGTTCATGCCATTGATCAGCGACATGACCACAATAAGGGTGGTGGTGGCGATCACCACGCCGAGGAGGGTCAGAAAGGAGCGGAGCTTGTGGGCGCGCAGAGCCTCCAGCGCGATCCAGAAGGCCTCGCGAATCGTTACCCACGCGCCGGCCCCGGCCTTGGAATGGGCGCGCCAGGCGTTAGGAAGAGCAGCGGTTTGGCCAATTGAAGCCAAGGAAAGTCCTTATCGGGTGATTTGGTGATCGGGTGATCGGGTGAGCATTTGAAGTCTCGCTCCTTTTTTCATGAGCCCATTACTTCCTTGATACAGAGAGCCGCGACATTCTCGCCACCCCATGACCACGTTTTGGGTTCTTGTTCAACCGATCACCCGATGGCCCGATCACTCGATTCTCTCGTCCCGCTCAATGCGGCCATCGCGAACGTGAATGATGCGGTGCGCGTGGGCGGCGATGTCGTGCTCGTGGGTTACCAGCAGAATGGTGTTGCCGGCTTCGTGGAGACGCGCGAACAGGCCCATGATCTCTTCGCCCGTGGCGGAGTCGAGGTTGCCCGTGGGCTCGTCCGCGAGGATGATGGAAGGGTTGTTCACCAAGGCGCGCGCGACGGCCACCCGCTGGCGTTGTCCGCCGGAAAGCTCGTTGGGCTTGTGGTGCATGCGATCCGCCAGATCCACTTTGCGCAGAGCTTCCTCCGCCCTCTCCAGGCGCGCACTCGCAGGCATGCCGCTGTAAATCAGGGGCAGTTCCACGTTATGCAAGGCGCTGGCGCGCGAAAGCAAATTGAAGGTTTGAAAGACGAATCCGATTTCCTTGTTGCGGATGTAAGCCAGTTCGTCGTCGGAAAGCTCACTGACCATTTGCCGGTTCAGCCAGTAGCAGCCGCGGGTGGGCGTATCCAGACAGCCAATCAGATTCATCAGCGTGGATTTGCCCGAGCCGGAGGGGCCCATGATGGCCAGGTATTCGCCCCTTTCGACGGCAAACGAAACGCCGCTGAGGGCATGAACCTGGATGGTCTCACCCATGTCGTAGGTCTTCCACAGGTCGTCCGCCTTGATCACCACGCCCTCGGGAGGCGCCAACACCTCCTGCATCGAGGACGTCACGGTTCGCGTTGCCATAGTGTAATCCCCTTTAGGAACCCTGCGTGCCCGGCGTCATGGGCGTGTTGTCAATCCGCACCTTGGTCTTGTTCTTTAAGGTGCGCAGGACGCTGAAAGGTCCGCTGACGATGACTTCGCCCGGTTGCAGACCTTTCACAATCTCCATATCGGTGGAACCCATGATGCCGGTCTCCACCTGCTCAAAGGTGGCGCGCCCGTTGTGCACCACAAACACTCCCTGTAACTCCTCTTTGCCTTTCTCTCGGTCCTTGGCGGAAGCGGTTACGTCATTAGCTGCGCCGTTCTGCGCCGAGGGTTCCTCGAGTTCGCGGCGCATCCGCACGGTGACCGCCTGGATCGGCACCGTCGTGGCATTCTGGCGGGTCGCCGTGGTGATCTTCGCGGTCGCCGACAGCCCGGGCCGCAAGCCCGGCGGCGGGTCATCGATGGTAACGACGACTTTGAAATCCTTGGCTTCGTCGGCGCTCGTGGTCGTCGTCGTGGAGCCGCTGGTGGTGCCGGTGTCGCGTCCCACGGCACTTTCACCGATCTGCGTCACGCGGCCTTTGAACGTCCGATTCGTATAGGCATCAATCAGGACGTCGGCGGGCTGCCCCAGCTTGACGGTGGGAATGTCGGTCTCGTCCACTTTCACTTCCGCCGTCATCACCGAAAGGTTGGAGACCTGATACAGCAAGCTTCCCACGGCGTTCTGGATGCCCGGCACGACGTTTTCCCCCACGTGCACGGGGAGAGACGTGACGATGCCATCCAGGGGAGAGGTGTAGATGGTCTGGTCAAGCTGGTCCTGAAGGCCGAGCAGTTGGGCTTTGTTCTGCGCTACGCGCGCGCGGGACGAGTCGCGGTTGTACACGGCCTGCTGATATTGGGCCTTCGCTTGTCCGACCTGGGCCTGGGAGGAATCCTTGGCGGTTTGCGCCACCCGATAGTCGCTCAGGCGCTGATCGAAGTCCTGCTGGGAAAGCAACTGGTCCTTGAAGAGTTGCTGGCCGCGCTTGAAATTCTCCGAGGCTTGATTCAGCCTGGCGACGGCCTGCGCCAGGTTTGCCTGAGAGGTGTCCATGGCCGCTTTGGCGGAGAGGACACTCTGGTCCTGCGCGGCCAGATCCGCCTGCGAAGTTGTCACCGCGGCCTGTTGAGCTTGCACGCTCGCGGCCTGCTGAACGTCTTCGGTCCGCATCAGGAGTTGGCCCTTGGTGACGTGGTCGCCTTCCTTGATCAGGATTTCGGTGATCTTGCCGTAGGAGTTGGCGTTCACGTTGGCCTGATTCTGCTCGACGGGCTTGATCTCGCCGTTGGCCGTGACGATCTGGGCCAGGTCCTCGTGCTGCACTTTGCCGGTCTGAACCGTCACCACGCCACGGCGGCTCCACACGACGCCGCCCGCCGCCAAGGCGGCGAACGCCACGATGCCCACCACGGCCAAGGTGACTTTCTTCCAGTTCTTCGTCTCGGACCCCTTGAGTTGCCGGGTCGGAACAGGTGTCGAGGCGTCCCCCCAGGCGGGACGCTCGGAAACACCCGCTTCCATTTCTCTGATCTCTGCCATGAAGGGCTCCTCTCGCGCTTCAGCGCCGCGCGAACACGTCAATTCCCTTTTACCGGAAGGCCTCTGTGACACGCCTTCGTGCGACCGCCATATTGGCTTAACTGCGTGTGCTTCCCAGCTCCTTTGGGGTATACGCTGTTTGAACCGCGAAAGTTTCGTCAAGCCTATCGTGCGGCATCCAGCGAGGTCATCTCAGGGGACGTGAAAGTCTGGCGCCGTCCGTTGGTTTCAAAATCCGATTGCCGGGCGCTCTGCCAACATCACTGTGGTTATTCCGCCACTAACCGATATAATCGGGCCTTCCCATGTTACCCCTTTCTTGCAGGGCGAAAAAGGGAAAACGCGAAAGTAACAATATGCCCGAAACGGCAGCCCTCGCCAGCGTTGTGCAGTTTACCCCACCCCTTCCCGCCACCCATTTCCCGGAATTCCCTCCGTGAGAGACCTTTCCTCTGCCCAGTCAGGGTTGCTTCTTATATTTAGGGTGCTCCTCATTGATATAAGACGTGCCAACCTACATAGAGTTTTGTACGGGCGTACGGGTTGTATGGCTTGGGCGATGCCGGTTCCGGCCAGACCACCTTTTCGGTTCAGATGGCATCAAACTCCACCGCCGGGTCTGAGGACGCGCTCTGCCCTGGAAGCCTTTTGGGTCTCGTCTGCCCGGCCCAGTTCACGACGCAGAGTTAGAGTTTGTCTCCGGTGTGCAAATGGCCGCGGCGGGGCTTGTTAAAGCACCCGTCGGGAGCCGGCAGGTACGATCCGGGTTGGGGCCGAAGTTCCGGCTTCCAACCGCCGCCGAAGCCGCTCGAGGGGGCGGTGCCGCCCCGGAATTCAGACAGTCCGCGCGAGGGATGCGAGCTTGACTTTCGAACCTTGGAAAAATAGAATCGCACTGTACGAAGTGTAGTTTGACGGGGGGTTGTGTTGTTCAAAGGGAACGCTTTCCTAAAACGGCATCATCGGGTGAGCCGTGGTGCGCTGGCAGTTCTGGGTGCGTTCACGCTCATCCTGGGTATATCGATCTTGTGCGCTTCCCCCTCCTCGGGAGATCAGAACCAGGGCCAGGATCAGAACCAGCAAAAGTCCAAGCCCAAGGTGAGCAAAGAGGAGAAGCGCCGCCAAAAGGCCATCCAGCAGGAAATGGAGACGCCCTACAAGAAGTGGCTGAGTGATGAGGTTCCCTACATCATCACCGACCAGGAGCGCGCCGCCTTCAAGAAGCTTTCCACTGACGACGAGCGCGAGTCGTTTATTGAGAACTTTTGGGAGCGCCGCAATCCCGATCCCAGCAGCCCGGAAAACGAGTACAAAGAGGAATACTATCGCCGCATCGCCTATGCCAATGAGCACTACGCTTCCGGCATTCCCGGCTGGAAGACGGATCGCGGTCGCATCTACATCATGTATGGCCCGCCCGACGAAATTGAGTCCCACCCCAGCGGCGGTTCCTACGAGCGCCCGGATTCGGAAGGCGGCGGCGAGACTTCCACCTATCCCTTCGAGCAGTGGCGTTACCGCTACATTGACGGCATCGGCACCAATATCATTCTGGAATTCGTCAACACGACGATGACCGGTGAGTACCACATGACCATGGACCCCGGTGAAAAGGACGCCTTGCTCCACGTGCCGGGCGCCGGCCTGACCATGGCCGAGCAGATGGGCATGACCGGTTCGAGTTCCAAGATGGACCGCTTCAGCCGCACCGACGGCATGACCATCGGCAATCCTATGGGGGGCACGCCGGAGAGCATGAATGAGTTCACCCGGCTCGACCTGTACTCCAAGATCTTCCAGGCTCCGGCGGTGAAGCTCAAGGACCTGAAGGCGATAGTGACCGATAGAATCTCCGGCAATCTTCTGCCCTTTGAGGTGCGCCTGGACTACATTCGGATTACCGGTCAGACCGTCCTGACTCCCATCACCGTGCAGATTGCCAACAGCGACCTGCAGTTCCAGAACAAGGACGGGGTCATGCACGGGGTGCTGGACATCTTTGGAGAGATCACGAGCTTGGGCGGGCACATTGTTGACACCTTCCCGGCCAAGACGCTGGTGCTCGACGTGCCCGAGCACGAATTCCAGTTGTTCCAGACGCACAAGTCGCTGTACCAATACCCGGCGATGCTCGCTCCCGGGCGCTACAAGCTCAGCATGGTGCTGAAGGACGATGCCAACGGCCACATGGGGTCGGAGGAAATCGGCATCACGGTTCCGAGGTTTGATGAGGACAAGCTTTCGAACAGTTCCTTGATTCTTGCCGACCAGATTACGCCCCTTCCCACCAGCCAGGTGGGAACCGGACCGTTTGTGATTGGCGGCACCAAGGTTCGCCCCTGCGTGAACAATACTTTTTATAAGTCCCAGACTTTGGGAATTTACATGCAGGTGTATAATCTCGGCATCGATGAAAAGACGCACAAGCCTTCGCTGGATGTGCACTATGAGGTCGAGAAGGACGGCAAGCCGCTGCTTGACGCTCCGGAGGACCCCAAGAGTCTAAAGACGGCGTCGCAGCAGTTCACGGTGGAAAAGCAGATGAAGTTGGCCTCGCTTCCGGCGGGCAAGTACACCGTGCAGATCAAGGTGACCGACAACATCAAGAAAGAAACCCTTAGCCCTTCGGCGAGTTTTGAGGTACGCTAAGGATGCACGTTGCTTCCCTTACAGCCGCCCCTGCGGGCGGCACGCGCCGGGACGAATCCCGGCGCGGAACGCCTTTGTGCCGGGCGCAGGCCAAAGGCGTAATTCTTAGAAAAAATCGGTGGCACCAACGATGACTTCAGCCTCCGGATTCCGGCTTAAGGTCGTGTTGTTGGCGGGCGGGATGCTCCTCTCCTGCCTGCATCCTTCGCCAGCCCTGGCGGGGGGATATGGAAGCCTGGCGGGAGTGGTCTCCGACAACAAAGGCATACCCCTGATGGGCGCCACGGTGGTGCTGGTCGGGCCCTTGGCCTTTGCCACGGAAGCCTCCAGCGAAGTCGTGGAGCACATGATCACCGACGCGCATGGGCGCTTCACCATTGCCCACCTGATTCCCGGATGGTATTCGCTGAAAGTCAGTTCGCCCACGCGCCTGCCGGTGATGCGCAATGGCGTGCACGTGGAAGCGGGAGAAACGGTGGTGGCCAGTTTTGTTTTGACCGATACTTTTGCCCCCATTCGCTTCCAGGTACCCAACAATTCCATCTCCAGTTGGGGAGACGACTGGAAGTGGGTGCTGCGCACTTCCTCCACCACGCGGCCCATCCTGCGTTTCCACGCGGAGGCGCCGTCGGCGGAAGTTGCTTCCAAGGAACAGAAGCCGGCGCTGCCGGCCTCCGAGCGCTTCGCCGGTGTGCTTCCGGGTTCCACGCCCGCCGACCCACTGGCGGAGAACTTCGGCATGGCCAGCATGTTTGCCTATCTCCAGTCGATTTCCCCTGACGCCGACATTCTGGCGGAGGGATCGTTTGCCGCTTCCGACGCCAATGCCGGTACGGTGGGCACACTGCTGAGCCGGAACGTAATCAAGGGCCAGCCCGAACAGATGGGCCTGGCCTTCCATCAGTTCAGCCTGGCTCCGGACGCGTCCGTAGTTCCCGGCGCTTCAGCCATCGGGCAGACGAGGGCCATGGCGGCGACTTATTCGGAAACGCGCCTGCTGGCGCCCAAGGTTACGGTGACGGCGGGCATGGATGTGGACTTCCTGAATTCGTTTGAGAATGTCCTGATCGCCCAGCCCCACGTGAATCTGGAATACCAGGCGACGGCGCAAACCGTGGTATCGCTTCAGTACGGGTCTGCCCGCCCCGACGGCTTTTCCACCGGGATGATTGAACGGCTGACGCTGCTGAATTCCTTCCCCCAAATTACGGAGCGCAACGGCCACCTGGAAATGGTGCAACTGAACCACGGGGAAGTGGCCTTGAACCACCGTGTGGGCAAGAACGCGCGCGTGCAGGCCGCCGCCTATCATGACAACGTCCACAACGCCGCCATCTGGGCGCTGGGCCGTTACGGTTCCTCGGCACAGTTCGCCGGCAATGCGCTCCCCAATCCCGTCGGCGGCGGCATGGTGATCAACGGCGGCAATTACCAGTCTTCGGGCTTCCGCGCCGTCTACGCGCGCACCTTCGGGTCGCGCCTGGAGGTGATGGGAGCTTATGAAACGGGCGCTGCCCTCTCCGCCCAAGGCTACAATGGCTCGGCGCGTTACTCGCAGAATTTTCTGACGCCGCGCCAGACGAACGCCCTGGCGGGCAAGATCACCGCCGACCTTCCCGGCTCGCGCACGCGCGTTTCCGCCTCTTACGAATGGCTGCCCAGCGAATTCGTGACCATGGTCGATCCCGCCGGGCAGGGCAATCTGCAACTCCAGCCCTACCTGGGCGTGGAAATTCGCCAGCCCATTCCCACTCCCAATTTCCTGCCCGTCCACATTGATGCCGTGGCGGACTTCCAGAACCTGCTCTCCCAAGGCTACGGTGTCAACGCCCGCGGCGGCGATAAGCCCGTGGTCCTCAGCTCCGGCTACCACTCCGTCAGCGGCGGGTTCTCCGTGCAGTTCTGATTTTCTCTGATTATCGTCTTCTCTGTGCCTCCGTGTCTCTGTGGTTTAATCACTTTCCAACCACTGAGGCACTGAGACGCTGAGGAATTCCCTGCTGGTGGCTAGCCTCCTCCATTAAGCCCGTGCCCACCCATCACCGTCATCTTGAGTGGGGATGGGCTTGTTGGCCCACCCATAGGGATGAACGACTTCCCCTAACTCGCTGATTCCAACAGGGGAGGGCATGTCGTTCGACGATGCCACGCGCAGCGGCCGCGCCCGCCGGTCCGCTGATCCGTCCACCGACGGTCGGGCGGATTCCGCCCTCCCGTGCGAGGCGATGGGGAGCCGCCTTGCTTGTACCGCTGGCATCCTGCCGACGCCCTCGAGTACCTCCATCTTCGGCGGCCGCAAGCAGGGAACAGGTACGCAAGCTGCTGGCACAAATTTGGAGCGGAAAACAATACCTGACACCGTTCTCCTTCAATTCGCGCGGATCACGTCTGACCGGGCGTCTTGTGTCAGCGCGCTACGGAAGACTTCGTGCTTGCGTCTCAGATAGATGGATTCCGGCACTGAATCGTAGATGAAATGCCCAAGCGCGATGGCTTTGGGACCACTCAGCTTAACGGAATAGGACGGGTTTTTTCCCCGCTCTGATATATGCACCGTTACTGGGTCGCATACACTCGCCACCCGCTGTGCGCGATATATCAATCGGGGGGCCTTCCCGATACCGGCATGAAAGAGCGCCTGCACGATTCCTTCGATGAACGCCTTGGAACCACTCACAATGGTAGCAATTAGAACCCTGTGGCTTGCCGGACTCTTGTCGAGGAAAAAACTCCCATCTCCATCCCAACAGCCCCGCAGGAAGTGACGGACGAATTCCTCGGGCACTTTGGGGAACTTCAAAATCAGGCTCTTGGCTGGAACAATCCCAAGTACTGCGAGGGCGTTGACAAACTTTAGAGAGGACACGCTAAGTCTAAATTGGGGTTTTCGGGACCAACCTCTGGGCGATATCTCAGTTATTCCGTGGTTGCTTCCGATTAGCCTGCGCACCTTCTCGACCAATTCCAAATCGGTACTGCTCAACACGAAACGATACTTGCCAACTGAGCCATCTGTAGCGAGCACCCCAAGCACGTATGCCATTTCTTGTGTCCAGGTATCAAAGAAACTTTCGTTGAACTAGTATGTCGTCAGGTGGGACACTCCGCGGAGCTTTAACGACTGGGGAATATTCCAACGGACCCACTTGAAGACTGCGGTTCTGGACACTCCGAACAAATCACCGATTTGCTGGAGTGTCTTCCCTTGGTCGAAGTAGAGGTTTTGAAAAGTTTCCGCCGAGAGAGTGCCGAGTCTGCCTTTGTGCTCAGCGCCCGAGTGCCCTCGCTTGTCCGACTCACGCGCGGCAAGCACTGTAGGTTGGCCAGCCTCGGCGTCGATATTGACGGAGGCGCGCTCCCGACGCTACCGGCCCTGCCCGCCTGTTTTCTCGCACCGATGGCGGATCACATAGAGAATGTTCTCCTGGATGTCCCGCATCACCGCGTCCACCCAAATACGAGCGTAAAAGTTGAACGTCGTTGACAGCCGGTGGCGGCTCACGAGGTGCAAGACGGTGCTGCCATCCGGCTGCGCCTCAATCTGGTACTCGCCATGCAACGTATCGAAGTACGGACCACCGATGGTGACGTGCTCGTCGAGCGTGTGCGGGGGAATGTTCACAGTATCGGCGCGAATATCGAATCCGAGCCGTCGCTCCGGCTCCCAGACCGTCACGGTCTCGACGAACAACACGCCGCCGGCAAACGTGGCATGGCGCACTGCTCCGACGCTCTCGCCGGAGAGTGTGGCTTCAAGAGGCCGCGGGAAGCCGATCTTCTGGCTCCATGAGAACCGCTGCTCCTCCGGCCGGATCAGCGGGACTCGTTCAATCTGCTTCCAGACCGTAGCCGGCGCGGCCTGAATCCTGATGCTTGTCGCCACCTCGCACACTTCATACGCCGGCCCCACCCATCGCTCCGCTGCCGAGACGATGAAGGGCAGAACCACCACGCACACCAGCGGAGTTTTTCTAAACCGTCGCCCGCATTGAGCGCCTACAAGTCCGCCCGCAAGTCCGCCCAGCAGCGCCATGACCAGCGCCACCGGCATCAGCATGGTCAGGCAGATGATGCCTTCCCAGAAGAGCACGAATGCGCCAATGAACAGGGCGAGGGTTGTAAGCAGGGGCAGCCCAAGCCACGTCAACCAACCGCGCGGCCTCGCGCGTTCCGCCAGGAAAACGCTGATGAATCCAACCGCCAGCGGCATCACAAAGAGGAAGCCTATCGTCATCACGTCAAGCAATTTAGCGGGCCAGTTGTAGGTGAACGCGAGCCGACAAAACAAGCCGTAGAGCAGCCCCGCGAGTGCGGAGTAGAGCAGGCTTCGATCCTTAAGCGGATTGTTCATAGTTCCCGTCGCCCTTTCCGGATTCGGTGGGCGTTCAATCTTCGGGAAGCAGGGTTGTGCGCCATCGGGAATCCCCGTTGATGCTTGCCGGCCTCTTCAATACGCGGGCCGGGTGGAAGTCCCGCCGGCGATGCTCACGTCGTTTCCCAATCGTCGGTAGACGTTTTTCCACCTGAACTTGAGCCTTGTTTGGCGGTGCTGCCGGAGTTGATCCACCCATCCGTGGAGGTCTTCGATGCTTTGAAGCCCATGGGCATAGTCCCGGCCACGGCGCCGCAGTGACTGCAATACACCAGCCAAACTCGCAGGGACGCGTTCTTGGTGCGCGCAAAATGCGTATGGGAACATTTGGGACAGCAAGGAATGGCCATAAATCTCCTTCCGGCACCGGCGTGTGTAATCCCCGGCCACCCTCCATCTTCCGAAAGGCTGCCGGTCGCTAACGGTCAGACGGCGCCAGACCTCTAAGTTCGGGCGTCGAAACAGATTTCAGGATGATTAGGTCTGCCCTTGTCTACACGATACCGCGAACCGTCCCAGAAGGCAATCGCCACACCGCAAGAAGCGGAGCAGCGCAGAGGCAGCCGCATTTGGACTTCCTCTGCGCTCCTAAGCATTGGCACCATAACCATCTTATAAACATACATACACGTAATGCCACAGAAGGACCGCAGAGGAGCGCCAACGACGCGCACCACTGCCACCCAGCTCGTTCCCGTTACGCGTAGGCACTGACCCCTCGGCCCGGGCGCGACCGCCGGAGGTTCCAATCGTGATCAGCCATCCTCGGAACGGCCGACGGGGAGGGGAGCACTCCGACCGAACGCCGGAGTGCCCATTGGGCTGCCTTAGTGATGAGGACTGTTTGGGCTTGCAGCCTGGAAGAAGGAATGCGGAGAGTTACCCGACACCTGATAACTGGAGGTCCGCTCGCGCGGTTCGGATGTCTCCGCATTTATGAGGGACACAGCGTAACAAACGCCATTGCTCTTGTATGTACAATATTGCTCACGTCCACAACGTGGTACTGACCTCCCTGAACACGGCCACGGTGGCGCCGTGTCCCCTCCAAACTGATGCCCGAGGCATCGGGACGGATATGCGGCGGGGTATCGCGCTGGAGAAAAGCCCGCGGTCAGGAAGGCGCTGACCGAGCCTACGCGGTCTTTTGTTTTCAGCACGGCGCAATGAACTGTCCGTGGTTTTTCGACCCGGCGCCCGCCGGCCGGCTTCGCACTGCCGATCCTCTGAACGGGCCTATGCAGCCTTCGGCAGGGTAATCCTTACGGGCTGGGCTTTGGCCCAGTTCCCATTGGCCTGAAGGAACTTGTCTCCGGCCATGGAAGGGGGCTCGCTGAGCTCGTCCGGGCGCTTGCACTCGACTGTGATCTTGGAGATGTTTACCCCGCTGAACTGCAGCTTGCGGAGGAGTTGCGCCAGCGTCGCGTCCACCGGCTGGTAGTGCCCGCTGTCGTTTTTGATCCGCGTGATCTGGCCGTCCCTGACTTTGACGGTACCCGCGCAGAGGATGGCCTCACCCCCCATAAAGCACGAGTGGAATTTTATCCCCGCTCCCAGTGGCGCAACGAAGAAGCTCCCGGAGAGGGTCATGACGAACCCCTTGCCTGATCTTCCTTCCGTGACGAAGTGCTTGGTATTTACGGGCACAAGAGCATCCCCCTCCATATTCAGGGTGTAAGCCCGGCCGGTCCAGAAGAAGACGCGCCATTGTTCCCTCTCGGCATTCGTCAGATAATGCGGATGCTGCGAGGAGTCCACCCGGTGGCCGTGGATGCTCATCCCGGTCCCGTAAGTTGCCTGCAGCCTTGAGGCTACCTCGCCGACGGAACACCGGAGGAGTTTCGCCACTTGGTTTGCGGCGCACAGGTTCAGGCGAAGAATCGCGGGACGCCGCCGCGCGTCCATCTTATTGGGCTGGAATTTGAAGTTGTTGAGCCACCACATGCTGGTGAAGAAGATCTCCGCCATGACATAGAGACGCTGGCCTTCCTTGCTTCGGGAGTAAAGGTCCACTTGTTCATCGATCCGGATGAGGGCCAGGTCGTCAGCCCGCCGGGGGCTGAAGATCGTTCCCACAAAGCTGTCCTTCTTCCATTCCGTGAGAGAAGGCAGTTTCGGGTAAGCGTGCAATGCAGCATTATTGGGGTCGGCGTGCCGGTCGGTAAGAAACTGATTGTTTGTTGGGGGCGTGGGGAACGCCATAGATTTGTCCTTCCGTCAAAGTATTATTACTAAACTCTTGACGTCTGCGGTTCTTGTTGCCACGTTAGACTCGTTCCAATAAATCTCTCCGGCCCTGCCTTCGATCCAATATCCCTGGGTATGAAATCGGCCATCGTCCACTTTTCCACGATGAGCTATAGTGCGCCAAGTGGCGCACACGTCGGCCAAGCAGATCTGAAAGCAGTAGAGGTCCTTGACTGGCGAACCAACTTTTCAGCGATATCTTCTGCTCTGCAACCAACCGCACCAGGCGAGCGTGGCATACCAGTCAGGTGTCCCATTTTGATTTCCGACTGACCGAGACGATACGCCTGGCCGTCGCTGACTACAAGGTCCAAATCGCTGATCAGTCGGGCGCGGACATTTTGTATGTTTCGAGATATCCGGATTTTGAGAGGGAATAACCATTGCGGAATTTCTGGATGGTAGTACCCCACAGGGGAACAGTTGACAGTGTCAGGTCCCCTTTCTTCAGGAAGGATGCGGTGCTCATCACCGGCAATATCCCACGCACGCAAGCATATTCGTCGCGCGGAAAGGGAAAAGGATGGTTAGAATTACGGCCGATGTGGGCGGCTCGCAGGGTTGGGAAGGCGGGGCAGCGGGGAGTACTAGGCAGTCCTCACTATTTGGACTTGCCACTGGCCCTTGCGGTGTCGAGTAAATCGTAGCGGACGCCGTAAATCTTTCGGGTCGAGCCTTCGATGCGGCGGATGCGGACGATGCTGGCATGTAGTTCCGGACTCTGATCGGTGGGGCTGTAGGGGCACGCAACCATCACCCCCACACCCAGCAGGTAGCTTTTTTCGCTAACGAAGCAAAAGCCTCCCTTTGACACGTTGTCGGTCTTGGTGACCTCCACTCCGCCCTGGTAGTCGCGCACTCGCACCGGCAGTTGCAAGGCGGCCCGGCGATAGCGGCGCTTGTCGATGCCGTCGGCTTCGGCAGCGGCGCGTCCCTCCGTCAGCTTCGTGCCTTCCGCTGCCATCCGTTGCTCCGCGTATCCCCACGCGCATTTGGTTTGGCAATTATCACAAAAGCGAGTAATGATGCCGGCCGTATCCAGGACTTCCACTTCCACCTGCGAAAGATGTGCCAGGGCCACGACATGGCATTTTCGGCATTCCAGCAGGGCCGCCGAGTAGGCGTCATCTCCCAGCGGCGGTGGGAACTGGATTCCCCAGATGTTCTCATTGAGGTTGATCAATTCCACGCCCCACTCGCTGTTCTTGTCCGTGCGGGGGGCGGTGGGCCCAACCACGCGGAAGTCCGCCTCGCGGCGGTTGGTGACGTTGACGATGCGCACGGTGCCCCCGCTCACCAATCCCCGGCCAATCTCGATCCTCGCGCCATGACGGTTCAGAACCAGTGTCCGACCCTCCGTCCAAAATTCCACGCCTTGGGCGTCGGTCGCGCGGAGCCGCAACGGAATCGTTAGCCGAACGCGGTCGGAGCGGCGCTTTGCTTCACCCATGGGCAGCCTCCCTGGAACTCGGACTGGCGGCGCCCGCATCTAAAGGGACGGGAGACCGGGCATCTTCACAACTCTCTCGCAACGCGGAAACAATCATGGCCGCCACGCTCGTTTATTTCTAATGGTACTCTTCGGCAGTTCCAGGCGCCTACTATACACCGCGTGGCGCGGCTGTCAATCGCGACAAGATGGCCACCTCCCTTGACGGCTCCTTGAGGTAAACTGTGGCGGCATCTGCTACACTCCGTGCCTAATACCATGCCCTGGAGCCCGCCATGCCCAGCATCGAACCGTTTGCCGGTGAACCGCACAAAGACCGCTTCCTCGCTGCCCTGCGGGGAGAGCCCACCGATCGCGTGCCGCATTTTGAGATCCTCATCGAAGACCAGCACGTGGAGAAACTGCTCGGGCGGGCCGCCGGCAACACGCTGGGGGTGGGGGGCGATCCCGCCAAAGGCGCCGCGGCAGCGGAGGGGACTCGCCCCATGTACCCGCGCGACTACATTGAACTGTGCCGCGTCATCGGCCAGGACGTGATTGCTGTGGAGGCCATCTGGACACCCATCAAGCACCGCCGGCCCGATGGCACGGTGGGCCCCATCACCGACCGCAGCATCAAGACGCGCGCTGACCTCCGCCGCATCATTTGGCCCGGGGAGGCGGAACTGAACGAAAGACTTCAGTACGTCCGGGAGTACGTGGCGGCCGCGCACGGTACCGGCATCGGTGTGGCGTTTCTCTGTGCCTCGATTTTCCAGACCCTTTACGAGTTCGTGGTGGGCCTGACGGATTGCATGGTCATGGTTATGGAGGAGCGCGACCTTTTCGAGGAGATGATGGCGCGCTCGGCGGATTATTATGCCGAACTGACGCGGCGCGCCGTCGAGGCTGGCATTGACGTTCTCTTCTGCGCCGACGATTTCGCCCTCAAGACCGGCTTCTTCGTGCGTCCCCAGCTTTTTGAAGCGATCTGGCGCCCGCACTACGACCGCATCATGGCTCCGGCCCGGGCGGCCAAAGTCCCCATCATGTTTCACTCCGACGGCAACATCGATGCCGGAATTCAAATGCTTCGCGAGATGGGAGTCTGCGCTGTCCATCCCATGGATCCGTCGGGAATCGACTACCGGGACTTTAAGAAGCGCCATGGAACTTCCCTGACGCTGTTCGGCAACATTGACATCACCTGGCCGCTGGTGCAGGGGACGCCAGCCGACGTCGAGCGCGACGTCAAGGACCATATGGACGCGCTCAAGCCGGGAGGCCGATGGGTGGCCGCCAGCAGCCACAGCATTGTGAACTACATTCCCCACGAAAACTTTACCGCCATGATCAACGCTTTCCACAAATACGGCGGGTACTGAATCTGGCTTACGCGCCGGAGCGGTTGGATGTTAAACTGCCTCTGCCGCTTTGGGGCATGCAGGCGAGTAGCAACGCCCTTCTTCGATTAACGCCAGGCGAACAACCAAGATCAAAGGGAGGCACGGCGGGTGCCAATCCATCGCGAAGGCAGGAAGCATCGAATTGTGGTTACGGCCACCGTGAGTATCATCGCGCTGGGATTCATCGGCGCAAGGCACCTTCCCGCACGGGAAAAGCCGGCAACGCCACCGACCGTTATCGCGTCCGATTGGCCGGTTTACGGCGGTTCGCCGCAGGACATGCGGTACTCGCCTCTCACGCAGATCAATCGTAACAATGTCGCCCAGCTCAAAGTCGCCTGGAGCTATGACTCGGGTGAAAGCGGCGGCCTTCAAACCAGCCCCCTGATGGTTGACGGCGTGGTCTACGCCTACACTCCCACGCAAAAGGTCATTGCGCTCGACGCTGCCACCGGCAAGCTGTTGTGGAAATTTGACTCCGGGATTGAGGCCCGTCAGCCGGACCGCGGGCTGGCCACCTGGACGGATGGACAGCACCGGCGCATCCTGGCCGACATCATGAATTACGTCTACGCCCTCGATGCGCGCACCGGAAAAGCCATTAAGTCATTCGGCACCGGCGGCCGGATCGATTTGCGCGAGGGATTGGGCCGCGATCCCCACTCGCTCATGATTGCCCTGACCAGCCCCGGAATCGTCTACAAAGACCTGCTCATCGTTGGTGGCCGCGAGCCCGAATCGTTGCCTTGCGCTCCGGGTGACATCCGCGCGTACGACGTGCGCTCGGGCGCGCTGCGCTGGTCGTTTCATACTATCCCGCACCCGGGTGAGTTCGGTTATGAGACGTGGCCTGCCGAAGCTTGGACGTACAGCGGCGCGGCGAACAATTGGGCCGGCATGGCGCTCGACCCGGAACGCGGCATCGTCTATGTTCCGACGGGCTCTGCCGCCGCGGACTTTTACGGCGCCAACCGCGCGGGCGACGACCTGTTTGCCAACTGTCTGCTTGCCCTCGACGCCGCCACCGGCAAGCGCCTTTGGCACTTTCAAGCCGTGCGCCACGATCTTTGGGACCGCGACTTCCCCTCGCCCCCCGTTCTGGTCACGGTGTACCGCGATGGAAAGCCTATCGACGCAGTGGCCCAGACCTCCAAGCAGGGCTTCGTTTTCCTGTTCGACCGGACGAATGGCAAGCCGCTGTTCCCCATCGAGAGTCGACCCTATCCTGCGAGTCCGGTGGAAGGCGAAGCTGCCGCTCCCACCCAACCGCTGCCCACACTTCCCGCGCCGTATGCCCGGCAGCTCTTTACCGAGGACATGGTGACGAACCGAACCCCGGCGGTTCACGCGTGGGCGCTCGGGCAGTTTCGCAAGATGCGAAGCGCCGGCCAATTTGTGCCGTTCGCAGTAGGGCAGGATACCGTGGTCTTTCCTGGCTACGACGGTGGCGGGGAATGGGGCGGTCCGGCAGTGGACCCCGAAACCCGAATCATCTACGTCAACTCAAACGATATTGTCGACACCGGCGCGCTGGAGGTGAACTCTCCGAAGGACACCACCGGCCGGCACGTCTATATGAACCAGTGCGCCGTCTGCCATCATGACGATTTCGCCGGTTCGCCGCCCGATTTCCCTTCGCTGCAAGGGATCGGTTCCCGCATGACTCAGCAACAGATAGCGACCATCATCCAGCAGGGCCGTGGGCGCATGCCTTCGTTCAGCAATCTCCCCCCGGAGTACGTTACCGCGTTGGTGCATTTCATCGTGGGCATTGAGGATAAGAAGGAGATGCAAAGCAAGGGTGAAGGCCCTCCCGCCAAATATCGCTTCGCCGGGTACGGGAAATTCCTCGATCCCGAGGGTTATCCCGCTGTGCTGCCGCCCTGGGGAACGCTGAACGCTATCAATCTTGATACAGGTGCGTACCTCTGGAAGATCCCATTCGGAGAATACCCGGCGCTTGCCGCCCAGGGCTGAAGAACACCGGCACGGAGAATTACGGCGGGCCCATCGTCACCGCGGGCGGATTGCTCTTCATCGGAGCCACCAATTTCGACAGGAAGTTCCACGCTTTCGACAAATTCACCGGGGAGCTGTTGTGGGAGACCACACTGCCGTTTGCTGGAAATGCCACGCCGGCAACTTATGAACTAAATGGCCGTCAGTATGTCGTGATCGGCGCCGGTGGAGGCAAGGACTTAACCTCGCCCTCCGGCGGAATGTACGTTGCCTTTGCCCTTCCGTAGAAAGGTCCAGCTTGCAAAATCCGGCAGGGCTGGGAATCGTAAAGCTCGAATGGTTGGCATTCAGAACCGGAAAGGAAGGCGTAGCACTATGCTCTACTCGCGAACAGGCGTGGCAAGGCGCGCACATTGGGCTCTGCTCGGGTGCCTTCTCTTCCGCGGCGTCGTGGCGGCGCAATTCCCCCAACCGGGTGAGCCAGCAACGGCGGCAGGCGACGCGCTCACCGGCCCTGCCGTCGCCATTCTGAACGATGCAGCCTCGATCTACCGCGGCGCTTCGAACCTCCAGCTCAAGGGCACTAAGCTGTATGAACGGCACGATCAGTTCGTTGACAATGTCACCCGCGCTCCGTTCACGCTGATTCTTACTTCCGACAACCATTTTCGCCAGGAGGCAAACGGCCAATCGGGAACCTTCTTGCAAGGCTGCGACGGACGATGGCACTGGACCTACTCCAGCCGAACCAATAAGTACACCATGGTGGCGGCCACGCCGGACCCCGTCTTCCTCTTCAATAGCAGGGTTGATCTTCGGTTTCTTACCGACGGCCTGCTGGGCGCGCAATTACTCAAGCAGGAAGATCTGCAACTGGATTCTGGAAAACACTTCTGCGATGTCATCCAGGCACACTATGAGCGCGGCCACCCTTCGTCAAACGTCGAACTGGGAGACGTCGTGTTCTGGATTGATCACAATTCACACTGGGTGTGGAAAACTCGCACGGAGAGGCAAACTACTGTGCCCGCTACCGGTGTAAAGGTGGTGGGCTTCGACACAACCGAGTTTTCGGATGTGCAGATGAACCTCACCCTGCACGAAGATACGTTCGGCTTCCCCCCACCCGCAGGTGCGACCGTAGAGGCCCCCGCAGCGCCCGCCCCCCGCCAGGCTCTCTTGGGGCGGCCGGCGCCCGACTTCAAACTTCACAGTCTGGAGGGCCAAGAAGTGCAGCTTCTCCGATCTGAAGGGCAAGGTGGTGCTGCTGGATTTCTGGACAAGCTGGTCTGTCTCAGGCCGGGAGATTCTGCCCAAGCTGACTAATCTGGTCCAACAATTTCAAAAGCAGGGCGTGGCGGTACTGGCTATTGATCGCTACGAGGATGAGCAGACCGTCCGGACCTTCGTCGGCAGCAACCGATATGAATACCCCATTCTCCTTTGCCCGCGCGGCACCCGCCTCATCGAAAGCTATTCGGTCCGTACCGTGCCCACCATGGTGCTCATCGACAAGAACGGGCTGGTGTCCGACTATCGGGTGGGAAATAGCGACGATACCGAGGACGTACTGCGCGACGAGTTGACGCGGGTCTCCGGGCCTGGTTACGTCCCTCCGCAGTCGACGGGACAGCTTCCTCCGGGAGTTTACTCAGTCGGGAAAGGCGTCAGCGCTCCAGTCCCCCTCTATAAGCCCGACCCTAAATACTCGAAAGAGGCTCTCAAGGCGAAGTACCAAGGCATGGTGGTACTCTGGATCACCGTCGATGCCTCGGGCGCCGTGACGGATTGCCGGGTCGTCAAGCCCCTCGGCTACGGCTTGGATGAAAAGGCGGTTGAAACCGTCAAGACCTGGAGGTTTAATCCGGCCATGAAAGACGGCACTCCGGTGCCCGTGCGCGTCATGGTGGAGGTCAGCTTCAAGCTGGGGGATTGGGCACATCATCCGCAGTGACGGTCGAGCCCTTCAGCGTCAACCTTGGGTTCATCGTTCCGCGGCACTCTGCGTAACTGTCGGCTTGCTGATCTCGCCATTTGCCGGGGCGGCCTTTCGGTGGCTCATAAACCACCAACCACCACCGAGGGCAAGCGCGAGCAGGACCAAAACCAAAATGAGAATGGCGATGGTGCGTCCGAGGTGTGACTCGCTGGAGACAGCGGCGGGGACAAGGGCGCCGGTCCTGGGCTCTGCTGGCGAACCGGGGGGAATCGACTTTTGAGTCCTCGGAGTTGGCGGAAGTGTTGACCGATCGCCGGCCGCCCCTTCCAGCGGTAGCATTCCCCGGATGGCGTCAATCGCCTGAATCACACTTTGGCAGTCGCGATAGCGGTTCTCGACCTCGTATTCGAGACAGGTGAAGACGATCTTTTCCACTTCCGGCGGCATCCCCGGAACAGTCTCGACGAGCGGCGGGGGAGTGCCCTGGTGGCGGGCGAGCAGAATCTGGGTGACCGTCTTCCCCGTGTAGGGAGGCTGTCCTGCCAGCATTTCGTAGAGCATCACTCCCACGCTGTAGATGTCGCTCGCCTGGGTAATGGTGGCCCCCATGCTCTGTTCCGGGCTCATGTACTGGGGAGTGCCCATCACCGTGCCGGCGATGGTTTGCGAGGCGGCCTTTAAATCCTTGGCAATGCCAAAATCCGCCAGCGTCGCCTTGCCATGCTTGTCAAACAATACGTTGCGGGGCTTGATATCACGATGGATGATGCCCGCCGTGTGGGCGGCGTCCAGCCCTTCCAGCACGTCCCGGATGATGCTCAGCGCCTCACGCGGTGGGAACCGTTTCTTCTCCCGCAGCAGATCCTCCAGTGTTCCACCCGTCATCAACTTCATGGCGATGTAGTACGGCGGAGGGCCGTGCTGCGGGTCGAGATGGCAGTAATAGATGGGCGTCACCCGCTCGTGCTCCAGTCGCGCCTGCTTCTGCGCCTCCATGCGAAAAATCCGGCACTGCGTTGGATCCGCCATGACACGGTCGTAAAAGATCTTCAGAGCAACCTCGCGGTTGGCGGTGGTTTCAAGAGCTTTCCAAACCTCCGCGAAACCGCCGACTCCCATCGGCTCTTCCAGAGTGTAAACACCAATGCTTTCGCCGGCGCGGTGCATGTACTTGGGGGCTTTCGACCGTTTGGGCGTGGAGGCAGATGGAGAAGGTCTTATCGCCGGCCCCGGAACGGAGGGCGGGCGGTCAACCGGAGCTTCCAGCATCGTGGGCTCGTGATGCGGGTCCGCGCCAGGTTGAGGTGGTGGTTGGAACATCGTGGGCTCATGATGCGGGTCGGCGCCAGGCTGAGGCGGCGGCTGAAACATCGTGGGCTCGTGATGCGGGTCGGCGCTCGGTTGAGGTGGTGGTTGGAACATCGTGGGTTCGTGATGCGGGTCCGCGCTCGGTTGAGGAGGTGGTTGGAACATCGTGGGCTCATGATACGGGTCCGCACTGGGCTGAGCTAGAGGCTGGAACATCGTGGGTTCGTGCGAGGCCTCGCGGTGGGCTTCGGGTGGTGGTTGCAGCACCGGGGGTTCCGGATAGGCCATGGTGAGTTCAGCCGGGGGTTGAGGGACGCTGGCCTCGTGATGGGGCTCTGCGTAGGGTTCGGCCGGGGTTTGCAGGATGCTCCACTCCTGGCTGGACTCCGCAAAGGGTTCGTCGGGAGTAGCTTCGATCAATCCGAATCCGCATTGGGTGCAGAACCTGACGTCGTTCGGGTTTTCGGTTCCGCAAGATGTACAAAACATCGTCGGTCGCAGCCCTTCCGAATTGGAATGGTCACTCAGCCCTGCAAAGCTCCTGCTGCCAGCAAGAGGACAGATGACCTGTGCCCAAATCGTAGTTTAAGCCGGTCGCCGCGGGGCTTGCCGGGAGATACGAACAACAGCGTCAGGCACACCTGGCCGCCGGTCCAGATTCTGCGCTCCGGCTTCCGACGGATTGCGGTGCCAAATGGGAAAGGGCGAAAGTGTGCGGTTGGCCAGCACGTTGCACAGCGCCCGGCAAGCGGCCCGCTGCGATTCCTGCCGATTCGGTGTTTCTGCCGTATCGCTCGGCACAGCAAGGACGTGGACGAAAATCGGACCCCATTTGGTCGTTTAAAAGTCTGGCTCTGAGAGTTAAGACCCGTTTGTCCCCGAAACTTTAAAAACACTATCAGCGTGCTTAGCGCAAGTCAAGTACTTGAGTGGCTTGGCCGAGCTGTGTTCCGCAAAACAAGAGGCAGGGGTGCCAGTGCCAGGCGTAATGAGCCCTGGTGAAACCGCTTCGACTGATGATAGTGGTGCGCTGTTTGTATTAAGACATGGGCGGAAGTAAACTGGCGGGTACAGTCCGACACGTAAGGAGGCTTTACACCATGCCGTGGTACCACTATTTAGCGTACTTTTTCGGAGGCGCCTTTCTGGCCAACGCCATTCCCCACTTTGTCAGCGGAACGATGGGCCGGGCGTTTCAGAGTCCGTTTGCCAAGCCGCCGGGCAAAGGGCTGTCGTCTTCGACTGTGAATGTGCTGTGGGGGGCATTCAATGCTGCCGCCGGGTACGCCCTGCTTTACCAATTAGGATTCAACCTGCGCAGTCCGTTTCACGTTACCCTTGCGGGAGTGGGCGCGCTGTTGATGGCGGTGAATCTGGCACGCGCATTCGGGCGATTCCACGGGGGCAATTCTCCCGGGAATTGATTATCGCCAGGGTCGCAACGAATTCCACTGATGCCGAAGTGTGCCGACAAAGAGTATTTCATCGCAACTTGGGTTATGATGGCCGCGCCGCTTCGGCACGCCGTGGAGCGGGTTTGATCACACGTATTGACGGCGAATCGCCCCGTAACGAGGCCAGCACATGGCAACACTGCGTCAAGGTTCAATCCATTTGTTCCGTTTTGCGGGAATTGATTTGTTCCTGCATTGGTCGTGGTTTTTGGTTGCAGTGTATGAAATCCAGGGTGGAACGAAAAGCTACTCTTCGCTTGCATGGAACGCTGTGGAGTATCTGGCGCTGTTTGTCATCGTCATGATGCACGAGTACGGACATGCGCTGGCCTGCCAGCAAGTGGGCGGGACGGCGAACCATATTGTGCTTTGGCCGCTCGGCGGCGTGGCCTATGTGAACCCCCCGCAGCGACCCGGAGCCACGCTGTGGAGCATCGCCGCTGGACCCTTGGTGAACGTGGCGTTTCTGGTTGGTCTAACGCTGCTTGGGATGCTGAACCGGTCGACGGACTTCCTGGCGGCCGTGCCCAATCTGCACACACTGCTGCGATCGCTGTGGTACATCAACTTTGGTTTGCTGGTCTTCAATCTGCTGCCTATTTATCCGCTGGATGGCGGCCAAATTCTGCGTTCGCTCTTATGGTTTGTCATTGGGCGCGCCCGTAGCCTGATGGTGGCTGTCGTGATCGGTTTCATCGGCGTGGCGGGGCTCATTATGTTTGCGCTGTGGAGGCAAAGTCTTTGGATTGGCGTCATCGCGGTGTTCATTCTTGCCAACTGCTGGGGCGGGCTGAAGCACGCGCAAGTACTGGTCCGCATGGCCAAGTTGCCGCGCCGCGAAGGGTTTGCCTGTCCGTCGTGCAAAACCGCGCCTCCGGTGGGAGCCTTTTGGAAATGCTCACGCTGCGGTACGGCATTTGATACATTCCTGACCCGAGGCCATTGCCCGAGCTGCGGAGGAGACTTTCCGGCGACCATGTGCCTTGATTGCCGCGTGATGAGGCCCATGGCCCAGTGGGTCCCTCAACTGGGCTTCAGCTCTCCGACGATGAACCAATAGGCGAAGATGCCAGCGGCCAGCAGGCCCGCGGCAAGAGCGAAGCCGGGAAGATAAGTTCCGGTGTGGAAGATGAGAAACCCCGTGACGACTGGGGCCAAGACACCGCCGATATTTCCGGCAAAATTCTCAACGCCCGTCCAGATTCCCACTTCATCGGGGGGAGCGCAGCTCTGAACGACGGCAAAGAGATTGCCGGCTGACAACCCCACAAGCGAGCCGCAAACGAGAAGGCCGAGGGCCGCCACGGGGCTTTCCACCCGTGCCGCCGGTATGATGAAAAGCCCCGATAGAAACGCGATGGTGATCACCGTCTTGCGCGTGCGCGTCGCGTCATAGCCCCAACGAATAAACCAGTCGCTGACCCATCCGCCGATCGGTTGGCACAATCCGTAAACCAGGAAGGGCAAGGCCGCGTAGAACCCTGCGCGCATAATCGTCAGGTGGCGGACGGTGACGAGATAGTCTGGAAGCCAGGTGACGAGCAAATACCAGTAGTAATCAAAACAGAAAAACCCCAGGCAGATGCCGAGGAGGTTGCGGTTGAAGTGCAGATGCCTGCGTGGCGCTGAGTTGCCGCCCGCCGCGTCACTGCGGGCCACTTGAAAATTCCGGGGTGCGACGAGAATCCAGGGCAGGATCCAGACGACGGCCGAGAACCCGACCAGCATGAACATCTTGCGCCAGCCGAAGTAAACGATCAGTGCCGCGATCAGGGGAGCTCCGACCGCCAGTCCCAGGCGCGTGCCGCTATCAAAGAGTCCGGAAGGGAAGGCGCGGTCCTGGGAAGGGAAGAGCATGCAGACGATTTTCGTTCCGCCAGGTAGATAGATGGATTCGCCCACGCCCAGCAGAATTCGCAACAGAATCAGGACCGCAAGGCTGCCGGCGAAACCGGTAAGTCCGCAAGCCAGCGACCAGATGGCAAACAGTCCCGCGTAAAGCCAGCGGAGATTCTTGCGGTTGACGCACCACCCAATCGGGATTTGCAAAAGGGCGTAGGACCAGAAGAAAGAGGAGAGCAGCAGTCCCTTGGTTTCCGGACTGAGATGCAGGTCCGCGGAAATAAACGGCAGCGCCACGGAGATGGTGGCGCGGTCGAGGTAGTTGATGAAAGAAGCGACGAACAACAGAGCGATCAGCAGCCATCGCCGCAGGTTGGTGACGGGGAAAAGACCTCCGTCGTCGCCGCGTTCCCGCCAAGCTGAAGTATTTGGTTTACCCATTGTCCGATCTATGTGCAAGGCTGAGGCAGCATATCGAAATTTACGGGAAGGTCAAGCGAATAAAAGCGCGCGGCATCCGGAGGGGGGCCCGGCGCTTGGCGAAGGCGGCCACTGTTCTACTATTCGTCAGAATCTTCGTGCGCCGCGCGAATTTCGTACCACGGCCTTCCAGGCCGTGCTCGGGCACGGGCAGGAGAAGCTGTGAAAAAATCGGGAGAAAGCAAAAGCAATTCACGCAAAGGCGCAAAGACGCCAAGCCCGCAAAGAAAACAAGGCGGCTATCGTTGCGCGTCTTTGCGCCTTCGCGCCTTTGCGTGAGATTGTTTATTTTTTCACACGTTCGGATGCCCGTGGCACGAGTTTGGTTGCGGCGCTGCTGCGCTGTGACCTCTCAGCACACCGCTGGGCAACGGGGCGGTTTCGCGCCGCATCGAAAAAAGAGAACAGGTTATTTAAAAGTTAGATCGACAACGGGAGGCATGTTGCTGCGAGGGTTGGCACGCGCCAGTATCGTCTGGTTTCTGCTCCTCGCCGCTTCCACGATATCGTGGGGCGGTGCGGCGAATGCCGTGGCGCCGCCAGCGATTGCTCCCTCCCACACTCGAGTGCTTTGGCCAGCGATACTGCCGCAGCGCCCGGCCCATTCGCGCCATCCTCTCATCGATGATGGACTGACTCACCTCTTTTTCCCACATCAAGCGCTTGAAGTTCTTCCGCTCTCCACCAGAGTCGTTAACCCTGGTTTTGCCCCATCTCCCCGAACTGTCAGGGACCTTCTCGATTTGACGCAGCGGCGTCGCGAATAAAAACAGAGATACGCGTGCTGCATCTGGCCGGTGACACCATTGATCCGGCCCATCAATGATCTGTCCTCGAGTGAGTTCAAGGCTTGAACTCTGCACGCACGAGGACCAAGCCTATAGATCAACAGGAGGCTTCCATGATGATGGGAGAGAATCTGCAAGCTAGCCCGCTGGTGTTTGCCCCTCCGCGCGCGAGTGCTCTGGTGGTGGATCAAGACCGATCGGACCTCCACGCGTATGCTCATGTGCTGCGAGGCATGGGTTTCGACGTAAGCTCCTTCAGCAACTGCCGGGAGGCGTTGCGGTGGCTGGATGAACGTCCGGCGGATTTTGTCTTTGTCAGCGAGGGCATAGGAGCGCTCGACTGGCGCGAGATCGTCGAGCGGGCCGTGGCGCGCGACCGCCACACGCCGATCATTGTAACGACGCGAAAGCTGGATGTCGGTTGTTATCTCGAGGCCATCTACCTTGGTGCGACCGATTACGTCGAGAAGCCGCTTCCGCCGGCACAGATCGAACGCATGGTGACCACATTTCTGCGGCCGCACTTGGCGAAAACAGCGCCGTCGGCCTGACGGCGAGGTCCTAGTCGGCGGGTGGGCCTTTCGAGGCTTCGTCTGTTTGGCGCAGACTCCACGGCTGACGAGTGGGTGTGATGGTTGGAAAATGAAACTCATCGTTGAAATCTCGGAACGGACACGCTTTCTGTGGGGGGCCCGTCAGGAGCGCTGAATGGGCGGAAATAGGTAATAAGTAGATACATCTCATGTAGATATATGCTCGGAAGACGTTAAAAAGATGAGACTTCGAGGGGCTAATGGGTTACGCCAAGTTTTTCGATTATCAATTACAGAATCCCTTGACAAACAGTTATACAGGCATTACTGTGTGTGAGGATTCTATACTGTTCGGTAGAATTGGCAGCTCGGAATCACACCGGTACGGTGCAACTCAGATCCGAAGTCAGAGAGATAGGCACTGTGCCACCGCACCCGCGCGGTTCCCAGGGAGTTTGACGCAATATCACCGGGGCCGCAGTCCATGCTCCGGTCGTACCTACTCCGCCCTCGTCGCTGTCTGCGTCAGCTTCCCCGCTGCGAATTGTCATCGTCGCCAACCGGCAATAAAGACTGGAGGCGACTGTTGGAAATATCCACTACTCTCGTTTAGCGTAGCGCGCCGAACCCCATCCCCCTCAGGCTTGGTGGGATGTTCGATACGCCATCGGCACCCGGATTCCCGACCGCGCCAGAGTGCGGCGGGGCCGCCGGGATAGCCCGTGGTGCCTCCGATCGGTGCGGGATGAGCAATGTTACTCCTCCAACAACCGGTGTCCATCCAACGGTGTTAGAGGATGTCAAGTTTGGGGAAGTGAAAGGAGGGGAGCTCCCATGTTGAGCCATAGTAACACTAAGCGTGAAGTTGAGTTCACGGCAAGGCCCACGCGCGTCCTGCTTGTCGATGAGGAAGCGAGCGACATGCGAACGCTCCGCCTCACCATGGAGGGGCAGGGTTTCGAAGTCTTCACATGCGCTAATTACGAAGCGGCCATTCGCTGCCTGGAGACCTCGCCGATTGACTTCGTCATTGTCAGCCAGGGATCACTTGCCTTCGAGGGGCGCAAGGTGCTGGATCGCGCCATGCAGTTGGATCGTCACCGGCCCGTCATCGTGACGACGCGGTGCATGAACATGCAGTGCTATCTGGAAGCCATGCAGATGGGCGCGATCGATTACCTGGAAAAACCGGTGCCTCCGGGAGAGTTGTTGCGGTTCGTTCGCACGCACGTACAACACGGACCTACCCATCTGCAACAGAACGTCGCCTAGTATGGAGTGGGGTTGCTGGTTTTTTCCTCCTTTGGGAGCCTAACCATTTTCTATCCGCTTGGAAGCTGCGGGCGAGCAGTGCGACGCTCACGTGTGCCGGTGCGCCACGCGACCTAAACCGCAGGTGACGCCGTTTGGGGCATCGGCTCGATCTTCGGAGCCAACAGTTGCACGACCACCATGGTCAAGGGATGCATGACGCCGGCGATGACAAACAGCGGCAGGTACGAGTGATGTTGCAGGATATGACCGGTGATCCACGCCAGCAGTGCTCCTCCGAAGGCTCCGGCGGCTCCTCCGATTCCTACAATCGATCCTACGTCCCTCTTGGGAAAAATATCGGATGCAAGGGTAAAGACATTGGCCGACCAGCCCTGATGGGCAGCAGTCCCGATGGAGATGAAAGCCAGCGCCATCCACGGGCTTCGCGCAAATGCCGCCAGGATGCCCAAAGGCATGCACGCGGCGCAGGATAACAAGGCCGTCTTGCGTGCGAAGTTGACGGACCGGCCACGACGAAGCAAAAAGCCAGAGAGCCAGCCCCCTGCCACCGAACCCGGCACGGCCGCGACGAAGGGAATGTATCCGAAAAGCTGAAGGTTCTGCACCGAAAAGTGGCGCGCCTCAATGAGGTACTTGGGCAGCCAGAAGATATAGAACCACCACACCGGATCGGTGAGGAACTTCGCCACGGTGAAGCTCCACCCCGGCCGGTAGCCCAGGATCTTTCCCCACGAAAGGGGCGCGCCCGGGGCGTCATCCTCATCGCCAGGTTCGGACTCGATATACGCGACTTCCTCCGGGGTGATCCAAGGGTGCTGGCGGGGCAGGCGGTAAAAGGCCAGCCAGACTGCGACAAGAACCAGGCCCATCGCACCCGTTCCTACAAACGCCACCCGCCAGCCCCACTTCAGGAATAACCAGCCCACCAGGGGGTAGGTGAGCACTGCTCCCACGGCAGTACCGGAGTTGAAAATGCCGGTGGCAAAAGCCCGCTCGCGCTTCGGAAACCATTCCGCCACGGCTTTGATGGAACCCGGAAAACTCCCCGCTTCTCCCATCCCCAGCAGACTGCACGCCGCGGCAAAAGAGTTCACTCCACGCGCCAGCGCCTGCCCCATGGCGGCAAACGACCACCAAGTCATGGCCAGCGCAAAGCCCGCTCGCGTACCCAACCGGTCGATGATCCGCCCAAAGACCAGGAACATCACCCCGTAGCTGACCTGGAAGGAGAAGATGATCCATCCGTAATCGCTCTCCGACATGCTGAAGACCTTTTGCACGTGGTGCGAGAGGATGGAGATGGTGCCGCGATCGATGTAGAGAATCACGGCGCCAAGGAACAACAGGGCGCAGACGCCCCAACGCAGATTTGGCACTCGCAATGAACTTGATGAAGGTGGGGCGGATGCGGAGGGATCTGAATCCGAGAGTGGGGTATGCACAATTCTCCTTGCCGCGCATGGGGTGCGCAGGCCTTAATCGCAGCGGCGGGTTATTCAGCTATTGCGCACCCAACTGTGGTGCGGGTCGTCCGCCCAGGCGCCGTATCTTCGTTCCTCGCCCGCCAGCACCCACGTGTAGTGCAGTTCGTACCCGGGCGCGGCCACCACGGGGTGATATCCCTTGGGCAGCAGGACGGTGTCGCCATCGTGAACGACATACGCATTCGAGAAGCCCTCGCTGTCGCCCGGCGCGGTATAGGTCCAAATGAAGCCGAAGCCCTGCTCGGGTCTGAAGCGGAAATAGTAAACCTCTTCCAGCACGGCTTCCTGCGGAGGGTTGGAGCGGTCATGCTTGTGGGGAGGATAGCTGGACCAGTTTCCGGAAGGGTTGAGGGTCTCGCCGGCGAGCAGGCGTTCCGCGGGGACGTTTTCACCCAGTGCGGAGTAGACCGTCCGCCGCCAGTTGTCGCGGCCCACTTGATTGCGGATCACCGTCGATCCTTCCAGCAGCGCCGCCGGAGCCTCAGATTTAGAGGGCGCGGAGAAGATCCCAATGTCGGCGGCCGAATCCCCGCGGATTTCGAGCCGGGAGTTGGGCGGGATGTAGCTCATCACCGGCGCTCCTGAGAACACGTCCGGGCGCTTGCCGATGTTGCTGAAGACCTCCTTGCTGCGGCCCACGGTGTTGATCACCAGCGTCACCGAGCCGGAGAAGATATCGAGCACGTACTCGCGTGCACCCGTATCGATCGTGTGGCGGTCACCCTTGTCGAGTTGCAGCGTGGCAAAGTCCAGAAAGCGCATGGCGCCGGGGGCCACGATCTGTTGCAATTTTCCGTTCTTCCTAGCTTTGATGAAGCGTTCCATAAGTACACCTCGAAGGAAGTGGTAGTGGTCAGTGGTTACAAGGCAGTGGTTAGTGGCCAGTGGCCAGTGGTTAGCGCACCACTACTCCCCGACATTGCTGCCCACCAAAGTGAGTGGCAGCGGTACTAACCACTAACCACTCGCCACTAACCACTGAATTTCTCACTTACCCCCCGCGTAGGCGCTATACGCTTCGGCCACATGCGCCTCTGCCGCGTCGCCGTGGTGGATGTACACGCGATAGCGGAAGGTAAGCGACTTTCCTAGCTCGATGGTGTAGCTGCCATCGCGCTTGGGGTCCTTGTAAAAGTCGTGCCAGCCGAACGGGTTTGCCGCGAACAGGCCGTAGTCGCGGGCGTGCCACCACGTTGGATGCCGGAAGCTGGATGGGCTGTCAAAGATCGCGACTCCGAGCGATTCGCCGTCCACGGTGCCATCGTAATTCACCCAACTGGCACGCTTGCCCCAAATGTTGTCAACGCCCTCGCGGCCTTCCGAGTCCGTCATCTTCAGCCCTGGCTTGGAAAGCCCATTGACCACGCGGATGGCGAAGGTGCCCTCTTTGGTATCGACCATCTTCAACGGTTCGCCCTTGTCGGCCGTCAGGGTGAAAGTGCAGTTGACGATGCGCGACGTCGCGTCTCCGCGGAAGGTGTATTCCTGGGTTTCGCTTCCGATCACTTTCCCGTCCGGAGCCACTAGGTCGAACTCCGCCTGCAAAGAGCCCGTGGCGCCGTGGCTCTTCACCTCATCGAGCTTGCGGAACCGGGTTTTTCCCGTGGGTAGTTCGCCGGCGGTAGGGTAATACACGCCATTGGCGGTCTGCGAAGCTTTGGTTGCCGTGGCCTCGCCCCAGAAATCGATGCCGTTGATGTCGCCGTGCGCGAAGAACAGGGCGCGATGGTGGGGATGGTCGTGGTGCTCGCCCGGGATGTCCGTGCGCATGGGAAACCCCCGCGTGATGATGGTGCCTTGCGGGGTGCGAAGCGGAGACATGTACGGTTTGGGCGAGTTGGGGCCAAAGTAATAATTGGTGAACTGCTTTCCACCGATGAGCACGTTGACGGAATCGGCGTGCTTTTCAAGTTTCACCGTCTCATCCGCAGCCGCCACGTACGCGGTGGACACGAGAATGGCGAGCGAGAGTAGAAATGCGAACTTTTGAATGCCAGTCATGGGCTGAAGCCTCGTCCTCAAAGAATCGCGGTCGTGCCGGCCGCTGCTGCCACCCTTGGGCGTGCGCGCCCGGAAGTGATTACCGCCGCACGCACAGGAAGCGCGGACAACCGCACGACGTTGGGATTATCTGCACGACAGCACGGACTGTCAAGCGACCGCTGGCCGAAAGAGCAGGAGTCAGTAGTCAGGAGCCAGGAGTCAGAATGGGCGTACCCGCCACGAACGCTTTCGATTTCGAACTTCGGAGCTCGGACCTCGAACTGGTGTCTTTTGTTTTCAACAACATCTCCGGATGCACCTACATTTCTTGAAGAACAGGAGTCAGGAGCATGGAGTCAGGAGCCAGAATAACCTGTCGGCGGAAGATGTTTTGAGACTCCGGACTCCAGACCCCGAACTCCAGACGCTCTCTTTTGTTTTCAACAACATCTCCGGATGCACCTTCATTTATTGAAAAGCAGGAGTCGGAAGCGAGGAGCCAGGAGTCAAAATAGGCACGCCACCGGCAGGAGCCTTTCGACATCGGACCTCTTACGGTGTTCTTTGTTTTCATCAACATTCCGGGTTGGAACGTACAAAATCCTCGTCGCGCCACCGCATCATCCTGTTGGCGCACCTTCGGTTTTGGACTTCGGACCTCGGACTTCGGACCGTCTTTCCGTTGCCATCGCACGACCCTGCTCGAACGCCCTCGGTTTTGGACTTCTGACTCCTGTCTCCCGCCTAACCACTAGCCACTAACCACTCACCACTGTCCTTGAGACTCCTGACCGTCCTTCCGTCGCCTACCGCCATCAGCTATTCATCTAGCATAAGATCGGCGTATTGTCAAGTGAAATAATGCCATATCGGGCAATTTGAGCGATATTTTTTGCGCTCAAAATGGCCGGGCCCGTTGTTCCCAAAAAACTGTGGCCCGCCGCAACTCGGGCCGATCCAGGAACACTCGCTTTTGCATCCTTGCGCTCGGCGTCAGAAAGGTGGCAAGGCGACATCCAGGTGCTTGCCGGTCGCCGAGAGACCTGCCAATATTTTGAGCCCCAGCGGGCCGCTGATTTCGCCCCGTTGGGGCCCACCGGCGCGCGCGGCGATGGTCACGAGTCGCATGGCTGGGCTCGCCATGCGCCCGCCGGCCAGTGATCAACTTCTAAATTCCCATGGCCTGCGGGAAGTGTGCCAGCTCCGCCGGGGTTGAATCGTCGGGAACCGAGCATCCCGGAGCGGCAATGTACTTGCGCCGGCCTGCTCCCGCGCTTCGGTCCACTGCCTGCGGATATCTGCCGTGGTGAGTTTCCGGAAATCGATCTCGTCCACACCTCCCAGAATGGGCTGCGCGTAGTGTTGGCGCATTTCGGCGATCGAGATTCCACTGGTTTTCTCCGAGTGCTGATGATGGGGCGCGGAAGTCCTGAATCGTTCATCACTTTTACGATGTCCGTGTTTACGCGCGGTGGAAGGCCAGATGATCGTCGGCTTCCTGCCGCGCCGTGGGTCGCTTGTAATGATGATAGAAGGTGAAAGGCGGACGATCCACCTCCTGGCCGCGCAGCGCGCGATCGACCCGCTCTTGGTGTGACAACTTGGAAGTTCCTGCTCCCCAAAAGCGGCCTGGCCAGGACCGTACTTGCCGCAGCCGCAGCCGATGAAAGGAAGTTGCGCCGGTTCATCATGGAAGTTCCTCCGAAAGAGAAGTGGTTCCTCACACCTTTTCCCTGACACAATTCCCCCCGACCACTTATTGCGGAAAGCACACAACTCCGCGCTATGCAGTGGCAGCAGACTCTTCGCCCCCCCGTCCGTATCTGACTCCGGCTCGATAACCTCCTGGCTGCCGACAGATGAAATGATAGCTGCAGCAATTTGGATGGCGCGCTTCTGTATCTCGTAGCCGTACGCAATCAAATCCAAGCTTCGGGCTACCGGTCTCAGGTCTTTATTCCCGCCAAAGATGGATAGGCACGTCTTCGATAGGAGTGATGCCGAACTCTTGGGTTGCCCCAGAAGTTCTGTTGATCGAATTAGCGGTTCGCCCGGTATCTCAATTTTAGAATTTGCTGACAGCCGAGCGGCAATTAGGAGCGGGTTGGCTGTGGCGAGTTCGGACTTCATCCTATGGAGCGACCAGTAGAAGCCCGGTGGCTGTGGATGGCGATACCATTTTTGAGTCCATTTCTCATCAACCCAGTTGCAAAAATCCAAGCCCAGTAGGGCCCCCAGTCGGATGCCAAGGTAAGCATATGGACTCCGGGGTTGTAGATAGAACTGAACCGCGGTTGCAGCGATGCTCGCTTCAGATAAAGCCAGTGTCCAAAACAAATGCGGTGCGTTGAGCTCGATGGCCGCGCTGTGAAAAAGATGTGCGATTCGTTCATCGTCTTGTGAGACATGATGCCGCTCCGCGTAGATTCTATAGTATACCGGCGTTCCAAGCAGGAACTTTGGCTGGCCTTTTGCCAAGATCCGGTTCGCGTCAACTACATTGTTGACTTCATCGAAAATCCCCTCAGATACTTCCTCATGAACGAAAATGCCTTTCGCCTTCGCTGGATCGCGGGTCAGGAGTACGGGGGTTGCCTTAGGGTCGTTTACAGCGCGCACTGTGCTACTGATGTTTGAGTTAAATCCCAGATTAGGTTTCACGATGAACTGCGATCCGGGAGGAGCCTCAGCGACTTTTCTAAACCCCTTCATCCACGACTTCCGAACGAGGTCGATCTGCCTCTGAATTGCCAATCGGATATCGTTGCAAACGCCGGGCTCGCTCTTTGCACCGTGGCGGAAGTAAATCGTTCCCATACCGAAGGCGGTCTTCTGCTGGCCTGCTCCGCAGGCATATGTGCCCGGCTTTTCGAATAAGAGAGGCGTTGAGGTAGCTTGAATGAGAATGCCGCAAAGTCTGTGCGCGTCCTTGTTCAGCTCACGAACATCAAACTCCAAATCTGCGGTGCCGGTATATTTTGAGATTTTGTTCGTAATGTCGGCAGGGTCCGAATCTAGGATACCGTTCACGCACACCCCAGTTGGTTTGCCGCGACTGTTGAGGCCGAAGACGATAATCCCACCTCCCGAATTCGCGATCGCAACGATATCTTTGATAATCTCACACCATTCACCCGGCGAGTCTGGATTGAAACCACTCTTGAATTCGATGCGCTTTGACTCGCGATTAGCCTTCAAGGCTCTTTCGATTAGGTCTTCCATCGATCCCACCCTCACATGGGTATAATTGCCGACGAACGGGATGGACCCCATGGCGGGACACTGATCACCTCATCCCTTGGAAGAGTTCAGCATGCCGAACGGAATGCAAGTCGCCAGTCTCATGACGTTACATTGTGCGGACGCGGTTGCGGCTGAGCCTCCTCTTCACGCCTTAATGTGCTGGGGTCACATATTTCGAATAGGTCGTTGTGCCAAGTTATTGTCCTTTGGCTTGTAGGTTTTCTTAATTCTATCCCACAGCAGAAAAGCTTTCCTTCCCAAACTAGGCCAAATGTCCTTGCCGGGCCCACTCGGTACAATCCAATTAGCTGTGGCGAGCCTCCACTGTGTGGGTCACTTCCGGACTTCAGAGAATCAGCGAAGGCGGAAAAGACGGAGCGACTTGTGCCACCAACCTCACTAGACTTCCAAGTTCTCAAACTTTGCCGAAATGCGGCTTCTCCGCTGCCCAGAATACTTGCGACAGCAGATGTCTTCGGTAGCTCAATGCTGCTCGGCTTCGCAGCGCGTCCTCGGACGAATGATAGATGAAATAAAGAGAACGATGAGGGAATCCGATGACCATGCCGAGTTCCGTACAAAACTTCGAAGTCTTTCTCAACGGGAAGCGGATAGGATTCGGTCGATCGCTCCAATACCTCGGTAATCAGTGCCAATCGTTCGGTCGGCGGCGTACCTTGCCCGAATAGGAGACGGCGGTCAATGAGCTCAATCAGCTGACTTAACGCCTGTGTTGGGAGAGCAACTTGGCCCGCATACCCAAGCACGTCAGGCTGAGAGTAGGACGCAAAAAGCTTCCGACCACTGTCCCATATATTATTAGGCCAACTGATTCTGCTATCGGCTGCAAAATAGAGCGAAGTGGGTCCCCTTGCATCCACGCCGAACCATGCTATCAAGGTTGTCAAATAGTCACCTCTCTGATGTAAATATCATGGTAATATTATAATCTCAATTTTCTCCGTTAGCAGCGGAGTCACGGAGTAACTCCCCGTCGCTCCACCAAAAACAATATATATGGAGCGGTCCAACAGCAGTATGACGGGCTCCCCCTTTTACGTGGGGGAGCCTTCGGGGTCCGCGCACGGCTTATTTATGGCCGGCTGGCGCATGGCTGGCTGGCGCAGAACGCAGTTCTGCGATTCACTTGAGATGGCAAGATGTGAGTTGCGGCATAACGCAGAGCTTTGATCTGCGCCAGCCCGCCGGCTGACGTTGGTGAACAACCAAGAGCTAGGCCGCAGGCAGGCACCGCCGACCGGAAAGGAGAATAATTCATGGAATCGGACACACCGAAGTCATCGGTGAATGATCCAGAGGAATCTGAGCTCGTGTGGGTGCAGGTTGAGGCGTACCTCAAAGGGCTTAATTCGAAGTACCGTTACTATCTGATTATGGCCGCCGCTGTCCGCTTTTGCCTATTGGCGGGTATCGTGCTTGCACTCGGACAGTTCGCCCGATTGCCGGTTCTACTGTTCCAATTACTAACACTTCTGTTGTTAGTATATCTATTATTAGAGGCCATAACTGTTTCTGCGCGAAGCCGGCAAGTTAAGAGGTATCTACGCCACTGACAGGATCGTTCGATGGACGCAACTACAATTGAGCTTCTTCGGTCCTGGGCTTCGGCGCGCTTTTTGGAGGGGGCCTTGCTGGGCTCCTCTTTTGTCTTTTCGCCTCGCACTTCTCTCCGGGTATCACCCTAAACCAGCTCGTGCTCGTGGGCGGGATATTTGGCGCAGGTCTTCACAGAATTATAGATCGCTACGTCTTTGATAGTGTGCTCCGACCAATCTCAAGGTTCCTCCGCTTTTACCTCAATCTTGCCCAGCTTTTGGCGTTAAGGAGGATGGGTATTGTTAGTCGTTGACAGGCAGATAGCTTGCTTTGCACGGTGACCAATCGATACTTCCTTGACGCCCCGGAGCAGCGCGCTCGACAGCTACCGCCGCCTGACGATTAAATGCTAGGCTTCACCGCAATGAAGGAAAAGGTGTCCTTAGCGGCGCATCTCTTCCTGCATCGCTTTGCGAAGCGACCCATTCAGTCTCGATTGATAGCCCGCTGCTGGGCGCTCGAGCCGAGCCACCACGTCCGAGTCCAAGCGCACCGTGAGCTGCTGTTTGGCTCGGCGGCGAAAGGGATTGCGGACGACGTTTTCCAGGACTTCTCCGTGAGCCGGTAGCGAGTCTCGCTTTCCGGAGGCTCTGCGGCTTTCTCACGATTGCAGCGTCAAACCAACCAATCGGGCATTAACAACGATTGGATATTTATCAAATAAAGAACCGCAGAGTCTGAAATGCGCAGACTCTGATGCGCTACCGGCTCGTGTCGCTGGTCAGCGGTAGGCTTCCTTGCGATGGCGGACGGCGGTGATGTCGATGGTGGTGGAGTTTTTGAGATCGAAGAAGACGCGGTAATCGCCGCAACGAAGTCGGAAGCCGGTGAGCGGAGGCTTGAGTGTTTTTATCTCGCCGGTACGGTTAGCCAGGAAGCGATCCACGCAGTGGAGAATCTCCAGGGCGGCGGCGCGGTCAATGGCGCGGTGATCGACGCGGGCCTCGGGCGCCCAGACGACGGCGATTCGCGGGCGTCTGGACGATCTGACTCATGAACCGAACTCGCGCTGCAAATCTTCGTGGAGAATGCCCTCGCCACGAGCGAGGGGAGCGCGGGCGCGCTCGAGCGCGGCGGCGGTGTCAGGTGTGATCTCTTCCTCTTCCAGCGGAGCGGAAGCCAGCGAACGCGACAGCGGTTCCACCATTACTTCGAGCAAGCCGACCACGGCGGTGAGCTTTTCTTCGGGCAGCATGTCCAGCAGCGCGTGCGCGTGTTCTTTGGGGTTACTCATGAATCTTCCTCTCTCCGTATTGTAACGCAACTCACCTGCCGGGAGTAAACTCCCAGTATTGCCAATTGGGGGCTGGGAATTAGGGTCCTGCTAGGGTTTAGGGATTGGGGATTGGAGTCCTGTAACCACCCCCGGCGCGATCGCGCCGTCCCTTCCTTCACTGTGTTCAGGACAAGCTCTGAATCAGGAGGGGAGCCTGTCCGCCCGCCCTGGCAGCCTGTGGCGTGGAGGATTCAAAGGCAGTGGCGAGTGACGAGTGACGAGTGACGAGCGAGAAAGAACAGGAAAGGCAGTGACAAGTGATGAGTGATGAGTGACGAGCAAAACAGTCCCAAGTCCGAGGTCCGAAGTTTCTGACACCTGGCACCTGAGGCCTGACACCTGGACAGTTGTGAAGGGTGATCGGCGTTGGTCAGGGGATTGGGTAGGTCGCCCATTTGGGGCTCAAAGCGGAGGGAGAAAAGTTGTCAGACCCTTCCCCTTCCCCAGGCGCCAAGGCCAGACTTTGCCCCATAGCTAAACC